>NZ_CP136511.1:0-1798776 GCF_032806925.1 Paraburkholderia kirstenboschensis | reverse complement strand
ATGGTCGAACGCATCAGCAGCTGGCTGGACGATCAGATAGACGGTGCGACGATCTTCGGGCCATCCCGTTTCGGCAAATCGAGCGCAGTCGACCACTGGCTGCAGCGCCGGCTATCCGAGCGCCACGGCGGCCATGTGCCGCTGGTGATCTGGAGCCATACGGATTCCGGGAGCGCCGCAGCCGTAGGCCGCTTTTATGCCTGCCTTCTTGACGCAAGCGGTCATCGCCTGGCGCAGTCGCGCCGAAGCCCGCTGGAGCGTCAGACCATGCTGGTCGAGCGGTGGATTGAACTTGCCGCGCAGGGCGGCGGCCGGTTTCTCGTACTAGTGATCGACGAGGCGCAAGGGATGAGTCAGCGCGAGTGGATCTGGCTGGTAGAACTTCATAGCCTCCTCGAGAAGCAGCGAATCCGCCTGTCGGTTTTCTCGATCGCGTCGCTACAGTTTTTCGACGAGCCGATCGGCATGGCGCTGGCAGGCGGCGCCCACGTCGCCGCCCGCTTCATGCTTGCCTCGGCACCGTTTCATGGTGTGCGTAGCGTCAGCGAACTTGCCTACGTGATCCGCGGCTACGATGAAGGGAGCGAATGGCCGGTTGGTTCGGGCAGTTCGTTCACAGAGGGTCTCGCGCCTCTGCAGTGGGCGGACGGCTTCCGGATCGCGGATCACGCCGACACTTTGATGAGGGCAATGGAGGACTCGCTCCCGGCGCATTACGCGGGACCAGCAGACTTCCCGATGAAGACTGTCGCGCAGGCCTGCCGTCACGTGTTGCTGCGAGTCGCGCGCGGCATCGATATTGATGTAGCGACCTCGCCCGACGCATGGAGGAAAGCTGTCGACGCAAGCGGACACGGTACGCTGATGGCGCTGGTATCGGCGAGCGCAGCGCTGCGGGGAAACACTCGACGGGGAGCCAGACATGCCTGACTCCCGTCTGACCTGGCACCGTGGAAGCGTGCTGCCGTATGCATCGAGATGGCATACCGTCATGCGCGCCTGCGCGCTGAATGCGCTTCGTCCCGACGATCTTCCATGGCAAATGCCGACAACCGGTTCGAACACCGACCACCCGGCACCTTCCGATCGTTCCGACACCGTCGCGTTGGCGCGATGCCTCGGCGAATTGCCGGATGTATTCCGGTGGTCAACTTTTACAGGGCTTCCAGAAGCCCTCAACCGGGCCCTCGTCATGCCCCGGCCTCGCTTGTGTTTCGCATGTCTTGCGGCGGGCTATCACACCGCGCTATTTTCGATCGAACTGCTTGACGTCTGCCCGATCCATGGCTTGCCGCTCGTCCATCGGTGCCACTGTGGTGCGCCCTTTTCCGGGAGCTACCATTCATGGAGCGCGGACGGCTCGCGCGGCGGTTGCCGATGTGACCGGCTGCATTTTTTCACGCGTGAAACCTGCCGCCGACCGACGATGCCGGCAGAGCAGACTCGCGCACTCGATCCGGTCGCGCAGTGGCTGGATGCAATGTCCCGACTGATCCGACCAGCGGTACTTGACAGGGCATGCTGCCGCCGCGCGACGGGACCGTCGAATGGCTGATCGGCGCGTCCCGCGCGTTGGGCGTCGATTACCCCGCGTGCTTCCGGCCGATCTGCGATCTGGAGGTGTCAGTCAGCCTCGTATCGTATGTCTCGCGCTTTAACAGAACGCGAACTCCGCCACAACCGGAGTTGGCTGGCACTCCTGCTGTTTCTTGCCCTATATCACCGACCACAACAGTGTATCGGGCGCTCGCCCGCCACATCCGGCGACATCTCGCCCCCGGCAGTGCGCGAACGGTGGCGCGCATCATCAAGGCGTGCGACCCGCTTGTCATCGGTGAATGGATTGCAGGCAGCACCGATGTCCGGGAGGCATTCGCGGATCTGCTCTGGAGCCGCGCCATCGAGCCCGGTGTCGAGATGCGTCGCTGGCCGGACGAGCGACGACCTGCAAAGGCGACGCTGCAGCTCACTCCGTCCGTCGAGCAGGACGGTCAGATCTTCGGTGGAGAAGCGGTAGATGCCGAAACAAGGACATGGCTTCAATACCACGCCGCACGCGTGAGTCTGGGAGCCGTGTGGCGCGACGCGCAGGCGCGCACCAGCGCGATCGCGCATTCAGGTGTCGCTACCTGGGCGGACGTGACGCCGTGTACGGCGTGGTCCGACAGCGTGTGGCTGGCGCGCGAAACGCCGCACGGTGTCCAATTTATTGCACCTGTGACGTCCAGCTGGCTCGGCCCACCGCACGCCAGCAAATGCCTGCGCCGAGCTCGATACATAGCGCGGCAGCAGCGCCGGTTTGAATCGATGTGGGATGTGGCTCGAGGCGCGTGCCTGACGTGGTCAGAGACAGGAGGCTGGCAGGTCGTCGATGCACTAACGCCCGCGAATCGGGATGTACGCCACCGCCGCCTGTTGGGACTGAGCGGCGGTCGGCCCTGGTGCTGGCTTTATCGAAGCGTCGATGGTCGGTTTGTTGCGCGCTGGGAAAACGCCCGCCTGCAGGTCTGCGCCGTGACACCTGCGGCCGCCATCTCGGGACTGCGGCGCTGCGCGACGATTTGCCCGTTCGTTGGTGGTGACGCGCTTCCCTACCCCGCCCGGGCGCCCATGGTCATACCGAGCCCAATGTCCACAACCATCGCAGCTGAGTATCAGTTGTTGATCGACTCCGTGAAGGCCCGTCGCGGCTTTTGGAGCGAAGCCGGGAAACTGGCCAGTGCGGCCGGCCTGGTACCGTCACGCGCTGTCAGTTGCGGACCAGACGCGGCGCCGCTACGGGTTGGACTAGATGAAGGCGCTCGCAATCTGACGGAATCTGTTTATCCACGGGCAGTGCCCGGCGGTAGTAACAAAATTAGTTGAAAAGTAGTAACAAGATTAGTTGTGTGAGCGCCTTCATGCCGCGTGGCCGGTTGTCCAGAAATGAAGGGGCGGATAGCTGCAACTATCCGCCCCTTCATTGTCGGCCAGTTCTGCTGCCTTCTCCCGCTGAGCCGCTGCGCCGCCTATATTGCTAAAGACGCCGTCCGTTACCTTGGGAGCCCAAGATGTCCACCGATCCTTCCGATACCGTCCCCGATCCCGCACGGCCATCGCCCGGCGCGACGGGCGAAGCGCCACCCAGCACGCCGCCCGTCCCTTCTGACGACCACGTTTCCGACGCCGACGCCGCCGAGCCCGCTCCGCACGAGCACCTTCCGCCCCGGTCGGACGATAACTGACCGTCCTCGAACCCAGCGACGGACACCCTGCAGAGCCAGCGGGCAACACTGTTCCGGCGCGCTTAGCTGCCTCTGGCGTGAAGGCTCGCACGCTCCCGCCTCTTAAAAAGCATCTGTCCAGAAATGAAGGGTATGAAAGCCACAACTATCCGCCCCTTCATTTACTCGATTTTTCTCTTTCTCAGTTTCTTATGCTCGAGTCCTCGCACCAAGAGAGGGTCGGTGCCGGCCCGGGGTGCGGCGCCGCTGAAAAACCTGCGTCGCGCGCCGGGGCGGTGACTATCATGTAAATGTGGTCGGTGCTCACGGCACATGACCACAAACGGAGCAGCGGCGGGGCTGGCGGGCAAACTGGCCGCCCGTCGTGGCTCCGCCAGAACCGGTCCGCGATGTGCGGGCCGTTTTTTGCCCGCCTTCAATGCAGAGGTTTTTGGCGAGGCAGACGCGGGTTCCGAGGCTCGCGCCTTCGATTATCCTCATACGCGGCGTCTGCCTGCCTAAAATCCTCTGCATTGCCGGCACGGAGATCTGTTCTTCGACCGACCTTCGTGCACCACCGTCCTCGTTCGTGAGAAGGGCAGAATAGGGTATATGTAGCTATTTACATCATTGTTGATAATTGCTCTTTACGTAAGGCCGGACGAACTGCGGGGCGACCAGTCGAACGGTGTGTCCGAGCTTCGCGAGCTCGCGGCCCCAGTAGAGCGACGAGCCGCACGCTTCCATGCCGATCACACACGGGTCAAGCATTGCGAAATACCGGAGTACATCCGTGCGTCTCAACTGCTTGCGCACAACCATGTGACCTTGCGGATCCACTCCGTGAAGCTGCAACACATTCTTGGCCAGATCCAGTCCAACAGTCGCTATGTTCATGATGAACGCCCCTTTGCCGTGGACGTCACGACTTCTCCACTTTGGCACAAATCCTTCGCCGCTTAGCGGGAGTCGTCCATCACATCAGAACCCTTCAGATGCTCATTCCTGCTCCAACACGGCGTACATTACCTCGGTCGTCCGGACTGGGGGACGACCCACCGACGCTGGTTGCTCACGGCCGGGTGATAACCTTATTTCAGCTCACCGCCGAACACGGTCTGCTTAATGACCGGCAGTTCCTGATCGAGGTTGTCCTTCGACACGACAACCACCGGCACGACGACGCTCTTCGGCGGCTCCTTCCCAGCCAGGTGACCGAGCAGCGCACCGGCCGCCTTCTGGCCCATCAGGTAGGGTTGCTGCATCCCCGATGCGGTCAGCGAGCCGTCGCGGATCATGTCGACGAACTGTGGAATACCGTCGAACGCGACGAGTGCCACGTCCGACTGCTTGTGCGCGACCTGGATCGCGCGCGCGGCCCCGAGTGTCGGTGCATCGGTCTGCACAAATACGCCATGCATGTCCGGGTGCGCGGTCAACATGTCCTGCGCGAAGCGGAACGTTTCGTCTGCGGTGTAACGCTGCATCTGGTCCAGCGCGACTTCAGGAATGCCTGCTTCCTTCATCGCGCGACGGAAGCCTTCGGTACGCAGCTTGCCATTCTGCCGCGCGAGCGAGATCGATGAGATGCCATAGCCGCCCTTGTCCCAGCCCTTCTGCTTCATCACCTGCGCGAGCTTCTTGCCAGTTTCGTACGCGCCCTTCTCGTTCTCGGAGCTGATGAACGAAACATAATCGCCGGAAGTCGTGCCGATGTCCGCAATCACCACCGGAATCTTGGCGCGCGCGGCGACCTGCAGCACGGCCGGCGCGGTCGACGAATCTGTTGGCGAGATGACGATGCCCGCGACGCCCTGCGCAACTGCGTCCTGCGCGTTCTTCAGTTGCGTTGCCGCGTCGTTGTGTGAATCGTAGATCGTGGTGGTGCCGCCCTGCGCCTTGATCGTATCCGACACTCCCTTGCCGACGATGCGCCAGAACGGCAGATCGAGGCCCGGTGTCAGATAAGCGAAGTGCTTGCCGGAGTTTGCCTGCTGCGCATATGCACTGCCTGTAAACGGCGCCCCGAGCAGCGTGCCCAGCATCAGCGCGCCGACCGTTTTCAGGGCGCGCGTCATGAATACGCTCTTTCGCGTGTTTTTCATTGTGAAGTCTCCTATGGATAAAATTGCTGGACGGCGATCCCTTATTGGCCTCGTCGATTCAGCCTTGTTGTCACGATGCGTTCCGCCAGCACCGCGATGATGATGATTGCGCCGATCGCACTGCCCTGCCAGTACGGTCCGACGTTCAGCAGATTCAGACCATTACGGATCAGGCCCATGATCAGCACGCCAAAGAACGTGCCGATCATCGAGCCGCGTCCGCCGAACAGGCTCGCGCCACCGATGACGACAGCGGCGATCGAATCGAGTTCGAGGCCATTGCCGGCAATCGGGTCAATCGAAAGCAATCGCGATGCGAGCATGACTGACGCCAGCGCGGCGAGCGCGCCGGACACCACATAGGCGAGCGTTGTGTAATACGACACCTTGAGGCCCGATGCCCGCGCGGCCTCGATGTTCGAGCCAATCGCATATATCGTGCGGCCGCCCTTTGTGAACGTCAGGTAGTACCAGGCGAGCGCGAACAGCAGGACGACCAACAGGAAGTTCGCGGGCACGCCGAAGACATCCGCGAGACCGATGTAGGACAGCCCCTGCGGCAGCGACGAAATCGAATTGCCGTCGCTGATCACGTAAGCGAGCGAACGGCCGATCGACATCATCCCGAGCGTGACAATGAATGGCGCGACGCGTCCGAACGTCACGAGCAGTCCGTTGACAAGCCCCAACAAGCCGCCCACGATGATCGACGCCGCGATCGCGACGGGCACGGGCAGACCTGCGGAAGTCAGCGCGAGCCCGAGCACGATGCCCGCGACGCCGGTCAGCGCGCCGACCGACAGGTCAATACCGGCGACCAGGATGACAAAGGTCTGCCCAATCGCGGCGATGCCCGTGACGACCGACTGGTCCATCAGATTGAAAAGGTTCCCGAGCGAGAAGAAGTGCGAGGACATGAGCGATAGCACCACCGAGAGCGCGACCAGCACGACGAACATGCGGATCTCAAGCTGAAAGCGATGCAGGAAGCTGCCGTGACGCCGGAGCGCGGCCGGCGTCCTAGTGTCGCCGGGCTCCGTTACCTTCAGATTATTTGTACTCATGCGGCAATCTCCGCGGCGCGTATAACCACGAGTTGACCAACGCCGTGACCGGCCATGCTGCTCGTCATCATATTTCCAATAGTCTCCGGATCGAGTGCTGCGGATTGGGCAGGCGCGGTAACGCCGACGTATCCGAACGAATGGCCGCTCTGGTTCTCAAGCCGGAACAGCACAGATTGCAGCGCGCCGTCGGCGACGACGGCACCTGGCTTGCGTGCATCGAGCGCAGCAGGAATCGACGTCTCGTTGACGAGCGGGAAGCGCTCGGCAGCGATGCCGACGTCGACGTTCGCGTGTGCGACAAGATCAAAGCAAAATACACGCTCGCGCTCGATCTGCAGCCAATAACTCGTCGCGCCGAACCGCGTGGACAGGTCGCGCAGCACATCGTGCAGCCCTTGCGCTGACGAACGAGGCGCGGAATACATCGCGAGAATTTCAGAGTCGAGCAACTCGCTGCTGGCCTGCGCCACCGATACACCGTCGCTGAGTACGACTACGCGGTCGGACAGGCCTAGGACCTCGTCGAAATCCGACGACACAACGACGACGCCGACACCCTTCTCCGCGATCTTGCGGATGATCTGGTAGATCGTGTTGCGCGTGCCGATGTCGACGCCGCGCGTCGGCTCATCGAGCAGGAGCACCGACGGATTCAGCAGCAGCCAGCGCGCGAGAATCACTTTCTGCTGCTGGCCGCCGCTCAGACCAAGCATCGGCGCGAGCAGAATATGGCTGGGCATATCAAGTTCTGCCATCAGCCGATCGATGTCGGCGAAATGCCGGTCGTAATGGCGATGCATGCCGGGATCTCGACCGAGATGCGCGAGCAGCAGATTCTCGTTGACCGAGAAATCCGGGACGATGCCCTGACGCCTCCGGTCCTCGCCGATCAGCCCGATGCCACGCGCGATCGCATGCCGCGGCGACGAGGCGACGAACGGCATACCATTGAGCTTCACCGTGCCGCCGTCGCGTTTGCGCAGACCGAAGATAGTTTCCACCGTTTCCGAGCGCCCCGCGCCGACGAGGCCGGCAAGGCCGAGAATCTCACCCGCGTGCAGCGTGAACGAGACATCGCGAACCATTGCGCCTGAAGCAAGATGACTGACTTCGAGCAGTGGCTCGCTGCCCACGCGCGCATGCGCGGGCACGCTGCCGCGCTCGTACAGGTTCTCGATTTCGCGGCCGACCATCATCTGAATCAGCGCCCCGGGAGTCAAATCTTTCGTCGCGACATCGGCCTCAACGGTGCGTCCGTCACGCATAACCGTGACGTAATCGGTGATCTCGAAGATCTCCTCGAGGCGGTGAGAGACGAACGCGAGCGCCTTGCCACGCGAACGCAGGAGCCGCATCACTTCGAACAGGCTTTCGACTTCGGTCGGCGAAAACGACGCTGTCGGCTCGTCGAAGATGATCAGATCCGAATCCTGCTGCAATGCTCGGCCGATTTCGATAATCTGCCGCTGCGCCATCGACAGATCGCCTGCGCGTTTGTGCAGCGGCAGATGTTCAGTCTGACGCAGATCTTCGAGCACGGCTTCAGCCCGGCGCCGCATCGCCTTCCAGCTGAGCCGCTCGCGCTGGCCGAAATGCGTGAGGCACAGATTCTCCATCACGCTCAGGTCCGGAGCGATACTGGTCTCCTGCAGCACGAGCGAAATCCCGGCGCGCATGGCATCGCGCGGCATCGTGAAGTCGACGTCCTCGCCCTTGTAGCGAAGCGTGCCTTCAGAGCGGCGCAGGTGGCCACTTACGATACGCGAGAGCGTTGACTTGCCCGCACCGTTGACGCCGACGATTGCGTGCACCTCGCCCGCGCGCAGCGTCAGCGAACCGTCTTTCAGCGCGCGTACAGAACCGAACAGCTTCGTCACGTGTTCGGCACGCAGGATTTCGACAGGGACGGGTTTGGCGGCAAGCGGAGCCGCGTCGCAGTTAAGCATAGGGCTTGCCATTTATGTCGCCGTGTGGATTTCGACGGTCTCGTACGGCCCCAACGTCACATGATCTGAGCCGAACGCGCGATGTTGCGGAGCGTTTGTGAAGTCCGTATCGGCGTCCCAGCGCGCGATCGTGGCGTTTGACGCGCTGGCGGCGCCGAAGTCGAGTTCGAGCGCCTGCGGCTGCACGGAGAGATTTGCAAGCCACACCGTGGCGCGCGCCTGTTGGATCGCCGCAAACGCTGCGATTGGGGTGTCGCCCTGCTCAACCGTCAGCGCGCCGATGGTTGCGCCTCGCGTCGCCGCCAGCGAAGCAAGCAGATGAAACAGCGGCGTGGGCCGCGCGCCTTCGAACAAGCCGCGCGGACCGGTCAGTTCAGACAACGCCACATGCGTCGCACCGCCCGCCGCGAACGCGGCGAAGTAGCCGAGATTCCACGCGGCACCGAACAGCGAACGCTGACGCGGATCGTTGTCGGTAAGGCAGATGCGCCGACCGTTCGAGCCGGCTTCGTTCGGCAGCGTCGACGACCCGTACGGATTGTCACGCGCGGCCATTGTACTTGGCCCGACGCGGAACGGCGTGCGGCCGGCCAGCGACGTCGCGCTCGATGCGATAAACGGCAGTGTCGCGAGCGTCTCCATCACCGAACGGTCGTCGGCTGCGTGAACAATTGGACAGGTCGTGAACGTCACATAGTCGAGCTGCTCGAACGGCGGCCTTTTGCGATTGAGCTCGGTGAAGTATGCAAAGGAACCTCCGCCGAGCAGCACGCCCGGAAACGCCGCGCGCGCAGCGGCAAACACGTCGTCGAATGACGGGGACGGTGGCCACGGACTTCCAGGTAGCACCGCCTTAAGATCGGGCGCGGCGGATACCTGCAACGCCAGAGGTCGTGTCTGACCGCGCACGGCACCTGCGATTCTCGTCATTTCGTCTACAGGATTGACGCCGCCGGTCAGCACGACTTCGAGCACATAAGGTACCGAAGCCGCCTCACTCAACTGTGCGAAGCGCGGGAGCGCACGCACCGGATCGTCGCGGCGCAGATCCAGATGCGCAATGAAATACGCGGGACTCAGCGTGCGCAGCGCATCGGCGTGCTCCAACGCTTCATCGAGATGTTCGACTCGCACCCCGATGCCCAGCAGCGGCACTTCGCGCGAACTGCCGCTGCCGATCGAGACACGCGAGGCACGCGGTCCGCCGGCCGCGGTGTCCGCCGTGGCCAATGCGGACGCCCGCACGCACACTGTCACCGACTGCGTGAGTGTCGATCCTTTTCCCAGCGTATAGGGCCACGGCAACGCGAGGGGCCGCACATACGTCTTGAATGACGCATCGGACCAGTTGCGCTGATCCTCCATTTCGAACGTGTCGCCTTCCATCCGCACTTCCGCCCTGATCGCATCGCTATACTGCGTCGTCAGCGCACGGATGTCGCGAAACGGCTGGTACGGGTCGATCTGTTCGGGGAAACGCGTATCCTGACGCTTGCCGTCGACCGTTTCCACGACGACGGGTTTGCCCGACACGTCGAGCGGATGCAGCACCACGAAGCCCGTGCGATTGGTCAACAGATCGCCTTCGAGCGTCGCGTTTGCGGTGAACTCGAGGCGCCCGTTCGCGTGGCCCACGATCGACGCGCCCAGACGCAGCTCCCCACCGGTCGGGCCGCACGCTCCGTCAAAACGCACTTCGAATGCATCTTCGCGCTGTTCGATACGCACATCACCCAGATGCAGCGGATGCGTTCCCCAGTTCTCGTCGCGCGCGAGAAACGAAATCGCGCGGATCACTTCTTGCCCGGCATAGCGGACATAACGCAAACCACCGTTCTCGAACTCGGCTGTCAGCGCTCCGGCGGCAAGCCGCACCGGTGGTGCCTCGACCTGTGTCGTGCCGACCAACGCCACCGCCGGCGTTTCTACTAACTGCATGATGTCTCCTTGGGCCGTTGCTGGCTCAGCGGTTCACGACGCGGCCCGGCACAGCGAACGTCAGCAGTGCGCCGATGAACAATGCGCCTGCCATCGCGTACAGACCCGGGTTCGCGCTGTGGGTCAAATCCTTGATATAGCCGATCAGATAGGGGCTCACGAAACCGGCCAGATTGCCCCAGGAGTTGATCAGCGCGATGCCAGCAGCAGCAGCCGAACCCCCGAGGAATGCCGTCGGCAGGCTCCAGAACAACGGCAGGGTACTTAGGCCGCCCATTGCCGCGAGCGTGAGACCGACCATTGCGAGCGTCGGCTGGCTGCCAAACGCCGCGGACATGATGAGACCAACGCCGGCGAGTACTGCGGTCAAGGCAAGGTGCCAGCGCCGCTCCCGCCGCTGGTCGGCGCTGCGAGACACAAACAGCATTGTCGCGACAGCCGCGCCGTAGGGAATCGCTGTCAGCAAGCCCACCTTCAGGATATCTGTCACGCCGGTCGATGCGATCAACGTCGGCAGCCAGAAACCGACCGTATAGAAGCCGCAGATCATGCAGAAGTAGATTGCTGTCAGCAGCCAGACGCGGCCGTTCGTGAACACGTCGCGCAGCGATTGCTCGGTCTTGTGCGTCGAATCCGCGCGGATTTCGGCGTCGAGCAGCGCGCGCTCTTCTGCTGTCAACCACTTCGCCTTGCTGATGCCGTCCGTCAGCAGGAAGATCGCCGCGATGCCGACTGCGATCGACGGCACGCCTTCGATGAGAAACAGCCATTGCCAACCCGCGTAATTCATCGAGCCGCTCAAGCCGTGTAGCACGAAGCCAGAGAGCGGGCCGCCGATCAACCCAGAGAGCGGCACCGCCGCCGCGAACGCAGCAAACATCTTGCCGCGGCGGTGCGATGGATACCAGTACGACAGATAGAGAATCACGCCCGGATAGAAGCCCGCTTCGGCGAGCCCAAGCAGAAAGCGCATCACATAGAAGGCCGTCGGCGTCGTGACGAACGCCATGCCCGATGAGATGATGCCCCACGTAATCATGATCCGTGCCATCCACAACCGCGCGCCGACGCGGTGCAGGATGATGTTGCTCGGAATCTCGACAAGAAAGTAAGCGATGAAGAAGATGCCGGCGCCAAGGCCGTAGACCGTCTCGGAGAAGTGCAGGTCCGCCGACATCTGAAGCTTCGCGAACCCGACATTTACTCGATCCAGATAGGCAACCAGGTAGCAGAGCATCAAAAACGGCACGATGCGCCACGTGACCTTGGCGTAGGTGCGCGCTTCGAACGCCTGCTGCTCGCGCGGCGCCACAATCTCAACCGGACTGTCTAACACTGTTTGTCTCCTTCGATGCGTCCCGCGGCACCTGGTTTCATGACGCGGCCTGCGGATATGCCTGCGAATCTGGGACCGCCTCCCTTCCGCGGCACCGTTCGGTATTTACTTGTAATTAATTTGTATGATGACCATACATACTATGTTTGGTGTGGTCGATCATAGGTAAAAAGTGATACCGTGTCAACGTATCGCACCCTGGCGAACTCCCGGCGAACCATTGATTACGTTACACGTGCACTGACATGACTAATCCGACTTCCCAGCCCCCATCGTCCGTCGAGTTCGACACGCCGAAAATCACGAACGTCGGCACCCTGGCCGACCGGGTCACGGCCGTACTGCTCGAAAAAATCAAGGGTGGCGAGTTTCCTGCTGGCTCACGCCTGCCGCCCGAACAGGTGATCTGCGAGCGCTTCGGCGTGAGCCGCACCGTCGTGCGTGAAGCGATTTCGCGGCTGAAGTCGGACGGTCTCGTCGAAGTCCGGCAAGGCAGTGGTACGGTGGTTCGCGAACCCAACCGAACGACCGCGTTCCGGCTCGACATCGACCCGAAGGATTCCGTCGAGGCGGTGCTGCGCGTCACCGAGCTGCGGCGCGGCGTCGAAGCGGAAGCCGCCGCGCTCGCTGCTCAGCGGCGCACACGCGCACAGCTCGCGGACATCAAGCGCGCACTCGCAGCTATTGAGGCGGCAGCGAAGAAACAACACGACGGCGTCGACGAAGACCTCGCATTTCATATCGCGATCTCCCGCGCGACCGGTAATCCGCTCTACCCTCCGCTGCTCGAGTTTCTCAGCCAGTTCATCCATGCTGCCATTCTCGTGACGCGGACCAATGAAGCGCGCCGCGCCGACTTCTCCGCGCAGGTCCGCGACGAACACAGCGCGATCTTCGAAGCAATCGCCGCACAAGATCCGGTTGCCGCACGACGCGCCGCGATCACCCATATCGACAACGCGGGGAGGCGCATTCAGGAGGCTGACCCGGCGTTCTGGGCGGGCGTCGGCACTGCCGCGGCGCAGCCGCTGCTCACACAGGAAAAGCGCGCCGCGAAGAAAACGTTGCACAGCTAAAGTCACACGGATAGATGTGTTTGCCATGCACATCGACATGATATATGATCATCATACAACTTTTGCGGCACTCCTTCGCCGCGTATTGTATGGAGACAAACATGAAGATCGTGGTGACCGGTGCGGCGGGTTTCCTTGGCAGGCGTCTGATTCGCGCGCTGCTGGCGCGCGGCGAGCTGAGCGGCCCGACTGGACAGTCGCATCGCATTGAGAAGATCAGCGCGTTCGACGTCGTTCCGCTCGAAGGCATCGACGATCCGCGCGTTGAGTCATTTGCCGGCGACATTGCCGATCCTGGTCAGATTGAGCGTCTGATCGATGCCCACACCACCAGCGTTTTCCATCTCGCGGCAATCGTCTCCGGTCAGGCCGAACAGGACTTCGACCTTGGCATGCGGATCAACTTCGATGCGACGCGCGCACTGCTTGAACGGATTCGTGCCCTCGGCACGCAGGCGCGCTTCGTGATGACGAGTTCAGTCGCCGTGTTCGGCGGTGCGCTGCCGTCGACCGTGCCAGATACGCACGTGTGGTCGCCGCAGAGTTCTTATGGTACCGAGAAAGCGCTCGCCGATCTGCTGCTCGCCGACTATAGCCGGCGCGGTTTTGTCGATGGCCGCAGCCTGCGGATGCCAACCATCGTGGTACGGCCGGGCAAGCCGAATCGCGCGGCATCGAGTTTTGCGAGCGGCATCATCCGTGAGCCGGTCAACGGGGTCGACGCGGTGTGTCCGGTCGCACCGGAGACGCTGTTGTGGCTGATGTCGCCCGCTCGTGCGATCGACAATCTGCTGCACGGCCACGACGTGCCGAAGGACAAGCTCACGTTTGGCCGCGTCATCAATATGCCGGGCCTGTCCGTGACGGTCGAAGAGATGCTCGCGTCGCTGCGTCATATAGCGGGCGAAGAAGTCGCCGGGCGCGTGCGCTTCGAGCGGGATCCCGCGATCGAGCGTATCGTCAATTCATGGCCCGGCAACTTCTCGGCGGACTACGCGCGCGCGCTCGGCTTCACGTTTGACGCGGATTTTGACAGTGTCGTGCACGCGTTCATCGAAGACAACGCCGCGCTTGCGCGCTGAGCGGTAAGGCTTCAGAAAAGTTCAATCATGTCCCCATCCCCTGTGCTGCTCGGCTGCATCGCCGACGACTTCACTGGCGCGACCGATCTCGCGAACATGCTCGTTCGCGGCGGCATGCGCACGGTCCAGACCATCGGCGTGCCCGACACGCCGCTCGACACACCCGCGCAGGCGGTCATCGTCGCGCTGAAGTCGCGCACGGCCCCCCGCGACCAGGCCGTGGCCGAATCGCTTGCGGCGCTAGCCTGGCTGAAGACGCTCGGCTGCCGCCAGTTCTATTTCAAGTATTGCTCGACCTTCGATTCGACCGACCAGGGCAACATCGGCCCGGTCGCCGACGCGCTGATGACTGAGCTCCAAACGTCGTTCGCGATTGCGTGCCCGGCCTTTCCTGAGAATGGGCGCAGCGTGTATCGCGGCAATCTGTTCGTCGGCGATCTGCTGCTCAACGAATCCGGCATGCAAAACCATCCGCTCACGCCGATGACTGATGCGAACCTCGTGCGCGTGTTGCAACGCCAGACACCGACAAAAGTGGGGCTGCTGCGCTACGACGCGGTTCAGCGCGGCGCCAATGCGGTTGCGGCTGCGCGCTCGACGTTGCTCGCAAACGGCGTCGGTATTGCGATCGCCGATGCAATCTCGGACGAAGACCTGTACACACTTGGTGCTGCGTGCGCGGACGATGTGCTCCTCACGGGCGGCTCGGGTCTCGCGCTGGGCCTGCCCGGCAACTTCGCGCGCGCTGGCCTGCTGCCGCATTCAGAACACCCCGAACAGCTTCCGGTGGTCAACGGGTTGAGTGCCGTGCTATCCGGAAGCTGCTCGCGCGCGACCCAGGCACAAGTCGAACACTGGCGCAGCACCGGACGACCCGCGTTCCGGATCGATCCACTTGAGCTTGCCGCCGGCAACGCGGTCGTCGATGAAGCTTGCGCGTTTGCCGAACAACGCATTCGTACCGAACCGGTGCTCGTATACGCCACCAGCGCGCCGGAAGAAGTCAGTGCCGTGCAAAAGAAGCTCGGCACCGCGGCATCGGGTGAACTGGTCGAACGGGCGCTGGCGAGCGTCGCGCGCCGCCTGCGAGATTCCGGCGTACAGCGCTTCGTCATCGCCGGCGGCGAGACGTCGGGCGCGGTCGTCAACGCGCTCGGTGTCGACGCGCTGCGTATCGGCTCGCAGATCGACCCCGGCGTGCCGTGGACCGTCTCGCTCGGCGCAGCGCCGCTCGCACTCGCACTGAAGTCCGGCAACTTCGGCACGACCGATTTCTTCAGCAAGGCGCTGACGATGTTCGACGAACTCATGGAGCTCAGCCAATGAGCACGCCGCTCTCATCCGCGGATGCCGCCGAAAACCGGGCGCGCGAAGAAATCGCTCGTATCGGCGCCGATTTATATCAGCGTCGGTATACGGTGGGCTCGGCGGGCAACATCAGCGCGCGGCTCGACGACGGCTGGCTGATCACGCCGACCGACGCGTGCCTCGGTCATCTCGATCCGGCCAGGATCGCGAAGGTCGATCGCGACGGCGAATGGACCAGCGGCGACAAGCCGTCGAAGACGCTCGCATTGCACCGTAACGTCTATGACTGCAATCCGGCGATGCATGGCGTCGTCCATACGCATTCGACGCATCTGGTGGCGCTCACGCTTGCCGGCGTCTGGCAGCCGGCTGACGTACTGCCGCCGATCACGCCTTATTATGTAATGAAAGTCGGTCATATCCCGCTGATTCCGTATTGCCGACCCGGCGATCCGCGTGTTGCCGAGCGTGTGCGCGGACTAGCGAACGGCGTGCGAGGCGTTCTGCTCGAACGGCTCGGACCGGTCGTTTGGGGCGCCAGCGTGTCCGAGGCCGCGTGGGCGCTTGAGGAACTCGAGGAGACCGCGCGCCTGTGGCTAATGACTACGCCTCGGCCAGCCCCGCTGACCGAGGTGCAGATCGAAGAACTACGCACGACGTTTGGCGCGCGCTGGTGAGGCGCGTCGCGCGCGAAGCTGTCCAGAACGCCGATTGCCGATCAACTGCTCCGACCCAACGGGCTCACGCCCCCCCTGATATCCAGACACGACCATGCCACGCTTTGCCGCCAATCTCACGATGATGTATCGGGAACACGAGTTCCTCGACCGTTTCGGCGCCGCCTCGGCTGACGGTTTCAAAGCCGTCGAATATCTGTTTCCCTACGATTACGCCGTCGAGGCGCTCGCTACGCGCCTGAACGAACATGGCCTCACGCAGGCGCTGTTCAACGCGCCGCCTGGCGACTGGGCGAAAGGCGAGCGAGGAATCGCATCGCTGCCCGGCCGCGAAGACGAATTCCGACGCAGCATCGAGACAGCGCTGAGGTACGCGCAAGCGCTCGGCAACGACAAGGTCCACGTGATGGCCGGACTGCTCGGTGCAAGCGACGATCGCGCGCAGCATCGCGATGTCTATCTGAAAAACCTCGACTACGCAGCTTCACAGGCGGCAGCGCACAGCAAGACGATCGTGATCGAGCCGATCAATACGCGCGACATGCCCGGCTATTTCTTGAACCGGCAACACGAGGCGCAGCAGATTTGCCGTCAAGTCGGCGCGGGGAATCTGAAGGTGCAGTTCGACCTGTATCACTGTCAGGTCGTAGAAGGCGACCTCGCGACGAAGCTCAAGGACCTGATCGCGGACATCGGACACATCCAGATAGCAGGCGTACCGGATCGCCACGAGCCCGATGAGGGCGAAGTCAACTATCCTTATCTGCTGAAGCTGATCGACACGCTCGGCTATGATGGCTGGATCGGCTGCGAATATATTCCGAAGGAAAAAACGTCTGCCGGCCTCGGATGGATTCGCGAATGGCTGCCAAACTAATGCGCGGTCCCTACGTTTCCAAGTCGAGGGGTATTGTCAACTTGTTGGCGGGCGTGCGGCCGAACACGAAGTACGTGAGGATAGCTAACTTAAGCGATAACGCGATCCAGCATCGGAGCGCACGTCACACTTTCCCACACCTCGAGGGCCTGGGTGCGTAGGGCCCGCTTTTCCTTTGCGTCGGTGTGGTAACGGCAATGCATGAAGAGATTGGCTACCTGATCTTGGACCGAAGCGAAACGTTGCAGGTGACGCGACGACTTGAAACGAGGGTATTCGTCCTTTTCGTGCTTGTATGGACTCGGCGCCTTTTGCAAGCTTCTTGTTCGTGATGTCGAAACGGTCTGCATGCATGTATCCGGCTTGCAATTGGACGATAGCCGAAGCACGCCCGCAGCCTTGATGAGATCCGCGCACCCTGTCCTTAGCAAAATCGCGGCTTGCCTAAAAGAGCAGCCGGCACGAAAAACAGGCTTCAGGATGCTGGTTCAACCAATTTCGTCATCGCTTTTGAGAAGCTTCGCAAACCAACGCTGGTGGTACTCTCCGCTGAAAACTGTTTGCCTACGCCGTGGTGCCTGGCGAAACATAACTGGCCTCGCCGCTGAGCAGCGCCTGGATGATTCGCGCGTTCTTGTTGGCCAGTGCGACCGCAGTGCAATTGTGTCCGCGTCGGGCGATCATCTGTTGCAGCCAAACACTATGTGGATCGGTTTTACCCTTCACATACCTCAGGACTGCGCGAGCGCCATGGATCAACAGCGTGCGCAGGTAGGTGCCCGCGCCGACTGATCCCCTGCAGCCGTGACTTGCCGCCTGAGGAATACTGGCGCGGCACCAGACCGAGCCACGCGGCAAGATGCCGGCCATTCCTGAATTGCGTGGCATTGCCGACGGCACCGACGACTGCCGTGGCGGTAATGGACCGATCCCCGGGACGGCAGCAATCTTCTTGCATAACGTGGAATGCTTCATGAAGGCCTGGATCGACGTGTCGATGAGATGAATGCGCTCTTCAATCGCAGTCAGGTGCTGCAGCAGTTCTGCCAGCAGCGTCTGGCAGAACGCAGTCAGTTCGTCGGCGCTCGTTCGCAGCAGTTCCGGAATTGCACGTTTGAAGGCTTCCGGCGACCGTGAGATGGTGAGCCCGCGCTCTCCGAGCAGGCCACGCATCTGGGGGTTATCGTACTTTCGGTGCGAAATCTGGCGGTTTGATCCTGAAAGTCCATGTGGATCAATTACTTGCAAAATCCCCGAATGCGAGAAAGTCGCAGAACCGCTGAGCCTTACTGCAAGCGGGTCTTCACGCGACTACCGCCAGATTTGGCACGATTTGGACGATTACCCCTGACCAAACACCGCGACGGCGTCACACTACATCACGCCTTCGCGCTGGAGCTCACCCGCGCATTCGCCGAAGCGATCGCCGTCATGTTGATGATCCGACGCACGGTCGCAGCCGGCGTCAGGATATGCACCGGCTTCTCCGCGCCCAGCAGGAACGGACCCACCGTCACGCCTTCGCCGCCGACCATCTTCAGCAGGTTGTACGCGATGTTCGCCGCTTCGACGTTCGGCATGATCAGCAGGT
The DNA here is from genome assembly GCF_032806925.1 of Paraburkholderia kirstenboschensis. Lineage (NCBI taxonomy): Bacteria > Pseudomonadati > Pseudomonadota > Betaproteobacteria > Burkholderiales > Burkholderiaceae > Paraburkholderia > Paraburkholderia kirstenboschensis. Next base: position 1,780,570 of record NZ_CP136511.1, on the reverse strand, counting down.
TCGCTTCGCCGGTCAGCGTCGTGCCCGGGAACGCAGCTTTGCGGACCACTTCCGACAATGCCGCGTCACCGTGCATTTCACCGTCGATCTCGAGCGTCGGTGCACGTTCCGCGATAAGCTTGCGAGCCGCGGCCATGCGTTGCGACGACGCAGACGGCGCGCTGCCGAAGTTCGAGTTCGACAGCAGCGCGACCTTCGGTGTGATGCCAAACTTCTCGATTTCGCGCGACGCCAGCATGGTCATGTCGGTGAGTTGCTCGGCCGTGGGCGTTTCGTTCACATACGTATCGCAGATGAACAGATTACGGCCCGGCAGCATCAGCAGGTTCATGGCGGCGAAGTTCTGCACGTTATCCGCCTTGCCTAGCACCTGTTCGATGAACTTCAGATGCGTGTGGTACTGGCCGATCATCCCGCAGATCATGCCGTCGGCTTCGCCGAGGCGCACGAGGATCGCGCCGATCAGCGTATTGAACTTGCGCATCGCGGCTTTCGCGACGTCCGGCGTCACGCCTTCGCGCGCGCCCAGTTCGTGGTACGCCTGCCAGCATTGCTGATAGCGCGGATCGTCTTCCGGATCGACGATCTCGAAGTCTTCGCCGCACTTGAGCTTCGAGCCCATCTTCTTCAGACGCATCTCGATCACCGACGGACGGCCGACCAGGATCGGCCTGGCGATCTTTTCCAGCAGCACGAATTGCGCGGCGCGCAGCACGCGCTCGTCCTCACCCTCGGCGAACACGATGCGAGCCGGCTCCGACTTGGCCGCCGCGAACACCGGACGCATCACCATGCCCGTGCGATAAACCGTGGTGCCGAGTTCTTCGCGATATGCGTCCATGTCCTTAATCGGACGGGTCGCGACGCCCGAATCCATTGCCGCTTGCGCGACGGCCGGCGCGATCTTGATGATCAGACGCGGATCGAACGGCTTGGGAATCAGATACTCGGGACCGAATTCGAGCGAGTGGCCTTCGTACGCCTTTGCGACTTCATCGCCCTGATCGGTTTCTTCGGCGAGTTCGGCAATCGCGCGCACGCACGCGAGCTTCATTTCTTCCGTGATCGTGGTCGCGCCCACGTCGAGCGCGCCGCGGAAAATGAACGGGAAGCACAGCACGTTGTTGACCTGGTTCGGATAGTCCGAACGGCCGGTCGCGATGATGCAGTCCGGACGCACTTTCTTCGCCTCTTCCGGGCGGATTTCCGGCTCCGGATTGGCCAGCGCGAGAATCAGCGGCTGTGTGCCCATTTCAGCGACCATCTCCGGCTTCAGCACGCCGGCGCTCGAGCAGCCGAGGAACACGTCGGCGCCGCGAATTGCGTCAGCGAGCGTGCGCGCTTCGGTGTTCGCTGCGTAGCGTTCCTTCGACGGATCGAGATTGCCGCGGCCTTCGTAGATCACGCCCTTGGAATCGGTGACGAGAATGTTCTGCTTCGACAGACCCAGGTTCACCAGCAGATCCAGACACGCAATGGCAGCCGCGCCCGCGCCCGAACACACCAGCTTCACTGCGTCGAGCTTCTTGCCGACCACTTTGAGGCCGTTCAGGATCGCCGCCGACGCGATGATCGCCGTGCCGTGCTGATCGTCGTGGAAGACGGGAATCTTCATCCGCTCGCGCAGCTTCTTCTCGATGTAGAAACACTCGGGCGCCTTGATGTCTTCGAGATTGATGCCGCCCAGCGTGGGCTCGAGCATCGCGATGGCTTCGACCAGCTTGTCCGGATCGGATTCGGAAAGTTCGATGTCGAACACGTCGATGCCGGCGAACTTCTTGAACAGACAACCCTTGCCTTCCATCACCGGCTTCGCCGCGAGCGGGCCGATGTTGCCGAGGCCGAGCACAGCCGTGCCGTTCGTGATCACGCCGACGAGGTTGCCGCGCGAGGTGTACTTCTGCGCGTCGAGCGGTTCGTCGTAGATCGCCATACAGGCTGCGGCGACACCCGGCGAATATGCGAGCGACAGATCGAGCTGATTCGATAGCGGCTTGGTGGGTGTAACCGAAATCTTGCCGGGTTTCGGATTCTGGTGATACGCGAGAGCGCTTTGCTTCAGTTGTTCGTCCATGCTGGTAGAAACCTTCCCTTCTTTATTAATTTACTGGACCTGTCTGCGACAGTCATCTGCTGTCGCATTATGGAGGCAGAAGCTCCACGACGGGCGCTGTCTTTGCATTGCTCTTTGGACCCGGCATATACCAGATCAGGAAGCGGCCAAACTCCTGTTGCGACGGAACCCAACAGGTAAAGCCATCCGTGACAAGCCTGATCAACAGCCGCCAATCCATCTTCAACACAGCACAATGTCCGCCACCCATGACATCTTCTCAAGGCGATCGACCATCACTTTCAGTGACTCGAAAGATGTGCGGGAGAACGATATTGTGATTTCCTCGTATCCCTGACTTTGATCGATCGCAATCCTTATGTTTTCGATGTCCCGGGCAACCGACATCAGCACTTGCCAGACTGCCGCGACCCTCAGGCCATGGTTCTTCGCACGAACGGTGAGCTGATGGCGGCTGTCCGGAAATGTCACTGGTGTTCGATTTGTCGTCAAGTGGTCGTGCATAGCCATGTCGGTTTTCAGTGTGTTCGACTATCCGCAGTTCATGCCAGCCAGTCCGGCACCACACCATGGTGATTCGTGTTCTTTTGTGGCGAGAGGCTTAAACTCGTTCCGTGCGCCCCGTCCGCACCCATGTGTGCCCGCTCATTTCACGTCATCGGATGCCTCCGCCTTTCCGGGATCCTGGCCAGTCTCCGCAGCAATGCCCGCGCCAGTTCCCTGTCGGCTGTTGAGACCCCGGCGCTCTCCAGCAACATGCCGATGCGTCCGCGCCAGTACTCCGGTTGGCCAACAAGGGAGGTGGCGGCAATCGAATCGCCTAGGGCTGATAGCTGCTCAAGGCGGATTACCATCGCTTCGAGATGCACCAGATCATTCTTGTGACACGTACTAGTCCACACTTGGTCTCCGATGTGATCTGCTTTCTAAATACATGAGTCGCGCGGTCACCATCGCCCACGCGTGCGATACCACAAGTCATGATGATCCAGGTGTCGAAGCAGTTGTGCCCGATGTCGTTCTCGTCGATAGTGGCCCATCACCAGTGGCAGCGCGATAGCGAGAGCCGAGCATCCGATCACCAGCCCCACCCATGTTTCGCTCATGCCGGGTTCCTCCTGGAAGAACAGTGGTATCGCATCATTCCGCGAACGACTCTAAGGCCGTGGGGCCAGCCACACTGCCGCTTCGCCATCCTGCCATCCGGGTACCTCGACCGGACGGCGTGGCATGTTCGCATTCCGGCGGGTCTCTGCGCAGGATGCAGCGGACCTCGTGCGGAATAGCGTTCCATGTGACCTGAGCGGTGGTGCGTCGCGCCGCCTCACTGCATATGCTGGCCGCCGTTGATCGCGATATTGGACCCCGTCACAAAACCGGCGTCGTCGGAGCACAGGTAGACGACCAGCGATGCTACCTCCTCCGGCTTGCCAAGACGACCGGCCGGAATCTGCGGCAGGATCTTCGTGTCCAGGATTTCCTGCGGAATCGCCGTCACCATTTTGGTGGCGAGATAGCCCGGCGAAATGGTGTTGACCGTTACGCCCTTGCGCGCCACTTCCAGCGCCAGCGACTTGGTGAAGCCGTGCATGCCAGCCTTGGCCGCTGCGTAGTTGGTCTGCCCAATGGAGCCCTTCGAACCGTTGACGGACGAAATATTGATGATCCGGCCCCAGCCGCGCGCAATCATGTCTTCGCACAGCGGCTTGGTCATGTTGAATACCGAATCCAGATTGGTTCGGATGACCGCATCCCAGTTGATCTTGTCCAGCTTTTTAAGCGTCATGTCCCGCGTGACACCCGCGTTGTTCACGAGAATACCGACCGGACCAATCTCAGCCTTAATCTTCTGCGCACAGTGCTGGCACGAGTCATAGTCGGCCACATCTACGGGGTAGGCGCGGAACTTGTACCCCTGAGATTCCATTCTGGCCAGCCAGTCATCTGCACCAGCGTTGTTCGGCGAGTACGTGACTACCACGGCATAACCCGCATCATGCAGTTTCACGCTGATCGCCTCTCCAAGGCCGCCCATACCACCTGTCACCACTGCGATTCGTTTCGTCATCTTACTCATCCGTGATATTAATGTTTACGAGAGTCGCGAATCTCCAGTGGCAGCACTGCACCGGCTACAACTGGCCTTGCCACCATCCACCGCTGCCTTCGGCGCGACCAAAGGCCAGACCAGGCATTGTTCAAATCGCGTGAGTGCTTGTTGGTTTCTTATCTCGCGCAAATGAAATACGGTTCGTCTGCGAACCACGATCGGAGTCGCAAACGCACTGCTTCAAATGCGTTGAATGTTTAGCCGCGCTCGGCTGCGAGCGCCACACCCATACCGCCACCGATACACAGCGACGCCAGACCCTTCTTCGCATTGCGCTTCTGCATTTCGTGCAGCAGCGTGACGAGAATCCGGCAGCCGGACGCGCCGATCGGATGGCCGATGGCGATCGCGCCGCCATTCACGTTGACCTTAGACGTGTCCCAGCCCATTTGCTGATGCACGGCGAGCGCCTGAGCCGCAAATGCCTCGTTGATCTCCATCAGGTCCAGATCGGCCGGTGTCCAGCCCGCACGCTCCAGGCAGCGGCGCGAAGCGGGCACTGGGCCGATGCCCATGACCTTCGGATCAACGCCGGCGTTGGCGTACGCCTTGATGCGTGCGAGCGGCGTCAGACCCAGCGCTTCGGCCTTCTTCGCCGACATCACCACCACCGCAGCCGCACCGTCGTTCGAGCCCGATGCATTCGCCGCCGTCACCGTGCCTTCCTTCGAGAAGGCGGGCTTCAGACCGGCCAGCGATTCGGCCGTCACACCGTGACGCACGAATTCGTCGGTGGCGAAGCGCAGCGGCTCGCCCTTGCGTTGCGGAATCTCGACCGGCACGATTTCATCATTGAAGCGGCCCGACTTCTGTGCGGCTTCCGCCTTGTTCTGCGACAAAGCAGCGAAGGCATCCTGCTGCTCGCGCGTGATGCCGTATTCCTTCGCGACGTTTTCCGCCGTCACGCCCATGTGGTACTGGTTGTACACGTCCCACAGGCCGTCGACGATCATGCTGTCGATCAGCTTGGCATCGCCCATGCGGAAGCCGTCGCGCGAGCCTGGCAACACGTGCGGTGCGGCGCCCATGTTTTCCTGGCCGCCCGCGACGACGATGTCCGCATCGCCCGCGATGATGGCGTTCGCCGCGAGCATCACCGCCTTCAGGCCCGACCCGCAGACCTTGTTGATCGTCATGCCGGGCACCGCGATCGGCAGCCCAGCCTTGATCAGCGCCTGGCGCGCCGGGCTCTGGCCGGAGCCGGCCGCCAGCACCTGCCCCATGATGACTTCGCTGACCTGCTCGGGCCTCAGGCCCGCGCGTTCGAGCGCGGCGCGAATCGCCACTGCACCCAGCTCGGGCGCAGCGATCTTCGCCAGCGACCCACCGAATTTGCCAACAGCAGTACGTGCCGCCGATACGATCACAACATCAGTCATTCCGACTCCTTATATGGCAACAAGTAACTTCAACCGCTTCAGCCACTTTTGCTGAACTTGCCGTGGCAAGTCATTGCGCCGCAGTCAGCTCCCGTTAGGCGCACTGCTTCACGTAACGCCCCGGCGCCGGCTCGATGACCGGATACGCGTTCGAGCCTTCGCCTGGACCCGCCCCCACGCGCGCGCCCCCGTGCTGCGCAAGCCAGCCCGTCCAGACGGACCACCAGCTGCCCGGACGCTGCGCCGCACTGCAACCTTGTTCGCCTGATGTGATAACCGCTTTATACTAGGCTCCTTTCCGCCGCGCCGTCCGGCGGCATTCAAGCGGCGTAACCGTGTTGTGCAAACGCGTCGCGCTAAGCACGTGCGTCCCGCTTGGACGACCTGACACGCGCCTTGAGAAGCGCCTCGCAATCCCGATTGGCAAGGCGCGGTGATATCGGGCTTGCCGATGGACTTGTCTCTCGCGAGCTAGTGCGAATGGCGGGGATCGCCTCGCGTTTCAATCACTTTCAGGTAAAGCGTCGCGGGTTCAAGACACCCGCCGGTCGAGAGCTGGCCGACCGTCTGGCGGTATAGCTCCTGCCACGGCGTTTGTGCCGGTGGAATTTCGAAGCCGGCCATTTCGCGGCGCCGCGCGAGTTCTTCTTCATCGACGAGCACCGTCACGCGGCGCGAATTCAGGTCGACGCGGATACGGTCGCTCGTGCGCAACAGCGACAGCCCACCGCCGACAGCTGCTTCTGGCGACATGTTGAGAATCGACGGGCTCGCGGACGTGCCGCTTTGCCGGCCATCGCCCAGCGTCGGCAAAGACGTGATGCCCTGACGCACGAGGGCCACCGGCGGCGCCATATTCACCACCTCGGCGCTGCCCGGATAGCCCACGGTGCCGGCGCCGCGAATCACGAGAATGCAATGCTGGTCGATTTCGAGCGACGGGTCGTTGATGCGCGCGTGATAGTCTCCGGGACCGTCAAAGACAATTGCGCGGGCTTCGAACGTGTTTTCCGCACCGCGTTCGCTTAGATAAGTCTGCCTGAACGCATCCCCCACTACCGACATCTTCATGATGGCGCTGTCGAAGAAATTGCCCGAGAGCACGATGAAGCCTGCGCCGTGCTTGAGCGGTTCCTCAGCAGTCTTGATCACATCGCGGTCGGCCGCAGGCGCAGCCGCTGCGATGTCGCCGATGGTGTGTCCCGACACGGTCAGACAGTCGCGATGCACGAGGCCAGCCTGGGCGAGCTCGCGCAGCACGGCGGGCACGCCACCCGCCCGGTGGAAGCTCTCGCCGAGATACTCGCCTGCCGGCATGCAGTTCACAATCAGAGGCGCCGCCTCGCCCACGCGCTGCCAGTCATCGAGGCTCAGCTCGATGCCCATGTGACGCGCAATTGCAATCAGGTGCGGCGGGCAGTTCGAGGCGCCAAGTGCGGAGGCCACGACGATGGCGTTTTCGAATGCCGCCTTCGTCAAGATGTCTGAGGGCCGCACGTCCTCGCGCACGAGCTCAACGATCCGCTGGCCGGTGGCGTAGGCCATTTGCCCGCGCTCGCGATACGCGGCGGGAATACTCGCGCAGCCGGGCAGCGACATGCCAAGCGCTTCGGCCAGACTGTTCATCGACAGAGCGGTGCCCATCGTGTTGCAATGACCGATGGACGGTGACGAAGCGGTCGTCAGCTCCATGAAGCCCTCGTAGTCGATCTCGCCGGCTGCAAGCAGATTGCGTGCATGCCAGATGACCGTTCCCGAACCGATGCGCTTGCCATGGTGCCAGCCGTCCAGCATCGGGCCACCCGACAGCACGATGGCCGGCATGTCGACCGTTGCGGCAGCCATCAGGCAAGCCGGTGTGGTCTTGTCGCAACCAGTGGTCAGCACCACCCCATCGAGCGGATAGCCGTGCAGCACTTCGACGAGGCCCAGATAAGCGAGGTTGCGGTCGAGCGCAGCGGTCGGCCGCCGGCTCTGTTCGGCGAGCGGATGGACGGGAAACTCCATCGGGATGCCGCCTGCGTCGCGGATCGCGGCATTGGTTCGCTGCGCCAGTTCGATGTGGTGGCGATTGCACGGGGCGAGGTCGCTGCCGGTTTGCGCAATGCCGATGATCGGCCGCCCGGACTGCAACTCTTCACGCGTCAGGCCATAGTTCATAAAGCGCTCGACATAGAGCGCGGTCATGTCCGCGTGCGACGGGTCGTCGAACCAGTTCTGGCTTCTCAGCCTGCGCGGGGTGGATTCTGACATCTCGCTTATCCCTCAGTCATGTTGAAGGTCGGACCGCTCGCGCGCGGCGCCGTTTCGCGGCGACGCCCGCGCTCGCTGATGCTTGCGATGCCGGCGGCGCCAGCCGCGCCGGAGAGTCAACCCGGCGCACTCCGCCCACGGTTAAGTTACCGGTAACACGACGGATGTTACGCCGCAGTCAGAAGGCGGGCAACTAAGGGTTACCCCTGGACTGAATCCCGCAACCGTGAAGCGATGGCCGACGCTCAGTGACAGAGGTTTTTAGAGCAGTGGCATGACGGTACAAGGCCTGTTCGTGGCCTAACGACAAGGACTGCGTGCATAGGCGCAGGACAAGGACTTCAAGCGCTTTCGCGCGGCACGACCGTGTACTCGATCCGGATGGATCTGGGCCGCCTCGCCGGTACTGTCTCGCCCGATCTGGACGACCCGCTGCCGAACGCGGCAAGGAGTGCCTCGCCGGTGCGCAAGCCGATTCCGTACGCGTCGACCGAGACCGTTGTAATCGTCGGATGGCAGCACGCCGATACTTCGAAGTTGCCGAATCCCGCCACCGCGATGTCGCCCGGTACCGAAAGCCCGCGTCGATGGCATTCCATGATCGCGCCGAACGCGGACATGTCGCTCACGCACATCACTGCTTCGGTGTCAGGCCATTGCTCGAGCAACGCGGCAATTGCCGGCGCACCGTGGCTCATTGTGATTGGCGATTCGCCGACCCGGATGACCCGCGGCGCGCCCAGTTCCAGCGCCTTCACTTCGCTGACGTAACCTCGCATCCGGTCGAGGCCCCGGCGATCGAGTTCGCTCGCCCCGCCGAGAAAGCCAATACGGCGATAACCGCGTTCGTACAGATGACGCACCATCGCACGCGCCGCTTTCACGTTCGAAAAACCCACTGCGGTATCGATCGGATCCGTTGGCAGATCCCACATCTCGACGACGGGAATGCCCGCCCGCTTCAGCAACGTGTGCGTCGCCTCGGTATGTTGTCCGCCCGTCAGCGCCATGCAGCGCGGTTGATGCCGCAACATCGAACGCACGAGCCGCTCTTCCTGATCGAGCCGATAGTCGGTGTCGCCGAGCAGTAGCTGCAGACCATGCGGCGCCATCGCCGTGCTCAGGCCTCTCACGGTGTCGGAGAAGTTCGAACTCGACAGCGACGGCACCAGCACGGCGACGAATTCCGAGCGCCCGGACGACAACGCGCCAGCCGCTGCATCGGCCACGTAGCCAAGTTCGTCGATCACCTTCTGCACCCGCGCGCGGGTGGCCTGCGACACGTTGCGCCCGGCCAGCACGCGGGAGACGGTCATCTTCGAAACGCCCGCGAGGCGAGCCACATCGGACATCCGAGGCGGAGTAGAGTGCAAAAGAGCCGTCGTGTCGGTCATCGATCGTGCGCAGCAAGTCATGGAATCCATATGATACCTGGCGCACCGGCCAGGCCGCCACGCCATGCGGCTTGCGCGCGTCCTCGCACCTCACCGGAACATACATTGGCGCTTCGTGGCCAAGGGAAAACCCCCGCGTCGTCCGCCTTGCCCGTCTGAATACTGACGTGCTAACTTAAAATACGTTACCGGTACCATTTCGCCTTCCGCGGACGGGCGGCCTGGCCGTAATACTGCTACTGACAGACGTCCCATCGTCGCGCCGTGCCGGTTCCACGAGGCAGCGAAAGGGCAAACAACAAAGCCAGATAGGCGTACGAACAAGCGCCGACCTTTTTCCAATGTGTCTGACGCGCAGGAGACGAAATGAGTTCAGAACGGGTTTTCGACAGCGGACTACCATCCCTGACCACCACCCACACAGAGCGTAAGGTAGCTTCAGGCGAGCAGTTGCGTCGTGCGATCGTGACCGGGGCGATCGGCAGTGCGCTCGAATACTACGACTTTGCGATCTACGGGCTGGCTTCCGCAATGGTGTTCAACCGTGTCTTCTTTCCGAGCCTCGGCACCACGGCTGGCCTGCTCGCCAGCTTCGCGACATTCGGTGCGGGCTTTCTCGCCCGGCCGCTCGGCGGCCTTTTCTTCGGCTCGCTCGGCGATCGTAAGGGACGCAAATTCGTGCTGCTTGCCACCGTCGCGCTGATGGGGGTGGCGACGACGCTGATCGGGGCATTGCCGACCGGCGCAATCGGCGCGGTGCTGCTGGTGGTATTGCGGCTGTTGCAAGGCTTCGGCGCAGGCGCGGAGCAAACCGGCGCTGCAACGCTGATGGCGGAAATGGCCCCTGTGAAGCACCGCGGCTTCTTTGCCGCGCTGCCCTTCATCGGCATATTCAGCGGTCTTACGCTGGCCACGTTTACATTCAACATCCTGCAGTCGACGCTCACTGAAACCGAGATGCTGGACTGGGGCTGGCGTTTGCCGTTTCTGGGCAGCATCGTGCTGATCGGTATGGCTATCTGGATTCGTCTGAGGCTCAAGGAAAGCCCAGTATTCGAGGAGCTCGCAGCCAGTCGTGAAGTGATCCAGGCGCCGATGCGGCTGATGCTCAAGTCGGGACGCCGTCCGTTGATCGCGACGGCGCTGATGCGCCTCGGCGAGACGGGCGGATCGACAATTTACACTGCGGTGGCGATTGCCTATCTGTCCGGATTCGTCGCGGCCCAGCACCATCTTCCGCGCGGCGAACTCAGTGCGATCGGCACGCGCGCGGTGCTGCTCGCCAGCCTGCTGAGCATCTTCACCACGCCGCTTTTCGGCGCATTGACCGACCGCATCGGACGCCTGCTGGTCTATCGGGTCGGCGCACTCTTTTCCGTGATCTGGGCCGTGCCGGCGTGGTGGATGATCGGCACCGGCAATCCGCTGTGGGTGACGGTTGCGCTTGTCGGCGGCTTTGCGTTTGGCGCGAACGCCATGCTCGGATCGCAATGCGCGCACTTCGCCGAACTCTTCGGCAACCGCTATCGCTATTCGGGCGTGGCGCTGTCGCGCGAAATCGGCGCACTGCTTGCCGGCGGCCTCGCACCGTTGCTGGGACTTTATCTTGTCGGCTTGTCCGGTGGACAGTTCTGGGTGATGGGCGTGTACATGGCGACGCTCGCGGTGCTGACATTCATCGGCACCCTGCTGTCGACGGAAACGCGGGGACGCGACCTGACCGTGTTGGGCGATGCGATCGGCAAAGGCAGGTAACTGAAGGCGCGGATAACCGACAGGGCAATCGAATTGCTGTCCAGCCACGAAATCGCCAGCAACTAACCGCTAGCTATTGTTGTGAATGGACCCGACTGGGCAGGCAATATGCTGCCCAGCGTTTCCTTCGTTTCATCAAAACATCACACACCATGCTTGCGTCCAACCCACGACATCCACTGCCACCCCGGGCTGATGCAAATGTTCCGCACGGACATGGCCAGCACACTGCGCAAACGTTACCTGCGGCTCAACACATTTATGCTCTGGCTGCATAAAAAGTCCAGATGAAATAGGTTTTCTCAACCAGCTTTTCACCATTGCGATAGGACTCGCGCTCACCGTATTACGCGTGTTGATCGTATGTGCATCGTATTGATACATGGAGGTTTGTCTAATGAGTTCAGAAGTCGGCAAGATCGCATTGATCACTGGAGCAGGCAGCGGTATTGGACGCGCCACCGCTCGCAAGCTGTTTCAGCACGGCTACCGTGTGGTGCTCGCTGGACGAAGCAAAGCACCCCTCGAGGCGCTAGCCGACGAGGCGCAGCAACTCGGCCACGAGGCACTTGCTGTTCCCACCGACGTCACCGACGCCGCTAGCGTCGCCGCCCTCTTCGACGCGATACGACAACGCTACAACCGCCTCGATCTTCTCTTCAACAATGCCGGCCGTGGCGCACCGGCCGTCGATATCGACGAACTCAGTCTGGACGATTGGCACGCCGTCGTGGACACGAATCTGACGGGTGCCTTCCTCTGCACGCGCGCTGCCGTCGCGTTGATGAAAACGCAACTGCCGCGCGGCGGACGTATCATCAACAATGGCTCGATCTCCGCGCACGCGCCACGTCCGAACAGTATTGCCTATACGGCCACCAAGCACGCGATCACCGGCCTGACCAAATCGACATCACTCGATGGACGCAAGTACGACATCGCCTGCGGACAGATCGACATCGGCAACGCTCTCACCGACCTGGCGGCACGCATGGCAAAGGGAGTGCCACAGGCCAACGGTGCAATTGCCGTCGAACCGCTGATGGATGTCGAGCACGTCGCTGGTGCGGTCCTTCATATGGCCGATTTGCCACTCGAGACGAACGTGCAGTTCATGACCATTATGGCCAGCAAGATGCCGTTTGTCGGACGTGGGTAGCGAAGAGACGGCTGCGGGCGAAATCCGGCGTCCAACTGGTTGCGGGTTCTTTCAGCGCTCGAATTTGGCTTCAAGCTGCAGCAGGAAGGGGTTTTCGCAGATACGAGCGAACCGGCTAGAATCTCGTTGCTTTGGTGCTCGAGATGGCGAGAAGCAAGCCACGACAAGGGATTCCAACGAAATTGAGTGCCGCGCAGTTCGAGCAATTTGTCTTGCCACATCTGAGCAAGGGCAGTCGCCGCCCTTCGAAGAAACTGAGCTTTCACGCGATCTTCAACTACATTTTGCGTTTGCTCTACCTGGGCTGCCAGTGGAAGGAGCTGCCGATCGAAAACGATTCGCAGGGCCTCCCGGAGATCCACTACACGCACATCTATCGAGCCTTTCGGCGGTGGCAACCGGACGGCTGTTTTGAAGCCATTTTCGAAGGCTCGGTGTTCAGGCTTCGACAAGACGATCGTCTGGACACCACCGTCATTCATGGCGATGGCACGACCATAGCGGCGAAGAAAGGAGGCGACAACCTCAAAGGCGACAAGGTTGTCGCCTTCTGCGACCGGCATTGCAACGTGATCCCGCCGTTCGTGACGGCCCCTGCCAATCGCAATGAATCGCCTCTGTTGCGAGAAGCGCTGCCGCAACTCACGCGCATCGCCCGTACCGTGGGCTTGGACCTGCGGGGCACCATCGTGAGTCTGGATGGCGTGTACGATTGCCGGCAGAACCGCAAAGCCATTTTTAACCGCGAAAGCACTGACGACGATCATCGCGCTGGAAGGGAATAAGTCGATTTAAAAGAATTTCCGGTTTCAATCGTCCGTCGAAAGACGGCTTTGTCCCCGTCGACGGCGGAAATCGGCGAGACTAGTGGCTTGCGTATTCTGCCTGTCACCCCCCGTAGTTCACGTTTGCCATGGCAACTCGTCTTCTGAAAGCACTCGCTGTGCTGCTCATGACAGGCGCGGGCTTCTGCCCTGTCGTGGCGCACGCGTACGCGCTTGATGCGCAATTCGACTGCAGGGCGCGTCCACACGGGTTCATTGAGCAACTCATCAAGGCTCTGTTGCAAATAGGGTCGGCGAATCGGTTAGAGTTGTCGGAGCCAAACGAACTGATGACCTGCGATGAACAAGCTGAAGAGTCTGGAGGAGTTGTTCGGTGGACGCCATTTTGATCGGGAGATCATCATTCTGTGCGTTCGCTGGTATCTGCGCTACAAGCTCAGCCTGCGCGATCTGGTCGAGATGATGGCCGAACGGGGATTATCGTTGGCTCACACGACGATCCTGCGCTGGGTGAGACGTTATACGCCCGAGTTCGTCAAACGCTGGAACCGCTTTGCTACGCCGGCCGGTCGCTCGTGGCGCGTCGACGAAACCTACATGAAGATTCGAGGCAAATGGGTCTACCTGTACCGGGCGGTGGATCGGGCTGGCCAGACGGTGGACTTCATGCTCAGGGCGAGACGCGACGTGGCCGCGGCCAAAGCCTTTTTCAGCAAGGCTATCAGGCATCAGGGCCAGTCGCCGGAGACCGTCACGCTCGACGGCTATGCTGCCTCGCACCGCGCGGTGCGCGAGATGAAGGCCGATGGTCTGCTGCCTGAAGACACGAAGGTCCGGTCCTCAAAATATATGAACAACTTGATCGAACAGGACCATCGTCACATCAAGTCCAGAACGAACGTGATGCTTGGATTCAGGCGGTTCAGGAGCGCCGCGACCACAATCTCAGGTATCGAATTGACGCATCGCATTCGCAAGGGCCAGTTCGATCTCACGGAGCTCGGCCTCAAGGAGGCTACTGCGCCCGCAGTATGGAATGCGGTCCTGTCCATTCGGTAAGTTATCCTTCGTATAGGAAACTTCTCAACTTGCTTTCCTATTTGCACCAGAACCCACAAGGGGATGTTGAAGGCCCCCGATGTGACACAAAGTGCCGTACTTTATGGCGTTTTTGATCTGCGCACTGAGATGGGCACCTTCCGAAGATCAAAAAAAATGACCTCCGGTATTTGCACTTGCTGCCGCTTCAAGCGAATGCACCTATCGCGCTCCTCTACAACCGCATTAGCCGAATTAGCGGACACGACAAACGCGTTAGCAAAATCAACGGACATCCGGGCGTGCGTGCGTTGCTGAAACGCAACGCCTAGAAAGGCGTGTGAAACCGGTGCTATGCCTTATTTTGGCGGGGCCAAAATACAGGCTTACATTGCGTAATCTATGGGCGCGATTAGCAGTTTTAAGGACTTCAACACAAACCGCGAATGCGGGGCCTTCACCCTTCAAAACGTCGTCGCAACGGTAAGGCTTTGCGGCTGGAGCGGTCAACCGCGTACATCCGCCGCCGCAAGACCGCGCTCCAATGCATGCTTCGCGATGAGTTCCGTCAAAGCGTCGAGGTCGGCCGGCTTGATTAAGTGATGGTCCATGCCGGCAGCCTTTGAGTTCTGCCGGTCCCCCTCTTGCCCGTATCCACTCAACGCGATAAGCAGGCAACCTTGCATGTCCGTGTCTTCGCGCATCCTCCTCGCGACTTCGTACCCCGTCATTCCCGGCAGGCCGATGTCCAGAATGGTCACTTGCGGTCTGAAGCTGCGCGCCAGTACAAGGGCGGATGGCCCATCGTACGCACAAGATACCTCGTAACCTTGCATTTCCAGGAACAGGGCTACGCTTTCTGCTGACGCCATCGAGTCGTCGACCACGAGGACGCGGAGTGCGCGGACGGCACGGAGAGGAACCAGGCCGGGCGCACTCGCGAGCGGCTTCGCCTCGACCCTGGCGGGTAGACGTACCGTGAATTTTGCGCCCTTGCCTCGCCCGTCACTGCTGCAGGTAATTGAACCGCCGTGCGATTCAACAATGTGGCGTGCCAGCGTCAGTCCGATCCCGAGGCCGCCTTGAGCGCGATCGAGCGAGCTATCGCCTTGCGCGAACAGCTCGAACACGCGGGGCAGCCACTTCGGGTCTACTCCCTCGCCGTCGTCGGTGACGCTGATAATCGCCTGGTCATCGCTGAAGTCTGTGGACAGGCCTATGTTACCGGCCACTGGCGTGAACTTCGAGGCGTTATTCAGCAGGTTCGCGACGACCTGCGTCAGCCGTACTATATCGCCCTCGACCATCACATGATCAGCGTGCGCGTTCAACACGAACGCTTGCGAACGCCTGGCGAAATGCGGGCGGCTGGTCTCTATCGCGCGCTCGACCACCAGGCTCAAGGGGACTGGCTCACGGCGCAGGGACACTGTGCCCCGCGCTATGCGTGACACGTCCAGTAAGTCGTCCACGATATGTACCATGTGATCGATCTGCGTGCCAATGATCTCGCAAGACCACTTCAAGAGCTTCTCGTCGGTCCAATCAGCGGACTTCATGACACCTACCGCATTGGAGATCGGCGCGAGCGGGTTGCGCAGTTCATGCGCGAGCATTGCCAGGAATTCGTCTTTGCGCCGGTCTTCCTCCCGCAACGCGGAGAACAACAATGCATTCTCCAACCCGATGGATGCTCGGCTCACGAACTCGGTAATCACCGCAGCCAACTCACTGCGACTCTCACGAACACCAACGCCAAGCGCAAGCACCGCCTTGTGCTGCGCTGTGTTCAGTAACGGATAAAATGTGACTTCGCCGGTCTCGGTGACACAGGGGGCGCGCTGAGGCTCGGCAGATGCACTTCCGAAGATTTCCGCTGTACTACCGCTAAATGCGACAGCCTCTCCAAGCTGAAGCGACTGCTGCGCATGATCGAAAAAGCCCTTGACCGGCACCAGTGGCACGCACGGAGGCTGGCGAGCTTGGTCCACTTCATGCGAGCTCGCAGGGCGCGTGCGGATCACCGAGCGCGGCACGGACTCATTTTCGAGTATAAGAAGGACGCACGCCACGTCCGCCAGCGTGGGCACGGCGGTGTCGACAACGCGTGCCAACGTGGTCTCGACATCCAGGGACCGAGTCAGCTGATGGCTGACATGGGAGAGGAAGTCCGCTCGCTGTCGAGCCTGGTCTGCCGACGCACGCAGGGCCTCGGCACGGGCGAGCTCCTCGCGCTCTGCGGCGCGCGAAATCAGCTCGAGGTTCATTCTGTAAAGCTGTACAAACACCCGGACCTTCGCGCGAAGGATCTCCGATACGACTGGCGAGGATATGTAGTCGACGGCTCCGAGAGAGTAACCGCGCGCCATTTCCTCGTCGTCGACGTGCGCTGTCACGAAGATGATGGGCGTCGCGGCGGTGCGTCGATAAGACCGAAGCAGGCTGGCTGTTTCGAAGCCGTCCATGTCCGGCATGTTGACATCCAGCAAGATCACTGCGAAATCTTGCCTCAACACTTCCTTCAATGCCTCTCGTCCAGACAGAACGCAGACGACGTCCTGCCCTGGCTCCTCCAGCACCGTGCGGAGGACCACATGTTGACTGACCAGGTCGTCCACGACCAAAATGCGCACGCTCTCCGGCGCAGCAACGTCCACATTCAACATGGCCGCCTACCGATGCAGCCAAGCGTGCAACACCGCGAGCAGGTCGTCGCGGTTCACGGGTTTGGACAGGTAATCCCAGGCCCCCGCCTCCATGCACTTCTCCCGATCGCCCTTCATGGCCTTGGCTGTCACCGCAATGATCGGGAGCACCCGACCCACTGGCCGCTTGCGAATCTCTCGCATGGTGCTGAGGCCATCCATCTCGGGCATCATGACATCCATTAGCACGATGTCGATCTCCGGATCCGCCTCTACCTGGCTGATAGCATCGCGTCCGTTATCTGCCCATGCATGACGCATGCCGAGGTCCTCCATCACCGTCGCAAGGGCGAATATGTTACGCATGTCGTCGTCGACGATCAGTGCCTTTTTGCCGCTGAGCGTTCGTTGCGGAGTCCGCAATGCGCCCAGCATGGCATTCGTTTCGGGAGTGAGCGCATCCGACTCGATATGAAGAGCCGCGACGCAAAGGTCCAACAGCATTTCGGGGCTCGCCGCCGGATGAGTGACGAAAGTCTCGCATCGGTGCTGCCATCGCGTGTTTTCAACAACATCGGCCCCGCGAAGGATGACCGATAACGGCGCGAAGCCACGCGATGCGTAGAGCGCTTGCTCGATTTCCTCGGGCGCCACTCGAACGGTGTCATCGGCCAGCACCAGGACGTCGAAACTTCCCGACGATAAATGCCCAAGCACCGTCTCTCGCGAATCGGCGAATGTGACGGCGGCCGGCGACCCGTCAAGGCCATGCACGAGCAGTTCGCGCTCTGCGCCTTCTGGCAAAGCAGCAAGCACCGTGCGCTGCCTCGGACCGACGTATCGCACCAGAGACAAGAGCGCACGGTCGAGAGTTTCCTTTGATTCGATAGGCTTAGGTACGAATGCAAAGGCTCCCGACCTCAGCGCGCGATCACGAGACTCGTCGGTGGAAATGACGCATACCGGTATATGGCGGGTAGCTATATTGTTCTTGAGGCGGCTTAGGACCCGCCAGCCCTCCATGTCGGGCAGGAACAGGTCGAGAGTCAACAGATCGGGCTTGTATTGATCGGCGAGGGTCAAAGCGTCAGCCCCGTAGGCCGTAGCGAGGGCCTTCATTCCTCGCTCTCGTGCGGCGTCCACCATCACGCGTGCGAACGCGGCATCGTTCTCGATAACGAGCATGACACGATCACCTTGCGCAATGGTGTCGCGGTCATCGGAGACTGGCACGACAGCCTTCGCGTCTGTGGCCGTGTCTGGGCGGTATGATTGCGCCTGGGAAATATCGGGCACCTCCGTGATACGCCCGGCACCGTTTGCGGGCGCCCCCGACGCGCTGTCGAGGAACGGGAGCGTCCGGCGCCCCGAACGAGCGCTGTCGTTCTTGCCCGGCAGGTAGAGCGTGAAGGTACTTCCCTTGTTCGGGGTGCTCAAGAGACGAATCTCACCGCCGAGAAGCTTTGACAGTTCGCGGCTGATTGCAAGTCCCAGCCCTGTGCCGCCATACTTGCGACTCGTACTGCCATCCGCCTGCTGAAACGCTTCAAACACGATCTGCTGCTTGTCGGGCGAAATACCAATGCCAGTGTCCTGCACCGAGAATGCCAGCACCTGGCCCCCGTGACCGAACGTCTCGTTGTCATCACCCCATCCGCCGGACGCTTCGTCAATAGTCAACGTCACATGCCCCCTATTCGTGAATTTGAAGGCATTGGACAGCAAGTTCTTGAGAATCTGCTGGAGGCGCTTCAGATCGGTGACGATGGAAGACGGCACGTCGGTGCCGAGCTGTATGAAGAAGTCGACGCTGCGCGCCTCAGCGACATGACGGAAGGTCCGCTCCACGAAGAGTGTCAGGTCGGCGAGACGATGCTCGGCAACGTCCACGACTACTGTTCCGGACTCGATCTTCGCGAGATCGAGAATATCGTTGATCAACATCAGCAGGTCGTTGCCTGACGAGTGAATCGTCTTCGCGAACTCAACTTGTTTCGGCGAAAGATTTCCTTCCGGGTTCTTGCATAACTGGTCAGACAGAATCAACAAGCTGTTGAGCGGCGTGCGCAGTTCGTGCGACATGTTCGCCAAAAATTCCGACTTGTACTTGGATGTGAGGGCGAGCTGCTTTGCTTTGTCCTCGAGCGCTTGTCGAGCTTGCTCGACTTCCGAGCTCTTTCGCTCGACCTCCTGGTTTTGATGAGCGAGCAGGCGAGCCTTCTCCTGTAACTCCTGATTAGTCTGCTGCAACTCTTCCTGCCGGCTTTGGAGTTCGTGAGCAAGCGATTGCGACTGCTTCAGGAGATCCTCGGTGCGCATGTTTGCTTCGATCGTGTTAATCACAATGCCGATGCTTTCGGTCAGTTGGTCGAGAAACGCCTGATGAGTCGAATTGAAGCGCTCAACCGACGCCAGTTCGATCACGCCCTTGACATGGCCCTCGAAGACGATCGGCAGTACAAGGACGTTGTGCGGCAGAACACTGAGAAGTCCTGAGACGATGCGGTAGTCGGTCGACGATGACGGAGCCAGCAAGATCTTGCGCTTCTCGACCGCGCATTGCCCGACCAGGCCCTCGCCAAGCTCCACGCGCTTGCCGTGCGAGCGGTGACCGTCAGACGCGTAACTTCCGACGAGCTTGAGGGAGGTGCCCTGCACGCCTGCATCCAGCACGAAGAACTCAGCCTGTTGAACACCGACGACCGGCGCCAGCTCAGAGAGAATGAGATGGCCGACCGCAACGAGGTCCTTTTGCCCCTGCAGCATGCGGCTGAACTTGGCCAGGTTGGTTTTGAGCCAGTCCTGCTCGGTGTTGAGGGCGGTAGTGTCCTTCAGGTTACGAATCATTTCGTTGATGGTATCTTTCAACGCCGCCACCTCGCCCAGCGCCTCCACCGTGATCGAGCGCGTCAGGTCGCCCTGCGTCACGGCAGTCGCCACTTCCGCAATCGCCCGCACCTGCGTCGTCAAGTTGGCCGCCAACTGATTGACGTTCTCGGTGAGGCCCTTCCAAGTGCCTGCTGCCCCAGGCACTTTGGCCTGGCCGCCGAGCTTACCCTCGACGCCGACTTCCCGCGCTACCGTGGTGACCTGGTCTGCGAAAGTGGCGAGGGTGTCCGTCATACTGTTGATCGTGTCGGCAAGGGCAGCGATTTCGCCCTTCGCTTCCACCGTCAACTTGCGCGCCAGATCACCGTTTGCCACCGCCGTCACCACTCGCGCTATGCCGCGAACCTGGCTTGTGAGATTGCCCGCCATGAAGTTCACGTTGTCAGTCAGGTCCTTCCACGTCCCGGCCACGCCCTGCACGTCAGCCTGACCGCCCAGCTTTCCTTCGGTGCCGACTTCCCGTGCAACGCGTGTGACCTCCGATGCGAACGAGCGCAGTTGGTCGACCATCGTGTTGATCGTGTTCTTCAGCTCAAGAATTTCGCCCTTCACGTCGACGGTAATTTTCTTCGACAGGTCACCCGCTGCAACGGCTTTCGTCACGTCCGCAATGTTGCGCACCTGGCTGGTCAAATTGCCTGCCATGAAGTTCACGGAATCGGTTAGATCCTTCCAGGTGCCAGCCACGCCCTGCACGTCGGCCTGTCCACCGAGCTTGCCGAGCGTCCCAACTTCGCGCGCCACCCGAGTCACCTCCGAGGCGAACGAGCTCAACTGGTCGACCATCGTGTTGATCGTATTCTTGAGCTCAAGAATCTCGCCTTTCACGTCCACGGTGATCTTCTTTGACAGGTCCCCCGCGGCGACTGCTTTGGTCACGTCCGCGATGTTGCGAACCTGGCTGGTGAGGTTGCCGGCCATGAAGTTCACGTTGTCGGTGAGGTCCTTCCACGTTCCGGCCACGCCTTGCACATCGGCCTGACCGCCCAGCTTGCCTTCCGTGCCTACCTCCCGCGCCACGCGGGTGACCTCAGAAGCGAAAGAGCGCAGTTGATCGACCATGGTGTTGATCGTGTTCTTCAACTCGAGAATTTCGCCCTTCACGTCCACCGTGATCTTCTTGGACAGGTCGCCCGCTGCCACTGCCGTCGTCACCTCGGCGATGTTCCGCACCTGCGCGGTCAGGTTGCTGCCCATTGAGTTGACTGAGTCGGTCAGGTCCTTCCACGTGCCGGCGACCCCCTGGACATCGGCCTGGCCGCCGAGCTTGCCTTCCGTGCCGACCTCGCGCGCCACGCGCGTGACCTCGGACGCGAATGAGCGCAACTGATCAACCATGGTGTTGATTGTATTCTTGAGCTCCAGGATCTCGCCCTTGACGTCCACCGTAATCTTCTTCGACAGATCGCCCGCGGCGACCGCCGTCGTAACATCGGCGATGTTGCGGACCTGCGCCGTCAAGTTGCTGCCCATCGAATTGACGGAGTCGGTCAGATCTTTCCATGTGCCCGCCACACCCTGGACGTCTGCCTGTCCGCCGAGCTTGCCTTCGGTGCCCACCTCGCGCGCCACACGCGTGACCTCGGACGCAAACGAGCTGAGCTGATCAACCATCGTGTTGATCGTGTTCTTCAACTCGAGAATTTCGCCCTTCACGTCCACCGTAATCTTCTTGGAAAGATCGCCCGCGGCCACTGCGGTGGTGACGTCTGCAATGTTGCGAACCTGTGCCGTCAGGTTACTGCCCATGGAATTCACCGAGTCTGTGAGGTCCTTCCAGGTCCCCGCGACGCCTTTCACATCGGCCTGGCCACCGAGCTTCCCTTCCGTGCCCACTTCGCGCGCGACGCGCGTGACCTCGGAGGCAAAGGAGCGCAATTGATCAACCATCGTGTTGATGGTGTTCTTGAGTTCCAGAATCTCCCCCTTCACATCCACCGTGATCTTCTTGGACAGATCACCGGCGGCAACCGCAGTCGTAACCTCCGCGATATTGCGCACCTGGCTGGTCAGATTGCCCGCCATAAAGTTCACGTTGTCGGTCAGGTCCTTCCAGGTGCCGGCCACGCCCTTGACGTCCGCCTGTCCGCCCAGCTTGCCTTCCGTGCCGACCTCGCGCGCCACGCGCGTGACCTCAGCCGCGAATGAACGCAATTGGTCGACCATCGTATTGATCGTATTCTTCAGTTCCAGAATCTCGCCCTTCACATCGACGGTGATCTTCTTCGAGAGGTCACCGGCAGCAACTGCCTTGGTCACCTCCGCGATATTGCGTACCTGACTGGTGAGATTGCCCGCCATGAAGTTCACGGAATCAGTTAAGTCCTTCCAGGTGCCAGCAACGCCTTGCACGTCCGCCTGTCCACCAAGCTTGCCTTCCGTGCCGACCTCACGTGCCACTCGCGTGACTTCCGCTGAGAAAGTGCCCAACTGCTCGACCATCCTGTTGATGATCTTCGCGGTGCGCAGAAACTCGCCTTGCAGCGCACGTCCGTCCGCTTCAAGCGCCATGCTCTTACTCAGGTCCCCCTGTGCCACTGCGCCGATCACCCGCGCGACTTCACTCGTCGGATGCACGAGGTCAGCGATCAGCGAGTTGACCGAGTCCATCGAGCTGCGCCAAAAACCACGCGCGTCAGGAATCGCGGCCCGCTCATGAATCCGGCCTTCCTTGCCGACGGCTTGGCTAAGTCGTGCCAGCTCATCTGACATTCGCAGGTTTTGGTCAACGACTGCATTGAATGCGTCAGCGATCTTTCCCGCAAGACCGGTCCAGTCAGACGGAAGAGAGGCTCCCTTGCCCTTTAAGACTGCAGTCAGGGCTGTGTGGACCGCCCTGTTGCACTCGTGACCGTGGTCGATCGCCTCCAACAGCCCATTTGACTCGCGAGCCTGACGTAGCCAAAAGCCGCTCAGCCCCACCTCGCCGAGACGCTTCCCGCGGGCTGGGGGCGCGCCAGATGCGACGTTGAGTTCTTCAAGAGACTGGCTGTGACGTTGGCATTGATCCGCTAATGCCGCCAGTTCCGCCGCAAGTCTGCCCTTCAATCCGTCCCAGTGGGCAGGCAGTTCGCTGATGGGCTCGCCGCGGCGCACGGCGGCCACCGCTCCGATCATCAATCGCAGTTCGCTCTCGCTCATCGCGTCCTTGCCAGTAACCACGGCGTCCATTGAATGTCCCTCCATAAAGCGTTTGTCGGTTTCGAGCCGCGGCAAGCATGGTTTGATTCGTGATCTAATGTCCAGCCCTACTGCTCGCTTGTACGCTCTTTTACTGTCGTTGCCGCATTGCGCGCGATTATAGACCGCCGACGCTTACGCCATGCTTTGCAGACAGTGGGAGTTCGTTGCAAATGCGACGGGTTGAACAAAGCTTGCCGGGACGGGATAAAGGCCTGCGACCGCAAAGATCGGTCGCGAAAGCCGGTTCCGAGCATCGGCATCACCGTTGCAGTTTATAAGCGAGTACCGGTTCGGTATCTCGCCATGCGGCGAAACGTCCGACAGCGGAATCGCCGTTGCGTGAACAGCGGATTCGGGCAGCACAAGGCAAAATGGCCAGTAGGCGAAGCCTTCTTTTTTGCGACTGTGGCGAGGCTGCGCGAAACTGCAGACAGGACGAAGACACGCTTTGGCGCGTGTTGTGATGGTGAGGATGCCGAAGCGCGTCGCTTGACGACGGTCGCCAGTGCGCACGCGTCGTCGGTTACGCGGCTAGGCGCGACTGCCGAAGACCATTGCCCTGCCGCCAGCTGCTGCGCCAGGTAGCGACTTCGGGACGCTTGTCGGCAAAGTCTTGCTGTTGAAGTTCATAGATTCCGCTAATGGTGTCCGTTGGAGCGCTAATCGTGTCCATTAATTCCGCTAACGCAGCCGACCGCTGTTATTGAACATACGCATCTCGCGATGACGGCTGATCGCGTCCAGTGCAGCAGCGAAGTGACGTGACCGGCGAAATACAGAAGCGGGGACTGTTTCTAAGAGCGCGCGGTGCACGCGACAGAATTTCGCTGTTGGTTCCACCCACTCACGTTTCCAGCGAGGCGCCGATACGTCCGCGTCATTCAGCACGAGGCATCTAAAGCAGTACGGCATGCAACGCCGATCAACGAGCCAGGTCGATGGCGTCTGAATGTGCCTCAATCTCTCGTCATCAAGACGTGCGAGCGTTGCTAATCGGTTCAGCGCTGACTGCGAAATCGGAGGGAAAAGAATCCATCCGGCAGTTCCGGGCGCAGGCAGCTCCTCGTTTGTGCTGACGTCCCACAGCATTGCAACGCTCACTTTGTATCGCGCCGCGACACGGCCTAAGCAGCTTCCGAAGGCTTCTTCGTAGAAGGGCCTCGGAGCAATCGGCCACCGAACGACACTACTGCGCGATTCGGCAGACATGTTCAAGGTGCGTGAGGTGAGGTTGACCCGGTTTGACGGACAGATTTGTAGTCGGCGATTCGATTTGGTCTAGCCTCCGTTAAGGGTTGACTCGCGGGTTGTCCACGGCCGGGCGGCGGGTCGCTTCTCTCGACCCTGACGCTGCCCGGCGGTGGGCAACCCGCGCTGTGGTGAGGGCTGATGCGGCGCATGCAGGTTTTCGAATTCGAGCGGCGAGCAATACCCGATGCTGCTGTGCAGGCGGCGTACGTTGTACCAACCTTCCAGGAACGAGAACACGCGCCGACGCGCCTGCTCATGAGTTGCAAGGTGTTCGCGCGATAGCAGCTCTGCCTCGAGCGTGCCGAAGAACGACTCACACATCGCGTTGACGCTCCTATGTCAAGCGAAGGCTTTGGAATCCGCTAGATCGGCGAGAATGAGAGGATAGAGTTCTCTGACTATGTACCGCTTCAAGCAGCGGTGAATTTCTTTCTTCGACATACCCTGATGGGTGCGACGTTGCACGTACGCTTTGGTTCTCGGGTCACTGCCCATGCGGACCATCGCTATTGTCCATAGCGCGTTGTTTGCAGAACGGTTTCCCCCGCGATTCAGTCGATGCCGTACTGTTTTACCAGATGACGCCTGGAGAGGGCTCGTTCCGCAAAGCGCTGCGAGAGACGCTTCATTTTTTAGTCGTTCAGGGTTGTCGCCCGCAACAGTAACGAGTATCGCGGCGGTGCGAGGTCCGACACCGAAGCGCCCCCTAAGCCGACGAGCGTACTGGTTGGTAAGCTTCTCCAACATTGCATCAAGCGCCTTCAGTTCATCCTCCAAAGCCATCCACCGCTTCGCCAGCAAGCGAAGCGTGATGGCCAGAGTCTGCAACATAGGAGTGTTGCCCAGCGACCTGACGCGAGCGCAGTTCGCAACGCATTCGGCGATCTTTGTGCTCGAAAGGCGCTCGCGAATGTCTTGAGGTGCGCTGACGAGCAAGCTTCTCAGCTGATTGATGGCTTGGGTTTTCGCCTTAACAGCACTTCGCCGTGAGACGGTGACAGCGCGCATAGCCTCAGCAGCGCCCGATTTGTCTTTTGGGATCGCTGCGGCCTTGCCTGAAAGCACGGCGCGTGCAGCGCTTTCGGCGTCGGTGGTATCGGATTTGCCTCGAAACCTGCGATCCGCGCGGTCCGGCCGATTTACCTCCCGGACTTCAATCTCATGATCCAGCAGGACGCGCGTCAGCCCGGCGCCATACGTGCCGGTCTCTTCTACGCCGGCGCGACGAAGCACGCCGAACGATTGCGCCCAGATGAGCAGATCCAGGTATCCGCTTGCACTTGCCGAAACAGTGAGGGTTCCGAGCAGTTTTCCCGTCTGATTGATGACGGCTCCAACATGAACATCCAGATGGGTATCAACGCCTAAAATCACTTCCACTTGTTCCATCCGTGTCTTCCTTGTGGGTGAACGCATCGCCAACCCCAATCGCAGGACAGGACACTCACGGCGCATTACAAAGCTCCTATCAGGTCACAGACGCTGGGCCCGGCAACGCTCGGGGAACGTCGAATCCAATCGACAGGTCAACGCGAAGGCAGCGCGGCCAATCATAGGCTGGGTCAGATCGGAACGACGTTCAAGGCGTATTTTGGACTGAGTGTCATAGGCGTCGCCGGCGGTCCCCATTGACGGTTGCACGCCGGCCTCGCGACAACGTCGGCCGAAGGCAATGGACGTGTACTGGGCGGATTCAACCGGTCGTCGCAACACTGGATTGTTGAACAGACCTTAGGTACTCGTCCAGGGCTTCCGCAGGCGTCTTCCATCCAAGAGTTTTTCGCGGCCTTGAGTTCAACGTATTAGCAACGGCTCGGATCTCCCGAGCACTCCACCGGGACAGGTCTGTGCCTTTTGGAAAGTATTGTCGTAGAAGTCCGTTGGTGTTTTCATTCGTGCCACGCTGCCACGGGCTTTGCGGGTCGGCGAAGAATACTTTCACGCCAGACTCTATAGTGAAGCGGGCGTGATCGGAAAGCTCCTTGCCACGATCCCATGTCAATGACCGCCATAACTCAGCAGGCAAGCCTGTCACAGTCTTCTTGAGTGCGTTGGCCATCGTGACGGCCCCGTAGCCGGCTAGCGCAGGCCCGTTCTTCGTCCGCGGAATCAACCCGTAGCCTTTCTCTCGAGGTAAATGCACGAGCATTGTGAAACGGCTTGATCTTTCCACCAGCGTCCCGATGGCGGATCGATTCAGGCCAATGAGGAGGTCGCCTTCCCAATGGCCCGGCACAGCACGATCTTCCGCCTCTGCAGGCCGACTGGAAATCATCACCTGTTCACTGACATGCGCCCACGCCTTAGCACGTGCTCTCGCTCGCGGAACGCGCAACGCGCGCCCGGTGCGCAGGCAGCCCACCAGCTCGCGCTTGAGTGCGCCGCGCCCTTGAATATAAAGCGCTTGATAAATGGCTTCGTGAGAGATGCGCATAGACTCATCATCCGGGAAATCTACGGGCAACCGATTAGCAATCTGTTCGGGTGACCAGCCGTTGACCCACTTTCGGTCCCCGCGATGCGGCTTATTTCGCCCCTTAAACGGTGCCTGCCTGGGCCCGGCAATTTTACGACCGTCAGCATCATGTACCTTGCCCTCCAAGCGCTCCTGTACATATTGACGCAGTTCTACATTAGTCGCCAGTTTCGCGGGCTTGGGTCGTTTAGCGAACCGTTCTGCCTTCCACTGCGCAACCGAAGCACGATACTCGAGACACCCACCTCGAGTCGCAGCATTGCGCGTAAGTTCTCGTGATACGGTTGATGCATTTCGTCCGATACGGCGGGCGATCTCGCGCACCCCGAACCCCTGGACAGAGAGCAAGGCTATTTCTTCTCGCTCAGCGAACGACAAGTATCGACCAGCGATGGGTTTGGACATGAATAGTGGCATGCCGCCACGATAGCGGAACCAGCGCGAGCCCACCGCTTGAGATGCGCCCACCGCCTCCGCTGCTTTCTCGCTTGTAATACCAGTCGCGATCTGTTGCCAAAACCGACGCTCGATCTAATGTCCAAGTGATGGCGCGCCCGGCGAGTACATCGCTGCTCGCCCTGTCAACCGATACACCTGCTTTGCACTTCGTCCCATGCAACGCCTCCTCGATCAAAGGTGTTGCGACGACCGGTTGAATCCGCCCAGTAACCATCGACAAGAGTGGTGCCAATCTGGCCGGGCTGCACGCCGTGAACGCCGAGCGTGAGACGCCTATCAAGAGCCGCCGGGTCAAGTATCTCAACAAAATAATCGTGGAACAAGACCCTAGGGCGATAAAGCGCCGTAGCCGAACCATGTTGGAATTCAGGATATTTCATTGTGCGCGCGTCTTGTTAAGCGGCATTGAACTTAAGGGCAGATGAAAGACTGCGGTATCGGACACACTCCCCCGGAGCAGTTCTACTCGTTAGCGGTATAAGTAGTCCTCAGCATGCCTGCCATTGTTCAACGCACTTTGACAGAAACTCTCCCGGTCCTTCTTCAGCATTTCCGTCGCCTTCGGATATTTCGTCACGTAAATCGACACGAGTCGACCCCAACGCGGCTTATGCGTGGGCAGGTGTCGCGGCCATCCAGATAGCCTGCAGGTCGGCCTTGGCGCGACCCCGTTGCGACTTTGGCAGCGCATTAGGGACGTTGCCCATCTTGTCGAACCAGCAGCGCTAGCCTCGCGTCACAGAAAGCACTTACTCCAGTGCGGCCCAGAAGCACATCGCGCCATCGCCTGCTCGGCATGTCCGAGCAGGCAGTGGTGCATCAACCCGTCCGGCAATGCCGTGGTCATCTTCGCGTCGCCGAACACACCCGACCATTCGACGAAGTCCAAGTTTGTATAAGAGCGAACGCGCCGTTTGAACGTCGCCGCGAGAGTGAAGGCAAGCGTCCTTTGATGCCTTGATGGGCGAACCCGGCCCGTGGCCCTTCCCGGCAACGCCAATTGCCAAGGAGCCTCCCTATCCACCGTCCATTTTTTCGACATATCTTTCGATCCGACGTGAATAACCGGGCGTTATTTGAAACATTGGCGCGTGTTTTACGCAATGCCGTTGCGTGCTCAGCTTCACCAATGCGACTCACTAAGATTCAAACGCCCGTGGCGTACCCTCCGTCAACGGGCAACGTCGTCCCCGTGATGAACGCGGAGGCCGGCGAAGCTAGAAACAGTACGGCACCCACCAGATCGTCTACTTCCCCCCAGCGTTTTAACGCGCTGCGAGCCGCGATCTTATTGGCGCTGGGCGGATCCTCCCAAAGCGGCCGCGTCATGTTGGTACGGTGATAGCCCGGCGCAATGGCATTGACCCGCACACCGGCGATGCCAAAGGCGTGCGCCAGCGATCGCGTCAGGCCCAGAATTCCGCTCTTGCTCGCGCAATAGGCAGGCACTTCAACGTCCGCGATATAGCTGAGCATCGAAGCAACATTGATGACCGTACCCTTGGATTTCTCCAGACGGCTGCGCGCTGCCATCGACAGACGCATTGCCGCCGTGAGATTCACATCAATCACCTCGCGGAACACATCATCGCGGTACTCGTCCGCCGGACGCGCGACACCCGCGGCATTCACCAATACATCAAGCTCATCCAGTTCGCCCACGAAGCGCTGGATATCGTCATGATTGCGTACATCCAGCATTGCAAAGCGGATGCCCTCAAGCGTACGGTCTGCGTTCAACGCGTCGAGCTTGGCGGCCGAACTGCCCGTCGCGATGACGCGAGCATTCAACGCAGCAAATCCTTGCGCGATGGCAAGCCCGATTCCGCTCGTCGCGCCCGATACGAGCACCGTCTGGCCCGAAAACAATCCAGGCCGAAACGCGTTGATCTCCCGCCCGCGCATCTTTACGTCTTCAATCTCGGTCATCTCAGGTTGTCTCCCGCTCAGGTTGTTCAGATTCGTCGGCCCGCTCCAGCAACTGCGCGTAGCGGTCCATCGCCTTCAATGCAGCGACGACCATGCTCGCGTCGACGGGATACGGCTCGTTATGGATGATTTCGCCGGGGCGGCAAGCTCGCATTGCTACCCTTTGCAAGGCGGCCTCATCGTCAACGTTGACGTTGACGTCGCCAAGACGCGTGGGCAAACCGACGGCGCGGCAGAACCCAAACACCCGCTGACGCTCTTCATCCGCAGCCGGCCACAGGAACAACGAAGCCAGTGTGCCGATTGCGACTTTCTCGCCATGCAACAGGCCGTGCGACGAAGGCAGGTCCGCGAGCCCATGATGAATGGCATGCGCCGCCGCTACGCCCCCCGACTCGAAGCCAATGCCCGAGAGAAGTACGGTTGCTTCGAGCGTGGCATCGAAATCGGCGGAGACGGTCTGATTGCGGCAATCGGCAATTGCCTGCACTGCGTGCGCGAACAACGTATCGCGACACAGCCGCGCTGCTTCAAACGCGAACGCCGTGCCACGACCGCCGCACAGATTCGACGCGAGCGAACGGCGGCACGCGTCTGCTTCGTAAAACGTCGCGAGAGCATCACCAATGCCCGCGATGAAGAACCGCACCGGCGCCCGCACGATCAGGCTGGAGTCGAGCAGCACCAGATCTGGATTTCGCCGCACGAAGCGATCACGCACCACACGCCCTGCTTCGTCATAGATTACGGCAAGTGATGAACAGGGTGCGTCCGATGCTGCGATGGTCGGCACGCACACAAACGGCAAGAGCAGATCGTCGGCAGCGGCACGACCGGTGTCTACCACCTTGCCGCCGCCGAACGATACGACGATATCCGCGCCCGACTCCGTGATCCATGCCGCCGTGTCGGCGATGGATTGTTCGGTGCACGCCGCCTGCACTGCGCGAACCTGCAACGTGACGCGACTGGCGCGAGTCAGCGCTGGTTCGAGCAGCGCAGCCACGTTGCTGTCCACGAGACACGCGGCCTTCGTGCCGAGGCGCGCCAGTTCGGCATCAAGCGAATCGAGCGCGCCCGCACCCTGGACATAGCGCGAGGGGAAAACACTGGTTCTCAACATGGTCGTGTCAGTTCGTCATGAGTGAAGGAAGATTCAGCGCCGCCGCCAGTTCTCGCTCTGAGCGCACGATCTGGGCTGCGGGATGAAAGAGCGCGGCGCCGGCATCGTCGAGTGGCCATGCGAGCACGCGCATGCCTGCGGCAATTGCCGCGAGCGCGCCAGTCGGACTGTCTTCGACAACAATCGCCTGGTTCGGGTGCAAACGCAGCAGGTACGCCGCACGTTCGTAAGGTTCGGGTTCAGGCTTGCCGGCCCTCACGTCGTTCGCGCTCACGCTGACGAGTTGCGGGTCCTGCAAATCGAGCGCGTTCAGATTCGCTTCGAGCAGCATGCGCGACGAGTTCGACACAATGGCCTGTGCTAAGCCGGCTCGCTTCGCCGCGCGATAAACGTTCCGCGCGCCGGGTCGTGGTTCAAGTGACCGCGCGCCCTCGATATAGCAGCGAGCGCGGAACGCGGACCACGCGGCGAGATCTGTGGACAGCCCGAACCGTTCGCAACACAACGCATGCACTTCGCGGCCAGTCTTGCCAAAAATCAGTGGGTGCAGCTCGTCGCCCGCTTCCACGCCGTGATGTGCGAGGACGAGTATGAGCGTGCGCAGATGCAACGCTTCACTGTCGGCGAGCGTGCCGTCCATATCCCAGAGGATTGCTTTGAAATCACGATTGACAGTCATGCGTTGTCCAGAGAGAGCCTGTCGAGATCGTCGTAGAACTGCTGTGAGTGCAGGTACAGACGTTCGAAAATGGGCATCATGCGGTCGTAAACATCGCTCGCGTTAGGGTCCGGTTGAACTTCTCGCTCGAAACGCACCAGTGCCTTGACCGCGTCGCCGATGTTCGCAAACTGGCCGTGCGCGGTCGCCGCAAGGATCGCGCAACCCATCACGCCGCATTCCACTTCAGCCGGCACGAGAATCGGCGTGCGATACATACTCGCCTTGATGTCGAGCCACAGTGCCGCTTTGGCACCGCCGCTTGCAGCGACCAGGCGGTCTATCGGCGCTGCTGGCGACTGAAGCAGCGCAATATGCCGGCGCACGCCAAACGCGACGCCTTCGAGTACTGCACGATGCAAATGCGAGAGATCATGCCTGGCCGCAATGCCGAAGAATTGCGCGCGCGAATTCGAATGTTCGCCGAGTCTTTCTCCCGTCAGATACGGCAGGAAAAACAGTCCCTCCGATCCGACCGGCGCGCTTGCTGCCTTTTGCGCAACAGCGTCGTACGACAGGCTGTTTTCGTGAAACGCGCGACGCGCCCAGCGCATCGCATCGCCGCCTGAATCGAGCAGCATGAAGCGGCCCCACAAGCCTTCACAGGTGGCCAGGTTCGACACCTCGGGATGCAGCATCGGTGTGTCTGCGATCACCGTGATGATCGATGACGTACCCGTGATGTCGGACGCAAGTCCGGGCGCGTACACGCCAGAGCCGAGCACCGACACCGGGTAGTCTGCGCCGCCCACCAGCACAGGCGTGCCTTCGCGCAGCCCCGTTGCGGCTGCCGCAGTCTTCGTGACGCTGCCAAGAAGATCGAGCGGCGCACGGATCGCGGGGAGCTTGCGCCCATCCAGGCCGAGCCCATCCAGCATCGTCTGTGACCACGTGCGTGTAACCGGGTCCATCAGGAAGCTTGTGGATGCGTCCGACCAGTCACATGCGCGCTCACCGGTCAGGCGAAAGTTCACATAGTCCTTCGGCATGAACACAGTGGTGGCGCGCTCATAGGCGTCAGGCTCATGCTCCTTGATCCACTGCAATTTGAAGCCAGGCCAGGCCGGCGTGGCGGGGTTCGCCGTCCGTGCGAGGTACGACGAGGCGTCGTGCCGCGAGCGAAAGGCCTCGACCTGAGCAAGTGCGCGCTTGTCGTTCCAGAGCGGCGCGGCTTCGCGGGTGAGTTCGCCGTTGGCATCAATCAGCACCGTGCCATGCATCTGACCGCATGCGCATACGGCCGCGATATGGGCCGCTGCGTTCGGCACGCTGTCGAGCACTTCGCGGATGGCGTGCACGGCCCCAGTCCACCAGTCGGCTGGACGCTGTTCGGACCAGCCGTAACGTGGCACGATCTGCTCGTGCTCGCGCGCCGCCAGGCTTCCGATTACGCCACGCGAATCGACCAGCGCGGCGCGTACGCTGCCGGTGCCGACATCAATGGCAAGGTAAAACGTCTCCATTATTGTTTTGCTCATCCTTGGGGTTTGGGGATCATCGCAGCCCGGGTCACGTCAACGCATGCACGAGTTCGGGAACCGAGCTGAACAGATCGCCCACGATACCGTAATCGGCGACGCTGAAAATCGGCGCTTCCGGGTCCTTGTTGATCGCCACGATCACCTTCGAGTCCTTCATGCCGGCCAGATGCTGGATCGCTCCCGAGATGCCGACCGCGACATACAGTTGCGGCGCGACGATCTTGCCCGTCTGTCCGACCTGATAGTCGTTCGGAACGAAGCCAGCATCGACTGCGGCACGTGATGCGCCGAGCGCCGCGTTGAGCCTGTCAGCCAGTGGCCCGAGCACCTTGGTGTAGTTCTCGCCGCTGCCCAGACCACGCCCGCCCGACACGATGATCGCTGCCGAAGTCAGTTCCGGACGGTCCAGCTTCGTCACTTCGCTGCTCACCAACTGCGACAGTCCGCTGTCGGCTGCGGCTTCGATCTTCTCGACCGTTGCGGTGCCGCCCTCTGCTGCCACGGGGTCGAAACCGGTTGCACGCACCGTGATGACCTTGATCGGGTCTTGGGACTGAACCGTTGCGGTAGCGTTGCCTGCGTAGATGGGACGCACGAAGGTGTCAGCACTGTCTACTGCGGTGATGTCGCTGATCTGCGCGACATCCAGCTTCGCTGCAATACGCGGGGCGATGTTCTTGCCGTAAGCGGTTGCCGGCGCGAGGATGTGCGAGTAGTCCTTCGCAATGTTCAGCACGGTGGCTTCGACATTTTCTGCGAGGCCTGCTTTGAGATGCGGCGCGTCGGCCAGCAACACCTTTGAAACGCCTGCAACCTTCGCTGCCCCATCCGCTGCGCCTCGGGCGTTGTGACCCGCGACCAGCACGTGCACGTCACCACCAACGAGTTTGCCAACCTCAGCCGCCGCAGCGACCGTATTCAACGTCGACGCCTTCAGCGACGCGTTGTCATGTTCCGCAATTACCAGAATCGTCATTTCGTCCGCCTCCTCACAGCACCTTGGCTTCGGTCTTCAGCTTCTCGACCAGCGTCTTCACGTCAGCGACCTTTACGCCGGCGCTACGCTTCGCCGGCTCGGCCACCTTCAGCGTCTTCAGGCGCGGCGTCACATCCACGCCGAGGTCTGCAGGCCTGATCGTCTCCAGCGGCTTCTTCTTCGCCTTCATGATGTTCGGCAGCGTCACGTAACGCGGCTCGTTCAGGCGCAGATCGGTCGTGACGACTGCGGGCAAAGTGAGCGACAGCGTTTCCGCGCCACCATCCACTTCACGCGAAACTGTCGCCTTGCCGTCAGCCACCACCACCTTCGACGCAAACGTCGCCTGCGGCATATTCGCCAGCGCAGCCAGCATCTGACCGGTCTGGTTCGAATCGTCGTCAATGGCCTGCTTGCCGAGGATGACGAGCGATGGCTGTTCCTTGTCGACCAGCGCCTTCAGCAGCTTGGCGACAGCCAGCGGCTGCAGTTCTTCCGAAGACTCGATCTGGATGGCGCGATCCGCGCCAATCGCCAGCGCCGTGCGCAGCGTTTCCTGCGATTGCGTCACGCCTGCCGAAACCGCAATGACTTCGGTCGCCACGCCCGCTTCCTTCAGACGCACCGCCTCTTCCACGGCGATCTCGTCGAACGGGTTCATCGACATCTTCACATTGGCAATGTCGACGCCTGTGCCGTCCGACTTTACGCGGACCTTCACGTTGTAATCGACCACTCGCTTCACTGCCACCAGAACCTTCATCATGGATTTCCTGTCTTGACCAGCCGCCACGCACGCTGCGTCTGAGCGCGGAAGAGTTCACATGCGCCATGCCGTTCAACAGCAATGCGTGCGTCGATCTCCTCGGGCGAGATGGTGTTGAAATCGAATAAGCCATAGTGATGCGCGACCATCACTGGCACGTGTGCTTCCTTCATCAGCTCAACGGCTTCGTCAAGCGTGAAATTTCCCGGCACACCGTTACCGCTGCGCGCTTCGTCGCGGCCATTTACCGGTAGCAAAGCAACATCCGGTTGCCGCTCTGCGATACGTCCCGCCAGTTCAGCGTACGGCACGCAATCGCCCGAATGATAGAGACGCACGCCGCAAGCCTCGATCACGTAGCCGAGCCATGGATGCTGGCCCTTGTCGTCCGCCTCGAGCGTTTCATGTGCGGACGCGATCGGCGACACCAAGCAGTCGTCCCGCACCTGCACGCGCATTCCCGCATTCACTGGAATCAGGCGGTCCATGCCGACACCGCAGCGCTTGATTGCTTCGTCCACCGAAGCCGCCGGCACCACAAATCGCAGCGCCGGAAAGCGCCGTGCGAGCGGCTGCAGCGTGCCCGGGTCCATGTGATCGGTGTGACGATGCGTGCACAGCACCAGATCAAGCCGGTCCAGATCGTCCGGTGCAAGCGGCGCAGGCAGCATCCGGACATGCGGATAGCGCGTGCCGCGATATTTTTCGGCGAGCGAATCGGACAGGTACGGGTCGATCAACATGCGAAAGCCCTCGCAGTCGATCACAAAACCCGCTTGCCCGAGCCAGTAAAGCACCACTTGTCTGGTAAGCGGCGCACGGGTGTGATCCGCGAGACGCTCCGCCAGCGTCGCGGCGAATTCATCCACACTAATGCGGACTGCGCCTTGCGTGGCGGCTGACCCCGTAACGGACGGCATGCTCACCAGCACACATAGCCGCCATCAGCCAGCACAATCGAGCCGGTCATCAGGCTTGCGGCTTCACTGGCGAGAAACAGTACCACCGACGCCACTTCGTCCACGCGTCCTAGCCGGTTCATCGGCGTGCCGCCGACCCAGTGGCGGTACATCTCCTTGTCCTCATAGACGTACCTGTTCATTTCGGTGTCGATGTACGTCGGCGCCACCGCATTCACACGAACGCCGCGTGCGCCCCATTCCGCCGCCAGCGACTTCGTTAGATGATGCACGGCCGCTTTGGATGCGTTGTAGTTCGCCTGCTCCTGCGGCCGGTTGACGATAAAACCGGACATGGACCCGACATTCACGATGCTGCCCGCGCCGCGCTCCAGCATGCCTTTGCCGAAGGCGCGGCAACTCCAGAACACGCCGTTCAGATTGACGTCGATCACCTTGTTCCAGACCTCATCGGTCATCGTTTCAGCCGGATGATTCGAGATCGCAATGCCCGCGTTATTGACCAGCACGTCGACGCGGCCGTGCCGAGCAACCACGGCGTCGTTCACGCGTTGCGCGCCCTTCGGGTCCGTCACGTCGAGCAGTTCGCTTTCGACGCACAAGCCACGCGCGCTCAGCTTGCTCACCGCCTCGTCGAGCAATGCCGCATTCATGTCAGTCAGCACGACGAGCGCGCCCGCTTCAGCCAGTGCTTCGCCGATTGCGAGGCCGATGCCGCGCGCCGCGCCGGTGACGACAGCGATCTTGTCGTCAAGCTTGAATTTGTCCAGATACATCGATCGATCCTTCGCGTGTTTCAGGTGTTGAATGCCGGAATGCCCGCTCGGTCCCGCTCAGACAGCCGGACGCGAGGGAGCCGGTTTGCCCGCTTCGGCTGCGATCCGGCAGATTTCGTCAAAAGCCGGCCCACGTGACGGAATATCGACATGAAACACCTCGGCGATCACGCGTGTCCAGCCATAGATGAAGTAGGTCCAACCATCTTCGATCTGCAATTGCTTCGCCCTCTGCTGCGCCCGTGCCTGATCGAGAAAGATCAGGTCGCCGCGATAGTTCAGGTCCCACACCACTGCTTGTTGCGGGAACTGCGCTGCATTGCTGAGCGGCGAGCCCGGTGCGTCCTTGCCAAGTCCAGTGGCATTGATCACCAGTGCGCCTGGCGAGAGTCGCGCCAGCACAGCGTCGTTATCTTCCGGACGCGGCGCAACGACATATTCACACGGAATGCCCGCGGCCAGCTCACGATGGATGCGTTCGATTTCCTCGAGGCGCGCCGCCGACCGGTTCGACACGATCACTTTCGAAGGACGATTCGCGCCACGGCTTTGCTGCATCAGATGCCATGTCAGCGCAATGGTGGAACCGCCCGCACCCATCGAGAACACTTCCGCGCCAGTCCGCGCGAAGTACTGTTCCGGCAAAAATCCGTCGAGCGCAAAGCCGGACGTAATCGGGTCTTTTGCGTGGCAGACGAACCTGCCGTCGCGTTTGGACAGGCAGCTGGTCTCGCCCATCATCAATGCATGCGGGTCAATCTCGTCGAACAGATCGCGACATGCGGCATAAAGATCAATTTTGTGCGTCGTGACCAGCGCGCCGAGCGATAAAGGATCGTTGCGCAAAAACTCAACCGCCTCGCAATACGCCTGCGGCGACGAATGTGGTTTGAAATCGATGCCCTTCATCTCGACATCGCCGAGCCCCAGATGCTTCGCCCACGCCGGAAAAACCCGCATGATCGAGCTTTGCGCCGTCGTAACGCCAATGAAATAAAAAGTCGGGCGTTGTGCCGGTTGATAGCTCATGGCGTCACTCCTTCGCCGCTCTTTGCGCGGGTAACCAGCATGTTTACTTCGTTTTCCGAACGTTCCCGATATGCCGGGTTCGGTTCACTGCGCCAGCCGCCGTTGCCGTCATCGACAATCCGCAACCGCATACCGTTCGATTTTTCGATGATTGCGTAATCCTGCCCCGAGTCCGCCGGATAACAGAACAGCATC
Organism: Paraburkholderia kirstenboschensis; assembly: GCF_032806925.1. Lineage (NCBI taxonomy): Bacteria > Pseudomonadati > Pseudomonadota > Betaproteobacteria > Burkholderiales > Burkholderiaceae > Paraburkholderia > Paraburkholderia kirstenboschensis. The sequence continues at coordinate 1,743,807 of NZ_CP136511.1, read as the reverse complement.
ACGAAGTCGCTCGTGCCAAAGTTCACTGACCGGTGAATCCAGCGCGGCGGCACATAGCACACCGTGTTCGCGCGAATTTCAACAATACGCGTTTCGCCGTCCGGCGACTCCATCAGCATGAGCCCCTCGCCCTTTAGTCCGAAGTACAACTCAGGCCGATCGATGTTCGCGTGAATGTGACCACGCGTCATGTAGTACTCGTCACCCACCTTGCCGGGACTCATGCGCGTGACGCCCGTAATCAGGTCGCCCGGTTGGTCGCTCGGACGGTGATCGGTTACGTCGTACACGACATCGTTGCCATGCGACGATGCGAGCGCACTGAACGCGATCGTATCGGAATACATACCGTCGAGGTCCGCGAGGCGCTTCTGATAACGCGTGCCAGTGCCGTCCATGAGGCCGGTCTCGAGGTTTACGTCGAATGAGCGCGGTTCAGGCCATTCCATGAAATCCATCTCCAATGTGTAATCGTGTCAGGCTAAGTATAACGTTAACTTTAGTAACGTTAAAGTTTGACATATGTTCTTTCATTGGGGTTTTCCCCAAACAAATTGAGGTTTACTCGCTATTATTGATAGTGTTACTATCGTTCACGTTTAAGCAAATTCAAGATTGGAGGCGCGGTGACGGGTCGTGCTGAAAATGTCCAGAAGACCGTCAGCATCCCCATCCAGCCCACGACATTCGTCTTCGGAGACATTCGATGCAGGACACAGCAACACCCGCCGCTGCCGCCCTTACCTCTGAGCAAAGCGCCCGGGCGGTCGGCGCCTTGCGCGACACATTGGGCGCTGACGTCGTTGTCTTGCCCGCCGAATTCGCAGGACGCAAACACGCGGACTGGAGTCGCACGCCAAGCGCCGATCCAGTCGCGCTGATCCGGCCGCGCACCACCGAACATGTCGCGACCGCCATGAAAATCTGCCATCAGTACGGGCAGCCGGTAGTCACGCAAGGTGGACTGACAGGGCTCGCAGGCGGCGCCTGCATTCTCGGCGGGGAAGTGGCGTTGACCCTGGAACGGATGAACGGCATCGAAAGCATCGACACGGTGGGTGCGGCCATGACCGTGCTCGCGGGTACACCCTTGCAAACCGTGCAGGAGGCCGCGGACGCGGCTGGCTTTATGTTCCCGCTCGACCTCGGTGCGCGCGGCAGTTGCACGATAGGCGGCAATCTGGCAACCAATGCGGGCGGCAATCGCGTCATCAGGTACGGGATGATGCGCGAGCAGGTGCTTGACGTTGAAGCAGTGCTGGCTGACGGCAGCGTGGTCGGCGGCCTGCGCAAGATGATCAAGAACAACACTGGCTACGACCTGCGCAATCTGTTGATTGGCAGCGAAGGCACGCTCGCCATCATCACAAGGGCGGTGTTGCGGCTTCGTCCAAAGCCGCACGCCGTATCGACCGCATGGTGCGGCCTGCCCAACTACGACGCCGTCACCACACTATTGCGCGAGGCGCAGGAACGTTTGCCCGCAGGCGTATCCGCGTTCGAGGTGATGTGGCCGGGCTATTACGATTTCGTGCTGCAACGTCTGCACGAATTGCGTGCGCCGCTCGAGGGCAGGCACGCATACTACGTGCTGCTCGAAAGCAACGGCGCCGACCCTGAACGCCAGGCAGCGGCGTTCGAAGACTTCCTCGCGGACATGCTCGAGAGCGGCGTGATTGCCGACGCGGCGCTCGCTTCATCCGAAGCCGACGCGGCCGCATTCTGGGCGATTCGCGACGCACCCGGCGAGTATCCGCGCCTGATTCCGGGTCGCGTTTCTTTTGACGTGAGCTTTTCGATCACCGACGTCGGCGAGGCCGCGAACCGCTGCGAAGCGCGCTTACGTGCGCGCTGGCCGAACGCCACCATTCTGGTTTATGGCCACCTGGGCGACGGCAATCTGCACATCGTCGTGCACGAACCCGACTGGCCGCCCACGACGGCGCCGGAGGTTCAGCAGGTCGTCTACGGCGTGACCGGCGAAATGGGCGGTTCCGTCTCAGCCGAACACGGCATTGGGCTGAAGAAGCTCAAGGTGCTGGCACTGTCACGCACACCTGCAGAACTCGCCGCCATGCGCGCCGTCAAGGCCGCTCTCGACCCGTTGAGCCTGTTGAATCCCGGCAAGCTAATCCCGCCTTGACACCGCACCCAAGCTTTTCCCATTTTAATCACTCGCGTAACACCCAAAACGAAGGAGGAGACATGACGCATTTCGTGAAGCAGGTACTCAGTGGCGTGGCATTGGCCGTCGCGGCAGCGGTAGCAGCCAACCCTGCCCTGGCCGCTGACAAGATCAAGGTCGGCATTTCGATGAAGGTGCTCAACGCGCCGTACTTCGCCGCCGCAATGGAATCGGCCAAGGCACGCGCCACCGAACTCGGCGAGGATGTGATCGTCGCCGATGCGCAAGGCAAGATGGGTAAGCAGATCTCCGACATCGAAGATCTGGTGACACGCGGCATTAAGGTGTTGATCATCGATCCGGCTGACCCCAAGGGGCTCGTCAACGCCGTCAATGCGGCCACGGCTGCCGGTGTGAAAGTGGTCGTGATCGACAGCACGCTCGATCCGAAAGCCAACTATCTGACGCTGGTGCAATCGTCCAACCGTGAAAATGGATCGCTCGTCGGTCAGTGGGTGGTCGACACGATGGGCGACAAGCCTCTGAAAATCGCGCTGATTTCCGGCGAAAAGGGTAATCCGGTCGGCAAGGAACGTCGCGACGGCGTGCTTGAAGGGATCATGGAAGCGCAGCTCGCCAAGACCGGTAAGGTCAACGTGCAGGTGGTAGGCCAAGGCTGGGGCAACTGGTCAGATGAAGGCGGCCTGAAGGCGATGGAAGATCTGCTCGTCGCGAACAAGGACATCAACATGGTGCTCGGCGAAAACGACAGCATGGTGCTGGGCGCACGCCGCGCGATCGAAAGCGCGAACCGCCATGGCATCACGCTGGTCGCTGCTGCCGACGGTCAAAAGGAAGCGCTCGCGTTGATCAAGCAGGGCAAGTACGGCGCCACTGCGCTGAACGATCCGGCGCGCGTCGCGCGGACCGCGGTGGATATCGGCGTGAAGGCCGCACAAGGTCAGGCGGTGAACGTGCCGAAGATCTCGTATACGCCGTCGGCTGTGATCAACAAGAGCAACGTCGACACTTACTACAACCCCAAGGCGATTTTCTAACGTTGCAGGTTGTGGCAGCCACGCGCCGGATTCCCGGCGCGTGTACGCACTGGAGACAGTCAAATGAGTCCGTTCATCGCTTTGGCCGGCATCGATAAACGCTTCGGCGGCATTCATGCGATCGAAGGCATCGACTTCGATGTCTTTAGTGGCGAAGTGCATGCGCTCGTCGGTGAAAACGGCGCCGGCAAATCGACGCTGATGAAGGTGATGGGCGGCGGCCATCAGCCCGACGCCGGTACCATCCACGTCGAAGGCCGCGAGATGAGCTTTCGCAATCCGCATGCGTCATTGGCCGAAGGCATCGCGGTGATCCACCAGGAAACCGCGTTGGCGCCGGATCTATCCGTCGCGGAGAACGTGTTTCTTGGCGCGATGCCGGCCGTGCTCGACTGGCGCGCGCTGCGTGAAAAAGCACGTGAACTGATTGCGAGCCTCGGTTTCGATATCGATCCGGCCGCGCTGGTCGAAACCATGTCAGCCGCGCAATGCCAGGTGATCGAAATTGCCAAAGCGTTGAGCGGCACACTCAAACTGCTGGTGCTTGATGAACCGACCGCGGCGCTGGCGCCATCGGATGCTTACCGTTTACTCGATATCGTGCGTGATCTCAAGTCGCGCGGCGTGGGCGTCGTGTATATCTCGCACCGGCTTGAAGAAGTGTTCGCCATTGCGGACCGCATCACCGTATTGAAGGACGGTCGTCGCGTCGATACCGTGAAGCCCGCTGACATCACGCGTGACGAGCTGATTCGTAAAATGGTAGGGCGCCCCCTCTCCGTGCTGTTTCCGGAGCGTCACGCAACGAAAGGCGCCGAGGTACTGAAGGTCACGAAACTCTCGCGCGGCAAGGCGGTACGGGACGTCTCGTTCGATCTGAAAGCGGGAGAAGTGGTCGGCCTCGGTGGCCTGATCGGCTCAGGCCGCACAGAAGTGGCACGCCTGATTTTTGGCGCTGACCAACGCGACGCCGGCACGATCGAACTCAAGCAGAAGAAGCTCAACATCCGCTCGCCGATGGCAGCCGTTCGCGCCGGTATCGGCTTCGTGCCCGAGGACCGCAAGGGCCAAGGTGCCGTGCTTTCCATGCCGATCCGCATCAACGCCACACTTGCGGCGTTGAAGTCGGTCAGCGGTCTATTTGGCATACTCGCGTTTCGCCGCGAACGTGCCTACGTAACGAAGCTGATGGAGTCGCTGCGCATCAAGGCACGTTCAATGGATGCGGACGTCGCCACACTGTCCGGCGGCAACCAGCAAAAAGTGGTACTCGCCAAATGGTTTCATGCGGATGGCGACCTGATCATTCTCGACGAGCCGACCCGTGGTGTCGACGTCGGCGCCAAAGTCGAAATCTATACGTTGATCAATCAGCTCGCGGAGCGCGGCAAGGCCGTCCTCGTGATTTCCTCCGATCACCAGGAGCTGATGGGCCTGTGCGACCGGATTCTCGTGATGGGCGAAGGCCGCATCCGCGGCCAGCTCGATCCTGACGACTACAGCGAGGAACGCATCCTGTCGCTGTCCTTGCAGCGCGGCGACACCGGCAGCCATGCCCTCACCGCTACGCTTTCACACTAAGACATTCGGAGACTCACATCATGAATTCCAGCGCCGTTACGCCGGACGCGCACGGGTCGAGCTCAGGCCGCGCACACCTGAAGCAATGGTGGTCGGTCGCGCGCCGCTTCAACACAGTCGCGATTCTGGTCGTGCTCGGGATCGCCGCCTCGTTCGTATCTGATGACTTCCTGTCGGTGTCGAATCTGGCCAACATCTCGAGGCAGGTGGCGGGCGTCGGCATCATGTCGGTCGGCATGCTACTGGTCGTGCTGACGGGTGGCATCGATTTGTCGGTCGGCTCGGTCGCGGCGCTCGGCAGCGTCCTGTCGGCCATGCTGATTCCCGAGCATGGACTCGTCTTTGCGCTGTGCGGCGCCCTGCTGGTCGGCGCGCTGTGTGGTCTCGTGTCGGGCGTGCTGGTTGCATGGTCGAGGCTCACGCCGTTCGTCGTCACGCTGGCCATGATGACGGTGGCGCGCGGCATTGCGATGATCGTGTCGAACGGCTCGCCCATTCTCGTCGATGATCCGGGCCAGGCGCTGCTCGATTTCGGCCGTCATGCGTATTTCGGCATTCCCGGTCCCACGCTCGTCACGCTGATCGCCTTCATCGCTGGCGGCTTCGCCTTAAACCGGTTACGCGCTGGACGTATCGTGCGGGCGATCGGGTCGAATGAAGAAGCGGTGCGTCTGTCAGGCGTGCCGGTTGTACGGCATGTCCTCGGCACCTATGTGGCCTCGGGCATGCTGGCGGCGCTGGCCGGCATCATCTCGACGTCACGTGCAGGGGTCGGTGCGCCGACGGTCGGCGTGGGCGACGAGCTGACCGTGATTGCGGCCGTCGTGATTGGTGGCGCGAGTCTCGCGGGCGGCAAAGGCGGCGCGCTGAATACACTGATGGGCGTGCTGATTCTCGGGGTGATCGGCAACATCATGAATCTGGCCAGTGTGCCCGGTTACCATCAGCAGGTGGTGATGGGCGTGATCATTGTCGCCGCCGTGTTGTCGCAGCGCGGCGCGCGTTTGTGGCGCCGCTAGTTCTTCCGATACACTTTGATATTGAACCTTTCCCGCGGGGCGTCATTCTTGGCGTCCGCGCTTATCCTGCGAAGGAACGTTCAGTGTCCGATTACAACATCCTCGAACTGATCGACCGCGCCCGGCCGGACCTGCGGCGCGGCAGCCGTCAGGTGGCCGAATACATCCTCGCGAATCTTGCTTCGATTGCTGATATCAGTCTTGCCGAACTGGCCCGCCTTGCTCAGGTCAGCGAGCCGACGGTGCTGCGTTTCTGTACAACCATCGGTTGCAGTGGTTTTCGTGAGTTCAAGATTCGCGTGGTGAAGAGTCTCGCACTTGGCGCACCTGCGGCGCATTCAGTGCTGGTGGGCGGCGACGATCCGGAAACCGTCGCGACCAAGATTTTTGACTATACGATCACGAGTCTCGACTGGGCGCGTAAGAAGCTTGATTTTGCGGCCATTGGGCGCGCGGTCAACGTGTTGTCCGCAGCAAACCGCATTGAGTTTTTCGGCTTTGGCGCGTCGGGTATTGTTGCACTGGATGCCCAGCAGAAATTCCCCCTGTTCGGCGTGCCCTGCGTCGCTCATCAGGATTCGCACCAGCAATTTATCGCCGCGTCGATGCTCAAGCCTGGCGACGCCGTGGTCGCGATTTCGAACACTGGCGCAACACGCTCTCTTGTAGAGGTTGTTCGCACTGCGCGCGAGCGCGGCGCGAGCGTGGTCGTCATCACCGGTTCGGAAAGCCCGATCACGCGTTACGCGGATGTCGCCGTGATCGCACAGACGCTGGAAAACACTGATGTCTACACGCCGACCACATCGCGGCTTGCGGCGCTGGTCATCATAGATATTCTCTCGACAAGTGTAGCGTTGCGCAAGGGCGATCAGCATACGCGCGACGTTCTGCACATGAAGAAGCGGCTAGCCGAAATCCGTTCATCCGGCGTAGTTTGACAGCGGGAGAAGGGCCTTTTCGTCAGTGATATAGTGGTTAGTACTGCTAGAAGCGAGTGCGATTTCTCCGGCATCACTGCCGACGGCCTCGGCCGAGTCTAGCGCCATGACCGGTGTGTCCGCCTTGATGTGATTTTCACGATGGGTTGGGACGGCCTTGTCACGTTGCCGATCACCGGACGAACCGTGCGCAGGCGAAACAATCGCTCAGAAAACAGCAGACGGATTCCGGGTGAGACCGGTGAAAAGACGCCAGGCTTCAAACCGGGTCGCGAGATGCTTTCGATAAAGCGAAGCGCGCAGCAAATGACGCTTGAGCGCGAAGTGTTGCCGGATCGGACCGAAGCACGACAGGAACGCCTGCGTGCGCCCGGGCAGGCGGAAACCACGCATACGTCGCTCGCGCTCACGTGTGGGCTGATGGCTGTTCTCTGCCCGGTTGTTGATGCGGGCTGCCGCCTTGACGAACACATGCTTCACGTTCGCCAGCTCCGGGATTTCGGCCTTTGCTGCGGGGTAACTGCGCAACTGGTCAGTGACGATCTTCTTCGGCACCTCGCGACAGGCCGCCACTACAGGTTTAAAGAATCGTTTCGCGGCGGCCTTGTCGCGCCGCTTCTGTAGCAGGATGTCGAGTTCGATGCCGTGCTGGTCGACGGCACGCCACAGCACATAAGGTTCACCGCGCAATGACACGAACACCTCATCAAGGTGCCACGTGCTGCCCGGCTGGCGGCGGGCAGTCTTCACGCGATGTGCGAAACCAGCCCCAAACTTGTCTATCCACCGCCGGATCGATTCATGGCTGACGATCACGCCACGCTCGAACAGCAACTCCTCGATATCGCGCAGGCTGAGCTGGAACCTGAAATACCAGCGTACGGCGTGGCTGATGACTGATGCCGGGAACCGGTGACCGTGATATAGCGATTTCGTTTTCTTCATCACTTCATCTTAACTGACCGCAGCGCCAACGTGACAAAGCCCCGTTGGTTTCTCTTCGTCGTCTTCAAGGTTCCTTTGTCGGCATTACCGCGAGCTCAGCCTCCGAGTGTTCCCCTGATCCGACTGTCCAAATTTGCGCGGCCACCTCTTTATGCCGAGCCGCAGTGCTCTTCCAACTTCTCGTTTCTGCACGGTGTCTCGCATGCGGAAGAACTGTCGGCGCGCGCTGCGCACTTCGGATACGAAGTGGTCGCGGTCACCGACGAATGTCGCTCATCGGTATCGTGCGCGCCCATGTCGCCGCGAAAGCGGGAGGGCACGAACAGCTTGCTCACCCGAGCATGGACCGACGTGAATCGTTGTAGATGACGCGCCGACATGAAGCTCCGCATCACCTTCTCGAGCACGCGTGTGTGCTGGTGCGAATTCTCCGCCCGGTTGTTCAGTCCGTTGTGCTGCCGATGCTCGACGTTCGGGCCCAGTTCGTTGTTCGCCGCCGCGTAGCTGCGCAGCTTGTCCGTTACGATCACTTGTCGCTGCGCCACACCGAACTAACTTCGTCGCCCAGCACCGCACCGTTTCGTAGATAAGCTCGATTCCGTGCCGCCAGCATCTCCTCAACCCTGCGCAGGCTGAGCGCGAATCGGTATTACAGCCAAACCGCTTACCTAATGATTTCCCACGAAAATCGAAGGCCTTGAACGAAATCGGCGCCTCGGCCCACGGCAAAATGGAGACACAAGCTTTCTTCATGCCCCATTAGATTCGTCGACCCCGGCGTCAACTTGACCATACCATCAGGACTGCTCAAAGCCGATCACAGGCCTTTAGCCAGTTTTTTTCCGAATGTTAGTCAATCTTGAATTGTCCGACCGCACTGGCCAGGTCATTCGCTTGACTTTGCAGCGTTGAGGCAGCGGCAGTAGATTCCTCAACAAGAGCGGCGTTTTGCTGCACCATCTCATCGAGTTGTGCGACGGCGCGGTTGACTTCCTGAATCCCCCGCGTCTGCTCGTCGGAAGCACTGGATATCTCTGCCATGATGGTGGTCACGCTGTTGACTGATTCCACGATCTCTTCCATCGTCGCGCCTGCTTGACGGACCTGCGCAGAGCCGGAGGCAACGCTGTCGACGGTTGCTTCGATCAGCACTTTGATTTCTTTGGCCGCCTGGGCGCTGCGCTGTGCCAGACTGCGCACCTCGCTTGCTACAACAGCGAAACCACGTCCCTGTTCGCCTGCGCGCGCTGCCTCCACTGCTGCATTCAGTGCGAGGATGTTCGTTTGAAAAGCAATGCCGTCGATGACGCCGATAATGTCGCCGATCTTGCTCGATGCGGTTTCAATCGACTCCATCGTACCGATCACGTCGGTGACAACTTCTCCGCCGCGCGCGGCGACGCCTGACGCAGACGATGACTTGCTGTTCGCCTGTTTCGCGGCGCTTGCCGAAAGAGTCACGGTGGACGTGATCTCTTCCATGGACGCGGCCGTTTGCTGAAGGCTTGCCGCTGCCGCCTCAGTGCGACCGGACAAGTCAATGTTGCCCGTGGCGATCTCGTTGGCAGCGAGCCGCACAGATTCGCTGGTGTCGCGAATCAGTTTCATGACGACCAGGAGTTTATCGACGAATTGGTTGAAGGCACGCGAGATCTGCGCAACTTCGTCGCGGCCGTCGGCAGGAAGACGCGTCGTCAGGTCGCCAGATCCCGATCCGATCGCTTCCATGGCGTCGCGAACGGTCGCAAGGTGCTTGAGCGAGACCGTTGTGACCGTGCCCATGACGACGGCTGCGACGATTACGATGAGCACGAGCGCCATGACAGCACTCATGAGCTGCGAGCGCATTCCGGCGGTCGCTTCTGCTTCGTCGAGTGCGACCACAGCATGCCAATCAGTCCCAGCAATCGGTGTGGCCTTCATCAGTTTTACTGCACCACCGACTTCAATGCGAACCGGAGTCCGCGCACCGATCAATGCGGCAAGCGAAAGATCGGGAGCGAGGTCGGTTACCGGCTTGCCGATCAACTTCGCGTCGGAATAGGCAATAATATTGCCGTTACCATCGAGCAGCATGCCAAAGCTTGCCGGTGTGGGATGGATCGAGTTGACGTTCGCGCTTACAGTTTCCAGGTTGACATTGCCACCGACGACCCCCTTAACGCCTTCAACCTCGGCGATAGGCGCTGCAAATGAGATCACTAGCTTACCGGTTCCCAGGTCAACGAAGGGTTTGCTCACGAGGGGATGTCCGTTGGCAGTAACTTCCTTGTACCAGGGGCGCGTAGTTGGATCATAGTCAGCGGGAATACCTTCGGGTGCCGAAAATTTCGCTGTCTTATCGGATCGCCCAACGAACACGTTGCTAAAATTACCCGCATGCATGATGTCGAGAAGCGACGGAAGCGGATCGGACGAGCTCGCGGATGTCTGCAAAGACTTGATCATCTGGGAACGTGTGGCGATCCAGTCGTTAATGCCGGCAACGTGGCCTGCAGACACGGCATCGAGATTTGCCGCAATGGCTTCGTCGTTATACGACTTCGCGACAAAATAATTGAGTGCTGCGTTGGCGAGCAGCGCGACGACGACGATGGTCAGGCAAGCGGCAAGAATGCGTGTGCGAATTGAAGCGAACATTGGGCGTCTCGGTTAGTGTTATAGCGAACGGCTCCCTCTTCTTAACGGCACGCCTATCGGGAAATTAAGAGACCGCTTCAAAAAGACTGCCCGTACGTCTGAAGACGTTCCAGCAGACGAGCGCGCAACCAAGTTTAAGGAATGCCTCGTGAATGTCGGCTCGACGCTCCAAGCGAATGCGAAGACGACGAAAATTGTGCAGCCATGCGTGAGTACGCTCGACCACCCAACGGAACTTGCCGAGTCCGCTGCCGTGTTCCGTACGGCGCCTGGCGATCACCGGTTCGATACCGCGCGCACGAAGCCGCTGACGATGCGGCTCGGAGTCATAGCCACGATCTGCGTAGATGAACTTTGGGCTTGCGAAGCGGTCGGCCACGTACGCCGCGAAGTGGCGGGACCGCATCGATGAGCGGCAGCAACTGGGTAACGTCGTTGCGATTCGCGCCAGTCAGGATGGCACTGATGGGGACGCCATTGGCGTCGACGAGGATGTGATGCTTCGAACCTGGTCGCGAGCGATCGGTGGGGTTCGGGCCGGTTTTTCGCCCGCCCCAACGGCTCGCACCGAGGATGAATCGACCGCTGCCCGTGAGAAATCGAGTTCGCCGGCTTCGCGTAACTTCGCAAGCAGCAGTTCGTGCAACGCGCTCCACACGCCGGCCCTTTGCCAGTCGCGCAAACGCCTCCAGCAGGTTGGCCCGGAGCCGAATCCCAGCTTGGTCGAGAGGTCGCACCAGCGTACCCCGGTCTTGAATACGAACAGGATGCCGTTCAGTGCAGCCCGGTTGGAAACCGGGAGCCGTCCTGGGCATTTCTTGCGGCGTGGCTTTGGCGGTGGCAGCAAAGGCTCTATCAATGCCCACAGTTCGTCATCAATGATCGGTGCGCCCATCCCCTTGGTTCCGGTCGTTGAGACGACCAAGGTTAACAGCTTGCCGATAAGGCAAACAGCCCCCTCGGGGTGGAATTCAGTGCAAATCAACACACTGGATTAAAAGTCCTCACTGCTCGCGCAGTTTGCGGTGCGTTGCATCGCACGGTTGGATCCGCAGCATGACGGGGACAGGTGTAGCAATGAAGCAAAGACGGCGGATCTACTACACAGACATCCGGGCACCAGCGCATGTCGCTTCTGTCCACCGCAACCTTACCGTCATGCGACGCCTAAACGAGGCGCGAGGAGGGCGACGTTCAAGCAGCAGGCCGTGGCAACACATCACACAATACCCGCCGCGATGTAAGCGGTCTTCACCGTCGTGAAGAACTCTTGCGCATAGCTGCCCTGTTCTCTCGCTCCGTAGCTGGACTTTTTGCGACCGCCGAACGGCACATGGTAGTCGACCCCGGCCGTCGGCGTGTTGATCATCACCATGCCGGCCTCGACGTTTCGCTTGAAATGGCTTGCGTACTTGAGCGACGTCGTGCAAATTCCTGCTGACAATCCAAAGCGCGTATCGTTCGCTACGGCAAGCGCCTCGTCATAATCATTGACCCGAATGACCGACGCAACGGGGCCGAACACCTCTTCCTGATTGATCGTCATGGATGGGTGCGTACCGGTCACCAATGCAGGCGCGAGAAAAAATCCTTCCGTGTCGGCATCTACACGAGCACCGCCGAACACGCTTCCGCCTTCACGCTTTGCGAGTCGAATATAACGTTCGTCCTGCGCAAGCTGCCTCGCATCGACGACCGGTCCTATGTGCGTTTGCGAATCCAGCGGGTTACCTACTTTCAGCAGCTTCATGCGTGCATGCATTGCTTCGACGAACGAGTCATGCATGCCGCTACCGACGATCAGACGACTCGATGCAGTGCAACGTTGTCCAGTTGAATAGAAAGATCCGCTGATGCAGGCTTCGACAGCGACATCCATATCAGCGTCGTCGAGCACAACCATCGGATTCTTTCCCCCCATTTCAAGCTGTACCTTTTTCCCGCTCGACACACATTTCTCGGCGACAGCTCGACCCGTCGCCGCCGAGCCCGTAAAGCTGATTGCATCGACGTTCGGAGACCGCACAAGCGCTTCGCCCACGGCCGCACCTGGTCCCATCAACAGGTTGACGACACCGGGCGGCGCCCCGGCGTCAGACAGGATTTTTACGAGCGACCATGCACATCCCGGCACCAGTTCTGCCGGCTTGATCACGACACAATTCCCATATGCAAGAGCCGGTGCAATCTTCCAGGCCGGTATTGCGATCGGGAAGTTCCACGGCGTGATGAGACCAACTACTCCTATCGGTTCCCGAGTGACCTCGACCGTCAGACCTGATCTGATCGATGCAAGTAGTTCGCCATCGGTTCGCAACGCTTCTCCAGCGAAGAACTTGAAGATCTGCCCCGCTCGCTGCACTTCGGCGGCAGCTTCCGAAAGCGTTTTGCCCTCTTCTCGCGATAGCAGCGTCGCCAGCTCCGCCTTCCGAGACAGGATGATCGAAGCCGTCTGATCTAATAAGTCAAAGCGTTCCTGTGGACCACTCTTTGACCATGAGCGGAAGGCCTCACGTGCCGCAGCGGCTGCGATCTCGGTCTGCGGCATATTGGCGTCGGCGTATTCACCGATTACATCGTTGCTATCCGACGGACTCACATTGGGTCGCCAGTGTTCGCCGGCTACCCACTCACCGTTGATCAGGTTTCTATACTGATTCATTTAACTTCGCCAAATGAAAGGAATCTTTCTGTGTCCCGGATACCTTATTGAAGGGTTATACCGGCCTGTGCAAACTGGTTACGTTGCGAGCGGTGGTGTCGACACGGCGACGTCCGGCTCATCGACGCGCTTTCCAACCATCAGTGCGTAGACGAGCGCAGCCAGAAGCGCGATTCCAGCACTGATAAGGAACGCGTCGACAAACGAATGAGTCCGATCGACGACAACACCGGTGACAAAAGGCGCGAACGAGCCGCCGAAATAACCGCCGAAGTTTTGAATGCTCGCAAGGGATGCCGCCATGTGCCGCGGCGCAGCCACAGACACAAGCGCCCAACTCGCACCACATGCCATCTGGACAAAGAACATCGCTACGCTGAGATAGAGAATCGCAAGTGTCAGATTCGGCGTGAACGCAGCGGGAACCGTAAATAAAGCCCCACCAATCAGACCGATACAGATAGGCCATTTTCGGCTTCGAATCGGTGCGATACCGCGGGCCTGCAACGCATCAGCAACGAAGCCGCTCGATAACATGCCAACCGTGCCGAAAAGATATGGGATCGACACCAACCATCCGGTACTTGCGAGCGATAAATGACGCTCACGCTCAAGATATGCAGGCAGCCACGTCAGGTATAGCCACAGCATATAGATGATGCCCGCATTGCCGAGAATCATGCCCCAGGTGGTACGCGTCAGAAACAGATTGCGCCATTCCGACATGGTCATCTTTCGCTCGACCTTGGTGTCACTTGCACCTTCATTCAGATAGTCAGCTTCTCTGTCCGAGAGCGTCACGTTTTTGCGGTCACGATAGATCAAGTACCAGCCGATCGACACCGCAATTCCGAAGCCGCCCATGATCATGAACATTTGTCGCCAACCGCACGACAGCATCATGACGGTCAGAATCGGGGGCGCAAGAGCCGGCCCAATCGTCGATGAAGTAATGAAGATGCCCGTCGGCCGACCTCGCTCACGAATTCCAAACCACTCGCTGACCACTTTCGCGCCAGCCGGAAAGTTTGGCGATTCACCTACTCCGAGCGCGATACGCGCAATGATGAACTGATGGAGATTAGTTATCAGCCCTCCACTAAACTGAGCGGCGGACCAGACGAACATTCCCAGTCCGAGCATCACTCGCGAACCAAATTTGTCGAGAAGCACCCCGACCGGCAGTTGCGCAAAGGCGTAAGCGAACGAAAAGGCAGACAGCAATATTCCCATCTGAGATGCCGACAACCCGAGTTCACTGCTGACGGAATGGTTCGCGATAGACAATGTGCTCCGATCGAGATAGTTGACAATTCCGGCCAGCGTCAGAAGCGCTATTGATGCTACCTGTATCCGCTTTAATTTCTTCGACTTCTCGATCATTCCGTCTCCATATATTTTCGAAAAATAAGTATTTGCTTTCACATTGAACAGCGCTACGTCCGGAGCTACATCTAATGACTACCGGCGGTAGATATCCGCGAGCACCTGCAATGGGTGACGAAGCGTCTTGCCTCGCAGACGCTTGACCTGACAGCGACAGGAATAGCCTGTCGCCAGGACCTCTCGGCTTTCCTCGTTCCTGACTGGGCAATCGGACTCAGGAATCTGCTGCGCCCACGACAGCGCGAAAATGTCGGTCGATGTAGTCACGTTCCTCGCTTCATGACCGTAAGTGCCTGACATCCCGCAACACCCTGTTGAGGGCATCGCCACGTCCAGACCTGCCGCGGCAAAAACCGCTTTCCAAAGCGCTGTAGCTTGCACGGCATTGGTTTTCTCCGTGCAATGAGGTAGTAACTTGAACGACACGCGTGCCGCTTTGGGCATGTGCGACGAACTGATCGCAGTCGCGAGCCACTCCTGTGGCAACAACACATTCGGGACATTTTCGCTCCCGAGTACTTTGGAATATTCCTGGCGATACGTCAGCGTCATGGCCGGGTCGACCCCAACCAGCGTGACACCCGTGTTTGCAATATCGAGCAGTGTCTGGGCGTTCTGCCGCGCGGCCCGCGCGAACCGTGCCAGAAAGCCCAGAACGTGGAGAGGCTTCCCATTCGGATGAAAGGGTGCGAAAAATACGCGAAATCCCAAAGAATCTGCAAGCTCGACAAATGCGGTTTCGACGTCGCCACTAAAAAAACTCGTGAAGGTGTCGCGGACCATGACCACGCAACGTTTCCGTTCGCTTGCGTTCATCCGCATCAGAATCTCAGGCGTCGCGATAGCGCATCGGTTCGACTTGCTGGCTTCGCTCTGGCCAATAATCGGTGTGTCGACTACTCCAACAACGTGCTTGAGCAATAGTCGCGCGAACCGGCTTTCCACAATGCCGTTGTAAAACTGTCGCCCCCCGGGCACGGAGACCAGCCGTGGAATCGTGTATTCGAGAGAAGCAATCATGTAGTCGCGAGCCGGGCGAAGATATCGCGTGTGGTAATGCTCCAGGAATCGTGATCGGAACTCCGGCACGTTCACCTTGACAGGACACTGAGCGACGCAAGATTTGCAGGCGAGGCAGCCGCTCATCGCTTCATACACCTCGTGCGAAAAATCATCTTTGTTTCGACCGCGACGCAGCGAATTCAAGAAACGTACGGGCAAGCGCTTCGCACGCGGTCGAGCGATCAGATCGGTACCTGCAGCTACCTGCAGACGTAACCACTCACGCATCAACGACGCACGGCCTTTCGGAGAATGAATGCGTTGACGTGTCGCTTTCCATGAAGGACACATCGAATCGTCCGGATCGAAATTAAAGCAAGCGCCATTGCCGTTACATTGGACGGCGTCACCGTTCGCTTCCCACACAGCGTCGCTGATCTCGCGATCGAGTTCACCTCGCCAGGTGGTGGAGTCAATCTTGAGAAGTGTGCTATCCACGCCTGCCGGTACGGCGATCTTTCCGGGATTTAGCTGGTTATATGGGTCAAACGCTGCCTTGATTCGCTGCAAGGACGGGTAGAGGCTCCCGAAGAAGGTCGGTGCGTATTCCGAGCGCACGCCTTTCCCGTGCTCTCCCCAAAGAAGTCCTCCGTACTTCATCGTGAGCGCCGAGACTGCATCCGAGATGGGCCTGATCAAGGCGGCATCCTCGGGGGCTCTCAGATCGAGCGCAGGACGCACGTGCAGCACGCCAGCGTCAACATGCCCGAACATCCCATACTTCAAGCCATAGGAATCGAGCAACGCGCGAAACTCTGCGATGTACTCCGCAAGTTGCTCCGGAGGGACAGCTGTGTCCTCGACAAACGGCTGCGGCCGCCTTTTTCCGCGTACGTTGCCAAGAAGGCCGACTGCGCGCTTTCGCATTGCATAAACACGGCTAACCGCCACATCTTCCCAGGCGATCGTGTGGCCGAGACGCCGAACGCTCTGGTCCGTGCTGATGTGCTCGACAAATTCAGCGACACGGCTTTGCAGCTGACCGAGATCATCGGCGCTGAATTCAACGAGGTTGATACCTTGAGCACTTCGCTCGTCGTTATAGTCCGGGAAGAACTCGGATATCGAAGTCCAGACAACGTCATCGCGGGCTAGCGCGAGTACCGTGGAGTCCACCGTCTCGATGGACAGCGGTCGATGTTCCATCAGAGCGCGCGCATCCCTCAGCGCATCCATGAATCCTTCATACTGGATGTTCACCAGCGCCGAATGAAGCGGTATCGGCAACACGTTCAATGTCGCCTCTACAACGAAGCCGAGCGTACCCTCTGCGCCGCAAATCAGGCTTTTCAGGTTCAGCCTTCCGTCACGTTCGCGAAGATGCGCGAGATCGTAGCCCGTCAGGCAGCGATTAAGCGGCGGGAAAGTGTCTCGTATGAGTTCAGCCTGGTTGTCGGAAATCTCGCGGGCGGTTTTGTAGGCCCGTCCGACAATATCCGTCCGTGCACAAAGCTGTTCCAGTGCTGCATCGTCGACCGGCTCGGAGACGAGCGGAACGCCTCCAAGCAACACGCTCTTCAGCGCGATGACGTGGTCGCGCGTTTTTCCATAGGTGCAGCTGCCTTGTCCGCTGGCGTCCGTGCTGATCATTCCGCCAATTGTGGCGCGATTCGACGTGGACAGTTCCGGAGCAAAGAATAATCCGTGCGGTTTGAGAGCCGCATTCAATTGATCCTTGACGACGCCTGCCTGAACCCTTGCCGTGCGTTTAATCGGATCGATTTCAATGATGCGGTTCATGTGGCGGGACAGGTCGACGACGATACCGTCGGTCAATGACTGGCCGTTGGTGCCGGTGCCACCGCCTCGGGGCGATACCACGACGCTTCGAAATCGCTCCTCGGCGAGCAGCCGCGCGATGCGCTCAACGTCAGCGGCGTTGCGAGGGAAAATCGCAGCCGTGGGTCTGCGCTGATAGATCGAGTTGTCCGTTGCGAGTACCGTGCGCGTCGCATGGCTGACGTCGATCTCTCCCACCAGTCCCGCAACCCGCAGAGCTTCGAGAAACGCTGCTTCGGAAGTAGTGTCTCGTGCTTCTTCTAGTTTTATCTTTATGACCTTCATGTCGCTTACCTTTCATGCGTCCTTGCGCGGCACTCTGCGTACGTATTGCTTCACCTGCGTCCATCAGAGCAACAGGCCTGACGCGTCGTCGTGATGGCCGCATTCGGAGAGAAAACGCGAGGTCACGCGTCGGCGACATTCAGGAGATAAGGCTTACCCTGTTGATGTGACTTGCCGCTGCTCGCCAGGTACATGCGTCCCGGCGAGCGACGCGCGCGCAAGTTCAGCCGATCTGAACTCTGTCGAGAATCTCGTCTGAGCCAACCTCGAGAGGAACGAAATTGGTCGAGCGCACATAATCCGGTCGCGGCTGCTCGACCTGTTCAGGCTTGTTCTTCACCTGGTTGTAGACGACATAGGCCTGCCATCGATCGTCACCGGACAGGTTGTGACCCGAGGAATGCACGATGTTGGCGTCGAAGAACACGACTGTTCCCGGGCGGCCGATGATAGGCACGGCCTTGGGATGACTGGACAAAATATCGAGCATCGTCGGCTTGGGTACAACGTAGAAGCGGTAACCGGTTGCCTCATCGAACGTCGGATCGAGTGAACCAAGCTTGTGGCTTCCCGGGATGAAGTAGAGACATCCGCCCATTTCGGTCGGCTCGTCGAGCATGACCAACGCGGTTGTCATCCGCGGTTCTTTCACGCCGTCGATATGCCAGGTGCCGAAGTCCTGATGCCATTGCCAGACGGAGCCGTCGATAGCCGTCTTCAGATTGCACTTCGTGTGATAGATGTAGAGTTCGGGATCGTCGATCAGTTGTTGTGCCGGCTCGAGCAATCTGGGGGAGCGCACGGCGGAGTGAAAGACCGCCGATGCCGTCGGACTTTCGGTTTCGTGAACTTTGTAGATCGTCTTCGCGATGCCGCCCGTTTTTTCACGGACGAGATGGTCGGTGTCGATCTTCTGGATCCGGCGCAACTCGCTCTTCATATGCCCGACTTCTTCTTCCGAGAAAAGCTCCGGCAGAACAACGAATCCATCGCGCTCGTACGCTTCCAATTGTGACGCGGTAAGTTTCATGAGGGCATCTCCTGACTTATTGGTGTGATGTCATGATCCTAAGACCCGTCGCGTCCAATGTAAAAGATATAATAAGTTGCGTATCGATACCTAAAAGGTTTCAAATGGAGCTGCGTCATCTTCGCTACTTTCTGACGGTGGCACGCACACTCAACTTCACGAAGGCGGCGGAGGAACTGCACATGGCCCAGCCGCCGTTGAGCCGGCAGATACGGGAACTGGAAGAGGAACTCGGCGTGGCGCTTTTCGAGCGCCGGGGCAAACGCGTTTTCCTTTCATCGGCGGGCCAGGTTTTCGAAGAACGGGCCAGGCGAATTCTGGCGGACACGGACTCCGCGATCGTGGATTCGCAACGCGCAGCAAGAGGGGAAATCGGCCGGGTGGCGGTCGGGTTCTTTGAGCACATCGCGTACACGCTGCTGCCGCCGCTCTTGCGTGAATTCCAGCAGCGTTACCCCGCGGTGACAGTCGAACTTCGATGGTTCTCCTCTGCGGAACAGATCAATGCGCTGGATCGAGGGGACGTCGATCTGGCGTTCGTTCGCTCTTTGCCGTCGGATACCCAACTGAACAGCGTCTTGTTGCTACAGGAGCCGTTTTACGTTGCCATCGCGAAGGACAACCCTCTCGCAGCGAAACGGCAGATTTCCATCAAGGACTGTATGCACCTGCGCGTCATCAATTACCGGAAAGATGTCGCGCCGGACTATCACGCCACCATCAACCAGTTGTGCGCACTGGCAGGCTTCTCTCCTTCCACGAGCTTCGAAATGGGACAGATCTACGCCTCCCTTGGCCTCGTAAGCGCCGGGTTTGGTGTGACGCTCGTACCTGCGTCGGTTCAACGAACGCACATGGACAACGTCGTTTATCGTCCTCTGCGCGAACAGCACGCGCAAAGCGAACTCTATCTTGCATGGAAGGAGCCGAATCCGCCCGCTGCGCTAGGCAGTTTCGTTGAACTCGCTTGCGAAATAGCCGCGGACACACCGCAGAAAGCGAACGTCGAATAAGCGAAGCGGTACCGCTTCAATTGCGGTGAGCGGTTCGCGGCTTCCCTATGCGACGCTGATGCGATTACTGCCGATTTTTCGATTAATCCAGCGCAAATGACCGGATCATACGACGCCTGGAATTCACGAGTCGCCTCTCCCACGCTTGCATGTTGTCGTACACGGGTAGGTCCGACCGAGTATCAAAGTCTTTGACAGGAGCGGTGGCGCCGGTGGTCGTGCCTAGCCCGATCTCCACAACCATCGCAGCTGAGTATCAGCTGTTTAGCGACTGCGCGAAGCTCGCCGCGGATTCCGGAGCGAGGCCGAGAAACTTGCCCGAACGGCCGGCGCGTACCGTCACGCCCTGACAATGGCGGGGCAGGCACGACGCGTCGTAACAAAATCAGTTGTGCGAGCGGTTGTTGCCGCCCTGGTCCGTCGACGTCTATAAATGAAGGGTAGATAGCCACAACTTTCATCCCCTTCATTTCTGGACGTTTCCCGCACAAGACCGATTGCTGATAAAATGTATCGCAAATGCAATACATGGAGCTCCTCATGAAGACAGCCACGATCCCGGCGCTGCGCGTCGAACCCGAATTGCGGCGTGCGGCCGAAGAGGTCCTCAACGACGACGAAAGTCTGTCCTCGTTCATGGAGACATCCCTGCGCGCAAGCATCGCGCAGCGAAAGCTTCAGCGCGAGTTCATCGCCCGGGGACTAGCCACCCGCGACGAAGCGCGCAAAACCGGTAAATACTATCCGGCCAGCGATGTTTATGCCGAGCTCGAGGACATGCTGCATACAGCGAAGCGGGCGAGAGACAGCGAGTGACATACCGAGTCCGCTACAGCGGCGGCGCCCGGAGTGACTTGCTGCGGCTCTACGAATTTCTGCTTGACCGTGACGTGGTATTGGCGGAGCGCGCAGTGGAAGCTTTGCGCAAGTCGACAGACGTGCTAGAACAGTTTCCTTTCACTTGTCGCAAGGCCGATGCCGACAATCCCTTCCTCCGAGAGTTGATCGTGCCGTTCGGATCCTCCGGCTACGTTGTGCTGTTCGAGATCGAGGACGCAGCAACCGTTACAATCTTGGCCGTGCGGCATCAACGCGAAGCGGATTACCAATAGGAAACGAGAGTAAGTGCGCACAGTTCGGTCAGCCCTATGACATATCAATCGGGCCGACAATATCGGTTTAAGAGGTCGTCAACTCGGTCATCGCGGCTGACACATGGCCGTGCCCGCGCCGTGCCCCGAAGCGGCCTGAATTTCCCAACTGACCGATGCGCAGCACCGGTGATGATGTCCAAGCTTCACCCCGGCTCCCGCAAAATTTCACCTTCCATTCCTTCTGCTCATGAAGCGCGTCGCGATGCGATGACATCACTCCCATGGACTATTGCCGGCTTTGCGTTGCAAAACTTCTGAGCCGTTGTGCAATCGGAACCTCGTCAGCGACCTCAGGCGACTCTCGGAAAACGGCGGCTAAAACCGCGCTATTAGGATAAGTTTTCTTATCTTAAGATGCCTGTTGATGCGCTAAACTCCCCTGCATGAAAACGCGCCTCACCCCGCCCTTCACGCCCGCCGCTGATGCTGCATCGACTTTCCCCGATGCCGACGAGCTCGCCGTGCTGCGCGCGTGGTATGCGGGCGTACCGGTGCGCCAGGCCGTCGCGCGTTACCTGCGCTCCGCACTCGGTGACGGGAAATCCGCAATCGGCGTGCTCGGGCGCATCCGGTGCAGGCTGGTGGCCCATCGCACATGCCGCCCATCGCGATGACCTTGTTGCACTCCTGACTCATCCGGCGGCGGGACGTCAACAGCATGCAAAAGGTGCCGCGCTGGCGATCGACGCTTTGCGCACCGCCCGCCCGCCGGAACCGCAGATCGCCGACGACATCGCGCAATGGCTCGCGCCACGCGCGGTGCTGGTGCTGCGCGCGCACGGCATCACGACGCTCGCTGATCTCACCGTGCGAGTTCCGCGCCGGCGCCAGTGGTGGAAGGCGGTGCCGGGACTCGGCGCCGCGAGCGCCCGCGCGATCGAGGCGTTCTTTGCGGCATGGCCCACGCTCACGGATAAGGCGCGCGCACTCACCATTGCCAGCCAGCGTGGCGACATCGTGCCGTGGGAAAGCCTGAAGCTGCCGCACGAGGTCGACGGCTCCGCAGGCGTATTCCGCGCATCGCCCGCTACCTGTACACTCGACGCGTCCAACGACTACGATGCCGTGCAGACGTGGCTGTCCCTGCACGAGTCGCCCGCCACCCAGCGGACCTACCGCAAGGAAGCCGAGCGGCTGATCCTCTGGGCCATCGTCGAGCGCGGCCGCGCGCTGTCGTCCCTGACGACCGATGATGCGATCGCCTACCGGACGTTCCTGCGCCATCCGTCTCCGCGCGGACGGTGGATCGGCCCGGTGCGCCCACGCACGTCGCCTGACTGGCGGCCGTTCACTGGCAGTCTGTCCGCGCGTTCGGTCGCGCACGCGCTTTCGGTTGTCGGCGCCCTCTTCCGCTGGCTGATCGAACAGCGCTACGTGCTGGCCAATCCATTTGCGGGCATCAGGGTGCGCGGTGGCAAAACCGCATCGGCGCTCGACGCGTCGCGCGCTTTTACGGACGGCGAATGGGCACTCCTACGTACGATCGCCGACGGCCTCGAATGGTCTTACGGCTGGACGGTTCAGGCCG
The DNA here is from genome assembly GCF_032806925.1 of Paraburkholderia kirstenboschensis. Taxonomy (NCBI): domain Bacteria; kingdom Pseudomonadati; phylum Pseudomonadota; class Betaproteobacteria; order Burkholderiales; family Burkholderiaceae; genus Paraburkholderia; species Paraburkholderia kirstenboschensis. The sequence goes on along the minus strand of NZ_CP136511.1, from coordinate 1,721,599 downwards.
CACAGCGCTTGCGGTTCCTGCTCGACTTTGGTTTTGCAACGGGTCTGCGCGCGAGTGAACTGGTCGGCGCGACGCTCGGCCACGTCGAAACGGACGCACGCGGCGAGCACTGGCGCGTTATCTGGCTGAGCGCCAGCTGCCGGCTACTGCTGCACGCTGGGGCCGGACACGCCGGTCATCGGGAGCCTGGAAGCGGACAGCGCCGCGACGATCAGCAGCGTGCGGCTGTGGGGTGTCCTTGAGCGCTTCTTCTGTGTTGCCGCCGATGCGATCGAAACCGATCACCCGCCGCTCGCGGAGAAACTGCGCCGTGCCAGCCCTCACTGGATGCGGCATACGCACGCCACCTACGCGCTCGGGCACGGCGCAGGACTGACGACGGTGCGCGACAATCTCCGGCACGCCTCGGTGTCGACTACCTCGATCTACCTGCACAGTGACGAGGTTAAGCGCGCGCGGCAGATCAGTGAGGCCTTTACAACCCGGAAGTGAGCGCGACAACCTGCATGACCCACCGAGGCCCAGTGGTTGACTGTCTCCCGATAATGGTTCGATCGGCCGGTACAACCCGGCAAGCGGAGCGCGCAATGCTCCGCCGACTTTTGTGATGTCAGGCAGTCTGTGGGCTGATGCCAGCGACCATCGCTGACATCATCGGAGCGATCGACAGCCTGCTCCCTCGCCTACGAAATGACGCCCGGAGCCAGCCATGGAAAAACCTGAACTTGAGCCGCAAATTCTGGCAAATCGACAAGGCGTGTCGTTCTGGCTCGTCCGCGGAAACACCACCGTCGAATGCATCGTCACGATTGCAGCGCTGGAGGCCCGCTTCTGGCTTGAGCCGCGGGCCGGGGACGCTGGGATCCTGGGGATTTTCCGGGACGGGTACAGCCGCATCCGCGTGATCGCCGAACGGAAGCTGCTTGCGCATCCGTGCGCACGCCTGGAACTGACACCCGATGACTTCGAGCGCCCCTGAACAGCGTGGGTGAATTGGGCACTCTCCTCGAAGCATGAACAATCTGCCAGTGGCTTTTTTTGCGCAACGCTGTTGTGGCGGAGCCAAGCCGGCCGCTGCGAGGGCCTGACCGTTAGTTGCATACCAACCAATCGGTTTGATTCTCGGGAACGCGACTATCTTTAGCACTTCTTAGCTGGAAAGGAGAATCGGCGGCCGCTGCGGCCTATACCCATGCGCGAAAGCGCCAGCGCTGCTCCTGCCTGCGATCGTGGCACTGCTGCTCGGCACCGGCATCACGGCGGCCGAACTCAGCGCGTTGAGCGTCGGCGATCTCGACACAGAAGGATCACGAGCGAGCGTGTTCGTCAGAAAGCGCGGGCCGCGCATCGCACGGCGCGTGCCCGTCGACGGGTTCGCGGTTGAAATCCTGCGGGAGTATGCGAAGGCGTGCGCTCCGCTCCGCGCTTCGGATGATCTGCTTTTCATGGCTACGGCGGGCGGCAAGCCTATGAAACCCGCCACCCTCGGGCAATGCGTGCGGGCCGCGTTGCGCGCTGCCGGCGCTACGGCCGCCGACGAAAGTCCCGGTTGCTGCGCAACACCTATGGCCGCAGGCATCTTCTCGGAGGCAAGACCAACGAGCAGGTCAGTAACCTCCTGGGCCTGTCCAGCCACCGGACGGCAACGCGGCTGCGCGAAACCATCCCTGACACTAACGGGACGGACGATGAGCAGAGGCTCGACGAGTCAGGAAACGCCGCCTAGGTACTCTGCGTTGGCGGCGTCCCCTTGACTTTGGCCAGCGACGCGTGGCCTGGTGAGTGGGCCGTACACGGGGTGCGGCAACACTCGCGGGGTGAGGCATGATTTATAGAAGCTCGTTCAAGGACATTATTTACCCGGCGCAGAGCCGGGAGCCACGCGTCACGCGATATCGCATCGTGCTCGCGAAAAGTTCAAAGCTTGTCCGCGCCATCGTTCACATCATGGCGGACCAGCCGTTGCGGATCTGTTGCAGTAAGACGCTCCGTTATGATGTACTGAACGACACGAACAACTGAAAGCCCGATGAAGACGTTGAATCCGGTAGTGGCCCGAGTGCTCAAGCGCTTGCATTTTCCGCTGGACGTGATTCTGACCTGCGTGCGCTGGTATGTAGCCTATCCTCTGAGCCTGCGGCACCTCGAAGACATGATGGCCGAGCGCGGCGTTTCGGTCGATCATTCGACTGTGCACCGCTGGGCCGTCAAGCTGTTGCCGGTGCTGGAGAAAGCGTTTCGCCTGCGCAAGCGGCCAGTTGGCAAGAGCTGGCGCATGGACGAGACGTACATTCGCGTCAAGGGCGAATGGCGATATCTTTATCGAGCCGTCGACAAGGACGGCAACACCATCGACTTTCTGCTACGTGCCCATCGGGATAAGACTGCAGCCCGGCGTTACTTCGAGAAATCCATCGCCTGGAATGGCGCGCCCGATACAGTGAACATCGACAAAAGCGGTGCCAATCTCGCCGCGCTCGATGGGATCAATGCCGACCGCGAAACGCCCATCAAGATCCGCCAGTCGAAATATCTTAATAACCTGGTTGAGCAGGACCATAGGGCGATCAAGCGGCGAACGCGACCCATGCTGGGGTTCAAGAGTTTTCGCTGTGCCCGGATCCTTCTGGCCGGAATCGAGTTGATGCACATGATCACGAAAGGGCAGATGAAGTGTGTTCGCGGAACCCATCCGTCGGCCGCTGATCAGTTCTACGACCTCGCAATATAAGTTGTACTTCGCATATCGATCTCGCTCGCCGTTCGGTTCTTATCGCGACAGGGCCCTCGCATGTCGCCCCGTTGCTGCCAGTCACTGAGCCTGCCGTATCGTCCGCTTTCTGACCTGAACGCGAAAATCACGGTTGCGTGGGCTGCTTGCGCGCCGAGACACCGCTGCGCGGTAGGGCGCCGACCAGGTAGTTCAACTGCTGCCGATGAACCCTCGAGGTTCCATGAACGTGTGCCGGAAGTACTCGCGCACCGCATGCATCGCCGGACTCAAGTCGGCGCTTCTGCGCCATGCGAGGCCCACGCTCATCGGTGGCACCGGGTCGCGTAGCTGTATGGTCTCGATGCGTCTGCCCTCCAGCGACCACGGGCGATACACCATGTCCGACAGGATCGCCACGCCGCTTCCATTTGCCACCATGCTGCGCACCGCTTCAACGGACGATGTGCGTAGTTTCACGTTCGGCCGGTATGGCGTCTCGTTCCAGTAGCGCAAGGCCGTAAAGGCCGCTTCGTCGACGGTCAACATCACGAACGGTTCGGCGGCGACATCGGCAAGCGTCACGTTCTCGCGCTTTAACAGTGGGTGCTGCGCGCACAACCACAGGCGCCGCACCGAATGAATGACCGGCTCAAGTATCAACGCCGGATTCGCAACGTTCGATGTGAGCAGCACGGCCATGTCGTATCGGTCTGCGATCAGCCCCTCTTCGATCGACTCACGGTTTAGCTCGTGCAGCTGGATGGTGAGCCGTGGATAGAGCGTGTTCAGACGCTGCAGATGATGCGGCAAAAAATAGCCGAGTACGGTGTAGCTCGCGGCAAGCGTCAAGGTTCCCGTGAGCGTGCTTTCGAGATTCGGAATGCGCATTGCCTCATCCACCGACGACAGGATCGTGTACGCCTGGTTGAGGAAACGCCGCCCGGTATTGGTTAAGGTCATCCCGGACGCTGTGCGCATGAACAGTTGCGCGCCGAGGCTGTCCTCCAGCTCCTTGATGGCATTGGTCACTGCCGACTGCGAAATCGTCAGTTGAATGGCCGCCTGTGAAATCTGACCGAGCTCAGCCGTGGCGACGAAGTATTTCAGCTGCCGGAGAGTCAATGCCATGGAGTCCACCTGAAAAAATGATATTGCCCGGTGCAATATCTTACTCTCGCAAGTGATCGAAAACGGCTTTGGATCATCCCCCCAAGACTAGGCTGATGCATGCCTGATCTCCCCCGTCCTCCGTCTGCCGCAGTTATCTGAAAAACAGATACCGTGCCATATAAAAATAGAACTATTTTGGCGGCCGGCGAGCGGATAACGTCTTCTGAGCCGGTCTGGCACGTGTCCTTCAAGCTGACCGGGCTGCTGACCCAGGAGAGAGTGAGTATGAACAAGCATAGTGTCGACTTGAATTCCGACATGGGGGAAGGTTTCGGCTCATGGAAGATCGGTGATGGCGTCGACGAGGAGATCATGCCCCTCATCAGCTCCGCCAACATCGCAACCGGGTTTCATGCAGGCGACCCAAACATCATGGCGCGCACGGTGCAACTCGCAAAACAGGCAGGCGTCGGTATCGGCGCGCATCCGGGATTTCGCGATCTGGTGGGCTTCGGCCGCCGCAATATTGCCGAGACGCCGCAGGCGCTCGTCAACGACATCACCTACCAGCTCGGCGCACTGCGCGAATTCGCACGCCTCTACAACGTCAGCGTGCAGCACGTGAAGCCGCACGGGGCGCTTTACATGCTCGCTGCGCGCGACGAAGACCTGTCGCGCCTGCTGATCGGGACGCTTCAGACGTTGGATCCCACACTATTGCTGTATTGCATGGAAGCGTCGGTGACGTATCGGATCGCGCGCGAACTCGGCCAGCCGGTGATCCGTGAGTTTTACGCCGACCGAGACTACGATCGCAGCGGGTCAATCGTCTTCACCCGTCGCGTCGGACGGCTCGATCCGACGCAGGTGGCGGCGAAGGTGTTACGCGCCTGCGTGGAAGGACGGGTGGCCACAGTCGACGGCGATGACATCGACATCGATTTCGACTCGGTCTGCATTCATAGCGACACGCCGGGCGCGCTCAAACTCGTCGAGGCCACTCGCGCCGCACTGACCAATCACGATATCCGTGTGGCAGCCCCCTTATACCCGGTCGCCCGCTAATTCCCGTTATCCGAAAAGACTTGAGGAGCACATCCATGGCACTGCACGATATTGTCAGCCCCCTACCCGGCACCTTCTATCGGCGCGCGTCGCCGGAGGCCGCGCCCTACGTCGAAGCAGGCGTATCCGTCGAAAGCGGCGCGGTGGTTGGGCTCGTCGAGGTGATGAAGCAGTTCAACGATGTCGAGACGGGCGTGGCAGGCCGCGTCACCGAAATTCTTGTGGACGACGGCGAGCCGGTCGATGCAGGACAGGTCTTGATGCGGATCGAAGGGTGACCACGATGAATACGTCGAACACGGGCCACTCCCCGGGCATGTTCTATCAGCCGAAGCGAATCCGCACGGTGCTCGTTGCCAATCGCGGCGAGATCGCGGTGCGCGTTATCCGCGCGGCACATGAACTGGGTATGCGGGCGGTCGTGGTGGTTAGCGATGCCGATCGCGACAGCCTAGCCGCGCGCATGGCCGACGAGGCCATTCACATCGGCTCCGCGCATGCGGCGAAAAGCTACCTAAACCCGGCGGCGATCCTCGCTGCCGCACAGCAGTGCGGGGCGGATGCCATTCATCCAGGATACGGTTTTCTCTCGGAAAACGCCGCATTTGCAGCGCAAGTTGAGAACGCCGGGTTGATCTTTGTTGGCCCCTCGCCGAGTGTCATTGCGACCATGGGCGACAAGGCAAAGGCGCGAGAAACAGCGCAGCGCGCCGACGTCCCGACAGTCCCCGGTAGCAACGGCGTTGTCCTGTCTCTCGACGAAGCGCGCGAGATCGCCACAAGAATCGGCTATCCGGTGATGATCAAAGCAGCAGCCGGCGGCGGTGGACGCGGCATCCGGGTGGCGCACGACGCTACCCAACTCGACGCTGAATTGCCTCTTGCGCAACGCGAGGCCCAAGCAGCATTTGGCAACGGCGGCGTGTATCTCGAACGATTCATTGCGCGCGCCCGGCATATCGAAGTGCAGGTACTCGGCGACGGCAACGACGTTGTCCATCTGTTCGAACGCGAGTGCTCGCTGCAGCGGCGGCGCCAGAAGATTCTGGAGGAAGCGCCGTCACCTTCGCTCACGCCGGCGCTGCGCAATGCGCTGTGCGCATCTGCGACGCGGTTAGCGAAGCAGGTGGGCTATCGCAGTGCCGGAACGCTGGAATATCTGTTCGATGGAACGCGCGACGAGTTCTACTTCATTGAAATGAACACACGCATCCAGGTCGAGCATCCGGTGACCGAGGCTATCACCGGAATCGATCTGGTTCGCGAGACGCTTCGTATCGCGGACGGCGAACCGTTGCGTTTCAGCCAGAGCGACATCGTGATGCGCGGCGCCGCACTCGAATGCCGGCTCAACGCGGAAGACCCCGAGCAGGATTTTCGTCCAAATCCGGGCCGAATCGACGAACTGGTTTGGCCGACGGGCCCTGGCGTGCGCATCGATTCGATGCTCTACCAAGGTTACACCGTCCCGCCGTTCTACGATTCGCTACTCGCCAAGCTGATTGTCTTTGACGAAAGCCGGCCTGCAGCGCTTGCCCGGCTTAATCGGGCGTTGAGCGAACTGCGCATCGTGGGCATCAAGACCACCGCGACGCTTCACCGCGCGCTGCTTGAAGACGACGACATTCGCGCCGGCCGTTACCACACCAACTATCTGGAAGTATGGATGACGGACTGGCGCACCAAACGGGTGGCAGCCACGACAGGGAACGAGGAGGCGGTATGACGATCCGCTACACATTCGGCGGCGACGAGTTCATCTTCGTGGAGATCAGCGAAGACATGTCGCTCGAAGCGTTCTTCAAGGGGACTGCGATCACGCGAGAACTGCAGCGCCGCAAGGTGGATGGCGTGACAGAGATCTGCCCGGCTAACGCGTCTTACCAGGTCCGCTACGATCCAGACGTGATCGAGCCGGACGCGCTGCTCGCGCTACTCAGGCAGATCGAGGCCGAAGCCGCTGGCGCAACCGAGCTGGACCTCGCGACACGCATTGTCGAGGTGCCCGTGCTTTACAACGATCCGTGGACGCACGAGACACTGATGCGTTTTCGCGAGCGCCATCAGGATCCTGACTCGACAGACCTGGAATACGCGGCACGGATCAACGGGAAGAAGGATGTCGACGATTTCATCGCGGCGCACTCCGGCTCCCCGTGGTTTGTCTCCATGGTGGGCTTCGTGGCCGGCTTGCCGTTCATGTTCCAGATGGTCGAACGTGCCCGTCAGTTGCAGGTGCCGAAATATCTTCGGCCTCGCACCGATACCCCCAGGTTGACGGTCGGTCATGGTGGCTGCTTCGGCTGCATTTACTCGGTGCGCGGCGCGGGAGGCTACCAGATGTTCGGCGTGACGCCCGCACCGATCTTCGATCCGGCACAACGTCTGGACTACCTGCGCGACTTCATGGTGTTCTTCCGGCCCGGTGACATCGTAAAGTTCAAGCCGATCGATCGTGACGCTTACGGCCAGGCCGCGGCCGCTGTCGATGCAGGGACTTATTCGTTGCGCGTGCGCGATGTGAATTTCTCGCTCGGATCCTTTATGCGTGACCCCGAAGCCTACAACCGTTCATTGATCGAGGTGCTCAATGCGGACTAATCTTCTCCGCGCTATCGAGGTCGTCAAGCCCGGACTGGCTACCTCGGTGCAGGATACCGGCCGGCAAGGGTTTTACCACGTCGGCATTCCGCCGTGCGGCGCGCTGGATCAATATGCATTGCGCGCGGCCAATCTTCTGGTCGGCAACCCCGAAAATGCGGCTGCCCTCGAATGCACGCTTCTCGGCCCCCAGCTTCTGTTTCATGTGGACACGCTGATTGCCGTGACGGGCGCTGAAATGCAGCCCAAAATCGACGACGTGGCCCAGGCCTGCAACGTCGCCCTGCGAATCAAGGCAGGCAGCACGCTGACGTTCGATTATGTGAAAGGGGGGGCGCGGGTCTGTCTCGCGGTGGCAGGCGGCATTGACGTACCGATGGTGCTCGGAAGCCGCTCCACATACGCGCTCGGGGCTTTCGGCGGCCACGAGGGGCGGCGCCTGCAGAAGGGCGACCGGCTCGGAATCGGCCGCGCCCGAGGGCCTGCTCGCGAAGGCACTGAATTGCCGGAGCGGTTGCGCACGCCGCTCTCTCGCGAAGTCGAATTGCGCGTGCTGCCGGGCCTCTACCATCACCGTCTAACGGGCGAGTCGGCCATCACGTTTTTCGAAGACACATGGACCGTCGCCCCTGAAGCAGACCGTATCGGTTATCGCTATAAGCAGGGCCGGGCGCTTAAATTTCGCGAACGCGAGCAGCCGTTTGGCGCAGGCTCCGATCCCTCAAACATCGTCGACGCCTGCTATCCGATCGGCTCGATCCAGGTCCCAGCCGGACTCGAACCGATCATCCTGCATCGTGACGCGGTGTCCGGCGGCGGGTACGCCACGATCGGCACGGTCATCAGCGCCGATATGGATCTGATCGGGCAAATGCAACCCAACCATCAGGCGCACTTCCTGTCCGTCACCATGACGCAGGCGCTCGCTGCCCGCCGCGACGCCCAACTGCGGCTCGCCCGGTTGCGCGAGGTGTTGCTGCGCTAGCGTGCAAGGGACGCATTCACGGGCAGGCTACCTCACGCGCCTGCCCCGTGATCCCGTAAGTGCATTTTCGCCAATCCGATCGTGCGGCGCCACGCGTTGCATGCGGACGCGTGCGTTCGTCATTTTTCGCCACATTGGTTGTCTTTCTTTCACACGTCGCCTTGGTACCGGACACGGTCCCTATCACGGCGTCGTTTCCAAACCTGCAAATGCATTGAGGAGCACGATCATGGCCAATCTGGCACAGGAACCAGCCGAAAACGATCTCGATCTATCGACCGTCGCCATTCCGGAGAACGCCCGCATGCCGGCGTTTTCGCTCACGATGGCTTGGTGGGCGGTTTGCAGCGCGGTGTTCTACATTGTGGTCGGCGCGACGCTTGCACTCAATTACGGTGCGCGCAACGCCTTGATCGGGATGTCGCTTTCGGTAGTGTCGTACGGTCTTGTCAATTCCATCATCAGCCGCTACGCGGTTCGTACCGGCCTGTCCGTCGCGCTATTTTCGCGGGTCCTGTTTGGCAGCGCGGGCGCTGCGCTCGCCACATTGATCTTCTTCGCGACTGCGATCTACTACGCGGTATTCGAAGGATCCGTGATCGCCGTTGCGGCGCATAACCTGTTTCCTGTGCTCGACTACCGGTGGGCGGCGCTGATCGTTGTTTGCTACAGCGTGCCGCTCGTGTTCGGCAGTGTGCAGCACTGGCTCGACAAATTCAACGGCGTGCTGTTGCCGTTCTATCTGCTCGGACTGGTCGCTGCCGTCGCGCTGGCTACACATGAATATGGCTACAACGCAGCGTGGCTCGACTTCGGCCCGAAGGGCAGCACACCGGCCAACGGCTGGTGGAGTTGCTTTGTGTATTACATGGGCGTCTGGGTGCTGATGATGTTCACCTTCGACTACGCCCGCTTTGGGCGCAAGGAGGACGCGGGCTACCACGGCCGCTTCAACTTTGGCATGCCGTTCTATCTGGTCACGTTCCTGCTGAACGGAGCTGTCGGCATCTATCTGGTCAGCACGATTCCCGGCCTCGGCACACTCTCTGAAGTATCCGTTGTACTTGCGCTGCTCAAGCTGATGGGGATCTGGGGCCTGCTGTTCGTGTGGGTCACTCAGTCGCGCATCAACACCGCGAACTACTATCTCGCTGCCATCAACATGCAGGCTTTCTTTCAGAAAGTGGCCGCCCTTCGCGCGCCGAAGTTCGTGTGGGCACTCGTCGTCGGCGCTGTTATTTATGCCTTGATGATGGCCGACGTATTCTCGAAAATCCTGCAGGCGCTGGCGTATCAGGGAATCTTCGTGGTCGCGTGGGTCGGTGTGGCGCTCGCACACATCCTTTCAACACGCTACGACGAACTGATCGGCAGCGAAATCGAATGCCGCGATTCGCATGTGCCTGCTTTCAATCCGGGCGGGTTGACCGCATGGTTTGCAGGTGCGTTCGCCGGCCTTGTATTGATGAATGTGCCGGGACAGGTGCAGTCGTTCTCCGCGCCAGCAAGTTTTGTCGTGTCCTGGCTTGTGTATCGGGGCATGCTCGCTTCGGCTAAACGAACATGGTTCGTGCGTGGCTAGAACATAGGCAGACATCGGAAGGCGGCCAAGCCGCCTTTCAGAAACTTATATCTCGGGGTTTGTGCAGGGTGCTTAGCCATTAGGAGGCGGTGACGGCTTGCGGAGCCTTGCCGATCCAACGCCATTTTTGTGTTTTTCACGCTGTGGGTAGAACTTGCAGTCGGCACCTGCGGTTCACACTCAGCAACCGACTGCACAGATTAATAAACTGAAGCTCAGCGTCTCACCATCCACCGTCTCACCATCCACCGTCTCTCGTTAGTAGACCAGGGGCGCTCGCATGACTCGTCATATCGGACGAAAGTGGCCGGTCTGAGCTGCTCAGCCAGCGTACGCAAAACAGTTGCCGCGTTGAACACCCTAACAGGAAATTTTGATGTTAGTGGTCACGGGCCGGGCGCAGTGGCCGGAATCCACCGCGCCGCGCCTTCGGATCCTCACGCCACACGTAATCGCCTGTCAGGTTGATGTGCTCCCAGCCGAGTGGAGAAAGGTATGGTAGTAGCGTTGCGTCGGCCGACTCGCCCCGGGCGGCCATTGCCTGCACGGCCCGCTGCAGATAGACGGTGTTCCACAGTACGATCGCCGCAGTCACCAGATTCAGGCCGCTGGTACGGTAGCGCTGCGCTTCAAAGCTTCGATCGCGGATTTCACCGAGGCGATAGAAGAACACTGACCGTGCGAGTGCGTTGCGGGCCTCGCCCTTGTTCAACCCGACGTGAACGCGGCGACGCAGTTCGACGTTTTGCAGCCAGTCGAGGATGAACAATGTGCGCTCGATTCGCCCGATTTCGCGCAACGCCACGGCGACGCCATTCTGCCGCGGATAGCTACCGAGCTTGCGCAGCATTAGCGACGGTGACGGTGCCTTGCCTGATTGATGTCGCCAGGCGCAGCACTTCGTCCCAATTCCTCCGGATATGGTTCTCGTTATATGAGTCGCCAATCATCGAGGCCAGCGCGGGATAATCCTTGATGCTGCCCGGCACGTACAGCTTCATGTCATGCAGATCACGGATGCGGGGCTGATGCATCTACTCGGCATCAGCGCGAAGACGTGATCCGTGAAACCATTGGTATCGGTGTAATGTTCCTTGATGTGTAGATCCGACTCGTGATATAGAAGCCCGTCGAGCACGTAAGTTGAATCGCGCACACCGACATTGACGAGATGCGGATAGAACGGTGCGTACTGGTCGGAGATGTGAGTGTAGAACATCCTGCCGGGCTCAGTGCCGTACTTCGGGTTCACGTGCCCGGTACTCTCAGCGTGACCGCCCGCCCGGAAGCGTTGACCGTCCGACGACGAGGTGCTGCCGTCGCCCCAGTGGATTGCGAACGGATGCGCGAACTGTGCGTTGACCAGTTCGGCCAGGGCCTGGGAATAGGTTTCGTCGCGGATATGCGAGGCCTGCAACCACGACAGCTTCGCGTAGGTCGTGCCCGGGCATGCCTCTGCCATCTTGGTCAGCCCAAGATTGATCCCGTCGGCCAGAATCGAAGTAAGCGGCAACGTCTTGTCCTTCGCCGTCTCGTCGGTCTTCAGGTGCGTGAAGTGACGGGTGATCGGTCCACGCATCGACTTCCATCAATAGTTCGGTGATTTTCACGCGCGGGAGCATGAGCGACGTCTGGTCGATCAGCGCTTGGGCAAGGTCGGGTACCGCCGCGTCGAGCGGCGTGATCTTTAGCCCCGCTTCAGTGACGATGGCGTCCGGCAGATCGTTTGCAGCGGCCAACTGGCTGACGGTTTTCAGCCGCTCCTCCGCAACTGCCGCCGCTCGTTCAGGTAGTGGTCGCAGTCAGTGACGATAGGCAACGGCAAAGTATCGTGCCGCCTGATTTCCTCGAACTTGTCCGCCGGCAGCAGATACTCGTCGAAGTCCTTGAACTGCCGGGAGCCCTGTACCCAGACGTCGCCCGCGCGCAGCGCATTCTTCAGTTCGGACAGGGCGCACAGTTCATAGTATCGGCGGTCGATACCAGTGTCGGTCAACACCAGCGGTTTCCATCGTGGCTTGATGAAGGCAGTCGGCGCATCGGGTGGCATCCTGCGTACGCCCTCGTTGTCCATCGTCCGGATCGTGTTGATGGCAGCGAGCACGTCAGTGGCCACCGGTGCCGCGCGCAGTTTCAGGACTTCGAGAAAGGCTGGTACGTATCGTCGCAGCGTCGAATAATGGTCGCCGATCTGATGCAGGAAGTCGAACGCTTCAGGCTGGGCAAGTTGCTCGGCCTCGCTGACGCTTTTCGTAAAGGCCTCCCACGACATGATGGATTCGATTGCGCCGAACGCATCATCGCCGCTTTCCTTCGCCTTCAGGAGGGCCCGGCCAAGCTTCCCGTAGAGTCTCACCTTGTCGTTGATCGCCTTGCCGGATCGGTGAAACTGCGCCTGGTGCTTCTTCTTCGCCGCATTGAATAATCGGCCAATGATCCGGTCATGCAGATCGACGATCTCGTCGGTAACCGTTGCGCTAGCTTCCATGACGATCGCCGCCAGTGTCGCGTGACGTCGTTGCGTTTCGAACTTTGCAAGATCGTGCGGCGTCATCTGCGCGCCTTCCCGTGCGATCTTGAGCAACCGGTTCCGGTGCACCAGCCGGTCGAGGCCTGCGGGCAGGTCGACGGCATGCAGGATTCGCAGACGGTCAATATGTTGCAGCATCTGGCGAGAACTTGCCTTACCAGGCGGCAGGCGCAACCACGCGAGCCAGGGCATCCGACCATCCGCCCGGCGCTGCAGCAACTGGTCGAGGCGTTGCCGATGGTCATCCGACAGTGATTCAGTGAGCACGCCGTAGATCCGGCGCGTCGCACGCGTAACCGCTTCCGCACAGACGCGCTCGATGACACTTGACCCGGGAACCAGTATTGCCAGTCGGCGCAGGTGCTCAAGGAGCGCCTGCGCGAGTACGATGCCTTTATCAGTCTGCATCGCAAGGTCGACGAGCGATTGCACCGCCGGACGATATAGTCGGCTACCGTAAGCAGGCGCATTTGCAGGGCCGCCTGCAGCTCGAGCGCGTGTTCACATTTGGGGTGTTCTCCAGCATTGCGAGAAGGTCTTCTTTGGCGAGCACCAGTTCACACAGCTTGCGCGGTTGGTCGTCTTCGCCCATCGTCATCACATCGACGAACATAAGTGACCGAGATGGAATGGACACCGCCCTCCCTCCGGGGAATTGGGCCGATAGAGGGCCTCCAGGACCGAACGGCATCAATGTGCCAAAGTGGGAGTTGCGACACAACCACTTAAGGAACGGAGGCCCCAGATGAATGCTACGACATACGGACTCGATATTGCAAAGCGGGTGTTCCAGATGTACTGGGTCGACGCCCAAACTGGCGAGATCGCGAATCGGAAGTTCGGACGCGACGATTTAATTGCATTTCTGGCGCAGCGCCCCGCTGGTCGCGTCGCCCTCGAAGCTTGCGGAAGTGCTCACTGGTGGGCGCGCAAGATTCGCGCGCTCGGACACGAGGTGGTGCTATTACACGCCCAATTCATTCGACCTTTCGTGCAAACGAACAAGACTGACGCGGCGGACGCCCGGGCAATCTGGACTGCGGTGCAGCAACCCGGCATGCGCACAGTTGCCGCCAAGACGGAGGATCAGCAAGTGATGCTAAGCCTTCATCGTATGCGCTCGTTGCTCGTCAAATTTCGAACGATGCAGATAAATCAGCTGCGTGGGCTGCTGTATGAATTCGGCGCTACGTTTCGCGCAGGACGCGTAGCAGGACTCGACGAGATCAGGGAGCGCATGGCAGAACTCGAAGACACCCTGCCAAGATCGATACTTCTTAACCTTCTCGAACAGTTGCGTCGCATCAACCTGCTTGACGAGGACATCGATCAACTCGAGAAGCGGATTGGCGCCTGGCAGAAACACGAAGCGGCATATCGTGCGATCTCCGAAGTGCCGGGTATCGGCCGCCTGACTGCAACGGCGCTGGTGGCTACAATTGGAGATGCGAAGACATTCAGGTCGGGGCGCGAGTTCGCTGCGTTTCTGGGACTTGTTTCTCGTCAGAATGGTACCGGAGGAAAGATACGGCTGGGCTCGATCTCCCAACGTGGCGACCCATACTTGCGTACGTTGCTGATACATGGGGCGCGTTCTGTTCTGTGTCACACCAAGGTACCAACCGCATGGCAAAAGGCAATACAGGTGCGACGTCCAGCAAATGTAGCAACAGTGGCCATGGCGAACAAAATGGCACGAATCGCTTGGGCGATCCTCGCTCACGGGACTTCGTATGAAGCGCATCATGTGAGCAACAGACCTGCATAACAGGACGAGCACTTTGAATCGTTGTGGAACTGGTAGGTTGCTAAGGTTGATTTCAATGTGATGGCGAGACAGGTCGGACCGCAGGAACGCAAACCTGAACACAGTCTTGTGCTTCAAGCACGTGACCGAGATGAGGACGTTCCTGGCGAATTCCATCAGGGCCCGCAGCTTCGGCTTGCAAAAGGCCGCATATAAGACCGCAGCCGATACCTTGTTCACGTATCACAAAGGATCAACTTGGCAAACCGGGCGGTGTCCATATAAGGCTGTGTGAATACGCCATGATCGCCTAAACTGGATTAACTCATTCAGCCTGGGTGACCGGATGAAGCGATTCATAGAAGGTGAAGATCGCAAGCAGGTGACGCTGCTTCCAGAGTGCCTCGATGACTTCGTCGCCGAGGACAATCCGGTCAGAATCATCGAGGCGTTCGTTGAAGAGCTTGACCTTGAATCACTGGGCTTCGATGGAGCGATGCCATCGACTACAGGTCGCCCGTCATATCATCCGGGCGTGCTGCTGAAGATCTATATCTACGGCTACCTGAACCGGATCCAGTCGAGCCGCCGCCTGGAACGTGAATGCCAACGCAATGTTGAATTGATGTGGCTCACCGGCCGTTTGGCGCCGGACTTCAAGACCATAGCTGACTTCCGCCGTGACAACGGCACCGGCATCCGCAACGTATGTCGCCGCTTCGTTATCTTATGCCGCGAACTGAAGCTGTTCTCGCAAGCGCTCGTTGCCACCGACGGTAGCAAGTTCAAGGCAGTCAACACCCGCGATCGCAACTTCACAGAGGGTAAGGTCGACAAGCGTCAGAAGCAGATCGAGGAGAGCATCCAGCGGTATCTGAACGCGCTGGAGACTGCCGATCGTACGCAACCCGCTGAGCTGGAAGCGAAGACGACCCGGTTGCAGGACAAGATCGCACGCTTGCGCGAGCAGATGCGAAACCTTGATCAGATCAAGGAGCAACTCAAGACGCAGCCTGATGGCCAACTCTCGATGACTGATCCCGACGCGCGCTCCATGGCGACGAGCGGCAAAGGCTCGGGAATGGTCGGCTACAACGTACAGGTGGCAGTAGACGCCAAACACCACCTCATCGTTGCTCACGAGGTCACAAACTCTGGCAGCGACCGGGCGCAACTCAGCCCCATAGCGAAAGCTGCACGCGATGCGATGGGCAAGACCAGACTGCGCGCAGTCGCCGATCGTGGCTACTACAGCGGGCTTCAGATCAAAGAGTGTGCGGATGCCGGGATCGCGGTAATGCTGCCGAAACCCACGACATCGAGCGCGAAATGCCATGGTCGATTTGATAGGGCTGACTTCATCTACATTGCGCGGGACGACGAATACCAGTGTCCAGCCGGTGAACGGGCAATCTACCGTTTCACAGGAGAGGAACACGGTATGCAATTGCGCCGTTACTGGAGCAGCGCCTGTCCTCATTGCCCAATAAAATCTCAATGCACGCCAAGTCCATATCGACGAATCACCCGATGGGAGCACGAGTCGGTGTTGGAAGGTGTTCAACGTCAAATCGACAAAACGCCAGAGGCGATGACGATACGCAGACGCACCGTCGAACATGTCTTCGGGACGTTCAAGCACTGGATGGGGTACACGCACTTCCTGACACGCCGGATGCCCAACGTGGGGACCGAGATGAGTCTGAACGTGCTTGCCTACAACCTCATAAGAGTGCTGAGAATCCTGGGATTCCAAAGGACAATGAAAGCGATGCGGCTGGTGGGTGCCTGAGTACCCATCGACCGTAAAAACAAGCTCACAATCGCCAGTTAAAGGGCGCTAGACCCCTTCAGCAGTTCGTCATCGCCGAATGAACCGTCAACATGCAAACCGCCACACGTGTGATGCGAGGTCGGAACCGCGTGCATTGAAACTCTCTTGGCGTTTCCACACAGCCTGGACCCGTTGCGGACGGCGGTGGCACTATCTGAGAACTGCAACCAGCGGCCGGACACAGCACAACGCACCTTGCGGGAAATCAGATCGAGGCGCTTACGGTTTGCCGCACGGGGCGACCCGTTGAATGAACAAGAGCGCCGGTTTTTCTTCATTGCCTCCCTCGCCGCGCCAATCACGCGACAAGCACGCGCTAGCGATACCTCAACGGGCTCGGGCGCGCTTTTCGTGTGAGTTGTGATATCCGCCTTTTCCATACTTCGATGTTACTGGAAATGCAGCCGCCCATTTGTATCGCGCGCGAGCCGCGCTTCATCGAACAGCACGGTCAGCGCCGGCACGGCGGTGTCCCATTCGGTCAGCGTCGGCATCGCACCGAAACGGCGCAGCGCACGCTCGTAGAGCGGCCAGACATCGGATGCCACGCGCGGACCGTGATCGTCAATCACAACGTCTTCGGTCACATGAGCCTGAGTGCGAAGGCGGAGGCATTAAGTTCATCAGGCAGCAAAGACAGTGGTGAGCGCAACGGGAACGTGGAGCAACCCATACGTGCCGGAATATCCCGGACAGGCGGACTTCGAGGGCGTCCAGGTGCATTCAGCGCGCTACCTGGGGCAATCGTCCTTTGCGTGCAATTTCTGGCGGCCATGCCCGCAGAGCCCCGTCCAGCAAGGATCCGCTGTGCTGCAACATTTCCTCGAAACACACATTCACCAAGCCTCTGATAAACAAGCGTTCTTAGACACTAACCGCCAGAAATTGAACGAAAAGGACGATTACCCCACCTTCCACATGGCCAAGCAGCAAAGCAACTGGAAAAGAAAGCCGCTCACACGCCGGGTCAAGAGTGAGTGGGCTCCGCTCTTCGTCGCGTTCCTTGCCCACCGAAAGATGGAGGGTGTTACTGGTGCCGCGCGTTTCTTTACGGTTGGTTCGAGCTACGAAGCTGTGCACGGATTGCCGCCCCCGTGTGGGACCTTGGGCGGCGTTCATAAGGCCGCATGCCGAGGTTATCGTCCGGCGCGTGAAGGCGACGTTGCCGAGCGCACCGATGCGCCGCTCGGCAGGTTACCGGCGTGAGCAAAACCTGCACAATTGTCTTGTTCAACCCCACGGCTTACTTCAAACGCCAACACGTTCAAACGATACTATCGAGCAGGTCCAGCAATGCGTCTCCATCTACAGGCTTTCTGAAGAAACCTAATGCGCCTCTCTGCAGAAAGTAGGCTTCCGTATCCTGGCCCGGCTTTCCTGTGATGGGCGTCGTTGTATCAGAATGAACTGTTCTCTCGAGCATTTGAATGCCGTCAATCGGCCGCATTCCGAGGTCCGTGATAACGCATACGAGGCCCGCGTAGCCGTCGGCAAAAAAATCTTGTGGAGATTCGTAGGCCCGTGTTCCATACCGGCCAGAGGCAAGCAGGTTCGCAAGAGACATCAAAACGCGCCGATCGTCATCAATTACGGCAACGGTCCGAACCGAAGGCGTGGGGATTTTTTTCTCCGGGTCATCGAGTCGAACAAAGAATGAGCGTGAGCGTCAGACATCGAACGTGGTCGTCGACGCTGTTTCGAGCTGCAGTTTGCTTGCCTGCCTGACCAGCGTGGCAAATGAATCGGCCTGCATTTTTCTCATGATCTTGCCGCGATGTACCTGTACGGTGTATTCGGTGATACCAAGAACTGCGGCCGCCTGTTTGTTGAGCAGGCCGCCTCCGAGTAACGGTAAAAGCTCCTGCTCACGAGGCGTCAGCGATTCGTAAAGAGCCCGGAGCGCCGCTGTATCTTCCGCCTGCTTGCGAAGAACGTGCGCCCTGGCGAGTGCCGCATCAACCGCGCGCATCAACGTATCTTCATCGAGGGGCTTTGTGAGGAAGTCAACCGCCCCGCCCTTCATGGCCAAGACCGTGGACGGCACATCTCCCCTCCCGGTAATGATAATGACGGGAATCGGAGATTCCATGCCGACAAGCTTCTGGACTTCCAGCCCACTCATGCCTGGCATTCTCAGATCCAGGATCAGACATGCAACGCCATTCTGACGTGGTCTGTCCAGAAACTCTCTGCCGGAGTTGAATGCGTGGACGTCTCTTCCGTTTGCGCGCAGCAGTGCAGAGAGTGCTTCTCGCACACGACTGTCGTCGTCGACCAGATACACCAATTCGGTTGCCGATACCATGGAACGCCTCGGGCAGCAGGTGAAAGCCTATCCTATGAAGGCCCCTCACGCGGTGGGCCGCCAAAAGAACTATAGCGGCCGAAATCGTCTGACGTTAGCACGGGCAGCCGTGTTGCGCACTACATGAATATGTAATAGCACCGCCAGACGCGAAGCTATAGATTTATCTTTTCACTGCGGCGTCCCCGGACGGGCATCAGTGCCGTCAGCCCGGCCATGCTACGCTGGCTGTGTGGCGTACACGCTCGAACCTTCCCGCTTTCGCCACGCCCGGCGACAATGTTAAGTCGAAGGCCTGCATGAGGGCTCCGGCGCGTCGGATGCAGTGATCGGGGACGAATACAACGAAATGGATCCTGTGACGCTGACCGCGCCTCTCCCCACCGACGCTCGGTCAGGACTCACCGCAACCCGGCAATCACCACTTTTCGACAACCACGGTCATCTGTGCCAACGGGGACGGGTTTATCTTGGACGGCTAATAGTTTGAATTCTCTGATACTCTTTCGGCGGTCGTAATGATTCGATCGTAGGCGCTCGATCATCCCCAGCCAGCCTGCCGGACCCGGCCTTCCAGCGTTTTCGCGAAGTACAAGAACGGCGTCCTCATGAACGCGTCGTAGGCAGGCCGCTTATGACTTGGGCAAGCATCAGAATGGACCGGCATTCCATGAACCAGATCGAACCCGATGTAGATCGCGCTCCGTGGCTCCGCGAGCGCGACCGAACAGTGCTTGTTCCCGACGATTCCGGCTACAAGCTCCTGGACGGTCTCCTCGATGCGCCGATCGACTCCGGAATCTTCCTGCGCCGCGCCATCGGCATCGCGTCGGCGCTGGCCACAGTCCACCGGAGCGGGCTCGTTCACAAGGACGTCAAACCGGCCAACATCCTGGTGAATCCCGATAGTGGTGAAGTCAGGCTCACGGGTTTTGGCCTCGCGTCGCGGCTCACGCGAGAGCGTCAACGGTTGCCCCTGCCGCCCGAGTCGATCGCCGGTACGCTCGCCTATATGGCACCGGAGCAGACCGGGCGGATGAATCGGTCGGTCGACTCCCGCAGCGATCTCTACGCGTTCGGCGTGACGCTCTACCAGATGCTCACGGGATGTCTGCCATTCACTGCTGTCGATCCGATGGAATGGGTGCACTGCCACATTGCGAGAAAGGCAGTGCCGCCCCACGAGCGTGTGGCCCACCTGGCACCGGTCCTTTCCGCGATTGTGATGAAGCTGCTCGCCAAGACGGCGGATGAGCGCTATCAGACCGCGGCAGGCGTTGAAGCGGACCTGCAACGCTGCCTTGCGCAGTGGGAAACCGAACGACGCATTGGCGAATTCCCGCTCGGCGAGTTCGACACGCCAGACCGCCTGATGATTCCCGAAAAACTGTACGGGCGGTCGCGCGAGGTCGAGACATTGCTTGGCGCCCTCCAGCGCGTCGTCGAAAGGGGGGCGCCAGAACTGGTGCTGGTCTCAGGATATTCCGGCATTGGCAAGTCGTCCCTCGTCAACGAACTGCACCCGGTGCTGGTGCCTCCGCGCGCGCTCTTCGCCGCCGGCAAATTCGACCAGTACAAACGCGACATCCCCTACTCGACACTGGCGCAAGCCTTCCGGAGTCTGTTACGGCCGCTGCTTGGCAAAAGCGAGGCGGAGCTTGCGACGTGGCGCGACGCCCTTCGGGAAGCGCTCGGGCCGAACGCCGGACTCGTTGTGGATCTCGTTCCCGAAGTGGCGCACATGATCGGACAGCCCGCGCCAGTCCCCGAGTTGCCTCCACAAGACGCGCAGCGCCGGTTCCAGCTCACGTTCCGGCGGTTCATTGAAGTGTTCGCCCGGCCAGAACATCCGCTGGTGCTCTTCCTCGACGATCTGCAATGGCTCGATGTGGCAACGCTCGACCTGATGGAAGACCTGTTGACGCGATCCCATCCGCGCAACCTCATGCTGATCGGCACGTATCGCGACAACGAAGTCACGGCCGGGCATCCGCTGATGCGCAAGCTGGACGCTATCAAGGCCGCTGGCGGCAAGGTGGAGGAGATCACGCTCACGCCGCTTGCCCGGGAGCATCTCGAACAGTTGATGGCGGACGCGCTTCGTTGCAGGCCGGAGCGGATCGCGCCGCTGGCGTGGCTGGTGCATGACAAGACCGCCGGAAATCCGTTCTTCGCCATTCAGTTCATTTCTTCCCTGACAGAAGAGGCGATGCTTGTCTTCGATCATGATGCGGCGCGCTGGTCATGGGACCTCGATCGCATCCACACAAAGGGTTATACCGACAATGTGGTGGAGCTCATGGTCGGCAAGCTGAGCCGCCTGTCAGACGGAACGCGGCGAGACCTGCAACTGCTTGCGTGCATTGGAAACAGCGCCGAACTCTCCCTACTGGAAACAGTGTCCCAGCGCAAGGGAGACGATCTCCATGACGGGCTTTGGGAAGCAATTCGTGCCGGCCTCATTACCTGCACGGAGCATTCCTGCGGCTTCGTGCACGACCGGATTCAGGAGGCGGCGTACTCGTTGATTCCGGAGGAGGCGCGTGCGCAGATCCATCTCCGGATAGGCAGGCTGCTCGCGGAATGCACCCCGTTGGAAAAGCTGCCGGAGATGATCTTCGAGATCGTCAACCAGCTCAACCGCGGTACACACCTCATCACGTTACAGGACGAGCGCGAGAAGCTCGCCGGGTTGAACCTGATCGCCGGCAAGCGTGCGAAGGCCGCATCCGCCTACGCCTCTGCGCTGACGTATCTGCGCGCCGGCGCAGCGCTGCTGCGGGAGGATGCGTGGGAGCGCCAGCAGGAGCTTGCCTTCGCCCTGGAACTGCATGGGGCCGACTGCGAGCTCTGGATGGGGGGACTGCCGGCCGTGGAAAAGCGTCTCGCAGCGCTTGCCCCGCGCGCTGCCGACACGGTCCAACGAGCGGCCGTCGCGAGCCGGCGCGTGGATCTTTACACGATGCTCGGGGACTGCGATCGTGCGGTCGCTGTCGGTCTGGAATATCTCCGCCATGTGGAGATCGATTGGGCAGCCCATCCCACCCCACAGGAAGCGCATCGCGAGTACGAACGGATCTGGTCCCAGCTCGGAAGTCGTCAGATTGAGGAAATCATCGACCTGCCGCTGACGAACGATCCGGAGTGTCTTGGTACGCTCGACGTGCTCATCAACCTGGGCGCCCCGGCGTTATTCACCGACGGGAATCTGTACGCGCTCACCGTCTGCAGGGCGGCGAATCTCAGCCTGGAGCGTGGCAACAGCGACGGTGCACCCGCGCACTACGTCGCGGTTGCGCTTATCGCCGGCGACCGCTTCGGCCATCACGACGCAGGTTATCGACTTGGAAAGGTCGCCTGCGATCTGGCCGAACATCGCGGATTGACGCGCCTGGGAGGAAAAGCCTACCTGCTCTTCGCACTCGTGGTGCCGTGGACACGACCGCTGCGGGAGGGGATCGATCAGGCCCGACGTGCCTTTCAGATGGCGAACGAGCAAGGCGACCCGACGTTTGCTGCCTACGCCTGTCGCACGTTCAGTTCCGATCTTTTCGCTGCGGGCGATCCACTCGATCAGGTTGAGCGTGAATCAGAGCAAGGCCTGGAGTTTGTGCGCACGGTACGGTTCGGACTCGCTGCCGACATGATTGTGCCCGCGCACACACTGGTCCGCACACTCCGTGGCGAAACCGCGAAATTCGGCTCGCTCGACGATGGCTCGTTCACGGAGCGCTCGTTCGAGGCGCGCCTCACCGGTCATCCGGCTCAGGCCATGCCTGAATGTTTCTACTGGATCCGGAAGCTGCAGGCGAGATTCTTCGCTGGCGACTACGCATCGGCTGTCGATGCCGCGGAAAACGCGGAGGGATACTATTCGACGGCCACGTCGCTTTCAGTGATGCTGGTGGAGCGAGCGGAATACCATCTCTATGCCGCCCTCTCCCGTGCCGCCTGCTGCGAGCCCATGGGTCCCGATCCGTATGCGAAGCATCGGGATGCGCTGTCGGCACACGAACAGCAACTCCGGGCATGGGCTGAAAACTGCCCACAGAACTTCGAGGATCGCGCGGTGCTGGTCGGCGCAGAAATCGCACGCATCGAGGGCCGCTTGCCCGACGCAATGGATCTGTACGAGCAAGCGATTCGCTGTGCGCGTTCGAATGGCTTTATCCAGAACGAGGCGCTGTCGTACGAACTGGCTGCCCGCTGCTACGCGGCACGCGGCCTTGAGGAGTTTGCGCATCTCTACCTGGGAAACGCACGGCGTGCCTATCTGCGATGGGGAGCCTTGGGGAAGGTGCGACAGCTCGATCAGCTCCATCCCGCGTTGAGGCAGGACGATCGTGCCCCGGCCCCTGCAGTCACGATCGACGCGCCGGTCGAACATCTGGATCTGGCTACGGTGATCAAGGTGTCGCAGGCGGTGTCGGGTGAGATCGTGCCGGAAAAGCTCATCGAATCGCTGTTGCATACGGCCATCGAGCATGCCGGCGCGGACCGTGGGCTGCTGATCCTGCCGCGTGATAGCGAATTCCTGATCCAGGCGGAGGCGAAGACTTCCGGCAGCTCCGTTTCGGTCAGCCTGCGCGAGACGCCAGTTGCCGCGGACGAGCTTCCCGACTCGGTGGTACGTTACGCCGCGCGTACCCGGGAGATTGTGATTCTCGACGATACTTCAGTCCCGAATCCGCATTCCACTGATCAGTACATCGCTGCACAGGCCGTCCGGTCGGTACTCTGCCTGCCTTTGATGAAGCAGGGTGCGCTGGTTGGGCTGCTGTACCTGGAAAACAGGCTCGCTTCAGGCGTTTTTACGCCAGGCAGGATTTCTGCCCTGAAGGTGCTCGCTTCCCAGGCGGCGATTTCGCTCGAAAACAGCAGTCTGTACGGTGAAATCCGGGGACGGGAAGCGCAGATCCGCCGGTTAATCGACGCCAACATCGTCGGGATTATCTTTGGGGACCAAGGTGGTCAGATCTTCGAGGCCAATGACGCGTTTCTTCGCATGGTCGGATACGAGCGCGAGGATCTCGTCGCGGGTCGCTTGCGGTGGACCGACCTGACACCTCGCGAATGGCTCGAACAGCAGCAGGAACAAAACTCGCAGCAGTTCAGGCGGACCGGCAGCGTGCCGGCCTTTGAAAAGGAATATTTCCACAAAGATGGCAGCCGGGTGCCGGTGCTGATCGGCGTGACCGCTTTCGACGAGGGCTGCGAGCGCGGCGTGGCCTTCGTCGTCGACATGACGGAGCGCAAGCGCGCGGAGGCGGAGCTGCGGCGCAGCCGCCAGTACCTGGCGGAGGCGCAGAAGGTCAGTCACACCGGAAGCTGGGCATGGAGTCCCGTTTCAAATGCCATTCTGTACTGGTCGGACGAGTGTTATCGCGTCCACGGCCACGACCCCGCGAAGGGCCTGCCCTCGTTCGAGCGATTGGTCGAGGACGTTCATCCTGACGACCGTGCCCGAATCGTGGAAAGCTTCACGAAGGCCGTGCGCGATGGTGCTGACTGGGAACTCGAGTACCGACTCAGGAACTTTGATACCGGAGTGAGAACCCTCCGTTCCGTGGGAAATCCGGTTCTGGACCGCTCGGGCCAGGTGATCGAGTACATCGGCACCGTGATCGATGTCACGGAGCAGAAGCGTGCAGAGCAGGAGCGAGAGGAACATCTATGGTTCCTTGAGTGCATGGACCGCATCAACCGCGCGATGCAGCGAACGAACGAGGTCGAGGGCATGACGCGCGGCGTGCTTGAGGAGGCACGGGCAATCTTCGATTGCGATCGCGCCTGGCTGGTCTATCCCTGCGATCCCGATGCGCCGACGTGTCGCGCGTTGATGGAGCATACGCATCCGGACTATCCGGGCGTCTTCGCGCTCGACCATGAGCTGACGGTGGACGCCCGGACGGCGCAAACCCTGCGCGACATGCTGCACACCCCAGCGTCGGTGGTGGATCCAGGCATCCCGCCGGAGGTTCGCGAGCGGTTCAACATCCTGTCGACGATCGCGATTGTGGTGCGTCCCAGGGGCGACAGGCCGTACCTGTTCGGGCTGCATCAGTGCTCGCATGTACGCTCGTGGACTACCGTGGAGCAGCGGCTCTTCGAGGAGATTGGCCGGCGCCTGGAAGACGCGTTGACGAGCGCGCTCGCGCACCGCAACCTGCTCGCCAGCGAGGAGGCGCTGCGCGCGAGTGAGGAACGCTTCCAGACCCTGGTCGATCACGCGACGGATGCCATTTTTCTGTACGACGACGAAGATATCGTGATCGACGTCAACCGTCAGGCCTGCGAGGCGCTGGGTTATACGCGCAAAGAGCTCATCGGCATGGGTACGTGTCAGTTCGACCCCGACCTCTCGCCGGAAAAGCTCCAGTGGATCAAAGAGCGACTGCGCGAGGACGGAAGTGCGACGTTCAACGCCCGTCACCGCCGCAAAGACGGAAGTCTCTTTCCCGTCGAGGTGCGTGCGCGGACGTTCAACCGCGGTGGGCGCCTGTTCGCCATTGCACTCGCCAGCGACATCACCGAGCGCAGGCACCGCGAGCAGCGGCAGTTCGCGCAATTCAGCGTCACGCGCACGCTGTCGGAAGCGGGCTCGCTCGAAGAGGCGGCACCGCACATTCTGCGCGAACTGTGTGAGGCACTCGAGTGGGATCGCGGCGCATTCTGGTGCGTTGATCCGGAAGCGGGCGTGCTGGTGTGCGTGCAAACATGGCCGTCGGACACCTTCGCGCGTGCCGGTTCCGGGTTGCTGTCCGCGACGGGCGGCGTCGGCAAGGAGCTCCCCTGGAGAGTGTGGTCGAGCGGCGCACCTGCATGGATTCCTGACATGGCACTCGATCGGGAGTTCCAGGAGGAAGCGGCCGCGAAGGAAGGGCTCCGCGCGGCCTTCGCCTTCCCGGTCATGCTCAGGACCGGTGTACTGGGCGTGATCGAATTCTTCAGCCGCGAGGCCCGCGACGCCGATCCCGAACTCCTGCGGATGATGACCTCCGTCGGCTACCAGATCGGGCAATTCATCGAGCACACGCGAGCGGAAGACGCGCTGCGACTTGCGCGGGAAAAGCTTGTGCAGGCATCACAGATGGCGACTGTTGCCGAGCTGTCCGCGTCCATTGCCCACGAAATTAACCAGCCGCTGCAGTCCGTGGTGGCCAACGGGCAGGCGTGCCGGCGCTGGCTCGCTGCAACGCCGCCCGACATCGACAAAGCCCGACTCAGCGCCGAAGCCATGGTCCGTGACGGATATGCCACAGCGGACGTGATAAGCCGTATTCGCGCGCTGTTCCAGCGCACGACTCCTGCGAAGGTCGATCTTGACATCAACAAGCTGATACTTCAGGTCTGCACACTGATGGATAACGAAATCCACGGAAACCTGATCTTGCTCGAGACCCAGCTAGCCCAGGACGTGCCGATGATCAGAGCCGACGCAGTGCAGATTCAGCAGGTGATCGTCAACCTTGTGCGCAACGCCATCGAGGCGTTCTCAGCGACGGTGGAACGACCGAAGTCGCTAGCGATCCGCTCGCGGCGCGATCGAGACAACGTGGTGGTCGACGTTGAGGATGAAGGCATGGGAATCCCGAATCTGGAGACGATATTCGAGCCATTTACCACCACAAAGGAAACGGGCATGGGCATGGGGCTGGCGATCTGTCGGTCGATCGTCGAAGCACACACCGGCCGTATCTGGGTCGTGCGCAACGAGATCCGTGGCGTGACGTTCAGCTTCAGCCTTCCGACCGGGCCGTCGGATGCGACGTGAAACCAGTGACCATACTGCTTCATGTCCTCGATCGATTGGACTACCGGCGACAGTGTTATTCACCGTCCGAACATAAGCATCTTCAACGAGCGCGATTCACGACCAACCCTCCCACTTCTGGATTGCATGCATCGAGCCTTCTGCTGAAAGCACGTTTTGGGCCGCTACGCGACTAGTCGCGGCGATGCGCACCGCGGTGTATGCAGGAGTTCGGCGACGAGGTGCCCGACGTTTGGGACGCGCATTTCAACCGCGCAGTCGGACGTGAGAAGCTCCACAAGTGGTCCCGTACACTTGTCCCGAAGTCGGCTCCAAATTTAGGTCGATGTAGACTTTGCGAAGCATGAATGCTCCCTGACGTATATGCTTTTGTTGGACCGGAAACTCCCTTAGTCGAGCACCGAACATGGGCCTTATACACGAAGCGACGACCTTTTACGAACAGTAGGCGTACGGCGTTGTAGAGACCTACGATGTACTGGTTGATATCGCGCACGCGATCGGGCACCTCCGCGCGTTGCCGGCGCTGCAGCCGCAAATCGCCGACGACATTGCAGGCCTGTACGCTGGATGCGCCCAACGACTACGAAGCGGTGCTGGCCTGGTTGGCGCCTCTCGCTGGGTGCGCTGCTTCGCTTGCTGATCGATCAGCGCTACCTGCTTGCTAACTTTTTCGCTGGCATCAAGGTGCACGGCCGCACGCGCATCTCGCCACTCGTGTTCAGGCGGAATGTCATTACGGCCGACCATCCTGCGGTCGCCGACGAGCTGTGGCGCTCCAGCCCGCACTGGACGAGGCATACCCATGCCACCCATGCGCTCGCGGTCGAGGCGCCTACCGTAAGGAGGCTGAGCGCCTGATCCGGTGGGCGATCGTCAAGCGCGGCCGCGCCTTCATCACTGACCTCTGAAGATGCCATCGCGTACGGGAGCAGGGTTGACCGCAAACGGCCGCCAGTGGGAGGAGTGTGCGGTCGCGGCGGAGCGGGCAATTACGAGCGACACGGTGATTTCCAACGGGACGCATTCCAGCCAAACTTGAATTTTTCATGTGCGACCCATTAGGGCGTGTTTCCCCATATAGCTGGCGCTAGCGTCGCGCCAGCCTTTGCTGAACTTGAGTGAAGAGCCAACTGACGAGCAGCGTGGACACCGTGCCGAGGACGACCTGCACGAGCCGGAACAACGGCACGCCCCATAGTGGCCCTTGCGGGGGAAACAGCAGCACGATAGTCGCGGTGATGGCGCCGAGGCGCGCTGCGCTGCCCACGTTCACGCACCAGCAGACGATGATTACCGCGGCAATTGTCGTCGCGTAGCCTAGGATCTCGTGCGTGCCAGCGCCGAGAGACGCGCCAACGAAACCGAACAGGCCACCCGCCATGGCTCCGACGAACTGGTCGCGCGACAGGTTGCGGGTGTCCGAGTAGCTGCGCTGCGTGACGGCGATGGCCGTAATCGCGGCCCAGAAAGCCTGCTGGGTGTGCAGCGCGCAGGCGATGCCGTAAGCGAGACATGCGCCGCAGACGGCCTGCAGCGCCGTCAGGCTGCCCTCGGCGAGCCGGTCGCGAAACGGCAGGCTCTTGAGCAGGTCGATCAATACGTCGGCGGCGCGGATGCGCGCTTCGTTTCGCGTTTCTTTCGTTTCAGTCATCGTTCGTGCTGGTTTTTTTGAGCGCAACGGGGCGGAAAAGGTAGCGGCGTATCCGCCATCTTGAAGGCGGCGCTCCGGCCGAACGCCGCAAATTTGCAGCGCTCAGGACTACCGGGTGCCCTTCAGCCCTCCAGGCGCAGCCCGAACCGTTTCGTCCTAGATGGCCGCGACCCAAGGTCGCAGTACGTGCAATTCTGGCGTTTCCTGGAAACGCCGCGTATCACCTGACGCGGACCGTTCGAGGGCACGACTCGCGGCCTTCCTGAGCATAGTCAGCACGCTGGAGAACGGCTATTACATAAAACTGTAGTTACCTGCGCCCCAGCCTCCCTCGCGAACCAGGCCGCGGCCTTCAGGAGCGGTTCTCACGAGGCAGCCACGCGAGTTGCAGCGTCGACCGGGGTCTTTTCGGGCACGATACAAAAACTTCATCAGGACCGGCCCCTCGCCCTTTCAGTCATCCACGGCGACGGTACGACGACTGTGGCGAAGACAGGCGGGCACAACCTCGGGTACGGCCGGCACAGGCATCTCAAGGGGGACAAGGTCGTGGCCTTCCGCGATCGCGACTGCAACATGGGGTGCCTTTCTATGAGCAGGAAGTTGTCAATACCTTTGACGATCTGCGTCGTAAATCATAGAGATCCTTTCCGCCACGAGCGCGAGACAAGCAGTTGCGAACTTGATTGCATCCGTGCGTCACTGCATGCGGGCTGGACTCCAGCTTTATGTAATAGGCAACGCCCCGCGGGCTTCCTATCATCAACGCAATGTCGGCGAGCCGGGCACATATCGAGTCCATCATTTCGCGACTGCATATCATCGAATCAGGTAGAACGGCCGATGTCATTGCTCAGTCGACAGCTACGCATTGTTTTCGATTGGTCAAGGTCCAAGAGGCGGACGTTACGTCAACCAAGGAGTAAACATGACGATCTTCGTGGAATTCTTTGCGCTGTCCATGATATTTATTCTATGTGTTCTGGTTGGCATCGATCAATGGTCGGAGCGTCATCAGTACTACGCCGCTGCAGACCCGTCTTTTTTGGATGAAGCGTATCCGCGCGATGAGGCTTGACAGTCATCGTAAATATAAGTGGCTCGGTGGCTGTAGAGCCGAGCAAATATCGGTTTGGCCTGTCGCGGTGGCACGCCAAATCAGGTCCTCGGCGCTTTAGGGAGAATGGGATGACATTGCTGAAACGGATGCTTGCGGCGCTCGGGAGTTTAATCGTCGCGAGTGCGAACGCTGGTGACGTCCCGTGTCCTTCGATGACACTTCGCGCAGTGACGACTACGGACGGGTCAGGTGTCACCACAATATCTACGGCTGTGGATGGTGGCGCGGACGGCGGGCAGCACGCAAGGCAAGACGCGTCCCCGCAATATTTGACTTCGGTTATTGGGTCGTTACATTGGATTCAAGGCCCGAAGATCGTCACCATTGATGGAAAGGCCACTTTTGCCGTGCCGGCTCGATTTGTATTCCTCGGAAGGGAGGACACGGACAAGCTTATGAAGCTTCTCCAGAATCCAATAGAACGTCAATATTATCTCTTTAGTCCCCTTGATTTCTCTTGGTACGGCCTAATTTCATACGCGGAGACGGGGCATATTAGCGAGCATGATGTTCTTAACGCTAATGAGCTCCTCGAAAAGATCAGGTTAAGCACGGAGGCGAGCAACAAGCGGCGAGACGCTACCGGATGGGGCCGAGTCGCGATTTCAGGATGGCGCCAACTCCCTAGCTTCGACTCTCTGACAAAGAAGCTGGAATGGGCGGTATCTGCTCTCGACGCCGATCATGTTGCTGTGACCAATTTCAACACGCGGATATTGGGACGAACAGGCATCCTTTCGGTTGACCTTGTTGCCGATGAATCCCAATTCGAAACAGCAGTGCTCGACTTTCGCGCCGCAATGAAGAGCCTAAGGTTTGTTTCCGGGCAAAAATATGAAGACTACCGGCAGGGAGATCAGATGGCAAGCTACGGAATGAGCCAACTTGTAGCCAATGAAACCAGGCCGCGAGGTGACGTTCCATTGAGCGAATGGGGATTGGCAATGTTCGCTGCGATGTCCTTGATCGCTATCGGAAGGAAATCGCTGAGGCGACGTAAGTAGGCAGTCTGCTTCATCAGTCATGTCAGTCGTCTCGTTCGCTCGAATCATACCGCAGCGTCTTATTGCGACACCCATTAGCCGAGCGAAGTCAAGGCACAAATTTACTCCACCGCCCGATTGCAGTGGCGATGGTATTTTTATCGCCACTGCAATCGGGCGGAATTCTTTCTGTAACTTGCCATGCTGTCTGCCGATCGTAGTCGCATCCGTTTTCTCCAAACTGGTTGCGAACCGGATCGCACCAGACACCCATCTATAAGGACTTGCCCGTTTTAGCAAGAGGGGTTGAAGGGGTTTGTGCTGGCTCGTAATGCGTCTCCTGAGTCATCGGGACGGGACATATGCGGCGTGTAGCGGCGGGAGAGACTGCGCACCTATAAACGGCCTTGCTGGGCGACGTGGTTGCTGCGCCCGGGCCCGGATAGTAACCGCGCAGCAGGACTCCATTCGGGATGCGGCGAATACAGAGGCTGTAGCGCCTGATGGGTGTTCGAGTTCGCCTGCTGCCGGTCTGACCTGTCGCTATCGTTGCCTGTTGCGTCCTCTATGGGGAGTGGTGTTCAGTTTGAGGCTGTGCGGGCTGCTTCACGCGCCCGCCGTCTGGACGGGACGCGCGGGCGCGTGGGATGGATCGAACTTCTCGCCCTTCGCAAGAATTGCCCACAGAATGCGGGCGTGTTTGTTGGCGATGGCGATGAGTGTCTTCTGGTAGCCGACGCGGGCCTGCAGCTGGACAATCCACCGTGAGAGCCGGTCAGCGCGTCGGGGCGCGGCGGCAATGGCTGAGCGTGCCCCCAGGACCAGCAGGGTGCGCAGGTAGTCGTTGCCCTGTTTGGTAATACGGCCGAGCCGCTGCTTGCCGCCGCTGCTGTTCTGTTTGGGCACGATGCCAATCCAGGCTGCCAGCTGGCGACCGTTCCTGAACTGGCGCGCGTCGACCACGGTCGCTACCGTGGCGGATGCAGTGAGGGGCCCGACGCCACACATTTCCATGCAGCGCTTTGCCTCGGTATCCTGATTGGCGTGTTCGGCAATCTGCCGATCGAACCAGGCGATTTCCTGATCGAGCGCCTGCCATTGGACCCACGCGCGCATGAGCGCCTCGCGCGCGGATCCGGTGAGTTCGTTGCTGCCGTCTTCGACGCAGTCGACGAAGTATTTGTGCAGCTGGTTGATACGTTGTGGGAAGAAGACGCCGAACTCGGCGAGCAGTCCCCGCAACCGGTTGATGAGCGCGGTGCGCTCCTCGACATAGCCGGTACGCATCCGGTGAAGCACGAGCACGCTTTGCTGGGCGGGTGACTTGACGGGCACGAAACGCATCTGCGGCCGGCTCGCGGCTTCGCAGACGGCTTCGGCGTCGCGCGCGTCATTCTTCACGCGGGCGCCACCCTTGCGGTAGGGCACGACAAACTGGGGTGGAATCAGGCGGACCTCGTGTCCGAGCGCGCGGAGTTTGCGGGCCCAGTAGTGGGCGGCGCTGCAGGCTTCCATTGCGATCAGGCACGGCTTGAGATTGGCAAACCAGCTCAGGAGCCGGTTCCGCGCAATTGCCCTGCGGGCGACGACGCGCTCGGCGGCATCGACCGCGTGGATCTGGATGACATTCTTGGCGAGGTCAACACCGACGCGGGTGATCGTGTCCATGACTTCCTCCTTGGCGGAAGGTTGCTCAGCGGCCCCATGATCGCATCTGCGTGTGGTGTTCCGCTGGCCGGGCAAGTCCTTTACCAATTCGGGATCAAGCATGCCGTGATGTAACTAACGGCTGCCCTGGCGGCCATTGCCGCCCCAGAGAAACGTTGGTGCCAGACGAGGTCCAATGGGTTTCGCAGAACCGTGGCTGTTGCTTGCGCAACGCCAGTCAATGGTGGCTCATCGCCTGGGCGACCCGGTCATCCGCAAACAGTCGGTGGGGCAAAGGGAAGGCCCAATCAAAACCATGGCTTTCCACCAGTCGCAATACTGGGCTCGTTCCCCTTGCACCACCTTTTAGTCAAAGCAGCGGGTTACCTCAAATGACTTGTGCTCCCGAAGCATGTGATAGCAGGCGCGCGCCAGTTTGTGCGCCAGCGCCTTGATCGCCACAATTCCGTTTCGCGCGCGTTTCTTGCGCTCGTAAAAGCGCCTGGCTTCCGGGCACGAGCGGATCGCGAAGTTGGCCGCCTCGACAAACGCCCACGCGAGATATTTGTTGCCGTTCTTCGTATTGCCTTCGCCTTTCTTCCTGCTGTTGCTTTCACGCCGGCTGTCTACGCAGCGGCAATACGAACTGAAATTGCCAACCTTGGTGAAACGGGAGATGGTCCCGGTTTCCAGCA
Source organism: Paraburkholderia kirstenboschensis (assembly GCF_032806925.1). NCBI lineage: Bacteria > Pseudomonadati > Pseudomonadota > Betaproteobacteria > Burkholderiales > Burkholderiaceae > Paraburkholderia > Paraburkholderia kirstenboschensis. The sequence goes on along the minus strand of NZ_CP136511.1, from coordinate 1,689,254 downwards.
TGATCGTGGTTGCGAGAACCGGGCCAATGCCCGGCACCGTGTTCAGCAACGCGTAATCCGGGCGCAGTTTCACCCGCTCCATGAGTCGCTTCTCGATGATCCCGATTTCCTCCTGCAAGGTTTGCATGACCGCGAGATTGGCTTGCATCGCGAGCGTCACGTCAGATGCAAAACCGAATCCATTCACCTGCATCTCATCCAGGCGCTTAACCCGCTCACCTTGCATCTGCCCACCAGTATGGCGTGAGAACAGATTCTCAATCGCGAGGATCTGGGCCGTACGACACTGCACCAGTTGGATTCGCTTGCGAGAGAGGTCACGCACCGGACGTTCTTCTGCTGGATAAATGTAGCCTTCAGGCAATAGTCCCAGACGCAGCAGTTGTGCGAGATGGGCGGCATCGGCGAAGTCACCACTGTATTTCAGTCCCTCGTACTGCCTGATTGCCGCGGGGTTGGCCAGATGCACCCGGTAGCCATCGTTCATCAACTGATCCACCAGCCAGTACCAGTTATACGTTGCTTCGATGACCACGCCCACCAGATCTTCGCGGTGCGGCGCCAGCGCCGCCCGGATCTGCACCGGATCGTTCGGCAACCGTCGCTGGTAGACAACCCGGTCAGCGTCATCGCTGACGACGACCACACTGTTGTTCGAGTGCAGGTCGATTCCACTAAACTTATTCATGCCGGCCTCCTGTGCGTCACGTCGGTGTTCGCACCCTGACTGTACGCCGGCCGTTCGATTCGAACGGAGGGAGGTCGGCTATATGATTATCAAAACCTCAACTGGAAGCAGCCTTCCCGAACGCGCACGGCACTGTCGATGTTGTAAACCACGCGGGAGGTGCGTAAACTCCCGCGCATGCCTGATACGACGCCGCTTCCTGACGACATCGATGCCTTGAAGGCGATGCTGGCCGAGGCCCGAGCGTTGCTTGCCGAGCGGGACCTATTATCGAGCAGCTCAAGGCGCAGATCGACAAGCTCAGGCGCATGCAGTTCGGCCACAAGCGTGCGGGAAATGGGTGTCATGTTTCTCGCTGATTTCCATCGCCTTTTGGTTGTCAAAGCCCCCACCGACGGCCAGCTCGGAGATGGCCCGGAAGTAGTGGTCCTGGCCGCCTGGCACGCTCCAGTCCAGCATGTGTCCAACTGTCGTTCCGATGTTCCTGAAGCGATGGGTGACACCCCGCGGGACGAACAGCATGGTCCCCGCTCCCACAGTGCGAGTGATCCCTGCAATGGTCACTTCATAGCTTCCGTCGACAATGAAAATGCATTCTTCCAGCGTGTGGTGAAGATGGTCCGGCGGCCCTTCCCCCGGCTTGTGGCTACAGTAGATGACCGAGACGGCACGGTGGGTTTGCTCGCTAGTTAGTAATACTTGCATCTCCAGGCCGAATGGTTTGATCGGCAATGCTTCTTCGAGCGTGACGATGAGCGGCTTGATTGCGGTATTGGAAGTGACCACGTTTTCTCCTGGTGGACTGATGACGCTTGAGCGGGTGAGAACGATGCGATCTCGACTGCAGAGAACTGCATGCTTCCCACAACTTCCAGAACGCTTGAGTGTTGTTGTTATTCCATCGGAGTTCGACGGATGAGTTCGCGCGGGTGCTCGAAGGTGATAGACCTCGCCGGGGCTAATCCGCGTCGCGGGTCGGATTGCAGCGAGCGGCGCATTGGCATCGCTGGGCACGACAGTCGAGCGAGCATCGTGGGTACGCTCGTCGCGGTCGACGCTTCGTTTTCCCATCCGGGGCTTCCCATCGCGAACCAACTCAACTGCCCCATTCTGTCCGCCGCGCAGCGCGCGCTTGCCAGAGGCTCACAGCGGGCGATGGCTGACATGCAGGCCGAGATCCCACGCTCGCCCAGAAGTTTCAGCAGGACGCGACGAAGGGTGACGGCAATGCGATGGTCGAAGATATGTACCAGTTGAAGCGCGAAGAGCAGAACGGACCCGTGCCGAATACGTTTAGCGGCCAGGACGCGCAGACGCTCGGCGGCGAAGTTGGCGATCTGGGTAAAGGCAAGGTCAACTCGACGGAAGAGCAGAACTTCACACAGGCTTTCGGGATGGATGCGCTCTATCGCGGGTCCAGCTCGGCGTCGAAGACGTGGGACAAGATCGTGAACGCCGCTGGCGGCTTCATGCAGCCCGCGGCGTGTCCCGAACGACGAGTTACGAGTTGATGTTTTCACCGGCATCCGTTGTGTAAATTACCTTGCGCAGTAATCAGTCTGTCGCGGCATTCAGTTTCGGTTGGAAAATAACCCTCATTCCGGTGCTCCTTGTTCCCATACCCGCTTCTGTGCATTACGGTTTTGGGGTAGGGAGAGTGTGAAAAAAGTTCTTGATTTGGAAACGATTACTTCCTAATATTCCACGGATGAACAATCCCCTCGATCACGGGGCCGAATCACGCGGCCCTGGCCGTCCGCGTGAATTTGCTCTAGACGACGTGCTGGACAAGGCGATCGTAGTCTTCAGCGAATTCGGTTTCCATCCCACGTCGCTCGGCAGGCTGACGAATGCGCTCGGCATCGCGGAAGGCAGCATCTACAAAGCGTTCAAGGACAAACGCACCATTTTTCTGGCGGCTTTTGACCGCTATGTCAACCAGCGGAACAACCGGATGGCGCAGGAACTGGCGCGCGCACGCTCGGGTAGGCAAAGCGTCAAGGCAGTCCTGAGCCTTTACGCGGAAACCAGCCATGGCGTGATGGGTCGACGCGGCTGTCTCGTGGTTGGCAGCGCGGTGGATCTGACGAGCTCGGACGCGGAGATCGCGAAGCGCGTGGCCAGCGTGCTAAAGACGCTCGAGAGGCGTCTGGTGGAGGCGGTCCGGCAAGGCCAGGCAGACGGCTCGATCATGTCCGGTCTGGATGCCGAGTCTGCCGGACGGTTACTGCTGTGCGTCGTTCAGGGCATGCGAGTGCTGGGCAAGACGGGGCGGTCAAATGGCGAAATGATGGACGTTGTGGAAAGCGCGCTCACGTTGCTCGACTGATTTTTTTGTTCAATTTGGAAGTATCCGCTTCCTATTATCGAAATGCGAAACATGACAACAAATCAACTTGGAACGGCAGCGGATCCGATGCAATCATCCCGCGCTCGCTCTGATCCTTGTGACGGCAGGCGTGTTTCACTACCGCGAACCTCTGTTCGGCGCAGTCTGTGGCGCTTAGTGCGATAGCTTACGACGTCTCACATCGCTCAGCAAGTGCGCAAGCCAGGGTTCTTTTTGGTCGACGAGACAACTGCGTGCCGCTCACTGGGAAATGGCACCGCCCGTAGCAGAGACGCGGTTCCGCGAACGGGTTCCCCATCATGAACACAGGAAGAGACCATGACCTTTGACGGCTCGGCTATCAAGGCGCTACTGGCCGACGCGGTTTCGAACGGTGCTGTTCACGGCATTGCGGCACTGGTGGTTGACCGCAGCGGTCCGCTGTTCCATCACGCCGCCGGGGAGGCAGGCCAACACGCGATGTTCCGCAATGCCTCGATGACGAAGGCAGTGGCCACTACGGCAGCGCTCCAGTTCGTGGAGAACGGGCGGCTGAGCCTTGATGCCGCCGTCGAATCGATTCTGCCCGAGTTCGGTCAGTTGCAGGTGCTGGACGGTTTCGACGGCGACAAGCCACGCTTGCGTCGTCCTGCCAGCAAGGCCACGGTGCGCCAACTGATGAGCCACTCGGCGGGCCTCGGCTACTTCTTCTTCAACGAGAAGCTGATGCGCTACCACAAGCTGACGGGTGAGCCCCACCCGCTCACCGGACTGAAACGGAGTCTCTCTGTGCCACTCGTCAACGATCCCGGCACGGCCTGGGAGTACGGCAGCAGCACCGACTGGCTAGGGCTCATTGTCGAGAAGCTATCGGCACAGAGTCTGGGCAGCTACCTCAAGCAGCATGTGTACGCGCCGCTGGGAATGCACGACTCAACATTCGCGCCCAGCGACGAGCAGCGCGAGCGGCTGCTGCGCGTGATGCAACGTGAGGCCGACGGCATCCTCACGCCTTCCAACGTCGATCTGCCGCCGACCTCCGAATGGGACGCTGCCGGCCACGGCTCTTACGGCACGGTGCAGGACTACGGCCGCTTCCTGCAGGCATGGCTCAGCGATGGTGCCGGCATCCTTGAACCGGCGACCGTGCAGATGGCACTGCGGAACCATCTCGGACAGATCAGGCTCCCTGAACTGTTGAAGTCCACCCTGCCCGGACTGTCGAACGACGTGCCGGCATCGCCGGTGCCGCAGGGCTGGGGGCTGGGCTTCCACCTCACGCTCGCCGACGTGCCGGACATGCGCAGCAGGGGCACGGGTGACTGGGCCGGCGTCTTCAACTCCTACTACTGGATCGACCGCTCGAAGGGCATCGCCGCGGTGCTGATGACGCAGCTGCTGCCCTTCTTCGACATGCCTGTCATCGAGACACTCGTCGGGTTCGAGATGGCGGTGTACCAGCAGATGGAAGAGGCCGTACCCGCCGCATGACGCCAGAGCGCGAGCGGTGTGATCGGGACCAACTGTCCGTGTGCTCAGGTTGGTGCGCTCGCTGTCGTCCTTGAATGATAGCTCTCAGCCGGTCAGCTTCGGCGGTTACGTGCCCGGCTTGGGGCGGGTATGAAAGTACAACGTAGGACCAGGTCCGGACAACTACTGCCGTTGATCCGGCCAACGCAAATCTGAAGGAACAGTCATGGCCTCATTGATCCGCGCAATACTCGTCGCTCCGGTTGTGGCCGCGCCGGTTGCATTGTTCGCGCAATCGAGCGCGTCAGTAGCCGCTCACGGGCAGGCGAAAATCTTCGACATCTTCGTCGACCAGCCCACGGGTTTCACGTTTGTAAAGATGCCGGACGGGTGGAAGTTTGTGGGGGGCTGTCCCATTCCCCAGCGCATCTAGTCATAGCGCTGGGCCGGGGCGACAAGTGGTACCTCGATGAAGTGGCGGTCACGATCAACGGCAATAGGCACTGGCTTCGGCACGTGGTGGACCAGCACGGCCGTGTTTATTCGGTAGCACTCTTTAACATGTCAATTCACTACTAACCCGCAGCAAATCAGGAGTGTTCCAATGACAATGCGCCAGGCAGCGGCCGAGGAAAAGGCAAAAGTCCAATCGATCGTGGGAGACAAATTCGGCCTTATTACCGGCGATATCGAGCGCGTCCGCAACGAAGGGACGATCGAGGACGCACTGAAAGTCGGGCAGTCCGTGCCGGATTTCACTTTGCCGGACGCCTTCGGCGCTCAGACCTCCATCAAGACTCTGCTGGCCAAGGGCCCCGTGGTGATCATGTTCTATCGTGGTGAATGGTGCCCGTTCTGCAATATCGAGATGCACGCCATGCAGAAGGCACTGCCTCAAATGCAAGAGTTTGGTGCAACCCTGGTCGCGATATCCCCGGAGAAGCCGGATCATGGAATTGTCATGGCCGAGAAGAACAAACTGACTTTCCCGGTGTTGAGCGACTACGACAACAAGGTGGCGAGGCAGTTTGGGATCGTGTTCCAGATGAGCAGGGAGTTGACCGATTTTGTGAGGGATACTTTCAAGAACGACATCGGCCTTCGCAACGGCCTGGATTCACGGGAGCTTCCGGTTCCGGCGACGTACGTCGTTGACTCGGCTGGTGTCATCCGTTTCGCCCGCGTTGAGGTGGACTTCATGGTGGGCCGCGCGGAACCTGACGAAGTCGTTGCGGCACTTCAGGCGTTCGCGCTGAAATGAGAATCCCGCCGTCAGCAATCGAACAAATTAATTGCTGACGTTTAACTCAGCCCTCCTCAATGGAGGCTTCGGCCGATGACTTGTCGTCGAGCGACGGTGCGGAATGACCGTTCCACCCCGATGCTGTTGAAAAAGTCGGCGACCGTCGAATCGCGAGGGTTTCATGGGTCGCTTTACCCTTACCCAAGGGCTGCGAGCGGCTTGTAGGCCGATCTGAGAGGTCGATTTCTTTGCTGTTGCACGACAAACCGTATGGCGCGACTTTTTCAACAGCATCCCCCGATACCTGCCTTTAGAGCAGCGATGGCTCGACCGGCAGCAAAGAGTCGAGCTTGTGTGAAAACACGTCGATCGCCTAAACTGAAGTAACTCATTCAGATGGGTGACCGGATGAAGCGATTCATAGAAGGTGAAGATCGCAAGCAGGTGACGCTGCTTCCAGAATGCCTCGATGACTTTGTTGCTGAGGACAATCCGGTCAGGATTATCGAGGCATTTGTTGAAGAGCTTGACCTTGCATCATTGCGCTTCGATGGCGCAATGCCGTCGGTTACAGGTCGCCCGTCCTATCATCCAGCAGTGCTCCTGAAGATCTATATCTACGGGTACCTGAACCGGGTTCAATCAAGCCGGCGTCTTGAGCGCGAATGCCAGCGCAATGTTGAGTTGATGTGGCTCACGGGCCGACTGGCGCCGGACTTCAAGACCATAGCCGACTTTCGTCGTGACAACGGTACCGGCATTCGCAACGTGTGTCGCCGCTTCGTGATGCTGTGCCGTGAGCTGAAGCTGTTCTCGCAAGCGCTGGTCGCCATTGACGGCAGCAAGTTCAAGGCAGTCAATACACGCGATCGCAACTTCACCGAGGGGAAGGTCGATAAGCGCCAGAAGCAGATCGAGGAGAGCATCCAGCGGTATCTCAACGCGCTGGAGACGGCCGATCGTACGCAACCCGTTGAGCTGGAAGCGAAGACAACCCGATTGCAGGACAAGATTGCACGCTTGCGCGAGCAGATGCGAAACCTCGACCAGATCAAGGAGCAGCTCAAGACGGAGCCTGACGGTCAACTCTCGATGACCGATCCAGACGCGCGCTCCATGGCAACGAGCGGCAAAGGCTCGGGAATGGTGGGGTACAACGTACAGGTGGCAGTAGACGCCAAACACCACCTCATCGTGGCTCACGAAGTCACAAACTCCGGCAGTGACCGGGCGCAGCTGAGCCCCAGGCAAAAGCTGCGCGCGACGCGATGGGTAAGACGAGACTGCGGGCAGTCGCCGATCGTGGCTACTACAGTGGGCCTCAGATCAAGGAGTGCGCGGATGCGGGGATTGCGGTCATGCTGCCGAAGCCGACAACGTCAGGTGCGAAATACCATGGCCGGATCGACAAGGCAGACTTCATCTACATTGCGCGGGACGACGAATACCAATGTCCAGCTGGAGAGCGGGCAATTTACCGATACACCAGCGAGGAACACGGGATGCAGCTACATCGATACTGGAGCAGCGCCTGTTCGCAATGCCAAATGAAGTCACAGTGCACTCCCAGCGGCCAACGACGGATAAGTCGATGGGAGCATGAGTCGGTGCTGGAGGCAGTTCAACGTCGGCTCGACAAGACGCCGGACGCAATGACAGTGCGCAGGCGAACCGTCGAACATGTCTTCGGAACGTTCAAGCACTGGATGGGCTACACGCACTTCCTGATGCGCAGGTTGCCTAACGTAGGTACCGAGATGAGTCTGAACGTACTCGCCTACGACCTCGCCGCCGCAGCACGAAGCCTGGCGCGTGCAGTCATCCAACTTTCCTAGAGTGACGAACGTTGCATACCCTACGAGTGCGCGCCGATGCCGGCCGTATGTTCGGTAGCCACTCGGTCGAACCAACCACCGAATTTTGGCAGATCGCGCGACGATCGGGTTAGAGCGAACGCGAGCGGGTAGAACATGAAATGACCGCATAGCGTACTGTAACGGACGCCCGGAGCCAGCGGCTTGAACGGCCGCAAACGGCCGACGGACTAAACCGCTCGCGCGGTATGGGGCTCCGGTCCAATGCTAGTAGTTCTGGAGAGGAAGCCGACTCTGTTTTCATGTTGAAGGGCGAGGCAATCCGCCTCGTCGTTCAACGGGAGCAGAGTCATGACCCACACACCTCAGCCCATCAGTCCGCTGCGCCAGCGCATGACCGACGACATGCGCACGCGTCAGCTCGCACCGAAGACGCAGGCCGGTTATCTGCGTGTCGTACGCGAGTTCACGCGCTTTCCCGGACGCTCTCCTGACACCGCCACCGTCGGGGACCTGCGGCGCTACCAGTTGCATCTGGTCGACCACGGCGTGTCACCCGTGTCGCTCAATGCGGCGATCACCGGACTGAAGTTCTTCTTCGGGATCACGCTCCACGAGCCCGACCTGATGGCACGCATGCAACCCGTGCGCGTGCCTCGCGTCCTGCCGGTCGTGCTCAGCCCGGACGAAGTGGGCCGCCTGATTGCCGCCACCGGCAATCTGAAGCACCAGACCGCACTATCGGTCGCCTACGGTGCCGGCCTGCGCGCCAGTGAAGTGGTGGCGTTGAAGGTCGGCGACGTCGACGGCCAGCGCATGACCCTGCGCATTGAACAGGGCAAGGGCCGCAAGGATCGTTACGCCATGCTCTCGCCGGTGCTGCTCGAACGCCTGCGTGTCTGGTGGCGAGTGGCGCACGCGCAGGGCCGGATGCTGGAGCGCGGCTGGCTGTTTCCGGGCCTCGATCCGGTCGATGCGCCCAGCACGCGGCAGCTCAACCGCGCCATCCATGCCGCCGCCGAAGCCGCGAACATCAACAAGCGTGTCTCGATGCACACGCTACGCCACAGCTTTGCGACCCACCTGCTGGAGCAGAAGGTCGACATCCGCGTGATCCAGGTTCTGCTGGGGCACAAGAAGCTGGAGACGACAGCACTCTATGCGCCGGTCGCCACCGACCTGCTGCGCGAGGTGATCAGTCCGCTGGAGAAACTGCAGAACAACGGCTGAACGCGGCGCACGGCCGTGCCCGAAGTCGCGGACGTGTTCCGCGCGCATGGGCCCGTGTGGCGACAGACCGCACAGCTGAGTCTGGGACAGCTGAAGGTCATGTCGGCGATCGAACAGTGCCGCAGCGCGGCGCTGGGTGGTCACGTGTTGCGCTGTTCCGGCTGCGAGCAGATCGAGGTTGCCTACAACTCCTGCCGTAACCGCCATTGCCCGAAGTGCCAGGCGAGCGCCGCGCACCGTTGGCTCGAAGCACGTCAGGCCGATCTGCTACCGGTCGAGTACTACCATGTCGTCTTTACATTGCCCGCCACGATCAGCGCGATCGCCTGGTACAACAAAGCGGTGCTCTACGGCCTGCTGTTCGACGTTGCCGCCGAAACCCTGCGCACTATCGCCGCCGACACAAAGCATCTGGGCGCGCAGGTCGGCGCGACACTCGTGCTGCACACGTGGGGCTCGGCGCTCACGCACCATCCTCACGTACACGGCATCGTTGCCGGCGGAGGCCTCTCGCCAGACGGTGAGCGGTGGGTCGCCTGCCGGCCCGGCTTCTTCCTGCCGGTACGTGTGCTGTCGCGGCTGTTCCGGCGGCGCTTCCTGGAAGAGCTCACCCATGCACATCGCCGGGGCCAGTTGCGTTTCTTTGGTGAGTACGCCGGGCTTGCCGATCCCACTGCCTTCGCACAGTGGCTCGCGCCGCTGCGTACGTGCGAATGGGTCGTATATGCGAAGCGCCCGTTCGCGGGACCGAAAGCGGTGCTTGCGTATCTGTCGCGCTACGCGCATCGCGTGGCCATCTCCAATCAGCGGCTCATAGCACTCGACGAACGCGGCGTGACCTTCCGATGGAAGGACTATCGGGCCAGCGGCCGCACACGCCAGAAGACGATGACGCTTGAGCCACGGGAATTCATGCGGCGTTTCCTGCTGCATGTACTGCCTGTCGGCTTCCATCGGATTCGCCACTATGGTCTGCTGGCCAATCCCGTGCGTCGGCAGAATCTGGCTGCGATACGGGCGCTGCCAGACGTGCCAGCTTCCATTATTGTGAGCGAAGGTCCGTCACCGGGCACTCCCGCCCCGAAGTTCGTCTGCCGGCATTGCGGCGCGCCGATGATCATCATCGACATCCTCCTGCGCAGCCACCCAATTCGCGCTCCGCCCACTTGCCGAAGCAACGTATGAAGACGAATCACCCTGGCTGTCCAGACCGACTGTCGGCTCTTCGGCAACGAGCGCCAGGAGAAGACGCTTGTGCCTGTCGTTACCAGCAGACCTTGCCGCGCTCGCGACACCTCTACAGACGTGCAGCATGGATGCAGCAGAATATTTACGTGACCACCAAACCCTCGCTTCGACTGAAGATTGTGAGTCTCCGCAGTTCATGAGAGCACTTAAATCCCCATAGCTGCGCAATATTCCTGCCGTCCTGGACCACTCCGCGGTTTCCTCCCTCGAGCGTTGTCCAACGCCTGCCCGCATGCCTCGTCGTGTACTCACGCGGTGGCAGACATGGGCAGGCGTCGAACAACGCTTAACACATGAGGTCGGGAGTACGCACTGGCGACTGGCCGTTTCCAGGCAGCGAAATCACTGACCGCTTTCGGGCGATGCATGTGACGAGCGGACTGACGCAGCCCGACCCGTTGCCGTCGTTCAACCGAGCGCGGCTCTGGCGGCCGCTTCAGGTGAAACGGCGCTTGGCCTTTTTGCCTCGCCAGACACCGTAGCACAGACGCGAACGGACAGAATGGCGGACAACCCGACGATGCCGTCGGTGAATCATCATCCTCCCGGCTCAGTGACCCAGACCGCGGCTGGCGATCTGCTGCTCCACGTACTGGGCGAACAACGCGTGCAGATGCGTCGTCGGATGAAGGTCGTCGGCGAACATGTACGTCTGGTCCGCGTTGGCGGTCACGTAGGTTCGCGGCGAGCACAGCAATGCCGTGGCATGGGGCGTTTTCGTAGGGTCGCAGGCGACGCTGGTGTTCGACACGGCGAAGCCATTGGCCTGAAAGTTCGCGACGATCTGGTTCACCCAGCTATAAGAATCGATCTGGATGACCTTGCCTTGCAGGCCATTGCTTTGCAAGGCCGCGTTCAGGCTACCGTTGAAGAGTTGCGACAACTGGGCAAGGTTGGCCCCACCGTCGGCCGACGCAAGCCCCTTGGGCGCCAGACCGATGTTTGGAACATTGACCACCACGATATGCGTGGCGCCGTTCTGTGCAATCTGCCTGACCACCTCGGCCAAAGTGGTAGCCGCCGTCTCCACGGTCTGCGCAGCGGCCGGCAGCGCCCCGGCGCGAAGCACATCGTTCGCGCCGGCCCAGACGAGCACCAGTTGATTCGTGTTAAAGCTCCCGTGAGCGGCCAGATAGCGCGACACCTGCTGATTGACGGGCATTTCGACGTCGCCGATCACGTCGGTTAGAAAGTCGGACTGGTTTGCCGGCGTTGCCACCGTGGCACCACCTTCCGCATAGCTGAGGCCGCTCTGCGCACTGAGCTTATGCGTGAGGTCGATCGTGTACGCAGCGCTTAGCGTATCTCCGTAGTATTGCGCAACATCCTGAGTCCACACTTGTCCAGGATTGGTCGTGAAACGCCCCCCGCCAACCGCGCTTGCGATCGGTGCATAGGTGCCGACGTCCGAAAGACTGTCGCCGAACGAGACGATCTGCAGATTGATGCCGCCTGCAGGTGTGGCCGCGCTGCCATTACTCGAACTGCCTCCGTTCCCGCCGCATGCCGAAAGCAGTGAGATCGCCACGGCAAAAATTGCAGCACGTACCTTGTTATTTATTCCTCGCATCGCTACGCCTCCTTAACGGCTCGGCAGCTGAGCAACATGGCGCCCTGTCGCGTGTCGCTCTCCTGATAAGAATCTCTCGCAGCAAAAAGTGTGCGCGATCGCGGTTGGACACGGGCGTACCACACACGGTGTGAGCCTGGCCGTGAAGGTCGATGCAGAGCAAGACATCATTGCTCGCCGTTAAGCCGAAACGCTGTGAAATGAAACAGGTGCTGCCCGGTCGTCGAAATATCTGAACAACGTGATCGAGCAGGACCATCGCCACATAAAATCCAGAACGAATGTGATGCTCGGTTTCAAACGGTTCAGGAGCGCCGCGATCACGATTTCAGGCATCGAGCTGACGCATCGAATTCGCAAGGGCCAGTTCGATCTCGCGAAGCTCGGCCTCAAGGATGCCGCTGCGCCCGCCGTATGGAATGCTGTCCTGTCCACTCGATAAGGTATCCTGCCTATAGGAAACTTCTCAATCGGGTTACCTATTTGCACCAGAACCATCCATACTTTGGGCATGCTGGCGAGGCGAGCAATGGCTGAGCAACGGACAGCCCGGCAACCAGGCGCGAAGGAGCGGAATAAATAGCAGACGAGGAGCCATGATTGAAGGCGATGCCAGCTGGAACAGAGAGGATCCGAAGCGGTCTGTGGCCTGCGTCTCGCGGCAGTCGGCCGAGGGACTGTGGAAACGGTTTTCGTATGGCTGGAAACGAACTCGCCAGCCCGATCAATCGTGGTCGCCAGTCCGGGCACACGCTAACGTAGGCGCTGGGGTGCAACCGGAGACGGCGTGACTTCGCGTGACCATCGACGCCGTCCGCTCCATTCACGCTTACGCTGCCATCACGTGACGAGCGTGGGGAGTCGGGTCAATTGTCGCGCTGGCCGCCTTCGCCAGGCCGTACCCTTGCTGTCGCTGCGCGTGCGCCACGCGATCGCGCTCCGCTTGCACGGCGGCCGTGGCGTCGACCGGGTCGTCGCGCTGCCGCATCACCAGTACACGTTCCCCAGCGCTACGAGCGCAAAAAGCAAGCGCCGCGATCTGGGCGGGCGCACTGGCCGGATCGAGAATGATGACTCTGCGGGCGATAGCCAGCAGCGCAACCAGAAGCACCGTTTTGACCTGCACGATGTGATCGCGCCGCGCCATCACGCGCGTAATTGAATGTTTGAATTCCATAGCGATCAGCAGCGTCATGACCATGCCGAAGATGGTCTGACATACCGCGTGATCCAGCGGGTTCAGCGCGTCCGAAACCAGCAATGAAATCACGGCGCCAATCAACTGCCACAGCGACACGAGAACGATGATAGAAATCACGACGCTCAGCACATGCGCGACAAGCTGCTCGACTCGTTGATAAAGGGTGAGCATGTCCCACTGCAGACGCAACGCATCGAGATCCTTGCGCAGCAGCTTTTCTTTTTTTTCATGATTCGGCTCCCGGGCGGCCATCGCTGCGCCGCGAACGCACGACGCGCGTGCAGGGATTGCATATGCGCCGTGCACAGTTCATTCGACGGTCGCGTAACGCACACGCTTCGGTCCTTCGCGTTTGCGCGGGTTCTTTGCGGATAGCTGCCCAAAGCAGAACTGACGTATTCAGTTATTGATAACAAAGGTCGAACTATTTCGCGCTTCGGATACAGGGTACCTGTCATATGTTGGAAGAGGTACCAAGCTTGAAGTAGCAGGTTCCCGCACTGTACCCCGACGAACGAAATATGGAATACGCCATTTGGGTAGCGCGCATCAGGGATTACGTCACCAACCGCCCCACCCACGATGCGCCGAGCGGTTGTCAACCGCTCATACGATCTGTGCAGGTCTTAGGAGGCATCGCGTGACGCACGATGCAGCCTCGCACGCGTCACGCGCGGCCTTTTCCCCTTGGTCCGCTTGCGTATGTTGGATAACAAACAACCAGTCTCCATCGCGGGCGGGTGTCGCCTGCTTCAAGACCACAACTTGGGCCTAGCACGTCGAGTATCTTCTTTTTGGCCAGCTCACCAGCAGCTCATCAGTTGCGGACACCCGCTTCAGCTACGATGCGGGCTGACCTGGAGAGGATCGGGCCTTTGCTTCTTTCGGCTTTGCGCATTCTTCCAAAGAGCAGCTTTGCGGCCCGCCCTCCCTTGATGCAGTCCGCAGAAGCGAGCGATTATCCGAACATCTCGGGATTAGCGACTAGACTTAAAGCATCGTCGGCGCATGCTCAGGCAGGAGGAACGTATGCGCGATTCAGTCACGATCCGGACGTGCGACCGAAGGGAGGCAGACCGATGCCGAAGACCGTTCGAACCGCTGAGCGAATTCGCGACGAACTGCAGAACCGCATGACGAAAATCGCCGCTGGCGTGCCGGGAGCTTTGCGCGTGCGCATACCGCTACCAGAGCGGCATCCGCCCGATGCATCCGGCCCCAACTGGAACCTGGTGCCGCTCAATGACCTCGGCGCAGATTGCGCACATCATGTCCGGAAGGTGATCGAAGACATGCGTACCGAGTTCGTGCTTCCGGATTGACGCCTTGATACGGAACCGGAGCGGCTCATGCAAACGCACGTATTTGAGCATCGAGGCTACGAGATCGTGGTAGAGCCGGAGCAGAACGCGTATGGGGCGTGGCAGGCGAAAGTGAGAGTGCGCCATGCCGATAGCGCCGTGGCCGAATTCCGTCCGGATACGGTTCAGCCGGAATGGCTTGCGCAGGAGGAGGCGGTGCGGGACGGCATCGAATGGGGCATGCGTTTTGTCGATCGCAAGCTCCAAGAATCGCACGATCAGACGTGATGGAAAATCAGCGCAAAGGAAACAAACCCGGCAGGGTCGCGAAAGACGCTACTCTCCGATGCGCTTACGGTGCACGGATATGGGCAACCGCCGTTATTCTGGCGGGGGGCGCCTACTTGTGAAGCGCGTGAAACGAAAGAAAAGTCGCTAACCTCCTCAAAGGTGGATAGCATTTTCATGGTCACCATTATGGACGCATGCGCAGCGCAAATGGATACGCGATACGCGACTTCCTGCATCGCTGCGACATACCGTTCGAATGGGTAGAATTGGGCAGCGATAAGGAAGCGGAGGAACTGGCGCACGTGCAGCATCTTCGCGATTCGCGCTTGCCGGTCTGCATTTTCCACGACGGCACGCGGCTCGAATGTCCCACCATCCGGCAAATCACCGAGAGGCTCGCCTGGTTTGCAAGTCCATCCCGTGAGGCCTACGATCTTGCGATTTACGGCGCAGGACCGGCGGGAATTGCGCGCGGCGGTGTACGGTGCATCGGAGGGCCTGCATACCATACCGGTGGAGCGCTGGGCACTGGGCGGACAGGCAGGCAGCAGTTAGAAGATCGGGAGCTATCTGGGCTTTCGACAGGGCGTCAGCGGCGCAGAGCTCGCTGAACGGGCGCGCGTTCAGGCCATTAAGTTCGGCGCCGAAATCCTGCTGGCGCGCGCCGGCGTGCACGCGGAGTTTCCACCAGGCCTTGGCATCGTGTACCTGGAAGACGGCACACGTATCACGGCGCGCACGTCTATCTGCGCGACCGGCGTGGCATATCGCACACTGGCTCTGGCGGGTGAAGAGCGCTTTCTCGGCACGTCTGTATGCTCGTGCGTGCCACATCGCTTAAGAACACGTTGTCCCAGTACCTGGTGGATCGCATCACGTCGGCGCCGAATATCGAAGTGCGTACGTGCACCGAAGTCACCGCGCTCGCAGGCAATGACGTGCTGGAGGAGATCACGCTGACCGATGTCCGCACCGGCCGGCAAAGCACGGTAAGGACGAATTGGCTATTCGTCTGCATTGGCGGGGTGCCGCAGACCGAATGGGCGCAGGAGGTCGGCATTGTCCGCGATGAAGGCGGCTATCTTGTGACCGGTCCCGACCTGCAGGAATATCGGGCGAATTTGAACTGGCCGCTGGAACGCGCGCCGCTGCATCTGGAAACATGTGTGCCCGGCGTATTCGCAGCAGGCGACGTGCGTCACGCGTCGATCAAGCGCGTGGCGTCGGCAGTCGGCGAGGGAGCAATGGCTGTCGCGCTGGTGAATCGCTATCTCAATAGCGCCTGAGCGAACGCGCGGCCCTGATCCGCGCGCGTCTCGCGTACCTTGTCCGAGGAGGACGATCATGACCCCTGGTTGCACGCACCAAGGCGCGGCCCGCATTTTCCACACGTCCATCGACTATTGCGAGGACTGCGTGGAGCTCGGCCAGCCGTGGGTACATTTGAGGCTTTGTCTTTCATGCGGACACGTCGGCTGTTGCGATTCGTCGCCGAACCGGCATGCAAGCAAACATTTTCACGCGACCGGCCATCCGCTGGTACGTTCAATCGAACCCGGCGAAACGTGGATCTGGTGTTATCGCGACGAGATCGTCGTAGGTGAACTTGAATCGTGACGGCAACACCGGCCGCATGTGCGGCCGGCGTTGCGTTCTTCAGCATGCCGGTGTCACGCATGCGCCGGTGCTTGCTTCGGCGCCTCGCTTGGCGCTTCCGTAGGCGCTGCTCCTTTCTGCACACGCACCGAACGCGTACCCGAGTCGTAGGTCATTGTGACCTTGTCGCCGTCGCGCACGTCGCCTCGCAGCATCGCATCGGCGAGTTGCGATTCCACTTCAAGCCGAATCTTGCGTTTGAGCATCCGGGCGCCGAACTCGGGGTCATAGCCGATCTTCGCGAGGTAATCGCGCAACGCATCGTCGAACGACAGATCGATGCCCTGGGCCAGCGCCGTACGCCGTACACGCGCGAGTTGGAGATCGACGATGCTGCGAATCTGCTCCTTGCCGAGCGCATGAAACACAACCACCTCATCGACGCGATTGAGAAACTCCGGCCTGAAATGATGCCGCAGGATCTCCATCAACCGGTCGCGCAGTTCAGGATAGTCGAGCTGCTTCGAGTCGGCCTTCATGTTGTCCTGGATCAGCTGTGAGCCGACATTGCTCGTCGCGATGATGATCGTGTTGGTGAAATCGACCAGACGTCCCTTGCCGTCGGTGAGCCGCCCTTCGTCGAACAGTTGCAGCAGAAGGTTGTGCACCTCCGAGTTCGCCTTTTCGATTTCGTCGAGCAGCACCACGCAATATGGCCTGCGCCGCACGCGCTCGGTGAGTTGCCCGCCTTCCTCGTAGCCGACATATCCGGGCGGCGCGCCAACCAGCCGTGCCACCGTGTGACGCTCGGAATACTCGCTCATGTCGATGCGCACCAGCGCGTTCTCGTCGCCGAACACCGAAGCGGCAAGCGCCTTTGCGAGTTCGGTTTTGCCCACACCTGTAGGCCCAAGAAAGAGGAAGCTCACAGTCGGCTTGCCGGCTTCCGTCAAACCGGCGCGCGAAAGCCGCACGGCTTTGGCGACCGCGGAGACGGCTTCATCCTGGCCGACCACGCGCTCCTTCAGGCGGTCTTCCAGTCGCAACAACTTTTGACGGTCCTCAGCCGTGAGTTCAGATACCGGTACGCCCGTGAGCGACGAAACGATCTGCGCAATGTCCTCCGCCGTCACTTCCTGCGAACTGGTGCCGCGCTCCTTCTTCCACGTTTCAACGGCTTCATGCAGGCGCTTCTGTTCGGCGACGAGCTGTTCTTCCAGTTCCTTGGCCTTATCGAATTTCTTTGCAGCGCTGGCCGCGTCCTGTTCCTGTTTGATGCGGCGGATGCTCGCCTCGACATCGTGCAATGGCTGCGGACGCGAATTCGACGAAATGCGCACGCGTGCTGCGGCCTGATCCAGCAAATCGATCGCCTTGTCCGGCAAAAAGCGCGCGGCGATATAGCGGTCCGAGAGCTTTGCCGCAGCAACGACCGCCTCTTCGGTGATTTTCACCTTGTGATGCGCTTCGAGCCGGTCGCGCAGGCCACGCAGAATCTCGATCGTTTCCTCGACGCTCGGCTCAGGCACCATGATTGGCTGAAAGCGCCGCTCCAATGCAGAGTCTTTCTCGATGTACTTCTGGTATTCGTTCAATGTGGTCGCACCCACGAGGTGCAGCTCACCACGAGCGAGCGCGGGCTTGAAGACATTGCCGATATCCAGACCGCCTTCCCCGCCGCCCTGGCCGGCGCCGACAATGGTATGCAGTTCGTCGATAAACACAACCAGACGGTCCTGGTTCTCGATGATCTCGTCCAGCACCTGCTTCACGCGTTCCTCGAACTCGCCTCGATACTTCGCGCCTGCCACGACGCTGTTGATATTCAGTTCCACCACGCGCTTGCCGCGCAGCACTTCCGGTACCTGGTCCTGAGCAATGCGTTGCGCGAGGCCTTCGACGATAGCGGTCTTGCCCACACCCGGTTCGCCGATCAGCACAGGATTGTTCTTGCGCCGCCGCGCCAGCACTTCAATGGTGGTTTCGATTTCCTTGTCACGGCCGATCACCGGATCCAGCTTGCCTTGACGCGCAAGCGCGCTGAGATCGCGCGCGTACTTGTCGAGCGTGGGCGTGGTGGAGCGGCCTTCCATCTTGCCGTCTTCGGCACCCTTGCCGACCACCTTGACTGCTTTTTGACGCAGCGATTGCGACGACAGCCCGAGCTTGCGCAGCAATTCACCGGCAAAGCCGTCTTCTTCCTCGACGAGCCCAATCAGAATGTGTTCCGGTCCGACGTAGCTGTGGCCCAGTTCCAGCGACGCCTTCAACGCATTTTCCAGCGCACTTTTGGCGCGTGGCGACACACCGAACTGCTCGTTGTCGCTCGGTTCCTTGCGGGTGCCGCGAGGCGCGGTCTGGTCGATGGTCTTCTTGATCTCTTCTGGATCGAGCTTGAATTCGCGCAGGATTTCCTGCACGACATTGTTATCGGCGAGCGCCAGCAACAGATGTTCCGTATCGACCTCGTTCTTGCCGTATTCGGCGGCTGCTTGCGCCGCGGCTTGCAGGCGGTCCAGACCGCCCTCGCTCAGGTACGTCTGCAGGTCGACCGCTTCGCGCGCCCGGCGATGCCGGCGCGTGCGGCCGCCAAGCTGTGCGCCCGCTGAATCGCCGGCTTGCCCGCTGCCGGTGCCTGTGTCCTGATCCGCGCCGCCGGATTGTCCCGGCGCGCGTCTGACGCGTGACCGGCTACCGCGGCCGTCTTCCATCTGTGGCCACATGTCGTCGAACAGACTGTCGAAAAGTCCGCCGTGAAAGAGGGACTCGAGCGGCGACAGGCGGCGCTGATTGCGCGCCATAAACTCCATGTAGTGCTCATCGCACAGCATCAGCTGACGGCGTTGACCGTTTTCGGTGATCGTGATCTGCGAGGTCGCGGGCTTTCCGCAAACACTGCACTTGGCCATGATGATCTCCTGTTCGTCCGTGAGCGCATCGCTTCCCGGGCGGGTAAGGGGTGGGTGGAAAATACCTGTTGCGCTGCTTATTCCGATGCCGCCTTGTTTGCGCGCTGGACTTGCACTGCACTCGAAACGACGCAATCGGGTGGGCGGCGTCGATTGATCTGTTGTTCGCGGCACCCCGTTCCTCTAGCCGTGCGCGCAGGAACGCATCGGCATGCTCAAGGCCGTGCCGCACGGTGGCTTCGTCCGTGCCGAGGCCTATCGCCACTTCCGCCAGCGGCACATCGTCCACTTGTACTGGCAGCACCGTGAGCCGCCACGCGTTGGGCAACTGGCCCAGCAGCATGCCCGTGAGCGAGCGCACTTCATGCTCGCTCGCTGCCTCTTCGGGCTGTTCGTCGCTGCTGGGCAGCACATCTTCGAGCTTGAGCGCGTCATCCGGTTGCCAGAATCCAAAAGTCTGCTGATCGCCTCGTCGATTTGGTCTGGGGTCGGAACGAGCGTAGCGGCGCCGCGAGATTCAGGCGAAATCCGTCTTCCTACGTCGCGTCGGCCGCGCACTGCTTCGTCGTGCGGTACCGACAGCACGAGGCGGTGCAGCGTGCCTCTTCAATGGATATGCCTGGATGCCCGCGAACGCGCTGAAATCGGCAACGCATTCGGCTTCTTCTCCGGCCGCCCGCAAGGTAGTGGTAGTATCAGCCGCAGCTTCACGCGATAAGTGTCGCCGGCGCGCAGCGTGTCCCTTTCGACACGCGCCCGCGAACTGATCAGTTCCGTCGAAAACGGGTGCAGATGCCGCTTTAGATGGTGCGCGGCCAGTACACCAATCTGCTGCTCGATGCTGACATGGGCCAAATCATCGCGACCGCGGAACATGACGGGTTGTCTCACGATAGGCCTGAGCGCGGAGTGCGGATTGTGTTATTTGATCTCGATGCGCCGCTTCGCTGCCGGTTCTCCGGCCGCTTTGGGGACGCGCAGCGTCAGCACGCCGTTTTCAAATCTGGCTTCCGCCCGATCGAGATCGACGCCCGCGGGCAGCGGGACCGCGCGCTGGAAGTGTCCAAACGACCGCTCGACCCGATAGCAACCCTGTTCTTCGCTCGTCGATTCGACGCGCTTGTCGCCGCTGATGATCAGCATGTCTTCAACCACTTCGAGTTCGACGTCGTCGCGGGTCATGCCTGGCAATTCGGCGACAACACGAAGTGCGTCGCCTTCGTCGGTGACATCGATCCGCGGTTGAAACTCGCTGGCGCTGAAGTCGCCGAACCAGCTTCCGAGCGGTCCACGGCCGCCGAACGGATCGCGTATCAATTCAGCGAACAGATGAATCGGATCAGGCAGCGGCCAGCTGGCAGGCGCACGTGATACCGGGGCAGCAGCGGCTGCCGTCGGTGTCCCGTTACCCGTTTGCGTGCCGGTCTGCGGCCCATTTTGCTGGGCGCTTTGCTGACCGGTGCCGGGCGCACCCGCGTCGCCCGATGCGATTTTTTGCGCGGGGTGCGACCGTGAAAACCGGAACGGATTCCATTTGTCAAGATCCAGAAGCATGTGATTCTCCTTACACGAAGTACGCCAGTGCGAGACCTGAGGCTGGACCACTGGGGATCACGGGCGGTCCATTCGACCTCCCGATGCGACATTGGCCGCGGGCTTGACCTTGCGACCCGCGCGCTGAACGGTGCACCTACGGATGCAATGGCGCGTGTGGCTCGCCGGTCAGTCCGTCATGGTGCCAGGCACGCGCACTGATGCCGAGTACGAACAGCAGCGCGCCCGTGAACAACGCATACACGCCGATCAGCCAGACAAGCGTGTTTGCGCCGATGACGGCGATCAGCACGAGTGTGGTAATTCGCGGCACTAACGCGGCTATCACACCAGCGCCGATGCTGCAGATGCCCAGCAGCAAGGGCACCCACCAGCTGGCGTGCGTCGAGCGGTAGCGGATGGCCGCGACAATCGCGACAACGCCGCCGGCGATTGCGTAGGCGCTAAAGAGGGTGATGAGCAGTAGCAGAGTGAGACCCGGCCAGAACAGCGCCAGAATGCCGAACAGCAGCGCTACCTAGTTCACCCATGTGGGACTCCAAGCTGTAGCGTCAGATGACGAACTTCAGTCTAGGCCGCACGCATCTGCGATTCTTTCGCGTTTCCGCCATGCGTTTCGCAATTCTGCGTTCATTCAGGACGCGTGCTGAACGGCATCCAGATTGGCATCGCGGATGCACCGAAATGACCCGATCCATCACCGTTTTTTTAAAGCGGCTCGCCGTGAGGAGTTCTAACACGAACTGATGCAGCGGACGGTCGGCATTGGCGTCTTCATTGCCGTCCCGGTGTCGCACCGTCAACCCAATAATTAAGGGAATGTCACGAAAACGAATCTGCTTGCATGGCTGCTCGTGTCGTCGCTGGGACTCCCTCTAGACGCGCACGCCCAGGTGGCGATCTTTCACCGCTTTTTTGATAGCCGCTCCCCGTGAGGCGTTCTAACATGAATTTACGCCGCGCACGGAATGGCACTAGCGTGATCATTGCTGCGGAGCCCAGCCGCTTGGTGTCAGCGTGGAAGAGTCAGGCGCGATCGTGGCAGGCTGGAGCGTGAGAAAGTCGATCATGGACAAGCCAGTCTCCAACGAGAAGGGTGAGCGTGTCGGCGTCGTTCACGACATTATCGTGGCACCGGACCGGTCGATATCGTTTGCAATCATCGCCGCGAACCAGTTGCTGGGGGTATCGCATCGAGACGTGGCCATTCCAGTCGAGCAGCTCGATTTCGTCAATGGCAAACTGGTGCTTGCCGGTGCGACGAAAGATGCGATCAAGGCGCTGCCCGAGTTTCAATATACAAAGGTACGCGCGACACCGAAACCAACGTCCGGCTACAGCAAGCATCACTGACATAGGTCTCGCATCCTCCATGGTGGCTGCATTGACGCGCGGCACATTTGTTCCGTGGGCAGCGCGCCGATGACTGCGCCGCTGGGTGTCTATTCGTCGTGCTGCGTGATCGCCGCCTGCTCTTCAGGCGATTTTCTCAACCAGCGCCGGTGCAACGCCCGTTCAATACTGCTGCCCACCGAGAGCAGCAGCAGGAGCAGGGCGGTGGCAATACCCGCAATCTGCCATGCGCCAATGCCGCACACAATGCCGAGCTCAGTTATTCCTGGCGCGGCGCAGTTGACCACGATCGCTGACAACGATCCCAAGGGGTGGGTCATCGCACTGAAACCGGGCATACTTGGGCAAGTCTCGGAGGAAGCGTTTGGGGCGGTCCCGAAATTTTCGAAGTCTTGGGATCCGTTCCTGCGCGAGGCCGCGGATGCACTGGGTGCTCTGGATAGTGCGGATCTTGTCGACGCTGCCTGCGCCGACGCTTTGCCGATGTCATCTCGGCGCACATCGCCGTGCGCTACGGGCACTGTGCTGGGGCAGTCGAGCCGGAGATGCCTCTTACCCGACAAATGCTGGCTCGCATTCAAGCCTTCGTTCATGACAACATAGCCGAAACCATTTCGGTCGAGCAACTCGCAGTTCTGGTGCACATGAGTGCTTCAAAGTTTGCGCGCGTTTTCAAAACGGCGACGGGCAACCCGCCCCATCGGTACGTGACACTCGAACGGGTGAAATTAGCAAGGACGATGCTGTGCGAGGAGACCATCCCGCTGGTTGACGTTGGCGCGCGCGCGGGGTTTCAGACCCAGCAGCATTTCACTGACGTGTTTCATCGATACACCGGTGTGACGCCGCGCGCATGCCGACTTGCCCACCGGAACGTCGGTAGCTGATTCATTTAGCGACGTTGCGGACAAAACAATAACCGCGGGACGCCAGCGCTCGCGCTTAAACCAGAGCGACAAGAGCTTCTCGAAGTAGCTTATCTGTTGTCTGCCTTGGCAGTGGACGGGTCAACGTTGATCGGGACCGTGGCCCGGCGTTTTCGTGTAGTACAAGATAAACGTGCAAGCTCAGGCGCATGTATCACCTCGCTGGATTGGTTTCGGGTCTCGGACCTGCTGGCCCTGGTCGTCTTGCCATGACTCGCACCTTCAACACAACCGTCGTGTCAGGCGATGCTCAGCCTCGAGAGCAGCGCTTCTGCTGCTGCTTCCGACGACGCGGGGTTCTGCCCCGTAATCAGGTTTGCCGCGACAACCACATGTGACTGCCAATCTGGCCCCTTCGAATACTTGCCTCCATTCTTCTTCAACATCTTCTCGACGAGGAAAGGCACTACGTCCGTAAGACCGACGGCCGCTTCTTCCGAATCGGCAAATCCGGTTACGGGCTTATTGCGGACGAGTGGAAAGCCATCAGGCAGCTTTGCATGACGTAGCGCACCGGGAGCATGGCAGACCGCGGCGACTGGCTTTCCCGCCGCATACATGGCTTCGATCAACGCGATCGACTGCGGATCTTCTGCCAGATCCCATAGCGATCCGTGCCCGCCGGGATAGAACGCGGCGTCATAGTCCGCAGCCGAGACAGTTGAAAGCTTCGCTGTATTTGCCAAAGCCGCTTGCACTTCGTTGTCCTTCTTGAGACGCCGGGTCGCTTCGGTTTGCGAGTCCGGATCGTCGCTCCTAGGGTCAAGGGGCGGCTGCCCGCCTTTGGGCGAGGCGAGTGTCATCTCGACACCTGCGTCCTTGAACACGTAATAAGGCGCGGCAAACTCTTCGAGCCAGAATCCGGTCTTTCGGCCCGTATCGCCGAGCTGGTCGTGTGAAGTCAGTACCACCAAGATTTTCATGACGACCTCGCGAGTCCGTTAAATTCGCGTTGCAATGGGCCGAAAAGGGGTGTCATCCACCCAAGTCATTCTGGCAGTATAGGCGGCTGTCAAGAGCACCGAGGGTGTTTCCGGTCTTAGGGCTGTGCCCTTTCCCACCCTCGGCCATTCGGTATGCAAGCGAGCCGCCCGGTCTCCAGCGGCCTGTCAGTAATCGATGGTGATCCGGTTGTCGACTCGCATCACACCGGGGGCAAGCCATGCAACCCGCTCGGCCTCCTCGCGCTCGGCCCACGAGCGGACCGAGCCACGCAGGACGACCTTATTGCCTTCGGCCTCAACCGTGATGTGCTGCGCGTCGATTTCCGCGTTGCGCTTGAACGCGTCCTCGATCTTGCGCTTGAGGTCCTCAGGCTTGACCTTCGGCTTGATCTCGATCTCGTTCGTCAGGCCGGTTACGCCGCTCACCCGCAGCGCCGTGTCGGCCGCACGGCGGCGCTGGTAGTCCCATTCGACTTCGCCCTTCAGCGTCACGTCTCCGTCCCTGACGACCGCCTTGATGGCGTCCGCCGCATCAGGCAGCTCGGCCTTCAGTTGGGCAACGATCTCGCGCGCGATCTCCGGATCGGGTCGCTTGTCGATCAGCGGCACTCGCACTTCCACGTCATTGGCGACGCCCTTCACGCCGCGCACGCGCGCCGCGTCCTCTTCGGCCTTGCGCCTTTGCCGGAAGCTGCGCGCGAAACCGGACAATGTGACCGCACCATCCTTGACCGCCACCCCGATATCCGATGAGTCGATGTCAGGATCCCACTTCAGTTCGTACTCCACATCCCGCTTGATGTCTTCGTCGGTTCTCATCGCTGCTCCTCGTCGGTTTGTTGATGGACTAACGCGCGCACGCGGGCCGCGTCCAGCGTCACACGCATCCCCGTCCACGGTAGGGCGCACCGGGCCGGTTTTCTTCCCTACGCCTGTGCAGTTTTTGCGGAATGCTGCTGCACGTTCATATGTGAAAGCCGCGCAGCAGGAACTGCAGAGATCCGACACGTCTCCGCAGGAATGAGAAAGAAGTGCAACCGGCAAGAGGCCAGTATTGATGTCATCTTCATCGGGCTAATGGCCCTGTCAACATCCGACGGTACGCGCGGCGCGGCACATGCAGGGCTCGCTGGCGCCGCCTCCGTTTTGCTGCGCGGTCCACCGGCTTGCGCGCGGCGCTGAGCATGAACTCAACCGTCCTGCCGCGGTCGGTCCTCGTTTATTTACCAGAAAAAAGGAGCAAATCGATGAGCGATCTGGTCGTTGTAGCTTTTAAAGGCGAAGAGACGGCCGACAAGGTGTTGACCAAACTCCACGAGATGCAAAAGGAGCACCTGATCGACCTTGAGGATGCCTGCGTCGTGGTCCGTAACGCGGAGGGCAACGTACACGTCAAGCAAGCCGTCGATCTCGTCAAGATCGGCGCGCTCAGCGGCGCGGCTTGGGGTGGTCTGTTTGGGTCGCTGGTTGGCCTGATGTTGCTCAATCCGCTCGCGGGGCTGGCGACAGGCATGGCCATCGGTGCTGGCACGGGTGCATTGTCGGGCGCGCTCTCAGACTATGGAATCGATGACGATTTCATGCGTTCGACGGGCCAGAACATCGAGCCGGGTTCGTCGGCGCTGTTCATCCTCGTGCGTCATGCGAATTTCGACAAGGTGCTGCCGGAGCTGAAGCCTTTCGGCGGAAAGGTACTAAAGACGTCTCTCACGAACGATCAGGAGGAAGGCCTGAGGAAGGCGCTAGAGAGCCTGAACCGCAGTGGCACGACAGCATGAGCACCCCTCGCTGCATCAGGGTTCTCATATTAAGTTCTGTTGAAGTTCGTATTTGGGTCGGATCGGCACCCCGACAATCTGCCGGACCATACCTTGTGGACGTCGATCACATCGACCCGCAGTTCGGCATTGGAGAGTGCTCCCGCTTAAGCTTCCGAATACTGACAGGACCGCACCTGAAGGCCGGAAAGGTCGAAAAATCAGCAATTAGCGAACTGAGCGTCGGCCGACCGTGCTGTAGCGGACGCTTCCTCGCTGGATGAGCTTCCCGGGGCAACAAGGTCGTCTTGAGAACACCGGGGCGCGCCGGACAAGCGGCCCGGCGAAGTCTCTTTCCGGTCGTGAACCAGGAGCGTAGAGCAACGGACTTTTAATATTGTTCGTCACCCGTTCGCATGCAGCACGGCGCGTCCGCTGCAGGGCGGTAGGCAAACAGGAAGCACCCCTCTTGTGTTGCTCGAAGCGGTCGCCCTCTCAGGGCTGGTCTATATGAATTGACCACGCATAAGATCGATATGTACTGAACGCATGGCACTCGACTTAAATGTCTGCGCTGGTCCTGGATCCAGGTCGCATGTAAAACTGAAGGGTCCAGTTCGGGACTGACCTTCGCAGGCGATGGACTCTCGCGCCACCCGACAGATCAGTGACGTCGATTTCGATGTCGTCGATGCCGCGATTTTCGATCTGCGCAGGAAGGTGGCGATCTCCGCCTGCAATAACCGTGATTGCATGCAGACAACGCCGCTGCAATAACGAAATGCCGCTGGTTCTCTTATGGAGCGCAACATGACGAAGGAAAGTCGCGTCGACATCCCGAAGTCGAAAGCCGGGGCGCAGGAAGCGCCGATGACCCTGGACGAACAACTGGACGAAGCGCTCGAAGAGACCTTTCCTGCGAGCGATCCAATTGCCGTTCACCCCGAGCCCGAGCAACGCGCGAAGAAGTAAACTCAATCGCCGTGGGTACTGGAAAGCCACAGAGCGAGCTTCTCGACGCGCTGCAAACAGCGTTTCCTGTGCGTAGATTTGTTCGACGCGCCCGAACAAGTCGGGAAGTCTTGTGATCCAACGTGCACATTTACCGCGATCGGGGCGACGCAGTTCGACCGCCGAGTAACTGCGGCGAACACGAAGCGTCCCGGGGGATGGCGCCAGCCCGATTTCATTGCGTTGACAATTCCGTTCGACGTTCGCAAAGTCGCCACGTTCATTCGCAAAGAAAGGATGGAATTGAAAGCAGCATTGCGCAATAACTGCGCAGGCGAAGGGAAGAAATGCACGTCGGCACGCTTTACGATGGGCCAATTCGTGCGGCGCAGGCGCAGCCCGCGTGCGCGCGTTAGTCCATCAACAAAGCGATAAGGAGCAGCGATGAGAACCGACGAAAACATCAAGCAAGACGTGGAGTACGAACTGAAGTGGGATCCGGACATCGATCCATCGGATATCGGGGTGGCGGTCAAGGACGGCGTAGTCACGTTGTCTGGTTTCGCGCGCAGCTGGAGGCAAAAGCGCAAGGCCGAGGAAGATGCGACGCGTGTCCACGGCGTGAAGGGCGTCGCCAATGACGTGGAGGTCCGGTTGCCTCTGATCAACAAGCGGCCCGATCCGGAGATCGTGCGCGAAATCATTGCCCAACTGAAGGCCGAGCTCCCTTATTCGGCGGACAACATCAAGGCGGTCGTCAGGGACGGATACGTGACGCTGAAGGGCGAAGTCGAATGGGACTACCAGCGCCGCCGTGCGGCCGACACGGCGCTGCGGGTGAGCGGCGTAACCGGCGTGACGAACGAGATCGAGATCAAGCCGAAGGTCAAGCCCGAGGATCTCAAGCGCAAGATCGAGGACGCGTTCAAGCGCAACGCGGAAATCGACGCGCAGCACATCACGGTTGAGGCCGAAGGCAATAAGGTCGTCCTGCGTGGCACGGTCCGCTCGTGGGCCGAGCGCGAGGAGGCCGAGCGGGTTGCATGGCTTGCCCCCGGTGTGACGCACGTCGACAACCGGATCAACATCGGGCGCTGACGGGCTAGAGACCGGTCGGTTCGCTCCCAACCGGTCATCGCGCTCGCTTCGGCGGTCTCTATCGACCCGAGTGCGCGATACAGCAAAGCCTTAACCGGCTTGGTTCGCGTCAAAGAGCCCTGCTGTGGCCCAGATTCGAACGGAGCGCAGCGCCTATGTCGTTTGCGCCTACGAGAGCTATGCGATGACCTACAAAATAATCGTCGTTTTCAACTCAACGCGAGCGAGCACGTTCATCCGCGACCCGGAATCACCCTGCGGCTCGCGAAGCGCTTCAGCGCGCGTCTGACGGGCCTCTGCTCCGTGCTCACCCCCGTCACGCGCTCGGCATGTGATGCGGGCGCGGTTGAATGCTTTCAAAACGATGAAAAGCGCGTCATGAACAGCGTGGCGCACTCGAGAAGCTCTCCCAAGCAAACTCGCGCGTGGTGAAGTGTCGGGACAAGACTGTCGTTGACCGGCGAGTTCGCTGGCGTCACGCGGCGATTTGCGATGGCCGCGGAGTAGGCGACCGATCATGCTGAGAGGCGCACCGTGGCTGTCACCACCTGGGTTGTCGTTGCCGACGGCAGCCGTGCACGAATCTTCGAGACGCCGGGACATAAACTGGACTTGCCGGAAATTCAAGACCTCGTCAATGTCGTCGCTGGTGGACCGGCGCTGAGCGAGAAGGATCGCGAAAAATTTGCGAAAACCGTCGCCTGCGTCGAACAGGGACGGCTTCATCACCGGTACCAGCGATTGCGATTTGCCGTGCAGCCGAAGTGCACCAGTCGCCTGGTGCTGCTGGCGAACATGGAAGACGCCACCGCCGCCTCGGCACTGGCGGGCTTCACTGCCAAACTGAATTCGATCGCCTCCCCACTGCGCCAGGGCTTCACCTACGACCAGGGTAAGGAAACGACCCGGCATCAGGAGCTCAGCGCCGCCACCGGCGTGCGCCTGTACTTCTGCGATCCGCACAGTCCATGGCAACGCGGTACCTGCGAGAACACCAATGGGCTGTGCGGCAGTATCTGCAGATAGGGTACTGACCTCTCGATCTACAGTCAGGACGACCTCAATGCCATCGTCGACAGCCGACCTCGCGCCACCCATGTATTTTATCCGCCATTCGAGCTCTTCGAACGTATGCTCGCAACCGCTTCGATAACCTCAGCTTCCATTCATTAGGCACTGTTGCGCTTCACTCTTGAAACCGCCCACCACTCCGTCGACCTATTCGCGACGTTGCAGCGCGGCAATGCGCTTGTCGATCGGAGGGTGCGTCGCGAACAACCCAAGCCAACCGGGTTTGTCCGTGATGCCGAATGCCTTGAAAGTTTGCGGAAGTTCGCCGGGTTCAAGCCCACCCAAGCGGGCGAGCGCGCTGATCATCGGCCGCGGTGAAGCCAGCAGGTGAGCAGATCCCGCATCGGCGCGAAACTCGCGCAAGCGCGAGAAGTAGGCGACAATCACTGAAGCGAGGATACCGAAGACGATCTGGCAGGCAATAACGGTAACGTAAAAACCAGGGCCCACCCCGCGTTCAGTGCGGAAGAAAGTCTTGTCCACGAAGTAGCCGACTACACGCGCGAAGAAAATCACAAAGGTGTTCACCACACCTTGAATGAGGGTCAGCGTCACCATATCGCCGTTGCTCACATGCGTAATTTCATGTCCGAGGACCGCTTCTATTTCCTCGTTATTCATCGATTGCAGCAAGCCGGTCGAGACGGCCACCAAGGCTGAATCCCTGAATGCGCCGGTGGCAAACGCGTTCGGCTGACCTTCAAAAATTGCAACTTCCGGAATACCGATGCGGGCTTTCTGTGCGAGTTGCCGTACGGTGCCCACCAACCATTGCTCGGTCGCATCGCGTGGGAAGTCGATGACACGCGCCCCGGTTGTCAATTTCGCCATCGGCTTTGAAATAAGCAGCGAGATAATCGAACCGGCGAAGCCTACCACTGCGGAGAACATGAGTAGGGAATTGACTTTTAGCCCGCTCTTAGTCAGGAAACGGCTGACGCCGAAGACATTCAGTACTATCGAAAACACCAATATCACCGCGAGGTTGGTGGCGAGAAACAGTATGACGCGTTTCATTTGCGAAGCTCCTTTAGAAGCTTGCTACGGTTGGCCTGGGGCAGAGCATACGTCCATGGTTCTCGCGCTTCTTCCTCCTTCCCGCCCAGACATGTTGGATTCCTGCGTTTGTGCGCGAACTGCCTCCGCAACGGCGGCACGATGCATCGAGACTCCCTTGCCGCATGTGAGGTAAAGATGGGGGACCTGGCGTAGCGCCGGGGTATCAATCGATTGGCCAACCATCAATGCCATCCAATCCAATCAAGCTGTCTCGGGAACAGCACAGCGCGCGGAATTTTCGTCGGAAGTGGAGGGCAGCCGGACGATGAGTCCGGCTCCAAAGATCAACGCGCCATGTTCGTAACCGAGGCCAAGGCCACCCCGCTCTGAACCGGCCATCCAGTCGGCGCGCGCAACGCCGCAGGCTCAGCCACATGGACGATGCCGTTCAGGCGGCATCGCCTACGGCCGTGCATCGCGTCAGACGTGCGCCGGTTTCCTGGTCGACTTGTTCGGAGTTCCGTCTCTGGTGACTGCATCTGTACGAGCACGGCGTTTGCAACCTGTCGTAGGTCATAACGACTTTGTCGCCTTCGGGCACGTCGCCGCGCAAAACGGCATCCGCGAGCTGCGACTCCCCTTCCTGAGGGATTTTTCCCTTGGGCATGCGTGCGTCCAACTCCGGGTCATAGCCGATGTCCGCGAGATGGATTGCTGGCGGCGATGATTATCGTATTCGTAGAATCAACCAGACGTCCCTTGCCGTCCGTGAGTCGGCCTTCGTCAAAGAGTTACAGAAGCAGGTTATGCACCTCCGAATTCGCTTTCTTGCGCTCGTCGAGCAGCGCCACGCTATACGGCCGGCGGCGTACGCGCCACATGAACGGGGCCAAGGGTGAAAATCGGATTATCTGCGGCTGATTTCAACCCTTGGCGTATTCGAATTCCGGGAGCTTGCTCAGCGCATCCTTGCTCGCGCCCTCCAGTATCATCTTCGGTGTGATCTGCTTAAACCGCTGCACCGGGATAGCGACGCGGTGCGCGGCGATGCCGAGAAATCCGCCAACATCGATAATGGCCACGGAAAGTGACCCGTCGGGCGCGATAATCAGGTCGTCGATCCGTCCTATCTTTTCGTTTTTGTCGTTGTACACGTCGGTGTGGACTAGCTTCGATGCACGCCACCCCTTCGCTACGAGTTGCGTTTGGGTGACGCTCACGCCGAGAGGCACCGTGCCTGCGACCGGGGCTGCGGGCTGCTGCCCCGTCGCGGAGCCGGCCGGGAACACGGTAGCCGTCACGGCGAGCAAAAGTGAGAGGTTTCTCGCAGCCTTTTCGAGTCTTTCATTCATGATGTACTCCCAATGCGTACGAATGAATAATGGAGCACCCTGCCGGCCGGCGGCCTTTATGGGTGCAGTGGCCCGCTCCGCTTGCCGGAGAAGTTGCTACGCCGACGGCCGCGCGGACTGTTGCGGAGTGCTATCAGCAGCACTGCAGTGATCAGGGTCTGCATAGGCCGAGCGGCAGTGGAATCCACCGGTCTTTTTGGCTCGAGCGAGGCCGGAACGCTGTGACGACCGCCGCGGCGCACCCTAACAGAGCGCCAGGCGCCAACAGCGCGAGCAGGCCCAATAGTCGTCCCGCGATGCCTCGCACCTGGAGCAGCATCCGCCATGCATGCGCTAACAGTTCGTCCATCGGTGGTGCTCCGATCTGAACCAAGTGAATTTCATCTTGGGCGTCAGCTTTTGCGCCGAGCTGGTTCGGCCCATGACGTCAATCCTAAGCTCGCCAAGGGCGGGCTTCTTTCTCTTTTCTGCCTATAGGTATCGAAAATCTGCAGTGTGATCCGCGGGCGGACCGGTCGCGAAACCGGGACGAAAGGATCGGCGGAGGCGATGTTCATGTCCTCCTGCAACTCGCGAGTTGCCGCACCGATCAACCCTACTTCCGGCTTCACTTTTTCGCCCGGCAACTACCACCTCGAACCCCACCTCGCGACGAGCAAAAATGCGGCTATCCGCTACCAGGCGGGCGTCCAGCTTACCGCTGACTACGGCGTCAATTACCACATCAAACACAACTGGCTCGTCGGCGTGGACGGATAGCCGCTCGTGCTTCAGCGCCATGGCGAACTCGAGTATCTCGCAATCCGTGGCCGAGAGTCCGTGAGGTTTGCGAGCCGCGCGATATTTGCGCTGAGGCAGGCGAAATCTCGGCGTCGTCGCGTTGATTTTCGGCGACGCGATAAAAGATTGCTCAGCTTCTTGCGCGCCGCCCTTGCATCGAGCGGCACCTGCTCGGGGCCGATCCACTCTCCGAGGCCCAACACATCAGCGAGGTGTCGTCACTGAAGCAATTGTGTTGAATGAAGCCCAGGTGCCCTTCGAGGGGTAACTGTGGAGTGCCTGGACCACGTCCGCATGAAGCGACAGCGCTTCCGCCTCCCCAATGGCCTGCTCGAATGCTTCCTCGAGCGCGGCGGGCCGCCTGTCACCGGAACACGCGGCTGCCACGAGCCGCGCCATCAGAAGCTGAATGTTGAGGCGCACGCGCTCACTTCCGGGCGTTATTGCGCGAGCGTGAGCGATCCCACGTTCAGCGACAGCGAGGGCTTCAGCAACGGCGAACACCCGAAGACAGTGGTGGCTCGCTTCGACACCTGCCCGCGCGGTCATCAGCGGGTCCTCGGCCAAGGTAGCGTGATGAACGACTGCGCGATGCAATTGCGGATCGTACCTGCTCGCTGCCAGCGACTGGCTGGGATGCGTTGCGCGCCTATTCGGCTGTGAAAGCGTCTGGTACAGACGTCTCACGCACCAGGTCATGTGCGAAATCGAACCCGCTCTGGTTGGGCGCGATCAAACCGCGGCGTTCGAGTCCCGTCAGGGACGAGAGAATGTCCTGAAGCGGCTTATCGGTCAGTTCCGCAAGTTGCTCCGGGGCGAAGCTGCGGCCGATGGGTCGCCGCGAAACAAAGCAGGTTTCGAGTCGTGTGATCCAGCGCAGTGAGACGTTCTTCGATTAGCGTGGCGATAGACGGCGGCCAGTCGCCCCTCTCCGGTGTCGCGGCCCGACTCAGTTCAAGCAGATAGAGCGGATTACCACCGCTTTCACGCAACGCCCGCCCGACCGACATGTTGTTGCCAAGTGCGGCAACGACAGCAATGCTAACCCGCGCTTAATTCCCCTCGGCGGCCAGCCTTGCCGAACGGGAGTCATACTGCCTCTATGAACGCGTCCCGTTTTGCAACAGTTTTCGTTTGTTCAGACTGACAGGCTGGGTTGCAGCTCTCTATCCGGCCTTCATGCAGCCGATACAGCCGCTGCGGGCCCCTATGAAATCCGCTGACTCGCTCCTCATTCTTACCACGAGCTCGAAGCTCAAGACAGTATGCAGGTTTAGCGAGTCCCAGGTCCTACCTGACTGGTCATCACAATCTCTATGAACGCGTCCCGTTTTGCAACAGTTTTCGTTTGTTCAGACTGACAGGCTGGGTTGCAGCTCTCTATCCGGCCTTCATGCAGCCGATACAGCCGCTGCGGGCCCCTATGGAATCCGCTGACTCGCTCCTCATTCTTACCACGAGCTCGAAGCTCAAGACAGTATGCAGGTTTAGCGAGTCCCAGGTCCTACCTGACTGGTCATCACAATCGATTGCTGCGCAACTTTCTCGACGTTCACCCTGTGTTGAAACGTTGAAGTTCTATTTAGCGAAGACTTTTTCAGACGGGCTTTACACTGACGTAGTCTTTGCAGTATGGCCTGTCGTGAGCAAGTACCGCCCAGATTGTGCGTGCCATCTTGTTTGCCAGAGCGACGACTACGACGTTCTTGGGTCTGCGCCTGAGCATCTGCTCAACCCACGGACCAGGCTCCTTCCCGTGCTCCAGGACCGATCGCGCGCCGTGAATTAACAGGGTGCGCAGGTAGGTGTCTCCGCGCTTCGATATGCCGTGCAAGATCACCTTACCTCCGGAACCCGTTTGCCCGGGTACAAGACCGGCCCATGCCGCGAACTCTCTGCCTGAACTGAATGCCTTTGGATTGCCCATGGTCGCGACGGCTGCTGTCGCGGTCAGCAATCCCACGCCCGGGATTTCGCTGATGGCCTTGACCGCCTTGTCCTCTTTTTTCCACTCCCGCATCCGAAGCTCAATCTGCGCGACCTGCTCATCGAGTTTCGTCAGTCCGTTCCACTGCTCGCGAAGTGAGTCGATCACAACCGCCGGCAGTCGCTCGGCAACCCGTTCCAATACCGCTGGAATCGCCTCGTCAAGCGCAGCACGGCTCTTGCCCATCACCTCGCCGTATTCCGTCAGCAATCCACGCAGGTTGTTGACCTGCATCGTGCGAAACTTGATGAGTTGCTGGCGCATCCGATGCAGCGCCAACATCGCCTGCTGTGTCTCCGTCTTCACCGCAACCGGCTTGCCTGGTTGCTGAACCGCCAACCAGATCGCGCGTGCATCAGCAGCATCACTCTTGTTTCGAATGTTGAACGCCTTAGCAAATTCAGCCGGTATCAGTTTGACGTCATGTCCCATCCTGATCAGCTGACGTGCCCAGTGATGCGCACCGCTACACGCTTCCATTCCGATGAGGCACGGCGCACGATTCGCAAAGTGCTCAAGGAACTTCGCCCGCTTGATCGGTTTGTTCACGATCTCACCAGTTTCCTGATCGACGTAATGCACCTGGAAAACGAGCTTGGCTATGTCTACGCCCACTGCCATACTGTTCATCGTGGATCCTCCGGTTGCCGGGAAATGCGTGCATTTCCCATTTGGGCACATCGATGCCGTTGGCCCGTGAGGGTCCACCTTACCTCTGCTCTCACATTCACGGGTGGGACGCGTTCATTTCATTCTTAACCGGCAAATCGCTGGCATTGGCGTTACCTCAGTGGCGCGCTCCTCCAGCAACCCGCACCTCCACGACACCCCTCTCAAAGACGTCCTCGCCAACAACGAGAAGCCGGGGTGGCCGCGTGTAGCCCTCAACATTAACCGCCTGCCGGCTTGGTTCTACGTTATGCCACCGAGCGGGCGGCCTGGGGTTTATTCAGGTCAGGATTGCATTAACATCAGTGTGACAGTCTGGCAAAGCCCGAAGAAATCCAAATCTTATGACCGCATCGATTTCTGCGGTGACGATATCGTACCCAACACCTCATTCAGCCAGGTCATGACATGGAAAGACATGGCTTTCAGCATGAATGGCGCGAATACCGGCGTCCGCCGGACCATGGGTCCAACAGCGCCGCAGCACCTGTTCCCGAATAATCCCGGCACGCAGACTTTCACGATGCTTAACGGCTCATACTTTTTGGGCAGCATCATGGCCACAATTGGATATAACTGGGACAACATGCAGGACATGCGCTTCTGGGTGGTGAACGTACCGTCTATGCAAGATAGCAAGTCGGGGACCGAGCGCCCGGCCAATATGCCGAGTTGATCCACGATAGGACTCAATGATTGATTCTCGTAGCGACAATGCGGGGGTTACCTAGCGCTCACTCGCGTTGCTGTTGACTGCTGTAGCGATAGCGATGTGGATTCCATCGTTATTCTCGTCTGCACGGGCTCGTATCGCCCGAACAGACGCCGAGCTAATCGCAGCGGAAAACTGAATCTTAAGTAGGGGGAGAGAGCGATGGGAATGTTCGGATGGGGTAAGCGGCAAGATCGTGAAATCTCGAGCGCGGAGATTGAAAAGGACCTCATTGCCGTTGAGAAGCCTTTGGCGCGTATGTATCTTTTGAAATCGCCCCATCCACTCGATTTCCGCCGAGCAGAGGAGCGGTATCTTTACGTGGTCGGCAAGCACTATCCCAAAGCGGACGCGACCCGATTGCTATCAGCGTTGTATCTGGACTACGACGGTTACTATCAAAGCGCCGCAACGAAGGACTGGGGCGACGGTACTTCAATGCTGTTCGTCAAAGAGCAAGACGCGGTGGGTTGGGCGAAAGGATTGCCGGAATATGAAGAGCAATTGAGACTGCAGTACCCCTGGCTGTACCGGTCTGACAACGGAAAACCGCAAAACTGACTCCGCGCCCTTCCCCGCCTCGATCCCGATGATCCGTTGCAGCGCGAGCAAGTCCACCGATGAACGAGACGTTTCCCGCCAGGCTACCAGACCACGTCAGCGACGCGACGCGAATAGTCGCAACAGATCGTCGCGAAGGTCCGATACGTCCAGCAGATGCTGGGCACGCGTGAAGGCGACATACAGCAGCCGAAGCTCGTCTTCATCGACCGCCAGCCTGCCGTCGACGTACTTGAACAGGAAGTCGTTCACGACCTTCACCCTCCTCCACTCAAGCCCCTTAGCCAGAAAATCAAGGAGACGAAAAAACCGGGAGTCGACGTGACAGTGCCACATCCGCACGGATTCAAGCAGGCAAGATTCCTGGCAAGCTGGACGTCGCCAATTGCATTACGAGCGACTGGATGCGCGGGCAAACCACGCGCGGCGCATCGGCTTGAGTGCGGCGATCGCGAGCACGGCGGTGCAACTATCCAATGCGATTGCCGTGCCGAACACCGCGTCCCAACCGCCCGTATGCTCGTGGAGTAGCGCCGCCACCGGTCCGCCCAGGATCGAACCGATACCTTGCGCATAAGACAGGCACGCGTAGTTGACGATCGCATGCTTGCCGCCAAAGGTGTCCGTGAGCGTCGAAGGGAAAAGCGAAAAAATCTCGCCCCAGCCGAGAAAAACGACGCCCGACAGCAGCACGAACAACAATGGGTCGTGCCGCGACGTGAGCCACAAGGTCATCGCTATCGCTTCCATGCCGAATGCGACCAGCATCGTATGCTCGCGGCCGATCAGATCGGAGATCCATCCGAACATAGGCCGCGTCACGCCATTCGCCACGCGATCGATCGTCAACGCAAGCGGCAGCGCGGCGAGACCGAACACGGTGACTCCCGCCATGCCGAAATCTCGCGTGAAGACTGCCATTTGTGAGGTCACCATCAGGCCGGAGGTCGCCATCATCGACATCATCACAAACATCAGCCAGAACAGCGGCGTGCGCAGCATATTGCCGGGCCGCGTGTCGGGTACGGCCGCGGCGGCTCTCTGCGACCGCCAGTCAGCCATATAGCCGGGAGGCGGCAGCCTCATGCCGAGGGCGGCAAGTATGCCGACCACGCCAAGGATCACACCATAGACGACCAGCGTATGCTGATAGCCGTACCTGGCGATGCTATTGGTGATCGGAAACGTCGTGAGCATCGCGCCCATGCCGAAGCCTGCCATCACCACGCCGATTGCAAAACCGCGACGGTCTGGGAACCAGCGTGCCATCAGCCCAATCGTGCCGACCACGACAATGCCAACGCCGATTCCCCCGAGAACGCCATAGCAGAGATAAACGGACAGCAGAGATTCCGCGCGGCTCGTCAGTACCCAGCTAAGTCCCGTGATCGCGCCACCCGCGGAGAGCAGCCAGCGCGGCCCGAAGCGCTCGATCAGATAGCCCTCGAGCGGCGACAGAAACGTCTGGCAAACAATGAGGATGGAAAAAGTGACCTGCAGACCCGGCAGCGACACACCGAGCTGGGCGGTCAACGGGCGCGTCAGCAAAGTCCAGATGTATTGTGGATTGGACGCGACCATCGCGCACACGAGGCCGCACAATAATTGCCACCAGCGGCTGTGTAGCGAAAGGACAAGCGGCGCGCGGGTGCGGGCGCCGAAATTCTGGGTGCTCATGCTCCAACTCCGTACGAATAAGTGACACGAAATGACTCAGGCAGCGCGCTTGCCCGAAGGCCTGACGCGACGCTTCCTGGACGGCGCGCTCAGTACATCGAAACGTAAGTTCAGATGACCCGGCCGTGAAAACGACACCTTTCGACAATCCACCAGTGCATCTGCATCATGCCGATTTAGTTGCAATTTCCAATAATTTACATTTACATGTGCTTTCGATGTGCACGAAGTGTGCCATGTCCCAATAAACCCCTGTTCATGGACAGATCAGGCGTTTTTCATACCGCGATGAAAGCGCGGCCATGCGCAAAAACCATGCGCGGTGCGCGAGAAAGGTGCACTGCGCGAGGCGAGATCACCGTTGCACCGATTCCGGGCCAACATTGGCCAGTCGTCGAGCCCGTACGGCTGCGACGACCCCAAGGAACGATTTAAATGCGAAGATGCAAACTGCCGAAAACACCCGACGCAATTCGCCGCGGTGTGCAGTATGTCGTTCCCGCCGCTTGCCGATGATGGAGAACGCCGCCGGTTCGTGTGAACCGTCTTTGATGCGTTACCGGTCTGAGAGCCGCGCAGGTTGCTGCATCAGGCGGCACGCCATGCATGCGGAATGGTCCGCTTCGAAAGCATGTGGAGAGAGTCGCGCGATCTGGGATCAGGGCTCGTTGGGGCGGATGATTGCCATGCCGAGGACGCCTGTGACGTTCCAACCGACATGGGCAGTAGCACTGCAAATCTGCTTCAGCGATCTCCGCAATGGTTTTCAACAGCATCGGCGCAGGGGCCTGCGATGCCGATGAAGGACTGCACGAGAAACACGAGACGCCGCACGTTAGTCCTCAAGAAGCCCGGTTATTGCAGCGGAAATAAACGCGGCATCGTCCAGATTGGCTGTCGGCAACCCGGCGCGATGGCCCCATATCGACGAAATGGGAAGGAGCCTGGCGTTTTGCATTTGCTCGACCTCGAGACGATTGTCTTCCACCTGAAAATACAGATCGGTTTCGCTAGGCATGATCAGCGACTTTGCCGTAATCGCTTTCAGCGCCGCGTGAAAATCGCCGTTATATTTGGAATTGGCCGCGATGTTCGCATGCTGCCACGTCCACAGGTGAGCCAGCAGATTGTTCCCATCGCGCTTCAGGAAATTCGCTTCCCACGACATCACGAGAAAATCTTCGAGCGAGGAAAACCCGGCCTGGCGCCACACCTCGTCACGATAAAACGTCTGCGACATCGCCATGGCAGCGTAGTTGCGGCCCATGGCCCGCAGACCGCGCTCGGGACGCTGGACGAATGTTCCGTTTTGAAAAGCGGGATCCGTCGTCAGGGTCGCACGCACACCCTCGATGAACACCTGATTGTGCGGCGAGGTTTTTGCCGCGCCGCAGAGCACAACGAGGCGCCTGACCATCTCTGGATACATTGCCGCCCACTGATACGCCTGCAAGCCACCCATCGACCATCCGCACGCTAACTGCAATACGTCGATGCCGAGTTCTTGCGTCAGGAGCTGGTGTTGAATCGCGACGTTGTCAGCGATCGTGAAATTCGGCCAACGGCTTCCGCTAAAGGGCTCGGTTGCGTTGCTGGGCGAGGACGACAGTCCATTGCCGAACAGGTTCGGAACCACGACGAAGTACTTGTCGGTGTCTAGCGCCTTGCCCGGACCGACCATCCACTCGATGTCATAGTGATGCGCGGAAAATGACGTCATGTACAGAATGACATTCGATTTGTCTGCGTTCAACTTTCCGTAGGTTTGATAGGCGAGCTTGGCATCTCTGAACGTGATACCAGATTGCAACACCACGTTTCCGGCATTGAATACAAAATAGTCCTGCATGGATCGGGATCCCTCTTGGTGAAATTTGATGAGCGGATAACTGAAAAAGTCAGACAGAAGGTATCGATGCACAACTCGGCCCGGTGGGTCGATTGCATCCTGGCGGAAGTGCCGAGATGTGCCTGCGACAGGCTGATCTCCGACTCCACGGTGCCGCGTTAATTGCAACTTGCAACAATTGCAGTTCACATGCTTATAGGCACGAAGCGTACCATTATGCGGCAAATCCTATGTGTGGGCAGATCAGGTTGTTGCGTCACCGACATGAGCACGCTGCAATGCGCGAGACTTGTGCAAGTGCGCGCGAGGACAGTTCCGCTGTATTGAGCGCACCCTCAAGCCGCAACATAAACGTCAGACGTGGCTCGCCCGCAAAGCCGCAGCCCTCGCCGGGCAGGCTCATTCGGGGCCGCTTCTCAATCATGTCCACAGGACATGGTGGTTTGCGGAGTTCATCGGCCGGAAGCGGCAAATGAAGTACGATCGCGAACTGGTTTATCTCGCATCGCTGCTTCACGACCTGGGTCTGTCGGAGAATCATGCTGCGGAAAGATCTATTCCGACGACCAGAACAGGCTCGACACAACGGCACGCGCGGTGGCCGCGCGAATCGGGAAGAGTCAGGGCGTGGTCGATGTGAATGACGGCATCAATCCAGTGGGCGACGCGCTCGAATTGCATATACGGCCCGAAGCCGCTGCCGCAGAAGGCATGGACCCGCAGTCGATCGCACAAGCCGTTTCCGACATGGTCGAAGGCACCTGCTCAATGAAGCAGTGAACGGCTGATTGTCGACGCGTAGCTGACGCCTGAGCGTGGCATCGCGGCAACAGCGGCTGACCATTCATGACCGAGCTGTGCCCGACGCGGTCGCCCGAAGCCGACCCCAAGCGGCGACCCGACTCAGCGTCTATCGTGTGGCCGGTTTCGACATTAGACCGGTCTTCCGGCCGGGCTGCCCTGGCTACGACCGCGCTTGCGCGACGACCACGCTAGCCGATGCCGATGCGGCGGAGCTGTTTTCGATCCAGCGCTTTCTCATCGGCGCAAGTATGAATTTGGCTGACACGGCTGCCGCGATCGACACCACCGCCGCAGAAATAAACACCGTGCTCCACCCGCCGTTCGCCGACAATACCGAGGCGATCGGCACCAGCATCGACGCCGTGCCCTTCGCGGTATAAAGCGTTCCAGCATTGGCGGCGGCGTACTTGCTGCCGAATGTGTCCGCGCAGGTCGCCGGGAAGATCGAGAAGATCTCGCCCCAGCACAGGAACACAGCGGCCGCGAAGAACATGAACGCGTACGGGTTATGGCCGAATTGCATCAGCCCTAGCAGGGCCACGCCCTCGCCCAGAAAGATCATGAACATCGTGTTTTCGCGGCCGATGCGATCCGACAGAAAACCGCACAACGGACGCGTGAAGCCGTTGCACAGATTGTCGATCGACAGCGTCATCGTCAACAGCGGCAACGTGATGCCCATCAGGCTGACAGGCAGCTTCGCAAAGCCGTATTCCTTCGCGATCGGACCAAGCTGCGCGGTCGCGATGATACCGCCGGCGGCGACGAACACGAACATCAGATACAGCACCCAGAAGAGCGGCGATCGGATCATCTGACCGGGCGTGTAGTCGACCTTGGTGGCGACCACGCGCTTGGCCGCGACCGCGGTTGCGGGCGGCTTCGGTCGTATCAGCATGGTGGCGAGCAGCAGAATGCAGACGCCCTGGAAAATGCCGAAGAACATGAACGTGTGCTCATAGCCCGAGCGCTGAATCATGTTGGCGATTGGAATCACGGTAACCGCCGCGCCAGCGCCGAAACCTGCCGCGGTCAAACCGGCCGCAAGACCGCGCTTGTCGGGAAACCATTTGAGCGCCGTGCCGACACACGTGCCGTACACGCAACCCGCACCGATACCAGCGATCACTGCGGCGACGTAAAGTTCGGTGAGACTGCTCGCATGCGCGTCGATGATCCAGCCGAGCGCTGCGCACAGCGAGCCGCCGATGACAACCGGACGCGGCCCGAATTTGTCGACGAGCCAGCCCTCAACGGGAACGAGCCAGGTTTCGGTGACGATGAAAATTGTGAACGCGGTCTGAATCGCCGCCTGCCCCCAATGGTGCGCGTTGTCCATAGGTACTACGAATAGCGTCCACGCATATTGCAGGTTCGCGACCAGCCCCATGCACACTATACCGATAGTCAGTTGCACCCAGCGGTTATGCGTGAACGGCGCAGTGCCTCGCTGGGCTACGTTGGGATATCCCATGTCTCCGTCTCTCCTGTAGATTCCGTCACGCTCGAACGGCGCGTTGGACTCGCTGATCGAATCGCCTCATTGCTGTTTGATCTGCTGCAATGAGACGGAATGGCCGGGCAGAGGAATTGTATTGATGAAAACCCTTGCCCTCGTTAACCGCGCAGCGACAGGAACAAAAAAGAGGTTGCGCGGACAACGGGTCTGAAGGCATCCTGCGCGAGAAGAGCAATCAGCGAAAGTTAAAACATTTTATGGATTGCATTAGGCATCCCTAATAGATGGGGT
Source organism: Paraburkholderia kirstenboschensis (assembly GCF_032806925.1). Classification (NCBI taxonomy): domain Bacteria; kingdom Pseudomonadati; phylum Pseudomonadota; class Betaproteobacteria; order Burkholderiales; family Burkholderiaceae; genus Paraburkholderia; species Paraburkholderia kirstenboschensis. The sequence goes on along the minus strand of NZ_CP136511.1, from coordinate 1,647,570 downwards.
TTGCCCTTACTGAGTAACGTTCATGAGAAACGGACTCTTCGCCAATTGAAGATCTTCGAGACGGTCGCCCGGCACCTGAGTTTCACTCGGGCAGCCGACGAGCTGTGCCTCACGCAGCCTGCCGTCTCCACCCAGGTCAAGCAGTTCGAAGACCATGCCGGTCTGGCGCTATTCGAGCAACTCGGCAAAAAAATCTATCTGACGCCGGCTGGCTCGGAAATGCTTCATTACGCGCGTTCGATCATCGAGCAGTTTCGGGAAATGGCAGCAATGCGCCGGTTGCAAGGCATCGCGGGCGGCCAGCTCAACATTGCGGTAGTCAGCGCCGGCGACTATTTTTTCCCGCGCCTCTTGGGCGAATTCACGCGTCGCAATGAAGGCGTGCGACTCAACCTCGCAGTGCACAGGGTGAATGGACAACCCGACGACCTACCGAGCGTGACCGTTTAGGGCGGCGTGCGGATCTTCATGTTGCGGTTGCTCAAACGGTCTCTATAAGAAAAAGGCTATCGTTATCCATTGTAACTTTAACTGTTGTTTATTTACCGCCGCTTTTATCCTTGGTTCATGCCACCTGCCTGAAGGAGACGATCATGAACCCCTTTCAATTCGACGCTCACAGCACGCTCGATGCCCAAGTCCAGGCGCAACTGTGCGCCTACAACGCGGCGTTCGATGAACTCGGTCTGCGCTTTCGCTGGGATGCGCGCACGCTGACGTCGCTGGCCGCAATCGACGGTGAGCAGGCGCGGATTACCGCTTACATCGAAGCACACCATGCGCATTTGCTGAAGGCGTATAGCGCGGAGTTTCTGAGCCGGGCCATTCTCGGGAAAAAGAACGCGCGCTATCCGGCATGCCTGTCGACGCGCGTGGAAACCGTACCGCATGCGGGCCACGCGGCGCGTCAGCCGCAAGCGACCCATCGCCGCGAGCACCTGTCGTACGGCGCGGAACTGCCGGCACTGGCTGGCGTTTAGCCGCAGCGCGCGCGGACGCACGTTGGCCCACCCGCAGGGCTTGTGGTGCAGATAGCTAGTGCGGCTGAGGCGTTACCTGTCAACACGGACGCTTGTCGATTGAACAGCACAGGGCCATACCGGAGCCGGAGCCGGAGCCGGAGCCGGAGCCGGGATTGCATCGCATGATCCCGGTGGTCAAGCAGCGCGAAAGCGGGAGCGTTGCACGTGACGATGTAAGCCGGCGATCAGATCGCTCGGCGTCACCATCCCCACGAGCCGCCGTTCGGCATCCAGCACCGGAATGTGATGATGCCCGTGATTCGCGAACAGCGGCACGAGATCAGCAATCGGCGTATTCACGCTAGCCGCGCGCGGGCCGGCGTTCGCCGCTTCCGTGCTTGCCGCTGTCGGCCGCGACATGATCGTGGCGCAGGTCAACTGGTCCAACGCGCGGGCGTACCCCTGCATTTGCGTCTCGCGCAGCAGTGCTTCGAGATCGTCCGCGTCGATATCGAGCCATTCGCTCCGTTTGGCGAGCACCGCATCCAGATCGCCCCGTGTGAAAGCCGACGTCGGTGCCGCGCCTTGTTGGCGAATCTGCGCGGCAACGTGCGGATAACGATGGCCCGTCAGCGCATGAAACGCGAGCGCCGCGCAGAGCAGCGCAGTTGACTGAATCGCAATCGGCTCAAGGACGAAACGGTAGCCCATTGCATGAATCGCGGGACCCCCGAGCACCGCCGTCAACGCGACCGCCCCCGATGGCGGATGCACACAGCGCAGCGCGAACATCGCGCACATCGCGAGCGACACGGCGAGCGTCGCGGCCGCAACCGGATTCGCAATCCAGCTCGCACACGTGACCCCGACCACGGCCGACACCAGATTGCCGCCGATGATCGACCACGGCTGCGCGAGCGGGCTCGCGGGCACGCCGAACAGCAACACGGCCGATGCGCCCATCGGCGCGACCAGAAGCGGCATCGCCGCATCAGCGCCGATCAGAAAATGCATCGAAACGCCGGTGACCGCGATGCCGCACAACGCGCCGACACACGACCGGAAGCGCTCCCGCCAGTTGACCGTCACCGGATGCGGCGCGAAGCTCAGCAACCAGCGCACCGCCGCAGAGGCCAGGCTCGTGTTCGGCATAGTTTTTTGTCTCCGTCGTCTGCGGCGGTGTGGCTTGTTTCGCAGCCTGCTTTTCGGCCTGCTTTTCAGGCGGCCTCTAGCTGCCTGAGCAACGCGTCGACGCTGCCCTTCGCGTCGCCGAACAGCATCCGCGTGTTGTCCTTGTAAAAGAGCGGGTTGTCCACGCCCGCGTAGCCGGTCGCCATGCTGCGCTTCGACACGACCACCGTGCGCGCCTTCCACACTTCGAGCACCGGCATCCCGGCAATCGGACTGCCCGGATCCTCGAGCGCGCCAGGGTTGACGATGTCGTTCGCGCCGATCACGAGCACGACGTCCGTGCTGGTGAAGTCCTCGTTGATCTCATCCATTTCGAGCACGATGTCGTACGGTACTTTCGCTTCGGCAAGCAGCACGTTCATGTGGCCCGGCAAACGGCCCGCCACCGGATGTATGCCGAAGCGCACGCGCACGCCGAGCCCTTCGAGCTTGCGCGTGATCTCGCTGATCGTCGTCTGTGCCTGTGCGACTGCCATGCCGTAGCCCGGCACGATGATCACCTCGGACGCGTCACGCAAAATCGCGCAAACTTCATCGACGGTGGTCGGCACGACTTCGCCCGCGATATCCGCCGAACCGGTGCCGCTTGCCGCGCCGAAGCCGCCGAGAATCACCGACACGAAACTGCGGTTCATCGCGCGGCACATGATGTAGCTGAGAATCGCTCCGCTCGAGCCGACCAGCGCGCCGGTCGTGATCAGCAGATCGTTGCTCAGCATGAAGCCGGTGGCGGCGGCTGCCCAGCCGGAATAGCTGTTCAGCATCGACACGACGACCGGCATGTCCGCGCCGCCGATCGCCATCACCAGATGCACGCCGAGCGCGGCGGCCAGCACGATCATCGCGAGCAACGCGACAATGCCGTCGGTCCCCGCCGGCACCGTCAGAAAGCGATAGCCGATCACGATGCACAGCACGAGTACCGCAAGATTGAGCAGATGCCGGCCCGGAATCACGAGCGGCTTGCCGCTCAGCGTACCTTGCAGCTTCAGGAACGCGACGATCGAACCGGTGAACGTAACGGTGCCGACAAACACGCCGAGGTAGATCTCGATCAGATGGATCGCGCGTTCGGCCCCAACGGGTTCGCCGGCAGGCATCAGGTAATTGGTGACGCCGATCAGCACCGCGGCGAGCCCGACGAAGCTGTGCAGGATCGCGACGAGTTGCGGCATTTGCGTCATCTCGACACGCCGCGCAAGTAGCGCCCCGACTGCCGCGCCGATGACGGCTGCCGCGAGCACAACTCCGATGCCCGCGCCTTGCGCGATGAGAAGCGTCGCGACGACCGCTATCAGCATGCCGGCGACGCCGTACAGATTGCCGCGCCGCGCGCTGCTCGGGTGACTCAAACCACGCAGGCTGAGAATGAACAGCGTGCTTGCGCCGAGATACGCGATGTTGCCGATTCCGTTCAGCATGAATTCTCCCTAGTTGCGCTGAAACATCTTCAGCATCCGCTGGGTCACGAGGAACCCGCCGGCGATGTTGATCGTCGCGACCAGCAACGCAATCCCGCCGAGCACCGTCACCAGTACGTTCGGCGTGCCGAGTTGCAGCAGCGCGCCGATCACGATGATTCCGCTGATGGCGTTGGTCACGCTCATGAGCGGCGTGTGCAATGCGGGCGTGACGTTCCAGACCACCTGATAGCCGACGAAGACCGCGAGCACGAACACGGTCAGATGCGCGACCAGGGCGGTCGGCGCGACCGCGCCCAATGCGAGCAGTCCCAATGCGGCGGCCGCGAGGAGGATCAGCGAGGTGTAGCGCGAGCCGCGAGCCTGCTCCTTCGCATCGGCGGCAGTGGCGGCAGCGGCCTTTGCAGGCGCCGGCTTGTGCACCGCGATCGCCGCCTGTTTTGGGGGAGGCGGGGGCCAACTGATTTGACCTTCATACACCACCGTTGCGCCGCGCATCACGTCGTCATTCATGTCGATACGGGCGATGCCGTCTTTCTCTGGCGTCAGATCGGTTAGCAGATGCCGGATGTTGGTGCCGTAAAGCTGGCTCGATTGCGTCGCCATCCGGCTCGGCAAATCGGTGTAGCCGATGATCGCCACGCCGTGCACGGCGGCCACGACACCCGGCTGCGTCAGTTCGCAATTGCCGCCCTGCTCGGCCGCCATATCGACGATCACGCTGCCCGGCCGCATGTTCGCCACCATCGCGGCCGTGATCAGCTTCGGTGCCGGCTTGCCTGGAATCAGAGCGGTCGTGATGATGATGTCGACTTCCTTCGCCTGCGCGGCGAACAATGCCATCTCAGCTTCGATGAACTTCGCGCTCATCTGCTTAGCGTAGCCGCCGGCGCCGCTGCCTTCTTCCTCGACGTCGAGCTTAAGGAATTCGGCACCCATGCTTTCGACCTGCTGCTCGACTTCCGGCCGGGTATCGAACGCCCGCACGATCGCGCCGAGCCCGCGCGCCGCGCCGATCGCCGCCAGTCCCGCGACGCCCGCGCCGATCACCATCACCTTCGCCGGCGGCATCTTGCCTGCAGCGGTGATCTGCCCGGTGAAAACGCGGCCGAAGTGCTGCGCCGCCTCGATCACTGCACGATAGCCGGCCATGTTCGCCATCGAGCTGAGCGCGTCGAGTTTCTGAGCGCGGGAGATACGCGGCACGCAGTCCATCGCCATCACCCTCGCGCCGCGCTCGGCGAGCTGTTCCAGCAACGCCTCGTTCTGCGCGGGCCAGATGAGACTGATCAGGGTGGCGCCCGGTTTGAGCAGCGAGGTTTCGCTGACGCCGAGCGCGGGGTGATGTTCCGGTGCGCGCACCTTGATCACGATATCGGCCTCTGCCCACAACGCATGGGTATCGCTCACGATGCGCGCGCCGGCTGCGCGGTACGCATCATCATCGAATGACGCGCGTATGCCGGCTTCGGTCTCGACGTCCACCGTGAAGCCGAGTTTCAGCAACTGGCCGACCGTTTCGGGTGTCGCGGCCACACGCCTTTCGCCGCCGCGGATTTCGCGCGGCACGGCAATCCTCATCGGCATGTCAACTCTCCAGGGCGAGAGTGTTCGACAGGACACCGATGCCGTCGATCGATATGTCGACCGTCGCGCCGTCCTTGATCGAGCCCACGCCGATCGACGTGCCGCACGCGATCACGTCGCCTGGTTCGAGCGTCATGTCCTGCGAGATCAGGCTCACCTGTTCAGCCGGCGAGAAAATCATGTCCGCGAGTGGATAGTTCTGCCGCTCGACGCCGTCGAGCGTCGTCACGACGCGCGCGGCGCGCCAGTCGAAATCGCGCCGGATCGCGGGGCCGATGCAGCTAAACGTGTCGAAGCCCTTCGAGCGGCACCATTGCGCGAAATTGACGTCTTCGTTCAGGAGTTCGGCGGCGGTGACATCGTTGATGCACGTGTAGCCGAAGATGTAGTCGGTCGCCGCTTCGACAGATACATTGCTGCAACGCTTGCCGATCACAATGGCGAGCTCGCCTTCGTAGGCGATCTTGCCGCCATACGCGGGCGGCCGCCGGATCGGTTCGCGTTGACCGATCACCGAGGTCGGCGGCTTGATCAGAAAGAGCGGATGCGTGGGCGGCGCCTTGCCGAGCTTCTCCGAGAGCGCGTAAAAGTTATTCCACAGCGCGACGACCTTGGTCGGCACGCACGGGCTCAGCAGCGTCAGTTCATCGACGCCGTGCACGTTGCCAGTCGATGTCGATTCGCCGAACATCTCGCCGGCGTATTCAGTGACACTTTCTGCGCTTAATGTCCCGAAGCGGGTATGGCCATCGGCGAAACGAAAACGTATCCACGATGTCATCGGATTGTCTCCTGCAGTATTGTTTAGCGATGGCGCGACCGGAAAGGTCGCGCCGCAACGCGACCTCGGAGAAATCGTCTTTCAGTTGCGGCAGGCATGCGGCGGGCGTCGCGTGGTCTGCGTGCGTGGTCCATTCGTCACGGCCTGTCACGTTGCAGATTTTTGCCCACACCGGCACGTGTGCAATGATCCACCAGCACGCCGCACGACTGGATCAGTTCCTCGAGAACCAGTTTGCCTTCGGGATGCTTCGTGTCGATCGTGATCGGGCGCTTGTTGTAATTGAGCATTGTGAAGTACGGGCTGTCCGCATCGGGAATGTCGCGCAGTTGCTCGCGCGTGAAGTCGAGGATTCTCACATCCTCCAATGCTTTGCCCATCGCGAGTCTCCCTGAATTAATCGTGGTTCTTCTGGACAAGCCGGCCGGGCGCGTCTGGCTCGGTGTCGTACGCAATGTGGGCTTAGCGGTTTCGGACGGCGGGCGTGAGCAGCGCCATCGCGGCACGGCGCGCCCCGGCGATCGCCGCCGCTTCGCTTTCGAAAACGGCTTCGTCGATAACCTGCTGATACGGCAGCAGGTCGGGCTGCGCCGGATGATTTTCCTCGACGGTGCGAATCGCCACGTAGGCGGCCCAACCGCCGTTGTGTATCCATTGCATCGCGGACAACTCAAGCCAGTATTTGCCCCAGTGCTTCTACATGCATAGGAATTCTCCTGTGCGGCCATTCAGGCGCCCGCTGACGCTTCCAGTTCCGCGAGGCGCTTGCGCAGCGCGCGGTCTTCCTGGAAGCGGCTGGTGTCGTCGCGGATCACTGCGACGATTCCGGTCAGCTTGTCTTGCGGCGAATGCAGCAACGCGACCGTAAAGGCGATCGATACCGAGCGGCCGTCCTTATGCACGGCGGGAACGCGCAGCACGTCGTTGCCATAACGCGTTTCGCCCGTTGCCATGGTCTTGTGATAGCCGTCCCAATGACGGCCGCGCAAACGCTCGGGAATGATCAGATCCAGCGACTTTCCTAACGCCTCGCTTTGCGTGAAACCGAACATGCGCTCGGCGGCGGGGTTCCACAGGGTGATGCTGCCCGTCGCATCGGAGATGACGATCGCGTCGCCGATTGCGTTGACGAGCTGCTCGAAGTCGATGGTTGTTTGCATGGATGGCGCTCCCCCAACAAGTAAAAACGTAGATCCCGATACGGCGTCCGCGAGAGGCGCCGTATCCGCAGGCGTCGGCGTGAAGCCGGGCCTGCGTGACACTGTCAAACTGCTTTCACTTCGCGCAGATTGAAGATTTGCTGCTGGCTGTAGCCAAGGCTCGCCAGCACTTCGTCCGTGTGTTCGCCGAGCAGCGGAGATGCGGTGACTTCCGGCTTCAGATCCGAGAACTTGATTGGGCTACCGACCGTCAGATACGTGCCGCGTTTCTTGTGCGGCACCTCGACGATCGTGCCGCTCGCGCGCAACGACGGGTCGTTGGCCAGTTCCTTCATCGTCAGCACCGGCGCGCATGGAATGTCGAACTTGCGCAAGATGTCGACCGCTTCGAATTTGGTCTTGTCGGCGAGCCAGCCTTCGATCGTTTTGAAGATGTCGAAGATATGCGGTTGACGTGCTTCCGCCGTCTTGTAGGCCGGGTCATCGATCCACTCCGGCTTGCCGAGCGCCTTGCAGATCGGCTCCCACGCGTGGCCCTGGATCGTGAAGTAGATGTATGCGTTCGGATCCGTTTCCCAGCCCTTGCATTTGAGCACCCAGCCCGGTTGGCCGCCGCCGCCCGCATTGCCGCCGCGCGGCACGACATCGCTGAATTCGCCGTGCGGATACTGCGGATATTCCTCGAGGTAGCCGACACGTTCCAGCCGCTGCTGGTCGCGCAGTTTCACACGGCACAGATTCAGCACGCTGTCCTGCATCGACACCGCGACTTTCTGGCCCTTGCCGGTTTTGTCGCGTCCCAACAGTGCGGTCAGAATGCCGATGGCCAGATGCATGCCGGTATTGCTGTCGCCGAGCGCAGCCGCGCTGATGGTCGGCGGGCCGTCCCAGAAGCCGGTGGTGGAGGCCGCGCCGCCCGCGCATTGCGCCACGTTCTCGTAGACCTTCAGGTCGTCGTAGTGGTGGCCGTCGCTGAAACCCTTCACCGAAGCGACGATCATCTTCGGGTTGAGTTCGTTCAGCCGTTCCCACGAAAAGCCCATCCGGTCCAGCGCGCCCGGGCCGAAATTTTCGACCAGCACATCCGATTCGCGGACGAGCTTTTCGAGAATCTCCTTGCCTTCGGGTTTTTTCGTGTCCAGCGTCAGCGACTTCTTGTTGCTGTTGAGCATCGTGAAGTACAACGCGTCGGCGTCGGGAATGTCGCGCAACTGGTTGCGCGTCACGTCGCCGGAACCCGGCCGCTCAACCTTGATGACGTCCGCGCCGAACCAGGCGAGCAGCTGCGTACAGGCAGGGCCGGCTTGAACGTGGGTGAAGTCGATGATCTTGATGCCTTCGAGAGGTTTGGTCATTTCGTTATCTCCGTGGTTGCTCTGGGTTACTTTTTCATCGCCGCGCTTTGCGGATTCAGATTCGTCAGGCGGCCGCTTTCGGTGCCCGCCGCTTCGTCGATGACGGCATTGATCAAGGTGGGTTTGCCCGATGCGATTGCTTCGATGAGCGCCTTCGTCAATTCTTCCGGTGTGGTCGCGTTGTGGCCGACACCGCCGAATGCCTCGATCATCTTGTCGTAGCGCGCGTTCTTCACGAACACGGTCGGCGCGACGTCCTTGCCGCCGGTCGGATTCACGTCGGTGCCGCGATACACGCCGTTGTTGTTGAAGACGATCGTGCACACCGGCAAGTCGTAACGGCAGATGGTTTCGAGCTCCATGCCACTGAAGCCGAACGCGCTATCGCCTTCGATCGCGACAACCGGCTTGCCGCTCGTCACCGCCGCACCGATCGCGAAGCCCATGCCGATGCCCATGATTCCCCACGTGCCCGAGTCGAAGCGTTTGCGCGGCTCGTACATGTCGATGATGCTGCGCGCGTAGTCGAGCGTGTTCGCGCCTTCGTTGACGACGTTGATGTCGGGGCGCGTCTTCAGCACGTCGCGGATCGCGCGCAACGCGCTGTGGAAATTCATCGGCGACGGGTTCTTGTCGAGCGTCGCGGCCATCTTGGCGAGGTTCTTGTTCTTGCGCTCGGCGATCGCGCCGGTCCACTCGGCGCTCGGCTTCGCGAAGCTCGCGTCGAGCCCGGCGCGCAATGCCGCCACGCACGAGCCGATATCGCCGATCACCGGCGCGGCAATCGCGACGTTGCTGTCGATTTCGGTCGGCGAAATGTCCACCTGCACGAACTTCTTCGGCTCCGCGCCCCACGTCTTGCCTTTGCCATGCGCCAGTAGCCAGTTCAGACGCGCGCCGATCAGCACGACGACGTCGGCTTCCTGCAGCACGAACGAGCGCGCCGCCGACGCCGATTGCTCGTGCGTATCCGGCAACAGGCCCTTGGCCATCGACATCGGCAGATACGGAATGCCGCTTTGTTCGACGAACGCGCGAATCTCCGCATCGGCCTGCGCATAGGCCGCACCCTTGCCGAGCAGGATCAGCGGACGCCTGGCGCTCTTCAGCACATCGATCGCGCGCTTGACCGATTCCGGCGCCGGCAGCTGACGCGGCGCGGCGTCGACCACTTTGACCAGCGACTGCTGGGCCTTTACGGCATCCAGCGTTTGCGCGAGCAGCTTCGCCGGCAGGTCCAAATACACGCCGCCGGGACGCCCCGACACCGCGGCACGAATCGCACGCGCCACGCCGATGCCGATGTCTTCCGCATGCAGCACGCGATAGGCGGCCTTCGCGTAGGGCTTGGCCGCATTCAACTGGTCCATTTCCTCGTAGTCGCCTTGCTGCAGATCGACGATTTCGCGCTCGCTCGAGCCGCTGATCAGGATCATCGGGAAGCAGTTGGTGGTCGCGTTGGCGAGTGCGGTCAGGCCGTTTAGAAAGCCCGGTGCCGACACTGTCAGGCAGATGCCCGGCTTCTGCGTCATGAAGCCCGCGATAGCCGCCGCATTGCCCGCGTGCTGTTCGTGACGAAAGCCGATGAACCGCATCCCTTCCGCTTGCGCAAGCCGCGCGAGGTCGGTGATAGGTATGCCGACCAAGCCAAAGATAGTGTCGATGCCGTTCAGTTTCAGCGCGTCGATGACGAGATGGAATCCGTCGGTCGTCTCGGTCGCCTGTCGTTTCAATGTTTCTTCTGCTGTGGTGCGGTCGGCTTCTGCCATGACGTCTCTCCTCCTTGGGCGTGGTCTCCGTGATATACAATATTCCACACACAGTATTTCCACAAGCGGATTTTGCTAAGGCTTGGTTGCCCCCCTGCGGCTTGCCGAAAGTAGGGTTTGCAGTAAGCCCATTGAAATCCAATATATGATATATCAGCTCATATATCGAACAGGCGTCCCGGGGCAATGGGTCGCTCCAAACCTGGAAAGCACTGTCAATGGCTGATACGCAAACCGTTGTCCGTCCAATGGCGTTGCCATTGACGCTCGAGCCGATCAACACGACGGCTTCGCTGCGCGACCAGGCCTACCCCAAACTGAAGCAGGCGATTGCCGAAGCCGACATCTATCGCTCGCGCGAGGAGGTCCGGCTCGACGAAAAGGAATTGACGGAGGCGCTCGGCGTAAGCCGAACGCCGGTTCGCGAAGCGATGACCCTGCTCGAGCAGGAAGGTTTTCTCCGTACGGTTCCGCGCCGTGGCATCTACATCCAGCGCAAGACGAAGAAAGAGATCGTCGACATGATCTACATGTGGGCGGCGCTCGAAAGCATGGCTGCCCGCCTTGCTACGCAGCGTGCGTCCGAAAGTGAGATTGCCGGCCTCAGGCGCATGTTCGACGACTTCCGCGACACCACGCTGGCCCAGCATATCGACGAGTACTCCGAATCGAATATCGCGTTTCATCAGGCGATCGTGCAGCTCTCGCAATCGCAGATTCTGCTCGACACAATCCAGAATCTGTTCGTGCACGTCCGCGCAATCCGCAAAATGACAATCGCGCAAAGCAACCGGGCGTCGCGCTCAATCGTCGATCACATGCGCATTATCGAGGCGCTGGAGCGCCGCGATACCGAGCTGGTCGAGAGACTCGTGCGCCAGCATTCCCTCGAACTGGGGGCATTCGTCGAGGCGAATTGCGATTTCCTCGACTGAGCCTCGCATGATTGGCGGCGCGACATAACGGCTGTAGGCAGCCAGCGTCGGCTTAGGTATAAGAATCGCCAGGCATTGCCACGCGTCGAGCGTCGCAGTGCTTTTTTGTTGTTGGATCCAGAGCTGTGGACGGCGACAAAAGCGGCCTTTCTCAGTGGACACTCGCCTACAGGGGCAATGCGAAATACCGGCGTCTAGCAAACTTCAACGGCCATCCATCCGTGAATCCACGGCGGCCGGCACCTGGCCATACCGATGCTGCCATTCATCGCAGGATCTGTATCGACATTCAAATCGATAGTGCAAAGACGTGTCGTGCAGGTCGACACTGTTTCGCCGCGTGGATCGAAACGCTGACGCGCGGGATCCATGAAAAGGCCGCACGCGGACGGCATGCCAGGTTGGAAATGGTAGCCGACGCCCTTCGATCCGCACAATCAAATCCACGCCCGGGGGCGACTTATGTCGACATTCATTGAGCGTCTTACAGGAGAAGCGCGTGAGCGCCTGATCTGTCGGCTCACGCGTCGCATGGTGCAATCTCAGATCACGATCGAAGCGCTGGAGCACGCGTTCAATCGCGATGTCGAGGATGATCAGGTGATCCGCTATCGCGATGCGTACGGCAACGCGTGGACAGGTCTCGGCGAGATGCCCGAGTGGCTGCGCCGCGCAGTGGCCGAAGGCGAGAGCATCGATCACTTCCGCTGAGGCTGAGGTTCCCGCCTGGACGCGATGCGAAATACCGACACCGCTTGCGACAGCTGACGCACCTCTCTTCTCCCGCACGCGCCGCTTTAACGACTGCGTTCAACTCGGAAATGTTCGTCTGAAATGCGATGTCGTCGACGACGCCGACGATCCTGTCGGCGTTTGCGCAATGCGGTCGTAGTGTCGACTACATGTCGCACGGCGTCGCCGCCGCGCTGCGCCGTGTCCGATGCCTGCATCACCACTGCACTCGCCTGAAATGCTCAGTATTCTGCGAAATGATCCTGACGCCCGAAACAGGCCAGGAAAAAAGTGGTCATGGCTTGCCAGGCCGCCTTGGCGAAGCGAGGTGTCGCAGTGCTAATCGTTCCGGTGAACGTGTCCCACGGCGAAGTGAAAAAAGATTTCCCTTATCGCATTCATCATAGTCGCCCGACCGTCAGCCCGAGCGACGCGGAGATGGAAGAGAACGCGCGGACGCTCAACGCCGGCACAAAGATCGCAATTTATGCGGGTCCGGCTGCGAGCGGGGCACTCGACGAAATCAAGGCGGTTGCAATGACGAGATCCAAGGATTCGCCCGACACTGCCCGATCGTGTACCTGGCCTGCCGTGCCATAGATCAGGCGGACATGGTCGCCACTCGCCGCAAAGTATTGCTCTGGCAGTTTCTCAAAAGCGCCTTTCAGCGCGGCCGCCGAAAAAACTATCAGGTCCGCTGCGTGAGCCGGCTGAACTACCGCAAGCAGCGCGCCGATTAAAATTCCGCTTTTACTTTCACGAGAACTGTCCATTCGCGTCGCTCGTGCCAACCGAGTGCGCATTATCTCCCGTCGGGATGCTCTGCAAGAGCGTGTTGGTCTGGGCGCCGACCACGCCCAGAACCGGACCATTCGGCATCTGACGGCCGCTGACGTAGTACTGCCGGTTTTAGCGGTATAAGCCACTTCGTCAGCTGCGCATACATCCGCGGCGCCATGCTCGACGATCCAGCATCGAGCGCCTGAACCTTCAGCCGGCTACATCGACGAATCTATGCGTCCATATAGACCCGTCGTCGCCGTCGGACCTGCCGCGAAAAACAGCGTGTTGGAAGGCTGATTCTCGGCGTTGTTGCCGAACGCCAGGCCCCAGAGTCCAGGCTGCGTCACCTTGGAACCATCGGCCTGCGTGAGCGAACCTTTCGACTCGCCAGTCGCAGGATCGAACGCATTGATGGTGCCGTCGCCGAAGTTGCCGATCAGTAGATCGTTGCTGAACGCGCCGAAATTGGCCGGCGCCATGGCGATCCCCCACGGCGAGTTGAGCGCCCCGTTGGAAGCGACGCGCCTGATCAGGTGGCCGGTGGTATCGAATGCATCTACCACGCCGTTGCCTGCTCCGCTTTGATCTCTGTGACCATCGGGCCCGAGCTTCGCATACGCCACATAAATCGTAGTGCCGACGGCCTGGATGCCGAACGGATTAAATCCCGCAGGTACGTTCGGGTCGCTGAAGGAGCCGGCAACCGAGACTTTCGTGAAAGTCTTGTCGAACATATCAACTTTGCCGTTATGGAAATCGGCGGCGTACAGCGTGCTTGTTCCGGCGTTGCCGGCGATTGCAAGACCTGTGTATTCGGCTGCGCCCGTGCCGTCATCGTGAACGGTCACCGCTTGCGTTGGCAGCACCTTAGGCGACCAAGCAGCGATCGTGCCGGCGAGCGTGGCAAAAATGAATGCGGCGTTGCCGGTTGCGCCATTCGCCGTGATAGCGAAGTCCGTAGTACTGTTGAAAACGATGCCGGTCGGACTCGCGCGTTGACCGCTTGCAGTCGGCGGCAGTGTGACGACGAGCGACTGCACCACGCCATTGCCGTCGTATAACGAGGACTTCTGTGTATTGTTATCCGAGACCCAGACGGGGCTGGTCGGACCGAACGCGATGCCCCAGCCGTTTTGCAGTTCGGGGTCGACGTGCGGCGCGGCGACGCTGCCGTCGGACACGAGAATGGTCGACTTGAATGTACCGGCGGACGCTGCGGGCATGTTGTTGTTCGAATTGCCGCCGCACGCAGCAAGCGCGAGCGTGGCCGCTCCAGCAAGCGAGAAAACAGTTGCAAGCTTATGCATGTCACATCCTGATCTTTGAAAGATTTGCTTATAGTCCCGGCGCGGCAAGACCGCAGGCAACGCGCATCGACCCCTTTCTGTTCTGGACGAGCGCACCAATCCGCGAATGGCGTGGATGGGCATCTTGCCCCGCGACCTTCCCGTCGGCGGTGCGTCGTCATTGCACATTGAACGATCAAGCACGCGTGTTTATTCCGTGCGATCCGTATTTGAGCCAACCTGAGGTTTACATTGTGAGTCGATGGTGCGCACGGCTACTCGGGCCGGCACCGATACTCATATAGCGGGTAGTACTTACTTTTTTTCTCGCACAGCCTTCGACAACGTGACAGTACCATCGGGCGTGCTGCCTGGACCGCTTCACAAAATCCGGGTCGCCTACACTATCCTTGCTCTCGCCTTCCTGTTCTATTTCCGATCCTTGCACAAAGATGACCGCCCTAGCCAGCCGAGGTCGGCGCAATCTTCGACGACATTTCAGGCAGCGCGGCCGCCGGCAAACCGGTCACAGCGACACTCGTCTCGCGCCCCACGCCGCTGTTCTTGAAACCGCCCCACGGCGACGCCGGGTCGAGCCGGTGGTGATCGTTGATCCACAGCATGCCGAATTCGAGCTTGCTCGCCACGCGATGCGCGCGCGACGTCCTGCGTCCACACGGAAGCGGCGAGACCGAACTGGGTGTCGTTGGCGAGGCGGATCAATATCCGTCTTCGTCGTGCCAATCTTGCCGAGCAGTTCTACCTCGCCTGTGCCCAGCGCTAGGCAACCGTGATCGAATCCTTGTGAATATCAAGCCCTACGTACAGTGTGCTATCGTTTTCCACGCTGAATTCCGTGATGGATATCGCCGGGTGTCGCCCTGTCCACACCGTGCGGCTCTGGCAGAAATACTGACCCGCATTTGAGTCCTCGCGGCGGGCCAGCCTTTACCTCGCGGGGTCATACTGACTAGTTGCGTATTGGTAATCAACGTTCCTCGTTCGGGTGAGCTTTTCCGGGAGCAAGCGTGTGCCACCATCTTCACAAGTGGTCCGGTACTACAGCGCGAAAGCCAATATGGCTGAGTTACCAACGGGAACGCAATAGCCGTTTCCGAAGAAGCGTTCGTAGATCACAGCGCGTATCGGTGACGACGTGAATGTGAATCATGTCGTCGCGCACCTCCGCTCAACGCTTCCCGGAAATTGAGACCGCCGCAATCTGAAAGCTCCGCGCGACATAGCTCTGCGGGAACTGCCTGATATTGCCGAAGGTGGCGGCCAATTCCGTGGACGTTTGTTTCCGCGTCTGAGCACCAAAGCTTTTGAGGATATAGCGACGCAAATCCTTCGTATCCTCCTGCGCCTCGCGACGGCATTCTGCCAAGGTCAGGTCGTTCGTCGACCAGGTTGGAAAGGCTATAGCTCGAAACTGAAACAGGCTGCGTTGCCGATCACGTGCCGGAAAGCAAGGCTCCGGCGCCAGGCACAATCGGCTCGAGCTCCAGATGGTCCAGCATGCGGCGCACGGTGCACACCGCAGTCGAGACGGTGCCAATTCCCAGCATGTCTTCGATGCGGTGAATCGCCGGCAATGAAGGCATCTGAACACATGCGGACGCCACCACGACGTCCGCGCCTTGTTCAGACGCCGAACGTCCTCGATCAGTTGCATCGGATCGCGCAGACCGACTTGGAGGTTGTCGGGAATTTCAAAGCAGACGGAATCGATGACCTCGATTCCTTCGTTTTCGATGTAAGCAGCCGAGCACGTCCACCGGGCCGTCGTGACCGAGATGCTTCAGCAACTCGTTGGTCAGCGCGGAGAGCGTCGAAAACCGGTATGACACAAGCGGTACGGGCGAGCCACCCACGCCGGGGATGTCGAAGATGATGACGCCGACATCGCCCAGCGCTTCTACGAACGGCTCGACGAGTTCCAGATTGGCGCCGATCCCGTTGAAGATCAGAAGCGGCGGCGAAGCGTCACTGCCATGCCGGACGCCGACGCGCAGTATCTGGCCGTGCAGATCGACCGCCTGGATTTCCATGCTGCTGACTGACTCGGGAGTGGCATTCATTTCTCTCGTCATCCGGACATAACTCGTGGCAACACACTGTCTGCAACACGACACCCATCATGGGAATCGCGAAATAGCATTCGAGATAACGGTGACTATCCCAGTCCATCACTGAGACGGTGCTGCCGTGGCGCGCGCCGAGCTGGCTCAGCCCATTCGCGAGCCGCGCGATGCGCTCACGCAGCGTCGTATAGGTCATCCGCACCTGTCCCCGGTGTACGATCTCCTGATTTGGCGCCTGAACGAATGGCGTATGCAGCAGCTGCTTGATCAGCTATGGATAGGCGTAGGCGGAAGGCGCGGCGGCCTGGATGTCGTCCCGCATCTGAATCTCCTTGAGTTCTGAACTGGATGGCGGGTTGACACAGGTTCATAGCTGCGTTCGGTTTTCCGTGCCGTCCCGATATACGAATCATCGGGACGAACGCGGTGCAGGGATATCCCCCGAACGGGGCAGCGAAAAAAGGGGATACGGGAGGAAAGCACCTCCCGTCGAGCACGGTATGCAAGGGCTAAAGGGGCACCTGGGTCGATTAACGTCCCATCGGTCACATCGAAAAATACGGGTCAGGCGTTAATATGATGGGTGATTGGCAAAGTGAGAATAATCCATGAATACATCGGTCATCTCTGCCCTGGCGGCGCTTGTTGGCGCCGCCACCGGCGGCCTGACTTCGCTCTTCGCCACATGGCTGACCCAACGCACCCAGGTTCGGTCGGAGTGGCTGGCGCATGACCGCGCCAGGCGGCAAGAGCTCTACAAGGAGTTCATCGAGGATGCAACCAAATGCTATGTCGACGCGCTCCAACACAACCAGCCTGACCTCGCCGCGCTCGGCAACCTCTACGCGAAGATCAGCCGCATGCGCGTCCAGTCGTCGCGCGAAGTGGCGGACGAAGCCGATCTGATCGGACGCAAGATCGTGGACACCTACCTCGCGCCGGACAAGACCTTCATCGAGATTCGCGCGATGCTCGCGGATGGCTCGATCGACATTCTCGGCAAGTTTGGCGACGTGTGCCGCGCGGAATTCGAATCGCTGCGCGCACAACAGTTTTGAACGCCATATGCGTTCTTCAACGCGGCTTAAGTTCGACAGGCGGATCGGCGCGAAAGCCGCCGCCGAGCGCCTTCGTCAAGGTAATTTCCTGACTGAGCGCCTGACCGTTGAG
Organism: Paraburkholderia kirstenboschensis; assembly: GCF_032806925.1. Classification (NCBI taxonomy): domain Bacteria; kingdom Pseudomonadati; phylum Pseudomonadota; class Betaproteobacteria; order Burkholderiales; family Burkholderiaceae; genus Paraburkholderia; species Paraburkholderia kirstenboschensis. The sequence continues at coordinate 1,630,354 of NZ_CP136511.1, read as the reverse complement.
CGTGAGCAGGGCAACCTGTTCGGCGATCACCGGCTGGCGCGCTTCGAGCGCGGCGAGCCGGCTCGTCAGTCCGCGTTGATAATACGCTTCGACGCTGTCCCTCGCGAACGCAACCGATTCGATCCGTCGCTTCTGCAACTGCGTCTCCGCGTCGAGGGCCTGCAGACGGCTGCCTGTCTGCGCGACATCGCGTACCGCGTTGAGGACGGCCTGGTTGTACTGCTCGATCAACAGGTTGCTCCGCTCGCGTGCACCGCCCAGGTTCGCGTTGAGCCTACCGCCGTCGAAGATCGGCAGGTACAGGCCCGGAATCAGGTTGATCTGCTGGCTTGCATGCGTGAAGAGGTCCGCGAGATGCAACGCGTTGAAGCCGAAGAACGCCTTGATGTCGAAGGTCGGATAGAACGCCGCCTTTGCCGCGTCGATCCGGTCGAACGACGCCTCTATATACCATCGCATCGCCTGCAGATCGGGCCGCCGGGCGAGCAATTCATATGACAGCGTCGCCGGCAAGGCCGCCTGCGAGCGCGGCAGCGCGACGGGCTCGATGGCGGGCAGGCTTTCGGGCCCTGAGCCGACCAGCGCACGCATCGATTCGCGCAGCTGCCTGATCTGCGCCTGCGCCGACACGACCTGCCGTTCGATGGCCAGCTGCTGCGCGCGTGCTTGTTCCAGCGAAGTGCGGGCCTCGAGGCCGCGCGCCCCACGTGCTTCGTGTGCCTGCACTGCGAACGCCGCGATCTCATGCGATTTGTCCAGCAGATCAATGAGCTGATAAGTCGTTTCAATACCGTAGTAAAGCTGTGCGACATCTGTCGAGATTTCGAGTTCGACAGCGGACGTCTCGGCGAGCCGCGCATTACTCACGCCAAGCGACGCGGCGACCTGCGCGCGTTGCTTGCCCCAGATATCGATGTCAAGGCTTGCGCCAAGCCCGACGACGCCCTCGGTGTACCACGGGCCCGTCAGCCCCAAAGCGGGTTCGTTCCTCGCGAACGGGCCGAGAAAGCCGTTCGCGGAAACATGCTCGCGATCCAGCGACGCCAATGCGACCACCTGAAGATTCGACCCCGCCCTGACAAGCTCCACATCCGACTTTGCCTGCGCGACGCGCGTGCGCGCAATCACCATCGCCGGTGCATCGGCGAGCGCCTGATCGATCAGTGCGTCGAGCTGCGCATCGCGATAGCGTGTCCACCAGCGCGCGGCGGGCCAGCCATCGCGTGCGAGATGGATGTCGTTGGCGAGATTGACCTGCTCGGGCGCGATCTCGGTATAGGGCGTGTCGTTATGATGGATCAGCGCGCACCCCGGCAGCACGGACGTGATCCACGCGATGCATAGAAAGCATCGACACCATCGCGAGGCGCGCAAACCCGATCCCGCATTCATGTTCGTATGGGCTGTGATGAGGGCGCCGCGACGGGTGCCTCGATGCGCCAGTCCGGCAGCCCTGCGACCTGTCGCGACAGGTCGTCCGCTGCGGCGATGAGCGGCGCGTCGGCCGGTTCGACAGCTTGCGCTGCGATCTCGATGCGTCGCGGCGCATGGGCCTCGGGCGGGTTGGCCGCAAGTTCAGCGGCGTACCGGTTGAGTTCGACGGACGCCTGTTCCTGGGTCGAGCGCACTGCATCGACCGTTCGTGAGCCCGACGATACCGCTTGTGCCGCGAGCGTGCGGCGCAGCGCATCGCCCGCCAGCATGATCTCGCGTCCCTGCGCGAGCACCGTTTGCGCGCGCAGTGTCAGCTGGGCCTGCTCCCCTTCCTGCCAGGCGGGTTCGAGTGCGACACGCGAAAGCGTCGCCTCGCAATCGGCCAGCACGGCCCACGCCTGCAACTGGCGCTGTGCATAGGGCAACTCATCCCGCCTGTCGGCACCCGGCCCGCGTTGCTGCGCGGCAATCGCCCGCAACAGGGTGGCGAGCTTCTGCCGCAGCACGTCGCCCTCGCCCTCCCGCCAGAACGACATCTGCACGACGGTCGCCACGCCGACGCCGAGCAGAATGCCCACCATCCGGTCGCGAATTTCCGTGAGGTTCGTGGTTGGGCCGAACTGTTCGAGCAAAGCGAGCGCGAAGGTGAACATCACCTGGATACCGGCATAGCTGATCCGCTCAGACCCGGCCGTTATCCACGCCCCTAGCGCGACAACGGGCAGCGTCACCAGCAGCAGACCGACGATATCGTCGAGATGCGGAATGACGAACACCACCATGCACAACGCCAACGCACTGCCGATGAGAGCCCCGGTCAGTCGCAGCAGCGCACGCTGCGTCGATGCGCCAAGGCTCGGCAGCGCGACGATGAGGCAGGTCAGCATGATCGTGTGAACGCCCTGCCAATCGGCGGCATTGTAGAACACGTAGCAGACGAGAACGGCGAGCAGCGTCTTCAGCGAGAAGCGCATGTACGCAGGATTGGTCCAGGCGTCGGGCGCGACCATCGGCTCGCTCACGGGCGGTTTGCCAGGTGCTGCATTGCTTGTGACCAGATCAGCGAATGCGCGCAGCGCCCGCTGCAATTCGGCAGCAGCAGGAATCGTGTCGGAGACATTGCGCTCTTCAGGTGTCGCCGTGCTCACGTAGCGATATGGCTCGCCGGTCATCACCGAATTGTCGAGCGCGACGCAGTTCGCGCGTAACTCGCGCCACATCGCCAGTTGCGCTGCCGATGAGCGAGGCCTGCTGAATGGCAGTTCGCTCGCCCCGCGATAAAGACGCGACACGGTCGCAATGCATGCAAGCTGCAATGCCTGATGTTCAAGATAGTGGGCATCACGCATCGTCGTGAACCGCAGCAGCTTCTGCAGCGTGAGCGCACCTTGCTGGACGGCCGCGAGCGTGATCGGCGCGGCGCTCGTGGTACCGTCGATCTGTTGCGTCAGGCGTGTGTCCAGCGCCGCGAGTTGCCGATGGATTTCCGCCTTGAGCTGCAACTGCGGTTCGGCAGGCAACAGCAACGTATTGACCACGAGTGTCAGCGCGATCGGATAGTTGACGGCGACCCACACCCACAACACCGCGCGGATCAGCAGGTCGGCCTGATCGGTCTGGTCCACGAAACTCTGCACGTAGATCACGACGATCGCGACGCAGAAGAACACCACGCCGATCTTGAGAACGCGAAGCAGATACACGCTGCCGAAGAACACCAGACTCGCGATCACGATGCGCAGCAGTGGATAGTCGAATGTGTACTTCAGCACGAGGATCGACAGGCCGATGGCGAGCGTCGATCCGACCATGAACATCACGCCGACCAGCCGCGTAAGCACCACGTTCGACTGCGTGACGTAGAACACCACCAGCAGCGACAGCGCGAGCGACGGCACCTCGAGCGCCATCGACACGACAATCACAATGGCGCTCGTCAGCATGCAACGCAACGTCACGTTGAGACGCCCGGGAAAGGGCGCAAGCTCGCGCCTCAGAAAAGCGCCTGCATTGCGCACGGTGACAGGCAGGTAGTCAGCGGCGGCCATGGCTGTTCCTCAATGACGCTCGCCGTCGTTGCCGCGTCCGGGGTACAGCACCGCCACCGCCGATGTGCCGACGCGAAACAGCTCGGGGTTCGGATTATCAACGCGGATCTTTACCGGGAAGCGCTGCGATACATGCACCCAGTTAAGCGTGCGTTGAATGCGCGGCAAGCCGCCTGGCAATGCAAGGCCGGCTTCGTCCGGCGAGACGCCGTAGCTGATCGAATTGACGCTCCCCCGGAAGCGCTGGTCCGTATCGCTCATCAGGTACACCATCGCGGCGGTGCCCACGCGGATGCCCTTGAGTTCAGTCTCGCGAAAGTTCGCCACCACGTACCAGTGGCGCGTGTCGATCAAGGTGAAGACAGGCTTGAGCGCCGACGCAAACTGTCCTGTCGATGTCTTCAACGACGCGATGCGTCCGTCGAACGGTGCGCGCACCGTCGCATACTCCAGGTTCAGTTCGGCAATCGCGATCTCCGCCATGACGACGGCACGTTGCGCGACCAGCGCATCGACACCGCTCACCGCCGCTGCCGCCTGCTGCGCCTGCAGCTGCGCAGCGCTGAGTTCGGCTTGCGTCGCGCGTTGCGCGGTGCGTGCACGGTCGACGTCTTCCGCCGACACGTAACCGTGTGACAAAAGCGGTTCCATCCGGTGCAGCGTATCGGACGCCTGGCTCGATGCGGCTCGCGCGCGCTCGACGGCAGCACGCACCGACTGCGCGTTGTACTGCTGCGCATTGACCGTGCGCTGGGTCAACTCGATCTGGTGGTCGAGCGCGACAAGAGACGCCTTGCCCCGCGTCAGCGCATCCTGATACGGACGTGGATCGATACGGAATAGCAGATCGCCCTGCTTCACCGCCTGATTGTCGCGCACGGCCATCTCGACGATACGCCCGTTCACCTCGGGCACGACGTCGATCGTATCCGCGTAGACATAGGCGTCGTCGGTGCGAGGCGCGCGGTCCCACAGCCGGATGACGTAGACGAGCAGCAACAGCGTCACCACGACCAGGACAATGGCCAGCCACGCTCTCTTCCTTGTCCCGCCGGCAGTTATCGCCATTGCATTACCTGAACGAGATTCATTGTTGGAACAGCGTCAACCAGACAGCGAGTGAAAGCAAGGCAACAAGCGTGGGATACGTCACGGCTGAAGGCCTCATCAAATGGTCGGCCTGCAAACGCTTCAGCATCAGGTAGATGACGACCGTGAGCACGACGCCCGCGACGATACAGAACAGCCAGTCAGGAAAGTACGCGCCGAGCACGCCGATCGATGGCGAATTCGCGCATCCCGACATCAGGATCGCGGCAATCGCGGCGATGCCGATTGCACGCTTTGGACCGCTTCCTCTGGCGCCTGGAATGTGTCGTTTCAAGGTCGTCCCCGTAGTTCGAATCAATGTCGCACCTGGCCGTTGCGCCGATGCGTCTTGCGTCGGAGTCCGGGGTTTTGGGCAGCGATGGAACAGCTTCTGAGGCACTATTCCCGTACCGGTCAGCGCGGATCGTTGTCGTCCGCTCATACGGAACGTGAATGACTTCCTCCGATAAACCCAAACGCTGCGATCTGCTTACCGAGAGATTGCAGGTGTACCCATTCGTCACGATAACGCGAAAAAAGGCAGGCCGCATTGCATAAACATGTAATGTCGCCGCGAGAAGCGACGATGTATATCAGGCGCTGCTGGCTATCTGAACTCTGCAAGGACAAAGGGTGCCATCTCGTCGTTCAAACGATGCTATCCAGCAGGTCCAGCAACGCGTCTCCATCGACAGGCTTCCTGAAGAAACCTAACGCGCCTTTTTGCAGATAGTAGTCTTCCGTATGCTCGCCTGGTTTGCCTGTGATAATGATGACCGGCGTAGCCGCGTCCGAATGAACCGTTCTATCGAGCACCTGAATGCCGTCGACGGGCCGCATTCCCAGGTCGGTAATCACGCAGACGAGGCCCGAGTAGCCGTCGGAGAAAAAATCCAGTGCAGATTCGTAGGCCCGTGTTCCGTACCCGCCAGAGGCCAGCAGGTTCGCCAGCGACGTCAGAACGCGTCGGTCATCATCAATTACGGCAACGGTTCGAGCCGGAGGCGTGGGCATTTTTTTCTCCGGGTCATCGAGTCCAGCAAGGAATAAGCGTCAGGCATCTAACGTGGTTGTCGACGAAGTTTCAAGTTGCAGTTTGCCTGCCTGCTTCACTAGCGTAGCGAACGAATCCGCCCGCATTTTTCTCATGATGTGGCCGCGATGGACCTGCACGGTGTATTCGGTAATACCAAGGACTCCCGCCGCCTGCTTGTTGAGCAGACCCCTCGCGAGTAACGGCAAAAGCTCCTGCTCGCGAGGCGTGAGCGACTGGTAGAGCGCCTGGAGCGCCGCTGTATCCTCCGTCTCCTTCCGAAGAACGCGTGCCTTGGCGAGTGCGGCATCAACCGCGTGCATCAGCGAATCTTCATCGAGGGGTTTGGTGAGGAAGTCGACAGCCCCGCCCTTCATGGCCAGAACCGTGGACGGCACATCTCCCCTTCCAGTGATGAAAATGACAGGAATCGGAGATTCCGTGCCGACAAGCTTCTGGACTTCGAGGCCATTCATGTCTGGCATTCTCAAATCCAAGATCAGACAGGCTATGACCTTTTGACGTGGCGTGTCTAAAAACTCCCGTCCGGAGTTGAATGCGCGGACGTCTCTTCCGTTTGCACGCAGTAGCGCAGAGAGTGCTTCTCGCACCCGTCTGTCGTCGTCCACCACATAGACTAGTTCGCTTGCGGATTCCACGGAACCCCTCTCTTGTTAGGTAAAAGCCTCTCCTAACGTCGGCACGCCCGGTCGACGACAAACTCACTGAAAGTTCGCTCACGCGTCCGTGCCGACAAAAAATTATAGCCGTCGGGATCGTCGCAAGGAAGCGCGGACAGCATTACATGATTATGTAATGGCACCGTCCGATATGAAACTGTAAATTGACCTTTTGCCTCACCGGCCTTGCCCCCCCCGGAGCGTGCGCGGATTGGCGTGACTGCTAAAAGGCTGCAGACCCTATGCGCGTTGATGTCCCCGGACGATGACAGCCACCCGCAATGCGATGACGTATCTCCATTGCCGTTTCGACGAAAGAAAAAGGGATGGCCATCGGTCTTGCGGTATCGCGTTCAATCATCGAGGCGCATGAAGGCGGGATCACTGTATCAAACGACGTGGAAATTCGGAGCAACGGTCGGCATCGTCCTTCCAGTCCTGCCCACCCGGGCTGCCCGGCAGGCACAGAACGCACGCTGCTTACCAACGAACCCACTCAGCCGCCACGCTGTCCGCCATCCCGTGTCGAATTTGAACTCCCGATCGGAAGGCTGAAGCTGAACGTGACACCGCGGATCTCATTGCTCGTGGCCCAGATGCGGCCGGCGTGTGCTTCGATGATCGTACGGCAGATTGCGAGCCCCATGCCCATGCCAGTTTGCTTAGTGGTGAAGAATGGCTCGAATATCTTGTTGAAGTCGACGAATCCTGCCCCGAGATCCTCGACATCGATCACCACGCTATCCCCGTCGCGACGCGAGTGGACCAATAGCAGCTTCGGCCGTTCCGGCGTTTCCGCCAGTGCCTCGATCGCGTTGCGAACGAGATTGACGAGCACCTGCTGGATCTGCACCGCGTCGGCCCGAAGTTTCGGCACGTCTTCAGCTAGCGTTGTCTCGAGCGAAATCGCGTTTCGCTGAATATCGTCGGCCATCAACGTGCATACCTGAAGTATCAGTTTATTGATATCGATATCGACCATTTCAGGAGTCGTTTGCTTGAAAAGTGCTCGGATGCGGCTTACCACGTCAGCCGCGGCATTGCCGTCGCGCACGATGTGCTCGGCGGAGAGTCTGGCTTCTTCGATGTTGGGCGGCATTGCGGAGAGCCATCGCAGGCACGCGCGCCCATGCGCGACAACCGCCTGCAGCGGTTGATTGATCTCATGCGCGATCGAAGCAGACAGTTCGGCCACCGCTGCGATCCGCGACGCTTGCGAGAGCTTCTCCCGGGCATCGCGCAAGGCCTCCGCCAGTCTCTCAGTGTCGTCGATGTCAACTTCGAGACCGAAAAACTGCATCAGGCGCGCATTAGGCGTTTCGCCGCGGCGTTGCTCGCGGGCGGGATGGACATCGAGCCTGGAGAGCAGGTGTGGCTCGGTCGACAACTGATCGTGGAGCTTGAGAAGTTGGCGCCGGACGTCTTCAGAGCGACGTGCGTCTTCCTCGACGCCGGCGGTCAGATGGGGCCGCCGCAGCTGTTCGTCATGGTCGGCCAGATAAGTGCGGACAACGATCTGAGCGATGAGATCGAAGTAGTCGAAAAGGTACAGCGAGACGTCGAACAGCAGCTCTCTGGTGAGCCTTCCGTCCGGCTCACCCAGTGCGATGTACGTGCTCCAGATTTCCCGCAATCCGTAGCGCAGCGCCTGCAACAGGCTGTTCAACGGCACACGCTGATGCTCGCGTCTTTGTCCGATTTCGTGGAAGATGGCCATGTCCCGTGCCGATGGAGGTTCGCCCGACAGAAGCGTCTCGAACCACACTTTGGCCGACAGCGCGACGGAATCCTCGACGTCCCGCATCTCGGACGGAGAAAGCAGCGTGTATCCGTCGAGCGACTTCAGTATCTCAAGTGCGCGTTCGACAACATGAGACAGATCTGCTGCGAGGAAAGCCGTCTTCTCCCGCAAATGACTGCTGATTCTTGGAACGTTGGCAAACACGGCAATATGCCTAAGAGGCCAGTTCAAAAACCCCTGAGGGGGCTGTTTACTTTCTCGGCAAACTGTTAACCTTGGATGTCTGAACAAGGGAACCCAAGGGATGGAAGCGCCGATCATTGATGACGAATTGTGGATACTGATCGAACCGTTACTGCCGCCGCCCAAGCCTCGGCGCAAAGAGCATCCTGGTCGCCCACGCGTATCGGATCGGGCGGCGTTGAATGGCATCCTGTTCGTGTTGAAAACCGGTCTGCGATGGAACCACCTGCCGACCGTATTGGGCTTTGGCTCCGGCGCGACCTGCTGGCGACGACTGAACGACTGGCGCAATGCAGGAGTATGGGATCGACTGCACGAACTGCTGCTCGACAAGTTGCGCGAGGCCGGGCAGATCGATCTTTCATACGCTGCTGTCGATTCCTCGTCGGTACGCGCTGTTGGGGCGGGCGAAAAACTGGCCCGAACCCCACGGATCGCTCGCGACCCGGTTCCAAGCACCACATCCTCGTAGACGCCAATGGCGTTCCCATCAGCGCCATCCTGACCGGCGCGAACCGCAACGACGTCACCCAGTTGCTGCCGCTCGTCGACGCGATTCCCCCGATCCGCGGCGCGCGCGGCCGACCACTTCAGAGACCCAAGGTCATCTATGCCGATCGTGGTTACGATTCCGATCCGCATCGTCAACGATTGCGCGAACGCGGCATCAAACCGGTGATCGCAAGGCGCCGCACTGAACATGGCAGTGGTCTGGGCAAATTCCGTTGGGTCGTTGAACGGACTCACTCGTGGCTCCACAACTTCCGTCGTCTTCGCATACGCTTCGATCGTCGAGCTGACATTCACGAAGCATTCTTGAAATTCGGCTGCGCCCTCGTCTGCTGGAACATCTTCAGGCGTACGGAGCAGCCTTTTTGAACTGGCCTCTAAAAGTATCGGGTGGACGGATAAGATGAACGAACGTACCGGCGATGTGTCGGACCGAGCCCGTGCAGTGCGACGCGGGTCGATGCGGCATTCGAGTCGCTTTGTCGGGCGGGCGTATCATCTGCCGGGAATGTGCCGCTTCCGGAGAAGTTCCGGTGATCACGCGGCAGCGATGGGACAGCGCGATAACCCGTTGTCCGGTCCGCGCTTCAAGTTCCGTCCGTCGTATGTATGGTCTCCCGGGGCAGCCTGGCGCAATATCCCCCTTTCGGGGGGGACGCGCCCGCGGCGATGGGGGATGGGGACGGGGGATGGGCAGCAGCCACACCCAACCGCGAGTTCCGGGCATCTGAACGTGGTGACTGAACAATGCGTGTGATCAAAGCAGCACCTACGAGAAGCAAGCGCCTCTTTCTCGCGACGAAAGTCCTTCCGCCGCGCCTGCCCACGGGTCTGATCGATCGTCCGCGGCTAGCCGGTCTGGCGGGGCGCGCCGAAGACCGGCGGCTTACCGTGATCAAGGCTCCCGCCGGGTTCGGCAAGACTTCGCTGGCGCTCACCTGGCTCTACCAGCTGCGCGCCCACGGCGCGCAGGTGGCCTGGCTGTCGCTCGACACCGGGGACGACGAGCCGGCGTGCTTCCTCAATCATCTGGCGCACGCGTTGCGGCATGCGTGCGGCAAGGTCGGCGCGGCAGCGATCAGCCTGACAGCCGACGCCGCCTTCGTGCCCGCGGACGCGGTCGTTTCCACACTGGTCAACGAGCTCGTCGACGTCGACGACGACGTGTTTCTATTTCTCGACGACTATCACCTGATCAATCTTCCGGCGGTTCACACGGCGATGGCATTCTTCATCGCGCACGCACCGTCACACGTGCACGTGGTCCTTTGCACGCGCACAGAGCCGCCGCTGCCGCTGGCGAGGCTGCGGGCCGGAAACGATCTGCTGGAAATCGATGCGTCGGCGCTCCGTTTCAACTTCGACGAAACACGCGATTTTATCGAGCAGACATTACCCGGACAGCTACGCGCTTCGAGCGTCAAATCGCTCTTTGCGACCACGGAGGGCTGGGCGGCCGCGTTGCGCATATCGGTTTCCACGCTTTCGCACGAGGCATGCCGACCGGATTGGGAGCCGCGTACGCCGTCCGGCCATTCGCGGCCGTTCGCCGCCTACCTGGAAGACATGCTCGAGCGGCTTCCTGTCGAGATGGTCCAGTTCATGCTGCATACCTCGATACTCGAGCGTCTGAACGCATCACTTTGCGAGGCGGTAACGGGTCTGGGCACGAGCCAGCGCATGCTGGACGAGATTGCCGCAGGCCAGTTACTGCTGCAACCGCTCGACTGCGACGAACACTGGTTTCGCTATCACCATCTGATGAGCGAGTACTTGCGCCAGCGGCTCGAAACGCAGCACCCGGACGAGGTCGCCGCACTACATTGCCGCGCGTCTGAATGGTATGCGGGGCAGGAACTATGGACGGAGGCAGTCGAACATGTGATCGCAGGGGGAGCGACCGACAGGTCCGTTCGCCTGATGGAACGATGTGCAATGGCCCTCGTCCAGAAAGGCGACCTGCTCACTGTGCTCGAGTGGCAACGCAGGTTTCCCGCGTGCCTCATCGATGCGCAGGCGAAGGTCACGCTCGCGATTGCCTGGGGCATGGCACTCGCAATGCATTTCGACGAGGCGCTCGCATTGCTCAGTGCAATAGACCGCGATAGCGCGTCCGGAACAGGTGTCCCGCCTGACGACGTGCTCTGGGAGTGCAATGCCATCCGCTCGGTGGTCGCGGCGCTGCAGGACGATGCTCAACGAGGGCTCGCTACCGCCCAGGCATGCCTCGAGCGTCAGTCTACGGACGTCTGGACGATCAACGTGTTGTCCAACGTCGTGCGCTTCGGGCACTGGAAGGCCGGAAACCTTGCGGCCCTCTACGAAACATCATGGATTCCCCATTCAATCGAGCAAGACCAGCGCAACGTCTTTGCCTCGGTCTACCGGCTATGCCTGCTCGGTCATGCCGAGATGGAGCAGTTGCACCTTTCGCTCGCCGATCGGTATTTCACGGAGTCGATGCAACTGGCCGAGCGCTACTCCGGTGCCGGATCGGTTTCGGTCGCGCTGTGCGCGCCGATGGTAGCGCAGCTCCGCTATGAACAGGGCCAACTGGACGAGGCGGAAGCGTTCGTTGCGGATCTGATGCCGGTTATCGATCTCGCCGTGCTGCTCGACAGTGTATTGATTGCATACCGTCTCCTTGTCAGAATCGCTGTCGCGCGCTCGAATGCGGCCCAGGCATATACGCTCCTCGACAGGGCGCAGGCCCTCGCCCATGCGCGTCGATGGGACAGGTTGATGGCCGCCGCCCTCGTCGAGCGCACACGGCTCTATCTGAGAGAAGGCAGGACGATCGAGGCGGCCGCGTGCGTCGCACAGCTGGCGCGCATCGCACGGCCCGGTGCCCGCCGCGCGGGTTCCGTGTCGCAGGAAATCGAGACTTACCATGCGGTTTCGGCAGCCTCTCTTGCAGCAAGCGAGCAGCGCACGCTGGAGGCCGTCGACATCCTGAGCACGACGCTGCAAACGGTGGAGCACCGGCATGGCGATTTCCTGGCGTTACGCCTGCGTACGATGCTCGCGCTCGTCTGGCTGAAGGCGAACGAACGACGCCGCGCCGTGGAGGTCTTTCTCGACGTCCTGAAGGTCGCCGCGCCAGCGGGCATCTACCAGTCCATTCTCGACCTTGAACCGGACCTCGGATTGCTGTTCCATGCCGTTCTCGAAGACGTAGCGCACACCGCGCACACGGACGAGCTGATTTCCTACGCGAATCGCCTGCTCGATGGCTGGCGAATGCTCTATCAGCCCGGCAGCGCGCCACAGCATCGGGAAGCGCTCAGTGCAAGGGAGCGTAATATCGTCGGCTTGATCGCTCAGGGACAGTCGAACAAGGAAATCGCGCGAGCCCTCGGCATCGGACCTGAGACTGTCAAATCCCATATGAAAAGCATCTTCGTCAAGCTGAATGTCGAAAGGCGCGCTCAAGCGGTTGCACGCGCGCAGGCGCTCGGTCTTCTCGACGCTGCCTAGTTCACGCGTTCTGAAGGAGCGCCTCAAGCGTCATCACACTTCTACTGCCGGTGCCCGAAATGCGCGTGGGCGCCCCGCCAGCAGGAGCTCTACCCAAGCCCCTACTGTTCAAGCCGGCGCGCATTCTACATTCATGTAATAGCAGCCCGCCAGTCTGCTACCTATCATCAAGCCAGAATCGAACGTTGGCTCGACCCTTACCGGAGCACCAGAGCGCTTGCTTGACCATGTCACCGAGCGTTCCAGCGCTTTTCCGGTCGCTCGATGGAGCGCCTCTTTGTCTAACGAGAATCCAGGAACCGCACCATACAAGCCCCCTGTGAAGCCGACAGAACATGGCAGTCGACGATGGCGCTCCTCCCGAGCGAAGCCGATATGCGGTCCACCGCAGTGTCCAGTCTCGTCCGCTCACGGTACAGCGAAAGCTGCTTTTCGAAATGTGCGATCCGGGTTCTGGAGCGCAGCGGGCGAACCTCGGCAACGGTTGCGTGGAGCGACGCGACGTCCTGCCACTACGGCGAACAGCCATGGCGGCGCTGCATCGCGCGGAAAGCTGGGGTTTGCGCTCTGAGTGGCCAGACCATTGCAAGAGGCGACGCCGTGTATCGACCCAGGCGCGTTCGACCTGCACCACGCAATGTCGCGGCGATGATTCTGGCTGCCGTCATGGGGGTCATCCCGATGGAGGAAGGTGTCTGACGATCCAAACGTGGCTTTCGTCAACGCCACCGCGTCTGCCCGGCATTGCGATGCACGAAGGCGTGCCGGAACGACAATCTCCTTGCAAGCCCACGGTCACCATCCGAACTTGGCTTCGAGGCCCACATAGTCCGCAATGCGCGCCCCCAGCGCACGAATCGAATCAGTTCGCAACTGGCGCGACGAGTTCAGCTGGTCGTCGAACGGGAGCTTCGGGCCTTTGGCAAGCGTCGCGTACAACAGCCCCGCGTTGGGACGCGCGATCAGCATACCCGGAGGATTGCCGCGGCGGTCGCGCCGGATTTCGCCGCCCGGCGGATTCGGCGTGTCGCGGTCATAGCCGACTGCGCGCAGCGCCGCCGCATTCAACAGCGCGCTGTCGTAGAGGTGGAGAATGAAGACGGGCGTATCCGGCGCGATTGCGTTGATCTCTTCGAGCGTCGGCGCGCGCTTCTCCGCGAACTGGAATTCGTTCCATCCACCGATAACGCGCACCCATTGCGGCGCGGGCGTGCGCGCGACTTGCGCGCGCAGCCTTCCGAGTGCATCGCGCAGTGACGGCACGCCATCCCAGTGAAGTTCGAGATTGAAATTCAAACCGCCGCGAATGACGTGAAGATGCGAATCGTTGAGACCGGGAATGACCGTGCAGCCCTTCAGATCGATGCGGCGCGTGGAATCGCTCGCCCACTGCATCACATCGTGGTCGTTGCCGCTCGCAATGATCTCGCCTCCTGAGATCGCAAGCGCCGTCACGAACGAACGTTTGTCGCCCTGCGTCGCAATCTTGCCGTTGTAAATCACCAGCTCCGCAATACGGGCGGGCCGAAGGGGTGCGGTCATCGTTGCTCTCCGTGGTGCTGGGTCGAACGCGTCCCACGCGCGACGACAGCAGCGTCGCGCGTGACGCATGACAGGGAATGCGTGGGGAGATCGGTCCGATCGACGCGCCTAGTTCGCGTGCCCGCCGAGAATCTGCTTTGCGTAGCGCACGCCGATGCCATACGAGGTGTGTGCCTTGAAGATCTCCATGACGCCCGCATACGTTTCGCCACGCGCCCAGTCGCGTTGCAGTTCGCACATGAACTGCACCGACGTCATCGGCACCGCGCCGGCCTGGACGACGCGCTGCACGGCACGCTCATGCGCTTCTTCGGTGATATCGCCACAGGCGTCCGTCGGCACGTAGATTTCGAAGCCTTCGGCCAGCATCTGCACGGTCAGCACCTTGAGGAGCCTGGCGCGCTTCGCGAGGATCTGGATGTTGTGCATCAGCGTCGTGCACTCGTGCGAGTGGGTGCCGAAGAACATCTGCGGCTGATGGTTGATAAGCGCGAGCGCGCATGTGTCGGGCGTCAACAGTTCATAGGCCATGAGTACCTCCATTTGGCAGCAATACGAGGGACTCGCACGGTTGCACGAAAGCGCCCGCGTCCGGTTACTGGATGACTTCAGTCGTGCATCGACCAGGCAGAACACGAACGGCTTGCCCGCGCGGCTTGAGTGCGAGTTTGACCATGCCGTGCGGGCGTGGCGACCTGCGGCAAGCGTCCACGGAAGCAAGATATAGCGCTGTGCCCACCCGGAACATTGCACGTTTATGTAATGTGAGCCACGTCGAAGTGTCTAGCCTCGTTGCTCATGCAGCGTGGAGCGCCAGCAATTCCGCCGGTGTGATTCCAGATTCATGTAATAGCCGCGCTTCGCTCCGGCGACTAGGATCCGTAACTGACACTCTGAACCGTTCAACTCAGTTGCAACGGAAACGAAATGTCCGTTTTCCGTGCCACTCGTATCGCTGCCGCCGCACAGGCAACAGCGCGCGGGTGGGTTTCCCGTTTTCCTTGCCTCATCTCAAGAACGCACTCACGTGGGATGAGTCTGTCTTGCCTCGCCGGGAAGCATCCGATCTGCAGCAATTTTTTTACCTATGGAGATGTGAGATGACGACGATAGCTGCCGACTACATGGTTGATGCACTAGTCAACGCGGGAGTGAAGCGTGTGTTTGGTGTGGTGGGGGATTCGCTGAATGGGTTCACGGATTCGCTGCGCCGGGATGGTTCGATCGAATGGGTTCACATGCGGCATGAGGAAGGCGCGGCATTCGCCGCCGGCGCCGAAGCTCATCTCACAGGGGAACTTGCGGTGTGTTGCGGAAGCTGCGGTCCGGGCAATCTGCACCTGATCAACGGCTTGTTCGACTGCCATCGCAGTGGCGTTCCTGTTCTAGCGATCGCCGCGCATATTCCAAGTTCGGAAATCGGTATCGACTATTTTCAGTCTACTCATCCCGAAGTACTGTTCAAGGAATGCAGTCACTACGTCGAACTCGTCACCAGCCCGGACCAACTGCCGCAAATTCTGGGCCGTGCCATCCGGACGGCCGTCGCGCGTAAAGGCGTCGCGGTTGTCGTCATACCGGGCAATGTGGCACTCGGGCCGCTCACCAAACCTGCGCCGAAATGGAGTGCGCCTGTCGCTCCGGTGATTCGCCCATCGAACGACGAAGTCGCGAAACTCGCAGGTCTGTTGAATAAGTCCTCGCGCGTGACGTTGCTTTGCGGAGCGGGTTGCAAGGATTCACACGCGGACGTCGTGGAACTCGCCCGCAAGCTGCAGGCGCCCATCGTGCACTCGCTGCGAGGCAAGGAGTACATCGAATACGATAACCCGTTCGATGTGGGAATGACGGGTCTTGTCGGGTTTGCCTCCGGCTATGCCGCGATGAAGAGTTGCGACATGCTCCTCATGCTGGGTACCGACTTCCCTTATCGACAGTTCTACCCCGAGAAGGTGACTATCGCGCAAGTCGATACACGGGCGGAAGCGCTCGGCAATCGATGCCCGATCGAGCTCGGCGTATTGGGAACAGTCAAGGATACGCTCGGTGAACTTCTGCCCATGATTCAGGAAAAAACGGACAGCAGTTTCCTGAGTCACGCGCTCGACGACTATCGCAGGGCTCGCCAGAGTCTGGATGAACTGGCGCAGCCGGAAGCGGGCAGCAGCACAATTCATCCGCAATACGTAACCCGGCTCGTCAGCGAACTGGCCAACGAAGATGCCATTTTCTCCTGCGACGTCGGCACCCCCGTCGCATGGACAGCCAGATATCTGAAGATGAACGGCAAGCGACGCCTGATTGGTTCGTTCAATCACGGCTCAATGGCCAATTCGCTGTTGCATTCGATCGGCGCGCAAGCCACGTTCAGGGACCGGCAGGTGATTTCGATGTCGGGTGACGGCGGCTTCGCCATGATGATGGGCGAGTTTTTGACGCTGATTCAGACGGGTTTGCCGGTCAAGGTCGTGGTGCTCAACAACGGAACGCTGGGCTTTGTGGAAATGGAAATGAAGGCCAGCGGGTTCATTGATACGGGTTGCGACCTGAAAAATCCGAACTTCGCTGCAATGGCCAATGCGATCGGAATTAAAGGCGTGCGCGTCGAGCACCCGGCGGAGCTGGAAGGCGCCCTACGCGAAGCATTCGCCCATCCGGGTCCGGCTCTCGTCGACGTAGTGAGCGCACGCCAGGAGCTCGTGATGCCGCCTGCGACCAGCGCTGACCAGGCTTACCACTTCGGGCTGTTCATGCTTCGTGCCGTCATGGACGGTCGAGGCAAGCAGCTCATCGACCTCGCCAAGGTCAATCTGTTCCGGTAGTGCAGTCCGCAAGTGTACAGGGACCGTTATCCACCCTCCTTCACTACTCAATGGAATCGAATCATGTCGAGCAAGATCGCAAGCACGGTAACCGTTCCATCGAAACGCGAGCCTATACACATGGGTTTCGTCATCGCGTGGCTTTTTTGTGCCGCGTTCTACTTCATGCAGTACATGTTGCGTTCTGCGCCGGGCGTGATGATTCCGGAGCTGAGCGCGGCGTTTGCCCGCGATGCGCTGGGCGTGGGGGCGCTTGTCGGCCTTTACTACTACTCGTATGCACTGTTCTCAATCGTCTGCGGTGCGTTGCTCGATCGGCTCGGCGGCAAGGCGGTCATTCCGGCCGGCATCGTGCTTGTTGCCGTCGGGGCGGCACTGTTCGGACTCGGCACCGTGGAGGCCGCGCAGGCCGGCCGCCTGCTGCAAGGCGCGGGTTCGGCGTGCGGGTTCATCGGAGCGGTGTATCTCGCCACGCACGGCTTTCCCCCGCGTTCTCTCGCGACGGCGGTCGGTTTCACCCAATGCTTCGGCATGCTGGGCGGCTCCGCGGGTCAGTTCGCCGTTGCGCCGCTCATTCACGGCCTCATCACGTGGCAGCAGTTCTGGTGGTTGTCCGGCTTCGTCATTCTGTTGATCGCCGTGCTGGTGCTCGTCGTGACGCCGGCAACCCGTGAAGACAGCCCGGCCGGCCAGGGCTCCTGGATGAAGATGTTCACGCCGTACAAGGAAGTGCTGTCCAATCCTCAGTCGTATCTTTGCGGTTTTTGCGCCGGCCTGCTGTTCCTGCCGACTACCGTAGGCGACATGATCTGGGGCATCCCGTTCCTGCGCGACGGGCTGGACGTCAGCTATGCGGAGGCCGTCAACCGCGCGAGCATGGTGCCGCTCGGCTGGGTGATCGGCTGCCCGCTGTTGGGCTACCTGTCTGACCGCTTGGGGCGCCGCAAGCCCGTCTTGATCGGAGGCGCCCTGCTGATGCTTGCGTCGGGCGCAGGCATTTTCTATCTGCCGGCCGGCGTCGCGCCGCCTTACGTGCTAGGTCTGCTGCTCGGAATCGGCTCCGGCGCCGCAATGCTGCCCTACACCGTGATCAAGGAAGTCAATCCGGACAAAGTGAAGGGCAGCGCGAGCGGCGCGATCAATTTCCTCGTGTTCACGTTCAGCGCGTTGCTCACGCCGCTGTATGGCAAGCTGCTGGCGCACCTTGCGAACGGTGGCGCAATGGACCTGCCGGTGTTCCGCTCAGCCGGCGCGTGCCTGCTCAGTGGCATCCTGCTCGCCATGGTGCTTGCGATCTTCATGCGCGAGACCGGACCGCGCGGGCGCGCAAACGCCTGAAGCGATGTAAGGCGACCACGCTCGATGAACGCTGGACGACTCAGTGAACCATCGTCACCGGTGTGATCGTTCGCATTGAGATAGAGGCGAGCGTTGCCAGTCTTCGAAAGAGTCGCAGATGACTGGCGTCGATCAGCATGGCGTGTTTTTCCAGCCGTAAACGCTGCCGCGCGCCGCGCATCGACCGGTTCGAGTATTTCAAGCGGTTCTACTTCGGTCACGCAGCGCTCCAAAAACATGAACGCGGCAAAGCGCGCGGCCTCTGCCGCACCGGCGTCGTCCATTGCAGGCCGCCTATCCCGCGGTTAGTTTTGTCCTTTGATGCTAGCTAAAGCCGGGTTAACGTCGCATAAAATTTTTGACGAAAGTCGCGCGTGCTTCAGTCCTGAACTGCGCAAACACAACGCGACTACGACGCGCGGGGCTTTGTCAAGCTGATCGCTGCAGACTACCCTTTGGCTGAAGCATAGTCATCCTTACTAGACAGATTCTTAGATACGGCATTGATGGTCCACTCATGACATGTGGCGAGGCATTGCTGGAGTACGGCACGAATAGATGCCGCGTTCCGCGAAAGCGGCACATCTGGCGTTCGCGCCTGCGGGTCGGCTGGTGCTATTCTCGGCACGGTTGTTCAAGCGTGCAGCCGCCTTGACGAAAACGTGCTTCACATGAGCGAGCTCAGGAATGTCAGCCTTCGCCGTCGGGTAGCTGCGCAACGGCTCTGTCAACTTGTCGAGACCGAGGCGGAAAGACGGCAGGAAAAAGCGTCCCTCAGAACGCGTAGGACGGATTCTGGGTGACTTTTTTAGCTCCCCTGCTCTCGTAGGCATCCAACTTCATGCCGAGAAAATATGGCGCCTGCACGACCTTCAGCCTGGCACCAGAGGAAAGCTCGTGCCACTCCGCCGTGGCAAGCGCTTCGCGATACCAACGATTTGAGTAACCGAGAATCCTTTCGTTTGTCGGCATCACATCGACGATCAGCTCGCCCAATCGCCAGCGGCAGTTAATGTCGTCCTCTGAAGATACAACGAACCCTCGACTGCGGAGCATGGCCTCCAATTTCGTGTAGTCGGCATACGATACAACGTCGACCACGAGATCCACGTCGTCGGTTGCGCGGACTTGTTGTCGACTGTGATGGTCGGGAAAAATCCCGCACGCCGATAATCGACCAGGGAGCGGCGGCGTCACGGGGAATCCGGTAGATGACAGAACGGTAATGTGGGGGTCACTGAGGCGACAGGTCAAATAACAAGAATGGGAAGTGTGATTCAGGCCATTCACTTCTTGCCGGTTCTTGGAGAGACATCATGAAATTGCTTACCGCCGTCGCCATTGCCGCCCTTAGCCTGCCGTTCGGCACCACCGCTTTTGCTCAATCGAGCCCGTCCGGATTAACACATGCCGAAGTCATCGCCCAACTGAAGCAGGCGCAGGCCGAAGGACTCGTGCCAACGCCCAATGGCGACTATCCGCCGTCAGCGGCCACGATTGCCCACAACCGTGAAATTTACGCAATCCAGCACGGCACGGATGGCGCAAGCGGGGTGCGGACTCGAGGTATGCCTGCTTCGCATCCGGTGGCGGCTTCGGATTAGTTGACGGCGCTGCTTCACGCAGGAGCCGCCCCATGTTCGACGTGTGGGCTATTCTAAATGTACCGGCTTATGCGGCGCTTTTGGTTAAGGCTTCCTTCAGCGTGAATCGCTACTATCGCGCCTCAACACGTTGCAGCCAGATCGCCGAGATGGGCATGCGGGCTACGCCCAGCGTATCGTAAGGCCACGAGATCAAGCCATGAAGCCAGTCACCATCGACATGCTAAGAGCTCATCTGATGGCCGCGTCACTTACGGCCATGGCCGCCGAAGTGCTGATGGGTCTTGCGCTACTGGTATCGCCGGTATCGCAACCCATCTTTACCAGCACGCGGTTCCGAATGCTCGCGACCGCAGCGATCGTTGGCGGCGTAGTCGTCATACGCCAATGCGCGCGCATCGCCTTTGCTATGGCCGTGCGAAGCAGTCACGCGACACCTGGCGTCTGTATCACCGGCCCTGTCTGGGTCGCGGCAGATTGCCCGCGGCGCTCGCTCGTGATACTCCACCTACGCTTTACAGGCAAACCGTTCGTGCTTGACAGTCAGTGACAGGAAGCGGCGATGTCGGTTGTCAACGAGTCAACGCCGTCGGACCAGGAACGGCTGATGAACTTGCAGAGCCGCAGCAACTCGCAGACGTCACATCTGAGCGGCAGGCGGACGCCAGCTACGCAACGCCGCTAATAGACCGCAAGACCACGTCGGGTTTTCACATTGCCGCGCAATAGGTCGATGACATGGTCTGCGAGGCGTTCGGTCAGCGGCAAATTGCACAGCATGCACGAGCACCGTGTCGAATGCGAATGAATCCGCGGGTTGAGGATGGACTTAGCGTCGCGCTGCATGCGAGCGTGCGATACCCGACACCCGCACTTTTCACTTAAGTTCCCACGAAGCTGTCGCGAGGCGCCGCGAGGTTCCCCGGCGGTCCTTCGCTTCAGATGCAACCCCGCAGGGTTGCTGAGTTAGCGCGGCAACAGAGCATGATTCCTCTAGGGGCTGTTGTCACTACGGGCACTCTGTCTGTCCCCATCGACGTGGAGAGCACTGGAAACTTCCGCGCACAGTTCTCAGATGCGAAGGTAGACGTCACCGTTCAGCGTTCGAATGAAGGTGAAGTGCAGTCGCGAACGGTTTATTGTACGTATGCATCCACAACTGACTGGATGGATACTGGCGAGCCATTCAAGCAAACAGAATACAAGTTGGCGGCCGCCGGCCTTTGCATGGCATCGGTGCGAATGACGTCGATTTGCCGCTGGCTGCGAAACATTGGTGATCGCGGTTGCGTGTCTCGTATAGGCGCGCGTTCGCATTCGATTGCAGATTGAACTTCACTTCTTCCCTACTCCTCCCTGATGACATATCCAACCCTCCGCACCGTTTCGATCTTATCCGCGCCGAGCTTCCTGCGAAGGTTCGAGATGTGAACCTGAATCGCATTGCTCTCCACTTCCTCTTTCCACCCATAGATGCAGTCTTCCAGCGTTGACGACGACTGAGGTACGCCGCGGTAGGCAATAAGCTGGAGCAGGATTGCCCACTCGCGTCCCGATATCGTGACCGGCATACCCGCGCGCGTCACCGCTCGCGATGCCGTGTCTATGAGCAGTTCGCGGTGCCGGATCTGATTCGTACTGCGCCCTTGGGAGCGACGTACTAGCGCGCGACATCGAGCGACCAGTTCGCGGGCGTCGAAAGGCTTGTTCAGATGATCGTCGGCGCCGGCCGCGAGGGCGCGGACACAATCGGCAGGGCTGTCACTTTCCGCGAGGATGAAGACCGGCACCACACCATTGATGCGGCGTAGCCAGACAAGAAGATCGAGACTCGACCCGCGAGGCAACATCATGTTCAAGATCACCAGCGCATATCGCGCGGTGGTGAGTGCGAGTTGCGCCTCTCGATCGTCCTTGACGCGGTCGACGGCATAGCCTTGGGCGCGCAGAATGGACGACAATCGCCTTGCATCCCTCTGAACTGATTCGGCTAAAAGAATACGCATGATCGGCTGGATGAAACGAGTGAACCGGCGAGCTCAACGAAGCTGGGTCAGAGACGGGCGAAATGAGTCCTCCGCGTCTGCGAGTGGATTTGACGATTCAAATGTCGCGGAACGATTGTGCACAACCACACTTTATCCACGCACTGACCGAGAGATTACATTTTTGTCATATGCGTCGGCCCAACCGTAGCGCTGCTAACTCGCTAGGATGACAAATGCAGTGGACACAGCGCGTAATCGAAAAGAACACGTTGCAAGCACACAACGTAGAGCGTTCCGGAGCTACGCGGACACCTTTTTCCGCAGGCCAAAGATTTTGCGCCCTTATCCTGTACAACCAAGGAGTTAGCCATGTGCGCAAGAGAACGAGCAATTCTGAATTCGTGTGGCGGACGAGGACCGGCGTCCATCCTAATGATTAAGATGCCGTGGCTTTCATCTCACAGAAGTTGAGCCTTTCCAACATCTCTTTCGCTTTGGATAACGTAATGAAAAAGAAGTCATTGTTTGCAGTTAGTGCCTTGTGCATTTCGGCCAGCGCCGCCCATGCTCAAAGTAGCGTCACGCTGTACGGATTAATCGATGCAGGTCTGACCTACACCAACAATCAGCACGGTCAGAAAAATTTCCAAGCGACCAGCGGTGATACAAACGGCAGCCGTTGGGGGTTGCGTGGCGCCGAGGATCTTGGCGGCGGACTGAAAGCCATCTTCACATTGGAAAACGGTTTTAGCATTCAAAGCGGCTCGCTCGGTCAAGGCGGGCGCATGTTTGGACGTCAGGCATTCGTCGGTCTGTCGAGCGAAACGTATGGTGCGCTGACCGCCGGACGTCAATACGACTCCGTGGTGGATTACCTCGGCCCACTTTCGTTGACCGGCACACAATACGGCGGCACGCACTTCGCCCACCCGTACGACAACGATAACCTGGACAACTCCTACCGGGTCAGCAATTCGGTCAAGTATCAAAGCGTCAGTTACGACGGCTTCAAGTTCGGTGGTTTGTACGGTTTCTCCAACCAGGCGGGTGGATTCGCATCGAATCGTGCGTACAGCGTTGGCGCGTCGTATAACTGGGGTCCGTTGAATGCAGCAGTCGGCTACCTCCAACTTAACAACTCGGGTTCAACGTTTGCGACGGGTGCTGTTTCTGATGATGCGACGTTTAGCGCGGGCACCCAGCGCACGTTTGGCGGCGGCCTCAGCTATGCTTTCGGTCCCGCCGTGGCGGGTGTCGTGATCACGCAGACAAAACTGTCCGCAGCGACGGGCATTGGCGCGTACGCCTCGGGTACGAATAAGGGGCTGACGCTGACACGTGGAGATGCCCGATTTACGAATTACGAAGTGAATGGACGCTATAACCTGACGCCGGCATTGGCTATCATCGGGTCGTATACATTTACCGATGCGCGTGTAAGCGGCGTCAGCCCAAAATATAATCAAATCAACTTGCGCACGGATTACTCGCTGTCCAAGCGCACCGACGTTTATCTCGAGGGTGTCTATCAGCACGTCAGCGGTACTGGCAACTCCGGCATCACGGCGGACATCACGGGCCTGTCAGCGTCGTCGGGCAACAATCAGGTAGCAGCAACAATTGGCTTGAGAACGCGCTTCTAATAGGTTGTCCGGACATCCGTCGTTGCTGCCAAGGTGCATTGCGACGGATCCTGAGTTCTCACTTTTGAAGAGCACAGGACGCATTCGCGGGCGATCCATCCGCATTGTTTGCGATGACAATGACCTGCGTGCCTGGCTGCCTCCAGCATGTTCCCTTGCCCAAAGTCGGCTCGCTCCACGATAGCGATTTTTATGGTTCTACTGAGATGGACCCGACGCCTCCCTTCGGGAGACACTGACGGACGTCAACTTGACGTGTGGAGGTTCATCATGGAAATCGACATTCTCGGTATCGATCTCGCGAAAGAGGTCTTCCAGCTTCACGGGGCCGATCGCCGCGGACGGGCCGTACATCGGGCAAAGGTTTCGCGTGGCTCGCTGGCTGAATGCGTGCGTACGCTCAAGCCGAGACTGGTCGTCATGGAAGCCTGCAGCACTGCTCACCACTGGGCACGGCGCTTCCAGTCAATGGGAACAGAAGTCCGGCTGATCAGCCCCCAGTACGTCACACCGTTCGTCAAGACCAACAAGAACGATCGCAACGATGCCGAGGCGATCGTCGAGGCCGCCAGCCGGCCCACCATGCGCTTCGTGCCGGTTAAATCCGTCGAGCAGCAGGACATCCAGGCGGCGCATCGCATGCGTGCCATCCTGCTGCGCCACCGTACCGCGCTGATCAACCAGATGCGCGGCCTTCTTGGCGAACGCGGTCTTGCGATCTCGCGGTCACCGGAAGCATTCAAGCGTGCGGTCCCGGAACTGCTGCGTAACAGCGCCGACGAGCTCACCCCGTTTTGCCAAACACTGCTGACCGAACTCCTTGAGCACCTGCGCGCGGTCGAAGAACGCATCCACTTCATCGAGGTATCTATCCAATCGTTCATGAAGCGATCGGCGCTCTGCCGCAAGATCGCCCAGATACCCGGCATCGGCCCGATTTCAGCGACGGCCATCGTCGCAGCAGTCGGCGACGCCAGACAGTTCCGCAATGGTCGGCATCTGGCTGCCTGGCTGGGCCTCGTGCCGCGGCAGTATTCTTCCGGAGGCAAGTCGCGGCTGTGTCACATTAGCCGGCGCGGTGACACCTACCTGCGCACATTGCTCATTCACGGCGCGCGAGCGGTGCTGCGGTTCGTGAAGTCCAAAACCGACATGCACAGCGTGTGGCTGCAGCAGCTCATAGCACGACGAGGATATAACTGCACAGCGGTCGCGCTGGCCAATCATAACGCGCGAGTTATCCAGGCACTACTCAGCAGCGATGCCAGCTACGTTTCCCGAGGTATTGCCAGCATAGCTGACTAACTCCAGATTTACATGCGCCGTCACTCACCCTGGTTTGCGAAGCTTCTGCGAAACGATGACGAAACTGGTTGAACCAGCACTCCGAAACCTGTTTATTGCGACGGCTGTCGCTCGCGGCAAGCCGCGGTTCTGTTAAGGACGGGGTGCGCGGATCTCATCAAGGCTGCGGGCATGCTTCGGCAATCGCCCACCGGCAAGCCGGATACATGTGTGCAGACCGTTTTGACATCGTGAACAGGAAGCTTGCAAAAGGCGTCGGGTCCATACATGTCGCGATAAGGCGAGCTGCTATGCTGGCTCCGTGTAAGCGAACGCTTTGATCGATGAAACAGAACCTGAATCCGGCCGTGGCAAAAGTCCTCAAGCGCCTGCACTACCCGCTCGACATCACATCCTGATGTGCGTGCGATGGTACGTGGCGTATCCGTTGAGTCTGCGCCATCTTGAACAGATGATGGCCGAGCGCGGCATTGCGGTCGATCACTCGACCGTGCATCGCTGGGCGATGAAGCTGTTGCCCGTGCTCGAGAAAGCGTTTCGCTGTCGCAAGCGCCCGGTCGGTAAGACCTGGCGCATGGACGAAACGTACATCAAGGTCAAGGGGCAGTGGAAATATTTGTACCGCGCGGTCGACAAGGCCGGCAACACGGTCGATTTCCTGCTGCGGGCCCATCGTGACAAGATCGCCGCGCGGCGGTATTTCGAGAAATCTATCGATCAGAACGGCGAGCCCGACACCGTGACGATCGACCGAAGCGGCGCGAACCTCGCCGCTCTCGAAGCGATCAATGCCGATCGTGAAGTGTCCATCAAAATCCGCCAGTCCAAATACCTCAATAACCTGGTCGAGCAGGACCATCGGGCGATCAAGCGACGGACGCGGCCAATGCTCGGTTTGGCTGTGTCAGCTTGACGGGGAGGCGGCGGTAGAATGAAGTGATGAAGAAAACGAAATCGCTTTATCACGGTCACCGCTTCCCAGCCGTCGTCATCAGCTGCGCGGTTCGCTGGTATTTCCGGTTCAGCCTGAGCCTTCGCGACATTGAGAAATTGTTGCTCGAGCGTGGTGTCGTGGTCACATACGAAACGATCCGTTGCTGGTGCGACAAGTTCGGCGCTCGATTCGCCCATTGTGCCAAAGCGGCGCGGCGCAAGCCGGGCAGCACATGGCATCTGGACGAAATGTTCGTGATGCTGCGCGGCGAGCCGTATCTGTTGTGGCGAGCGGTCGACGAGCATGGTGCCGAACTCGACGTGCTGGTGCAAAAGCGACGCGACAAGGCTGCGGCAAAGCGTTTCTTCCGGCGGGTGCTGCGTTCAAACCCGCTGCCGCGCAAGATCGTTACCGACCAGCTGCGCAGCTACCCAGCAGCAAAGGCTGACATTCCCGAGCTCGCTCATGTGAAGCACGTCTTCGTCAAAGCGGCTGCACGCGTGAACAACCGTGCCGAGAACAGCCACCAGACGGCCCGTAGGCGCGAACGCCAGATGTGCGGCTTTCGCGATGCGCGTCGCACGCAGGCATTCCTCTCATGCTTCGGCCCAATCAGGCAACACTTTGCGTTGCCCAGACATCAAATGAACGCAGCATGTCATCGTGCCGTACTCAAAGGACGCTTCGCCACATGGCATGGTTGGACTGTTACTGCGGCAGTCGAGGATGTTATCTGATAAGGATAACTACGCTTTACCTGCGCAGGTAGTCTATGTCCGCCAAGTTGACAGAGCCCGTCACTTGTATCCGCCGGCCACCACCGCTAAACGGCTGGCACTACAGCAATTGGCGGGCTATGGAGCGCCCTACCCGCGGCTTTGCCCAACCCGATCCATCTCCTCAAAGATGGCGAAATGTTATAACATTTCGCCATTCTGCGTTCGGCTCGGTCCACATGCGTGGTGCAAAAAATCTATTGACGTGACCTTTTGGAGTGCAAATGCAGGCATCCGAGTTGACCGACGACCAGGCTGCGCGCCATCGAGAATCTGTAACTGGCCGGAGTCAAACGTATTCAGTGAGTGCGGGCGCCGCCCGCGTGAGCATATGGCGAGCTTTGTCCGGTCCCAGCAACGCCGGCGCGACCCATACGCCGGCCTCGCGATTGGCGAGTCCGGCGTGCAGGAATTCCGCCGTAACACTGAGTAATTGGGCTCGTGATTCGTAGAAGTGACACAGACGGGTGCCCCAGGAGATGGGCCCAAGCGGGGAAAACCGCTTTACGAGTTCCGGCGGTCATCGTTTCGCTGAAAATACGTGGACCAAGGACCATCGCGCTAGGCGACGAAAGCGGTTGCGCGTTTGGAATGAATGTAACCGTACATAGCAGTCATATCCGGCAGTCCCGACCTGAGGGCAGGAAGCGGAACAGCCGCCATCAACTGGTTATGCCGGAATCAACAGAGGAAAAATAAGGGAGGGCACTTTTGGAAAAATAGTGGTCTTCCCCTGGCGCTTCCTGGTGTTGAAAAGTGAGATTCGTAATACGCATGTAATGGTGGCAATGGCCGCGTGTCGACCGTGCACTTCGCTGGCCACGTCCAGGCAATATCTCCCCGGTGCTGCCAGTCCACGCGACAACGAACCCCAAAGGAATAGCCGCTCGGGGTGGCATGAAACGCCGTACGCTTGGCAGGCTGCGATGCATCCACTTGCTTGGATATGAGTCGCCTGCATCACATACTTCGCCTTAAGGGAACGCCGTCGGATAGCTATCCATGATTCGGAAACATCGTGCAGTGCCAGAAGAGCTTCTGCGTGCACAACGGCTGGCGAAACCTTAAATAGCCTTCAACCGAACCGGGTAAACGTATGCTTTTCACTCTCCTGTTAGAACGTCTCGACCGCTGGCTGCGAAATGCTCACCGGACCCACTGTGATGAATACCTCGCAGCTTTGACCTTGCCCCTGTTTGACGAATCCCATAACCGAGGGAGTTATGCGGCCTCGCCTTGTTGGGCTGCCAGCCAGTTCTTCTCGAACGTCATAGGGCTGACGTAGTCGAGTGTCGAGTGTAACCGGCGTGCATTGTAAAAGCCCAGCCAGTTAATCACCTCATCCATTGCGGCACGCCTCGTGGCGAAGTGTCGTCCATGCATGCGTGCTACCTTCAGCGAACCCCACAGACTTTCCGTCGGCGCGTTGTCCCAACAATCGCCACGTCGGCTCATCGATGAACGCATGCCGTAGGCCTTCAGCGTGTCCCGAAACAGGCCGCTGCAATACTGGCTGCCCCTGTCGCTATGCACGATTACGCCGGCTTGTGGACGACGTCGGAACCATGCCATACGCAGCGCGTCTGTGACCAGCTCCGCTTTCATGTGCGGCTGCATCGACCAGCCCACCACCTGCCGGCTGAACAGGTCGATGATGACCGCGAGGTAGACCCAGCCTTCGGCTGTCGCCAAATAAGTAATATCACTTGTCCAGACCTGGTTCGGTGCGGTGGCGGTGAAATTGCGCTCCAGCAGATTCGGCGCAACCGGCAAATCGTGGTTCGAGTTCGTTGTCGCGATGTACTTGCGCTTGTGGCGAGCCCGAATGCCATGCTGAGCCATCAGCTTGCGAACCCGCTCCTTGCCCACGCGCACGCCAAGTGCGAGCAGTTCCTTCCACATGCGCGGCCAGCCGTATTCGCCTTTGACCTGCGCGTGAATCGCCTTGATGTTTGCCAGCAGTGCATCGTCACTCACGCGGGTTCTGTGCGGCCTGTCCTGCGCAGTACGTTGCCGGCGCTGATGATATCCGCTCGGGCTGACTTCCAGCACTTCGCATAGCACTGAGACCGGCCAGTGGCGTCGATTACGCTCGATGAACGCGTACTTCACATCGATTCCTTCGCGAAGTACGCCGCGCACTTTTTTAGAATATCTCGCTCCATCTTCAGGCGAGCCACTTCTGCACGCAGCCGTGCCAGCTCCATCTGTTCCGGACTCACCGGCTTTGCGCCAGCTCCTGCCAGCTTGCCTTCCCGGTCGGCCTTTACCCAGTTGTACAGCGTCTGTTCAACCACACCCAGTGTCGCCGCCACCGCCGCCATGCTTTGCCCGGCCTTGACCAGCCGCACAGCTTCCAGCTTGAACTCGAGCGTGTACTGCGCTCGCTTTGCCATGCTCGTCATCAATGTTCTCTCCTTGCGTGAGTTTACCGCTCAGCAAGGGATTCGTCTTTCGGGGGCAAGCTCACTTCGAAGGATATTGCCGAGCTTGAGCGTCGGATGAAAGAGTGTGCCGGTTAGCAAGGGCAGACGCCGGGCGCGAGCGATTCACGATAGCGGCGCGAATACTCCGCTCTATGGCCGCCGCGAGGGCGACGCTTCTGAGGACAATGCGGTTGTCGTTGCCATTTTCCACCTTCGAGGCATGGGATTTCTGTGACAGATTGAATGGCGGGTTTGGCCAAGGATGCGACATGGATCGTCGGTGGGTGAGCAGCCGGTTACTCTGCACGCCCGAATGTCAGGCCCACGCCCGAGGCAAACGACGCTTCCTGGCCGCCTGCCGCCTGGTGCAATGCGCATCTACTTTCCCCGACCTTGCAAGGCCACAATCGGCAGCCGGACTATGCCCTGTGGCGACTGGTGGCAGTCGACCCATCTCCTGTCGCACAGAACGACTTCTCGCAGGTCTGGTTTCAGATCGATCTGCAACGGCCGTCGACGATGCCCGCCTGCGCTGCGCGGCCTTTAGACAACGCTTAAAATACCCGCGTCATCGGTGGGCGGGGTTGGGTCAACCGTGGCCTGGGTAGGGCTCATACAAGCGAGCGGCAGGGAGAAGATGAAAGACAGGGCAAGCGTTCTGTGCGTTCGGGACGACCGTATTCTGCTGGTTGCCAGGGAAAGGTCGCGATGGGCGCTACCGGGCGGAAGAATTCGTCGGGACGAGGCGCCCCATGAAGCCGCGTTGCGGGAACTGGAAGAAGGGACCACGCTTGTCGCAGATGATCTAGCGTATCTTTTCCGGTTTGACGGCTTCAATACGCAGCACCATATCCTCTTTGCTGAGGTGGGGCCTCACCTGACCGCACAGCCCAGCAACGAAATTGCGAAGTGCAGTTGGTTCGCGCCGGTCAAAATCGCGACGCTTTCCGCGAGTGTGCCTACGCGTGGCATGCGCTGCGGACATGACCGCAATCCTCCCGAATGCCTGGCGCGGCACTGAGCGCTCCAGCAAATGTCTGCGTCGCTATCAAAGCGTCGATGGTCAGTTTGTTGCCTGCTGGGAGAACGCTCGCCTGCAGGTCTGCGCGGCGACGCCCGCGGCCGCGATGGCGGGACTGCGGCGTTGCGCGACGATATGCCCGCACAACGGTGGTGATGCGCTCCCCTACCCTGCCTCGGCGCGTGTGGTCACGCCCAGCCCGATGTCCACGAACGTCGCAACTGAATATCAGTTGTTTATCGACTGCGTGAAGGCCCGTCGCTGCTTCTGGAGCGAGCCCACCGTCGCGCGCTTGCGGTGGCGTTTGTCCCACCCTGCTCCGTCGATGTCCAGAAATGAAGGGGGCGAAAGCCACCAACTTTCGCCCCTTCATTTTCGGCAAGTTTCCCGCTCAAGAACTAACTGCTGACAGAATGTATCGCAAATGCAATACATGGAGTTCGTCATGAAAACAGCCACTATCCCGGCACTGCGCGTCGAACCGGAATTGCGTCGTGCAGCCGAAGAGGTTCTGAAGGACGACGAAAGTCTGTCCTCGTTCATGGAGACATCCCTTCGCGCAAGCATTGCGCAGCGAAAGCTTCAGCGCGAGTTTATCGCGCGAGGGCTAGCCGCGCGCGACGAAGCGCGCAAAACAGGTAAATATCATCAGGCTAGCGATGTTTATGCCGAGATCGAGACATGCTGCATGCAGCGAAGCGGGCGAGAGACAGCCAGTGACATACCGAGTCCGCTACTGCGGCGGTGCCCGGAGTGATTTGCCGGGGCTTTACGAATTTCTGCTTGACCGTGACGGGGTATTGGCGGAGCGGGCACTGGAAGCTTTGCGCAAGGACAGACGTGCTAGAACAGTTCCCTTTCACTTGTCGCAAGGCCGATGCCGACAATCCCTTCCTCCGAGAGTTGATCGTGCCGTTGGGATCCTCCGGCTACGTTGTGCTGTTCGAAATCGAGGACGCAGCAACGGTTACGATCCTGGCCGTGCGGCATCAACGGGAAGCGGATTACCATTAGGAAACGACAGTAAGTCCGCCCAATTTGATCAGCCCGATGACATATTAATCGGGCCGACGATATCGGTGTAAGAGATCGTCAACCGCGGCCATGGCGGCTGACACATGACCGTGGACCCGCTCGTGCCCGAGAGCGGCCTGGATTTCCCAACTGACCAATGCGCAGCACCGGTGAGCACGTCCAAGCTTCACCCCGGCTCCCGCAAAATCTCACCTTCCATTCCTTCTCCCCATGAAGCGCGCCGCGATGCGATGACATCACTCCCATGGACTGATGCCGACTTTGAGTCGCAAAACTTCTGAGCCGTTGTGCAATCGGGACCTCGTCAGCAACCTCAGGCGACTCCAGGAAAACGGCACCTTGAACCGCGGTATTAGCTGCGCGCGCACGGCATCATGACGCTCGCCGATCTCACGGTGCGCATTCCGCGCCGGCGCCAGTGGTGGAAAGCACTGCCTGGACTCGGCACAGCGAGCGCCCGCGCGATCGAGGCGTTTTTCGCAGCCTGGCCTGTTCTCACGGAGAAAGCGCGTGCGCTCGTCATTGCCCGCCAGCGCGGTGACATCGTGCCGTGGGAGACCCTCAAACTACCGCACGAGGTCGACGGCTCTGCCGGAACATTCCGCGCGCCGCCCGCCACCTGCACACTCGACGCGTCCAACGACTACGAGGCGGTGCAGACGTGGCTGTCCCTGCATGAGTCACCCGCCACCCAGCGGACCTACCGCAAGGAAGCCGAGCGGCTGATCCTCTGGGCCATCATCGAGCGTAGCCGTGCACTGTCGTCCCTGACGACCGATGATGCGATCGCCTACCGGACGTTCCTGCGCCATCCTTCGCCGCGCGCACGGTGGATCGGCCCGGTGCGCCCGCGCACGTCGCCGGACTGGCGGCCGTTCAGTGGCAGTCTGTCCGCGCGCTCGGTCGCGCACGCGCTTTCGGTTGTCGGCGCCCTCTTCCGCTGGCTGGTCGAACAGCGCTACGTGCTGGCCAATCCATTTGCGGGCATCAGGGTGCGCGGTGGCAAAACCGCATCGGCGCTCGACGCGTCGCGCGCTTTTACGGACGGCGAATGGGCACTCCTACGTACGATCGCCGACGGCCTCGAATGGTCTTACGGCTGGACGGTTCAGGCCGCACAGCGCCTGCGGTTCCTGCTCGACTTTGGTTTTGCAACGGGTCTGCGCGCGAGTGAACTGGTCGGCGCGACGCTCGGCCACGTCGAAACGGACGCACGCGACGAGCACTGGCTGCGCGTCACCGGCAAGGGCGGCAGAATGGCACGGGTGGCGCTGCCGCCACTCGCGTGGGACGCACTGGCGCGTTATCTGGCTGAGCGCCAGCTGCCGGCTAGCCCTGCACGCTGGCGGCCCGACACACCGGTCATCGGCAGCCTGGCAGCGGACAGCGCCGCGACGATCAGCAGTGTGCGGGTGTGGGGTGTCCTTGAGCGCTTTTTCTGCGATGCCGCCGATGCAATCGAAGCCGATCACCCGCCGCTCGCGGAGAAGCTGCGCCGTGCCAGCCCTCACTGGATGCGGCATACGCGCGCCACTTATGCGCTCGGGCACGGCGCAGAACTGACGACGGTGCGCGACAACCTGCGGCACGCCTCGGTGTCGACCACGTCGATCTACCTCCATAGTGACGAGGCGAAGCGCGCGCGGCAGATCAGCGAGGCCTTTACAACGCGGAAGTGAGCGCGCCAACCCGCGTGACCGACCCCCTCGCAGTCGCCCCGGCGGTTGACCGTTTCCTGATAACGGTTCGATCGCCGGTACAAACCCCCAAGCGGAGCGCGCAATGCTCCGCCGACTTTTGTGATGTCAGGCAGTCTGTGGGCTGATGCCAGCGACCATCGCTGGCATCATCGGAGCGATCGACACGCCTGCTCACTCGCCTACGAGATGACGCCCGGAACCAGCCATGGAAAAACCTGAATTCGAGCCGCAGATTCTGGCAAATCGACAAGGCGTGTCGTTCTGGCTCGTCCGCGGAAACACCTCCGTCGAATGCATCGTCGCGATTGCAGCGCTGGAGGCCCACTTCTGGCTTGAGCCGCAGGCCGGGGACGCCCGGATCCTGAGGATTTTCGGGGACGGGTACAGCCGCATCCGCGCCATCGCCGAACGGAAGCTGCTTGCGCATCCGTGCGCACGCCTGGAGCTGACACCCGATGATTTCGAGCGCCGCTGAACAGCGCGGGTGAATCGGGCACCCTCCTGGAAACATGGACAATCTGGCCGGGGGCCCTTTTTTGGGCAACGCTGTTGTGGCGGAGCCGAGCCGGCCGCTGCGAGGGCCTGACCGTTAGTTGCGTACGCAAACCAATCGGTTTGATTCTCGGGAACGCGGCACCATCTTTAGCACCTCTTAGCTTGAGAGGAGAATCGGCCGCCGATGCGGCCTGTATCTATGCGCGAGAGCGCCAGCGCGGCTCCTGCCTGCTCAGTTGGGTGGCGTCGGTCGATGCGAGCGAAGCCGGAAACGTTACATGCCTCAGAAGCCAGTATCGGAATGGACACATCGCCCCGCCAAGCCGCTGTTCGCCGGCGACGAAGCGGCACTTCAGCGGACGGCTAGCTGAGCGGTCGGGCAGCCGGCGGTGATCCGCGAGGACGGCAAGTCGGCCAGGGCCGACGGTCGCCAATCCCACAACGTACGGCGGCTGCAACTCAGGTTGCTGTCGTTCGCAAACCGGCGCCGGCGAACGTCAGCTATCACTGTTGGTGAATGGGTCATCCCGACCCACTCCGGTCAGACAACTTTCTGCGAACCGGTCCATCAGCCAATTGCGGATTTCGCAAACTGGGATGCCACCAAGCGGTCGTTGGCGACCTCACCCAATCGGCCACGAACGGTCATTCGTCGGCGCCATTCTTCGGTCGCTCAGAAGACGGCTCCGCAACAGCTACTGTTGAAAAAGTCGCTGGTCGTCTGTTTCATGAGGTTTTCAGGGGTCCTCTTACCTTGGGCGGCATGTGCGAGCGGCTTATAGGCCGATCTGAGAGGTCAATATTCGCGCAGAACAACTGATAAAACCTCCTCGGCGACTTTTTCAACAGTATCCAACAGCAAGCGGCCACTCGTTTCGCGACAACAAGCGTTGCTTCGTCGGCCAAACACGCCCGATGCTGCATCTGTCCTCGAAAGAAAGCAGAGCGTGACGCTCCATACCGACGCCCTGCGGGCACCGGCGCTGGACAACTCCGTGCAGCATGGCGAGTCAGACGACGCGAGTCCCCCGGGGCCTTGCAGGTCTGACCCGACCACTTTGAATTGGCCATGCTTGCATGGCGACGTCTGCGATCGCCCTCAGCTTCTGCGGGCTGCCTCCGTCCCGTGCCTGGACGGCCATTCCACGGGTCACGGCGCTGTAGAAGGCAGCAAGTGCGGGCACGTCGGTGTCAGGCGGTAAGTCGCCGTCTTCGACGCCCTTGCGCAACCGCTGCGCCATCATGTCTTCAGCCTTTGCGCGGTGCCCGGCCATCGTCTCGCGAATAGAAGCGAGTTCGGATGGCAGGTGAGTGCCGGCCAGAGAGATCATGCAGCCCGGCGGGTGGCTCCTTCGCGTGAATTCCACGACGGTGGCGTCGAGAAGTTTCGTGAACGCTTCTCGCGTGTCGGCCGTGCCGAACAGTCCGCCAGCAAACCAGACTTCGGACAGGCTCAGGTATGCGTCAGTCGCTTCCTTGTAGAGCTTCTCCTTGCTGCCGAACGAGTTATAGAAGCTCGACGGGCTGATTCCCATGGCCTGGATCAACTGGTCGAAGGAGGTTCCTTCGTATCCCTGCTCCCAGAAGAGATCCATGGCCCGGTTCAGAGCTTCTGTGCGATCAAAGGTTGAGGGCCTGCCGCGGCTACGCCGGGGTTGCGTATCTTTTTTTGTAGTCATAGCTCCAAAAATCCTTGACATGCTGTAGAGACAAACCTATTCTGCCATAAAGGAGCGATCGCTCCAATATTCGAATCCTTGCGGAAGGAGTCTGTGATGCAGCGAATTGTTCACAACAACCACGGCGAGCCTGCCGAGGTGCTCAGACTGGAAGCGTTTTCCGATGCCCCGCCTCTTGCGAGCGGAACGGCTCTCGTGCGCGTGTCCGCCGCACCGGTTCATCCGGGCGACTTGCTGGGCGTCTCGGCTTCCCCGGCCTTTGGGGCGGCTCCCGTTGTTCCGAGGGGAGGTCAAGTGCCCGGCATCGAAGGTGTTGGGGTGGTGGAAGCGCTCGCCGCTGACGTCGCCCCTTCACACCGGATTCAGGCTGGTACACGGGTGGCCTTCTTTCCCGTCAATGGCTCATGGAGCTCCCGGATTGCCGCGCCCGTCCAGTCGCTGATACCGGTGCCCGATGAAGTGAGCGACGAGGTCGCAGCACAAATGGTGGTCAACACATTGACTGCACGGCTTGCGGTGCGGGCTGGTCACAACGCGTTGCCTGAAGACAGGCGCGAAGATGTCACGGTTATTCAGACGGCTGCCAATTCGGCCGTCGGAAAGCTGCTCACTCATCTGCTCGTCGAAGCGGGTGTCAACCCGATCCTGCTCGTCGGCTCCGCGGCGAGCGCGCAAGCGCTCAAAGCTGCTCGCCCCAACCTTTCTGTCATCGTCACGGCAAACCAGGGCTGGAAGGACGAGCTGCGCAATGCGCTTGCGAACAAGCCGGTCTACGTGGCGTTCGATGGCGTCGGCGGCGCGCTATTGCCCGACGTAGCGGACTTCCTCACTCGCGGCGGAACGATCGTTAGCTACGGCTCCCTGGGCGGCGCTACGACGGACATTCGTTCCATTGCCCCTCGAGCGCTGACCATCAAGGGTGTGTCGATGTTCAGCTGGCAACTCGAACCTGCTGCAGTACGCGAGGCAGACCTGACCAAGGCACTCGAGCTCGCAGGCAAGTTCCCAAACCTGTTCCCGGTAGCAAAACGCTATCAGGCGAGCGACTTCCTGGGCGCGCTTGAACATGCCAATCGCCGGGGAAAGACCGGCACGGTGCTCCTCGCGTTCCAGAGCTACGCCTCCTGCGCAATGTGAGGCGCCCCTCGTCAAGAGGGGCGGCTTCGTAGCGCTCACCCCAGCTTTGGCACGATTTCGAAACGGACTCCGAAAGCCGAAGTATTGCCCTTCGGCTTTCCACCAAATCTTGTGAAAGGACGCAAGCCATGCGCGCTATCCATAACACCGCTTTCGGCAACCCCGTGGAGACTCTGAAACTCATTGACCTTCCGGAGCCGGCCAACCCGGGCCCGGATGAAGTCCTGATCGCGATGGAGTATGCCCCCATCAACGGCAATGACCTGGCCGTCATCACCAATCGCTTCGTCTACTCGACTCCACTGCCTTCGATCGTGGGCAACGAAGGCGTCGGGCGCGTACTGCAGGTCGGTCCGAATGTTTCCAGCGTGAAGGTCGGCGACCGCGTGTTGCCCCCGCTTTATGCGTTGACCTGGCGCGAGCGCCTGGTGATCCCGGCCAAGGGGCTGATTGCGCTACCTGCCATTGTCGATCCACGTCAACTGGCCATGCTGCGCATCAATCCTCCCACGGCCGTACTTCTGCTCGGGCGCTTCGTTGACCTCAAGGAAGGTGACTGGATCGCGCAGAACGCGGCCAACTCCGGCATCGGCCGCACGGTAATCGCCCTGGCGAAGAAGCGTGGCCTGCGGACGATCAACTTCGTACGTCGTCCGGAACTGGTCAAGGAACTGGAAGAAGCTGGTGGGGACGTCGTTCTCGTTGATGAGCCGGGCGCCATCGACAGGGCCAGGGCCGCGGTCGGTCCGGGCAACGTCCGTCTGGCTATCGACGGCCTGAGCGGTTCGGCTGCGGTACGCCTGATCGACGTGCTGTCGCAAAACGGTACGCTGGTCAGCTATGCGTTCACGAGCGGCGAGCTGGTCACGCCGGTCAAGGTCGTGGACCTGCATCTGCGCGGCATCGTCGTGCGCGGCATCTATATGGACCTTCCCGAATACCAGCCGTACATCGCAGACGCAATCAAGGAGTCTGCCGAACTGATGGCTCGCGGCGAACTTGACCTGCCAGTGGCTGCCGTGTATCCGCTTGCGGACTACCAGAAGGCCGTCGCTCACGCAATCAAGGGTGGCAAGGTGCTGCTCGACCTGCACTCATCAACCTGATCAAGCCGTTCTCCCAAGTGCCGTGCTCCTGGAGGAGCATGGCTTCGTTGACTCACGTTGCCGCTGAGGTGTCGAAATGAAGATTGGTTTTATTGGAGCCGGTGCTGTAGCGCAGTCCATCGCCAGGAGTGCCATTCAAGCAGGACACGAGGTTGTCTTGAGCGCTCGTCGTGGGCCACAGGCTTTGGGCGATATCATGGCCGCACTCGGTCCGAACGCGTCGGCAGATACGGTCCAGGAGGTGGCCGGGCTCGACCTGGTCGTGCTCGCCATTCCATGGCTTCAAGTCCCGTCGGCCTTGGATGGGCTGCCCAATTGGGCGGGTCGCATTCTGGTAGATACCACCAACCCTTTTACGCAATATGAGCCTCGATTGATTCTGGCGGACCTGGGGGACAAGGGCGCCAGCGAGATTGTCGCGGCGCACGCGCCAGCGGCTCGCGTGGTCAAGGCGTTCAATGCCATTCGCATGGAGCACTTCGACAAGGGCCCGAAGTTTCATGATGGAAAGCGCGTCATCTTCGTCTCAGGTGACGACATGGACGCAAAGGCGGTGGTGATCGCACTCGTCAGGGAGTTTGGCTACGCAGCAGTGGATCTTGGCGGTCTGGTTGCAGGCGGTCGCATGCAGCAAGCCGGTGGCCCGATTGCTGGCCACGACTGGGTCGTCGCATAGGATTTGCAAGGTATGCAAACCAATGTCGCGTTATTTTCGGGGAGCAGGGCGGCTGGATGCCCGGTTGTCTTTTGCGAGCTGCGGTTGGCGGGATGCGGCTTCCAGCGTCGGCAACGGGGTCGCGCTGCGTCAGTCCGCTCTTCAAACTCATGGCCGGAAAGCGGCCAGTGGTATTTCGCTGCCCCGAAGCGGCCTGTCGTCAGTGCGCACTCCCGACCCAGGTTGTGTGGAAACCCGATGAAATTACGATGCGGCGTGCCCGCGCCCCCAGCGGCTCGTTTGGCTGCCTTTGCGGCCATCACGGCGACGACGAGGGTGAGCGGCATGAGCGTCTCCGGTGCGTTCTAGAGAAGCTTAATGGCTTTGTTTAGGACCTGCGAGGTGCTCACGCACCCACCAGCCGCATCGCCTTCATCGTCTTGTTGAAACCTAGAATTCTCAGCACTCGAGCGAGATTGTAGGCGAGTACGTTCAGACTCATCTCGGTACCTACGTTAGGCAACCTGCGCGTCAGGAAGTGCGTGTAGCCCATCCAGTGCTTGAACGTTCCGAAGACATGTTCGACGGTTCGCCTGCGCACTGTCATCGCGTCCGGCGTCTTGTCGAGCCGACGTTGAACTGCCTCCAGCACCGACTCATGCTCCCATCGACTTATCCGTCGTTGGCCGCTGGGAGTGCACTGTGACTTCATTTGGCATTGCGAACAGGCGCTGCTCCAGTATCGATGTAGCTGCATCCCGTGTTCCTCGCTGGTGTATCGGTAAATTGCCCGTTCGCCAGCTGGACATTGGTATTCGTCGTCCCGCGCAATGTAGATAAAGTCTGCCTTGTCGAATCGGCCATGGTATTTCGCACCTGACGTTGTCGGCTTCGGCAGCATGACCGCAATCCCGGCATCGGCGCACTCCTTGATCTGAGTCCCGGTGTAGTAGCCACGATCGGCGACTGCCCGCAGTCTGGTCTTACCCATCGCGTCGCGCGCAGCTTTTGCCTGGGGCTCAGCTGCGCCCGGTCACTGCCGGAGTTTGTGACTTCGTGAGCCACGATGAGGTGGTGTTTGGCGTCAACTGCCACCTGTACGTTGTACCCCACCATTCCCGAGCCTTTGCCGCTCGTTGCCATGGAGCGCGCGTCTGGATCGGTCATCGAAAGTTGACCGTCAGGCTCCGTCTTGAACTGCTCCTTGATCTGGTCGAGGTTTCGCATCTGCTCGCGCAAGCGTGCAATCTTGTCCTGCAATCGGGTTGTCTTCGCTTCCAGCTCAACGGGTTGCGTACGATCGGCCGTCTCCAGCGCGTTGAGATACCGCTGGATGCTCTCCTCGATCTGCTTCTGGCGCTTATCGACCTTCCCCTCGGTGCAGTTGCGATCGCGTGTATTGACTGCCTTGAACTTGCTGCCGTCAATGGCGACCAGCGCTTGCGAGAACAGCTTGAGCTCACGGCACAGCATCACGAAGCGGCGGCACACGTTGCGAATGCCGGTACCGTTGTCACGACGAAAGTCGGCTATGGTCTTGAAGTCCGGCGCCAGTCGGCCCGTGAGCCACATCAACTCAACATTGCGCTGGCATTCGCGCTCAAGACGCCGGCTTGATTGAACCCGGTTCAGGTACCCCTAGATAGATCTTCAGCAGCACTGCTGGATGATAGGACGGGCGACCTGTAACCGACGGCATTGCGCCATCGAAGCGCAATGATGCAAGGTCAAGCTATTCAACAAATGCCTCGATAATCCTGACCGGATTGTCCTCAGCAACAAAGTCATCGAGGCATTCTGGAAGCAGCGTCACCTGCTTGCGATCTTCACCTTCTATGAATCGCTTCATCCGGTCACCCATCTGAATGAGTTACTTCAGTTTAGGCGATCGACGTGTTCTCACGCAAGCTCGACCCACAACTGCCCTTCGGCAGCAGCGAGGTTGGATGACCGAAGCTTGGCAGATGCTGTTGAAAAAGTCGGCGACCGTCGAATCGCGAGGGTTTCATGGGTCGCTTTACCCTTACCCAAGGGCTGCGAGCGGCTTGTAGGCCGATCTGAGAGGTCGATTTCTTTGCTGTTGCACGACAAACCGTATGGCGCGACTTTTTCAACAGCATCTGGCATAAGGCGGACGGTCACAAATGG
Source organism: Paraburkholderia kirstenboschensis (assembly GCF_032806925.1). Classification (NCBI taxonomy): domain Bacteria; kingdom Pseudomonadati; phylum Pseudomonadota; class Betaproteobacteria; order Burkholderiales; family Burkholderiaceae; genus Paraburkholderia; species Paraburkholderia kirstenboschensis. The sequence goes on along the minus strand of NZ_CP136511.1, from coordinate 1,590,745 downwards.
CGCATACCGGCCCCAAGCGCCGGCGTTACTTCGATAGAAGCAGCCCACCGACATGGGGGAAAGCGACGCGGCACTTTTTGCCGTCCTGTGGGCCACCATAAATAAAAACTTTTTAGACATATGCGCATCCGCGGCGCCCCTTGAACGCGGCAGCGGATGCGCTCGTGTCGGTGATCGCCGACGAGTTGCGCAAGGTGTCGAGCGCGTCGGAGATAGAGGCCTCGATCGAGTAGCAACGCTGGGCGCGAACCGCTAACCGTTGGCCACATCGGCGAAGCCGCCGAGGTTTGCGCCGAGGGCTCGAATCGCGCGAGCGACGTCCGGCGAAAGCAGCGCTTGGAGCTCGTCGGCGTGGCGGTAATCGCGCATGCCGTCGGTCAATGGGCGCTCGCCTGCAATGGCAGGATGGCAGTAGATTTCCGCGACCCCGCCTCTGAGCGAAGCGAGCGCCGCGAGCCACGCGGCCTCATCCATGCGGCCGCTGCCGGCGATGCCGACGACATAGTCGTTGTGAAAAATGCCTGCGCGGTCGAGCCGCGCTTTGACCAGCGCGATCCACGGTCTCAGCCACAGCGGCGCATTCCACTCGAACGGCAAACGCATCGCCTTCATGCCGAATTCGCGGCCAATCTCAAGGATCAAGCCAAGCACCGTCGGATGCAGATGAAAATGCTTGTGCGTGTTCACGTGATCGAGCGCGAGTCCGGTCTTTGCAAACGCCTGGAACTGCGCGCGAATTTCGCGCGCAAGCTGCTCGCGTACATGCGGCAGAAAAAAGAACCGCACGCCGTCGCGGACCATGTTGTCGCCGAAGCGTCCATGCTCGTCCAGCAATGCCCCAATGCAGGTGCGCGGCAATACCGCGTCGCCATCGGCGAGGACTAGATGGAGGCCCACGCGCAAGTGCGGCATTGCGTGCGCGCGCTCGACTGCATCCGTCGCGGCGGGCGCGCCGATCATCAGGCTCGCGGCCGTGAGCACGCCGTGGCGATGCGCCTGCTCCACGGCCACATTCACACGGGGGTGCAAGCCGAAGTCGTCGGCGGTGATGATCAGCGCGCGGGGCCTCGCGGCGCACGGCTCGACCGGACGCGGCTCGAATGCATGCGGCCTGGACGCATGCGGCCTGGATGCGAGCGGCTTTAATGCGTGAGACTCTGCCACATCCACCTCAGCGGCCATCGGATGCCTCCATCACGTCCATCGAGCGCAGTGGCCTCGCACCTGCAGCCGAACGCGAACTTCCGACCGGAACGCGTGCGCCCCGCCAGGTGACATGCGAACCGAAAGCCGCAGCGAGCCATTGGAATAACAGCAGCGTATCGCGCAACGGCAGAAGCGGAAGATCGCGCCAGAACGCACGCGCGAGCGAAGCCGCCGCTTCACCGGGAAATGCGCACCGTAATGCAACGTTATGGCGCACGGCACGCAGATGCAGCAGCAAACGCGCGGCAAGCCCCGCCATTGTGCCGGCCGCGCCGACGAGCGCGCCCCAGGCAGGCGCGCCACCGTTCGCGCCGGCAGCGAACACACCCGTCAGACATGCACCGGCAATGAGCCACGGAGTCGGAAATGTGATGAACAGAAAAGCGAAACCGGGCGGATTCACCGAACGTATCGTGCGCAACCAGCGGGTCTCGCGTTGCCACAGTTCCGCAAAGGTGGGTTCGGTCACATCGGTGGCCACCATCACGCGCGAGAGCACCGTTTGCAACCCTAGCGCGCGCGCATGTTCGGCTAGCCAGTAGTCGTCGGCAAGACAGTTCTTGAGGGCCTCGAAACCGCCGATGCGTTCGAGCGTTTCACGCCGCAACGCGAGCGTCGCGCCGAAACCGAAGCGGCGCGAACCCGCCATGTGCGCGACGCGTACCGAGGGCGCAAACCATTCGTTGACGAATAGCGCGCCCACGCGCGGCCAGAAGCCGCCCACGCCTTGCGCGGCATAAAGACAGGTGAGAACGCCGATGCGCGGGTCAGCGAGGGGCGCTGCCACGCTCTCCAGATAATCGGCCCGCACGGCGATATCGCTATCGGCAATCACGATCACGTCGTGACGCGCGCGCTCGGCCATATTCATCAGATTGCTGACTTTCAGGTTGCTGCCGTGAACCCGCGTGTCGATCGCAAGTTCGATATCGAGCAACGGATACGCAGCTTGCAAACGACGCGCGACGGCAATCGCGGGATCGTCAGGAGAACATACGCCAAGAACAAGCTGGAAATTCGTGTGACGCTGCTCGCAAAAAGTTTGCAGGTTCTCATAGAGGCGCGGCTCGGCGCCACACAGCGGCTTGAGAACACTCACGCCCGCATGGGGGAACGGATAAGCCCGACGTGAAGCAGGTGCGCCGAGCTCCGCACCGTGCACGAGGCTTGCCGGATCGACTGCGGGAGCGGCTGGCGAAAGACCGTCGTGGCCAAACGCGGCGCGGCCACGAACGGTAGAGAACGGCATCGCCACCGCCGCGACCAGCGCATACAGCGACGCCGCGATGCAACCGGCGAGCAGAATCCATTCGCCTACTGTGAATGCGTGCGCAACCATTGGCGGATTCCGTCAGTGTCCGCGCAAGACGAACGGTGTGCCAGTGAGGCGAAGATGCAAGATGACGAGCCAAAGCCGCGGGCAATCGGACGCGACGGCGACTGGCCTGGCGTAGAGTCCAGCAGCGTTCGCGTAGCGGTCTTCAACGGCAAGGTGGAATGCGGCCTGCGCCACCTGGCGCGCGACGATCACACCGCCCACTACCATGGCGAGCGCGGCGAGCCGGAAAGCCGCGGAGACAAACAGATGCTGCGCGCCTGGCAGCGCCGCTACCGTCACACAGGCGAGCACGTCGGCCGCGAGAGCTGTGAGCGAGGCCACCATGAGATGGGCTCGCAGCATATCGACTGTGACTGGCTTCATGGCTTCGTTTCGTGGCCTGATGAACGCATCGTGCGGCTTCCCGTAGGCAGCCAGCGCCCGCGCTTCGACGCATTCGTCAGCAAGAAGAAAGACGGTCACTACGGCCACGCGCCTGCCGTGAATCCGTCGATGTACTTACGATTTCATTTCGGTACGCCGACAACAAAAGGCGATGCCGCGTGCTCTGTCGCAAGTTCATTTAGCGAATCCCTATCGCCAATACAACAGTAAGCCGTTGATGAGCGATAGTATCGATTCAAGCTGAAGGGAACCTTAAGCAAAACGCGGTGTACCCAGCCGCCGAACCGCATGGCTGACGCGCGAAGCTGCAGCGTCGCTGCGTTCATCCGGTGCATGCCGTCACACAATGAAAACATCTACAGAATTTTGCCCCGTGCGTGGAAAGCCAACAGTCTGCTCAAACGGGCGCTCCTCAAAAGCAGGCGATGCGCACTGGACTCACATGGTTCAGGTACGGGCAACGGACGACGGCCTGTTTTCCAGCAGCTGCTGTGGGGCGATGCCGTTCGCTCGTTGAAAGACCTGAACGTCTAGCACGTGCCAGTAACGGAAGCAGCCGTCCGTACTTGACGCGGTCAGCCCGGATCGGGAGCGAGCCAGCCAGCAGGGTTTTGCGTGTCAACGACCGCCTCACGGTGCGATACCGGTCGCAGTCGTCAGAAGTTACATTGCAGGTATAGCTGGTGGAAATTTATACCAGGATTCGGCTCTTTGATACCGCCATTCGAAACATGCTGGAAGCGGTAGCCCGCCTGATACTGCTGATGGCCGCCGAACTGCATGCCCACGCCCGCCATATCGGCGAACTGGAACGCAGTGGACAGCGTGAAGGTCGAAGAAATTCTCGGGCTCGACAGCAAGCGCACGCCCGCGCCCAACTCGACGAAAGGCCGGATTGATCCCGATCCTTTAATGAAGCGAATGATAGGCGTCACACCGATCTCGCCGATGTTCTCATGCACATTGCCTTCGTTCGTATGCCACCAGGCCACGTGGGCCTCGCCGATCAGCGCGAAATGCCGTCGCCGATCTGCCACCACGTTAGATTGGGGTTCCACACCAAGCCAAGGTCCAGTTTCTTGACATGGCGATCCCCGAGAGCCCCGGTGACCTGGACGCCGAACTGTTCGGCTGCCGGCAGTCGGAAGGAACCGAGTAGCAGAGTCACGCACGCAATGTTGAGAGCCAGACCACGGACAGCATTGTTTCTGTTGCGCATTCAACACCCGAGCTCAGCGAAGGCTAAAGATCATATAGGTCTTGCTTACCTAAGGAGGTGGCGCCGAAGGTGACGCCCCAGAGCCTGCTCGGTAAGGCAATCGCCTATGCGCGTAACCAGCGCGAATATCTGAGCCGCTACGTCACTGACGGGCGAGCCGCAATAGACAACAATCTGCGAGCGGGACATCAGGCCGTTCGCCACTTCGAGAAAGTCGTGGCTGTTCAGCGACACGGTCGACGGCGCAAAAGCGAGCGCCACGATTTACAGTCTCATGCTGAGTGCCGTGCCTGCGGTGTCGAACCGTACGACTACCTGTTGCACGTGCTCAAGGAGCTGCCGCAGCGTCCACCGGACGCCGACGTGACGGACCTCTTGCCCGGACTTGCCCCTGCATGACCGGACATGCGGTCACGCTTGGGTTGGTGAATTTGCCCGCTGGCGAAACTCGCGTGGTGAGCAGTATTTCAGGGCGCTGTGTGGATGGGATTCGTTGTAGTGGTCAAACGCGATGGCCAGGTTGTGCAACGCCGTTCTCGCGTCCGGCTTGGGCATCCACGAGACGTAGTCTCTCTTCATCGTTTTGACGAAGCTCTCGGCCATCCCGTTGCTCTGCGGACTTCTGACCGGCGTCGTGATGGGTTTCAGGCCCACCTTTTTCGAGAACGTCAGCGTCTCCTCGGCAATGTAGCAGGAACCGTTGTCGCTGAGCCATTCGATTTTGTTGTCGGCCTTCAACGCACCATCGAAACGGTTTTCTACAGCCTGAAGCATGACATCACGCACCATGTCTCCGGTATAGCCTCCAGCGGTCGCAGCCCAGCTCATGGCCTCACGGTCGCAGCAGTCCAGTGCAAAGATGACGCGCAGCGGCGAGCCGTCATCACAACGGAATTCGAAGCCGTCCGAGCACCAGCGCGCATTGCTCCGGTCCACCGCGACCCTGCCATCGTGCCGGCGCCTCGATTCGGGATGTCGAGGGCGGCGCTCGAGCAGCAGGCCGTGAGTATGCATGACCCGATAAACCCGTTTTGCATTAACCCGGGGCTGCCCCTGTGCGTCCCGGTTTCGGCGTAGGAGGGGCCCAGGCGCGCCGGTAACCGTAAGTAGGCAAATCAGCAACCAGCCCCTGGAGCTCCGCAACGAGCGGTATGTCGTCACGGGCGGGCGTCTTGCGCTTGTCGACCCATTCAGCGTCGCGCTTTGATTTCACCGCAAGATTAGAGCGCGACACACCCAGGACTTCACAGACCGTCTTCATCGGTCGTCCCCCGGCAGCAATGGTGAGCGCGCAATCAATTTTTTTGCCCGGCCGTACTCCACTGCTTCGCGGAGGATTTCCACTTCCATCGTCTTCTTGCCCAGCAGTCGCTGGAGTTCACGAATCTGCTTCATCGCTTCGGCCAGGTCGGATGCCCGCACCACCTGCTCGACGGCACTGACTGCCGACAGGCTTCCGTCCTGATAGAGCTTGCGCCAGGCGAACACCTGGTTTGCATTCACCTGATGACGACGGGCAACTCCGGAAACGGTTGCTCCGGGCTCGAAGGTCTCGCGCACTATCGCGAGCTTCTCATCGACAGAGCGCCGGCGGCGCTGTTCGGGCTGGGTCAGAACTTCAATGGGTTCCACGTTAGAGCTGGGCTTAAACATAGGCGTAAGACTACCTCAAAGTTTAAGCGTTACCTCGTGTCCGGTTTTCGCCGGGGCCGGCCCATGTTCCTGGCGCGAAAGGCTCGCCTGATCTGACAGAGCATCCGCGCCGCTCCGAAGATAACGTCCAGAATGATCGTCCAAGCGATCGATGTCGTCTTCGCCGAGATAGCTGCCTACCTGAACCCTGGTCGTCTCGCCCGGCAGGCGCCTCTCGTTTTCGAGCCTATGCGCGACAGCAACCGGCAGATAGGTCGATTGTTTCTCCGCAAACAGGAACGTCTCGTCAGCACGTTCGAAGTTGCCGGCGTTCCAGACGAGTTTAGGGGCTTTTTCGCCGCGCGGAGTGAGTCGGGCGTCAGGTCGCCATCGCGGGCAATTTGAGCAAGTCCAGGAAAGCACGGGCGACAGGTATGAGCGGTTCTCCCGTGCTTCCCTTAAAAACGGCCGCGAGTTCCCAGCAGGGCTCCTCGGCCTCGCGCAGGCGCGCTGTTGCGACCGGCGCGCCGTGCGTATTGCTCTCCCTTGCGGCGGCCACGGATTCGGGCACCATGCTGATCGCAAGCCCCTGTGCGGCCAGTTCGAGCAACATCGGCATGTCGTTGACCTCGAAGCTGGTGCGGCGCTGCAGCGCTGCCGCCGCAAAGCATCGATCGACGAGCCGTCGCACGCTCCACTCCGGGCGCAGGTCGGCGAATGTTTCGTCGACGAGATCGGCCAGCTTCAACCCGCTGGTGCCCGCGAATCGATGATGCGGTGCGCAGACGACGACCATTCCTTCGCATGCGAACATGTGCGATCCGATATCGTCCAGCGACGTGTCCGGTGGCTGTGTGAACGCGAGATCGAGGCGCCCTTCCTGCACCCCGTCGATCAACGCGCGCGAGCCGTCCAATGTCAATTCGATATCGATCCCACCGAACGCGGCCCGAAACTGTCCGAGAGAAGCGGGCAGGTCGACGAAAGGCGCGAGACCGTGAATCGCACCGATACTCAGCCGGCCGCGTGCGAGCCCGTGAACCTGCGTTACGGCGTGCCGCGCGTCGCGCGCGGCAGCCAATACCCGCTGCGCCTCTGCGAACAGCACTTCGCCGGCAGGCGTCAAGGCGACTCGCCTCGTGCTGCGATTGAACAATGGCCCGCCCAGATCTTCTTCCAGCGAGCGGATCGACGCAGACAATCCGGACTGCACGAGGTTGAGGCGCCGCGCCGCGCGCGTGAAATGCCGCTCTTCTGCGACCGCCACGAAATGTTCCAGCTGCTTCAAATCCACGTTCGCACTCTTTCTTACAGAAACGATTGATCACGAAAACCGCACAATTGAATCATATCTTTCTATTGGAATGGTAATTCGATCTACGCTATCGTCGGACGTCTGGGGACGTCAAGGAACACTGGGCACCCAATACGGGCGCAATGGGACTTTACGGCTGCACGCCGGCTGTGAATCCTCGCAACATACATGGAGATTGCTTCATCATGGATTACCGTCAACTTGGCCGTTCGGGCCTCAAGGTGTCGACCATCACGCTAGGCACGATGACGATGGGCGGCAAAGGCAAATTCGCGAGCGTCGGCGAGGTTGGCCTCGACGAGGCGCGCCGACAGATCGACATGTGCATCGACGCGGGCGTCAACCTGATCGATACGGCGGACGTCTATTCGAACGGTGCATCGGAGGAAATTGTCGGCCAGGCGCTTGGCGGCAAGCGCAAAGGCGGCGTGCTGATTGCGACGAAAGCCCGTTTTCCCATGGGTGACGGCCCGAACGACCGCGGTCTGTCGCGGCATCATTTGATAGAAGCCTGCGAGGCGAGCCTGCGCCGTCTCAAGACCGATGTGATCGATCTCTACCAGGTGCACGAATGGGACGGGCTCACGCCGCTCGAAGAAACGCTCGAAGCGCTCGATCTGCTTGTCCGGCATGGCAAGGTCCGCTATGTCGGCTGCTCGAACTACTCGGGCTGGCACCTGATGAAGACGTTGCATGTGAGCGAGCGCGATCGTCTGCCGCGCTTCGTGAGCCAGCAGATCCATTACACGCTCGAAGCACGCGAAGCGGAATACGAACTCGCGCCGATCGCGCTTGATCAAGGCCTGGGCATTCTCGTCTGGAGCCCGCTCGCAGGCGGCCTGCTGTCGGGTAAGCACCGCCGCGACGCGACGCCCGAGGGCACGCGCCAGCTCGCCGGCTGGACGGAGCCGCCGATCCGCGACGCAGAACGACTATGGTCGATTGTCGACACGCTTGTCGAGATCGCCAACGAGCAGAATGTCTCGGCCGCTCAAGTCGCGCTCGCATGGACACTCGGGCGCCCCGCCGTCACGTCGGTCATCATTGGCGGACGCAACGAGAAGCAACTGCTCGACAACCTCGGCGCGGCGAATCTCAGGCTGAGCGCCGAACAGCGCGAGCGGCTCGACAAGGTGAGCGCGCCGCCCCTGCTCTACCCGTACTGGCACCAAGTGCGGACCGCGCACGATCGTCTTTCAGTTGCGGACCTGTCGCTGCTGGAGCCCCATCTCAAGGCGTAGGTGTGATGCGGCCGACATCGACTGCCGGCCGCCCTGAAAGATCGCCCGTCATCCACAGATGTCCACCTTGGCCGGATCGCAGTAGTTCCGTCGCGAAGTCGACTTGCGCCTGCAGCGACTTCACTTGACCGTGGCGCACCGTCATGAGCCTGCCGCGCAATCAAGCCGATGGATGCCCCTTCACTCCTGGCGTCACGCAATCCGCGATCGACATCGTGCGCTGCCACCGGACCGGTGGCAGCAGCGCCTCGCTCGCCTTCAAACTAACGGCGCAACACCGAATCACCATGAAAAAACTCAGAACAGCCATCGTCGGCTGTGGAAAAGTCGGTCATTTCCATGCCCGCGCGCTTTCGAATCTCGAGAACTCGGACTTCGTCGCAGTATGCAGCACCTCTCACGATCGAGCAAAGGCCTTCGGCAAACAATACGGCGTGCATGGGTTCGATAGCGTCGAAGAAATGGTGAGCGCCGCGCAGGTCGACGTTGTATGCATCTGCACTCCGCATCCTCAGCACGCTCCCGTTGCGATCGCCGCCTTGAAAAGCGGCTGTCACGTTCTCATCGAAAAGCCCCTCGCTTCTTCGCTCGAAGACTGCGATGCCATCCTTTCATGTGCTGAAGAGCACCGGCGTACGGTCGGCGTCGTGTGCCAACGGCGCTTTTACCCGTCCGCGATGCGAATCAAGCAGGCCATCGACGCAGGCAAGATCGGCCGCCCTATGATCGGCAACGTGGTCATGCTTGGATGGCGCGACCGCCAGTACTACGAAAGCGATCCGTGGCGTGGCTCGTGGGCTGGCGAAGGAGGCGGCGTGCTCGTGAACCAGGCGCCGCATCAGCTCGATCTGCTCCTCTGGTATCTGGGCGATATCGATGAGGTCTACGGAGTGTGGAAAAACGTCAATCACGACTACATCGAAGTCGAAGACACCGCGGCGGCCATCATCAAGTTCAAAAGCGGCGCGATTGCCAACATTCTGGTCAGCAACTCGCAGAATCCTGCTTTGTACGGGAAGGTCCATGTTCACGGAGACAACGGCGCGTCGGTCGGCGTGCAGACGGACGGCGGTGCGATGTTCATTGCCGGCGTCTCGACCATCACCGAACCACCTTACAACGATATCTGGACAATCAAAAGCGAAGAAGGAATGCTCGGCGAGTGGAGAAAAGCGGATGCGGAGTATTTCAATTCCGCGGATTCCCTGTACTTCTATCATGAGCGGCAAATAGACGATTTCCTGACTGCCGTCGGCAACGGCACGAAGCCTTTGATCGACGGACGGGACGGCCGGAAAACCGTAGAACTCTTCACAGCCATCTATCGCAGCACGCAGAACAATGCGGTTGTAAAACTCCCACTCTAGGCAGGACGACGAGTCGCCGGCGCTCCATGCGGCAAGGCATGTTTGGGCGAGCCTCCAGACGGCCTCTTGAATGCGAAATCATGAAAACAACTAAGACCCGATACTTCATTGTCTTTTTACTGTTTGTAGTCACGGCCATCAACTACATGGATCGTGCGAATCTCTCGATCGCGGGCAGCAGGATCCAGGGGGAATTCGGCCTTTCGCCGACCCAGCTAGGCCTGCTCTTTTCGATGTTCACCTGGACCTATGCGGTCGCCCAGCTTCCCGTCGGGTATCTCCTTGATCGAATCGGATCGAGGGTTCTGTACGGAAGTGCAATAGTCATCTGGAGCATATGTACATTCGCGATGGGCTTCGCTTCACATCATCTTTTCGCGACCCTGGGCGCCTCGTTTGCGATGCTGCTGGTCTGCCGAGCCCTGATCGGCCTCGCTGAAGCGCCGTCATACCTCTCGAATACGAAGATCGTCGCGAACTGGTTTCCGAAGAACGAACGCGCGCGCGCGACGGCGACCTATATCAGTTCCCAATACATCGGGCTTGCATTGTTCACGCCTGTCCTGACTTTTCTGACGAGCCGCTACGGTTGGCAAACGGTGTTCTATGCAACGGGTGCAGCGGGGATCGTCTTTGGGGTCTACTGGCTGATCGTTTATCGCGACCCCAAAGACAGCAGGAACACCGGCCAGGTCGAGCTCGACCTTATCAAGGCAGGCGGTGGCTACGGATCTCAGGATCAAGCCACCGTCAACACCGTGGTCGCGAGAGACGACGTCCTCTACTTCCTCAAGAACAAAACTGTCTGGGGTCTGTTCATCACGCAGTTCGCCTACAACTCGACGCTGATCTTCTTCATGACATGGTTCATCGTCTACCTCGAAAAGGCATTGAATCTCACGCTTTCCAAAGCGGGACTGGGCGCATCCATTCCTTATCTCATGGCCATGGTCGGCATGCTGGCGGGCGGCTTTCTCAGTGACAGCCTCCTGAAAAAGGGCAAATCGGTCACTATCGCGCGCAAGTTGCCGGTGATCATTGGTCTCGTGTTGACGGCCATGATCTTCACTGTCAATTTTTTCGAGAACCAGCCCGTCATCGCGATTGGGATTCTTTCGCTGGCCTTTTTCGGCAACAACGTCGCGAATCTCGGCTGGGTGGTGTTTACGGACGTCATTCCTCGCAATTTCATCGGTACGATGGGCGGCTTTCTGAATCTGTTCGGCAATCTGTCCGGCATTACTACGCCCATCGTTTTCGGCATGATCCTGCAGCGCACGCATAACTTCCACTATGCGATGTGGTACGTCTCGATCGTCGCCGTTCTGGGCATCCTTTCGTATATTTTCCTCGTCGGTGAAATCGAAATGATCGTGCCGCCGAAGAAGCGGGAACCGGATGCGTACCGGCGAGCGGGCGCTTCCAACGCGGGACGGATCGTGTGAGTCGACATGACGACAGGGATCGACGAAAGCGTGCCGACGATAGCCTTAGAACGATGTGCCTATCTGAAACTGGAATTTCTGATACTGATCGCCTGCGTGCTTGACGAGCGGAAAGCCCAGGCTCAGCTTGAGTGGACCGATCGGCGAGATCCAGGCGAGACCCAGCCCATAGCCGTAGCGCAATCCGTTCGCGCCGATGCTGCTGCCTTCGCTGCCCCATACATTGCCGCCGTCGAGGAAGGTAAAGACGCGCAACGTGCGGTCATAGCCGGATCCCGGCAATGGAACGGTCAGCTCGATATTGCCGACGACCATCTTCGAGCCGCCGATGGGATCGTTGGTGGTCGCGTCACGCGGCCCGAGAGAACTTGGCTCATACCCACGCACTGAACCGATACCGCCCGCATAGTAGTTCTTGAAGATCGGATAGGGCTTGCCGTTCAACCCATTGCCATAGCCGCCCTGTAAATTCAGGCCAAGCACGAAGCCACGCGCGAATGAATAGTAGTATTGCGCCTGGAGGTCTGCCTTGTAGTACGGCGTGTCACCCAGCGGCGTGCCGTATTCGGCATTGGCCTGCGTGTAGTAGCCCCGGCTTGGGACAAGCACACTGTCACGGTCGTCACGCGACCATCCCGCCGTCAACGGCACATTGTTGGAGACACGGCCAAATTGCGTGACGTAATCCTTATAGCTCTGAGGCGTATTGGCGTCGATATCCAGACGGTTTTGCTCAAACCCCAGCCCGAAGTACACCATGTCGGACTCGGAGAAAGGCACGCCGAATTTGAGGTCCGCTCCTGCCGTGATGATTCGGAAGCTCGAGTCGGTCGAATAATACAAAGGCTCCGTCGTGCGGTAATAGACGTCGGTGATGCGCTTGATGCCGTCGATAGTGAAGTATGGATCGACCTGCGTGACCGTCAACGTACGGTTGGTGGTCGAGGTGTTCACATTCAGTGCGAGACTCGTGCCCGAGCCGAACACGTTGTCCTGCGATACGCCCGCGGAGATAATGGGCCCCTCACCCGAACCATAGCCCAAGCCCAGCGAAATCGAGCCCGTGGGTTTTTCTGTCACCTTAACGTCGATATCGACCTGATCCTGCCCGCCTTGGACCGGCACCGTGGTCACGTCGACATCGGTAAAGTAGCCGAGACGGTTGATACGGTCTTTCGACAACGCGAGGCGGTTCGAATCGAACCACGAGCTCTCCATCTGGCGCATTTCGCGGCGCACCACTTCGTCACGCGTACGCGTGTTGCCGACCACGTTGATGCGGCGCACGTAGACGCGGCGGCTCGGGTCCACCTGGAGCGTCAGGTCGACCTTGTGGTTTGACTGATCGATTTGCGGCTGCGCGTTGACGGTCGCGAATGCATAGCCGTATTCGCCCAGTTTGTCGACGATGGCCTTGGTGGTGGCCTGCAGCTTTTCAGCCGAGAAGCGGTCGCCCGGTTTTATCTTGATGAGCTTGGCCAACTCCGGCTCGCGGTCGAGCAGATTGCCGGCGAGCTTGATGCTCGAAATCGTGTACGGCTCGCCTTCATGCAGCGTGACCGTCAGATACATGTCCTTCTTGTCCGGCGTGATCGACACCTGGGTCGACTCGATGTTGAACTCGAGGTAGCCGCGGTTCAGATAATACGAGCGGACATTTTCGAGGTCGCCGGTGAGCTTGTCTTTCGCGTACAGGTCGTTCTTCGTGTACCACGAGAACCAGTTCGGCGTGGACAACTGCATTTCGTCGCGCAGCGTGCCCGTGCTGAACGCCTTGTTGCCGATGAAGTTGATCTGACGGATCTTGGCGCTCGGCCCTTCGGCCACCGAGAACAGCACCGAGACGCGATTACGGTCGATCGGCGTGATCGTGGTCGTGACTTCGGCTGCGTAGTAGCCGCGCGTCAGGTACTGGCGCTTCAGTTCCTGCTCGGCCTTATCGACCAGCGCCTTGTCGTAGTAGCGACCTTGCGACAAGCCGACGACGCGCAGCGCCTTAATCAGGTTGTCCTTGTCGAACTCGTGAATGCCCGCAAAGTCGATCGTGCCAATGGCCGGACGCTCCAGCACCTGCACGATGACCACATTGCCTTCGGTCACGATCTTGACGTCATTGAAGAAGCCCGTTGCGTACAGTGCGCGAATGGCTTCCGACGCCTTGTCGTCGTTGAACGTGTCGCCCTGCTTGATGGGCAGATAGGCGAACACGGTACCAGGTTCGACGCGTTGCAGTCCTTCGAGCCGGATATCGCCAATCGCGAACGAGTCGCTGGCGTGCGCCGACATCGCTGCCACACTTAGGCCGACGAGAGTCACCGCCCTGCTACGGCGTGCAGTTGAAGTTTGAACGAGCATGCAAAGGGAAGCCAATGATAGAGACACAACGTGAAGACCCGATCGCTATACGCTGTGTCGCGCATATCGATGGAGGGCGCGGGAGATTGAGACGGGAGCCCTATTGCACCGTGATGGCGGACAGATCACCGGCCTTTGCAATGCCGCTCACAAGCGCCAGCACTTCCGTCATGTGTGCAGCCTCAGTGCGTTGCATGCGAAACGAGAGTTCCGCACCGCCGGGCAGACGGAATGTAAGGATCAGATGAGCTGCCCCACCTGCGTCCTTGCCAATCTCCCAGGCCTCACATGGCATCGCGAATTTGACGCTCTTTTTCTTGCTGCGAATCCGCTCCGACACGCCAATAGCGTTCGACAAGGCCGCCAGCAACTCGTGCATGACTGAGCAATGCAACGCAATGCTGGAAGTCTGATTGGCCTTCAACATCAGATACTGACCGTCGCCCGTCAATTCGAAGCCACGTACCGAGTCGATCGCAAGGGAGGGTCGTGGTGCCATGGAGCACTCCAGAATCAAGCAAGGACTGAAGTCTAGGATGCGCTCCCAATGCTTGAGTTACGCGACGATTAACTAAACTTTCCTTCGACCGTGATCCATTACGAAATCTTCAATCCAGCACATTGCTACACCGTGGAGAAAGCGGGTTGACAACTCACGGTCACCCGACGGTCCGCCTCTTTAGACGGCGACGGACGATCTATGCCGCGGTGTCACAGCCGCTTTCTAGTCCACCTGTTTTGCACATAACTGTTTTGTGCAAAGGTGGCTTTTCCAACGCTTTATCGCCTGTCATTCCGTTCAGGTGCGTCGCTGCGTTCGGCACTGTCGACGTCGACTTGCGAAGGCATGAACGCTCGTTGAGCGAAACTCTAGCGACACCCCGTGTGGAACCTGTTTAGTGCGTGCGCTGAGAGCGCGGATGGGTCTCCTGAACAATTGGTAATAAAAAACGCTGACGGTTTAGCCGTCGCCGGAAGTGACGCTCGTGGGCCCGTGTGCGGTTCTTACCAAACATCACTTTCTCCAGCAACGACAAGGTATTCCCGGCACGCACGCGAGAAACGCAATGCGCTCGCTCGGCATTCATACGTGCCTGACATCTTGTTTGTCCGTCAGCAGGAACGCCGGGCTTTGTGTACATTCGCGTTTGGGTTGCGTTGCGGCACATCGGCACACGCTCCAAGGCAACCCCCTTCGTTGTGCATGTCTTTCTCTTCCAAGCGCCGGGCAATTGAAAGATGCGCGCAAGGTTTTTGACCAATCGTAAGCAGCAGAGCAATTCTCAAGAAATGCAGATCATGCGTAGCCCTAGTCAATATTCCGTCACGGTCGAACGTGCTGCCAGTTCAAGCGCGACCTGCGCCTGTTTCAGGTACAAGCACGCGGCTGCCGGACATCGCACGCCGCATTAGCCTCCACCAAGACACTCTTCGTTTTCCCCAAGCCCTGGAATTCTCATGCTCGGCCTAGTCCGTATTGCCCTTCGGCGACCCTACACCTTCGTAGTCCTGGCGATCTTCATCCTCATCATCGGTCCTTTGTCCGCGATGAAGACGCCAACCGACATCTTTCCGGACATCAGGATTCCCGTGATCAGCGTCGTGTGGCAGTACACGGGGCTGCCGCCGGACCAGATGGTCGGCCGCATCACGTCGCCATTCGAACGCACGTTGACAACCACCGTGAACGACGTCGAGCATATCGAGGCGGAATCGGTTGCGGGCTTCGGGATCGTCAAGATCTTCTTCCAGCCGGGCGTGAATATCAGCACGGCGAACGCGCAGGTGACTTCGGTCGCGCAAACTCAATTGCGGCAGTTGCCTGCAGGTACGACGCCACCTCTGATCCTGAACTACAACGCGTCGACCGTGCCAATCATCCAGTTGGCGCTGTCCGGCAAGGGGCTCTCTGAACAGGCGCTCGGCGATCTTGGCCTGAATGCGGTGCGCCCGGTTCTCACGACGGTCGCAGGCGCGGCGATTCCTTATCCGTTCGGCGGCAAGACACGTCAGGTACAGATCGACGTCGACCCGGCGGCGCTCCAGGCGCGCGGCTTGTCCGCACAGGATGTCGCCAATGCACTCGCCGGCCAGAACCTGATCACACCGGTCGGCACGGAAAAGATCGGTGACTACGAGTACACGTTGCAACTCAACAATGCGCCGTCGCAAATCAAAGCCTTGGGCGATCTGCCGGTCAAGGCGGCCAATGGCACCACGGTCTATATGCGTGACATTGCGAATGTGCGCGACGGCAGCCCGCCCCAGACCAATATCGTGCACGTCGACGGCCGGCGCTCGGTACTGATGTCCGTGCTCAAGAACGGCTCGGTTTCGACACTCGGCATCATCTCCGGCATCAAGCAGCGGCTTGCTGCAGGGAAGGCGTCGTGGCCCGATAACCTGCAGATCGAACCCATCGGAGACCAGTCGCTGTTCGTGCGAGCGGCCATTACCGGCGTGGCGCGCGAGGGGGTGATAGCGGCCGTGCTGACGAGCTTGATGATCCTGCTGTTCCTCGGCAGCTGGCGCTCGACGATCATCATCGCAACCTCGATCCCGCTCGCTATCCTCGGCTCCATCGCCACGCTATCCGCGCTCGGCGAGACCTTGAACATCATGACGCTCGGTGGTCTCGCGTTAGCGGTGGGGATTCTCGTCGACGATGCCACGGTAACCATCGAAAACATCAACTGGCACCTCGAGCATGGCAAGGAGGTGGAGACGGCGATTCTCGACGGCGCCGCGCAGATCGTCACGCCGGCGTTCGTCTCGCTGCTGTGTATCTGCATCGTATTCGTGCCGATGTTCTTCCTGAACGGCGTCGCACGCTTCCTGTTCGTGCCGATGGCTGAAGCCGTGATCTTCGCGATGATCTCGTCGTTCATCCTGTCGAGAACCCTTGTGCCGACGATGGCCAAATATCTGCTCAAACAGCATGTAAAGGATGAGCACGCCCATGAAACGAAGCGCCCCGGTCCGCTCGGGCGTTTTCAGCGCGGCTTCGAGGCGCGGTTTGAAAAGGTGCGTAGCGCCTACCGTGGATTGCTCGAACTCGCGCTGACGCGCCGGCGTCCGTTTGTCACCGGCTTCCTCGGCTTTGTCGCCCTCTCGTTCACGCTGGTGCCGTTCCTCGGCCGCAACTTCTTCCCGTCGGTCGATTCCGGACAAATCCTGATGCATGTGCGCGCACCGGTCGGCGTTCGCGTTGAAAAGACCGCGCAGATTTTTGCGAATGTCGAAGGCGCGATCCGCCGGATCGTTCCGCCGGCGGATCTCGGCACAGTGGTCGACAACATGGGTCTGCCGGTCAGCGGCATCAATACCGCGTACAACAACACCGGTACGGTCGGCTCGCAGGACGGTGACATCCAGATCGCGCTGAACGAAGGCCATCGTCCGACCGACGAGTATGTTCGCGTCATGCGCGAGAGATTGCCGCGGGAATTTCCGGGTGTCACGTTTTCGTTCCCGCCGGCGGACATCATCAGTCAGATCCTGAACTTCGGCTCGCCCGCGCCGATCGACCTGCAGGTTCGCGGCAATAACCTGAGCGGCAACTATGCGTATGTGGACCGTCTGCTGCGCCAGGTTCGCGATGTGCCGGGCGTGGTCGATGCACGGATCGAACAGTCGCACGGCAACCCGACCTTCAACGTCGATGTCGATCGCACGCGCGCGCAATTGCTCGGCATCACCGAACGTGACGTGACCAACAGCATGGTGGTGAACCTCGCGGGTTCCAGTCAGATCGCGCCCACGTTCTGGCTGAACAACGCGAACGGCGTGTCCTATCCGATCGTGATGCAAACGCCGCAATACAGCCTCGATTCGCTCGCCGCCTTGGAAAATCTGCCGATCACGGCCAGCAGCGGAAGCGCCGCCCAGATCCTCGGGGGTCTGGCGACAGTCGAACGCACCAGCAGCAATGAGGTTGTCAGCCAGTACAACATCCAGCCCATGGTCGAGATCTTCGCGACTACCCAGGGCCGCGACCTCGGCGCGGTGGCATCCGATATCCAGCGCATCGTGCACGACAACGCCAGCACCTTGCCCAAGGGCTCGACCGTCGCTCTGCTAGGTCAGGTGCAGACAATGAACAGCGCCTTTGCCGGCATGTTGTTCGGCCTTCTCGGTGCGGTGGTGTTGATCTATCTGCTGATCGTGGTCAATTTCCAGTCGTGGGCCGACCCGTTCGTGATCGTGACCGCATTGCCTGCTGCATTGGCGGGTATCGTCTGGATGCTGTTCGCAACCCACACGACGCTCTCGGTACCGGCATTGACTGGCGCGATCATGTGCATGGGGGTGGCGACCGCCAACTCGATTCTGGTCGTCAGTTTCTGCCGCGAACGATTTGCCGCACATGGCGACCCGTTCAAGGCCGCACTTGAAGCCGGCTTTACACGTTTTCGCCCCGTGCTCATGACCGCGCTCTCCATGATCATCGGCATGCTGCCGATGGCGCTCGCCCTCGGCGAAGGCGGCGAACAAAACGCGCCGCTTGGCCGCGCCGTGATCGGCGGTCTGCTGTTTGCCACCACCGCTTCGCTGTTCCTCGTCCCCGTCATCTTTTGTATCGTGCACGCGCGCCCCGGGCGCGCGGCTACCCCGGCATCCATCTCGGGAGATCCTGCCCATGTCGTCTGAATCCGCTTTCCCCACTGATACACCCTCGCGCCGCCCGCTTTGGGTAGCGAGCGTCGTCGGCCTGCTGGTCGTGTTTGGCATCGTCACTGCCGGTATCGCGCTGCGAGCCGTGGACGCCCGCAAGCTGAAAACGTGGACTGACGCCCAAGCCGTACCGACCGTCAACGTGATCCAGCCCTTGCGCGACGCCAACGGCCCCTCGCTGCAACTGCCCGGCCGCCTCGAAGCGTTTACGCGGGCGCCGATTTTCGCGCAGGTCAGCGGCTATCTGAAATCATGGAGCGTCGATATCGGCGCGCGTGTCAAAGCGGGTCAGGTGCTCGCCGAAATCGAAACGCCCGAGCTCGACCAGCAGCTATTGCAAGCGCGCGCGGATCTCCAGAGCGCGCAGGCGAATGCTTTAGTTGCGGGTACGACGGCGAAGCGCTGGGAAGCGCTGAGCGGCACGGATTCCGTCGCCCAGCAGGATGTCGATCAACGTACCGCTGATTACACCGCCAAGGAGGCGATCGTCGCGGCCGCGAAGGCCAACGTGGACCGCCTCGTCGCCACCAAGGCCTTCGCGCGCATCGTCGCGCCATTCGACGGCGTGGTGACCGCCCGCGATACCGACGTCGGCGCGTTGGTCAACGCCGGCAGCGGCGGGGTCGGACAGGAGTTGTTCGCAGTCTCCGACGTCAAGCAGTTACGCGTGTATGTCCAGGTGCCGCAGAATTACGCACCGGCGATCCACGACGGCACGACCGCCATCCTGACCGTTCCCGAGTATCCCGGCCAGCAGTTCACCGCGCGCGTGGTTGCAGCGGCAGACTCGGTCAATTCGAGTTCGGGAACGACGCTGGTTCAACTGCTGGTCGACAACGCTAACGGCAAGCTGCTGCCGGGCGGGTTTGCCAGCCTGAAACTCTCGTTGCCCGCTTCCGCCGATTCGCTTCGCGTACCGGCCAGCGCGCTCGTCTTCGATAGCCGCGGCGTCGTGGTCGCCACGCTTGGCGCAAACGGTCGCGTGCTGTTCAAACAGGTGAAGATCAACCGCGACCTGGGCGACTCGGTGGAGATCGGCTCAGGGCTCGCCGCAACCGATCGCGTGATCGATACACCGCCCGACGGACTTGCTGACGGCGACAGCGTGCAGGTGGCGACGGCAAGCGATAAGAAGGCAGCTGCACATGGTTAAGTATGGACTTCCGGCGCTTCTCGCGAGCGTCGTCGCGCTCTGCGCCTGCTCGTTAGCGCCGCAATATCGCGTCCCGCCAACGCCGGTCGCGGCGCAATACAAGACGGTTGGCCCGTGGACCACGGCACAGCCTGCCGACCGGATAGACCGCAACGGCTGGTGGAAGATGTATGGCGACGCGCAGCTCGACGATCTCGAAGCGCGTCTGCTGGCCAATAACACCGACTTGCGCGCGGCGTACGCCCATTATGCGCAAGCGCAAGCGTTCGTGGCGCAGGTCGAGTCGGGACTGTACCCTTCGATCAGTGCGAGCGCCGTGCCGCTGCGTGAGCGCCAGTCCGACAACCGGCCGTTGCGCGCCGGCGGCCCGAACAACTACAACTCCGTCACGCTTGGCGGCGAAGTCGACTACGACCTCGACCTCTGGGGCCGCGTGCGCGACTCCGTGGTGGCCGGCAAGGACGAAGCGCAGGCGAGCGAGGCCGATCTGGCCTCGGTCAGGCTGAGCCTGCAGGTCGAACTGGCGGACACTGACCTCCGCTTGCGCGGCCTCGATCAGCAAACCGAGCTGTTGAACGAGACTGTCGTGGCGTATGCGAAGGCCCTGCAACTCACGCAAACATTGCACAACGGTGGAATCGTGTCGGGCCTCGACGCTTCCCGAGCGCAAACGCAACTTTCGTCGGCGAAGTCACAGCTGTCGCAGAACCTGGCGCAACGGGCTCTGCTTGAACACGCGGTCGCGGTCCTGGTTGGCGCCTCCGCGTCCGAATTCAGCCTGCCGCCCCAGACCGCCGCCATCGCGTTGCCGGCGATTCCGACCGGCCTGCCCTCGACGCTGCTGCAGCGCCGGCCCGACGTCGCTGCAGCGGAACGCCGGGTGGCCGAGGCCAACGCAAAAATTGGCGTCGCGCGGGCGGCCTACTTCCCGGACATCATGCTGAGCTTGCAGGGTGGTGTGCAAAGCGCAGCCTACGCCGGCCTCGTGAGCGCGCCCAATCTGTTCTGGGCGGTCGGCCCGCAGCTCGTGCAGTACGTGTTCGACGGCGGGTACCGTCGTGCGCAACTCGATTCCGCCAAGGCGGCAACCGAAGAAGCGGGAGAACGTTACCGCAGCGTGGTGCTGTCCGCGTTCCAGCAGGTTGAAGACAACCTTGCCCTGCTGTCGTATCTCGGCACTGCACTTGGTGAGCAAAGGGATGCAGCAAACGCAGCCCAGTACTCGGTCGACCTCGCGTTACGCCAATATCGCCAAGGCATAGTGGGTTACCTCGATGTCGTGCAGGCGCAGACGGTCGAACTCGAGGCGCAACGCAGCGTGCTCGATATTCAGACACGGCAGCTGAGCGCGAATGTGCAACTTCTGCATGCGCTCGGCGGTGGATGGTCGAGCGATGAACTCGCTCGAGCGGCTGCCGCGCCTGCACTCGTCGCGACAGCAACGGAACACAACGCTAATTGAGCGCCGCCGCACGGCGCGGGAGAAGGTCGACGCGCCGGGCTTTCGTCATCTTCACTATATGGCCCACGCTATTGAAGCACGCTGCGCCGCCTAGCCGCATTGGAACTCCGAGGCCCGTGCGGAAAGGCCTCGGCTAGCGTGAGATGAAGGCCGATGGTCTGCTGCCTGCGAACACGCAGCTCCGTTCCTCAAAGTACCTGAACAACTGATCGAGCAGGACCAGCGCCACATCAAATCCAGAACGAACGTGATGCTCGGCTTCAAACGGCTCAGGAGCGAGCGCATTCCTGTGGGCTAGAGAGTCAGCGTTTCGTGCGCCTTGACAATCTCGCTTGCCACCACCTCGATCTGTTCACGCTTGAGCATCGCCTTTGAGCGTAGCAACTGATACGCGTGTTCTTCCGACACGCCGCGCCTTTCCATCACAAGCCGCGTCGCCTGCTGGATCACTCGAACGTTCTCTTGCTTCTTCTCGAGCCGCTCAATGTATCGGTCGCGCATCCGCAATGCCTGACTTTGCGTCAGCGCCACCGCAATCGCGGTCAGCAATCCGAACGAGCGCACCGGTGACGGTATCATCGTCAGCGCGTTCAGGCGCAGCACCGCTTCGACGGTGATTGGATTTTCATGGGTCACCACTGGAATCACCGGCGGCGACATGCTGGTTCCGAGCCACGGAAAATTGATCGAGAGGGTTTCGGGGCGCATCGCCATTAGCACGAGCCCGGTTCCGAAGGGCAAGCAGTCGAGTGTCGGCCAGCATACCTCTACGTCGCATCCAATGCGGTGGAGTTGCGCGAGAAGCTCGTCGCCATCCTGATCCTGTGGATGAATCACAACAACTTTCAGCGAGCGTAAATCGCGCAGGATCGCAAACGTATCCGCGGTCCACTTCATCGCTCCACCCTGGCATGTAAGCACTCACGACGCGAGTCTGCGGTCCGTTCCGGCGTACTGCGCAATATCATGCAGAGATCGGCCTTCAGTAGTGAGCGTCGCAGGGCCAGTGAAGCGTGACTCGCAGCCTCGTCTGCGGGCTCGACCTCGGCTGGGTCAAATACATCGTGGAGGCACGGAGAAAGCATGTCCAAAGTCGCATTGTGTTCAGCGTTCAAGAACGTGCCCCTCTTCAGGAAAAAGTGGAACAGTAGTCCGACAAAGGTAGCGGTCAAACAGGTTCTGACTTTGCGGCTATTGCATACATACTGAGGAGAAGTCGACCGTATGGCGATAAACGGTCCTGCCAGGCTGCGGCACGAACGGGTACTCGCCATATGTGTTGCTTCCGATCATGGGGCCGAACCGGGAGCTTTCCGCTGGTGTAGCAGCGAGCGTGCAGCGATGAGAGAAGATTAGATCGAGCCGGAGGGCGAATCCACTCTACGGTTGGATATGCCAATGCCGCGTTAGCATACCCCGCTTATACGGGCGTATAAGCGCAGCGAGGGTGAACGCTTACGATTGACCGCCTGTCTCAGTAGATATCAGGACGGCGGTCCCGCAATACGTGATTGAACGCATTCAATTGCCGGTGCCGGCGCGCGTCGGCCAAATTCACCGTCGCCACCAGAATCTCTTCGTCCGTTGGACTGGCCGGACCGGCCGCCGGCCATCCTTGCGAGTCGACAATCAGACTGCGTCCAAGAAACGGCTGGTCGCGCTCGATGCCGACCCGGTCCGCCGCGGCCACGAACAGTCCGTTCGAATGCGCGCCGCTCATCGCCAGCAGATTCGCCATCGCAGGCAGCTCGGCCGGCTGCGCAGGCATCGGCACCCAATTGGTCGGCACGCACAGGATGTCGGCGCCCCTGGTAGCCGCCATCCGGAAAACTTCAGGGAACCAGATGTCATAACAGATCGCGCAGGCCAGCCGGCCGAACGGCGTATGAAACACTGGCATGCCGAGATTACCTGGTTCAAAAAAGATGTGCTCGTCACCCCATAAATGCATTTTTCGATAGCCTCCCAGCACGCCGCGCGGACCGATCACAGCCGCCGAGTTGTAGAGCGCATCGCCGTCGCGTTCAGCATACCCGGCCACCAGCGTGACGCCCAGACGCGCGGCAAGCGTGCTCCATTGCCCAATCGTATCGCCGTTCGCCAAGGCTTCGGACAGCGCGAACGCTTCTTCACGCGACTCGAATACATAGCCGGAATTGCATAACTCCGGCAGCACGATCAGGTTCGCACCGCGCGCATGCGCCTGCTCGATCAGTTCGGTCGAGTGCGCCACGTTGCGCACCTTGGCCCCCACTTCCGGGCACATCTGCACGCACGCCACCGTCACCTTGCTCTCGTTACCTGTCATCATGACTGCACTTTCCTCGCAATCGGCGAGCGCACCGCGTCCCAGCGGTGCACGCTTTCATAGGACGCGGCTACGCGCAGAATCGTAGCTTCGTCGAACGGTCTGCCGGCGATTTGCAGGCCGATCGGCAAGCCGCGCGAATCGAAGCCGCATGGCAGCGACAGCGCCGGCAAACCGGTCAGGTTGAATGGATAGGTAAGACGCCATGACGCCGCGAGCGGGCTCTCTTCCCTGCCCCCAGTTACCACCGTTGCCTGTCCGCGCCGCCATGCGGTAACCGGCGACGAGGGCGTCACGACAACGTCGACGCGCTCGAATACCGCCTTGAAATCATCGATCAGGCACGCGCGCAACTGCTCGGCCTTCAGATAGTCCGACGCCGACACCATGCGGCCGATCTCGACGAGCGTACGCACGTCGTCGGCCATCGCGGCGGTCGCGCCGCGCTGCAGGCCGCGATCGTGATACGCGCTCGACGACGCGAGTTCGATTGCGAAGATCGCACCCAACCCGTATTGCAGATTGGGCACCTCGAAGTCGATCACCTGCGCACCCAGCGCGGCGAGCGCCGCAATGGACCGCTCGACTTGCGCCTCGACTTCCGCCTCGTTGGCGCCGAAGAAGTGATTGCGGCACACGCCGATGCGCATGCCCGCGATGCCGCCGTCCAGCGACGCGGTGTAATCTGGCACCGGTACGTCGGCGCTACCGGGGTCGCGTGTATCGTGTCCGGCGAGCACGTTCAGCAGCAGCGCCGCGTCGCGCACCGACAGAGTCAACGGCCCCGCATGATCGAGCGACCAACTATGCGGCACGATCCCCGCGCGGCTGACGCGACCGAACGTCGGCTTCAGGCCCACTACGCCGCACAGACTCGCCGGAATGCGAATCGAGCCGCCCGTGTCCGATCCGAGCGCACCGTAGGCCATGCGCGCGGCCAGCGCCGCGCCCGAGCCGCCGCTCGACCCACCGGGAATGCGCGACGGATCCCACGGATTGCGAGTGGGCGGCGTCTCTGTGCCCCACGCGAACTCGTGCGTGCGGGTCTTGCCGATCACTACCGCGCCGGCCGCCCGCAGGCGCGCAACGGCGGCGGCGTCTTCCTTCGGGAACGTATAGCCCGGCGCAAGGCTGCCTGCGGTGGTCGGCATGCCGGCCGTCAGGTAGTTGTCCTTGATCGCAATCGGCACGCCATGCAACGGACCGCGCCGCACGCCGCGCTTCAGTTCGTCCGTGCATTGCTCGGCTTCGGCGCGCGCGGCCGGGTTAAGACATTCATAAGCCAGCACTTGCGGATCGAGCGCGGCGATGCGCGTGAGCAGCGCGTCCATGACGTCGGCCGGCGAGACCTCGCCCGATGCAATATCCGCGGCGATGGCGGTGAGATCGTCGTTCATGCTTCGCGCTTGGTGGAAGGTCCCGCATGAGCGCGCGCCGGATCGAACACGACCACCGGGTGCACTTCTGACAGATCGAGTTCTCGCAACTTGCTAATCTCCGCGAGGATCGGCGCGTAGGTGGCGAGGTTGTGCGCCACGCGTTGCGCAGCGAACGCGACGCCGAGCCACCGGCCGAGCACCCGCATGTCGGTATCTAACGGCTCTGTTGCACCCGGCCGCGATTGCGGCGGCCTCAACAGCAACTCAGTCACGGCGGCCGGCGGCGCACGGCCGGGATCGTCGCGTGTGGGCATCCCTTCGACGAACGGGACGAACTGCCGCTGCGCCACCTCGAACACGCGCCGCAATTCGGCAACCGGCTCGTGATGTTCGTCGACTCGCAAATCGAGGTGGGCATAAGCCTCGTTGCGCACCACCTTGAGCGCCGCTGACTGGCGGCCGCGCTTGTCGCCGCCGGCGGCTTGTCCCGCTTCGAGCGCGCGCATCAGGCGCTCCTCCAGCGCGAGCTGGCCGCTCGCCTCATACGCGGCGAGCATCGCATCGAGCGTCCCGGCGCCGGTCAGCATGTTGCCCTGAATCGTACAGGACGTGCCGCTGCGCTGCCCCGCCCAACCCGTACATTGCGAACCGGTCCAGCACACACTTTGACCGTTGCGGTCGACAATGCCGAGCTGCCGCAGATCCGCTCCGGCATCGTCTTTCAATACCCGCGCGAGCGCCTGTTCGGCCGCCACGCCCTGCTCGAGCAAGTCAAGCACATGGAGCGCGAGATACGGATTGACCCAGGATTGCGTCGACACCGCGCCCACGCCGGTGCGTAGATGCACGCACATTGCGCCCACCGCCGGCACCGCCGTGCTGACCGCCACGCCCAACGCGCCGGTCCGGGCACAGCGCGCAACGATGGAAAACGTCATGGCAAACTTTCCCTTTAGCGTTACAGCGACAGGAAACGCGAAACCGTGGCTTGCGCCGACGTATCCGCCGTGTCACCGGCCGCCGGAATCTCACCAAGTTCGAGCACCGCGTAGCGATTCGCGACGGCAAAAGCAAAACGCACGTGCTGCTCGACCAGCAGCATCGTCGTGCCGGCACTGTCCCGCTCCCGGCTGAGAATGCCGACCAGCCGTTCGATCACCGACGGCTGCATGCCCTCGGTGATTTCGTCGACCAGAATCAGCTTCGGCTGGCGAATCAACGCTCGCGCGACCAGCAGCATCTTCTGCTCGCCGCCCGACAGCGTGCCCGCTTTCTGTTTGAAGCGGTCCTTCAGAAACGGAAAAAGATCCTCGATACGCTCGAAAAGCGGCTTGAAATCACGATCGCGCATGAGGGCGAGCTTCAGGTTCTCTTCGACGGACAAGTCCTGAAACAGGCCCTTTTCCTGCGGGATGTAAGCGACGTCGCGCCGTGCGATCCGGTTCGGCGGCACGCCCGTGGTCCGCTCGCCGAACAGCACAATGTCGCCGCTCTTCGGGCGAATGAAACCCATCAGCGTTTTCAGCAAGGTCGATTTGCCCATGCCGTTCTTGCCGAGAATCGCCACCGCTTCGCCGCGCGCGAGCGTGAGGTTCAGGCCCTTGAGCACCATCGCCTCGCCGTACCCGCTGTGCAGCGCGTCGACCTGAACAATCGTCGATGTATTCATGCGTCCGCCTCCGGCTGACCGGCGGCGGCATGCGCACCGCCCGCGTACACCGCGCGCACGAGTTCGGAGTGCACGACTTCTTCGACACCGCCGTCCATCACAATGCGCCCCTGGTGCAACACGACGATGCGGGAACTGATCTGCTGCACGAAATCGAGGTCATGCTCGACCAGCAGAAGACACATCCGGTAGCGCGACGACAGTTCGACGAAAATCTCGCCGATCTGCGTGCGCTCCTGTTTCGTCAGGCCCGCGGTGGGTTCGTCCAGCAGCACCGTGCGCGGTTCGAGCGCCAGCACCATCGCCAGTTCGAGCGCCTGCTTCTGGCCGTGCGACAGGTAGCGGCACTCGCGTTCGAGGATCCGGTCGAGTCCCGTCAGACGCAGCACGTCGAGGGCCGGCTGCGGCAGCGCGAGCATCGGGTCGCGTTGCCATTTCGACGGCGGCGCCACCCGATAGCGCGCGACGCGCAACGCCTCACCGACGCTTAGCGATTCGAACACCGTCGCCGTCTGGAACTTGCGGCCGACGCCAAGCGCCACGCAGTCGTACGGCGCAAGCGTGCGGATCTCCGTGCCGCCGATCTCGACTGTGCCGCCCGAGCGTTCCCCGCCGTCCGCAATGCAGCGCATCAGCGTGCTCTTGCCCGCGCCGTTCGGTCCGATCAGACTGAGCAGCTCTCCGGCGCGCGCGTCAAAGCTGATGTCGTCAAGCACCTTGAGGCTGCCGAAATGCTTTCGCACCTGTTTGATCGATAGCGCCGCATGGGCGTTGTCCACCATGCCGTCACCGCGCGGCGGCGCCGCGACCAGCGTCATTGGCGCCTCACGGCGGCGGCGTCGCGGCAACGCCTGGCGCGCTGCGCCCGCTACGAGCGGCGCGAGCCCGCGCGGCATCGCCACGATCACGACGACGAACGCCACGCCTACCAGCAGCGTCCAGACATAAGGCAGATTGCCGCTGAGATAGGCGCTGCCGACGTCGATCAGCATGGCGCCGACAATGGGCCCGATCAGCGATCCGCGGCCGCCGAGCGCGACCCAGATGACCAGTTCGGTGCCGAACACAAAGCCCGCGTATTCCGGTGCCACCACCATCTGCACGCAGGCAAAAAGAAAGCCCGCGAACGCGGCGATGACCGCGCACGCGTCCATCAGCCGCGCCTTGTAGCGCGACACATCGATGCCGAGATACTCGCAGCGTGCTTCGTTTTCGCGGATGGCGACCAGCAGTTGCCCCGCATCGCTGCGCACGAACATCCACGCCATCACGGCCAGCAAAACCAGCAATGCACCCGCGATGAAGAACCAGGCTTCAAGCGGAATATCGAAGCTGTCGAAGCCGGACAGGCCGCTGCTCGATC
Source organism: Paraburkholderia kirstenboschensis (assembly GCF_032806925.1). NCBI lineage: Bacteria > Pseudomonadati > Pseudomonadota > Betaproteobacteria > Burkholderiales > Burkholderiaceae > Paraburkholderia > Paraburkholderia kirstenboschensis. The sequence continues at coordinate 1,563,234 of NZ_CP136511.1, read as the reverse complement.
CGGTGAACTCACCGCCTGAATAGATGCACTGAACCAGCACAATCGGCAACACGAGGGTGACGACCGAGGCGTAGAGCGGCGATGCCCCGTGATAAAACGCCAGCCAGCCGACCGCACGCGACACGATCCAGGCGGCGGCAACGCCGGCGGCGAGCGCTGCCGCCGCAAGCGGAAACGAAAAGCCGACATGCGTGAAAATCAGACCGGCCGCGTAAGCGCCGATACCGAAAAATGCCGACTGCCCGAATGTGAGGATGCCGGTATAGCCCCACAACAGATCGACGGTCAACGCGACCGCCGCATACAGAAACGCGCGAATCAGGTTGTTGACGAGGAAGGTCGGCAGCGTGATGCTGCATATGGCCAGAGCGACGAGCGCAACGACGCCGATCGCTGCCGGCCCCTTCCACGGCGAAGCCACGGCGGTGCGAAACGACAGGGTGGAAGCGGGATCAGCCACGTGCGAAGCCCTCCGGTCGAACGCGTAACAACAAAGCTGCGAGCACCGCGATGGTCAGACCGCCGAGTACGGGATTGACGAAGGTGCTGACCAGCACCTGCGCGCCGCCAAGCACCACGCTTGCCACCGCAAGACTGACCAGCGACGAACCGGACACCAGCACCAGCATGAACGCGCCGACGATCCACGGCACGCCCATGTTGGGATCGACGCTGGCAAGCGGCGTAATCAGACAGCCCGCGGCCGACGCCAGCGCCGCGCCGGTGCAGAAGGTCATGAAGCGCACCTGCGAACTGCTGATGCCGAGCCCGCGTGCGAGCGCTTCGTTCATGATTACCGCCCGGGTCTGCAAGCCTAGCCGGGTGCCGTTGAGCATCCAGCCGAGCGCGAGTGCAACCAGCACGGCCACGCCGACCAGAATCAGCCGATAGGCCGAGTACTGATTACCGGCGAGCGAGATCGCGCCGTCCACCGGACTGGCCACCATTTGCACGCCGCGGCCGAACGCCAGCGTGATCAGCTGGCCGACGATAATGCCCAGACCCCAGGTCGCCAGAATCGCGTCGAGCGGGCGCGCGTAAAGTGGACGAACGATGAACCGCTCGACCGTCATCCCCGCCACGAAGCCGATGGCGAGCGCGCACGGCACGCCCCACCACCAGTTCAGGCCGGCATGCTCGACGAGCACGCTCGCATAGCCACCCATCGTCAGAAACGCGCCATGCGAGAAGTTGATGATTTTCATCACGCCGAAGATCATCAACAGCCCCGCAGAAACGATGAACAGGATGGCCGCCGTGGTGACGACATCAAGCCCGAGATTCAGCATTGCCGGAACTCCGTAGTACGGCTTACTTCAAAGCCGGACACTGTGCGCCCGGATCGACGTTGCGGAACGATTCGATTACCTTCACCGAACCGTCCGCCTGCACCTGGCCCAGATACATCGTGAGCGGCGCATGACGTTGCCTGTCCATCTGGATGTGGCCGCGCGGGCCGTCGAACGAAACCTGCGCGAGCGCCGGAATCACCTTCGCCGTGTCGATCGAACCGGCTTTCTCCACCGCGGCCTTGTAGAGGTAGATCGCCTCGTACTCCGGCACCGACAGATCGTTCGGCGTCTTCAGATCCGCCCCGAAGCGTTTTTGCATCGCGGCGAGGAACATGTGGTTTGCCGGCGTATCGATGTTGGTCACATATGAACCGGAGATGTAGATACCCTGCGCGTCCGCGCCCATGCTTCTGGCGGTGCCCTCGTCGACGGCGAGATTGCCGTACGGAACCTTTACGCCCGCCGCACGCAGTTGCTTGGTGAGGGTGACGTTCGGCGCGCCGCCCGCGGTCGAGGTGATGATCGCGTCAGGCTTGGCCGCCTGCAGCTTGCTGATGATCGATGTCCAGTCGGAACCGTCCATCGGCAAATACTCGTTGCCGACCACCTTGCCGCCGTGCTTCTCGATGTAGGTCTTCGTGAAGTCGAGCATGCCGCGACCGAACGCGTAGTCGCTGCCGATCAGGAAGAACGTCTTCGCCTTCTGCTGCTTCATGAAGTAATCGACGATCGGCGCGACCTGCTGGTCGGGCACCCACGCATCGACGTACATGTAGCGGTTGCAGGAGCGGCCTTCATAAAACGACGTGTAGACGAACGGCACCTTGCCGCGCGTCACGATCGGCAGGCCCGCGTTGCGCGCGGCACTCGTTTCCATCGAGACGAGCGCATTGACCTTCTTTTCAAAGATGAGCGAATCGAACGCCTTTTGCGCGCCCGCCGCACTGCTACCGTCATCGGCCACTTCCAGGCTGACCTGGCGCCCCAGAATGCCGCCTTTCGCATTGATCTCGTCGACAGCCAGTTGCGCCGCCTGAACCACCGACGGAGCAACCACGCTATTCGCACCGCTCAGACCCACGGGCACGCCGATCCTGATCGGATCGGCGGCCATGGCTGCGTGGCTCGTCATCGAGAGCGATACCAGCAGTGCGGTCGCCGCGCCGCGTGAGCGGCCGGCAGTCAGAAGGGAAGAGATTCTTTTCATTATCGTCAAGGCTCCTAGGTTTTATGTCGAATCAACTTTAGACGCGGCTTTGCGGCACTTAGAGCTGCACCCCGCGCGTGAGCGCGCCATCCACTACGAGATTCGCCCCGCTCACGAAGCTCGCCGCCGGACTCGCGACGAACGCGACCGCGTTCGCGATCTCCTGCGGACACGCCATGCGTCCGCTGGGATTCAACGCGAGTGCTTCCGCGAACAGCTTCGGGTCGTTGTGTTCGATGTGATCCCACACGCCGCCTTCGAAATAGACGTTCCCCGGCGACACGGCGTTCGCACGGATGCCCTTCGGCGCGAGGTGGTACGCGAGGCCCTGCATGTAGTGAATCAGCGCCGCCTTGAAGGTCCCGTAAGGGCCGGCGGCGAAGTCAATTTCACGGCCGGACACGCTCGATATCGCGATGATCGAGGCGGCCTTGCTCGCTTCGAGAAACGGCAGCGCGGCGTCGACCAGGTTGACCGTGCCCATCAAGTCGGTTTCAAACTCCTTGCGCCATGATTCGAGATCGTTCCCGATCGACAGCGCGCTCACATTGGCGACCACGATGTCGATACCGCCCAGTTGCGCGGCGGCGTCGCGTGTCCAGGCCTGCAACGCCGGACCGTTAGAAACGTCGACCGAGGCGCCGCACACCTTGACTACACCACCGGTGACCTGCACGATGCCGGCCACCGTCTGTTCGACCACGGCGCCGTCACGCGCGCAGAGCGCGACGTCCGCGCCTTCGGCTGCCAGCGTTTGCGCAATGGCGCGGCCGATACCCTTGGTGCCGCCGGTTACGAGTGCCTTCAAACCTTTGAGTTTCAAATCCACGGTGGTGTCTCCTCAGGCCGCCGGTGCGAGATATTTCTTGCTGATCGCCGCACCGACCGAATACTTCGGGTCGACGAAATTGCCCAGCCGCACCCTGCCGCACTGACTGAGCATCATGTAGGCATCCCAGCGGTCGAAGCCATATTCCTTTTCCATCCAGAGCACCAATTCGTGGTACGCGATGCGCGTCGCGTCTTCAAGCGGGCGCGCACTGCCGATCGCCATCAGCAGCTCATCGGTTTCGAGGCGCGGCCATTCGATGTGCCAACCCTTGATCAGATCGACGTGGATCGTGGTTGTGCTGGAGAATTCGACGGCGGTGCCGCACACTTCGCCGTCGCCCTGGCAAGCGTGCGCGTCGCCGATAAAGAGCCGCGCACCGGCGGAGCGCACCGGCAGATAGGTGATGCTGCCCGGGCCCATGTCGGGCACGTCCATATTGCCGCCGTGGTTGTCCGGCGTGAGCGAATTGATCGAGTCGATTTCCGGCGACAGGCTCAGTGTGCCGATATGCGGCTTGTACGGCAGCGTGACGCGCTTGCTCCAGTAGACGCCTTCTTCGTCCACGTCGATCTTGCGGGTGATCTCGGGCAGCGGCTCATTGAGCGTTGCCGTATATTCCGTACCGGTCAGCGCGCCGAAACGCGGAATCAGGCAGCAGGTGCCGCGCGGATTGTCGCCGCGCGGCAGCATCGATTCGATGTACACCGCAACCACGTCGCCCTTCTCCGCGCCTTCGATCATGATCGGGCCGCTTTGCGGATTCAGGAACGGCACCCGCAGCTTCTGACTCGGCAGATCCTGTTCCGTAAGAATCTTGCCGTCAAATGCGTCGCGTGTCTGAACCACAACCCGGTCGCCCGGGGCGATGTTCATCACCGGCGTCGAGTACGGTCCGATGGTGTAGTGAAATGTGCCCTGACGGGATTCGCTGAGTTCATGCGTTTCGCGCACTTGGCCGCGTGCGACGCCGCGCGTGTACATGATCGATTGTTCGAGCCAGTTCATCATGGTGTTCCTGTTCAAATGTGCGTTGTCGATGTGAATGAGCGCAACGCTGACGCCGCATCACACTGAAATCAACGCTCTAACGTTATTGGCTTCCATCTGGTCCCCGGCCCCCGCCGACACGACCTGGCCGCGTACCAGCACGACATAGTCGTCGGCTACCGCCTGCGCGAAATCGAAAAATTGTTCTACCAGCAGGATCGACAGCGATCCTTTCAGCGAACGGATCACCGCCTCGATCTCCATCACGATCGAGGGCTGGATGCCCTCGGTCGGCTCGTCGAGAATCAGCAGCTTTGGATTGGTCAGAAGCGCCCGGCCAATCGCAAGCTGCTGCTGCTGTCCGCCGGACAGATTCCCTGCAATGCGCCGGCGCATCGTCTTCAGCACAGGAAAGGTATGAAAGACGTCATCGAAGGAAAATTGCTTGCCCTTGGCGGTCTGATTGCTCTCGCCCGCGTAGGCGCCGATGCGCAGGTTTTCCTCGACGCTGAGTTGCGGAAAAATCTCGCGTCCTTGCGGCACGTAGCCCAGACCCGCCAGTACGCGCCGGTGCGACGGCGTGCGCGTCAGCGGCCGGCCCGCCAGTTCGATTTCGCCGCCTTTGACCGGCAGCAACCCGACGAGGCACTTCAGCAAAGTCGTCTTGCCCACGCCGTTTCGGCCGAGTACGACGGTACAGGCGCCTTCGGCCACGTTCAGCGACACGTCGCGCAACGTGTGGCTGCTGCCGTAAAACTGATTGAGTGCGGAAATCTTCAGCATCTTCACCGTCCGAGATAAACCTGAATCACGCGTGGATCGTTGCGCACCCTCTCCATCGATCCCTCGCCGAGCAGCTGCCCTTCATGCAACACGCTGACGAGGTCCGCGATCTCGCCGACAAAATCCATGTCGTGCTCGATCACGACCACCGCCCGCTCGGGTGACTTGAGCCGCGCGATCAGTTCGGCGGTGCGTGCGGTTTCGTGGTCGGTCATGCCGGCAACCGGTTCGTCGAGCAGGATCACCTGCGGATCGGCGACAAGCAGCATGCCGATTTCGAGCCACTGCTTCTGGCCGTGCGACAGCGTGCCGGCGATCCGATGCCCTTCGTGCGCGAGCCCGACCGTCTCGAGCACTTCGTCGATGCGCCGGTTCTGCTGTGCGCCGAGGCGCGAGCGAACCATTTCCGCATATCCGCGACCGTTGCGAATCGCCAGTTCGAGGTTTTCGCGAACCCGCAACGCTTCGAACACGCTCGGCTTCTGGAACTTGCGGCCGATGCCCAGGCGCGCGATGGACGTTTCGTCGAGCGTCGCGAGGTTCGTGACCTTGTTCAGAAAGACCTCGCCGCCGGTGGGCCGGGTCTTTCCCGTGATGACGTCCATCAAGGTCGTCTTGCCCGCACCGTTCGGACCGATGATGGCGCGGATCTCGCCGTAACGGAACTCCATCGACAGATTGGTGATCGCCGCGAAGCCGGAAAACGTGACAGACAGGCCGCTGATGTAGATAGCGGTGGCCGGTTGTGGCTGGTTCATTGGCCGCCCCCCCTGCTTTCGCTGCCGGCGGCCTTGAGCGTACCCCACACGCCATTGCTGAAATAGACGACGATCACGAGCGTCACGCCGGCAAGAATGAACGGCCACATCGCCGGCAGTTGCGCCGTCAGCCAGAACTTCAATCCGTTGACCACGATAGCGCCGACGATCGCGCCGATCAGGGTGCCGCGCCCACCGATGGCCACCCATACGGCAATCTCGACGGACAGTTGTGGCGATACGATAGTCGGGTTGACGATGCCGACCTGCGGCACATACAGCATTCCCGCAAACGCCGCGAGGACCGCCGAGAGACACCACGCGAAGAGCTTCAGCGTATGCGTGCGGTAGCCGAGAAAACGCATCCGCGCCTCGTCGTCGCGCACCGCGATTAGCGCCCTGCCAAAACTGGAGCGCGCGAGAAAGCGCACGCCGACATAGGCCACCACCAGTAGCAGGCACGAACACACGGCGAGGCCTATCTGCGTGGACGTATCGGCAAGCTTGCGGCCGGCGATGCTCGTGAAACCGGTCATGCCATTGTTGCCACCGAGGCCCACGTCGTTGATGAACAGCAGCAGCATCAGCGCATACGTGAGCGCCTGAGTGATGATCGACAGATACACGCCATTGATGCGCGAGCGGAACGTGACAAAGCCGAACGCACCCGCGACCAGCACGGTGACGATGATCGTGCCGACGATCGTCACATCGAGCCGCGAAAGCATCTTCCATACCGCGGGAAAGTCGCTCGCGCCCATGTATTGCATGAAGTCCGGCAAGACGTGCGTTTCGGCATAGGCGCCGTTCAGCAGATAGATGGCCATCATATAGCCGCCTATGCCGAAGAAGATGCCATGCCCGAGGCTCAGGATGCCCGCATAACCCCAGACCAGATCGAGCGCCAGCGCGAGCAGCGCGAAACACATGATCTGTCCGATCAGGTTGACGCCGAACAGCGACAGATGCAACGCATTCGACTCCGGAATGACAAAATAGGCGAAGGGCAGATAGAGCGCCAGCAGGACCAGCACCGGGACGATACCGACCTCCACGGACTGGCCCATCCATTTCGTTGCGAACGCCGACAAGGTGACTCTCCCGCTGTTACGCGGATCAGGAAAGGTATTCATACGCGGGTCTTCAATGCGAAGAGTCCTTGCGGGCGCTTCTGGATAATCAGCACGATGAGCAGAAGCACAGCCACCTTGGCGGCAACTGCTCCATAGAACGGTTCGATAAACTGGTTGATTTCGCCGAGCGCGAGCGATGACACGACTGTTCCCGCGAGACTGCCGGCACCGCCGAGCACCACCACCATGAACGAGTCGACGACGAAGCCCGTGCCCATCGACGGATTGACGCTGGCAATCTGCGTCAGCACCACGCCGGCCAGTCCCGCGAGGCCAGCGCCCAGGCCGAACGCGATGCGATCGACGCGCTCGGCGGGTACGCCAAGGCAGCGCGCCATGTCGCGCAGTTGCGTGGTGGCGCGCATCAGCAACCCAAGCTTCGTGAAGCGGACCACGGCGAAGGTCGCCACGAAGATCAACACGGCGAGTACGATTGCAAACACGCGGTTGTAAGTCACGAAAAAGCCGGGCGCGACCTGCATGCCGCCGTTGAGAAAGCCGGGCGTGATGAACTCGACGTTCTGCGAGCCGAACAGCACCTGAATCAGCTTGATCAACGCAATGCTGACCGCCCACGTGGCGAGCAGCGTCTCCAGCGGCCGGCGATACAGAAACCGGATGACGAAGAATTCGAGCAACATGCCGCACGCTGCGCAGATCACGAACGCCACGGGAATCGCAACGAAAATGTAGGCGTCGAACAAGCCCGGCAAATGCGTCTGCATGAAACGTTCGACGAGATACGTCGCGTACGCGCCGATCATGATGAATTCGCCATGCGCGAGATTGATCACGCCCATCAGGCCGAACACGATCGACAAACCGAGCGCCGTCAGCAACAACACGCCGGCATAGCTCAAGCCGCTAAACAGAATCGACAAGCCCTTGCCGAGCGACAGCCACGTGTCCATGTGGCGGATCGCGCCCTCCACTGCAGCCAGCACGTCGGGATCCGAGCTCACGGAGCTTTGCGCCGCAAAGTTCGCCAGCGCGGTACGCGCGGTTTCGCTCGGCACCTCTGCCACAGCCTCGATCGCCGCCAGGCGATCGGCCTTGACGTTACTGTTCAATCCGCGCTTAGCCAGCGCCAGCCTCAGAACAGTCGCGATATCCGGGTCGTGCTGCGCCATGACAGCACGGGCGACGATAGTGGGATCGAGCAATGCAAAGAACTTGTCGACTTGCCGCGCGGCCGTCGCGCGGGTGCCTTGCTGTGGCGAGAACAGGTCCATTTCCGCCGACACCACTGCGAGCTTGCGCATCATCACAATGCTCGGCACATAGGGCGAATCCGCCGGCGCATTGGCGCGCGGCTGGAGGGTCGCGGCGTCGAGAGCAGGGCTTCCTTGCAGCGTCGCTTGACCATCGGCGCCGCACAGCAGCGCGCCGTTACGAATCGCATCGACGATCTGACGCGCCCACCCACGCTCGTGCGTATCGTCCGACACGCCGGCTTCGACGAGTTGCTCTAGCGCAGCGGCCTTATCGCCGTTCGTCGCGCAGAACGACGTGAGCATCGCAGCGCGGCCCGGCGCGGCGCTCGCGGTAGTGGCCCAAACAGCCGCCAGACAAGCGATCGCGAGAAAGATCTGCCTGAAATTCATCATGGGTGTTTCCATTCGATCCTGCTAGGGGGATCGGCATGCTTGCGTATGCCGATCCCACAACTGCTGACTGTCAGACAGGGACTGTCAAGCCTTGCCGATGAACGGGCTGAATGCCACCGGCTTCTCGATGTCTTTAGACTTCCACAAAATGTCGAAGCCCTGAGTCGCGTTGATCGAGCCGATCATGTCGCCACGCCACAAGTACTGCGTCGAAGCATCCACCTTCACCGTGTAACCCGCCGGATCGACCATCGACTGACCGGCAAGCGCCTTGCGCACCGCGTCCGTGCTGGTGGACTGCGCTTTCGCGGCAGCCTGCGCCCACAGATGAATGCCGAGGTAGGTCGACACCATCGGGTCGATCACCATGTCCGGCCGATGCTTCAGGTTATGGGCGCTGACGTAGCTCTTCCAGTCGCTCTTGAACTGGCGGTTCTGGGGCGTATCGACGTTCTGGAAATAGCACCAGCAGCTGAGGTGGCCGACCAGCGGCTTAGTATCGAGACCTTCCAGATCGCTGTCGACCACGTCCAGCCCAAGAATCGGAATATCGGTGGCGCGCACGCCCTGATTGATCGCTTCCTTGAACATCGCCGGAATCGAATCGCCGACCACCGTCATCACTACGATGGCCTGGCCGCCCGGTTGCGCAGCGAAATCCTTGATGTCGCGCACGATGGTCTGGAAGTTCGACTGCCCAAATGGAACGTAGTGTTCGCGCCATGCCGAGTCAGGAATGTTCTTGGTCTTCAGATAGCCCTTGAGCATCTTGTTGATCGTGCGCGGCCAGACGTAGTCGCTGCCGATCATGTAGAAGCGCCGGGCGCCGCCGCCCTGGTCACTCATCAGGTAATCGATCGCCGGGAGCACCGAACTGCTCGGCGGCGAGTTCAGATAGACGACGTTCTTCGACTGCTCTTCGCCTTCGAAGTGAAGCGGATAAAACAGCAGACTGTCCTGCGACTCGACCACCGGCAACACCGACTTGCGCGACACCGACGTCCAGCAGCCGAACAGCGCCGCGCATTTGTCGCGCAGGATCAGTTGCTTCGAGAGCTGCGCATACATGGGCCAATCCGAGGCCGGATCGACGACGACGCCCTGAAGCTTGCGCCCGAGCACGCCGCCCTTGGCGTTGATCTGATCGATCGTCATCAGTGCCGTATCTTTTAGCAGCGACTCGCCGTTGGCCATCGTGCCCGATTGCGAAAACAGCAAGCCGAGCTTGATCGGATCGCTGGCTCCCGCGGCAAACGCGGCCTTAGGTAGCGCAGTGCCCGCAGCGGTCACCAATCCGGAGCCGACTGCCGACAGGAAGGTGCGTCTTTTCATTTGCTTCACTCCCACATGGATTAGAAATCGCAAACGCAAAAAGCCCGAAACCAGACAAGCTGGTTTCGGGCTTTTTTGGCCGGTGCCGCTCAAGACGCCTTTGTCTCGAACAGCGAAATGGATAGTGTGGACCCCCGTTATGCACGGCGAGTCAGCGCGACTCTATTAGCAATGGCTATGCCAGGTTTTGCAGTCGGTCGGGATGCGTGCCGCAAAACCCTTTTGTGAACCGGGTCGAATTGATCAGTTGCGTTCCGGTCATGGCGGAGGGCATCATAAATAAAGCAGTCTGCGCGGCTGACTGGCTCAGCACCGCACAAAGAGGGTGCGCGTGCGCACCACACGCGTGCCACACGCACAAGCAGCGTACTTCCCAAACGTAGCGACCATCGGTTTCGACGAATGACCCGTATTGATGCTGGCCGTACCTCAGACCCAATCAGAATTGGCGTGCTCTACTCACGTTCAGGCGTGACCTCAGCCGCGGAGCTCACTCAACTGCAAGCCACCATGCTTGCGGTGGAGGAGATCAATCGCGCAGGCGGCGTGTCAGGACGCGAGATCGAACTCGTCTGTCTAGATCCGCAATGCCAGCCGCGGCGTTATTCCGACCTCGCCGAGCAACTCATTCTCGAACACCGGGTTCGGGTCATCGTCGGCTGTTATATGTCCAGCACGCGCAAGGCGGTCATTCCGATTGTCGAACGGCACAATGCGCTGCTCTTCTATGCGACACCGTATGAAGGCTTCGAATACAGCCGCAATGTGATCTACACGGGTGCGGCGCCCAATCAGAACACTCTTCCGCTCGCCGGTTTCATGCTCACGCAGTTCGGCTCACGTGTGAGCATGATCGGTTCAGACTATGTGTGCCCCTACGAGTCGAATCGCGTGATGAGCGATCTGATCCTCGAACGCGGCGGAGAAAAGGTGGACGAAACCTATCTGCCGCTCGATGCGCCGTGGGAGAGTTATCTGGATGTCGCAAAGCGGATCAAGCAACTCGCACCCGACTTCATTTTCTCCACGGTAGTCGGCGAAGGTATTCCGCATCTGTACCGTGCGTTTGCGCAGGTCGGGCTCGATCCGTATCGCACGCCTATCGCCAGCCACATGACCAGTGAAGCCGAAATCGCGCTAATGGGAAACGACCTCGCACACGGACACATCACCTCGGCCGCGTACTTCCAGAGTGTGGATACACCCGCGAACCACGACGCCGTCGCGCGCTACCAGGCCCGCTTCGGCGAAGATCAGCCGACCAACATGTGCTGGGAAGCGGCCTATTTCCAGATGCATCTGCTCGCGGATGCGATCCGCCGCGTCGGCTCCGACGACCCGACGCTGTTGCTGCGCGTGTTGCCCGGACTCGAGTTCGACGCGCCGCAAGGCCGCGTGCGTATCGACGAGCACAATAACCACACATACCTGCATCCGTTGATCGGCCGGGTCGACGTGCATGGCCGTTTCGATATCATTGGGCGTGCGCCTGAACGCGTGAAGGCCGATCCCTACGTCGTCTCTCACCGCACGCCCGCGTGGACCGCGCATGCGCATCCTGAACTCGCACGCGCGGGAGAGGTTCGATGAAGCGGACCGCGCAGACGCCGGCGATCCTGCGCGACCTGCGTTCGCTAAAAGTCGTTGTGATTCATCCGCAGGATCAGGACGGTGAAGAGTTGCTCGCGCAGCTTCAGCGCATCGGCTGTGACGTGCAGGTATGCTGGCCACGCCTCGACAGCCTACCTTCCGACACCGGCCTCGTCGTCATGGCGATGCGCCCAGAGACGCTGTCAGTCGATTATCCGTGGCTCGGAACCAGCATGTCGCCGCCGGTGATTCCGGTCGTGACCTACGAAAATCCGATCACCATCGAAGCGGTGCTGCGGTTGAATGCGTTCGCGACGATCCCGTCGCCGGTCCGCTCGTTTGGACTATTGACCGCCATCGCGGTCGCACTCACGCAATTCAAGGCATCCCGCACACGTGAGCGATACATCGAGCGGCTCGAGCAGAAGCAGGCGAAGGTTCGGGTGATCCAGCAGGCCACGCGGATCGTAATGGACTCGCGCGGCATGTCTGAAGAAGATGCATATCAGCTGCTGCGCTCACAGGCCATGCTCAAACGCGAACAGATCGAGACGGTGGCCGGCGACATCGTCAAGGCACACGAAACCCTGAGTTTCTAACCTCGGCGATCCGGTTGTTCAAACGGCCTAGCTGGGAAGGGCGGCATGAGCAATCTGCAGATCCGCAATCTGCGCGCGGGCTACGACAAGGCGGATGTGCTGCACGATGTGTCGATCGAACGTTCAACGACCTCGACACCACCGTGCCGCTCGTCGAACAGAACGCCAACCAGACCCTGGCGATTTCACACTACGGCTACGTGCTGTCGCAAGGGCGCGTCGTTGCGTCCGGCACCGCGCAGCAGTTGGCCCAAAACAATGAGGTGCGCGCCGCGTACTTCGCCTGACCACCTGACTACAGGAAACAAGCTATGACTGACATTCCAGGATTGAGCGTACGCGAACTCGCCCGGCAGGTGGCGCAGCGCACGTTGAGCGCGCAAGCGGTAGCACGCGCCTATATCCAACGAATCGAAGCACAGGAGGCCGTGCTGCACGTGTGGCAATACTTCGATGCGGCGCAGGCGCTTGCGCAGGCGCGCGGCATCGATGCCGCGGGCGGCGCAGCCGGGCCGCTTGCCGGGGTGCCGGTCGCTGTCAAAGACGTAATGGACACCGCCGACATGCCGAGCGGCTATGGCTCACCGATCTACGCGGCACATCGCCCCATGGTCGATGCGGCCGCGGTGGCTGCGGTACGCGCCGCCGGCGGGATCGTGCTGGGCAAGACCGTGACGACCGAATTTGCAACGTTCAAACCAGGACCGACCGTGAACCCGCGCTCGCCCCGCCTGAACGAACCGCACACGCCGGGTGGCTCGTCGAGCGGCTCGGCCGCCGCTGTGGCCGCCGGGATGGCGCCGGTCGCATTCGGCACGCAGACCGCGGCGTCGATCGTGCGTCCGGCTTCGTTCTGCGGCATTGTCGGCTACAAGCCGACCTTCGGTACGCTGCCTACCGCCGGCATCAAGCCGCTGTCGCCGAGTCTCGACACGATCGGCGTGCTGACCCGCCGCGTCGATGACGCGGCCTTTTTCGTGGGGATTCTCACGCAGCGCGAGTTCGTCATTGAGAAGGCCGGTTCGCTGCGGGTCGGCGTGTGCTCGACGCCGTACTGGGATTCCGCGACGCCGGCCAGCCGCCAGGCGCTGGGCGACGCGGCGCGTTTGCTGGAGGCAGCCGGCGCAACGGTCGCCGACGCGGTGCTGCCGCAGGCTTGCGACAATCTCGCCGACGTGCAGAGCGCGATCATGAGCTACGAAGCGTCGCTCGCGTACGTGCCCGAGTATCGGACACGCCCGAACGATCTGAGCGAGCCGTTTCGCGCCGTGCTTGCGGCCGGAGCGTCGGTGGGCGGGGCCCGCTATGCGGCTTTGCAGGTCCAGGCCGAGCAGGGCCGTCATGCGTTGGCAGCCCTGTTCGACCGATTCGACGTGCTGCTGGCGCCGAGCGCACCCGGTGAAGCGCCTGCGGGCCTCGCTTCCACCGGCGACCCGATCTTCAGCCGTATGTGGACACTGCTCGGCAATCCTTGCGTGAACGTGCCGGTCGGCACGGGCCGAGCCGGACTGCCGATCGGTGTCACGGTGATCGGCCCGCGCTGGCGCGACGAGGTGGCGCTGTCAGCCGCCGCGCGGCTGGAACACGCAGTGGGCGCGCGCTAACGCCCAGCGCCTCGCTTAAACAGATGCAATCTCAGGTAATCAGGATATGAGCAGTAGTGACGTCAGTCAGGCAGCGGCCGAAGCCGCTGCGCGCACACAAGATGCGGTCGACCGCCGTCGGCTGAACGACGCTATCGCAGAGTTGGCCGGGTTCGGCAGCCGCAGCGACGGTGGGGTGCCCGCGAAACCTTGACGCCGCTCGATTGGCAGGCGCGGCGCCATCTGATCGAGCGAGGTTCGCGCGTGGCGGCGAACGCCGGCGAAGGGGCGCGGATACGCTGAAGTCGGGCGCCTTCCATGATGCGATGTATGTCGCGGACCTGTGTCCCACCGCGATGATTTTTTGTGCCCAGCCGTTCCGGCATCAGCCATAATGCCGCCGACTATACTGAGCCCCACCAGCTTTGTCTGGGCGCACAAGCGCTCGCGTACGTCGTGGCCGAACTGGCCTGTCGCTAACTCTCTGAAGCCGACACATACCTTGAGCTAGCCGAACAGCGTCGCCGAGGCGCAACCGGAGCCGGACGATGCCTGCACGCCCGGTGCTTGATGAGACCCCGGCGTCTCACTCATATCTGTATTCCAGCTGCGATGATGATGGAGATGGCGAGGACCCACAACTCGATGGCGGTAAAGCGGGGGTATCTGATTTTCATCATCATCATTTTCCTCATGCCCCACGACAGAAACTTCATCAGGTACTTATCCTCTACCGTCACCGTGTGGTCTGTCGCATTGATGTACTCCCCTAAATCAGGGCTTTCATGCGGAACTCGGTCTTCCTAATGGTCCTGTTCGTATTGCATAGTTTCGGTGTGAAGCCTCCGTTTGAGCCTCTCTCTGTGCGCACTGGCGAACGGCTGGAGGTGGGTCGACCACTGCCCGATGCCGTCCCCGTATCCGACCCGCTTCGGACAGTCATCCCGATCGAAAGCGGCCGTTCAATTGAAAGGCCTCGTTCCATTCGGAGGAGTCGATGGGGCAAGTCGCGAGTTACGGAGGACGGGAAAAGCGACAACGAGAGCAGAATGCCCTCCCCTGAATTTCAGCGCCGAAGCGCAATGGCGAAACGAATTATCAAGGAGTGGGCACAATCGCGTGGCGGTCCAGCCTCTGCGCTGCCTTAGTCATGCGACTCTTCTGTCAGCCGAAACGGCTGACAGAATGGAAAGGCCCGTATCGGCAGGTTGCAATCGCTTCAGCGTCGGACTGTGAAGCGGCCTGTGCGAACGCAACCGACCAACGGCCGCAGACATCGCGATAACGGATCGAATATGTGAACATGGCAATCTCCCTATCTGTGAGTAGCTTCGTGCATTCGCCATCAACGGGGCCGTGGCGCCCTTCGTCGCCGATGCGGAAGGGTTCATCTCATTCCAGTCATGGTTGGCTACTGGCAGACCGCAAATCCGCTGCACTCCGCGGTCATTTCGGCGAAGCACTTCGCACAGCAGACGGCGGTAATAGTCGGCCAAAGGCTCACGTGCTTCCGAACGTCATCCTTCAAGTCGCCGCATTCATCGCAGCGATCCAATACACGGACCTGCAGCGGTCGGTTGTGCCACTTTTCGAGCGCGTTCATGTCAGCAGTCCTCGTGTTGATCGGCGACGTCGACGCCGCTGATGTTCGCGTTCAACATCCGCAGTTCTGCGGGCGTCGGATCATCTCGGCGCGGATCGAGCAAATCTCTTACCTTCGTCCTCATCGTGCCCTCACTGGATACAGATGCTGCTAAGTTCAACAGTCCGGCGATACACGTTCTTATTCAACCAGGGGACGAACGTGTACTCGGCGTACGCGTTGCTGCCGATATAAACGCAGTTATGCAGAACGTTTTACATGGCTGACATTCAAATGAAATCGCTAAGTCCATGGAACCAAGATAGACGGACGACTCTAAGAAAACTATTCTACGAACGGCCGCTGCAGTTCTACGTGGACATAGTGCTTTTATACTTTTGGATACCTCGAGGCATCCAGGAAACTAGTGTTCGAGTCTTGGCGACGATGTCGGGGATCCGTTACCGGAAGCCGGTCATACGGAGATGGGAGACCTCCATTCCCAAGCAGGAGCAATGCCTGCCGTTCGTAGAATGGTCTTTTCAGCCTGCACGTTTAACTTGGCTCCATCGTCGGTGCATTGGCGCCATGCAGCGTGCAGCTGGCGCGCAGACCATCAGACTGGCGGCGGTCAGCACGCCGTGCCGGCCCGCGCGCTCGACAGCTTCATTCACACGCGAATGCAGGTCGAAGTCATCGGCCGTGTGGATCAGCTTGCGCTGGGGCTTCCGATGCACGGTGTACGTGTTTGTCATCACGCTTCGTGCGCGCGCAGGAAGCGGAAAGATTCGACGCCTTCGCGTAAGCGCCGTTTCATCATGTCCCAGCTCGTCAGCATTTCACGCAGAATTTCGCAGATCTTCGACGGCCGCAAATAGAAACGCTTATAGAAATCCTCGAGCTGGTGATAGATCTCGTCACGCGACATCGGCGCGCGCTCAAGTACGGTCACAATTGGACTCATACGGATAGTCTGCCAATCTACTCACTGAAGACGTCTCCCACAAACCCGGAGAATCTGGCGTGAAGGATAACAAGTTTGCGCCTCGGACAAGTTGCCGAAACCGATACGACCCGGCGTTGAGCGCCGAGAAATGTCACGTCGTTTCGATCGATGGCAGCTAAGAAGGCGCTCCGCGCAAAGTACCTCGTCACTGCGACCATGCTGAGTATCAACACCGCCGCTGCCAGATGGAATATGCCTGTCTCAAAGAAGTGCTCCGGTACGCCAGCTACAAAAATGGCTGTCAAGGCAATCAACTGGATCAACATCGCCGCCGCTGACGCGACTATCAGATGCGCACGAAAAGCACGCACGGTCTCTGGCGCTTTCAGGTTAGGCAACCACATTGTCAAATTGAGCCTGGTTTTCATTCCCGCTCGCGCCTCCCGCATAACTTAACCAAACCGATTGATCTAGGCCATAAAAAAGATCCGCATTGCCACCCTGATGGTCACCGCGTGCACTGACGATCAATCTCAGTGATGGGAATAGATCGAGTGGGCGCCCACGATTGTCGTGGGCGCACTCACCTGCGAAGAGCCATTCGACACGCCCCCCACATCGGTGTTGCCCGATGCCGTGACGTTCTGCGCGTTGAGGTGGGTCTCTGCCGTCTGGATATCAGCCGGATAGTTCAGTTTGCTCGGCCGGTAGCCAGCCTGTTCCAACCTGATCAGATCCGCCTGTACGTCCGCACGCGTCACTGACACACTAGCGTCCTGAGCGAAGGAGACGGTCGGGAGCGCGAGCAGCCCAGTAACCAGGGCAGCATAAAAATGCGACTTCATCGTGAATTACCTCATAAACGTGGGTATGGTCGGCTTCGATCGGTGACCGAAACCGCTGATCGCCTTCCTCGTCGCAACGGGAGTGAGCAACAGTTATCGTGCATAGCGAAGGTGGACGTGTCCTGACGCTTGCATTACATCGACGTCATGTTTGGATTTCGATTCCCGGAGTGGCCGCCACTTGTTCCTTGCATCTATGAGACGCGGACGTTCACCGAACACGACAGCGGGCAGGTCACACGCGTCGCGATAGGCCGACGAACCGCCGGCAGAAAAATCGCTATGTGGCTGACTCCGAGGCCGGAAGGCCGTGAATAGCTGACTGCCGTTTCGGAGAGCACTGCCGAGGCGATGCCAATAGAGTTGCCAGTATTGGCCTTTAACCTGGTAGTCCTTGCCTCAGCTTGCATGGTTGAGACCAGGAAAGTCGCACCGTGCAAAGCATGACCTGGCAGCAGGTGGGCGAGGAAGTTTTCCGGTCCGCGCGGTGGATTGTTAATGTACAAGCGGTATGGCCGTCCTCCTGCCACCGTCGCGAGAAACAAGAAGACCTTGCAAATCACGCATTCGCCGCTGGGGCATAAAAGGCTCTACACAGCCTGCGGCGACACTGCCCATTCCTTGGTATTTGCTTGAAATTGCGTCGCGGCGCGCAGCGGCGCTAAGTTTAGACGTAGCGTACGCTACCCAATGAACTCCGGCTCAACGCGACCCGCTGCGCAGATGCGCTTAGCGTCGTGTGCTATCTGCATTGAATGCACGACTTGCTGTGCGAAAGGGTTTTTATCATGCGTATCCTGATCGTCGAGGACGAACCGAAGATGGCCTCGTATCTCCGCAAAGGGCTGATGGAGGCAAGCTTCATCGTCGATGTATCGAGCGATGGCAACGACGGTTTGTTCCTCGCGCTCCATGAAGACTACGATCTCATCGTACTCGACGTCATGCTCCCGGGCATCGACGGGTTTGAGGTGCTCAAGCGCCTGCGAGCGAAAAAACGCACACCCGTCCTCCTCCTGACGGCGCGCGACGCGGTCGAAGACAAGGTCGCCGGACTTGAATCGGGGGCGGACGATTACCTGGCGAAGCCGTCCGTCTACTCCGAATTTCTTGCGCGGATTCGCGCGGTACTGCCGCCGACGGAGCGTACTCGCTGCTCAGGCGTCTGAGTGTCGCTTTTACCGTCGTCGCCGTACTGGTGCTCTCGCTGGCCGGCGCCCTTCTCTATCATTCGCTGTCGAGCCAACTCATGGACCGCGACGACAGCGAGATTTCAGTCCAGCTCGGCGGGTTTCTCGCCGCAGCCCGCGGATACGGCTCGGCAGAGGCGATCGGCAAAAATAGCGGCGTGTTTCGCGAGGCCTTGCTCGCGCATCCCGCAATCTCATTCGCCATACTGGATGGTCAAGGAAGGATATTGGCCGACCTGAGCCGTGGGGACCAGCCCTTGCGTTCGATTGGGTCTGGCAATCCGGCAGAACAACAGACTTATTCATGCTCTCCCCCGTCCATCGGGCCTTCTCGCTGCGTATTCGGCGACGAAACGTTGCCTTCAGGTGAACCGATTCGCGTGCTGCTCGCCCATGAAGCGAAGGAACGCTACTCCGTCCTTCGCGATTATCAAGGCGATGTATGGCTCGTGCTCCTCGGTGGTTCCGCGCTGATGGGTCTGCTCGGCTACGCCATCGCAAAGCGGGGATTGAGGCCGGTCAAAACCATCGGCCAACGAATCTCGCGCATTGAAGCCCACAATCTTGGTGAGCGCCTCGATATCGGCTGCGGACCCGTCGAACTCCATGACATCGCGGGTCCGGTGAACCGGATGCTCGACAGGCTTCAACGTGCATTTGCGCAACTCTCGCAGTTCTCGTCCGATCTGGCGCACGATATGCGCACTCCGCTTGCCAACATGATCAGCGCATCGGAAATCACTCTTTCGCGTGAGCGATCCACCGAGGAGTACGAAACACTGATCGACTCGAACATCGAAGAATGCCAGCGCCTTCAACGGATGATCGAGACCATGCTGTTCCTCGCGCGAGCGGACCATTCAAAGGAACTGCTTCGGCTGGGCGTACTCGATTGCCATGAAGAGTTCGCAAGGCTCACCTCGTACTTTGAAGGAGTGGCCGAGAACAAGGGCGTCCAATTCGCCATCGACGGCGCGATCCAGGTTCGCGCCGATCCGTCGATGCTTCGACGCGCCCTCAGCAACCTGGTATCGAACGCGCTTGCGCATGCTGACGCCGAATCGAAGATCGCGCTGCGCGCCTACCGGTCTGACGAGTATGTCGCCGTGGAAGTCACGAACACCGGCCAGACCATCCCGCCCGAGCATATCGACAAGATCTTCGACCGCTTTTATCGAGTCAATTCCGCGCGGCAAGGGTCGGCGAAAAACATGGGACTGGGCCTCGCCATCGTGCGATCGATCATGGAGTTGCATCGTGGCCGGGTCGACGTCGTGAGCCGCACCGGCTTGACGACCTTCACGCTTTACTTTCCTTGCGTTACCGAGTGACACCCTGAGTCGCCGTGCCGCGCAATCGCGCGGCATTCTTTTCTCGCAGAGTTCCGTTAGCTGATCCGCTCAAGACGGCGCGCCCTGGCTCGCGCCGCGTCCGCCTTCCGTCCGCAAACCAACGGCGCAATCTGTGCTTGCCTCCCCAAGATGTCCGAAATGACATCTCCCCGCCACCTCGCAATCAGACGCTCAACACGAAAATACGCTCTCCCGCACTGAGGGAAGCGGTCGCGATCCCTCGGCGTCCCAACGTTTGTTCAACCATCGAGAGCTTTCGTGAACATCCGCTATCGCAACCGTCTGCAGTTGTCTGTCGGTGCAGCGGGCATCCTCGTTCTTTGCGGTGCCTTGTTTTCCCTCCACTCGCGGACTTCCCCCGCGGCTAGCGGGTCAGCGCCGCCAGCCACGGCAGTCGATCAGGCTGCGCCTCTGCCCAATACCGTGGACCTGTCGCCCGAGGCGCTCGCGAACGTCAAATTGCAGTTCGCGAAAGCGGAGCTTCGGCCCGGAGTGCATACGATTGCCGCTACCGGTGTTGTCGCGTTCAACGCGAAGCGGCTCGCGCAGCTAGGCTCTCCTTCAAAGGCAAGGATCGTCGCTGTCGATGTTGCCGCGGGCGACCATGTACGCGCGGGGCAACGGCTCGCCACACTGGACGAGTTCGACTTGAGCGACGTGCGTAGTCAGGTCGCAAGTGCGTCCGCCGCGGTGGCGGACGCGAATGCTGCAGCCGATGCGGCCAATGCAGCACTGCAGCGCGGCACCGAGCTCGTCACCGGAGGCGGCATCGCGCAGAGCGAGCTCGACCGCCGCCGTGCCGCTGCGGTCAATGCGCAGGCCATGCTGAAGTCGCGGCACGCAGACCTGCAAAAGTGGCAAGGCATGCAGCAACGCCTGATGCCGATCGGTGCCCCGGCGAGCCGAAGCAATGGAACGGACACGCTAGGCCGGCAGACTCCGGGCGATTCGCTGGGGGCGCTAGTCGCGCCGTTCGACGGTGTGATCAGCAGCGTGGGCACCGCCGCGGGCAACATCGTCGACATGTCGTCGCCGATTGTGACGCTGGCCGATCTTTCGACGATGTGGGTGCAAGCCAACGTCCCTGAACGCGATGCCGCAGAAGTACGCCCCGGTCAGACGGTGCTCGTTCACATTGATGCGTATAGCGATCGACAGTTCACCGGCCGCGTCATCGATGTTGCCGACCAGGTCGACACCAACACCGGCACAGTCGCGGTCCGCTGCGAGCTGCCCAATGGCGACGGCGCACTCCGCGCCAATATGTTCGGCACGGTCGATATCCAGGCGCCGCTCGGTCGGGACGCGACGCTTGTACCCGACGCGGCGCTCCAGGATGTGAATGGACAGCCAGCCGTATTCATCCCTACCGGCAACGGCCGTTTCGCGTGGCGCGCCGTTCGCACCGGCTATGCCGCCGACGGCATGACACAGGTTGTCAGTGGCCTGTCGGCCGGCACGTCCATCGTAGCCGACGGCAGCTACTGGCTGAAGGCCGCGCTCATGAAGAGCACCATTCCCGACGAAGGCTGATCCGCGAGCGCACGCCATGATTACCAAACTTCTCGAGGCGGCACTGAAAAATCGCGCCGCCGTTTTGATCCTCGTTGCCGTACTGATTGTCGCCGGGCTCTACAGCATGCAACGCTTGCCCTTCGATGCTGAGCCGGACATCTCGCCGCAGCAGGTGCTGGTGACGACTCAGGCGCCCGGCCTCGCGCCAGTCGATGTCGAGCGCTCGATCACCGCGCCTGTCGAGCTCGCGTTGCAGGGTCTGCCGGACATGCAGAGCCTGCGCTCGATCTCGCGTTACGGTCTCTCCGTGATTTATGTGCGATTCGCCGACGCTACGAACCTGTACCTCGACCGCAATCTGATCAGTGAGCGGTTGCAGACGATACAGCTTCCGCCCGGCACGACCGCGCCGCAGATGGGGCCGCTGTCGGATGGCCTCAGCGAGATCTATCAGTTTCAGGTGCGTGGCCACGGACAGTCGCTGATGACGTTGCGCACGCTGCTCGACTGGCAGATCGCACCAAAACTGCGCCAGGTGCAAGGCGTGGTCAACGTGAATGTGAACGGCGGCCTCCTGAAGACGTACGAAGTGCAGGTCGACGACAATTCGCTCACACGTTACGGCCTGTCGGTCGGCGACATCTTCAATGCGGTGCAGATGAACAACGGCGCAACAGGCGGCGCGACAATCGAGCACAACGGCGGAGAATCGATCATCCGCGGCGAGGGGTTGCTGCGTAACACGACCGACATCGGCAACATCGTGCTGCGTACCGCTGCGGGCGGCACACCGCTCTACGTTCATGACGTGGCGCATGTCGACGAAGCACCAATGCCCCGGCTCGGCGCGGTCACGCGTGACGGCAAAGGCGAAGCCGTCGTCGGCGTCGTACTGATGGGCATCGGGCAAAACACGCGCGTCGTCGCACAGCGCGTGCAGGACGCGATCAAGGAAATCAACCAGACGCTGCCGCCCGGCGTCGAGGTTGCGCCCTACTATAACCGCGCGGACCTGATGGACCGGGTGCTGCATACGGTCGCTCACAACATGGTCGAAGGTGCCGTGCTCGTCATCGCGGTGCTGCTTCTGCTGCTCGGGAATGCGCGCGCAGGATTGATCGTCGCCATGGCGATTCCGCTGTCGATGCTCGTCGCCGTCATCGCCATGTACGTTACGGGACTATCCGGCAATCTGATGAGTCTCGGCGCGATCGATTTCGGCCTGCTTGTCGACGGTGCGGTCGTGATGATCGAAAACGTCGTACGGCGGCGCTCCGAAACGCCCAATCGGCCGTTACGTCCGCTCGTGCTGGAGGCAGCCAAAGAAGTGTCCCGGCCTGTGACGTTCGCGGTCCTCATCATCACGGCCGTCTATCTTCCGATACTGAGTCTTCAAGGCGTCGAAGGCAAAATGTTCCGGCCGATGGCGATGACCGTTATCTTCGCGCTGCTCGCGTCGCTCGTCCTCACGCTGACGGTCATGCCGGTGCTCGCCAGCCTGTTGCTGCGCGGCAAGGTCGCAGAGCGTGAGAGCCGCATCCTTCACTGGGTGCGCGTGCGCTATGAACCGATTCTCGCGCGTGCCGCGCAACAGCCTGCGCTGACGATGGGGCTCGCCGTCGCGCTGCTCGCGGCCGCGGCCTTCGCCGCCACGAGGCTGGGCGCTGAATTTCTGCCGCGCCTGGACGAAGGGGCGCTGACCGTCACGACGACGAAGCTGCCCGGCATATCCGTGCCGTCGGCGGTCCAGGCGCAAACCATGGTCGAACGCACGCTGATGCGCTTTCCCGAAGTGCAGTCCGCTGTCACGCTAGGCGGCAGCTCGGAGATTCCGACCGACCCGATGGGCGTCGAGCAAAGCGACACCTTCATCATGCTGAAGCCACAATCCGAGTGGAAGACGGCGCAAACCCAGGACGGGCTCGTCACCCGGTACTCCGCGGCGTTGGATCGCGCCGTCCCAGGCCTGACGCTCAATTGGGCGCAACCGATCCAGATGCGCATGGACGACATCATCGCGGGCGTCCAGGCCGATGTTGCCGTAGAGATTCACGGGAACGATCTGCAAACACTGCACGATACCGCCGAACGCGTTGCGGGTGTGATCTCGCGGGTGCCGGGTGCGGCAGACGTCGCGGCGCAGCAGACGACTGGCCAGCCTTACCTGCGTGTCATCGTCAAGCGCGACGCGGTGGCCCGGTACGGACTGAATGCGAGCCAGGTGCTCGATGTCGTGCAGTCGTTGGGCGGTCGCAATGTCGGGACGGTTGTCGACGGTGAAGGCCAGTTCGATATCCGGGTCCGCATGCAACCGGAGGATCGCGACGATGTCACGCGCATCAGTGCGCTACGCATCAGCAATGGCGATGGCCGTGCCGTGCCGTTGTCGGCGGTGGCGGACATTCGCATGGAGCCGGGACCGTCGTCCATCGAGCGCAAGGAAGGCAGGCGGGTCACGCTCGTTCAGGCCAACGTGCGCGGCCGCGACCTCGCCGGCTTCGTCCTCGCTGCACAACATGCGGTCGAGACGCAGGTCAAGCTCCCGCCTGGGTACACCGTGTCGTGGGGTGGCAGCTTCAAGAACCTGCAGGACGCGATGGCACGGCTTTACGTCGTGGTGCCCATCTCGCTTGTCGTGATCTTCGCGCTGCTCTACCTGATGTTCGGCAATGCCGGCCTGGCTGCGCTCATCTTCTGCAACGTGCCGTTTGCAGCGGTCGGCGGCATCTTCGCCCTCTGGATACGAGGGCTACCGTTCAGTATTTCTGCTGCGGTCGGCTTTATCGCGCTCTTCGGTATTGCCGTGCTCAACGGCGTCGTGCTGGTCAGCAGCATCGTCGAGATGCGGGCGCGCGGTCTGGGCGCCGTCATGGCTGCGAAACAGGCTGCCGCGGCCCGGCTGAGGCCTGTGCTCATGACGGCGACCGTGGCCAGCCTCGGCTTTCTGCCCATGGCCTTCTCGATGAGCTCGGGTGCGGAAGTCCAGCGTCCGCTAGCGACTGTCGTTATCGGTGGCCTTGTGTCGGCAACATTGTTAACGCTGCTGGTTTTGCCGACCGTTTATCCGTGGTTCGATCGCCGCAAAGACACGTCGCAGCTTGCCCAGTTGCACGAGCGCGAAACGCAATTCGCAGAATGATGGAGGGATGCTCTACCGTGATTGCCCTAAAACGTTCATCCACCCTGTTGCTGCCGCTCCTGCTGGCGGCCTGCGCGGTAGGTCCTGACTTCAGGCAACCGGCCGCCCCTAGCGGCGCTGGTTACACGCAGGCTCCGCTGCCGTCGAAGACCGCAGCGGCCGCCGGCGCAGTGGGAGGAGCGCAGCAGTTCGCTGTTGGCGGCGATATTCCGGGCCAATGGTGGACGCTATTCCAGTCGCCCGAGCTCGACGCGATGATCGACCGCGCGTTCAAGGCCAGCCCAACCATCGCCGCCGCGCAGTCTGCGCTTGCCGTGGCCCGTGAGAACCTGTTGAGCCAGCGGGGGACGCTTTTTCCGAGCATCGGCGTCGACGCATCGGGCAGTAGAAACGAAACGTCCACGGCGAGTCTTGCTCCCGTAGCTGCGAACAACCAGCGCATTTACTCACTCTACACGGGTGAGCTGACCGTTTCGTATTCGCTCGACGCATTCGGCCTGAATCGTCGCATGATCGAATCGACAGCCGCGCAAGCCGACAATCAGCGCTTCGAACTGGAAGCGGCCTATCTGACTTTGAGCAGCAATCTCGCGCTTGCAGCGTTCAACGTTGCGTCGCTGCGCGGGCAGATCGCTGCGCAGCAGGAGGTGATCAAGGCCAATGCGGAACTCCTCGACATCCTTCGGCATGAAAGCATGCTCGGTGAAGTGGCCGAGGCGGACGTCGTGCAACAGCAGGCGGTGCTTGCGCAGTCGCAGACGGCGATACCGCCGCTCGAGAAACAACTGGCGCTGCAGCGCGACGCGCTGATCGCCCTGATGGGCGGTTTTCCGAATGAGGACGTCGCGGCCGATTTCGACCTGTCTTCGTTACGCCTGCCTGACGATCTTCCCGTCAGCCTGCCATCGACCCTCGTGGAGCGCCGGCCCGACATCCTTGCCGCGGCTGCGGCATTGCATGCTGCCAGCGCGCAGGTGGGTGTCGCAATCGCCAACCGGTTGCCGCAAATATCGTTGACAGCCGCGTTGGGAACTTCGCCCAGTGCCATTGCGAACGCATTTACGCCATACAACCAGTTCTTCGCCATTGTCGGGAAGATGGCCCAGCCGATCTTCCAGGGTGGAGCGCTACTGCATCGCCAACGCGCGGCGCAGGCGGCATTCGATCAGGCCAGCGCCCAATACCGCTCGACGGTAATCAACGCATTTCAGAACGTCGCCGATGTATTGCAGAGCGTGCAGGCGGACGCGAAGACGTTGCAGGCGGCCGTCAATGCGGAGCAGGCTGCCTCGCGCAGCGTGGCTATCCAACGTGAAAAGCTGCGCTCAGGCGAAACGTCCTACCTGTCACTGCTGAGCGCGCAGCAGACCTGGCAAATGGCACGCATTGCGTCGATACAGGCAAGGGCCGCCAGACTGGCTGATACGGCAGCATTATTCCAGGCCGTGGGCGGTGGCTGGTGGAATCGGTCCGATTCGCTCGGCTCGACGTTCGCGTCAAACCAACCTCGATAAACACAGGTCATGAAACGACTTTGTACAATCCTTGCGTTTGCGATCGTGCTGGCCGGTTGCGCGACGCAGTCACAATCGCGCTATGCCACCCGAAACCGACCGGCATCGGATGGCACAGTGGTCGACTACGCTGGCGTGCCCTGCCGCAATCAGAACATGCATGTGAAATCGCCCGTCTGCCTGTTTCCGCGGACCCTGGTCGCACCACACGGAGTCCCTTTGGGTTTTCGCTAACCATCTCTGTTCGAGACGCGCACCGTGTGCGGAATCTTCAACGACTCGAAGCGGGCCTTGCTGCCATCCGCGAGAATGGCGTTGATGGGCGACGGTCCGTCAACTCAGTCCATGGGGTTCGAATGATTTATCTCGACTACTCCAACGCCGAATGGAGCCGCCTACTCCGCTCGCTACGAAACGCCGCGCCTGCCAAACGCATATCCCTGCCAATGTGTTGTCACGTTGTTTGCGGATTGAGGGAGAGGCGGCGACAATCGCGGGCACGAAACGAACCACCTTGCCGCGGAGCGCGCCAGCCACCGACACCATTTCCTACAGCGGCTACTACCATGGATGAACGCGAATTCTCCCGATTGCCTCCTGCCGCGCAGGCTTACATTCGCGAGCTCGAGGCCAGCAACCGCCAGTTGGGCGAACGCGTTCGCCATCTCGAGGAACAGTTCCGGCTCGCGCAATACAAGCGCTTCGCGCCGAGCAGCGAGAAGCTCCAAGATCGGGTGTTCAACGAGGCCGAGCAGATCGCCATTGAGGACCTTGACGAGTACGTAGACGAACTCGACCTACCAGACACAGGTCTGCCGGAGGCGCCCGAGCCTGCTCGCCGCAAATGAGGACGCAAGCCTCTGCCTGCAGATCTTCCGCGTCAGCGAATCGAGTACGACTTGCCCGAGGAGCAGAAGATCTGCCGCTGCTGCAGCAACGCAATGCATCGTATGGGCGAGGAAATCAACTACACGCTTAACCAGTGGGAGTATCTCAGCCGTTACGTCGGCGACGGGCAAGCCCCAGTGGACAACAACATCGCGGAACGGGACATTCGCCCGTTTGCCACCAGTAGAAAAGTTTGGCTCTTCAGCGACACGGTCGCCGGAGCGAAAGCCAGCGCCGTCATCTACAGTCTCGTGCTTACATGCCGCACGTGCAACGTCGAGCCATACACGTACCTGCTTCACGTACTGACCCAACTGCCTCAACGAGCACAAGACGCCGACATAAGCGACCTACTGCCATTTCGGTTCATGCAGTCTCAGGCTTCGACCAACGCCGCCTGAGCAAAGAAAATCAAACGCAAACGTCGCGCTTCCGCGCCAGCAGATTTGCGGCGCTAGGCGACATTCATGCGCGCGCCCGTGCGCTCAAATTAGCGCTTACCAAATTGCTGGCCGCCCGTGGCTTCGATCTGACCTACAAGAAAGCGCGTTGCGCACCGGTGACGGCGGGATCGTGAACGGCGACTTTGGTCCTATCGAGCGCCGTACCGTCGCCGTTGTAGCCCGGGTTGTAGTTGTTCAGCACGTACAGGCCAAACTTTGACGATGTCGCATGCCCGTCGAGCTTGCCACCCGGCTGTGTTCCAGGGGACGAAGGGCCGGCTACTACGATTCGGGCTATATCCAACCAGTGGACTTCTTTGGCAATGGCCCACGCATTCCGATGATCGCGGTGTCGCCGTATTCGCAGCGCGGGCACGTCGCACAGGCTATGCCGACCACGCATCGCTGACCAAGTTCATCGAACCAAGCTGGGGGCTGCCGCCGATCACTGACCGCACCCGCGACAACCTGCCGAACCCGGTCCAGCGGAACGACAACCCGTACCTGCTGTCAATGCGCCGGCGCTTGGCGATCTGTTCGACATGTTCAACTCCGATTCGGGTCATGGTCACGGCGGCGATAACCAGCAAATCGGCAACGCGAATGCTGACGAGCCGAGCGGCGCCAAAGGGGCGATGCCGTTCTAATCGGCTTTGAGCTGCGCGTGGTGGGTAAGGTCACGCATCGCCGCGCGCATAGACCATCTGTGCGCAAAATTCCTGACGCATGAGTAACCTCTGAAGACCCGGCCATTTTCAGCAATGCAAGCAGGAAAGCGCGCCTGCAGATAGACAGGCACTACGAGACCGACACGCCCAGGAGCCGCCCAACGCCGAACGTGAAAGCCGCAGCGATAAGCCCGATGACAACTCGGCGCGATGCGGAGCAAGCCGCATTTCGTCCGTTGAAGAGCGACGTGAAGACTTCGATGGACGCGAGGGCAACAGCCCCCCATAATCAGACAGAAGTTGGACACCAGTCCTTCGTTCGCACCGAGCACTGCCGCGCGCAGATCGTTCCCCGACGACACCCCCTTGTGCCATGATTCCGCAGCAGCGATTCGCGGGCCTTGCGACATGTTCGGGCCGCCGCCATGGGCCAGCGTCTGGACCGCTGCGGCGTGGTGATGCTCATCGGCCGACATGTGCCCCGCATCCGGTTGCCCGCGATATTTATTCCGGTCTGCATACTCGGCTGCGGCAAGCGTGGGCAATACAAAACCGGCACCGAAAAGATGGACCAATGTCCGCATCAGGCGCGTTTTGACAGCCTGCCCGCTCCCCTTCGGACGGACGCCGTTGGCACGCAGCTTGTCGGTCCAGACCTGCGCATGCTCACCCTCTGATTTGGCCAGGTCGCTATCCACCTGCTTGCGCGTTCCATCTTTTTCGACTTTCGCGAGCGTTTCGTATAACGCAGCACTATTGAGTTCATCGGAGAGGTTTGTCCTGAACCGCTTTATTTCGTGTTTCGATGCCATGGTGAAGCACCTGCCTGTCTTTCTCCGGAACGCGAAGCGTAATGTATCCAGGGGTCACGAAACACGAAGCCCTAAAGCGCGCCTTAAGCGAGGATGTCAACAGCTCTCATGCTGATTTCGGGCAAAGCGCGCCTTCAGCGTGGTGCCGTGTTCAGGAACGGGGCACCTACCGGGGGGCACGCGGACTGCCCGCACTGCCCTCGCCCGATCATAGCGGTGCGTGAAACAGGTGTGAACGACAAAAATAACGATGCTGTAATCCGCCGGACGGCTTTAGGTAATGATGTAGCCGCTATGCTGAGAACTAGCCTCCCGCGCTCGGGCGCGCGCGTAGCGACGCGGATGTAACCCCGCGTGGAGCTCACCGTCAGCAGATGGAATGCCCACTATGGTTTCTCGCCCTGCCACACCGCCGAATTGCGGCCGAAGCCTGTCAGCCGATGCACGCCGGAGAACATGTTGAACCAGTTGGCGTCGATACGTATCTTCGCGAAAGTAGCGGAATGCCTCAATTTTGCCGAAGCCGCGAAACAGTTGGGCATTTCCAATTCGGTGGTCACGCGCAGTGTCGCAACGCTCGAGGAACACCTTGGCGTTCGGTTGGTCAACCGGACTACCCGACGCGTATCTTTGACAGGGACCGGCGAACTATATTGGAAGCGCTGCATCGAGTTGCTCAGGCAGCTCAATGACATGGACGAATGTATCGCCTCCGCAGTGGGAGAGCCGGCCGGTTCGCTGCGCATCGCCGCCTCGTCGCTGTACACGACCACGGATCTGCCGGAGCTGCTGGCCGCATATCGCGCGCGGGAACCCCGCATGAGTTTCGAGCTGACGGTGTTCGACAACATGAGCGACGTCGCGGCCAGCGAGTTCGATGTCTGTTTCAGTGCTGAACGTCGCCTGCGCGATTCATCGCTGGTATGCCGACCGCTCGCGCAAACACGCGACGTTATTGTTGCCAGTCCCGACTATTTGGCGCGCCGCCCGGCGCCGCGGACCCCTGGCGAGCTGGCCTCGCACGATGTGCTTCTCGCGTCGGATGCGCCAAGTCGATACTGGGAGTTTCGCGACACTCACGGCACGCAACGCGTGGTTGTCCAGCCAATCATGAACGTACAAAGTCCTCAGGTCGTCAAGCGAGCGGTGCAGGCGGGATTGGGCATTGCGCGCTTATCGCGTTTGTTCGTGCGGTCCGAACTGGCGGACGGCAGCCTGAGTGCATTACTGGACGACGCGACACTGTGCGGCGACGAACGTACCGTGTGGCTGCTGTATTCCGGGCAACCGCACATGGCCGTTGCGTTGCGCAGCTTCGTCGATTTCGTTGTGGAGCATTATCGCCAGAAATCGCCGCAAAACAAGGCGCAAGAGGAGGAGCGCGTCGGGCCGGCACAACACCGATCGAGCAACACTGAATTGCTGCTGGGCGAAATTTTGTAGGTCCTAAAGTGCGGACACCTGACGTCGGCGGAGCCGCTCGATTAGCGCGAGCGACACACTGGCGCGGTGTTCTCACCTACAAGGATCCGCATTCATGAAAAGACTCCTGGTTGCAGCAGCCGCCAATACGGTGCTGTGCTGTTCGCTTGCCCCTATCAGCGCGATGGCGCAAAGCAGCGTCACGTTGTACGGCGTGATCGACGAAGGCCTGAATTACACCAGCAACACCGGCGGCCATTCGAACATAGAGATGCAAAGCGGTTTTGCGCAAGGCAGCCGCTGGGGCCTGAAGGGTTCGGAGGATCTGGGCGGCGGCACCAAGGCTATCTTCCAGTTGGAAAATGGATTTGATGTCAACACGGGCAAGCTCGGGCAAGGTGGGCGGATGTTCGGACGTCAGGCGTATGCCGGCTTAAGCTCGGCGCAATTCGGCACGCTGACGATGGGTCGCCAATACGACTCGGTCGTCGACTTCCTCGCACCGCTCACGGCGAACGGCAACTGGGCCGGCTATCTGATGTCGCATCCATACGATAACGACAACACCGACAACTCCTTCCGCTTGAACAACAGCGTTAAGTACACGAGCAATACGTACGGAGGCGTTACGTTCGGCGGTCTGTATGGCTTCAGCAATCAGGCAGGTGCCTTCGCGAACAATCGGTCTTACAGCCTCGGCGCGCAATACGTGGGCAGCGCAGTGACGGTGGCCGCCGCTTATATGCAGATCAATAATCCGGGCGGCACGACAGGCGGGTCGTTGGCAACCGACGACACCAATTTCTTCGCCAGCCGTCAGCAAGTCTGGGGCGCGGGCATCAACTACACCATCGGGCCGGCGTTGCTCGGCTTTGTGTATAGCCATACGAGCCTGAATGACGCGACCGGTTCGGTATACGTTGGCAACTTCGCAAACACCGCGAGTAATCTCAAGTTCGACAACTTCGAACTTAACGCGAAGTATCAATTCACGAAGGCCGCGTATGTCGGTGCGATGTACAACTATACGATCGCCCACTTCGACAGCAGTGCGGGCAATTCAAAGCCGAAATACCAGCAGTTCGGCTTGATGGCGGATTACAACCTGTCAGCACGCACTGACGTCTATGTGCAGGGCATGTACCAGCATGCATCGGGTGGCGGCACAGTGTCGGCCCCGCTGAATACCGCGTTTATAACGGGCGCGGATGCTCCGTCTTCGAGCGCCAATCAGTTAGTCGCGCGCGTCGGCATCCGGCACGCATTTTAAGCGCACGCGCTTTGCGGTTATCGGGCAGTGTGTGCCCGATAACCTGGCGCCACGCATTGCGTCGCTGGATCAGTCCGACACCGATCCTGAACGGATGGCCGCCTACGCTGAATAGAGAATCGATCTGGTCACGACAGAGCCGCCGCGTTTTTAACCCTGCGGTAAAAAGGCCTAAATAGCGCCGCGTGTTGAGCAGGTCCGATGCCTGGCCCAGTTGTAGCGACGGAATATAGACCGAAGTCTTGCCGTCGAGCGTGTCGAGATGCTGTTTGACCGCGTATCGATCCGGCCCGACAGGGTCGACGACATCTAGACCCGTCGAGCCTGTGATGCACAGATGACGATGGGCCGCGTCGACAGTCATGTCTTCCGACGTGTTGACGATGTCGAGCGTCTGGACGATCGAGCCATCGCGCGCATTCATCACGAACAGCTTGCCGGGGTCGCGCGAACCGATAAACACGCGCTCGCTCTTCCGGTCGAACGCCATGGCCGAGTTTCGGCTCGGGCCGGGAACGTGCCAGGTGGCCGCGAATTCTGCGTGAGCGCAAACCGATCACGCCGATTTGATTTAATTGCAGACTGGACGTCACTTCTGCGCTACTCGCCCCGGATAACATATCCCGCGCTTGCCATCGCCTCCACAACATCCGCGCCGAGCTTCTTGGGGAAGTTTCAAGTGATGAAGCCAAATCGTTTTGAAGCGTCCTTCGCCGAATTGGCGCTGGTCGCGAATGTATTTATATCCAAGGCGAATCGGACCTGACGTTCAGCCCACCTTTGAGAGGTGGCGGTTCAACAGGATTGTGTCGCCGACGTCAATTCACTATTGCCACATTCTGTCGCGCTTCAAAGATAAACTGCGGTCGAGCCCCCCATCTCTTCTGGGCGTTGTTAGGTTCCTGAAACGAGACGCAGGTTCTCACATGAGAAATATAACGATTCGACAACTGAAGGCTTTCGAAAGTGTGGCGCGTAACTTGAGCTTTTCCCGCGCAGCTGAGGACCTTCACCTGACGCAGCCTGCGGTATCCATGCAGATCAAGCAGATGGAAGATCAGGCTGGCTTGCCGCTGTTCCGCCACGCCGGTAAGCGCATCTCGCTGACCGAAGCAGGCGAACTGATGCTACGTCACTGCCGGGTAATTCTTGCAGACCTGCAAACCGCCGAGCAATCACTGGCGGACCTCATGGCAGGTGGCATCAAGCGTCTGCGAGTCGGATTGATTACCTCGGGCAGCTACTTCTTTCCGCATCTGATCGACTCGTTCATGCGGAGCAACGCTGGGGTCGTTCTCGACATGACGGTGCGCAGTCGCGATCAACTCATCGTCTTGCTGCGAAGCGACGAGATCGACCTCGCCGTGATGGTCCAGGCGCCGGATGGCGCTGCCATCGCAGCCGAGCCGTTTGCACCTAATCTCTTCGTACTGGTGGCGGCGCCGACGCATCCCCTTGCAAATGAACCCGACATCCCATATGCGCGCATCCTGCTCGAATGCCTGCTCGTTCGTGAGAGCGGTACTGACACCCGCAAGGCCGCCAACGACGCATTCTGCAGTCTCAAATCGACGCCGCGTTTTATGGAAATCGGCTGCGAAGAAGCGATAAAGCAGTCGGTCATGGCCGGCATGGGGATCAGCTTTCTATCAACACAAGCGGTTCAGTCCGAAGTGCGCGCCGGCCTGCTAAAGGTGCTCGATGTGCAGGGCTTTCCGCTTAAACGCCAGTGGTGTGTGGCCCATCGCACGGACCGCCCCCTGCCGCCGGCGGCTCGCGACTTGCGGCAGTTCCTTCTTACCGAGGGCGGCACACGGCTTGAGGATTTCACGAGAATCGAGAGTGTGCATACGGGCATGGATCTTCAGCGGCCTCACCACGCTGCTCCGGAAACAAGGACGACTGCCG
Organism: Paraburkholderia kirstenboschensis; assembly: GCF_032806925.1. Classification (NCBI taxonomy): domain Bacteria; kingdom Pseudomonadati; phylum Pseudomonadota; class Betaproteobacteria; order Burkholderiales; family Burkholderiaceae; genus Paraburkholderia; species Paraburkholderia kirstenboschensis. Next base: position 1,530,037 of record NZ_CP136511.1, on the reverse strand, counting down.
TCATTAGCGCCAGCCATGAAGTCGCGCGTCGCACTCGCGCGCTATTACGAGAAGACCGACTGCCAGATGAGCATCACGTTCAGGGCCACAATCACGCCAGTGGCGACGACGGCCGTGACGATCAGCTTGCGGCACGCAGTGAATCGACCCATCACTGAGTGTCGCGATGACAGCACCACGAGCGCGATCAGCGGGACTGGCAGGACGATGCTGAGCACGATCTGGCTATCCACCATTGCGTTCATTGGATTGCATGTGATGCAGACGATGACGGCCGGCACCATCGTGATCAGGCGTCGTGCCAGCACTGGCATCTTGAATCCGACAAAGCCCTGCATGATGTTTTGACCGGCCATCGTTCCCACCACCGAGCTGGAGATGCCCGAAGCCAGCAGTGAAACGAGGAACAGCGCTGCCGCGCCAGCGCCAAGAACAGGCGTCAGAGTGTGATACGCCACCGCGAAGTCGGAGATGCCCGGCGCCTTCTTGCTGAACACGGAGGCCGACATGGCCACCATCGCCAGGTTCACGAAGCCGGCAAAGCCCAGTGCGATCACCACTTCACGATTCGAAAACCGCACCAGCTTGCGGCGCTGGTAGTCGTTGCGCGCCGGTACCCGGTTCTGCGTCAGACCCGAGTGCAGATAAATGGTGTGCGGCATGATGGTCGCGCCGATGATGCCCACCGCGAGCATCAGCGAGTCGCTGCCATGCAGATGCGGCACGAAGGTGTGAAAGATAGCGGCGTGCCAGTTCGGTGGTGCGATCACGAGTTCGCATAGATAGCTCAGACCGATGACGGTGATGAGCGCGGCAATTACGATTTCGAGGGGCCGGAAGCCCTTTTTATCCAGCGACAGAATGCCGATAGTGGTGGCACCGGTAATCAGCAGTCCCCATCCGATCGCCACATGAAACAGCAGCGAGATGCCCATCGCCGCGCCCATGAACTCTGCCAGATCGGTCGCCATCGCGGCAATCTCCGAGCCGATCCACATGCCAATCACGAGCGGACGCGGAAACTCGTCCCGACATAGTTCCGCGAGACTGCGGCCGGTCACGATTCCGAGCTTGGCCGACATCGCCTGAAACAGCATCGCCACGAGGCTCGACAGCAGCACCACCCAAAGCAGTTCATAACCGTAGGTCGAGCCCGCCTGGATATTCGTCGCGAAGTTGCCCGGGTCCATGTAGCCGACCGAGGCGATCACCGCGGGGCCGGCGAACGGCAGCAGCGCACGGACGCCACGACGCTTGTTGTCAAGGACAGCACGCATCGCCGTGACAGTGTCGGCCGTTGATTCCCCGGACAAAGCGTAGCTAGCAGTGCGTTTAATTGCCATCAACATGGTGGGCGCCTCTTCAAAGTGCTTCGTTGTGTCGATACGGGACGACTGCTTGTGCCCCGCAATCACAGCGAGACAGCATTGAATCCGGGTGGGGCGCCGTGAGTCCCTGCAGGTCGAACCTGCGTGCTCGCGGCGCGCCACTCTTAGTGCAGGACTGGGAGCCCTTACGCCAGCACGTCGCGACGGTTCTTCAGCTTGTGAATAACGTCGAGCGTGGCGTCATCGACGCGCAGGTGTTCACGCACCAGCTGGCGCGGCGTATTCGCCAGCCACTGCGCCAGAGTCACTTCGGAGAAGTGATCCGACTTGAAAATTTCCAGAAAAACGAGGTCGGTCTTCCCGGTGTTCTTGATGTAATGCCCCAGGTTCTTCTCGACGTAGCCCACATCGCCCGGATTAAAGTCGACCGTCTGAGCGGCCGGGCCCGCATTGAACACGGTCATGCGGCCGCTACCCTGGATGAAGTACTGCCATTCATCCGCGTCCGGGTGCCAGTGCATCTCGCGCAAACCACCCGGACGGAGCGTCACCATCGCGGCCGCCACGGTCTTCGACACCGGGAAGTTGCTGCTGTCGACGATGCGCACTTCACCGCCCGGCTGCGCCAACGTCGGCGCCATGGAGCCCATGCGAAAGATGAACGGATGGTCCGGGCGGCCGATCGGTGCTGCGGCGTAGGCCTGGTCGGCTGCAAGCGGCCCTGCCTTGGCGCCCTGATAGATCCACAGCTGCTCGAGCGGGATTGCCTTGAACTTCTCGGCCGGCACCCCGAAGTTCTGCGCGAGGATGTCCGGTGGCGTGTGCGCCATCCAGTCCGACACCATCAGGGTGTTGAATTCGCCTGCTGCGCCGTTGTCGAAGGCCAGCACGAATTCGCCGCCGTCGTTGCCCAAGCCTTGCAGCGAATGCGGCAGGCCCGGTGGGAAGTACCAGATGTCGCCGGCTTGCACATCGGCGACCTCGGCTCGGCCCTTGGTGTCGATTGTCGTGATACGAACCTCCCCCGTGACCATGATGGCCCACTCGGCCTGCTGGTGCCAGTGCAGTTCACGCACGCCGCCCGGTCCGAGGCGCATATTCACGCCCGCGATGTCCTTCGATACTGGGAACGCCTTGGTTGTCACTTCGCGTGCCCAGCCACCCGCCTGTACGCGCTTGTGCGCCTCATTGAAGGATGCCCATGGGATCTGCATTCCGCCGACGTCTGTCGGCGGCGGGTTGTTGAACGACGGCAAAACGTCGCGCAGCTGCGGATTCTGCGGGCCCGGCTCGGAAATCGCAGCGGGCGTCGAGTTGATATTTCCTTGCAAAGGACGGTCTGGATTGCCGAATTCGGCGGCTTTGGCAGCGGCCGTTGCGCCGAGTGCCACAGCTCCGGCGGCCGCCCCGGCCAGTACACTGCGACGTTTCAGGTCAGTCATGGTTGTGTTCTCATAAGTACTGCTATTGAAGAATCCCCAGGTAGTCAGGATAAAACTCCTGTACGACGCAGGTGTGGACAGAAGCCGGCTTCGCTTAGTGCTGCAGTGAGCCGTGTCGGCTCTCTGCTGAATCGTGAGATCGCCATCCGCTCCGTGCGGCGAATATTAGGAACATTGCGGCGCAAATAAACAATCAATATTTCTTTGAAGAACCTATAAGAACGTTTGATACACGCTACGTGCGAATGCCACTACGATCACCACGACCTGAAACGAACTGCTTAAGTTCATTAGATAGAAATGGAGTTGATGATGGGGAGCCTTAGCATTGCCCACTGGCTTATCGTTCTGGCAATCGTTGCACTAGTTTTCGGCACGAAGAAGATCCGCAATATCGGCGTCGACCTCGGCGGAGCAATCAAGGGTTTCAAGGAAGGCATGCAGGAAATCGAGCCGGTTGCGGCAGACGCCGCCGCGAACGCCGCACCGGCGGCCGCGCACATTGACGTGCAGGGTCACCCGGCAATTTCGCAACAATGACCCGTGCATCTGATTGATCCGCAAAAAACAGGAGACACGATTGCGATGTTTGACATCGACATTTCCAAAATGGCCGTCATCGGCACGGTTGCACTGGTCGTGCTCGGTCCAGAACGACTGCCCCGTGTCGCGCGCACCGCCGGCACGCTACTAGGGCGCGCGCAACGTTATGTGAATAGCGTGCGGGCGGAAGTAGACCAGCAGATCCGGATCGACGAATTGCGCAAAGTGAAGGATGAAGTGGAGCTGGCGGTGACCAATGTGCAGAGCGCGGTCGAGCGTACCGTGCGCGAGCATGCTGGTGAATTGCAAGCTGGCGTCGACGCGGCCGCAGGAATCTTGAAAGAAGGGTTGCCAACCGCCGACCTGCCCTCCGTCCACGACCGTACCGGCGATTTGCACGTGGATCTATTCAAGGTTCGGCCCGCGCAGTTGCCGATGTCGGGACAGTCCGATGCCTCGGTTAGCTCGCCTCGGCCAAATGCTGTTTCGTCCATGGCACCAGCATTTGCCGGCCGCCAAAGGCGGGCGACGTGGCTCAGTTCGATAGCAGGCGGCCGAGGCGCCGCAGTCAAGCGCACCCGCGTTGTCTCGATGGCGGCCAGCAAGGCGCTGGGACGAAATTGCAACCGCCTCACGTGAAGCTCTACGGCCAGATGTGCGGCTTTCGCGACGCGCGTCGCACACAGGCGTTTCTCTGATGCTTCGGTACGATCCGGCAGCACTTCGCGTTGCCCAGATATCAGATGAACGTGGCATGTCCATCGCACCATGCTAAAGGAACGCTTCGCCATATGGCATGACTGGACTGTCTCACCCCAGCCAGGCGCGTTATCTGATAACGACAACTACTCTCTTGAGCCAGACAATGTAGTCCACGCTCGTCAACTGCCCAGCGAAGCGACCTCCAATAACTTTTCGTAAAACCACTGTTGAGCGGGATCATTGGATTCTCGCTTGTGCCAGACCATATCGACCTCGACGATATGAGAGAACGGCAGGTCAACGACCTGAATGCCGGTCAACGACGCGAGTTGTTTTCCAGTCCTTTAGGGTACCGACGCGATGTAGTCAGATTTGCGTAAGACGGGAGGCAACGCCAAAAAAGTAGCAACGACCAAACCTATCTGTCTCCATAGTCCTCGAGATTCCAGTTCCTTGTCGACCGCACCGCGCTTTTCCCCGTGGGAGAGACCAGCATATGTGTCATCCCGAGATAGTCGGCAAATGCCAGCCGTCGTTGATGTGACTACGTGGGATGGTCCCGCCGGGCCACAGCTACCGATTTCTCCGCATAGAGAGGGCGCGAATCGATATGAGTGGGCTTTCAGGTGTCCAACCGCGACATCGATGTCCTGTGCATCCAGCTGCGAGACAAAGTCCTACTTGCTCATCGGCACAGTCTGCTGTCCGCGTGGGAAGCCGAGCTTATAAACGACTTGATGATCCCTTCAACCAATGCAATTTCGGCATATTCGGCGACACGGGCAACGAAAGTGCGCTTTGTGGTTCGCGGCGAGAAATTTTCTGTCTTGGTCAGCGCGTTTTGAATATGGCTCAGTGCGGCAGAGACTTCCCAAAAATACCATGCGCTGATGTGGATCCCATCCCACGCGGGACCCGAACGAACACTTGATCGTTGAATTTCCGGCGCAGCCTGGCTAGAGCTTGGCTCATGGCTGGCTGAGTCATGCCAATCTTGTCGCCAGCGCGGGTGACGTTTCGCACGCATCAGAGCGTCAAACGCTTTCAGGAGGTTCAAGTCCATAGCCCTATTGCCGAACCTCAGACGTCAATTACTGCGTCTGCAGATGAAGGATGCCCTGCGCTTCAAGCTTATCCACCGAAGCTCGTGGATCTGCGTAGTCGTCCGTCGCCGCCAGACCGCGTTGAAAAGCCGCCAACCATTAACGGCCTTTTTTAGCATGGTCCTCGGTGGTTTCAGGTTGAGCGCCCTGAGCACCAGTCTTCCGGCTTCGTTTTGCCCTGAGCGAGACCGCTCCTCGCAGCCTCAAAGAGCTCAACTACTTGGTGCTCGCCCGATCAAGCGGCATGGCGGACACTCCCTCGCCGGAAATACATCGAAGCCAGCTTGATCAATCAATTCGTGTCGAAAACCGACATTAGTTGATGGATTGCACAAGACGTTTGCGTGGGAGCCCTTACCAGGAACAGGGCGGAAGGCAGCCGGAGTCGAACCGACCTAAGAGCGTCTGACGCCCTCAACTGGGTTTGAAGCCCAGCCGCACCACCGGATACGAATGCCTTCCTACGGTGATTCAATTACACGACGCGGATCGATGAGCAACGTTGACGATCACAGCAGATGAAGACAACGACTATCTGTACGCAGCATATGCAGGCCGCGGTGGAAGCGAGTATATCCAACCCGGTCGAAGAATTCCAGGAGCTGAATCGCACGTTTGCGCCCCAGTCCGGTGATATCGCGAAACGGCGCAGCTGCTACCGTGCCCGCGTTCTTCCCAGCCTCGGCTGCCGCGATCGTGGCCAGCTCGCGAATCGCCTCGCGGTGATAAAAGAGGTCATGCACGACCTGAAAAACCTCACCCTGGCGCGCAAGTTTGCGCATCAACACACGCATGTGCTGCTCGGGCACGCCGTGCGCGTTTGCCAGATCCCGAACCCACGGCGGATCGAAACGCCCTGCCTTGACTTCAGGTAGCAGCGCCGCTGCGAGCGCGCGGTCGGCGGCGTCGAGCGTTACCGTGTGGCCGGGCAAATGCAGCCAAGGCCCTTGTTTGACAATCTCACCGCGCGCAGCGGCATCGTCGACTAACGCGCGCCACAACGCATCGTCCATTAGAGGCGCCGCAATTCGCCGCAAGCGCGACACGTCGGGCCCCACTTCGTCAGGCGAGCGCTCGTGGTACTGCGCAAGTGTCCTGGTCAGCAGGTTGGTCAAGGCCTGCCATGACACGTCGGCAACGAGCAACGCATCGTGACCGGGCAGATCGACAACGCGCGCGCCGGACGGCAACGCGAGCGCGGCCGCCGGCAGGTTCGTCAATCGTTCCAGCAACGCGCGCGACAACCCTTGCGGGGACCTCGCGAACATCGGATCAAGCGCGCCGGTGTCGAGCATCGTCTGGATCGCATCGAGCCACGCGAGCCGCTCAGGCGAGCGCCGCTTGCGCGACGGCGCAAACGGATCGAGCACATGGCCACCGCCCACCGTGCGATCGGCCTGCGCATTGCGCACGACGAAGCGGTCACCCGGCACGGCGCATACCGGCCGCTCGAACACGAGCTGCACGCGTGCGCGCCGACCGGCGTCGAGCGTTTCGCCTTCGAGCAACGCCAGATGCGCAACCTGATGCTGCGTGCCCAGGTGCACGTGCAGCGGCGTCCAATGCTCGAGCCCGAACGGCGCATCGGCGAGCAACGTCAGCATGACGTCGATCCGCTCCGATGCTTGCGACAGACGTGGATCGACCACACAGTCGCCCCGCTCGATGGCGCTCTTCTCGATGCCGGCGAGGTTCAACGCGCAGCGCTCGCCAGCCCGTCCGGTCTGGGCCGGGCGATTCTGCGCATGGATGCTGCGCACGCGCACCGGCTGATTCTTCGGCGCGAGCAGCATCGTATCGCCGACGGCCACGCGCCCGGAGAGCACCGTCCCGGTGACGATCGTGCCCTGCCCCGCGAGCGTGAAGACGCGATCGATCGCAAGACGGAACAGGCCGTCAGCACGCTTCCTATGCCATGCCGCGGCCGCTTCGTGCAGGTGCGCTTTGAGCGCAGCCACGCCCGGATCGTCGGCGCGCATCGCACACGTCTCGAACACCGGCGCATCGTGCAGCACGCTACCGCTCAGAAATACGGTCAACTCGTCGCGCACTTCGCGCAAGCGCTGCGCGTCCACGCGATCCACTTTGGTCAACGCGATTGCCCCGCGCTGGATGCCGAGCAGTTGCACGATCGCCAGATGCTCGCGCGTTTGCGGCATCACACCGTCGTCGGCGGCGATCACGAGGAGCGCGAAATCGATTCCGCTCGCACCCGCGGTCATCGTGTGCACGAGCTTTTCGTGGCCCGGCACGTCGATCAGACCCAGCACGTCGCCGTTCTCGAGCGGCACGTATGCGTAGCCGAGTTCGATCGAAATGCCGCGCGCTTTTTCTTCCTTTAGACGGTCGGTATCGACGCCCGACAATGCTTTCACCAGACTCGTTTTACCGTGGTCGATATGTCCCGCCGTACCGACGATCATGCCTGCGTGTCCTTCGGTTGGTCGAGCAGTTGCGCAATCAGTTGCGCTTCATCGGCGGCTTCGAGGCAGCGCAGATCGAGGCGCAATGCGTCCTCCGCGATACGGCCGATAACCGGCCGCGCCATCTCGCGCAGCACCTTTTCCAGCGCGAGCAGGTGACGGCCGCCGCGTTTGCCGTCGGCCATTCTCACGACGACGCCGTAGCTCGGCAGCACTTCGACGGGCAATGCGCCGCTGCCGATCTGGCTGAACATAGGCTCCGCAAGCACCGCGTAACGCTCGCCGATCGCGCGTTGCAACGCAGGCTGCACGCGCTGCGCGGCCAGGCGGATGTCGTCGGCGGGACGCGTGAGCAGACGCAGCGTAGTTAGCCGTTCCGCCAGCTTCTCCGGCGCGCGATATAGCTGAAGCACGGGCTCCAACGCCGCCAGCGTGAGCTTGCCGACGCGCAGCGCGCGCTTGAGCGGATGTTTCTTGATCTTCGCGATCAGATCGCGCCGCCCGACGATCAAGCCGGCTTGCGGACCGCCGAGCAGCTTGTCGCCGCTGAACGTAACGAGGTCGGCGCCGGCTTCGACAGTTTGGCGCACGGTCGGCTCGCGCGGCAGGCCCCATTGACTCAGATCGACCAGCGTGCCGCTGCCGAGGTCCACGGCAACCGCAAGGCCGCGCGCATGCGCAAGCGTCGCGATTTCGTCGACGGCGACCTCTTTGGTGAAACCGTGGATCGCGTAATTGCTCGCGTGGACCTTCATGAGCAGCGCGGTCTGCGGGCCGATGGCTTCGTCGTAGTCCCGCAGATGCGTGCGATTGGTCGTGCCGACTTCGCGCAGCCTCGCGCCCGCGCGGCTCATGATGTCGGGAATGCGAAACGCGCCGCCGATCTCGACCAGTTCGCCGCGCGACACGACGACTTCCTTCCTCGCCGCCAGCGCGGACAGCGTGAGCAGCACCGCGGCAGCGTTGTTGTTGACCACGGTTGCGGCCTCGGCGCCGGTCAATTCGCAGATGAGTTCGTCGATCAAATCGTCGCGGTCGCCGCGCTTGCCGGTGCCGAGATCGAACTCGAGGTTAGCCGGTTGCGTGAGCGATTTCGTCACGGCTTGCACCGCCTCGTCGGGCAATAGCGCGCGGCCGAGATTGGTGTGCAGCACAGTGCCGGTCAGATTGAATACGCTGCGCAAGCGCGATTCGTTGCGCCGGCGCAGCGTAGCTGCGATGGTCGCATGCAGTTGCGGGATGTCGAGCTGACCAACCGACGCGCCGCCCGATTGGGCGCTCGCGCGCCAAGCGTCTAGCGCCGCGCGCACGGCGTCCAGCAGCTGCGTGCGCCCATATTCGCTGATCAGCGCGGCGAATTCCGCCGACGCCATGACCTTTTCCACCGACGGCAACCGCGCCATCAGCGCGCGCAATTCCGAGCCGCTCACATCGCTCACGAAGCAATCCCTTGTGTAGTCGTGTCCGCTAGACGCATCCGGCCGATGCTAATCGGACCCGGACTCGTCGGCGGGCTCCTCCGCGCCGCCGGCCTGCTCGGGCCACAGCCACGGATGCGGCGACGCGCGCCGATAACCCTCCGCCCCCATCAGCAGATCCAGCGTGAGGCTGGCGAGATCGTCCGCGAACGGATCGAAGTCGTAGTCTTTCGACTGAATGCCGATCTTCCGGTAAGTATGGCATTCGTCGCACGACTCCGCCTTCAGCGCGGCGTCTTTCGCTTCGGCTTGCCGCGTGGCGTCGTCGGCGTCCGGCGAGCCGACCGCGTGATAGGCAATGCCCTTCGTCGAATCGCAGTTCGAGCATTTGGAGCGCACCATGTGCCACTCGGTCGAGCACAAGCCGCATTGCAGGTAGCGGTAATTGTCATGAGCGCCGCCCACGCGGACCGTGCTCGCCACCGGATGCGATCCGCACACGGGACACAGGCCGAGCGTTTCGATATACGGCACCTGGCGCTTGTCGATGTCGGCGGCGAGATCGGTCCAGACCACCTGCAACGCGGCCATGATGAACGGCGCGCTGGCCGGATCCACTTCGTCCAGGCGCTGCGCGAAGAGCGCATCGGCCTGCGCTTCGAGCGTGGCGGCGTCGAGCGTGCGCAAGCGGGCGACCAGCGCTTCGAGCGGCGGCGTGAGCGGGCCCGCGCCCTCGATGCTGTCGAGCAACTGGCGCAGCACGTCGCGCCACCCCGGATCGCGCATGCCGGAGAGCGCCGGAATCAGCGGCAAGGAATGCTGTTGCGCGCTCGCAATCGACTCGGGGGTGGGCGGCTGCGCCTTGAAGCTCGTGATCACCGCTTGCTGCGCGTCGGCGAGCACGGCCATCAGTCGCAGATAGCCGGCGATCGGATTGTCGCGAGCCGCGAGCTGGCGCAGGCGCGCGGCGCGCGGCGCGAACACCGCGAGCCGCTCGGGCGTGCGGATGCGCGGAATCGCCGAGTGATCGAGCGACTCGATGTCGCCGGCTTCAAGAATGCGTTGAACCAAAGTATCGACCTCAAAAAACTGCGCTGATAAGGCGCCTGAAACTGAAAAGCCGCCGCGCTTCATCGAACGAGCGCGGCGGCTCGGTGGGCAGAGCGCGCAAACGCGCTGCTGTTACTTGCCGATGATTTCCTTGAACCAGTTCGGATGATGCTTCCTCGCCCAGCCGTAGGTTACGGTGCCGCGCGTCATGGCGCCGACCGAGCCCTTGATCCACAACGCCGCATAGATATGCACGACGATGCCGACGATCAGCACGAACGCCGCGGCCGCATGCACCACCGCTGCAAGCCGGATGATCCCGATCGGGAAATAGAACGAGAAGTAACGCCGCCAGATCACGATGCCGCTTGCGAGCAGCAACACGAGGCAGACTACCATCGTGAAGAACAGCAGCTTCTGACCGGCGTTATATTTGCCGATCGCGGGCAGTTTGTCCTCGCGATTATTGAGCACGTCGCCGATCTGCCGCATCCACTGCATGTCGGCTTTGTCGAGATAATTGTGATGCCAGAAGCGCAACGCAAGAATCAGGAACGACACGAACATCACGCAGCCGATGAACGGATGCAGAATCCGCGTCCATTGCCCCCCGCCGAGAATCGCGTAGAGCCACGACATCGCCGGATGAAACATGGCGAGGCCGGAGATCGCCAGCAACACGAACGAGATCGCGGTGATCCAGTGATTCGTGCGCTCGTTCGGCGTGTAGCGCACGATCAGGCGATTGCCCTTCACGTCCTTCAGCCCGGTATGCTCAGGATGCTTCATTGGATGCCTCCGTCGAACGGCGTGCTTCGTCGGCTTCGCGTTGGGCTTCGGCCTCGTCTTCTTCCGTCACCTCGTTCGGACCGACACGCGTGTAATGGAAGAAACCGGCCACCGCCGCGAACGCGATGCCGGCCAGCGCGAGCGGCTTCGCCAAGCCCTTCCACAGCGCAACCATCGCGCTGATTTTCGGATTGTCCGGCAAGCCGTGATACAGCGTCGGACGATCGGCATGATGCAGCACGTACATCACGTGCGTGCCTCCCACCCCGGCGGGATCGTACAGGCCGGCGTTCTCGAAGCCCCGCTCCTTCAGATCCACGATCCGGTCCGCGGCCTGCTGATGCATGTCCTCCTTGGTGCCGAACATGATCGCGCCCGTTGGGCAAGTCTTCACGCAAGCCGGTTCCTGGCCCACCGCCACGCGATCCGAACACAGCGTGCACTTGTACGCGCGATTATCCTTCTTCGAAATGCGCGGCACGTTGAACGGGCAGCCAGTGACGCAATAGCCGCACCCAATGCAGTTTTCCTCGTGGAAATCCACGATGCCATTCGTGTACTGCACGATCGCGCCAGGCGCCGGACAGGCCTTCAGACAGCCCGGATCCTCGCAGTGCATGCAGCCATCCTTGCGGATGAGCCACTCCAGATCGCCTTGCGCGTTCTCGTACTCGGAGAAGCGCATAACGGTCCACGAATGTTCGGTCAGATCCGCCGGGTTGTCGTACACGCCGACGTTTGTGCCGACTTCGTCACGCAGGTCGTTCCACTCCATGCAGGCGGTCTGACATGCCTTGCAGCCAATGCACTTCGACACGTCGATGAGCTTGGCGACCGTGCCGGTGGCCGGCTCGCGCGCTTGCGGCGCGGGCACGGTGGTGGCCGACATGCGTTTGATATCCAGTGATTGCAGTGCCATCTCTTTTCCTTATGCCTTTTCGACCTTGACGAGGAACGACTTGAATTCCGGTGTTTGCGAATTCCCATCGCCCACGGAGGGCGTCAGCGTATTGACGAGATAGCCGGGCCTCGTGAGTCCCTTGAAGCCCCAGTGCAACGGCAAACCGACCGTCTGTACTTTCTTCCCTTCGATTGTCAGCGTTTTGATCCGCTTGGTGACGAGCGCCACGGCGATCACGTGCCCGCGATTGGACGACACCTTGATGCGGTCCCCCGCCACCACGCCGACCTCTTTCGCCAGATCCTCGCCAATCTCCACGAACTGTTCCGGCTGAATGATCGCGTTCAGATGCGCATGCTTGGTCCAGTAGTGGAAATGCTCGGTCAGACGATAAGTGGTCGCCGTATGCGGGAAGTTCTCGTGCGTGCCGAACGCGGCGCGGTCGTCGGGGAACACGCGCGCCGCCGGATTGCTGACGACCGCCTTGTTGTCAGGATGCAGCGGGTTGTAGCCGAGCGGCGTTTCAAACGGCTCGTAGTGCTCCGGGAACGGCCCTTCCACCAGACCGTCGCGCGCGAAGAAACGCGCCACGCCCTCCGGGTTCATGATGAACGGATTCATGCCGTTCTCGGGCGGCTCATCGGCCTTGAAGTCGGGGATGTCGGCACCCGTCCACGCGCGGCCGTTCCACGCGATCAGCTTGCGCTTTGGATCAAACGGCTTGCCGCTCACGTCGCACGAAGCGCGGTTGTACAGAATCCGCCGGTTCGCCGGCCATGCCCACGCCCAGTTCAGCGTATTGCCGATGCCGGTCGGGTCGGAGTTGTCGCGGCGGCCCATCTGATTGCCCGCCTGAGTCCACGATCCGCAGAAGATCCAGCAGCCGCTCGCGGTGCTGCCGTCGTCGCGCAACTGCGCGAAGCTCGCCAGCTGTTCGCCCTTCTTCGCGAGCACCTTGGTTTTGTCGGTCGGATCGGTGACGTCGGCGAGGGCCTTCCCGTTGAACTCCATCGCGAGTTCTTCGGGCGTCGGGCTTTCCGGATCGGCATATGGCCAGCTCATGTTGAGGATTGGATCGGGGTACTTGCCGCCGTCCTTTCTATAAGCATTGCGAATGCGCAACCACAGCCCGGACATGATCTCGAGGTCGCTCTTCGCTTCGCCTGGGCCCTCCGCACCCTGCCAGTGCCACTGCAGCACGCGGCTCGAACTGACGAGCGAGCCCCGCTCCTCCGCGAAACAGGTGGTCGGCAGACGGAACACTTCGGTCTGGATCGAGGCCGTATCGACGTCGTTGAAAACACCGTGGTTCTTCCAGAACTCGGAAGTTTCGGTGGCGAGCGGGTCCATGATCACGAGCCACTTCAGCTTAGCCAGGCTCGCGCCGATCTTCGCCTTGTTCGGCGCCGCGGCGAGCGGGTTGAAACCCTGCGCGATGTAGCCAGTCATCTTGCCTTGATTCATCAGCTCGAAGACCTGCAGCATGTCGTATGACTTATCGAGCTTCGGCAGGTAGTCGAAGCCGAAGTTGTTCTCGGCCGTCGCATTGTCGCCCCACCACGACTTCATGAAGCTGACGTGGAACGCGCGGTAGTTGCGCCAGTAGCTCAGCTGGTTCGGCCGCAGCGGCTGCGTCGCGCGCTTCGTGATATACGCATCGTAGTCCTGCTCCGCTTCCATCGGCAGCGTCATGTAGCCCGGCAACAGGTTCGACATCAGGCCCAGGTCGGTCAGGCCCTGGATGTTCGAATGGCCGCGCAACGCGTTCATGCCGCCGCCCGCGATGCCGATGTTGCCCAGCAGCAGCTGCATCATCGCGCCGGTGCGGATGATCTGCGAGCCGACCGAGTGATGCGTCCAGCCGAGCGCGTACAGCACAGTGCCGGCGCGTCCCGGGACCGCCGTCGATGCCAGCATCTCACACACGTGCAGGAACTTCTCCTTCGGCGTGCCGCACGTTTTCTCCACCTGCTCGGGCGTATAGCGCGAGTAGTGCTGCTTCATCAGCTGATACACGCAGCGCGGGTGTTGCAGCGTCGGATCGACCTTGGCGAAGCCGTCGTCGCCGCGCTCATAGTCCCACGAGCTCTTGTCGTAGCTGCGCTTTTCGGCGTCGTAGCCGGAGTACAGACCGTCGGTAAACGAAAAATCCTCGCGGACGATGAACGACATGTCCGTGTAGTTCTTCACGTACTCGTGCTGGATCTTGTCGTTCGTGAGCAGATAGTTGATCACCCCACCCAGGAACACAATGTCCGAGCCGGTCCGGATCTGCGCGTAATAGTCCGCGACTGACGCCGTCCGCGTAAAGCGCGGGTCGACCACGATCAATCGCGCCTTGCGGTGCGCCTTGGCTTCCGTGACCCATTTAAAACCGCATGGGTGCGCCTCGGCCGCATTGCCGCCCATCACGAGAATCACATCCGCGTTCTTGATGTCGACCCAATGGTTCGTCATCGCTCCACGGCCAAACGTCGGGGCAAGACCTGCCACCGTCGGGCCGTGTCAGACACGTGCTTGATTGTCGAATGCGAGCATGCCAAGACTGCGAACAGTCTTGTGCGTCAAATAGCCTACTTCATTACTACCGGCAGAGGCGGCCAGCATGCCGGTGGTCAGCCAGCGATTGACCTTCTTGCCGTCTGCCGTCGTCTCGACGAAGTTGGCATCGCGGTCTTCCTTCATCAGCCTGGCGATACGGTCGAGCGCGTCTTCCCATGAGATGCGTGTCCATTCATTCGAACCTGCCGCGCGGTACTCGGGGACTTTCAACCGGCTCGGGCTATGAATGAAGTCGATCAGGCTCGCGCCCTTCGGGCAAAGTGTGCCGCGATTGACAGGATGGTCGGGATCGCCTTCGATGTGGATGATGCTGGACTTCGCGTTCTTGGCGTTGTCGCCCAGTCCGTACATCAGGATGCCGCAGCCCACCGAACAGTACGGGCAGGTATTGCGGGTTTCGGTAGTGCGCGACAATTTGTACTGACGGACTTCCGCTAACGCGGGTGTCGGCGAGAAGCCCATCAGGGCTAGACTCGATCCGGCGAGCGTGGCGGCGGAAACCTTCATGAATTGTCGCCGGGACATGTGGGTCATTAATGGCCTCGGCTCTCTTCGGGGATACTGGTCGCGATTATAGATGCCCGTGTTAAATGCTGCAGCGAGGTGTTTTTTTACCCCGCGATGCGACAAATATGAAGCGTCGCAGCCGGTTGAACAATTTCGGGCATTCATTCTGCTACATCGCTACATCTATAAGCAATTCATCCACCTTTACAGTTGGTCGCTATTTTCCTTTCACCATCTATAGGCAGGTTTGTGTCATGACACCGAATCTTCACTTTCTACCCACCCGCCGCGCGTGGAACGGCTGGGCGTCGCTCGCAGTGGGAATCGCGATGCTCGCTGCGAGCCAGTGCGGTATTGCGCAAATTCCGCAGAACAGCGGCGCATCACAGCAAGAAAACCGTACTTCCCCCATGGGGTCCCAGCCTGATCCGGCCGCCTCGGCCGTTCATGAATCGCAAAAGCCGCAAACCCGGGACGGCAGCTCGGCGACGTCGCGCGGCAAAACCGGGGCCAAGGATCACAAGACGCAAGGCGCGGGCGGATTTGACAATGGTTTGTACGGGACAGGGGCTGGCAGCAACAAATAAGAGACCCTGCAAAAAAGACTCCAAGAGCGTTAACGTTGGCCATCTGACCAACTGGAACCACGGGATAGGCACGCCGATCATTGACGACGGGCAAAAGCCCCGCCGCTCCCGTTCCTTCTGGACTCCGAAGAAAACCGTCTTACTGTCGCCTGCGGTGAATGGCCCATAAGGTGCGATGGTTGCCTGACGCGGGCTGGAGCGTTCTACCGGCTTGCAGCTGTCGCGCGTCTAATACGCCCGGTAACTCATCCACTCAGCCATGGCGTCGAACAGCGAGACTCCAAATGCGGTACCTCTGCCTGTCCGCTCGCGGCGATAGAGCGCGAGCAAAATGCCGTTTAGCGCATATATGCCGGTTGCGATATCGACGATAGACAAACCGCACTCTGCCTCTTAATCAGGTGTGCCGTTGATCGCGACCGTGCAAACAAAATAGCGGTACCGGCGAGTACTACCGCAACTGCAATGCCTTGAAGGAGGCGTTCGGTTTGGCTGCGCTTAGCTTTTCGAAGTCTTGAGCAGACATGCCGCGTCCTTTATAGAGGAATGCCGTCAAGTCCCAGATGGCCTGGTCGTCTTGCGTTTTGCCGAATGCTGGCATTGCGGTCATTTTCACGCCGTTTTTAATCACCCAGAACATCATCTGAGGATTGTTACGGCGCGTTGCGCTTAGCAATTCCGGCGCCATCGGAAGGATGCCCTGACCAATCGGACTCAGCGTCTGTCCCGGCGCGCCGTGACACGCGACGCAAGTGCCGTTGTAGAGACGGGCGCCAGCTTCGACGTTGGCGACGGTCATCAGGTCGGTCGGCACCTGGATGCCGGCCGCATGGCGGTGCAGCGACTGAAGGTAGGTCTTATGCAACGCCCACGCGACAAGTGGGTTGTGTCCGGACGCGGCCGACACATCGTACAGGCCCGAATACATAAAGCCGAATCCAGCCGCCACGACCGCGACAATGGCTGCAATGAAAGCGCTCAGCATGGAATGACGGACAAGAAAAGAGGAGTCTTTAGCTATGCTCATGTTTGATCACCTGCTGGAAGCGATATAACTGTCCGCTCGAACCTCGAATGAGATGCAAGCAAACAGGATGGCGATTACGTCGCGAACAACGAATGTGCCGTGAAAGGAGCGGCTGTTTCAGGCCGCCCAGTGCGCCTTCACGTGCAGGTACTGAGATGCGACCGGCGTCCAGGACGACGTTCGCACGCCGGATCAAAGTGTCTCTGTTGCTGATTGACCCGGATGAGTATTCGCACAACCGCCGGTACCAAGCACGGCGAGAACGATCGCAAGAAAAAGCGCGGCTTTCATGGACATCGAGATATTCGGAAAGATCGATCGTCCGGGGCAAAGGGGCCTGGCGCAAGGGTGCCTTCTACGCGGGAAGTGAATGGTCACGCGGTCATGGCATATAGGTGCCGTGCGTCCACGATGCTGACACGCATGGCGGTCGACGCGAGCGACTCTACTCGAACGCGCCTTGCTGGCGTTGAGACCGTACAGTCATTATCGGATCGGGTAGTTGACGGCACCCTTGCTCGCTGATTACAGGTCTGTCATTAACGGCGAAGGACCGGACCATCGGCAGCACTCGCTTTCGACGGAATGCGCTGGTCGTTTACATCCGCAAGATTTGCCGCCGCACCAGCCGCATATAGAACTGTGCGGGCGTCGGATCAGAACTGCGCCGCGCATATCTGTCGCGCGACTGTCTCTTACAGGCGGGCACGCTGCCGGTCGCGGATTCCGGTCGACCGGCTCTTGTCGGTCGCCCACCAGCAGTCGCCAGCTGAGCGTTGCCGCGTCGCTGCTGCGTCGTTGGTGGTATCTCCCGGCTGCTTCTTCGTTGGCGTCGGCGACGGCGAGCCGGATTCGGGCGGCGCAAGAGATGGCAGCAGCGCAGCCCGACAGCGACTAGCCATCCGGTGACAGACGCATCGCTGACACTGACGTATGCAACCGAGACACCACGTAGCGTTCAAACGTCTTTGATGTCGAATACGAGAAGCTCGACGCCGGCAAGGGCGAAATTGGCCAGATCATTCGATGTCGCTCGGCGTTCGGGTGAATTAAGTGCCTGCTGCAGGGAATCCATCGAGTCAAAGCTCAGGATGTGAGTCAGTTCCTGCGCGTGATTCCGCGCGTCTCGGCGCTCACGCTGGTCGCCGAGACGCTGGTCTCGCGTGGCGTCGCGGAGGACGAAGCGCGCGAGCGCGCCGCTGCGTTGCTCGCGCGGCTCAAGGTGCGCGAGCGGCTGTGGCCGCTCGCACTGCAATCATATCGGCGCTGCGCGGCGCGTGCTTGAGCCTGTGCCATAGAAGCGCTGGCTGAATGCTACCGGCGCTCTTCACGAAGTTTCTTCCCGTAGGTGGCCTTGGTTACACTATTCTCGGGCGACCGCATCGGCATGGCAGGCCCATGCAGCGTCTGCAAGTCGGTCGGCGTTGAGACCGAATTGACGCGCGATCGAGCGCAGCCTGTTGCCCCATTGCCAGACGCCCAAGACGTCATGTACGTTTTGCAGGCAGCTCAGTAGGCCGACCGTCTGCGGGTCGTCACGCGACCATCCCACCGTCAACGGCACGTTGTTGGAGACCCGCCCAAAGCCCGTCACCTAATCCTTATAGCTCTGCGGTGTATTGGCGTCGATATCCAGACGGTTCTGCTCGAACCCCAAGCCGAAGTACACCATGTCAGACCCGGAGAAAGGCACGCCGAATTTGAGGTCCGCTCCAGCCGTGATGATTCGGAAGCTCGAGTCGGTCGAATATCGTGCGGTAGTAGACGTCGGTGATGCGCTTGATGCCGACGACCGTGAAGTACGGATCGGCCTGCGTGACTGTCAGCGTACGGTTAGTAGTCGAGGTGTTCACATTCAGCGCGAGGCTCGTGCCCGAGCCGAACACGTTATCCTGCGATACGCCCGCAGAAATAATGGGGCCCTCGCGCGAGCCATGGCCCAGGCCGAGTGAAATCGTGCCCGTCGGTTTTTCCGTCACCTTCACGTCGACGTCAACCGGGTCCGGCGTGCCTTCGACCGGCGCCGTGGTCACGTCGGCATCGGTGAAGTAACCGAGACGGTTGATCCGGTCTGTCGGACAGCGTGAGACGGTTCGAGTCGAACCACGAGCTCTCCATCTCACGCATTTCACGGCGCACCCCTTCGTCGCGCGTGCGCGTGTTGCCGACCACGTTGATACGGCGCACGTAGACGCGCCGGCTCGCGTCGACCTGCAGCGTCAGGTCGACCGTGTGGTTGGCCTGATTGATCTGCGGCTGTGCATTGACCGGGCGAACGCGTAGCCATATTCGCCCAGCATGTCGACAATCGCCTTAGTGGTGGCCTGCAGTTTTTCAGCCGAGAAGCGCTCGCCCGATTTGATCTTGACCAGCTTCGATAGCTCCGCTTCGCGATCGAGCGGATTGCCGGCCAGCTTGACGGCGCAAATCGTGTACGGCTCGCCTTCGTGCAGCGTGACCGTCAGATACATGTCCTTCTTGTCCGGCGTAATCGACACCTGGGTCGGCTCGATGTTGATTCGCGGCTATGGCGATTGATAGGCTCGGATGGTCAGTGGTGTCGGATGCGGCACGGTCAGGCGGAGTGCCGGCGGGGCACTGACGCCGTAGCGAAGCGGTGTAGTCGTGCATTCGCGATAATGAAGCGGGCGGGTGAAGCGCTTCGCGAAGCGACACGCGCAGACGTCCGCCCCTGGGCCGCGTTGCTGCGGAGCCAATGTTCGACAGGCAGGTCGAGGAACCGTGGAGTTCTTGTCGGATCGCGGCGCATGGGCGGTGGGCGGATCGGGGCGCTGCGCGCGAGGATGTCGATGACGATCATCGGTGCTCCGCAGTGCCGGCAGATGAAGACGGGGCGGGTTTCGATGATGGCGTCGTCCGGTGACGGGCTGACCTCGGGTGCGATGTGCAGCAGATCACGCACCTTTGCCAGACTGGCGCGGCGCACCGGGTTGGCGAGCAGCCCGTGGTGACGGATGCGATGGAAGCCACCGAACTAACAGCACCTCGGCCCCTTGCGACTGTATTTCCGATCGATGGCCCAGATGAAGAACTCACGTCGCGACAGCAGCGGATCGCACGGGTGGCGCGAGGCCATGTGCTCAATATAGCGTTCATAGTCCGGGATGCCGAACATCTGCGCGCAGGCTCCGCGCATGGTGCGCGCAAGCTCCGACAGCCGTGTCCCCAGTGCGTTGCTCACGGCCCCGGCGTTCGCGCCCCGAACTGGCACCGCCGCGAGTTTGCCATTGAAGATCGTTTTCATGATCAAGCCCCCTTGGCGCGCACAACAACAGGCGTCTCGTTGACAGTGGGCTGTGCCTGCCGCAGCGCCCGCAAGCAGATCGTGACGGCGAAGACGCACATCGCCAGCACCAGCACGACAAAGAAGCCGCAGACCACCGCATCCAGATAGTTGTTGAAGGCGACCCGCTGCATTTCCGCAATCGACCTGGCGGGAGCGAGTACGGTCCCCTGTGCGGCGGCGTCACTGAACTTGTTCGCCAGCGCGAGGAAGCCGATACGCGGGTCGCTATGGAAGATCTTCTGGATGCCGGCAGTGAGCGTGGTAATGAGGAGCCACGCTGTCGGCACCAACGTCACCCAGATGTAGCGCTCCCGCTTCATCTTCACCAGGACGCTCGTGCAGAGCAGCAGGGCAATGCCGGCGAGCATCTGGTTACCCACTCCGAAAAGCTGCCACAGTGTGTTGATGCCACCGAGCGGATCGACCACGCCCTGATAGAGAAAGTAGCCCCAGGCAGCCACGCACAGGCCGGTGCCCAGCAGGTTCGCGGGCAGGAGCTGGGTGTCGCCGAGCGGCCGATAGACATGACCTAGCATGTCCTGGATCATGAAGCGGCCGACCCGCGTGCCGGCGTCTACGGCAGTCAGGATGAACAGCGCCTCGAACAGGATGGCGAAGTGATACCAGAAGGCCTCCATGGTCTGACCACCCAAGGCCTGACCGAGAATCTGCGCCATGCCTACGGCAAGCGTCGGGGCGCCGCCGGCGCGCGACAGGATGCTGGTTTCGCCAATGTTCGCGGCCGTCTGGTTGATCAGGTCCGGCGTGATGACGAATCCCCAGTTCGACACGACTTGCGCCGCCTGCGCGGCGGTCGTGCCGATGATTGCCGCCGGTGCGTTCATGGCGAAGTAGATGCCCGGATGCAGTACGCATGCTGCCGTCAGCGCCATGATCGCGACGAACGACTCGGCGAGCATGCCGCCGAAGCCGATCAGACGCATATGCGACTCACGCTCGATCATCTTCGGTGTGGTGCCGGACGAAATCAGCGCATGAAAACCGGAGACCGCGCCACAGGCAATGGTAATGAACAGAAAAGGAAAGAGCGTGCCGGAGAACACGGGCCCAGTGCCGTCGATGAAGCGCGTGGTCCGCGGCATCGAAAGCGTGGGCGCGACCACGTAGATGCCGACCGCGAGCGCAATGATCGTGCCGATCTTCAGGAACGTACTCAAGTAGTCGCGCGGCGCGAGCATCAGCCAGACCGGCAGGCTGGAGGCGATGGCGCCGTACAGAATGAGAGCCCACGCGAGTTGCGGGCCGGTAAGGGTAAAGACCGGTCCCCAGGTGGGATCGTTGGCGACCGTCTTCCCGAGTACGATCGAAACGAGCAGAAGTACAACGCCGAACAGGGACGCTTCTCCTACCCGCCCCGGGCGGATGAACCGCATGTAGACGCCCATCAGCAGCGCGATCGGTATCGTCGCCGCGATGGTGAAGAGACCCCACGGGCTGGACGTAAGCGCCTTGACCACCACGAGGCTCAGGACCGCGAGAATGATGATCATGATCGCGAGTACCCCGACGAGAGCCAGCGAGCCGGGAACCGGGCCCAGTTCCATCTTGACCATCTCGCCAAGAGATTTGCCGTCACGGCGCACTGACGCGAAAAGCACAATGAAATCCTGCACCGCACCGGCCACCACGACGCCCGCGAGGATCCACAGTGTGCCAGGCAGGTAGCCCATCTGCGCTGCCAGCACGGGGCCCACCAGCGGACCGGCGCCGGCGATTGCGGCGAAATGGTGGCCGAACAGCACCCACCTGTTAGTCGGTACGTAGTCCATCCCGTCGTCGTGGCGCTCAGCCGGCGTCTGGCGCGTGTCGTCGAGTCGCAATACGCGCTCCGCAATGAACTTGCTATAGAAGCGGTATGCGATGAAATAAACGATGAGGGCCGCAGTCACGAGCCACACGGCATTCACACTTTCACCGCGCCCGAGCGCGAGCCTGGCGAAGGCGAAAGCGCCGACAGCGGCCAGCACACCCCACACGAGAATGGACGCAAGCTTGTTCATGACGCCTCCCCTGTCGAACAACGCATGGCAAAACCATAGCCGCGCAATTTATGTGCCGGCGTTCTTTTATGTTCCGCCGCCCAGCAGCTCACCCGCTCCGCGGCACTACAGGAGACCAGCACCCGCCGCGCCCCTTCCATCAGTGTGGCCAGATCTGTTGCCGCGATGCTTCCCAGCGTTTGTGCAACCTTCCGCTCACTGGCCATCTCCAGCTTGGCGTGGATTGGCAAAATCCGACCATGAAGAGACGGTCACCGGCGCTGCATCGACCGGTTGAATCCGCCAGCCACTTCGGACCATCGCGATGGCGCCAGGCACCTCATGGCACGAGAGGTTGTCGATCCGGCAAGCGAAGCTGGGCTAGATTTCGGGCCCGTGACCGCAATCAATCGGGATCTTCAGCCGTCGCGACTATCTGTTTCAGTTTCGCCTCGGTTACTTCGACATTCATCCGCGTAGCTCTTTACACTCGATTGCATCGATCTGGCCACGGCGTGATGCGGAGCAGCGCCCAGTTGGCGCTCGTGCAACGTCAGAAGATCGGCGAGCAGCTCGAACGTCGTCTCATTGACGCCCCAGAGGCCCGTTTCCACCGAATCGCGGAGACTCCGTTCGCAGTGCATCGTGGACCTCCATCAACCCGTGTAAGGACGGCAACCGTGACAACGCAAAGTAACAGAAACAGACAACCGGTCTTCATACGGTTGGCCCCGCGCATAACTTGAGTCGCTTCGCCCGTCCAGAAGGCCACGACCGCCGGCGTGAATATGGCGAGGCCCAAAGCATGCGAGACGTACCAACGGGCCAAGGTCAGAAATAGAGAGTCGCTCAGTTGCCGGCCCAACAAAGCCGTCTCAAGTAACCCGGCCCGGGCGCAATAGGCGCCAGCAGTGCGCCACCGACGAGAAACCTGACGAGCGGTTTGGGACGAATCAGTTCGGCAACCGTGGCAACACGCGGGACGAACAGCAACGCAATCACGACCTCGAGGATGCCGCTGGACGAATACGAGAAGAGCGCCGCCAGACTCTAACCGGCCATCAGCCTGGCCGCGAGATTGCCGAGCGTTCCGCCGGCGAGCACCTAATATCGCTGCCGGGGCCCCGCAACCACGATCTGCGCGACCAGAACCGAGTTGGTAAGCCAGATCGGCGCGATTTCGTCGTCCACGGTCTTGAGTGCAAAGCTGACCATGTAAGCGAGCGATGTCGCCATCAAGGCTAGCAGCACTGACCGGAGATTGTGGACCCACGGAGGCGACGCGACGTTTATCGACGCGTCTCCGGTGATTTTTTGTATGAATTGAAATGCATATCTCGACCATCAACCTCCGCCCACCGCACTCCATTCAGGTATCAGCGACATGCGCTCTCGTTGTAGCGGAGCCCAGGCAATGGCTCAATACTTATCGTGTATTGATACACGCTGGTATTCCACGTGGGACCCCGATGAGCGTTGTCCGGCGGAGTTTTGTGCGTTGAGCGGCGAACCTTCAGTGCCAAGCTGGGCTCACTGCTCTGCCGCTCAATCGCCTGTGATACGGGTGGCCCCCTAAAAGCTGCCCCATTCTCCGGCCGGTGCGGTTTGCGCCCCCCCGAACGGTCTGCGGCGCGGATCGCTTCAGGGCTGGTGTGGCTGACGCCCTAGCGCGCGCCGGTGTCGCCTTCGTATGCGTTTGCCCGACAGGGCGGCTGACCTCGGCGTCGCGTGAGGCGTTCAGCCTGAACATCGGAACGGACGCTTTCAGATCGTTCGCCTGCGACTCGAGCGAGCCGGCGGCGGCCGCCGCCTGTTCGACCAGCGCCGCGTTCTGCTGCGTGACTTCATCCATCTGCGTGACGGCCTGGTTGACCTGGCCGATCCCCATTCTGTTCCTGCGACGCGGCGGTGATTTCACCCATGATGTCGGTCACGCGCCTGATCTCGCGGGTGATCTCGTGCATCTTCGTTCCGGCTTCCTGTACATGGCTGGCGCCTGTGCGGACCCGCTCCACGGAATCGTGGATCAGCTCCTTGATTTCCTTGGCTGCCGCTGACGAACGTTTGTTCAAAAGCTCTGGCTGCCGCTCGTGCTGAGCCTGCTGTATCTCGCCGGAATATCGATCTATAACGTCTTACCAGACGAGAGAAATGCGGCTGGCGGAGCGGAAGGCCGACCTGATACACGCGTCGGAGATCGCCCTGAGTGTCGTCAAGACCTCTGGCGACGACGTGGCCGCCGGCACCCTTCCTTTGGCGGAAGCCCAGAAGCGGGCAATGGCTCGCATCCGGAACATGCGGTATGGCGAGGCTGGCTATTTCATGATCGTCAATTCTCAGCCGAAGGTCCTGATGCACCCGATGCAAGCGGAGATGAATAACAAGGACGTCAGCGACTACACGGATCCGAACGGTGTTTACCTCTTCAGAGATATGGTTGCTGTCATCAAGCGCGACGGCAAGGGCTTTACCGCATTTGCGGGTAACAGGCCGGGAAGCACCGGAACTTTCCCGAAGATTGCCTACAGCGTGACCTACCAGCCGTGGGACTGGATTCTCACGACGGGGCTCTACGTCGACCACCTCGACTCGGCATTCCGCTCGTCGCTGTACCAGAGCCTCGGGATTCTGGTGGTACTGGCCGCAGCCCTGTCGGCTGTCGTGGTGCTGCTCAATCGCGGCATCCTTCGCTCATCGGTTTCATAGGATTAGAAATCTTTCCGCGGGGAAGGCCATCAGGCGGAATCGCCAAACGGGCAATTGTAAGTAACTACATAAACATGTCATAACGGCACTTGAGCGGCAAACTTAAACGCGCCGTGAGTACCTAGTGACGATGCGATGAAGCAGTTCGCGAAGGTGGGGACATTCGAAGCAGATTATTGACGGGCAGCAGTGGGTCGTTACGCAAAGCTCTACATAGAGCAGAGGTTTTTTATTGGCGATCATGGCCACGGACGCGTGCCAAGCCGGTCAGAGCCAGTCCGCGCTCGGTAAAACAATTCGCTGGATGGCAAACCCGTAGGCCTCGAGTCGTAGCAATACCGGCTGCGAGTCCTGCACCAAGGTGGCGAGCGCATTAGCGCGATAGTTCAAGAATATGAGCCGGGGCATTTTCGGTTCGATGAAGCGCTCTAGGCACAGACACGCCGCTTTGCGCCCGAACTCAATCGATAGGTCTTCGCGTCCGGCGGCCTTGAGCAAAGCTAGCGGATTCTCGAGTAGAGAGCCTCGAAGACCGCGTATCGGTGTTGCACTACATCATCATCGAGGTCACACAAAACTTTGGCCAAGCCAAATGGACGAACAGCGGCTCCGGGTCAAGGTCAAGGTCAAACGTCCAGACTGACACACGGACTGTGCGCGGAGCCTAGGCCCCGTGATCAACTGCGCATCTCACCCGTTACGTGATATTGGGTTTTTGAGGCGCGGCGGGCGTTCTTCGGCGTCGAGCGCAGGCCCTACCCCCAACGGAGCAACGGTCCTCCAGGCGTCGAGATGCTGGCCGCGGCCTTCCTTGGCGAACGAGATGGCAACCAGGGAAACGATGCCGCAGAGAACTACGAAAAGGGCGATCGGGACATAGGACCCGTGGAAGGCAACCAGAAGCGCCGTAGCGATAAGGGGGAGCGGACCACCAACCAGTGCGGTTCCGAGCTGGTAACCCAGCGAAATACCTGTGTATCGAACTTCCGGCGGGAAATTCTCGGCAAACAACGGACCCATTACAGCGCCGACCATGGGATAGATGACGGCGAAGCCTACAACGACGGCCAGGTACAGCAACGCGACCGATCTTTGATGAACGAGCCAGAAGAAGGGTAGGACGAAGGCCATACTAGCGAGGGCGCCGATAATAAAAATCTTTTTCCGGCCGATTCGGTCGGAGATCCACGCGCTAAAGAGAACCATCGGAGCAGACAAAAGCGAGGCAACCAACACTGCATTGAGTGTATCGGTCCGCTCGAAGCCGAGGCCGATCGTATAGGAAATCGAGAACACTGCGAAGATATAGAAGACCGAGGTTTCGATGAACTTCGCCCCGATGGTCATCAGCACTGCCCGCCAGTGGAATTTGATGGTTTCCAGCAATGGCACCTTGTTCGCGCTCTCGTTCGCAAGGACCTTCTTGAAGGACGGCGTTTCATCGACTGAGCGGCGAATCCAGAAAGCGATGATGACAAGGAGGAAGGACAGAATGAACGGAATTCGCCAGCCGACCCTGAGAAAATCCTGTTTCGAGAAGATCGCGCTCGCCTCCGATGCTGCCAGCGAACCCAACGCAAGGCCCAGCATGGTTCCGACTTGCGGGACCGCGCCGAAAAGGCCCCGGTATTTCCTGGGCGCGTACTCGACCGCCAGCAGTACGCCTCCGCCCCACTCACCCCCGAGCGCGACTCCCTGAATGACGCGCAGTACTGTCAAGAGGATAGGAGCCCAGACTCCGATGGCGTTGTAATCGGGCAAAAGACCCATAGCCAGCGTGCTGCCGCCCATCAACGAGAGCGTCATGACTAGCGTTTTCTTACGGCCGATCCTGTCACCGATATGACTGAAGATGATGCCGCCGATCGGGCGCATCGCGAACGCCAGCGCAAATGACGCGAACGAGAGCATCAATGCGACCGACGGATCGCGCGCGGGGAAGAACAAGGGGCCGAAAACGATTGCCGCCATGGTTCCGTAAAGGATGAAGTCGTACCATTCAATGGTGCTACCGATCCCGCTGGCCAACAGCGCCCGCACTCGCGTGCCGGGATCAATTGTCTCGACATCTCTGATATCGGTTGGGTAAGTCATCGGAATCCCTATTTTGCCGTGAATTAAAGTGAATGCGTGACAACCGTCTCGCTAAGATGTGCATGAGCCGTAGTGAGTCCACTGCGAAGATTGCGGATAACGGCGAAGCCGTATAAACGGGACTTCAGGGAAACGCAAGAGCCGTTTGATCGGAGTGCGTCGATCTCTCAAAGAAAGAAGGCTCGGTGTCTCGCGCCAACGAAAGCAGCATGGACTCTGTGCCAGGCCGCCCGATGGCCTGTACACCGCCTACGGCAGCCTGAAGACCGCCACCGACGAGCGCAAATCGCCGGCTTGCGATTCGAGCGAGCTCGCGGCCGCGGCGGCCTGCTCGACGAGCGCCGCGTTCTGCTGTGTCACCGAGTCCATCTGCGTGACAGCCTTGCTGACCTGGCCGATACCATTGCTCTGTTCGATCGACGCCGCCGCGATCTCGCCCATGATGTCGGTGACACGCTGCACTGATTGTGAGATCTCGTCCATTGTCACGCCGGCCGCGTTGACGAACTCGGCGCCGGCTCGCACGCGTTCGACGGAGTCCTGAATGAGCCCCTTGATCTCTTTCGACGCCGACGACGAGCGCTGCGCGAGCGAGCGTACTTCACTCGCAACGACCGCAAACCCCCGGCCCTGCTCGCCCGCGCGGGCGGCCTCGACGGCCGCGTTGAGCGCCAGGATGTTGGTCTGGAACGCAACGCTTTCGATCATGCCGACGATATCGGCAATTTTGTCCGAGCTGGCCTGGATCCCGCTCATCGTATCGATGACCTGCGACATGACGCCGCTGCCGCGCTGCGCGACCTGTACCGCCTGCGCAGCGACCTGACTTGCCTGACGGGTGTTGTCGGCGTTCTGGTTGACTGTCGAGGTCAGCTCTTCCATGGTCGCAGCAGTTTCCTGCAGCGCCGCGGCCTGCTCCTCCGTTCGCTGGGAGAGGTCCTGGTTGCCGGCGGCAATCTGGCCCGTTGCCGATGCGATCGACTCGGCCGACGTCGTGATCGTGCGAATTGTCTCCGTCAGTTGATCCTGCATCCGCTTCATCGAGTAGAGCAGGCTGCTGCGGTCGTTCGGCGCGGTGTTCACGACGACGGTGAGGTCGTTATTCGCAACCCGCGTCGCGATCGCGGCCGCGTAACCGGGCTCGCCGCCGAGCGAGCGCAGAATGCCGCGATTGAGCAGGATCACTACGAGGCTTAGCAAAGCGCCGACTGCGACAAGCAAACCGATGCTCTGGTACAAGGTTGTATGGAAAGCAGCGTTAATATCGTCGAGATAGACACCTGTCAGAATAATCCAGCCCCATGGACGATAGGCGTCCTCATACGTGATCTTCGGGAAGACGCCGCTGACACCGGGCTTCGAAAACCCGATACGAGTGAAGCCTTTGCCCTCCCGGTTCACTATATCGATGGCGACCTGAAAGGTGAGTACGCCATTCGGGTCCTTGAACCCTCTCACGTCCTGGCCCTGGATCTCCGGATGGATCGGATGCATGAGAACGTGCTCCGAGTCGATGATCGTGAAGTAGCCGTCAGAGCCGGCGTAACGCATGTTGCGCACGGCATCCGTGGCCCTCTTCTTCGCCTCGTCGACCGTGATCGTTCCGACAGCAGCCTGACCGGCGAATGTCTTGACGACTGCAATGGCGAGTTCCGAGGCATGCACCAGATCGGCTTTTCTTTCTTCCAGACGAACGTCTCGAGTGCGATAGGCGTCGATCACCGAGAGTCCGGCGAAGCACAGAAGACACAAAACCAGTGGCAGCCACAGTTTTTGCGAAAAAGACAACTTGATCACCTAAATCTCCTGATTCGTTGCGCAAGCGCGCAGCTTTAGTGGTCTGCGTTTTAATTACGGCATACGTGATTGAAAGCCATAGCTTTTGCCGTAAAAAATTTGCATTCCGAAGGACAGCGTACCGCTACCATCGAAAGTGTCCAATGAAGGGACGAGACTTATCGGTGGTCCGTTGTCTGGGGAGCGACATTTGCATGCCGATTCGGAATGCCCGGCAATGGCTGAAAATGGCCCGAAACTGGCCAATTTCGCACGTCCATAGTCGACCCTGAGCAACCTGTCGCCCAGCATCTCCGAGCATCTTTAGCTCGATCAAAGCGGCCACCCAGACGCCCGCTAGAGATGCGCTGACAAACCTGCAGTCAGCGTATGCCATGGGATGACAGCTGGAAACACCGTTGCCCGATCTGCCTTCATGTCGACAACGAGCCATCCTTTGCCTGGTGCTTCGTCGAGCGCAATATCAAGCTTGCCCATTTTCGACGCCCGGTCCTAGGCATAGTCTCTCGCCGCGGCGGACACCATGATTCGGCGCCAATGCAAATCGCTCCGTCAGAAGCGTGTCCTGACCCCGGCGATGACCTGCGTTTCCGAATCGGACGTTGAGGCAGTCGAGGAGAAAATCTGCGCGTATTGCGCTGCACCACCAGCGCGCTGGTAAAGGCCAACGAGATACACATCGGTACGGCGGCTCAACGAATAATCGATCCCCAGATTGACCTGGTTATAGTGCGGCTTTTCCGAGTTTGAATATTTTCCCGTCGTATAGATGTACGCTGCGCCGACGAGGAGACTCGGAGTAATGTTGTGAGCCAGCGACAACTCGGCGTTCTGCAACCGAAGGCCAGACGTATCCAGATAGTCGAACAGCACATTGGTGTAGGCGAGGGTAGCTTGTACGATTCCGAAATCGTATCCCGCCCCGACGCCAAGAATTCTCTGCTTCTCGACGCCCGAACCACTCAGGCTCTTCGGAAACGGGGACGTGAATCCATAGTTGTCGCTGATCGCCCCCGAAGAATTGTCCGCCGCAGCGGGGTGATTGTATTGCGACATCGCGGCAGCTACTTTAAATGGCCCGCCGACGATTGTTTTGCCTCGCATCAGCCGGGCCGGCCCTGCACTAGAGGTCCGGCAACGATCCGCCATTCTTCTGGTGTGCAGGCAGCTCAAACTGCAATCTTCTTCTGGTAGTTGATGCACGTCGAGCAGAGCAGCAGACCGATACCGGCACCGGTAAAGACCATCAGTGCGAGGAAGTAGGAGCCGGTCAACTGCACGATCAAGCCGACCGCGAGCGGTACGAGTACCCCGCCGATATTGCCGCCGAGGTTCATGAGGCCCCCGAGCAGGCCCACCCTGTTGCGCGTCCCGACGAGCGACGGGATGCTCCAGTAGAGCCCGGTCCAGCGCTGAAAAAACAATGTTACCGACAACAGTACGACCGTCAGAGTGGGACCGCTCGCGTAAGCAACCGAAAACACCGCGACGGTAACTACGATCGAAGCGAAAGCGAGCATGGTGCGCATGACCTTGTTCGGCGAGCCGCCTGCGCTTTTCCATTTATCGCATAGAAAGCCGCCGACCAGTTCGCCGACGAATCCCGACAGGAAAATGATGAAGCTGGCGCCTCCCATCTGCTGGATATTGAAGCCATGTACCTTGCTCAGGTAGTTCGGCATCCAGGTCAACAAGCCGTAGAACACGACGTTCGAAAACATATAGCCGAAGAACATGAGCCATACAGTACGGTACTTGAACAGGTCGAGCCTCTTGCCGCTTAGCTGAGCAGGCTCGCCCTCGTCTTCGATCGCCCGAGCCTGCTCGATATAGGCGGCCTCCGCTTCATTAACGCCGCGATGCTCGCGCGGGCTGTTGCGAATGAAGTGCCACGCGTAGAGCCCGGCGAGCACCGTGCCGACGCCGGCCACGATGAACGCCAGGCGCCAGGATCCCAGCATGGTAATCAACGAGGTGATTAATATCGCGCCGATGGCCGCGCCCAGCGGGGCGCCGCCGTCCAGCAGTGTTGCGCCGCGGCCGCGTTCGTTCTGCGTCAGCCAGATCCCGTTGAGCTTGCCGCCGGACGGGTAGATCGGAGCCTCAGCCGCACCCAGTCCGAACCGGGTCAGCAGCAACGTGGTGGCGTTGGTGGCCATGCCTGCAATTGCCTGAAATCCGCCCCAGAAGACTGCAGCGGCCGTGATCACGATGCGCGGCTTGAAACGGTCGGCGAGCATGCCGCCCGGCACCTGCATCAACGCATAGGTCCAGAAGAACGAGCTGAAAATCAGGCCCTGCAACGCCGGATTTATGTTGAAATCCTTCGAGATCAACGGCATCGCGACCGATAGCGATGCTCGATCGATATAGTTGATCGCTACCAGCCCCAGCAATACGAAAAAGATTTTCCACCTTACCGACGTCTTGACCTGAACGGCGGCATTCTCGACAGGTATGCTCATGGTCTCCCACTCCTTCCTCAACTGAATATCGTTTGCAATCCTACGGAATCGTCGGACCGGCCGCACACGATTGCTGCGTGAACGGCCGAATGTAGCAGGGACTACTTATTTGAAAGACGCCCAGTTGCTTCGCTGCAAGATGGAACGGACCTGATCGGCTGCGCTTTGCAGCGCGGCGACTTCAGCGTCGGTCCACTTGCGCGTGCCCGGCACGTAATGGACCGAGATCCATCCGATCACTTCGCCATCGGCCGCCTCGAGGCCAACCAGCATCTGTGCCTTGACACCATAGACTTCCATCAGCGCCTTCGGCGGTTTGACCTCCGCGTTCGCACAGTCGTCCTGGACCAACGGCTTGCGGGTCGCGATGAGCCACTGCACGGTCGCCAGGCTGCGCTGATTCAACGAGGTATTCAGTTTCAGCTCTGGGATGCCCGGCGCGACCGATTCAGCGCAGACCCTGTCGACATTGCAGTTGTGCTCGGGAATGTCGATGCGCAATGTGGTGCGGCTGCCGCCAGTCACTTCACGAAGGGCGGACATGACACGCTCGAGTTCCCCAAGCACCGGCTTGGCCCTGAGCAATTTGCCAAAGCCATGCAGCGGTACGTCTATTGACGTCATCTTCAGCGCTTTCCACAACGTCACTGCGATACTGTCGAAAATCGGCTTGCCGAGTTCCGCCTCCATCTCGTCGACCACGGCGGTCGCCGGCAGATTGGTACACGCGACGACGAGGCATTCGGCGTCGGGCGAATCTGCATCGCGCAGCAACTGCCTGATTCGCTCAAACGGCGTATTGCCGATCACGACGTTTTCGGTTTGATCGAGCCTGGCAGCGTTGACCACGGTGAATCCCTGGTTACCGTAAGTCTCGATGATCTTGCGAGTCGGTTCCTCGACGTACGGCACCGCCAGCGCGAAGCGCTTGATGCCGTAGTGCTTGAGCACGTCGAGTTGAGCCAGCGAAGAGGTCGAAGCCGGCACTCCGGTGACTTCACTGATTTCCTCGCACAAGCTGATGTCGGCTTCGAACCCCTTGCCAGTCCAACTGCCAGAGGTGCCGTTCCACAGAATGGCGTCCATACGACCGTCGCTCAGGAGCGCCGCCGCATCCACCATTTTCTGCGTCTGAAACTGGTTGACGTCCTTGCTGTCGAGCGTCAGTGTCTTTACCGGAACCCGACTGAAATGGGTGGAGATGCGCGAGCTGA
Organism: Paraburkholderia kirstenboschensis; assembly: GCF_032806925.1. Classification (NCBI taxonomy): domain Bacteria; kingdom Pseudomonadati; phylum Pseudomonadota; class Betaproteobacteria; order Burkholderiales; family Burkholderiaceae; genus Paraburkholderia; species Paraburkholderia kirstenboschensis. The sequence continues at coordinate 1,498,072 of NZ_CP136511.1, read as the reverse complement.
TCTGGTCGGTCATTGCCATCGTCATCGGCTCCAGTGCCGTGTTCGACGACGGCGTGATAAAGCCGACTTTTTTCAAGTCCTTAAGACTCTTCAACTGTTTCGTTGCGTTTCCCATCAGCGTTCCTTCAACAGGTTAATTGCCAGGCTCGGCGCATTGTAGTGTCGACAGGCCGTTAGCTAATCGGTCGATTCGTGAAAAGATAAGACACAAAACGTGAACGATAAACATTGGCGCCCTGATTTTGAACTGATATGCAATGGCGCGCGCCTGCGACCGCGAGGGACGGGGTTTCAAACGTTCGCGGCCAGCCATTCCTCGAGGAACTGCACGCATACGCGAACCTTCGCCGATGTCGACAGCCGGGATGGATAAACAGCCCATACATTCGCGTCCTGCTGATACTGGGGCAGCACCCGTTTGAGCTCGCCGCGCTTCAGACTCGGCCCGACGTCCCACATCGAGCGCAGGATGATGCCGTGTCCGTCGATTGCCCAGCGATGCGCGATCTCGCCGTTATTTGCGGAAAGCGGTCCGCGGATGCGAACCGTTTCTTGACCGTCGGTCGCCTCCAGCTTCCAGCGGCCGAACTCCTGATCGCGCTCGCGGATGACGATGCATCTATGATGCGCCAGGTCGGCGAGGCGTGACGGAGTCCCCCAACGCTCCAGATAGGTCGACGAGGCGCATAGTACACGTGCGTTGCGGGCGATCAGCTTCGTAATAAGGGTCTCCTCACGCACGACACCGATCCGGATGTCCAGGTCGAATCCCTCACGCACCAGATCGACGGGCCGGTCGAGCAGCTCCAACTGAAATTCGAGTTCCGGGTAACGCTGCGCCATCGCCGACACCGCGCGTGACACATGATTCCGGCCGAAACCTGAGCTGGTACAGACGCGCAGCAATCCGCGAGGCGCAATCTTCGAGGACGAAATCGCCTCGGCCATCTGTTCGGCATCCTCCAGGATGCGCTGTGCCCACTGGTAGACGATATGACCGCTCTCGGTAGCCGATACCTTCCGCGTGGTGCGATGCAGTAGTCGCGCCTGGAGCAGGCTCTCGAGCACAGCGATGCGTTTGCTGATCAAGGCTTTGGACACGCCCATTTCGAGTGCGGAGGCGGCGAAACTCTGTTTATGCACGACGAGGCAAAACAGGCGAAGGTCTTCCATCGAGGGGAGATTGTTCACTTTCTGTAGTCGATTGGATCACGTAAGCGATTACTATATCGCGAAGCGTGCGCGCTATGATTCGCCTCAGTCAGGCTTGGTCGGTTCCGGTAAGCCCATTGCAAGATGAGAAGAGTCAATGAAAACACACAGGATTGCGGTTATCGCCGGTGACGGCATCGGCAAGGAAGTGATGCCGGAGGGCATGCGCGTAGTCCAAGCGGCGGCACGTCGGTTCAACATCAAGCTCGAATTCAGCACAATGGATTGGGCCAACTGCGATTACTACACGCGGCACGGCGAAATGATGCCGCCTGACTGGTTTGACCAGTTGATGCAGTTCGAGGCAATCTTCTTTGGCGCGGTCGGCTGGCCCGAGACCGTGCCCGACCATATCTCGCTGTGGGGCTCGCTGCTGCGCTTTCGGCGCGATTTTTCGCAATACGTGAACTTGCGTCCAGTGCGCCTGATGCCCGGCGTGCCGAGTCCTCTGGCCGGGCGCAAGCCGGGTGACATCGACTTCTATGTGGTGCGTGAAAACACCGAAGGGGAATATTCGTCGGTCGGCGGCCGCATGTTCGAAGGGACTGACCGCGAGTTCGTGGTTCAGGAAACCGTCTTCACGCGCCAGGGCGTCGACCGGATACTTGATTTCGCTTTCGATCTCGCTCAGAGTCGGCCGAAGAAGCATCTCACCTCGGCAACCAAGTCAAATGGTATCTCGATCACGATGCCGTATTGGGACGAACGCGTCGAGGCGATGGCGAAGCGCTATCCGGATGTGCGCTGGGACAAATATCACATCGATATCCTGTCCGCGCGGTTCGTACTGAGTCCGGAGCGCTTCGATGTCGTCGTCGCCTCGAATCTCTTCGGCGATATCCTCTCGGACCTGGGCCCTGCCTGCGCCGGCACCATTGGCATCGCGCCGTCGGCGAACCTGAACCCCAATCGCCGTTTTCCGTCGCTGTTCGAGCCAGTCCATGGCTCGGCGCCCGACATCTACGGCAAAAATATCGCCAATCCGATCGCGATGATCTGGTCCGGTGCGATGATGCTCGATTTCCTCGGCAACGGAAGCGGTGTCTATCGCGAAGCCCACGATGCGATCATCCATGCAATCGAAACGGTACTGGTCGAGGGACCGCGCCCGTCGGATCTCGGCGGCACTGCCAATACCACCGACGTCGGCAAGGCCATCGCCGCGGCATTGAAATAATGACGACTACTTCCTCTTCCCCGTTTGCAGCGCTTACAGCGGCCGAGCTCGGCCGCCTGCTGCATGATCGCAAACTCGATGCGCGAGAGCTCACCGATTACTTCGTCGAGCGTATCGAGACGGGGGCAAACCCCGGAGTCTTTACGTCGACCTGCTTCGAACGGGCGCGCCATGAAGCGGCGAAAAGCGCGGCTCGCTATCGGGCTGGTCAGCCTCTTGGCCCGCTCGATGGCGTGCCCGTCGCATGGAAAGACCTGATCGATATTGAAGGTCTCGCCACGACCGCGGGTTCGGCCATCTATCGGGACGCGCCCCCAGCGCCGCATGACGCGCCGATCGTGCGCAATCTCGCGGCCGCGGGTATGGTGACGCTCGGCAAAACCAACCTGTCTGAATTCGCCTACTCTGCGCTTGGAGTCAATCCGCATTTCGGCACACCGTTGAATCCGCGCGCAAGCGACGTGCCGCGCGTGCCCGGAGGCTCGTCCTCGGGCTCCGCCGTGGCCGTCGCTGCGGGACTCGTGCCGGTTGCAATAGGCACCGATACGGGCGGCTCCGTCCGCACCCCCGCGGCATTCAATGGCGTGGTCGGCCTCAAGACCTCCGAGCGATGGATAGACACGCGCGGCGTATTCCCGTTGTCGCGCACGCTCGACACGATCGGCGTATTCGCGCACGACGTCGCCGATTGCTATTTGCTCGATCTTGCCTTGCGCGGCCTTAAGGCCCCGTCGCTCGGACCTGACGCGACGGCGTTGACATCGCTGACGTTGGTCGCCCCGGAAAATGCGATACTCGACGAGGTCGAGCCGGAAGTGCGGCGGAACTTCATCGCTTCGCTCGAGCGAGCGGCGGCGGCCGGCGTGCGGGTGCGATGGCAGCCTGTCCCTGAGCTCACACAGGTGCGCGAGTTGATTGCGCGTCACGGCAATATTGCCGCAGCCGAGGGTTATCAATGGCATCGCGAACTGCTCGAGAGCCCGCGCCATGCGCAAATCGATGTCACCGTCTATAGGCGGATGATGGGCGGCAAGACGATGTTGGCAGAGGACTTCAATGCATTGCAGGGGGGCCGTGTCGCCTTGCAGCGTTCGCTATGGGCTACGCTCGGCGACGCGCTACTCGTGATGCCGACAGTACCGCACGTCGCGCCGCCGATTGCGTCGGTTGAGGCTGATCCCGACGTGTTCGCCCGTGTGAACCTGAAGACGATCTGCAATACGTTGCCAGGCAATATGCTGAATACCTGCGGGCTCGCGTTGCCGAACGGCTTGGGCGCGGCGCAGATGCCGACCAGCTTGTTGCTCAGTGCGCCGGCCGGGCACGAAGCGCGACTGCTGTGCGCCGGTATCGCGCTCGCGCCGATCATCGCGGACGATTTTCCATAAAGGCGCTCCCAAATGGGACTTGTGCTCCTGATGGCGCAACGACGTCCGAGCGCAATGCGACCATCAGTTCACTTCACTTTGTGAGGCACGTGCATGGCTAAACAGATTTTGTGCGGTTTCGGTGTGGATGTGGATGCGGTAGCCGGCTGGCTCGGCTCCTACGGCGGCGAGGACTCTCCTGATGACATCTCGCGCGGTCTGTTCGCCGGCGAGGTGGGCTCGCCGCGGCTCTTGAAGCTGTTCGAGCGTATGCAGATCAAGACCACCTGGTTCATACCGGGCCACTCGATCGAAACCTTCCCGGAAGAGATGCAGGCGGTGGCGAACGCGGGTCATGAAATCGGCGTGCATGGCTATTCGCACGAGAACCCGATCGCGATGACGCGCCAGCAGGAAGCCGACGTTCTCGACAAAAGCATCGAGCTCATCACCCGGCTTGCCGGCCGCAAGCCGACCGGTTATGTCGCCCCGTGGTGGGAGTTCAGCAATGTGACCAACGAACTGCTGATCGAGCGTGGCATCCTCTACGACCACAGCCTGATGCATCGCGATTTCCAGCCATATCGGGTACGCGTTGGCGACTCCTGGACCAGGATCGACTACAGGAAAGATGCGCGCGACTGGATGAAGCCGCTGGTACGCGGTCGGGAAACCGATCTGATCGAGATTCCGGCCAACTGGTACCTGGACGACCTGCCGCCGATGATGTTCATCAAGAAGGCGCCGAACAGCCACGGCTTCGTCAATCCGCGGGATATAGAGCAGATGTGGCGCGACCAGTTCGACTGGGTTTATCGGGAATATGATTACGCCGTCTTCCCGATCACTATCCATCCGGACGTGTCTGGCCGGCCGCAGGTATTGCTGATGCTCGAGCGCCTGTTCGAATACATGTCCGGGCATGCGGGCGTCAAATTCGTGCCCATGGAAGAGATGGCCAGCGATTACGCGCGGCGTTTCCCGCGCAGCTGAGCGGATATCGGGCGAGGCGTGTGATGTGTGGGTTATGCGGAGTGCTCGGCGGCAGAGCACATTGGACCGATGCCGGTAGCCCGGCGGCAGAAGATGAGCATGCACAGGTGCGACGCCGCGAGCGGCAGTTGCGGGTCGCCTGCCTGAACCGGGTGCTTCGAGCGTTTGCCTGTACCGTCAGCGATTGGCAAAGCCACGCCTATTTGATCAGCACATTCACCGGCAAGACGGAAATCGTCGAAAACCTCGCACAGTTGTGGCCGGCGGTCGAGCGCCTGAGCGGTCGCAGTGTCGATCCGCTGGCCGCGGATCTGCTTGATCGTTTGCGGCAGGCATCGTGAACGAACCGCTCAACCCCGTGCAACGGATTCCCATTAATCTGCTGACGGGCTTTCTCGGCAGCGGCAAGACAACGCTGTTAAAGCGCCTGCTTGGGGAACCTGCATTCGCGCATTGCGCAGTGCTGATCAACGAACTTGGCGAAATCGGCCTCGATCATCGGCTGCTGGAACGGCTCGATCACGAGACCGTCGTGCTGCAGAACGGCTGCATATGCTGCAGCGTGCGCGCCGATTTGCGACAGGCCCTGCTCGATCTTCATGGCCGGCGCGAACGCCAACAAGTGCCGGCCTTCGATCGCGTCATCATCGAATCCACTGGCTTGGCCGACCCCGTGCCGGTGCTCAATACGGTCGCCGGCGACCCGGTGCTGCGGCACCACTTCCGGCTCGGCAATGTAGTGACGACAGTCGACGCGGTTCATGCGCTCGATCAATTCGCACAGCAGGCCGAGTCGCGCAAGCAGGCGGCGATCGCTGACCGGCTGGTGATTACGAAGGCGGATCTGGTCGGTGCCGCATACCTTGAGACCGTACAGAGTGCGCTGCGGCAGATCAATGGGTCTGCATGGCTGGCCGTGTCGCGCGACGATGCCGGCGATGCGCAGGTCCTGCTGAGTGAGGATCTCGATCAGCCTGCCGCGCGCATCAACGAGGTGCGGCGCTGGTTCGCGCTGGCGGGTATTGCCAACGGCGCATCGAACACCGCATCGGCGAAATACCGGGCGTTTGGACGACAGCCGGAAGGTCCACACCGCGGTGAGATCTCGACATATTCATTGACATTTGACGAGCCGATCGACTGGGTCGCTTTCGGTATATGGCTGTCGATGCTGATGCACAGCCGGGGCGCCGATATCCTGCGCGTCAAAGGAATTCTGAACGTTGGCGGCTCCGAATTGCCGCTGGTCATTCATGGCGTCCAGCATTTGATTCATGAACCGGTGCATCTGTCCGGATGGCCCGACGGCGAGCGGCGCTCGCAATTGGTGCTGATCGGCAGGTTGCCATCACAAGCGCAGATCGAAGCCTCGCTGCGGGCGTTCAACTGAGCCATGCCAATCATTGGAGGTCACCTGTAGTGGACGGAAAAGTCATTGCGGTTCACCTAAATGCCTCACATACCTTTTCCAAGCGATCCGTTGGTCAAATCATGTTGCTGGAAGGTTTGGGCGTCGAAGGCGATGCTCACTGTGGTGCCACGGTCAAACACCGGTCTCGTGTCGCTCGAGATCCCTCGCAACCCAACCTGCGCCAGGTGCACCTCGTTCATGGTGAACTGTTCGATCAGCTGTTGGAGAAGGGGTTCAGAGTTCTCCCCGGCAATCTCGGCGAGAACGTCACGACAGGCGGGCTGGATCTTCTATCGTTGCCCGTGGGCACAGAATTGCATATCGGCGAACGTTCGATCGTCAAACTTAGTGGCCTGAGAAACCCGTGCGCGCAGATCGATCATTTCCAGGCTGGGCTGATGTCAGCCGTTCTTGGCCGCACGTCTGAAGGAAGACTTTTGCGAAAGGCGGGCGTGATGGGTATTGTGACCGCAGCCGGACCGGTCAAGCCGGGCGATGAAATCGCCGTCAAATTGCCGCCGCCGCCGCACCGCGGCCTTGAAATGGTGTAATAGCGCATGGGCGCAACTAATCCCAACTTTACACGGAGTGCCGACAATGCCGGTCAGGTCAACGAGCTCCCTTTGTCCGAGCCCCGAATGGCACTGTCAGGTTGGTGGGGAGGCGGCGGTAGAACGAAGTGATGAAGAAAAGGAAATCGCTTTATCATGGTCACCGCTTCCCTGCCGTCGTCATCAGCTGCGCCGTTCGGTGGTATTGATATGACTTGGCGTGTCAATCGCCAGATTGGGTTTTCAGGTTGTTGCATCGACGCATGAATTCGTGAGGGCGGCGTAGCAGTAAGTCTCGACGGTGGATCGCACTTCTATGAGCAGGATGTTGTCAAGGACGCTCTTCATACATCTCTCCGGTCGATCCTAAGCCGACGTCGTGTCGCGCTCGTGAGAGGAACCAGCATCTCACCACCTTCTATTCGCTGGCGCGTTGCCAGCCTTATCCTGCAATGCGCGTTACGCCGGAATCGCCTCCGGGAACATGCCCCATCTGAGAGCTATTCGGTTGCGTTTGCAACCCAGCGTGATCACGGGCATGTTCACTTCGAACTCGTTTGCTATGCAACTGCCAGACTCCTTCCTGCGAAACCAGGGCTCAAGCTGACTTTAGGTGCGCGCCTTCGGGAATGACCCCGTCTTTCAGATAGCGCCACAACGGAATGGCAAGCCGTCGCGCTACCGCGACGATGGCAATACGTCGCGCGCGTCGGTTCGGTCCGGTGCCCTGTGTGCGCTGGTCAAACCATCTCGTTAATGCGCTGCCAGGCTGGTAGCGCAGCCAGGTCCATGCGATCTCGACCAGAAGCGCGCGTACCCGCCGGTTTCCCTGTTTGCTGATCCCCTGGTCGACCTGACTCTCGCCACTGTCGAAGGGTTGGGGTACCAGTCCGACGCATGCACCGACTTCCCGACGGTTATGGAAGTCCCGCCAGAACAGCTCGCGGGCAAGGCGTGACGCGCCTACTTCGCCAATTCCCTGGAGGCGCGCCAGCGCATCGGAACGCTGGCGCGCGGGCGCTGGTACGTTTGTCTGTCGCGTCTTCTCCAGCACCGCAAGCTGGTGCTTAACGAGTGCCAGCCGTTCGCACTCGCGCAGTAACCGCTCATGCAACTCGCGCGGCAATGTCGCACCGTCATGGCAGTGCACTTCCCCGCGCTCGAGCCGGACGGCGAAGGTCCGGTGATCGACCGCGTCCCAGCAGCCGACCGTGGTCAGCAGCTTGCGCATCCGGTCGCGGTGCTGCAGGGATTTCCTTCTGCAATTGTCCACGCTCGCGCATCAGGTGACGTGTAGCCTCGTCCTCCTGTGACGGCATGTGGACTACGTGCATGCGGTCGCGCTCGCCGCGCAGCCGCGCGCGCAGGTTGATGACAAGCTTCATGACGTCGAGGCGGTCGGTCTTCGCGCCGCTGATGACGTTCGACCGGAATGCTGGCCGGATCGACGACGTGGCATTCAATGTGTCGGCGCCGCAACGCGCGACAGATCCAGAACGCGTCCTGCCCGGCTTCACAGCTCACGACGATCCGTACGTCATCGGGCAATGACCACTTCTCCTTGTGTATCTCGATCAGGTCCAGCGTCGCCTGCAGACGCGCTGCAGCTTGAGGCTGCGGGACCGTGTGCACGGCCGGCTTCTCGCGCCGGCCATCGTGAAGCGCAACTTTCCATTTGGCCGCCGCCAGTTCCAGCGACACTGCCAGCACTGGTACGTCACCATTACCTGTATATGCCTGATCGGTACGCATGATGTTCTCCTGAGAGCAAACCTCGCCACGCTGATTTTAGGCGTCAGTCTGTCGAGGCCCTCGCTTCATAGGATCTGATATTCGCGGGTTGGGTACCGCATTACAGAGGTCCGCCCCTCGAGCCTGCCGCTATCTAAAGCCGCAAATTGAATGATGTCCGTTGCATAGTCCAACCGCGGGTTACTCGGGAGCCGGGCTACGCCGCCTTCAGGAAACTCCTCCATCTGACTCTTTGTCGGTGGGCGAAGCGCGACGCTACGCTGCCTGTACGTCTCGCGGCATGGCAAGCGACATTGCCAGCCGGCTGACGTCCCAGATGAACCCCGCTAGCTCGCGAGCGACGGCAACGACAGCGATATTCACATTCTTGCCGCGTGCGGTCAGCTTGCGATATCGGCGGCACAGTCGAACCTGTGCGTCCCATGCGCGGTCGATGATGCGCTTGGGGATGCCTTCGTGCCGGCGCTGGATGTCAGGACTCACGCGTGCGGGGTAGCGGTAGCTCCAGGCTGCCTCGACGAGCAGTTTTCTTGCATAGCTGTTTCCATTTTTCGTGATGCTGCCCTGACGACGCCGGTCACCCGAAGAGTGTTCAGATGGTGTCTCGCCCAGCCATGCCATCAGTTGCCGCGGAGGCGTTGTCAAGCTGGCTGCTGCAGGCTAATCGTGTGGAAAATTATAGTTATCCTTATCAGATAACGGTCTCGATTGCGGAAGAGCCAGTCCAATCATGGCATGTGTCGAGGCGTTCTTTGAGTATGGCGCGATGAGGTGCCGCGTTCATCTGATGTCTGGGCAGCGCGAAGTGCTGCCCGATCTGGCCAAAGCGTGACAGAAACGCTTGCGTGCGACGAGCATCGCGAAAGCCGCACATTTGGCGTTCGCGCCTGCCGGTCGGCTGGTGGCTGTTCTCGGCGCGGTTGTTCACGCGTGCAGCCGCCTTGACGAAAAGGGCGTCACATGAGCGAGCTCAGGAGTGTCAGCCTTCGCCGCCGGAATTGGTAAGGAGCTCCCATCCCCTGGCACCTGCTCCTCCCGGTGCCATCATGATAGCCATTGCACATTTGTGGAAGGGGAAAGTCATGAACGCAATTACCGGTGTTGGTGTTGATCTTGCCAGGAATGTCATGCAAATCCACGCGGTCGATGCTGGTGAACATGTTATGGTACGTAAGGCCATTGCACGTGAGCACTTCATTGAGCTGGTTTGCCAACCTTGCCCCCTGTCTGGTGGCGATGGAGGCGTGCAGCGCTGCGCACTATTGGGCCCGCAAGCTCCGCGGTCTCGGGCACGACGTGCGGCTGATTCCCCCGCAATTCGCGGCGCCTTACCGCAAAGGTGGCGCTGGCGTCAACAATGACGCCCTCGATGCTGAAGCGATCTGCGAGGCAGCCAGCCGCCCACACATGCGTTTCGTGCCGGTCAAGTCAGCCGCGCAGCAAAGCGTGCTGATCCTTCACCGCATGCGCACCGGTTTTGTGGAGGAACGCACGGCGCTCGTGAATCGCTTGCGAGGCCTGCTAGCCGAGTTCGGCGTCTTCCTGCCGCAAGGCATCGGTCGGTTCCGAAGCCATTTCGTTGACCGTGTTGAGGACACCAATAACGAACTCGCCGGTCCGGCCCGCCAGGCGCTGATGCATGGCTGGGCCCAATGGCAGGCGCTGGATGAGCAAATCGGCTGGATAGACCGGCAGATCACCGAACACGCCAGTCACGATCCACAGACGCAGCGCTGTATGGCCGTATGTGGCGTGAGCCGAATCACCGCATCTGCCGTCGTAGCGACCGTGGTCAACGCCCGTCAGTTCAGAAACGGCCGGCAGATGGCCGCCTGGATCGGCCTCGTTCCCAAACAGAACAGCAGCGGCGGCAAACAGCGGCTCGGCCGGATCACCAAACAGGGCAGCGACTACCTGCGCACGCTCCTGTTCCAGGGCGCGCGATCGGCCATTCTCACAGCGCACCGACGCGATGACCGGCTCTCGCGCTGGATCGTCCAGCTGCATGCGCGTATTGGCTACTACAAGACGCTGGTCGCGGTTGCCAACAAGCACGCCCGCATCCTCGGGGCCGTATTGGCCAGGGACCAACGCTTCGATCCATCCCATGCGCCCGCCCGCAATGCAATGGCGGCGGCGCACGCATGAACTACAGAACAGAAAGTGCAATGCCACCATGAATTGACTTCCAGGCGCAGCACGCATCACGCAGGGATAGCGACAGGTCAGACCGACAGCGGGCGAACTCGGGCAGCTATCAGGCGCTACAGTTCTTGTATTCGCCGTCGCCGGAATGGAGTCCCGCTGTGCGGTTACTATCCGGGCCGGGGCGCAGCAATCACAGCGCCCAAACAGGCCGTTTATAGGTTTGCAGTCTGCCTCGTCTGCCCTCATGCTTCCGTGCACGCGCTGACAACACAGGATTCGACGTATGACCTATTAAACCCAGCTTGCAAGAAACAGGAGCTCCTTATAGATAGCTGCGCAACCGGTCGGTCACGATCTCGCGCGGCACGGGGTTTGAACGCAGCACCCGCCGGAAGAAGCGCTTTGCCCCGGCCTTATCGCGCCGCTTCTGCACAAGCACATCGAGCTCAGCACCGTCCTCGTCGACCGCTCGCCACAACAGATGCGGCTCGCCGCGCAGCGTCACAAACATCTCGTCCAGATGCCATATGCTGCCCGGCCGGGGCCACGCCGCTTTGGTGCACTGGGCGAATCCAGCCCCGAATTTGTCTACATGAACGGCCCCCTTTGCGCCAGATGTTCGTGTGTTTTGATGAACAGGGTGGGTTGCAGCTCTACATCCGGCCTTTCTTGCAGTCTGCTTCGCTGCGGGCCCCTATGAAATCCGCTGACTCATGCCTCATTCGCACCGCGAGATCATAGTCTCTGACAAATTCTCAGGCTTGGTGAGTCCCGGTCGGACCTGTCTCGTCATCACACTCGAATGCCAACGCAACCGTGAGGTTACTTTCCATATCGTGATGCTGTCTGGCTTGGAACATTACCTGGCTGGTGTTGATCGCACGCTCTCGTACCCTTTCTGATACGGTCTTTGATGTGCCAGTATTGCCCAGATCGTTCGGGCCATCTTGTTAGCGAGCGCCACGACTACCACGTTTAGAGGTCGACGCTTTTTCAACTGTTCGAGCCACGCGCCGACGTCTTTCGCGTGGAATATCACGCTGCGGGCGCCGTGAATGAGCAGCGTCCTCAAATATCTATCGCCGCGTTTGCTTATTCCCAACAGCTCCACCTTGCCGCCGGAACCGGTTTGCCCGGGTACCAGACCGAGCCACGCGGCGAACTCGCGCCCAGACCTGAATGACTTCACATGTCCCATCGTCACTGCCAGCTGTCGCACACAGAAGACCTACGCCTGGTATTGCTGCTATCGCCTTGCTTGCCTCATCCTGTTTCATCCATGCGTGCAAACGGCGCTCGATCTGTGCAATCTGCCGGTCCAGTGCCTCCAGGCCATTCCACTGTTCGCGAAGCGTATCAATCAGTATCGCCGGCAGACGTCCGGATAACCTCTCCAGCACCCCCGCGATAGCCCGGTCCAGCGCGGCACGACCTGTGCCCATTACCTCACCGTATTCAGTCAGCAGGCCACGCAGGCTGTTGATCTGCATCGTGCGAAACTTCACCAGCTGTTGCCGCATCCGGTGCAACGCCAGAACGGCCTGCTGTGCTTCGGTCTTCACGGCCACTTCCTTGCTTGGCATCGGTGTGGCCATCCAGATCGCCCTTGCGTCCGCGGCATCGTTCTTGTTTCCGGTAACGAACGCCTTGACGAATTTCGCTGGCATCAGCTTCACCTGATGACCCATTTCGATCAACCGCCTGGCCCAATGCTGGGAGCCACCACAGGACTCCATGTCGATCAGACAGGGAGGGCGATTCGCAAAGTACTCGAGAAATGCCGCTCTCTTGATGGGTTTGTTCACGATCTCGCCGCTGTCCGCGTCGACCCAGTGAATCTGCATCACATTCTTCGCGATATCCACACCTACGATCGTATGTTTCATGATGGCCCCTCCGGTTTGCCTGGTAAGATCCTCATGATCTTCCAGCCTTGGCAACTCGATGCCGTCGGCCCGTGAGCGAGGACCTACATCCTGCATATCATTACCGTTGGCGGGGGCCGTTCATTCCATTCGCACCACCAACGGATCGTTTCGTACGTCACGACGATGCCACGCTCGAGCAATAACTCCTCGATGTCGCGCAGGCTCGAGCTGAACCGGAAGTACCAGCGAACGGCGCAGCTAATGACGACAACAGGGAAGCGGTGGCCGTGATAAAGCGATTTCGTCCTGTTCTTCACCTCGTTTTAGCCCCTCGTCTCCAGCAACCTGACAGTGCCCTTTTGCTGAGTAATCGGAAGATGCGTCCAGCGAACGGCAACCATACAAATAAGCACGCCACCGCCGATGATGGCAACCAACGCGAACCACCCTTCCGTCGATGTTGGTGGGTCCAATCCAGGCCCTGCCGCCGCGCGTCCCCATGCGACCTAGGCTGGAACTTCCGGACCCGACCCGTTGCGGTCTATCGGACGAGGGCTGCAGCAACGGCAGCTTTGCGCGCCGCTGCGGACATCGGCGCGAGCCTTCAACATACACATGGCACAGCAGTGCGCACGCGGAGCGGCGCCATAATACTCCGTCGATGCCGATTAACTTCTTCAGGCGCTGCGCAGCCCTGTCAAAGCCACGCTAAGCCCCGGCCGGCGGTTGTTGTTCTTCAGGCAGAGCGTGGCGTTATGCCGAACGGCAATGCGCGACGCAATTGCCAGTCCCAGACCACTGCCTTGCTCCTTCGTCCCCGCGCTGCGATAGAAGCGGTCGCAAACCCGGTCCAGTTCGTGCTCGCAAATTCCGGGACCGCTATCGACAACCGTAACGCTGACCTCGGATCCGTTGCGCGAAAGTATTACGTCGACCTTCCCGTGTTCCGGCGTGTACCGGATAGCGTTGTCGATCACGTTATTCAACAGAACTTCAATACCGGCGACTTCTGCGCAGATGTTATAGGGATCGTCAGCCATCAAAGGGGCGGCGAAGTCGAGGCCCAAGTCGATCTTCCTCGCTTCGGCAAGAAACGAAGCGTCCGCTACGGCACGCTCGGCGAGTCCCCGTAAACTGACGACTTCAAACTGATCAGCGCGGGGCGCATCTTCGCGTGCAAGAATCAGCAACTGGTGCACGAGGTGAATCATCCTGTCGAGTCGTCCCTTGATGCGCTCGAACGTCCCTGGACTAGTCAGCGAGCCATCGCGCTCGGTCGCCTGGATCTGAAGCTTCAGCGCGGCCAACGGCGAACGAAGTTCATGCGCGGCATCTGCAACGAAGGTGCGTTGTGCACGTGATGCAATGTCGAGCCGGTTCAGCAGATCATTCAACGCATTGACGAGCGGCTCCAGTTCGACCGGACTACGCCTGTCCAGACCCAACGGAGCAAGTGAATTCAATGAGCGCGCCGCGAGCGCGTGAGAGATTCGTTCAAGCGGTGACAGAGCCCGGCTCACGACGAGGAGCACGATCAGGATAATCGCCGGAAAGAATACCCCCAATGGCCACAACGTACGTAGCGCGAGACGCAACGCGAGATCGTTGCGTACCGATACGGGTTGCGCAACCTGCACGAAACGATCGCCCTGCTGTGAGCCGAATACACGCCAGTGAACCTCCTGGTGTTCGATTGTGCGAATGCCAGCGGGAAACCGGGGAAGATCGACACCGCCCAGCGACGCGTAAACCGGCGTCTCGGTGTTGCCCCAGATTTCGATGAAAAGCCGGTCTTCTGCGAGACCCCCAAAGTCGGGGCCGCGATGCTCTAACGACTTGCCGTCGGTAAGGGTGGACCGTAAAGAAAGGGCGACCGTGCGTAGTTCGTAGTCGAACAGTTCGCTCGCCTCTGATCGCGCGGTATGAAAAATGCCGTAACCTGCAGTCAATACCGCGGCACCGAGCCCTGCGATCAACCACCCGAGCAGCCAGCGGCGGATCGACGTCATTCGCACCTCTTGAGCCGATAGCCGACGCCGCGCACGGTCACGATGTGCTCAGCCCCCAGCTTGCGCCGCAAATAAGACACGTGAACTTCGATCGTGTTGCTGCCGACCTCCTCGCCCCAGCCATACAGTTTCTCCTCGAGTTCGGAACGGGTGAAGACTCGCCTGGGTTCTTCGATAAGTGCCTGTAACAGGCTGAATTCCCGTGGAAGCAGTGACAGTGGCTCGCCACGCAACGTCACCTCGTGGCCGACGGGGTCGAGCGTCAGGTCACCGTGTGTATACAGCGGGCTGGTTTGTCCCGTGCGACGGCGCAGCAGCGCGCGCACCCGCGCCGCCAGTTCGTCGAGATCGAAGGGCTTGACGAGATAGTCATCGGCGCCGGCATCGAGACCCGCGATGCGGTCTTCGACTGCATCGCGCGCGGTCAGGATAATCACCGGGGTACTTCCGCCACGCCGACGATAGCGGTTGAGAACATCGATGCCGTCCGCCTTCGGCAGCCCGAGATCGAGCAACACGAGATCATAGACATCGTGATCGAGTGAGAGCTCGGCCTCACGACCATCGTGGGCCCAGTCAATCGCATAGCCCGCGCGCCGCATGGTCTCCATGATCGGCTCGCCGATCATCTCATCGTCTTCCACTAACAACATTCGCATGGTGGTGCATCTCCTGACTTGTCCGTCACTGCCGATTGCCGAAGCTTAGCGCGGATGCGAGCGGCGCAAAGGTATCCGACAGTGCGGCGCATCGCTCAATGATGAGCGAAAACGCCGCTCGCCGCGCTGGACGAGACGGCATTCCGCGAGGGCACCGTCCGCGATTCCGACGATCCCCCGGGTTGCTTACCGTAGCCTGTATCGGCAGACCCGGTCAGATTCGCCGACTGCTCCGTCGCCGGATAGTGCACCTTCGACTGCATGCGATCGTCTTGCGCCGCCTGAGCGCTTCGAGCACGCACGTCCGCGCGGGTCAGCGGGCCGTTCGCGGGCTGCTGCGCAAAACTTGCAACCGGCACGGCGGCGGCGATAACAACGATGCTGATCGACAGTAGGTTTTTCATGGTGGATTCCGTTTGAGTAAGTCTGCGGTGGATTGCGCACGCCGGTGTCTTTACGTGTCCGTCGTGGACTGCAACGTTAGGACATATTGCGACGCACAGACTCAGATTACGCACGCAACCTTAGCGGACGCTTATGCGCCTTTCTCGTCCCTCGCGAACACTGAACTCAAAGCTGTCGGGACGGTTCCGCGTCATTGAATCAGCCGCCGATCAAGCCGCGAACGAAGGCGCAGGTGCGCAGAGACCACGCCAAAGAGACGCGCCAGAAGGCTCCCACTAGACGCAAGACAGCTCGTTAAGGGTTTCTTAAGCGGCCTTACGGAGAATGGCCCGCTCTTCAGGCATCCGCTCGCGGCTGCCGCAGGTTTTGTTTTGGGAGCCGATTTTGAGCGTACGCAGAATGGCAGCGGCCAGTGCTTCGGCGGCGAATGCAGCGATGAGTTCTTTTACGGCGACACCGCCAGGAATATTGGCAGACCGACCGACCCGCCGCTCATGCTCGCGGCGCCACACGCTGATCGCAATCTGCGCACTGCTGATAAGCGGCTGCACGTGGTACCACCGCGAACCGCTCGCACTTCAGGCAACGCCGACCTCCGCCCGTACGCTTGCGCGCATCCAGATCGATCCTTCGACCATGCCGTTGCCTGAACTGGCCGCGCATCGCTTCGATCCGTCGGACGGACTCGATATCGATGAAGTCGCCATGCTCGCGGTAGCCAACAATCCGGACCTCAAGCTTGCTCGCGACGACCTCGGTATTGCTCGCGCTCAAGCCTATTCGGCGGGCCTCCTGCCCGACCCCCAGTTGAGTGTGTCGAGCGACTATCCGGGCGCCGTGGGCACGACTCGCGCGTTCAACTACGGCCTGAGCATCGACGTGATGGCGATCGTGCTTCGCAGCGCGAACAAACAATCCGCCGATGCCACGGTCGCCAAGACCGATCTCGGCCTGCTGTGGCAGGAATGGCAGATCGTCGCTCAAGCGCGGCAACTGTTCATCAAAACACGCTTCCAGCAGGACACACTGCCGCTCCTGCGACAACAGCGCGATCTGTCGCGCATACGTTACGAGCGTATGGCCGAAGCGCATCGCGACGGCAACCTCACCGATGACACACTCACCGCCGCGCTCACCGCATATAGCGACGCTCGCAAACAGTACAGCGACGCCGAACGCGCCGCGCAACAAACGCACCACGATCTGAATGCGCTACTCGGACTTGCGCCCGACGTGCAACTGCAACTCACCGACATCGGGGAAACAGCCCCACTGGACGACGCCACACTCGACGCCGCGCTCGCGAAACTGGCGCAGCGCCGCCCCGATCTGATTGCGTTGCAAGCTGGCTATGAAGCGCAGGAACAGAAATATCGCGCGGCGATTCTCAGCCAGTTTCCGAGTCTGTCCGTGGGCTTCGTGCGGGCGCGCGATACATCGAACATTTACACCAGCGGATTCCAGATCAACCTGAGTTTGCCGATCTTCAACCGCAACCAGGGCAATGTGGCGATCGAAAAAGCCACGCGGGAGCGGCTGCGCGACGAATACCAGACGCGCCTGAATTCGGCCTATGCCGATGCCGCACAGTTGCGCGCGGACGACGCAATTCTCTCCCGCCAGTTGAAGCAGACCGACGCCGCGCTGCCCGATGTCGATCTCGCTGCGCGACACGCGGCTGAAGCGTTCGCCGGGCACAACCTCACGCTCGGCGCATATACCGATGCACAGAGCGCGGCATTCACCAAACGCATCGACGTCGCGACACTGCGCGAGTCGCTTGCCGAGCAGCGCGTTGCCCTGCAGGCACTGCTTGGCAGCGCGATACCCGACGCCTTCTACTCCGCTCAGAACTTCACTGAAACCCATGCGAAATAGTCCATCTCCGACGCGCCGGGCGCACATTGCGTTGCTGGCGATCGCAGCGGCCGGCGTCGTCTCCACGATCTCCGGCTGCCACTCATCGAGTACTGCCGATGCTTCCGCATCGGATGCTTCGGCAAACAAAACGACCGTGTCGGTGAAGACCATAGGTCCGCAGCGCGCGGCTATCGCTCAACCTGTGCACGCCTATGGCATCGTCGCGGCTTCGGCCTCCAATGTCACCACGATCAATCTGCCCTACACCGCCCGCATCGTGCAGATGCGGGTGCAGCCGGGACAGACCGTGACGCGTGGCGCGCCGCTTTTCGTCGTGCAAGCCGATCCGGCGGCCGTGCTCGCCGCGAGTCAGGCAAAGAGCACGGTCACGCTGGCAGAAGGCGAACTTGCTCGCACGCAGTCATTGTTCGACAAGGGGCTCGCCACGCGATCGCAACTCGCGGCCGCCGGCAAGTCTGTAGAAGATGCGCAGCAGGCACTCGCTGCGCAAAACCAGAGTGGCGTCACAAGCGGAAACAAGATCGTGACAGCGCCGTTCGACGGCGTAGTGCTCCAGACTTCGGTCGCGCAAGGAGACCAGGTCCAGGCGGGTGCGGCGTTCCTGCAACTCGCCGGCGGCGACGGCAAGGACATGCACACGAATGTGATGCTCGGCGTTGAACCGTCGGATGCTGCCGCGATTCACGCCGGTGACGTGGTGACGGTGCACGGGCTCTCAGCCTCGCTCGCCCGAACCGCAGTGGATGGCCGCGTCGTGCTGGTGGGCGCCTCGATCGATCCGCAGAGTCAGCTTGTCGACGTCGGCGCGAAGGTGCCGCTCGATCGGAGCGCGTTCATTCCGGGCACGCGCGTGAGCGCCGACATCGCTACGCGAAATGGCACGCACTGGATCGTGCCGCGCTCCGCCGTGCTGAAGGACGATAAAGGCACGTACGTCTTCCAGATCGACGCGCAGAACAAGGCACGGCGCGTCGCCGTTGCGATCCAGGTCGAAAGCGGTGACCGATACGGCGTGGACGGTCCACTCGACCTTGGCAGGAGTCTCGTGATCAGCGGCAACTATGAGCTGGAAGACGGCATGGCGGTGCAAACCGGTGGAGGCGCACCGTAATGAATTTTGGTCAATGGATGCAGAAGCACCGGCGCTCGTTGCTCTTTGTAATCGCCCTGCTGGCGATTGCGGGCGCCATGAGTGCCTTCCGGTTGCCGATTTCGCTGTTCCCGAACGTCGCATTTCCTCGCGCGGTGGTCTCTCTCGATGCAGGCGACCGCCCCGCCGAGCAGATGGCCACGCTCGTGACCATGCCGGTTGAAGAAGCGCTACGCCGTGTGCCCAACGTGCTCGACGTCCAGTCGAAAACCAGCCGTGGCTCCGCGGAAATCTCTCTCAACTTCAACTGGGGCACCGACATGGCGCAAGCCACGCTGCAGGCCCAGTCGGCTATCAGTGAAATTCTCGCCACACTGCCCCAGGGCACCTCGATGCAGGTGCGCCGAATGGACCCCACCGTGTTCCCGGTGCTGGCTTATAGCCTGACGTCGAAAGACCAGTCGCTCTCGGCGTTGCACGACCTGGCGCAGTTCCAGATGCGCCCGCTGCTCTCTTCAGTGGCGGGCGTGGCGCGCGTGGACGTGACAGGCGGCGCGCAGGACGAACTCGAAGTCGCGATCGATCCTGCCCGGCTCGCCTCGTACAAGCTCTCGCTTGCCGACGTGTCGAAAGCGATTGGCGCAAGCAATGTGCTAATGGCAAACGGCCGCATTGAAGACCACTACAAGCTGTATCTCGTCATTGCCGATGCCACGATCACACAGCTCGACGAACTGCGTAGCGTCGTCGTGTCGGCAAACGGCGCCACGCAGATTCGCCTCGGCGACATCGCGACCGTGCGAAGCGGCGTCGTGCCCCAATGGATGCGCGTGACCGCCGACGGCAAGGACGCGGTTCTCATCAACGTCTATCAACAGCCTGGCGCGAACAGCGTGGCAATGGCCAAAGCGATTGGGGCGAGACTCGCGGACTTCCAGCACCAGATGCCGCGAGGCATACATCTGTCCAACTGGTACGATCAAAGCGAACTCGTGATCGCCTCGGCGACCAGCGTACGCGACGCGATCATGATCGGCGTCGTCCTGGCTGCGTTGACGCTTTTCTTCTTCCTGCGCAACTGGAAGATCACAGCAATCGCCGTCGCACTCGTGCCGGTTGTCATGGCAGCAACCATCCTGCTGCTCCAGGTATTCGGCATGGGCTTCAACATCATGACGCTCGGCGGCATGGCCGCAGCGGTCGGGCTCGTGATCGACGACGCAATCGTGATGATCGAACATATCGTGCGACGCATGCGCGAGGGCGGCGCCCGCGCCTTTCATGGCCGCGTGATGGCAGCGGCCCTCGAATTTACACGGCCGCTTGCCGGGTCGTCGGCGGCGACGTTGATCATCTTCGTGCCGCTCGCGTTCCTCTCGGGCGTCACCGGTGCTTTCTTCAAGGCACTGTCGATCACGATGGCGAGCGCCCTCTTCATTTCCTTTCTCGTCACTTGGCTCGCGGTGCCGATTCTGTGCGACCGTTGGCTCAAACCAAAAGACGCCGAGGAACACCGCGAAACACGCTTTGCCTCGTGGATGAACCGGCGCTACGCGATTCTCGTCGAGCGCGTCACTGAACGGCCCGTCCTGGTGCTGTTGGGCGTCTTACCGCTCGTCGCGGTGGCCGCGTTCGCCTTCACGCGCGTGGGCAGCGGCTTCATGCCCAGCATGGACGAGGGCGGCTTCGTGCTCGACTACCACACGCAGCCGGGCACTTCCATCAGCGAGACGGACCGCCTCATGAAGCAGGTGGAGCGCATCATTCAGGCGAATCCGAATGTCGCGACGTATTCGCGGCGCACGGGCGCGGGTCTCGGCGGCGATCTGAACGAGCCCAACAAGGGCGACTTCTTTGTGCGACTCAAATCCGGCAAGCGAGAGCCCATCGACACCGTGATGGAAGAGATCCGTTCGAAGGTCGAGACGCAGGTGCCCGGCGTCAATGTGGAACTCGCGCAGCTCATGGAAGACCTGATCGGCGACCTCACGGCAGTCCCGCAACCAGTCCAGATCAAGATTTATTCCGACGACCAGAGCACGCTCGATACAACCGCACGCAAGGTTGCCGCACGAATCGGCAAGATCCAGGGCGTGGTGGACGTGAATGACGGCATCAACCCGGCGGGCGACGCACTCGAATTGCACATACGACCCGAAGCCGCTGCTGCCGAGGGCATGGATCCGCAATCGATTGCGCAGGCCGTTTCCGACATGGTCGAGGGTAACGTAGCGACGCAGTACCAGAATGGGCCGAAAACGGTCGGCGTGCGGGTGCGCGTGGTGGGCGCGACTAGTTTGACCGACACGCAACTGGGCCGGCTACAGATACGCGCCCCGGACGGACACCTGTTCGCGCTGAATCGCGTGGCGGATCAGATCACCGTGACGGGACAGCCGGAAATCAGCCGCGACAATCTCAAGCGCATGGTCGCGGTGACGGCGCGCATCGACGGACGGGATCTCGGCTCCACCATCGCCGACGTACAAAAGGCACTCAGCGATAAAAACCTGTTGTCGGGCGGCGTCTACTACGAACTGGGCGGCTTGTATCAGCAGCAGCAGATTGCGTTCAAAGGCTTACTGACCGTGTTCGGCGCGGCGATCGCACTGGTGTTCGGGCTGCTGCTGTTTCTATATGAGCGCTTCCGCGTGGCGCTGGCGGTCATGGCCATGCCTTTGTTAGCGGCGGGCGCAGTGTTCATCGGGCTATGGATCACCGGCATCGAACTGAATATCTCCGCCATGATGGGAATGACGATGATTATCGGCATCGTGACCGAGGTGGCGATTTTCTATGTGTCGGAATTGCAAGGACTCAGTCGCGAAGAGGAGTTGCCGTTCGCGGAGGCGTTGACCGCTGCCGGACGTAATCGCCTGCGGCCCATCGCAATGACGACCATCGCGGCGATCCTTGCGCTTCTGCCGCTCGCTTTCGCGCTTGGTCAAGGATCGGCCATGCAACAGCCGCTGGCGATTGCGATCATCTCCGGGCTGATTGTCCAGATGCCGCTCGTTCTACTCCTGCTGCCCGTGCTATTGAAGTTGCTGATGAAAAATCGGGCCATTTGACCTGTCGTTAAGTGGCATAAACGGATTGCCGCTTTGCCAATCTGGAATTAATGCCGACCGCCAGAAAAGCAGCGTCGTCTGATCTGTGCTCGAAGACGCTAAAAAATCTGCGATTGTCTGGCCTCCTTCGACGATAGAGGCCGCAAAAACTCAGGCTGTCTGAGTGAACCGGCGATCGAAACGTACGACCGAAAACTGGAAGCGGTCGTACGTGGATCACGCTGGGCGTTTTTAGCGACTCCCTTTGACCGCCCACAGCTCCGAATGACGATTCGCGGATGGGAAGAGGACATCACAAAAGTCAGCAAAGTGACGGGCGAGTGTCGCCTTCTGGCGGATCGGTGCATCATGCAGGCAGCCTACGCGCACCGAGGCGGCAGGGCGCACCGTTCGGCGGCAGGCAAGCCCTTTCGGGCTTCTACGAACCAAACGGGAAGAGCACCCCGATGGACCAAGTGGTGTTTCCGGAATGGCTAGAATGCGCAAACAACGGCCTGAATTTCGTGAGTTGCCCGCGGGCCGAAGGCGAAACCGAGAGCTGGTAATTGGCGTTGGAGCCGAGACTCGTTGAGTCGCCGAATGCGTAGCCTGCGCTGGCGAAGACGCCGTTGGCCCGGGTCTTCCATCTGGCCGTTGGCGACTACGAATTCGCTCTCGAGACGGAAAATGATTCTCGTGCCGCCACCGATGTCCTCGGCGCCTTTTAGACCCCAGCGGCTGCCGCTAAACCACGGTTCACCGTCATTACCCATGCGATGACGTGATTGCCGTTGGTGTCCGCGTGGGTCCGGTACGTCGGAAAGCTCAGGTCCATCAGTCCGTAAAGCTGGACACTCGACTGCGCGTGCGCACCGGCCGCCCCGCAAACACTGGCCGCGACTGCCAGCGTAAGGTACCTTTTCTTCAAGTTCGTCTCCTCGTGTTGCTGCGTTGAAAATCTGCTTGCCTTGCTCTGCTCCCGCATTGGCGGCGTTGGTGATCGCGCTTCATCGCGTCTGGCCGTGATTCATCTAGCGTGGCCGTCCGTTACACCGTGGTCGAATCGTAGATACCTGAATCCTTCACGCGCCTTTCCTGTACCATTGGTACAACTAAGTACATCTACCGATTCGCACGCGTTGACGTTGTTCGGATTCGGACTACTCGATAGCTTTTGGCCGCAGAATATAGCCGAGGCCACGCAACGTCGTGATCTGCGCGTTGCAATTGGCGAGATGCTTGCGCAAGCGGTGAATATAGATGTCGATCGCGTCCGCACTCGGTTCGTCGTCGAGACAAAACACACTTTCCATCAACACGGATTTCGATACTGTCTTGCCCTTTCGTAACATTAGTGTTTCAAGGATCGTATGTTCACGGCGCCGCAGCGCTAGCCGAGCGTCGTTGTGGAGAAACTCACGGGTGTCGGATATTAGTGCAGGTCGACACACGTGAGGCATGACGTCATGTCGCCCAATTGCCGGCGAATGTGCGCCTTGATGCGCGCGACCAGTTCACGCGCGTCGAAGGGCTTGACCACGTAATCGTCGGCACCGGTACTGAAACAGTCCACCTTGTCCCGGGAATAAGTCGCCCGTACTTGCGGTTGTGCTCCGGTCAGCATAATCGCAGCAGTTACCTGTTCGCGAGTGTGAATCGGGTGGGGAGCGCGCCGCTGCATTCACAGGTGACTCAACCACTTTGATGCGAGCGACGGGAATAAATCCGGCTCTGAGAAGGTATGTCAGTTTGTAGCCACGCAGATTGCATCGCCGATTGATCTGGCAAACGAGGTTCCGCCCGTCACATTATTTTGAAAAGTGAGATTTTTCATGACCCGCGCCAACAATGACACTTACACACGCTTTGCCATCATCATGCACTGGTCCATTGCGCTCCTGATCCTGTTGAACCTGTCGATCGGACTCTATATGGATACATTCCCGCATAACTCACCTCGCTTCAACGGCATCCTGTTCTATCACGCATCGATCGGTAGCCTGATCTTCATGCTGATGGCACCACGCCAATTGTGGCGCCTTTTACATACGCCGCCGGCACTCCCGCCCAGCATTCCGACGTGGCAAGCGTAATCCGCGAGCGTTTTGCACGGGACGCTGTACGTACGCTGTTCCTGGTGCCGTTTGCCGGTTACGTGCACCGACTGGCGGGTGCACATCCGGTAAGTTTTTTGGTTTGATGGATATGCCGGTCTTCATCGGCCGGGACGAACCTTTGCGTCTGCTGACTGATACCCTGCACCGCGGGTTGGTGCTGACGCTTGCGCTCTTGCTGATTGCGCATATCGCCGCCGCGTTGAAACACAAGTTCATCGACCGCGACGGCGTTGCTGGACGTATGGGCATTTGATCTACAGGAACTTCGCGGGAGGCGCCGCCTCCCGGCTTCCTTCGAGACTTTCGTCAACGTAGGCAATGGTGGGGCATCGAATTCACAGTGACTGACGAATCGCTCGTGATCGCCGTCACCGCTGCATGGAAGTTGATTCGCTGGCTCATGGTTACCGATCGAGTCCCCGGGCGACGGATTTATCATGGAGGTCGGGTAGGCATCTTCCATGGCAGCAGCGAGGCGCTGTCGTCAGCGTGTGCTGCAAACGGTAGCTCCATCCCAGATCACGAATAAGCCTGATTCGTCACCCGCCTTGAGGTCACCGGCGAGATTCCGCTGCGATTTGCCCGGATCCTTCCCGGCCCTCCTCCCATCGGCCTGTCCTCCCGGTTTCCCGGCGTCTGACAGAAATAATGGAAAGCGTGCCTGTTTATTCTAACGATGTGCCGCATTCTGCGCACGAAGTTCGTGCCACAAGCGTCCATCGTTCGTGCTGATGTATTGGGTATGCGCTGGCGCCTTGAATCGAACTGATCGGAGGGCGTCACTTCGCTGACGTTGATCTGCACCAGCAACTTGCCAGGCGACGCGGTCGCCACTGCATCATGTTTTGTCCGCAACCTGGGTAGCGTTGGGAATAAGCGGCGCCCGCCCCCGGTATACCGTAGCGTGAGCACGCAGATGACGACCGCAGCGTTTCGGTCCCCTCACATTGATGCGAGCAGAGAAAAGAAGACACCGGTTGAGTCTTCCGAGCGCTTCATGATGCAGAACCAGCAATTTCCCCTCATTTAAATTGGAGCCCGAAGTGAATAAACGAACCATGCTTTTCACCCTGATTCTCGCCGCCGCAGCGGGCATTTCGATCAACGCACAGGCTCAGGAAAAGACCCAGACGCAGGTGCGGCAGGAGTTGATTGAAGCCGAACACAACCGTCTGAATTTCGTGAGTGACGCGTCGTACCCCGACGTCGCGCCGATCTTTGAACAGCAAGTCGCCAGGCTCAAGCAGCAAAATAGCGACAGCGGGATGGGTGTTTCAACGACAGGCACAAGCGATGCCGGCCACATCAAACAGGAGACGCCTTCAAATCCGTCAGCCTGCGTTGGACCTGTCAGCTTCTGCACTATTTATTCCGGCTCCTGAGCCACACGTCAACGTGTTTCACTAGTTCCCCGGCAAACGGGTCCCTTGTTGGAAGGAGTCAAGATTATGAAAAAGCTCGCCTTACTGGCGTTGACACTCAGCGCGGTTGTCAGCTCCACATCGGCTTTTGCGCAGTCCGCGTCCGCCCCGCTCACCCGGGCGCAGGTACGCGCCGACCTCATCAGGCTCGAACAGGCTGGATACAATCCGTCGGCTACCGATGACGCGACCTATCCCGCCGATATCCAGGCTGCGGAGGCGAAGGTAGCCAGCCAGGACGCTGAACAGCAAGCCGCCACACCCCAGCAGCAAAAAAGCGACAGTGGCATGGGCACCGAAATGAAAGGCACGAGCGATGTCGGCCACAAAAAACAAGATACGCACCCCTCAAATCCGTCGACCTGCGTCGGACCTGTCAGCTTCTGCGATATTTTTTTCGGCTCGTGAGCCGTACACCATCGCGCTTCGCTGGAAGGGATTTTATACACGCCCTGTGCCAACTTCTCGCATGCCGTGTTAGTTTTCCCAGCAAGGCACGACGAGAAAAATTCGCAGACGGTCAAGTGTACGTAGCTCATGGCTATTTCAGATGCTGATGATCTTTCGCCCGTCGTGCACACGCCTTCTGCCAGCTCAGATGAAGCCACCCTTGTCGAAGCTACACTCGACGAGAAGCTTGCGCTGGGCGGCATCGAACTGATCTCCTCCGCACCGCAGGAACCATTGCTCGATGATCACGACGCTGCGTCGATACCGGCGCCGCTGGAAGATTGCGCGTCTGTTCGCATGACTTCAACAAGTTCAAGAGTGTTCTTACTCTGAGATTGACCCGCCAAAACGGACACTTATCCTTTTGATCAGGAGGTGTCGAAATGGGCAGGCATCGTACCCCATACCCTGTGGAATTCCGGGCCCACATGGTCGAGCTGGTGAAGGCAGGAAGAACGCCTGAGGAGCTGGCGCCCGAGTTCGAGCCGACCGAACAGACGATCAACAACTGGGTCGCCGCGCAGGCCGATCGGGATGCGGGTGTGCGTCACGACGGCCTGACCGGTCACCCACCGCAAGCTCGCAGAACGGCGCGCTCATTCGCGCGCTGCCGCCGACGCATGGCCCCAACGTCGCGCCGCGCCGGCCCCGGAATGTCACGATGCATGCACACGAAAAACCGAGACAGCATTGTCCAGTTGCCCCGCCTGCTCTTTCAACGACAGCGCCGCCGCGGAGGCCTGCTCAACTAGCGCCGCATTCTGCTGCGTCACCTGGTCCATCTGCACCACTGCGCTATTGACCTGTTCGATGCCCTTCGACTGTTCTTCAGACGCGGCGGCAATCTCACCCATCAAATCACTGACCTTCCGCACCGAAGCCAGGATGTCCGCCATCGTGCCGGTTGCTCGATCTGCCTGCCGCGCGCCCGTTTCCACTCGGTTCAGTGAATCGGTAATCAGCTCCTTGATCTCTCTCGACGCCGTTGCGCTGCGTTGAGCCAACGAACGGACTTCGCTGGCGACAACCGCGAATCCGCGTCCCTGCTCGCCCGCGCGTGCCGCCTCCACGGCCGCGTTCAGCGAAAGGATATTGGTCTGAAACGCAATCCCTTCGATGACACTGGTGATATCGGCGATCTTGCCGGACGCATCGGACAAGCTCCGCATCGTCTGAACGACTTCCTGTGCCGCAAGGCTGCCCTGCTCAGTGAGCAACGCCGTGCTGCGAACCACCTGACTCGCCTGCTTCGCATTGTCGGCGTTCTGACGAACTGTCGAGGTCAATTCTTCCATTGACGAGGCGGTCTCTTCCAAAGACGCGGCCTGCTCTTCAGTCCGTTGCGACAGATCCAGGTTGCCGGCAGAAATTTCCTGCGCGGCGATGTCGATCGATCGCGATCCGTCTCGCACGACATCAATCGTTTGTACTAGCTTGCGTTGCATTGTCTGGAGGCCGGCCATCAAGCGTCCCATCTCGTCGCTTGTTTGCACCTCGACCCGCGTCGTCAGGTCGCCACTGGCAATCGCGTTGAAATGGTCCAGCGTTCTCGCAAGTGGCTCGCCTATTGCGCGCTGAAGTGTCCACCACGCCATCATCGCCGCGCCGAGCGCTATCAGTATTCCCGCAACGGCTACGCCTACGAACCAGTGAAAGCGCGCTTGCGCGGCATCAAACCTCGCTTTGGCAGCGGAGACTTGCATGGCGGTCAGCGCATCCATGCCGTCAGTGACATCAATGAACATCGACGCCGGCGTGTGCAAGGCAACGTCAGTGAGCTTCGCTGAGTCGTGAGCTGAGACAGCGTTGAGCATCGGCTCCAGGCCGCCCGAGAGGAGCTTTTCAAATTTCGAATTCACGTCGGTCGCGCGGCTGGTTTCGTCAGGTCCGGAGAACGGAAGCGCGCGATATTGTTCCCATGCTTTCTTCGAGACAACAACCAGATCGCGAGCAGCCTGTGCTTGCTGCGGCACACCGGAACCGGTGGGATCGAGCGCTATGCGAAAAAGCCAGAGACGCGCTCTTGCCAGCGAAACACTCGCTCGATTGAGCGCTTGTGAGGATGCGAGCCGGCTTGAATAAAGCTCTTGCACATCGCTATTGCTCATCGCGACGCCGACAATACCCATGACGCCGACGACGATCAGCAACGCGCTGAGAAAACCCATTGCCAGCGCGAGGCGGACACGGATACTGGTGTTTTTGAACATGCTGATAAAAGAATTGAGATTGAATAGGATGACGCGTCGTCGACATTGAAAGGGACGCGGGAGATCAAGCACTCAGCACGTTGCCAGAGCACGGTGTCTGAGTAGAGTTTCCCTGATGTTGTTTACGGCGTAACGCCGCGGATCTTTATTATTCGTCAGTTGTTCTGAAAGAACCGTGCTCGCTCTCGCGTAGTGCATGACAAAGAGATAGCCAAAGTATTTTGAATTGGCCGCAGCCTGGACGCTTTCCTGAGACTGAGAAGGTGCGATGTGTGAACTAAAGCGAAAGGAAGCCAGAAATATAGAAGCCGATCTACCCGAGCATGTGACTCATGGCATAGATCGGCTTTGCATTGGTGCGTTGTTGAAAGTCAACCCGCAGTGACGCAAGACTCAAGAGATGATTGTCTAAACGGGCCGCAAGCCAGCGAGGGACAAAACTGTCACCGTCGAATGACGCCGCCGCTATCACAGTAGCGGTCGACGTAGCGCTGTTGTTCTTAAAACTTGCCGGACAAAAGATGCCCGGCGTTGGGCACGCGTGCCTCCAGTCCAAGCGTCTTCAGAATGCGATAGACGGTCGCTGCGGCAGCAGAGAGAACGGGCTTGCCGAGACGATCTTCGACAGCCTGGATGGCCGGCAACGACGGCATCTGCACACATGCCGACAGCACGACGGCATCGGCTTTGCTGATGTCGAGCCGATCGGCGTGACCGATCAGGTTCATCGGATCGAGGCGGCCAACTGCCAGATTGTCCGATACTTCGAGGCTCATCGAATCAGTAACCTCGATATCCTCGCTCTGGATGTAGTCGACAACCTGCTGTGTCAACGGCTTCATGTACGGCGTGATGATCGCGACCCGCTTGAAGCCCATGGTCTTCACGCCTTCAACCAACGCACCCGCCGAGCTGATGATCGGGGTCGGGGCGTTGTTGCTTTCAACCGCTTTCTGCAAACGCGCCTCAGATACACGGTGATAGCCCGCGCCCTGGCACATGATCGCGACGAGGCACGCATAGGCCAGAACGTCGCAACGCGCGTCGCTGAGTTCGAGCGCGCAACGGTCGCTGTCGACATCCATCTTCTTCAGTTCTTCCGGAGTCACATGCATCATGCGCATCCGTGCGGAGTGAAATGTGAAGCGCTCTTCCGGGAAAAGCGCGTAACGCGAGTTGAGCATCGCCGGGATTTCGGTTTCCATCGTGGTGTTGGAGCTGGGCACGATCTGGCCGATTCGATAAGTCTTCATGGTCGATTCAGATTAAGAGTTGGCAATCAGTTTCCGCTTGTGAGTTCTACGCCCTGCGTTTCTCGAAGCGTGAAAACAAGAATCGCGGCGGTGACATAGGCAATCGATGCAATGCAGTAAGTCGCGGTGAAGCCGATCAGCGGGATCAACACCGGTACGAGCTTGATGCCGGCAATCGCGCCGACGCGGCCAAAGTTGAAACAGAAGCCCGCGGCAGTAGAACGGATGCTGGTCGGAAATAGTTCCGCGTACCACGCTCCGAAGCCGCTGAAGTAGCCCGTGAAAAATCCAAGCAGCGCCGACAAGATGCCGATGATCACGATGTTCTGTGCGTTGAAATCGAGCTTGCCGTTTGTAAGCGGAATCATTGTCGCGCCGTAGGCGAAGATCGGCACGGCGATCGCGATACCGGCGAAGAAGCCGGCGAACGCGGCGCGTCGTCCAACCCGCTCGGCCAGCCAGCCATAAACGAGGTAGCCAGCCGTCGCACCAATGCCTGTCCAGACGAGAAACACCGGCGCCTGATCGATACGGACATGCAGCACGCTTTGCAGATAGGTCGGCGTGAAGGTCGTGATAATCCAGTAACCGTACATCCCGAGAGTCGAGATCGTCAGCGCCAGCAGCGTCGTGCGACGAAACTCAGGCCTAAAAATCTGCATCAGGTTGCCCTTGCTCGCGTTCTTTCTCAGGAACTCGCGATTGGCGAGCCATACGGGCGACTCTCTGACGAACATGAGAATAAACAGCGCAACACAGTAGGCCGGAATGGCGGACAGGATGAAGAGCTTGCGCCACGAAGCGGGGTTCGACGCGTCGAGCAGCGTCCACGCGAAGATCGCCGCCAGTAGGCTGCCGCCCGACCAGCCGGTCTGCATCACTGCGATGGCTTTCGCGCGGCCCGAAGGCGGCCAGATTTCGCTCACGAGCGCGACTGCGGCCGACCACAACCCGCCGACGCCGATCCCAACCGCAAAGCGGAACGCGTTCAGTTCCCAGATGCTCTGTGCAAAGCCGCACAGCAGCGTACCAGTCGCATAGGTCAGGACGGAAATCAGCAGCGTTCTCTTGCGGCCGATCTTGTCGGCGATATTGCCGAGAAAGAATCCACCGATGCCCGTCGCGAGCAGAAACCATGCGACGGTCGATACCACGTCGGAAAGCGAGACCGAGAACGTATGAGCGACCGCCAGAATCACGAAGCCGAACACCGTTGCATCCAGCGCATCGAACAGCCATGCACCCCATGAACCGCCTAGAATCACGTAGCGACCCGCACCTGACATCCGACCGGTTGAATCGGCGAGCGCAGCCCGCTTTGTCTCCATTGCTCCAGTGCTATCCATTTTTTTCCGATGACGGCCGCGTGGACCGTGTTGATCTAAAATTCCGGGACGCCCATGTATTGCGCGATTCAACGCCTGCGCACGCCGAAACCGGGAAGCCCGTGAATGGGCTGGCGGTCGAGCTGGCTCGTCGAAGGATGTCTGCCGCTACGAATGTGCGTCAAGGGCTTTGATGCTAAGGATGCCGCGCGCGGCCGTCCAACAGCGAATGGCTAGGCCGCCATAACGAAACGCGATGGCAGAACGCGTCAGGGACTCGCGCGCAGATGGTCGAAGAAGAGGCGCGCAGCGGGCGATAGCGCGTCGGCACGCCGCACGCAGATCACAAGCTCGCGGACTGCCCAAGGCTCATCGAGCTTTAACATGCGGGTGCCCGGCAAGCGATAAATTTCGGCATTGCCTGCCGGCAGAATGCCGATGCCCATGCCTACTTGAACCATCTTGCAAAGCGCGTCGTATGACGACACTTCCACCTTCGCACGCAGCGGCTTGCCCGCCTGACTGGCGGCATTCAGCATCTGGTGACGCAGGTGCGTACCGGCGCGCAGAACGACGTGTTCATAGTTGAGCGTCTCGGCGAACGTGACACGTTTGCGGGTCGAAAGCGGATGATCGACCGGGACCAGAACCTTGAGTTCATCGCTGCGAAACGGATGCACTTCGATGTCGGCGCTATGCGGCAGGCGCGTGAACACGCCGATCTCCGCGACGTTCGCCGCGACGCTTTCGGTAATCGCGAGACTGTCGCGCTCCAGCAGCGAAACGTTCACTTCCGGATAGCGCTCAACGAACGACTTCACGAGGGGCGGCATGCAGGTCGACACGGCCGAAATGTTGACCAGCACGCGTACAGAGCCACGCAGACCATCCGAGAACACCTTCATTTGCAGGACGATGTTGCGTAGATCGTCCAGCACGTCGCGCGAAAGAACGGACAGATTCATCCCCGCTGCCGTCGGCGTGATGCCTTTGTTGGTCCTCACAAGGAGCGCCGTGCCGAAGAGTTCTTCGAGTTCTCTCAGCCGTTTGCTGACAGCCGGGGCGGCAATGTGTTCCCGTTCGGCGACGGCCGCAATCGTGCCTTCTTCGACGACGCGCACGAACAGCCTGAGCGACAGTGGATCGAGCTTCAATGATTTGCTCCAGCTTCAATGAGCGATACTCGCCGCGCGCCTGGCGCAACGCCGCGAGTTGGGGTGGGCGCGACGCGTTATGCGTTGTCCGCCGGCTTAGTCTGATCGAGCCATTCGACGATGTTTCGCACGGTATCGCCATAGAACGTTTGATACAACTCGCGCGTCACATAGCCGATGTGCGGCGTCGCGAGCACGTTGGGCTGTGAGCGCAGCGGATCGGTGAGGTCGAGTGGCTCGGTGTCGTACACGTCGATGGCGGCGCCCGCGATTTGTCCGCTATTCAATGCAGCGAGCAGCGCTTTGGTGTCCACGATCGGGCCGCGCGATGTGTTGATGATGCGGCTCGTCGGCTTCATGCTCGCCAGTTCAGCGGCGCCGACAAGACCGCGCGTGCGCTCGCTCAAACGGACATGGACTGACAGGAAATCCGACATGGAAAAGAGCGTGTCTTTATCGACCCGTTGCACGCTCTTCGATTGCGCGCGTTCCTCTGTAAGATTCTGGCTCCACGCGATCACGTTCATCCTGAACGCGCGGCCGATCACGCCGACGGCCGAACCCACACGACCCAGCCCAAGCAGCCCGAGCGTCTTGCCGGCGAGTTCCGTGCCGAGCGTGCGTTGCCAGCCGCCTTCAAGCAAAGACCGATTTTCGGTCGTGATGTTTCGCGCCATTGCCAGAATCATCGACCACGTGAATTCGATGGTCGGCGTGGACGAATAGCCGGTATGCGCGACCTTGATGCCGCGGTGCTCGGCCGCGTCGGTGTCGATCGCCGCGTTAGCTGAACCGGTTGACGCGATCAGTTTGAGATTCGGCAGACTGTCGATGATTTCGCGTGTGAGCGGCGTGCGTTCACGCATCACGCAGACCACGTCGAAAGGCGTCAGGCGCTCGATGACCTGCGCCGTGTCCGCGAGGTGATCGTTAAAGACGGTGATGTCCGCGCGCTCCTTCAGCGGGGACCAGTCGGCCGAGTCGAGTGCGACGTTCTGGTAGTCATCGAGAATCGCGATTCTGACGCGGGACGGCAAGGGCATGCTCCACTCCTTTAGGTGGAAAGACGGAGACCAAAGTCTACTCGTCGACGCGGAATCCTGCTGTTGCTTGCGCTAAGGCATGCGGGCGTTGCTTATGGTCTCGGTTGTAGATAAAAATAGATCCTTCAGTTGGTATGTGGCCGCAACGGAGGCTGTGACGTGCCCGCGGATTGCTTTCGCTCACGGTTATCGGTGAACTGAGGCTGGAGGAAATTCCGGTGCAGGCGTTCTGCTGAAGCGCGGTGAAGCGGACGCGATGATCTGCGCATGGTGGGCAGGACGCACGGCACCTGCACTTCATCGATCAGGTGGTCGGCAAGAGGAAGGGCTGAAACGTCTCCGCGGTGATGGACGCGCTGGTGCTGCCAGGCCGGCAGATTTTTCTCGTCGATACGCATGTGAACGTTCATCCGACGGCGGAAGAACTCGCCGAAATCACCATCATGGGTGTCGGCGAGGTGCGCCGTTTCGGCATCGAGCCTAAGATCGCGGTGGCGGGTATTGCGGAAACTATCCGGCACAGAGTCGGTGCTCACCCTAGGTGTGACGCTCCTCTGCGGGAGGCTGATCGCTCTGGCAGACGGGGCGTGATGGTCCGCTTGCGTCAAGCGACCGGTATTCTCACAACGTGGCCTGAATTCATCGGACACGTGAACCTTGGGTTAAAAGGCTCCCATACACTCACCCGGTCACCCGGTCACATTGGGGCGTCGTCCGCAGCGAATCGGGACCCCGGTCAACGCGCCAGCGGGTGAGCAACCCTCACCGTTTCTTTTCGCGACTCGTCGTCAATTGCGACGGCTGATCGAGTAAGCACGGAAGGATGCCGGATTGCCTTGGAAACGCGTACGCATTCCCAGCGTGCCGACTACCTGATTGGCAGTGGACGACGCAGCCCCCGAGGTCTTCATGAACGCAACGTAGTTTTTGCCCGTGACGTGCTGATACATCGCTTCGGCGTAGACGTCGGTTCGCTTCGAAAGCGAGTACACAGTCTGCAAATCCAGTTGATTCCACTTCGGATCGGTGCCATAGGTGCGGGTGTTGTCCACGTGGCCTTTCGTGTAGGTGTAAGCGACGGCGACACTAATGTCCGGTGTCAGCATGTACTTGCCATTCATCTCGAAGTTGTGGAACGAAACGTTTCCGCCGCTTGATCCAAACGAACCCGAACCGCCGAGTTGGGTGTGCGTGTAAACAAAGCCGACCAGGGCCGGCCCGAATCTGTAGTTCAAGCCGCCGCCGAACGTACGCTGGTGTTCGGCGCCAAGCGAGAAGCCGCCGTGGCCATTGACGGAGGATGCCTTGACATCGATCGCCCCTGCGCTGCTCGCGGAGCTTCCCTCGAGCCGTCGATCTGCAGGTAGGCTACGCCCGCACCGAACGGTCCGTAGATGTAGCTCGCGCCACCGCTCCCTGCGCGATTCGCGGAGAACGCAGCGCTGTTGGAAAACGCGTACATGGCATTGAACATCAACCCGCCGTAATCGTTGCTCGCATACTTTGCAGCGTTGCTGATTCGCACTGAGTGATTCAGATTGTCGTTGTCGAACGGGTGCGAAAAACCTGCGCAGCCGGACTTACCGGAAACGGCAGAGAACGGCGTAACAGAGTCGGTCATGGAGTCGTACTGGCGTCCCAGAGTGACCGTGCCGAATCGGCTGTCGCTCAGTCCGACGTATGCCTGCCGGCCAAAGAGCCTGCCGTTCTGACCGGATTTGCCGGTCTCCACATTGAAGCCGCTTTCGAGAACGAAAATGGCTTTTACTCCGCCGCCAAGGTCTTCCGCGCCACGCAGGCCGAAGCGGCTTCCATTGACGGTGCCGCTGGTTGCCTGCCACAGCGCGCCGTGCGCATCTCGGCTTGCTGCATTGTTGGTGTACATGATGCCTGCGTCGATCAATCCGTACAGTGTTACCGAACTCTGCGCGTGGGCCTCGGACTCAGCAAGCGCTGCGATGCACGAGCCGGTTACGATGAGGGTCTTCTTCACGTCAACTCCGATTGGATGGTTATATTGGGAGAGTCGACGGACTGCAGAAATGCGAGGCGGCGAGATTAACGCGGTGTGACAGAAAAGTCTGTTGCAGGTTTCAGAACAAAGAGCCGCCTTCGTCAGACGGCCGGCACCTGAATGCCGATTAAAAGCGTTGATGCTTCGCGCACGAGGCCAGCCCCGTTGCATCGTCGTTGCCCGCCAACGCGCGCGGTTTGTCCACATTCGGCAACATTCCCCTGCAGGTGCGACGCTTACTCGCATGCGCCGGCCTTCCTAAACTGTCGTCACTGATTTACGAAGGTCATGGTGCAAATAGCGCGGGCGGGCGACGTCTTCCGTCTGAGTGTCGAAATATCGCCTTGCTTTTTCTTCCAACTTTTCCTGGTGCGCCGAGGCCTCGCCGGCGCGGCAGTGGTTTTGCGACACCTTCAATCGGACGTTGAACCGGGTCTAAGCGCTTGGGCTGCGGCAAGAGGCAGAGAATCTACGGTGAGGTCGCGTTGATAGAAGCCAGAAAATTGCTCCAGGTGGCGGGCCGCCTCCGTCGGGTTGAGTCCGTCGTTGAGCACCGCGCTGGAGAAGCCGGTTCGCGCCATCTGCAGCAGTTGGTCGACCTGGACGTCGCCCGTTGCCCGCAAATCTCCCGTGAAGCGTAGCCTCCGGCGCAAGAGATACGCTTGGCTATACGCTCGGCCGTCGGTGAAATGCGGAAAATGCAGTTCAATTCGCTGTACGCCGGCGAGCTCGCCTGCTAGCGTCATGGGGTCTGCATCGTTGGGCAGCGTCAGAACGCTCGGTTGGTCGCGCTCTTGAGCCGCGCGCCTGTCGATGACTTCCAAGCGGGGAATATTGTTCACGCCAGCACCTCATCTTTGTTTCGAGCGCCATAAGCCGCCGCCTTGAAGGGGTCAAGGCCGATGCGACGCAACGTCTCGATGAAGCGTTCGTACCGCCCCTGTTCCCGGTGTTCCCGCAGGTCGCGATAAGCGCCGAGGATGGCCTCGATTGCATCAGGGACTTCGGCAGCAGAAAACGACGGACCAATTACCTTGCCTGGCTGCGCGGTGCCGCTGGCTTGGCTCCCGTCGGCCCCGCCCAACGTAATCTGGTACCACTCCTTCCCATCCTTGTCGACACCCAGCACGCCGATATGCCCGCTATGGTGATGGCCGCAGGAGTTGATGCATCCACTGATATGGACATCGATGTCACCGATGTCGTCGAGTTCGTCGATGTCTTGATACCGTTCGGCGAGGGCCTGCGCGACAGGAATTGAACGCGCGTTGGCCAGCGCGCAAAAGTCTCCTCCCGGGCACGCGATGATGTCTGTCATCAAACCGATGTTTGTGCTGGCAAGACCGAGTGCGCTCGCAGCCTCCCACAGCGCGTATAGCTCGGACGCGGGTACCCAGGGCAGAACGATGTTCTGGGTGTGGGTGACCCGCGCCTCACCACCGGAGAAACGGTCTGCCAAGTCTGCCAGGCGCTCCAACTGCTCCGCCGAAGCGTCTCCTGGCGCGTGGCCCAGCCGTTTGAACGACAGCGTCACGATGCGCAGCGCCGGTTTCTTATGCGGCGCCACGTTCCGCCGCATCCAGCGCGCGAAACGGTCCGAGACGGCGGGTGCATCTGCTTGCGAGCTCCCGGTAGCCTCGGCGACTGCCTCGGGCGGCACAAATGCGGCGGTCACCCGGTCGAGTTCTGCTTGTGTGATGGTGTGGGGAGCGCCGTCAAGTTCAACGATTTGCCGGAACTCCTGCTCGACGTCGGTGATGTAGCGCTGTCCTTCTGCCTTTACCAGAATCTTGATGCGCGCCTTGTACTTGTTGTCGCGCCTGCCGTAGCGGTTATACACGCGCACGACCGCTTCAATGTAGTTCATGATTTGGTCCCATGGCAGGAACTCCCGCAGAACCGTCGCAATCATTGGCGTCCGGCCCATACCGCCACCGACCGAGACGCGGAATCCCAGGTCGCCCGAGCTGTTTCGCACCAGTCGAAGACCTACGTCGTGCCAGTCGGTCGCCGCTCGGTCTTCGGTGGCGCCGGTGACTGCAATCTTGAACTTTCGCGGCAGATAGGCAAATTCAGGGTGCAGTGTTGTCCACTGCCGCATCAGCTCAGCGAAAGGCCGTGGGTCGGCAATTTCGTCAACGGCCACGCCAGCACGCTCGTCGCATGAAATGTTTCGGATGCAGTTTCCGCTAGTTTGAATGCCGTGCATGTCCACGGACGCGAGGAGGTCCATCACGTCGGCGGCTTTATCTAACGGAATCCAGTTGAACTGGACGTTCGTGCGGGTGGTGAAGTGAGCGGTGTGCGTCGGTAGATGGGTCGAGCCAAGCTTTGCCTGCGCCTCGACGGCGCACCGATAGACGTCGGACGCTGGGTCATCGTATTCGCGGGCGATGCGCGCCAGGACGCGCAACTGTGCGCTCGACAGTTCGCCATACGGCACAGCCACGCGCAACATCGGTGCGTGCCGTTGCACATACCATCCGTTTTGCAGTCTGAGCGGGCGAAAGTCCTCCTCGCGCAGTTGGCCACATTGCCACCGCTCCAGCTGGTTGCGGAATTGCGCCGCACGGCTTCTAACGAATGCTTTGTCAAAATCGGTGTATCGATACATGGGTGCGAAGCCTCTCCGGTCACGCTTTTCCAAACGCGCTCTCTTATGGCGCAGACGGCTACGGTAGATGCGTTGACGATAATCAGGAAGAAGCAGATGCGGTGGATTTCTGCGCAGCAGTCGGGACGTGGTCAGCCCCTCAGCGTGAGGGGTCGTAGATTCCGGGTAGCATGACACCAAACCGTAGAGGTGGCTCAGGGGCGTCATCACGGCGCAGGCGCCCCAAAGTTCCGCTTCAGCAGCGCGCCGCAAGGTCATTCAATGAATCGCTTTGAAATCATCGCGAATAACCTGGCAGAACAAATCCGTGCAGGGCACATCCCTGTCGGGGCCAGGCTTCCGTCTTTGCGCCAAATTATCTCGCAGTACGGCGTCAGTCAGACAACGGTATTCCGAGCCTACTACCTGCTCGAGCAGTGGGGATTAGTCCGCGCCGAAGAACGCGCCGGCTACTTCGTCACCCCTGGTGCGGCTGTCGACGCGGTGGCACCTGCCGAAAGGCCGGAAGAAGCGCCGAAGGAAGTCGACATTAGCGACCTGGTGTTTTCGGTACTGGAGTCGACCCGACACCCGGACATAGTGCCCTTGGGTTCGGCATTTCCTTCCCCTAGGCTGTTTCCGTCGGCGCGGCTCTTGAAGTCTCTGGTGGCGGGCACGCGTTCGCTTAGCCCCTGGAGTACGGTCGAGGACCTGCCCGGCAGCGACCCACTCCGCAAACAGATTGGGTTACGTTACATTGGGACAGGATTTGCCGTTGCGCCCGAGGAAATCGTTGTGACCAACGGCGCACTTGAGGCATTGAACCTCTGCCTGATGGCAGTGACGCGGCCGGGAGACGTCGTTGCCGTCGAATCTCCGTGCTTCTATGCCGCGCTGCAGGCAATCGAACGACTCGACCTGAGGGCAGTCGAAATTCCAGTGGACCCAGTCTTGGGGTTAGACTTGGACGCGCTGCGAAGCGCGCTCGCGCAACATCCGATCCGGGCATGCTGGTTCATGCCCAACTTTCAGAATCCAACAGGGACCTCTCTGTCCGTCGAGAAGAAGCGCGCATTGGTCGAGATGCTACGCGAAAAGCAGGTCCCGCTCATCGAGGACGACGTTTATCAGGAGCTTCACTTCAGTCGTGACCGGCCTTTGCCCGCCAAGGCATTCGATACTGAAGGACTCGTCATGCATTGCAGCTCGTTCTCGAAGACGCTCGCACCCGGTTACCGGGTTGGATGGGCCACAGCGGGCCGATTTGCCGACAAAGTTCGGCGACTCAAGCTAATGACAACACTGTGTGCAAGTATCCCCGCCCAGGCTGGCATAGCCGACTACCTGGAGAACGGCGGCTACGACAGGCATCTGCGCTCGCTACGCTCATCGCTTCAAACGCAACTTGGACAGATGGAGGCCGCGCTGCACCGATGGCTACCCGACGCGGTCAAGTGGACGCGCCCGCACGGAGGCTACATGCTGTGGCTGCAACTCCCACAGTCTGTCAAGGCGTTGGAGCTTCACGCGCTGGCGAGCGAACGCGGCGTCAGCATTGCGCCAGGCCCAATGTTCTCAGCGACACACGCTTTTCAGAACTGCGTGCGGCTCAATTTCGGGCACCCATGGGATGCTCGCTTCGAAAATGCAGTTCGGGCACTTGCCGAGATTCTCGACTCACCCGCAGTTCGCGCCTGACGATGTCGCGAAACACAGATGCGCGTTGCGACACATGTCCGCAGTCAAAAGCCCTGAACTGAACTTGTTCCATCGACAATCAGTTCGACTACACCGACGATGAGCAACCCAATCACTAGAGCCAGCGCCACTGCGACAAAGGGTAGCAGCATCATGTTGACGTTGGCCAAATCGGCTTCATGGTTTGCACGCTTGCGCACGCCGAAGAAACTGGCCAAAACCATGCCGACCATGCGTATCAGTTCCACGACCTTTCTCCTCACAACACAACTCACGCACGCATATTGGAGAACGGCGAGGGGCCGCGGAAGTAGCAGATACCGCGTGATACAGGTAAGCAGCCTCGATTTCTTCATAGGCTCCCTTGCATCCGCAGGAAGCGGCTGCTTTCTCTAAAAAAAGTTCCATTCATTGAATGGCTTGTATGTCTAAGAGACTCTTCGATGATACGAATGTTTAAAGACATATCTAGCGATCGATGCTTTAGGCCTTTTCCGGTGTCACTTTAGATGGGCATGGTCGTCCGCTCGTTAGACCGCTGGAGCCGTCCCGGATTCAGAAGTAACCGGAATCGGCCAGATGGACGAGGCGGTGCTGATAGATTTCTCTTGCGACTGGCGAGCAGAAAACAAGGTGCAGGTTGTCGCAGAATGGCGTCTTCACCGATGCTTCAGTCGCGTCGAAGTGCACCCACGGACTCCAGACTTTTGGCTACATCCAATGCCCGAGCGGAGAGCCAAACCCGTTGAATCACGTCAGTCCCTATGCCGTTCGCTTTGAGCCACAGCATCCTTGACTCGACGACATGCTCAACCGACAGCCATTCGCCAGTCATCCGCCGCGCAATGAGATGCGATGCGACGAGCAAAGCGAGGAGCTCGGCGCGGGCGCGCAAATTCCTGGTCGCGCAAGATTTCAACAGATTGTCGGTTTGGGTGGCCGCCCTTCATCGTACCGATTTAGAAAGCTCGCATATTTCTATTTATTAAGCCATTGGCTATATCATTACAATATCGGTCCGCTTAAAGCATAGAACTGCCCGCGGCATTAAATGTGCGGGAGCGTACAGTTCTCCTCGTCGCGCCAGGCGCCTGCCGAATGCCGGATCTGCTGCATACAGCGGCTATCAAAGATAGCGCGCAGCGCGTTGCCATTACTTTTTTCAATCTAAGAGAATTGCCGTCTAGCCAGCGAACGCATTGACATGCTTGAGGCGCAGGCTCGTCAGATCGGACTGACGCTTACGAATTCGATCGCGGCACGGCCCGGCTTTGGCGCGGTCTCCAGTGTGGCAAAACGATGACTGAGCGACTATCATTTTTATCGCCTTTCCGCGTGACCCTGATTTCCGAAACAGTGCTCAGCGCACGCGGCGATTAATGTTTCTCAAACGCGCGGACTTGTACACACAGATGAATGGTCGCTGGAGCAGTCATGCATACATCCAACACGATGAGATGTCACGGACTTACCACAGACGAACGTGAACAGCTGCGACACTGTCGCGAGTTCTTTGCGCTCCCACCCACTCGCTCCTCGACAGACACTGCCATCGTCGGCATTCTGCTCATACCCGGCGAAAAACCACTGTATCTAAAGAGTGGCCGGCACGGAGGGCCCTGCGGCGGGACGCACAGGGGCGGTATTCCCAGAAGCGCAGGAAGCGGAAACAACCGATACTCACTTACTCACGTCGAAGGCCATGCTGCCTCCGTTTTGCACAATCGCAGAATCGCTCGCGCTATGCTGCTCATTGAGATGGAGCCTTGTGGCGCTTGCGACCCAAACATTCCCCGCATGCTTCCCGAAGGCGCTCGTCTCGAGGTAGTTTCTCCAAATGAGACAACCTACTATTGGAGTTGCCAACTTCCACCATAAATGTGAAACCGCAGCCAACTACCAAAGGTCCATCAAGAGGCAACTTCATTCGATGATGGCGTACATCGTTTAAACAGCCTCGTCATCGGCCTTTGCGGTCATTGCCATGTGTCTGCGGGGATCCTAACCGAGCGTCCGCTACCGCCAAAGCACCAGCGGCCGCAGTTTGACCCACTTCTGCCATCGGAACTACGCCATCTCGACTACCCCGAACGTAAGCGTGGCCCCAGCAACGTCTTGACGGGAGATCGTGATGTTTAGACGGGGGTGTGGAGCTGATCGGCGATGGCCCACGGTGCGAGTTCATCGATACGGTTAATCGCATGGTCTGCGATGCGTGCGAGCACGTATCGCAGATACGCCTCAGGATCTATGCCGTTGAGTTTTGCGGTGCCAACGAGGCTGTAGATTGCGGCAGCACGTTCGCCGCCGGAGTCTGCTCCAGCGAACAGATAGTTACGCCGACCGATGACAGGTTCGCGATCATTCTGCCCATGTCGGGCAGTAAGTTGAAGTCCATTACCGTTGGCATCCCTTGTACGGGCGTCGCGTCAAGGTACGAGACGTCGAGGAACGAAACAGCGGTCGCGTGGTGCACGTCGAGGCCAGCCCAGGCGTAGTGATGGTGGTGTCGGCGTGGATGCTGGATCGCGTCTCGTGTTCTGCTATGGCCTTGGGCGAGCCGCGCGTCACAGTTGCGGTGCTGAGTGAACTCGAACGGCTGCTCGTTGACTGGCGCTTGCGAGCACACTCGTCGACGGTTCCACTACCGTCCGGGAGAAACGCAATGGCCAAGCTGCCAAGGGGCGTCCTGCAGCGCCCACAACCGCCTGCACTGACGCTGTCCCAGATGAGTCTCAGGTTCGACACCGCGGAGCTTCAGGGAATGAGTGCGGCACAGCGCGCAAGGGCAATTACACGCCTTGCGAAGCTGCTGCTCAAGACCGCAGGCGTCGCCATCGGCAAGGAGTCTGACGATGACGAACGCTGATCGTCTGCCAGGGTTCTGGTGCAAATCGTGAAGGTGAACCGGTTAAAGTGTTGCTCCCCGATCTCATCATCCGACAATGAGCAAGCTGAAGAGTACGGACGAACTGTTCTGAGGTCGTCACTTCAACCGCGACGTGATCATTCTGTGCCTGCGCTGGTATATGCGCTATAAGCTCAGCCTGCGTGATCTTGTCGAGATGATGGCCGAGCGGGACCTGTCGCTGGCCCACACGACGATCTTGCGTTGGGTGAAGCGCTATACGCCGGAGTTCGTCAAGC
The DNA here is from genome assembly GCF_032806925.1 of Paraburkholderia kirstenboschensis. Lineage (NCBI taxonomy): Bacteria > Pseudomonadati > Pseudomonadota > Betaproteobacteria > Burkholderiales > Burkholderiaceae > Paraburkholderia > Paraburkholderia kirstenboschensis. Next base: position 1,456,074 of record NZ_CP136511.1, on the reverse strand, counting down.
GCTGGGACCGTTTCGGCACGCCTGCAGGTGCGTCGTGGCGCGTCGACGAAACTTACGTGAAAATCCGCGGCAAATGGGTCTACCTTTATCGGGCGGTAGATCGGTCGGGGCAGACGGTTGATTTCCTGCTCAGGGCGAAACGTGACGTGAAGGCGGCCATAGACCATCACGCTCGATGGCTATGCCGCCTCACACCGTGCTGTGCGGGAGATGAAGGCGGATGGCCTGCTGCCGGAGGATACGAAGATCCGGTCCTCGAAATATCTCAACAACTTGATCGAGCAGGACCATCGCCACATCAAGTCCCGGACCAATGTCATGCTCGGCTTCAAACGGTTCAGGAACGCCGCGATCACGCTCGCAGGCATTGAGTTGCTGCATCGCATTCGAAAAGGTCAATTCAATCTCGCGAAGCTCGGCCTCAAAGATATCACTGCGCCCGCCGTCTGGAGTGCTGTCCTGTCTGCTCGATAAGAAATCCTTTCTATCTGAACCGTCTCTTCCAGACGGCCTATTTGCACCAGAACCCCTGGCTGCGCTACCAGCCCGGCAGCGCATTAACGAGATGGTTTTACCAGCGCACACAGGGCACCGGACCGAACCGACGCGCGCGACGTATTGCCATCGTGGCGGTAGCACGACGGCTTGCCATTGCGTTGTGGCGCTATCTGAAAGACGGGGGTCATTCCCGAAGGCGCGCACCTAAAGTCAGCTTGAGCCCTGGTTTCGCAGGAAGGAGTCTGGCAGTTGCATAGCAAACGAGTTCGAAGTGAACATGCCCGTGATCACGCTGGGTTGCAAACGCAACCGAATAGCTCTCAGATGGGGCATGTTCGCGGAAGCGATTCCGGCGTAACGCGCATTGCAGGATAAGGCTGGCAACGCGCCAGCGGATAGAAGGTGGTGAGATGCTGGTTCCTCTCACGAGCGCGACACGACGTCGGCTTAGGATCGGCCGGAGAGATGTATGAAGAGCGTCCTTGACAACATCCTGCTCATAGAAGTGCGATCCACCGTCGAGACTTACTGCTACGCCGCCCTCAGGAATTCATGTGCCTACCAAACGAAAACCGATCCCGATTGACACGGAAAGTCATATCAGTCCTTCGACCCCTTGCTGCCTCTCAGGTGGAAGTGGCGGGCGTCTGCTTGCCGACCGATGCTGTTGAAAAAGTCGCGCCATACGGTTTGTCGTGCAACAGCAAAGAAATCGACCTCTCAGATCGGCCTACAAGCCGCTCGCAGCCCTTGGGTAAGGGTAAAGCGACCCATGAAACCCTCGCGATTCGACGGTCGCCGACTTTTTCAACAGCATCCGACCGAAACCAGTCAATCAACGATAACGCAATGTCTTGCCATTAACGCTTTGAAGGTCGTGCGGCAGGTAACCGCACGACGTAGAACTCAACATGCCGCGATGCCATTGACGCTTACTTCACTTCGAACGCGTAATCGCCATGGGTGCGATGCCCGTCTGATGCGACTGCCACCCAATGCACGGAATAGCGCCCGGCCTGCAAGGGAGGCAGTGCAACGGTGATCACGCCCGGCTGATGCGTGTCGACCACGGCCTTATCGGCGTTGACCTGTTCATCCTTGTTTGAGGTCGTTGTAATGGGTCACACGTCGGGAAACAGGCGCGCGACACACTGCGATGCAGCGAATGCATCGCGTCGGTGGAGACTCAAATCAGGATGGGACCGTGGGGCGCGGGGTTGGGCTGGAGTGAATGGCAGGCCGCGCCGAATGCTCTCGGACCGGGCGGCAATGCGATGCTGGGTTGTCCAGACCGTGATGCACAAGCGGGTTGAACGCTTGGCATCGCCGGCATGTGGGCGAGCAGGTTGCAGTAACCGCAAGCCTGCCCGTGGGAAGCCAGGGAGTGGGAAGCGTCCTGGTTATTCGGCGCGTCGTCTGGCGTCGATTGCGCGGAGCAAAGTGAGGCCGAAAGAACTGTCCCATCGCGCCTCGCAGCGAGCATCTGAGACACGGCCGGCGCGAGTGTCACCATCAGGATCGCAAGCAATCCCAAAAGGCTGCCAATCTTCAAATGGAAACGCGCGGGCATGGGTCAGACCGTTGAAGCGGCGCTGCCGTTATGGTGCCCGATTATGGCACGACGTATTCAAGGCACGTAGAGGTGGCCCCCTTTTGTCGCGGGACGATTCCCGCTTCCGTTGAATCGAGAATGATGAATGGTCACTCTACGGCAATGCCCGAACGTCGTCTGATGGCCCGGGTGCTGCCCGGCGGCCTTTGCAGCGGGACCTTGCTTAGTCTTGGTCAATGACGTCGCTTGTGCCATCCAAGCGCCGGACGTGCGGCATCGTGGCCATTTCGCAACGCCTGCGGGAGCCATTGACATAAGCCCGCGCCGCGGTAGATGGACCACGCGGCCTCTTGCAAACATCCAGACGAAATACCGGATTGCTTCGGCAATGCAGATGTGTAGGATGAAGCTAACGCCAGCGTCCTGTGCGCGGCGTGTGTGTTCAGGCCGCAGCGATCTGCGGCTTTTTTTGCATTCGCGCTGTCTCAGGCGCTTGCACCGGGTATCCGGTGTTGCTAACGACGGCACAAACGGCTGGCGCAGATTTATCGAAGGGAAACGGCGGCCTCGGACGTGGCCGACCGTCGATATGGGCTTTGGCGTATTCAATGGCAAACGTACATGCTGCGTTCTCGGATGCGAAGTATCCAAGAATGCAAAATGTTTCCCGTTTGCCGTTCCGATGCGTGACGATCGCTGTTGCTGCGTAGCCGGGCATGGAAATTGGGGCGAGAGGCATGATCGTAGATGTCTTGTATTCCACAGGATCAGCGTGCATGGCATGTCGCTCCTTGTCGTGGCTCGGCGAGGCGAGCGTGAGGCCCAACTATTCGATCCCAGGACAATCTGCGACGTTCAAAAGGAGCCGAGCTGGCTGGTGGCAACGGACGGTCGATGCGGCCGTGGGCCAGCCACCCAAACCGCAGTCGCGACTAAACCAGGGCCACCGGGAACTGAGACGGACGGCGGACATCGCAGGACACCCATCTCAACCTTTCGGTCGGCGGTGCGACCATTGTCGAAACAAGTTGGCTCGATGCTCGATGCAATAAATCGCACTTGGACGTTTGGTCGAACGGCTATTAGGGCGACGAATGCATGGATGCATGCGCGGAATGTCGCTTCCTCGGGGACGGCCAGCGAGGGACCGGATCTTGCTCGCGATGTCCCTGTCCTGCTGATGGAAGGGAGCGCGTCATGATGAAGCTACTTGGCATCCTGGCTTTAGCGTTCGGTATTGCGGGTTGCGTCGCTGCCCAGCCGCCCTACTACGGCTACGGCGACCCGCCCGGCTATTATGCGCCGCGCCCCAGTTTCGGCATTGGGATTGGGGCAGGCAGTTTCGGTGGGAGTGGTTTCGGAGGCGTCGGCGTCGGGCTCGGGTTTTAGATGGGGCGATACTGCCGTCAATCATGCGTCGTCTCTGGCCAGCAGTCCGACATAAAGAACGTCACTGTCCCGGGCAGAGCCTCATGCGCGACGTAGCGGGAGCGTCAGTTCATTGCGCCCATAGATATCAGCCATGAGACCGATCCTCTCGCCGGCATCACTTCGCATTCGTCCCGTTTTTGCGCCGCGTTGGTCCCACACCGACCCCAACTCGGTCGTCCATCGCTGCGCTCCCATACGTCGCATCCTGCGACTATAACGGCCATTCGTTGCAGCAGCCTCACTTGTCTCGCCGTCACAAACTCTCCATCGAGCCAAGTGTGCGTATATGCCGTTGTCCATTCAACTGGCAACATCTGCTTCTTGACCATTGCCGATGGCAGGTCCTGCGATGAACGTTCTTCAGTGCTTTCGCTGCAAACCGGACCGCACGCGACGACTGGGCTGGTATTCCCACCAATTGCGGCGACTCAGGCACACGGCACAACTGCACAGCACGGATAGCGCTTATGCAGCAAAATCACACGTGCGCCGCAATCAAGGGCATCCGGCCTCCGAATCCGAACCAGAACGAGCCACCGCACCTGACCCGCCGACATTCTTCCTAAAATTTGACCCTGAGGCGCCTTGTGGCACCGTACGCCGCCCGTATGCCCGCAGAAACTGCTGCACTGCACATATTTTGTGCCCGAGAACATCAATAGGGGTTACCCGAATGCAAAAAACTATCAGAATATCGTCCTATCGCGTGTAGTGAAATTTTGCGGCAACGACTATCCTTCGATCCATGGAAGGCGGTGAGAAGACCGAACAGTCCGTCGGCACAGACGGCAGTTCATGGAGACAGACGTGAAGAACGACACGATCGATGCGGCTGAACGCGGCACTCGCCGTCGTGCCCGTGTTGCCCAGCCCGACCTCGAGCTGGTTGCCGTGCCGCGCGACGAATCGTTCAAGGTGTGGTCGCACGGCTATCCCTACAGAACTGTGCGCTGGCACTTTCATCCCGAGTACGAACTTCATCTCATCACCGCCACGACGGGAAAGTACTTCGTCGGCGATTACATCGGCGACTTCGCCGCCGGCAACCTCGTCATGACCGGTCCCAATCTGCCGCACAACTGGGTCAGTAATGTGCCGCGCGGCGAGCAGGTGAACGAGCGCTGTCTGGTGCTGCAGTTCGATTCCGAATTCGTCCTGCGCGCAATCGATGCCTTTCCCGAGTTCAGGAAGGTGACGGGCCTGCTCGAAGCATCGCGTTGCGGCGTGTTGTTTCCACCGGAGACGGGCGCCGCCGCCGAACCGATCATGCGGGAGATGCTGCACGCGCAAGGGATGCGGCGCATTGCGCTGTTCGTGTCCTTGTTCGGCCTGCTTCTTCAGAGCAGCGAACCGGTCAAGCTGGCAAGCGCGGCCTATCGAGCCGATCCGGCGCGCTACGCCGAGACGCGCATCAATCATGTGCTGACGTATATCGGCAAGAACCTGGCCCAGGAACTTCGCGAAGCCGATCTGGCAGGACTGGCGGGCCAAAGCGTGAGCGCATTCTCCCGGTACTTCCGCCGCCATACCGGCGTGCCCTTCGTGCAGTACGTGAACCGGCTGCGCATCAACCTTGCGTGCCAGTTGCTGTTGTCGGGCGAATTGAGTATCAGCGAGATCGGCTATCAGATCGGATTCAACAACCTGTCGAACTTCAACCGGCAGTTTCTGATGCTCAAGGGTATGTCGCCCTCAAGATGGCGCGCATACCAGCAAATCAACGCTGCAAGCGGGTCCACCGCGCCGAGTATGGCGTCACAACACATGGCGGCAATCGCCGCCACCCAATAAACAAAGGAGACACTCAATGAAAAAGCTTTCGAAAATCGTCGGCAGCATCAGCGCAATTACATTAGGGATGCTAAGCGGATCGGTGCTGGCGGCACCTTCAGGAACCGTCGCGTTTCTTATGCCCGATCAGGCATCCACCCGATATGAACAGCACGACTTTCCGGGCTTCAAGGCGACGATGAGCAAGCTGTGTCCCGACTGCAAGGTGCTCTATCAGAACGCGAACGCGGACGTCGCGACCCAGCAGCAACAGTTCAACTCGGTCATCGCGCAGGGCGCGAAGGTGATCGTGCTGGACCCGGTGGATTCGACTGCCGCGGCGTCGCTGGTTCATCTGGCGCAAAGCCAGGGCGTGAAGGTGATTGCCTACGATCGTCCGGTTCCATCGACGCCGGCTGACTACTACGTGTCGTTTGATAACGAAGGCATCGGCCGCATGATCGCCCAGTCTCTCGTGCAGCATCTGAAAGACACCGGCGTGCCGACCAGCAAAGGTGGCCTTCTGGAAGTCAACGGCTCTCCCACCGACGCCGCAGCGGGGCTGATCAAGAAGGGCATCCATTCCGGCCTCGCGTCCAGCGGTTACAAGACGCTCGCCGAGTACGACACGCCGGAATGGGCGCCGCCGAAGGCGCAGCAATGGGTCAGCGGACAGATCACGCGCTTTCAGTCGCAAATCGTGGGCGTCGTGGCCGCAAACGACGGCACCGCCGGCGGAACGGTCGCGGCCTTCAAGGCGGCCGGCGTGAATCCGGTGCCACCCGTAACGGGCAATGATGCGACGATCGCCGGTCTCCAACTGATCATTGCCGGCGACGAGTACAACACCATCCTGAAGCCGAGCGAGATCGTTGCGGCGGCGGCAGCCAAGGTCGCCGTCGGCTTCCTGTCCGGGCAGGCCGCGAAGGGCGAAACGACGCTCTTCAACACGCCCACGCAACTCTTCACGCCGACGGTCATCACGGCGAAGAACCTCAAGGCCGAAGTGGTCGACAAGGGTTTCGCGAGCGGGAAGACCTTGTGCACCGACCGTTATGCGGAAGGCTGCAAGAAGCTGGGCATCACCAATTAAACCGGCGCCGCGCCGGACGAACGGCGGCGCCGCATCGGTTTTTCATTCGTTCAAGCAGAGGTACGGTCCATGACTGACAACTCCACGAAGCCGCCCGTCCCGGGAAAGCTGGTGCTTAGTCTGCGCAACATATCCAAGCACTTCGGAGCGGTCTCGGCCCTGACGGACATCGAACTCGACGTACATGCCGGCGAAGTCGTCGCGCTGGTGGGTGACAACGGCGCCGGCAAATCGACGCTCATCAAGGTGCTGGCGGGCGTGCATCAGCCGAGCTCGGGCACGATCACCTTCGACGGCAAGGAAGTCACGCTCGCCAACCCGGCTGCCGCGCTCGATCTGGGCATTGCCACGGTGTTTCAGGATCTCGCGCTGTGCGAGAACCTCGATGTAGTCGCGAACATCTTCCTCGGGCGTGAACTGAGTCCCATGCGCCTGGACGAAGTTTCGATGGAGATGCGGGCATGGACCCTTCTGAATGAATTGTCAGCGCGCATTCCCGATGTGCGCGATGTGGTGGCATCGCTATCCGGCGGGCAGCGGCAAACCGTGGCCATCGCGCGTTCGCTGCTGCTCGACCCGAAACTGATCATGCTGGACGAGCCGACGGCTGCGCTGGGCGTGGCGCAGACCGCGGAAGTCCTGAACCTTATTGAACGAGTGCGCGACCGCGGGCACGCGGTGATCATCATCAGCCACAACATGGAAGACGTGCGCGCCGTGGCGGATCGGATCGTCGTGCTTCGACTCGGCAAGAACAACGGCGTCTTCTATCCCGACTCGTCGAATCAGGAGCTCGTCGCCGCGATCACGGGCGCGACCGAGAACGCAGTCTCGCGCCGCGCCGACCGGCGTCAGGCTCAAACGAATGCCGAGTGGGAGAATTAATCATGGGTAACCAGGTTCCGGATGCTCCGCAGGGAAAGCCGCAGAAGCCTGATCAGCCTTCTGCATTGCTGGATCGCAGCGACGTGCGCGTCAAACACGCCGCGGGCATCGGAGGCGCGATCTCGGCGTTCGTCGATCAGGTGAAGTCGGGTGATCTGGGTTCGTTGCCCGTCGTCGTTGGCCTCGTCATCATCTGGACCGTGTTCACGAGCCTGAACCCGGTCTTCCTATCGGCCAACAATCTGGTCAACCTGCTCTTCGACTGCTCGACCATCGGCGTCATCTCGCTCGGTATCGTGTGCGTGCTGATGGTCGGCGAAATCGACCTGTCCGTCGGTTCGATGAGCGGCTTTGCTTCAGCTCTCATGGGCATGCTCTGGGTCAACGAAGGCTGGCCGGTGGGACTGGCGATCGTTGCGGCCATCGTCGTGGGCACGATCGTCGGTGCGCTGTATGCCTCCTTGCTCAACCGCCTCGGGATGCCCAGCTTCGTCGCAACGCTGGCCGGATTACTCGCATTGCTTGGGCTGCAGCTGTATGTCCTCGGTTCAAGCGGTTCCATCAATCTGCCCTATGGTTCGGCGATGGTTAACCTCGGGCAGCTGATTGTGCTTCCGCCTGTCGTGTCATATGTGATTGCGCTCGTGCCGGGCGTCGTGACGCTGGTCCTCGGGATGCGAACGTACCAACGCCGCCGGGCATCGAATCTGTCGGCGCCGTCGATGAGCAGTCTGCTGACGCGCTGCATCGTCATTACCGTGCTGCTGGAAGTGGTGGTGGCGTATCTGAACCAGGGACGCGGCGTTCCGCTTCTGTTCGGCCTGTTCCTGGCGCTTGCGGTGGTGATGGACTACATGCTCAGACGTACGCGATGGGGCCGTTCGATGCAGGCAGTCGGCGGCAACAAGGAAGCCGCCAGACGCGCGGGGATCAACGTCAAGCGCATCTATATGAGCGCCTTCGTGACCTGCTCCGGTCTGGCGGCGCTCGGCGGGGTCCTGTCGGCAGCGCGCCTCGCGTCGGCCAGTCAGCAGGCCGGCACCGGCGACGTCAACCTCAACGCGATCGCAGCGGCGGTGATCGGCGGGACCAGTCTGTTTGGCGGGCGCGGCAGCGCGTACTCGGCGGTGCTTGGCATCATCGTGATCCAGTCGATCGCCAGTGGACTGACGCTGCTAAACCTGTCGTCCTCGCTGCGTTTCATGATCACGGGGGCAGTGTTGGCGATTGCAGTCATCGTCGATTCGCTTGCCCGGCAATCGCGCGTCTCTCACGGTCGCGCCTGAATTCAGATTTCCAGGAGACAGATGAATGACTGACACCATCAAAGGAAAAGTCGCGGCCATTACCGGTGCAGCGTCGGGCATCGGTCTTGCCTGCGCGCGTGAGCTGATCGCTCACGGTGCGAAGGTCGTGCTGATCGACCGTGCCAGGGAGCGCCTCGACACGCTATGCGCGGAGCTTGGTCCCGATGCATTGCCGATCGTCGCCGACCTGTTGAATCCGGCGGAAGTGTCGGGCCTGCTGCCTCGCATCCTTGATGCGGCCGGCGGCCTCGACATCTTCCACGCCAACGCCGGCGCGTACGTGGGCGGCGAGGTTGTCGAAGGCGATCCGGACGCATGGGACCGCATGTTGAACCTGAACATCAATGCCGCGTTCCGTTCGGTGCATGCCGTCCTTCCGCACATGGTCAAGCAGCAGTCCGGCGACATCATCTTCACCAGCTCCATCGCGGGCATGGTGCCGGTGGTCTGGGAACCCATCTACACCGCTTCGAAGTTTGCAGTGCAGGCTTTCGTGCACACGACGCGGCGTCAGCTCTCGAAGCATGGTGTGCGCGTAGGATCGGTTTTGCCGGGCCCGGTGGTGACGGCGTTACTGGACGACTGGCCGAAAGCGAAGATGGATGAGGCACTCGCATCCGGAAGCCTGATGCAGCCGAAAGAAGTCGCCGATGCCGTGCTCTTCATGCTGACACGGCCGCGCAACGTGACCATTCGTGACCTCGTGATCCTTCCGAATGCGGTCGATCTCTGAGGCCAGTCGGCCATGCCAGGGGCGCCGGTGCGCCTCGACTTCGACCCCAACGCTTCCTCAGGCAGTGAGCCATGACTTCTGATCACACGACCTTCGACGTAACGAACGCGCGGTTTGTCGTCGGAGTAGATGTCGGCACCGGCAGCGCCCGCGCTGGCATCTTCGACCTCGATGGCCGCATGCTGGCGGCGGCAAAGCAGGACATCACTCTGTATCGCGCGAGCGGTTCCATGGTCGAACAATCGAGCACTGAAATCTGGGCCGCCGTCTGTCATGCCGTCAAGGAGGCGATCGCGCAGGCGGATGTATCGCCCGAACAGATCGTCGGGATCGGATTCGATGCCACGTGCTCGCTCGTCGTACTGGGCGCAGGCGGCACGCCGCTCCCGGTCGGACCGTCGGAGGTGGCGGAGCGCGACATCATCGTCTGGATGGATCATCGCGCCGTGGAGCAGGCGGAACGCATCAACGCCGCGGGGCACGGCGTCCTGAAATATGTGGGCGGCAAGATATCGCCGGAGATGGAAACACCGAAGCTGCTGTGGCTTCTCGAGAATCGTCCGACCGTATTCGATGATGCGTGGCAGTTCTTCGATCTGACCGACTTTCTGACGTGGCGTTCGACGGGTGACTTGTCGCGATCCACCTGCACGGTCACGTGCAAGTGGACGTATCTTGCCCATGAGCGTCGTTGGGACAGTAGCTACTTTCACAGCGTCGGACTCGGCGTACTGGCGGACGAGGACTTCGCTCGCATCGGCCGGAACATAGTGGAACCCGGCACGCCGTTGGGAACGGGCCTTACCGAAGATGCGGCCGCGGAGCTTGGCTTGCGCGCGGGGACGCCCGTTGCTGCGGGCATAATCGACGCTCACGCGGGTGGTATCGGCACGGTGGGCGCCGAAGGCGAGCCGGAAGCCTGTCTTGCTTATGTGTTCGGAACGTCGTCCTGCACAATGACGACAACCCGTGAGCCGGTGTTCGTGCCTGGCGTCTGGGGACCGTATTTCTCTGCGATGGTCCCGAACGCCTGGCTCAACGAGGGCGGCCAGTCCGTTGCGGGGGCGGCCATCGAAAGGCTGCTCACGCTGCACCCCGCAACCGCCGAGGCGCGAAGCCGTGCCGAAGAAGTGGGACAGTCGCTGCCGGCGATGCTGGCCAATCTCGCGACGCAGGCGTCCCACACATTGTCGGACGTCGTGAAGCTGGCGCAGGGCGTGCATGTGGTTCCCGAATTCCTGGGCAACCGCGCGCCGTTCGCCGATCCGCATGCGAGAGCGGTGATTGCGGGCCTCGGCATGGAGACCGACCTCGACAGTCTGGTATCGCTCTATATCGCGGGTATCTGCAGTATCGGATATGGCTTGCGCCAGATCATCGAGACGCAGGCGTCGGCAGGCGCACCGATCGAGCGCGTGATGATCAGCGGAGGAGCGGGGCGACACGATCTCGTACGTCAGTTGCTCGCCGATGCGACCGGCAAGCCGGTGCTGGCCACGCGGGCGGAAGAGCCGGTTCTTCTCGGCGCAGCGATTCTGGGCGCCGTGGCGGGCGGGCAATTCGGCGACGTGCAAACGGCAATGGGCGTCATGTCTCACGTTAACAAGGTCTATGAGCCCCGCCGCGATATCAGTGCGTTGCACAATGCGCGGTTCGGTGCGTTCACCCGCTTGCAGGCGGTCGCCAGGGAGATTGGTTAGCCGGCCGTCGCGGAAAGTGAGATGACGGGTGTCCGCAGGCCTGGAACTGTCTCACCCGAGAGGCGATGGAACGACGCAGCAGGCGATGCCTCTGTCGAACGGCCGCCAACCTGATGATACTGTTGAAAAAGTCGCTGGTCGTCTATTTCATGAGGTTTTCAGGGGTCCTCTTACCCTTGGGCGGCATGTGCGAGCGGCTTATAGGCCGATCTGAGAGGTCAATATTCGCGCAGAACAACTGCTAAAACCTCCTCGGCGACTTTTTCAACAGTATCCTGATTACAGCGGACGCTGGGATGACCGATTTGTGTCGCGTTCGAAGGGCAGTTACTGGCCCGACTCCCGCCCGACGTCACGTCGGGACCGCGGCGGTCCCAAACGCTTTTCGCACGCCAGTTCAATCTGGATTGTGCGGCAGCGCCTGGCGCAGCACGTCGTCCACGAGCTTTCGGGCGGCACTATAGCCACCCATCAGCGCATCGGCCTGGGTTGCGAATGCCCAACTGCCGACATCCGCGAAACGCGGCGGAGACGCCGGCGCGGTTGTACCGGACGGCCCATGGATACGGACGATCGCGAAATATCGAACGCGCTTGCGCTTGTTCTTATCCGCGACGCTACTGAAATCAGACTCAACGCAGATCTTGAGGTTGAAGCTTTCATATTCGTAGCTGCGCATCTTTATCGCCTCAACAGATGCTTTCAAAACAGACTGCTAGAACAGAGTCGCTGCGAGCTCGCACTGCAGTGACTTGCGGCGGGAAAAGCGGGATCGGCGCGAGCTTATCGCAGCCATACTCACCGGACGACTAAGCGACGTCCGTGCCATCGCGCCGACCATGCCGATTCATGGCCGTCGAGCCCAATCCCATCCAAACGGAGCGGGATCACGGCTGACATTGTCATCGCCATCGCCGGTGTCGCGCATCGCCACGTTAACCGTAAAGGTGCTCTGTGCGACTATGTTGTCGGATGCATTGCCGACATAAACCGTATAAGTCCCCGCGGCGATTTTCCAGCTCTGCGCTGGACTGTCCCAGTAGCTAAGCGCGTGAAAACCGTTAATCGGATAGATATACAGCGAAAACGCCCTCTTCTCGCCCGGTTTGAGCAGCACTTTCTGGAACGCGATCAGCCGCTTCGCGGGTTCGCCGAGGTTCGGCGGCAAGCCCAGGTAGACCTGTGCGACCTCCGCGCCTTCTCGCAGCCCGGTGTTCTCCACGGTCAGCGCGACCTGAATTGGGCCGTTGCCGGTATAGCCACGCGGCGAAACGTGGACGTCGGAAATCTTGAAAGAGGTGTACGACAAGCCGTGACCAAACGCGAACAACGGTTTGATCTGTCGCGTGTCATACCACCTGTAACCGACCAGTAGACCCTCCGAGTATTGCACAACGGGATCCGTTCCCGACGTTCCGGGGTAGCGGTCCGGCGTGCTGGTAGGAGTATCCGTAGCCAGTCGTGGATACGTCACCGGCAGCTTGCCGGAAGGATTGGCCAGTCCAAAGAGCAATCGCGCGACGATGTTGCCGTCTTCCTGTCCCGAATACCATGTCTCCAGTATTGCCGGAACCTGGTCAGCCCACGGCATCAGAACCGGGTCGCCGTCCTTCAGAACGACGATCGTTCGCTTATTGCTGTTCGCGACAGCCGCTATCAACTTGTCCTGCCCTTTTGGCAACGACAGATCGGTACGGTCGGTTCCCTCTCCGGTCACTACGCCGGCCATCACGATCGCAACATCGGCGCTCGCCGCAGCTGCGGCGACCGCAGCGTCCATGCTCCCGTCGTTCGGCGCGGCGAGCACCTTCACCGCCGCACCGGAGCCTAGCTGCCGGAGCACATTCGTAATCCCTAGTAGTGGGCCGACGGTGTAGGTAGGTAGCACTAGCGAACTACCGCTTCCGCCAGCGATTGCATTATCCACATAGGTATTGTGCCCAACGATCACGATCGATTTCACCGCGCCCGACATCGGCAGCAGATTGCCGCTGTTTTTCAATAACACCGCGGACTGTTCGCCGATCGCACGTGCCTCGGCTCCGTCACTCTGGATCGTCGTGGAATCGAGCGGCGTGCGGACTACCGGACGATCGAAAATGCCCGCTTTGAACATCTGCGTGTAGCGACGGGTCAGCGCCTGGTTGACCGTCGCCATAGTCAACTCGCCTGTCGCCAATGCCTGATTGATGTTTGGCAGCGTGAACCAGATACCCGATTGCATCTCGAGGTCCATACCGGCATTCATCGACGGTGCAGTCGAATGCGTTGCGCCGAAGTCGGACTGCACGTAGCCGGTGAATCCTAATTCACCGCGCAAGATTGCATTGAGCGTTCGCGGGGTTTCACAGGCGTACGTCGGGCCGATCCGGTTATAAGAACACATCACCGAATCGACGTTGCCCCTTCTCACGGACACGCCGAATGGCAGCAGATAAATTTCATGAAGCGTACGGTCATCGACGACCACACTGACGGTGTTACGGTTCGCCTCCTGTTCGTTGAGTATGAAATGCTTTGACATCGCAATGACGCCAGTCTCTTGCGCACCGCGGATCTCGTTCTCGGCGATAACACCGGCGAGCACCGGGTCTTCGCTAAGGTACTCGAAGTTCCGGCCGCCCTGTCCCACGCGGACTGCGTTCATGCCGGGCGCCTCGACCACGTGCATGCCCAGCATGCGTGCTTCGCGGCCCAACAGGGCGCCGTACGCTCGGGCAAGGGTTGGATCGAAGCTCGCTGCCAGCGCCATCGACATCGGCAATGCGGTCGCCCGGTCCTGCGGCACGCAATCGCCCGCCCCAACCCCGACAGGTCCGTTCGTAATCCGAAACGTTGGAATGCTCAGCGCCGGTATGCCCGGGACGTGACGAATGCTGTTTCCACACGCCGGCACCTCGGCTATCGTGCCGCTCTGGCCATGTAACTGCGCGGCTTTCTGATCCAATGTCATCGCGCTGACCAGCAATGCCGCTCGCTGCTCGGGAGCAAGAGCGGTATTCATCCACGGCGGCGCACTTGCTGCTTGCGACGCACTCGCTGACAGCACAACGAACGTGGCGAATGCAACGGCGCTTTCGCATGCGATGCGGATTGCGCGATGCGAGATCACGGCTAGATGGGGTGATGCTTTGGAATTGGACATATCGGTTCCTCGATCGAGTGATCAAGGAAAAGGGGACCCGATATGCAGGGAGCCTATTCGTTGTTGACTACGGCATTGCAAAATCCAGTCGCCGTTTTTGCTCGAGTCACGGTTCATCGGAGTGACATTCGGCGAGCCCGCTTCGACCGGCTGCTGAAAATGGGAATCACGCAAGGTTGTTACGTCAGTGGAAGCAGCCGCATCGATCGTCGTCTTATGACTAATTTTAGTGCTGCCGTTCGACGCAGTTTCAATCTCGTAAACCCTGCTGAACAGGCCAACCGTGCCAGTCGTCGCCGGTGCCTGATGGTGATGGACCGCGCGGACGGTTGAAAATACGCATAAGAAGGCATCTATGCGCCTGCGGGCTCGCGATGGAATCGTTGTTCCTTTGTGGTCAACATTGAGCTGGCTGTCCTCGCCGCCGTCTTTGGTCTGTCGCAAAGCGGCTTGAGCGCGAACTCGCGCGCGATGGCTGGGCTACAAAAGAAAGAGGCTGGCAAGGAATCCTTGCCGCCCTTTCGTTCAGTCATGCGCTACGGCTTTCCACTGGGTACGGCGATGGCGCTTCCAGTTGCCGATGTGGGACGCCGCTACCCGGTAGTCGTCCGAGGCGTTGGGCAGATTGCGCACGCCGCGCCGCTCACCTCGCCCTCATCCTTGAGCACGAGGGCCGCCTGACGGCGCTCCTTCATCTTCGCGATTTTCAGGAGGTCGCCGTAATCGTTTGATCGTTCGGCGGTGAGTTCAGCTAACTGCTTGCTGGTTACGTCAAGCTTGGAGGGTGACCTTCTGCCTGTTGGCCGGCCTCGGCCTCATGCCAACCCCGTACCGATCCTGTGCTCGGCCGCTCCGACGGTTGGCTGCACGCGACCCCCTCCGGTCATTCAGCCTCGCTCACCCGATGTCCGCAATCCGCACCTAACCAGCCGTTCGACGCGCAGCTATAGCCGTTTCAGGTAACCCGCGGCCGCTCCTCGCCCCTCGTGCGCAAAACCGCAGTCGCGCAACGCCGCGGTGACCGTCCTGCTCGGCGGGGCGAAGCGCACCCCGGCCCGGTCCTTGCTCACTGATCCTCGCGGGGGATGCCGGCAATCATCCAGTCATCGAACTGGCGCAACGCATGGTGAGTCAGCGCGATCGAGGCCGCAGTCGCCGGCATCTGCGCGAATTTCCCTGAAGAGGCGGTCGCGGCCCTGAAGATGTCGATCCGAATGCCTTAGGCACCCAGATTGCGCGAGGCATTGCTGATTTGTGGAGGCAGAAGATATGTCCCAGTCTAGTCCTCTACAGTGGTCCAGACGGTCCGCTCTCGTTAACTGTGCAGTTGCAGTTCTGTCGGTTGTTGCGGCCCTCGTCGCCGCGCTGCTACTAGAACCTCACATGCACAGTAGTCCGTTCGTATCGCTGTCTCTATGCGCGATCATGTTTAGTGCCTGGTTCGGTGGCTTCGGCCCGGGTTTGTTCGCGACCGCACTGTCGGTTGCGGGTTTCATTTATTATTTTGTCCCGCCGATCGGTTTCGCGGTTGCGCCTACGGACTTGCCGCGCATCGTCCTGCTTGCGGTGACAGCCCTGTTTGTAGTGTGGCTGAACGTCGCGCGAAGAGGAACCGAAAGCGCATTGCGGCGGAGTGAGGCCTATTTGGCTGATGCCCAACGGCTGAGTCATACGGGGAGCTTTGGTTGGAGGATAGGTAGCGGCGACATTATCTGGTCGAAGGAGACATATCGGATATTTGGCGTAGACGAAACGGTCAAGCCGACGATCGACCTCATCCTCCAACGTGTTCACCCGGATGACCGAGAGTTTGTACTGCATGAAATTGATCGTGCGGCACTTGGCAAGCCATCCTACGACTACGAACACCGTCTTCTGATGCCGAATGGAGCGATCAAACACCTGACCGTCCGGACCCATCGCGTGAAATACGAATCGGGCGAAGAGGAACTCGTTGGCGCACTGATGGACGTCACGGCAACAAGGGAAGCGCAGGAGGCATTGCGCACGTCACAGGCGGAACTCGCCCGCGTCGCTCGCGTAACAGCCCTTGGACAGATGAGCGCCTCGATTGCGCATGAAGTGAACCAGCCCCTCGCCGCCATCGCCACTGCCGCCGCAGCTGGCCTGCGCTGGCTGACCCGCGAAGTTCCGGAAATAGGCGAGGCGCGCGCCTGTGTGAGTCACATTGTCGAAGAAGCCAATCGGGCGGGCGAAGTGATCCGGAGCGTTCGCGATCTTGCCAAGCGGGCCGATCCGGAGCTAATCTCACTCGACATCAACGAGGTCGTCGACGAGGCGGTCGCTCTTGTAAAACCGGAGGCGCTCAGACATTGCGTGACCGTGGAGCTGCAGCTTGCGTCGGGCTTGCCCCTGGTGCGTGGCGACCGGGTCCAGCTGCAGCAAGTGATCATCAATCTTGCAATCAACGGGGTCCAGGCCATGGCGACAGTCACCGATCGCGCGCGTGTGCTAACCATCCGAACCGAACAGCGCGAATCCGACCAGGTGCTCGTGGCCGTACAGGACGTCGGCATCGGCATGGAGCCCGACGGTCTGGACCGGCTTTTCAGCGCGTTTTACACGACGAAGCCAGATGGTATGGGTATGGGACTCTCCATCTGTCGTTCGATCATCGAAGCTCACGGAGGGCGGGTGTGGGCGTCCCGCAATATCGGCTCGGGAATGACATTTCAATTTACAGTTTCCGCGCATCGGTGACGTTGCCGTGTCTAAAGGCGGCTTGTCTCGCGAGAGCGGCCGATCGCAAATCGATTGCGATGGACCGTTCCTCGCCGTTCGTTGCCTCATACGGTCTGCACCCCTACATCGGTTTGAGACGGAGCCGACCGGTGAATCCGCTCACCCTGAACTCAAATCTCCCTGCCACGGACGCTCATGAAACCTGAAGGTTTCCAGAAAATAATTCGCAATCGTTCCGGAAAAGATAGGCTCGACTTGGCCGGTCAGAACTACGCCGCCGCCTCCATCCCATTGAACCCTCACTGCTCCTCCGTCGCATTCGACCTCAACCATCTCATCCAAAAGACCGCGCCGAATTCCCCCGACAACGGCACCACAACCGCAAGAGCCCGATCCTAAAGGGATTCCACCTCCGCGCTCCCAAATACGTAAGCGAATACGATTGCGGTTGACCACCTGAACGAAATGCACGTTGGTCTTATTCCGAAAGAGAGGATTGGTTTCAATCTTTGGTCCGATAGCCGCCACGTCAACGATTGCCAGGTCATCAACGAAGAACGTGCAATGCGGATTGCCCATGCTGCAGGCAGTGGGACTGCCGGGAAGAGGCAATGTATTCGTATCTACTGCCTCAGTGAGCGGGATATCCTGCCAATCGATAAGGGGTTTTCCCATATCGACCGACACCCTTTGATCCGAGTCTCGCACGCAAGTCAGCAAGCCGCGATTGGTTCTCATCGCGACCGAGGATGTATTTGCCTCACGCATGATCACATCTGCGACTCCACGGGTTGCGCTGCCGCAAGCGTCGAGGATTGATCCGTCTGGATTCCAGAACTGGACACGGGCCATTGCGTCACCGCAATCGAGCAAGACCGCCAACTGATTGAATCCAATTCCTCGATTCCAATCACCCAAGCGACGAGCTAACTCGATATCGGATTAACTTTGCCGCGCGTGTCGACAACGACGAAGTCGTCTCCATAAGCATGCATCTTTACGAAACACAAGGTCATAGGCTGTCCTATTCTCGATAGACTGCGCGGTTCCGGGCGCGGTATTACGTCGACGATTGTCTGCCATCTTCATCGGGGTGTCGAACGTCTTTTACTGGCCGCGTCCTGCCTCATGCAATCGGCATACACCTCTTCAAGCTCGCCGAAACACGACGCCTTCGAACCGAAGCTGCTCCAGCAGATCGCCGCGCTCGATCGACTCGACGAGCTCGTCAGACCGTCTTGAGGTCGCGGAGCAAAACCGGGTATTCATTACATAAGCCTTTCTTTCATGGTACGCTGATGCCTGTCTTTGGGGAGTAGCCGGCTTCTACCCAGAAGCGCCTGCGTCAACATTCTCGGTCGCACAGGCCGTGGTGCAGGTAGCCCTTTGGTTGGCAAGACCATCGACACACCACGCGACCGGTCGGGCGCGGCGGTGTGTCGCGGTTTTCCGCCCGACCACGAGCCACTTCTCTTATGAATCCCGTCGCAACGCTTTTCCTTGCTTTTGCAATGTCGACCGATGCCTTTGCAGCAGCAATTGGCAAAGGGGCCACTCTTCATCGCCCTCACTGGCGCGAAGCTCTCCGGACCGGCATCATCTTCGGTGTCATCGAAGCGTTGACGCCTTTGGTTGGCTGGTTCATCGGACGAGCCGCTGCCCAACATGTCTCCGCCTGGGATCACTGGATCGCGTTCACACTGCTTTTTGTTCTCGGGGCCCGCATGGTCTTCAACAGCTTTTCCGTCAAGGAAGCCGAGGAGACGAAACCGGCCGCTCATTCGTTCTGGTTGCTCGCGCTGACCGGCTTTGCCACAAGCATTGATGCGATGGCGGTTGGCGCAGGCCTTGCCTTTGTGAACGTCAACATCTATTCCACTGCAGCTGCAATCGGCCTTGCCACAACGCTCATGGTCACGATTGGTGTCCTACTTGGCCGTGTCATTGGTCACGTCGTAGGCCGGCGCGCAGAACTGGCGGGCGGTGTCGTGCTCATCGGCATTGGTTGCGCGATCCTCGCCGAGCACCTGCAGCTGTTCTGAAGATCCTCCCGCTTCAAACGAGTGCATATCAACTCGCCCAGGCGAGCTTTCGTCCCCAACCCGTTAATCCTATGCGACGACCCAGTCGTGGCCGCTGGCGCGTGCGCCGCGACAATCTCGCTGGCGCCCTTGTCCCCCAGGTCCGCCAGAATCAATCGAGGCTCATATTGCGTAAAAGGGTTGGTGGTATCTACCAGAATGCGACCCGCCCAATTGGGCAGCCCATCCAGGGCCGACGGGACTTGAAGCCATGGAATGGCGAGCACGACCAGGTCGAGCCCGGCCACCTCCTGGACCGTATCTGCCGACGCGTTCGGACCGAGTGCGGCCATGATATCGCCCAAAGCCTGTGGCCCACGACGAGCGCTCAAGACAACCTCGTGTCCTGCTTGAATGGCACTCCTGGCGATGGACTGCGCTACAGCACCGGCTCCAATAAAACCAATCTTCATTTCGACACCTCAGCGGCAACGTGAGTCAACGAAGCCATGCTCCTCCAGGAGCACGGCACTTGGGAGAACGGCTTGATCAGGTTGATGAGTGCAGGTCGAGCAGCACCTTGCCACCCTTGATTGCGTGAGCGACGGCCTTCTGGTAGTCCGCAAGCGGATACACGGCAGCCACTGGCAGGTCAAGTTCGCCGCGAGCCATCAGTTCGGCAGACTCCTTGATTGCGTCTGCGATGTACGGCTGGTATTCGGGAAGGTCCATATAGATGCCGCGCACGACGATGCCGCGCAGATGCAGGTCCACGACCTTGACCGGCGTGACCAGCTCGCCGCTCGTGAACGCATACCCACATGGCGACCTCCCGCGCGTGAGCTTCCTTATAGTTCACGCTGGCTGCACATGAGAAGCGGCATCGAAACGCTTTGTAGATGACCGCTCCGATGGCTAACGATTTCCCTAACTGTCGCCGCTGCCAAGCTCGCTGTGCTTATGCGAATGCGTCGCACCGTGAACGAGTTCATAATGCGCGCCCTTCCCCGACCGGGTTGGCGGAAAGTGCTGACCTTCCGCGCACGTGACTTCAAATTCTGGGCCGCCACCACCCCCTTCACGACCTTGTAGATACCGGACGTCTTACCGTCTCGCCGGGCTTACCGCGCGGCGGGACTCGGTTCAGGCTACAGCAGTCACTCCGGGCGCAGGACATTCGCCACCCGACTGGTTGCCAATGGGCATTCTCTTGAGAGGGGAACAGACACTGTTAGGACACGTACACCTTGATCATGTGGCCCCGTATATTGACGTATTCAGCAGCGACATGCGGGAGACGATTGCTGCCGATCTTGCGAGTAATGCTCAAGCTCGGTGAGAACAAGGCCGTTAGCCGTGTGACAGGACGATTGCATTTTGTAGTTAGCTAGGCTAAACTAAGCTAACCCTGATGGAGGCATTATGCAGACTGTAAATATTCACGAAGCAAAGTCGCAACTCTCGCGTCTTATCGAGGCGGTTGTCAGTGGCGAGGAGGTCGTTATTGCGAAGGCCGGAACTCCGTTGGTGCGTCTAGTTTCCGTCGATCAAAAGCCCAAGCTTCGCTTGGGCTTGATGAAAGGGAAGATCAAGATCGCTGAGGATTTCGATGCGTCTTTGCCGGAAGATATCTTGGCAACGTTTGAGGGTCGGTAATGCGCCTTTTGATCGACACACATGTTTTTTTGTGGGCAATGGCCGGCGACAAAAAGCTTCCGAAACACGCCGAGGCAACCATGTTGAGTGCTGACGCCGTATTTGTCAGTGCTGCGAGCATTTGGGAAATCTCGATCAAGTCGGGGCTCGGGAAGCTTGATGCTGACGTGAACGAGCTAGTGGCGCGCATGGAAGAAGCGGGCTTTCGTGAACTGCCGGTAACAGCGGTCCACGCTGCGGCAGTTCGCGATCTGCCTGATATTCACCGCGATCCGTTTGATCGCATTCTGGTTGCACAGGCTATTACTGAACCGCTACGGCTATTGTCCGACGACGACAACGTAGCGAGGTACACGGACCTCGTAATCAAGATTTGATCGCGAGGCTGTTGCGGGAACGAGGAAGTAACACCCAAAGGAATGAACGGGCCGATGCGCGCGGACACATGCTCTCCGAAGCCGCCGATCACCTCACAATGTCTGTCTGCGAGACAGCGCTTGAGCGCGAAGAAGCGGGTCGACCTTCGGAGCGGCTGAGAAACCAAGCCGGTTTCTGGTTTCAGCGGGCGCGTCAGATCGAGCGCGACTTGAAGTCGAGCGCGGCATAGGAAAACGACGGCGAGCCGTCTTAGTAGAGCGACAGTGAAGACAGTGCCGGTTCTTAGCGCGACTATGCTGCTTGCCGCTTGCGTGACGGCGACGGGAACGTATGGCCCCGATGGGCGACCTGCATATACATTGAATTGTTGGGGTGCGGCGCCGTCTTGGGGGAGTGTGAATCGAAGGCTGGCAATATCTGCGGAACGCGCGGATACACGGTCGTTTCACGCAGCAGCGACCAAAATTCCACTGTCGGCGCGGGCGCTGGTGGTCTTTTTGGATCGAGCGCCAACAGCCGGTCGATGACTAGTGCAAGAGCTAGGAAAAGAGGAACCGAGCGTCATGGATAAAGAAGCCGAATGTCAAACACAAGCATTACGCGAGTTCGCTCGGAACGTTGCCCGCTTAAACGCGCATGGGGACAGGCTCAAGAATGGCGATGAAGTATTGTGGGACGGGGCCTAGCCTCTCTTTATCATCTAGAAGCACAGCAAAAGGACCCCGTTCTCTTCATCGGGCACGACCTCGACAAAGACAATGTGCAATTGTTACGTGACGGACAGATACAGGCTATTCTTCATCACGACCTGCGCCAGGACATGCGCTCGGCCTGTCATCACGTCATGCACTATCACAAGCTTCTGCCAGCGTCATCCGTCGCGACGTCTACATCAGTTGTTGTAGTGACTCCAGAAAATATTCCGGACTACATTGCCAGTCGGTTCCGTGACTGACTCGGCCGCTTGCAGCCCCCTTCGTCAGCGTGCGAGGTCCGAGCGAGCAACGTCTGCCGAACCTCTCGACGCCATCAGAACCTTGTCGCCAGGCCTGCAATTACGCCGAACTGGCTCTTCCCATAGTTAGGGTTGGTGCTTGAAGGGTTTCCGTTGACGGGGTCGTCATTGGTGTTCGCGCCGTACAGGCTGCCATCGAGGCCCAGGTTGGAGGTCGAGCTGTTTCGCACATAGGCAAGTTCAGTGTAGAGGAGCGTTCGCTTCGAGAGCGAATAGTTCGCGCCCAGTGTGTAAAGGGTTGCGTTCCCGTTCCCCTTATTTGCGTTGGCGTGATACACCGCGCCGGTGATAGCAAGCGCAGGAGTGGTCTGCCAAATCCCGCCAATCCATTCGTGATTGACCGTTGTGGGGAGACTGGTTCCGGCTGGCAACGCTGACGGCGCTGCGGTACCGAAACACCCCGCGTTAGATGCATCGGGAGCACTCAAGTGCTGGTAGCCGAGATACGCCGTCACAGGCCCGAAAGCGTACGTCAGGCCCGTGAGAATCGAGCGAGACGTGAGATACACGTTGCTGAATTGGCCATTCGGGTCGCGGACTTCGTCGTAGGTTGCTTGCCAAAAGAGGCCCCGGTTCGAGTAAGACAGTTTGATACCGTCGGAACGTCCCTGAGCGCTTCCAAGCCCGGTCGAGGTGCCCAGTTGACCCGGCGCGCTGCCGGGGTTGCCGGCGTTCCAGGTCGGAGCGTTGGTCAGGTCATACTGGCCTTGCAACGTGAACCCCGCAATCGTCGGTGAGAGGTACTCGACGCCATTTGCTGCCTGGGAGAAGATGCGGCCGCGAACCAATGTCCCAATTGCATACTTCTTCGTCTGCTGCGGGTCGACATCGCCTGAATATTGACTGATTTCAGCCGAGCCCATGTTCCCGAACTTGATTTGCCCCCACGTGTCGTTCTGGAGGCCCACAGTCGCCTGGCCCTCGAAGAAGCTCCCGTTCGCGAAACTTCCGTTCATCGTGTTCAGTCGAGATTCGAGCTGGAAGATCGCATGCGTGCCGCCGCCGAGGTCTTCGGCGCCCTTAAGGCCGAATCTGGATTGCGCCCAACCTCCGCTTTGCGGGCCGAACGTGCCCCTTCGGTTGATTCGTCTCGTACACGATACCATTGCCCACGATGCCGTATAAGGTGACGCTGCTTTGAGCGGTGGCGGTCGCAGCGACTGACAATGCGACGACGCTGAACAGAAGTTTTTTCATCCTCATCTCCATGAATATAGTTGTACTACTTAATCTTCCTATCCTAGGAAGCGTCAATCCATTCGCTTAATCGCGACTCGAAATCAACAGCTCCGCTGTACGAGGTCCTTCAATTGCTGGACCGTAGTCCCCGAGCAGTCGCTCAGGGGCGTTGGAAGCGGAAGAAAGGAGGAAGCCTTCAAGTGGCGGAAGCTTCCGTGAGGAGCGTCTCCTGCACTGCTCTGTATTTTTGCCCGAGTGTATATTCCCCATCCGGTTGAACAAAGAGCGGAAGAAGGAATCTCTTTCGCGGAACTCGGGAAAATAATTTGTCCTGCAATTCAGACCGGCCCTTCGGAGTTATTCTGTGCGTTGGCCCCGCGGTTAACCCTTGTTTTCGGAACCGGACGCATCGAGTACGTTTCGAGCGTTTCCATGGAAGCTTGGTTAGTAAGGAGCGAGACGAACACTCAATCTGCAACGTCACGTCGTCTAACGAGTCACAAGGGAGAATGTCATGGAATCTAAGAAGCTGAATGTCGTTGCTGTTTGGGCCATCGCAACCTTCGCCCTGGCAGCAGTACCCGGGCTCCAGGCGCGGGCCGCTACTGGCGATGTGGCAGCCTCGGGCGCCACTATGTCGAAGCAAGAACTGAAGGCGCAAAAAAAGCTGAGCGGCAAGCGCGTCGAGCAAAGAAAAATGCGGAGTTGAGCACGTTGGAAAAGAACGGCTACAACCCCGGAGGCAACCAGACCAACTACCCTCAGAATCTACAAAATGCTCAACAGAAAGCGGCAGGGCAAAAACCTACGAACGCGCCCGCAGTTGCGCCGTGAATCGCGATGGCGGTGGTGGGAAAGGCTAGGCAGTTCATGCGCACGCTCGCTCAGCGGGTGGTGCCCGGATAAGTCCGCTGCGCTCGAGTATTTCAATGATGACCGTCGGCGAACCGCAGTGTCGGCAAAGAAAGGTTGGGGAACTGTCGCGGTGGCTACAACGTCGGCACCGAGTTTGATGCCGGGAGGCAATTCGCTCAGCAAATCGCGTATCTTCGCCAGATACAACCAGCCACCGTCGAGCTTCTTGCCCTGGGCTCGGGCCACTCGCCACCAAACCCGCAGGCGTTCGAGCAGCACCGGCGAGAGCATCGCATAGCGATCCTTGCGACCCTTGCCCTGTTCGACGCGCAGTGTCATGCGTTGGCTATCGATGTCGCCCACCTTGAGCCCGACCACTTCGCTGGCACGCAACCCGTGCCGTAGACGAGCGACAACGCTGTCTGATGCTTCAGGTTACCTGTTGCCGGAATCAGTCGCCGGACCGACATCGGGCGAAATCACGCACAATGCGGAGGTAGCGCGCCTGAGTCTTGGGAGAAAGCTGGCGCATGCGCATGTCGTCTGTCATACGCTGACGCAATGGGCTGACGCCCGGTTGATTGGACGTCATGATGCAGCTCCGTTTGAAGAACGAGGCGGATTGCCTCGACCTCCAACATACGGAACTGCGCCGCGGACCTCATTGAACCGCGTACGGCTGGACGGAGCCCCTACCGCGCGAGCGGTTTCGTTCCCCGACCCACAACCGCCTTTGGACCTGGGGGCATCGCTAGGGCAGTTACCAAAGGTATAGCGGTCTTTCGTTGGACAAGGTTGCGGCGGCCGTCCTGCTCGGACTCAACCGCTCGACGTAGTGCACGGCGGTTCCCCTGCGGGTCGAACATGACTACAGCAACGGCCCACTTGATTAGCTTTGCGAAACGTTATCCGTCGCTTTTTTAACCGGCCACGGCGTCGACGTTCAACCAGGCGTCGAGGTCACCCGTCGCTTTGCCAAAGCGCTCTACCAGGAAGTCGAGAAGTGCCCGAACACGCGGTGCCATGTGCCGGCTGGGCTGATACAAGGCATGCACGGGGACATCCGGAGACCGCCAATCCGACATCAGGATAGTCAATTTCCCCACGCGCAGATCAGATCCAATGTCCCATATCGATTTCATGGCGATGCCGTGACCCGCCACCGCCCACTCGCGAGCAAGCGCACCATCGTTGGTCTCTCGGGAATTTGCCAGCGGTACGGTATAAGTCTCAACCTCCTCGTTGCGCGTGAACCGCCATTCGTTCGCAAGACCGGATGCTGACGCCAGGACGATGCAGTCGAAGCGATCCAAATCCTGCGGGCGCTCAGGCACGCCATGCGTTGCCACATACTCAGGCGATGCACACAGCACGCGTCGATTGGGCGCGAGGCGCCGCGCGACAAACGAACTGTCCGGTGGCAGGCCGAACCGGATGGCAAGATCGATGTCATCTTGCAACAGATTCAACAACGAATCCGATAACACAACCGCGAAACTGACCTCCGGATACTGCACGTTGAACTCATCAAGCCAGCCCTTGAGGACATGACGGCCAAAGTCCGATGTCGCCGAGATCCTGACCTTTCCGCGAACGATACTGCGACCGGCTTGTAACGCCGCATGAGCGTCGCCAAGGGATTGAAGCGCCTGCTGACAATGAAGCAGATAGATCCTGCCCTCCTCCGTCAGCCGTAACTGCCGCGTCGTTCGCTCGAAGAGCCGTGTATGCAGGCTCGTTTCAAGTTTGAGCAGACGTGCGCTCGCGGCTGCAGGAGAGAGTCCGAGCTTGCGTCCCGCTGCCGACAGCCCACCAAGGTTTGCTGCTTCGACAAAAAGCCGGATGTCACCGAGGTTGTCCACGATATTTCCGCTTTTTTTGAAGATGATTCAAATGGTATCCCAATTATCAAAAGACCCCTGGCTCCGCACAATGCGTCACATCGTCAACGAAGTCCGGAGATCAGCACCATGTCGACCACCCCCTCGCCGCTTTTCACGCCCGTAGTTGTTGCAGGCCACACGCTCGCTCATCGCGTCGTCATGGCACCCATGACACGCGCTCGTAGCACCCAGCCCGGCGACGTGCCCAATGCGATCAACGCCCGTTACTATGCCCAGCGTGCCTCGGCCGCCCTGATCGTGACCGAGGCGACCCAGATCTCACCGCAGGGCAAGGGCTACTCCTTCACGCCGGGCATCTACAGCCCCGAGCAGATCGCCGGATGGCGGCTGGTGACCGATGCGGTCCACTCGGCAGGCGGCCGGATCTTCCTGCAACTCTGGCATGTGGGCCGCATGTCCCATACGGACTTCCACAACGGCGAGTTGCCGGTGGCACCCTCCGCCGTCTCCTTCGATGGTCAGATCTGGAAGGTCGACCCCGCCACCGGCATGGGTGCCATGGTTGCCTCCCCGACTCCGCGCGCACTCACCCGCGACGAGATCGACGATGTTGTCGCGGATTTCCGCCAGGCCGCTCGCCATGCGATCGATGCGGGCTTCGACGGGGTCGAGATCCACGGCGCCAATGGCTACCTCATCGATCAGTTCCTGCGTACCACGTCCAACGTGCGCACCGACGAATATGGGGGTTCGCGTGAGAACCGCTTGCGCTTTCTCAAGGACGTCGTCAACGCCGTGGCGGACGAAGTCGGTGCGGAGCGCACCGCCATTCGCCTCGCGCCGTTTCTGACCGCCCGTGGCATGGCGTGTCCCGACATCCTGCCGACCATCCTCGCAGCCACCGAATTTTTGCAGGCACGCGGCATCGGCTATCTGCACCTCGTCGAAGCGGACTGGGACGACGCACCGCAATTCACCGAGGAATTCCGCGAGGCCATTCGCGCCCGGTTCAAGCGGCCCATCATCGTGGCGGGCAACTACGACAAGGCGCGTGCCGATTGGGTTCTGTCCAGCGGGTATGCCGACCTGGTCGCCTTCGGCCGGCCATTCGTCGCCAACCCGGACTTTCCGCGCAGGCTCGCCGAAGATTTCCCGCTGGCGAGCTTCGACGGCAGCACGCTGTTCGGCGGCGACGAGCGCGGTTACACCGACTATCGCGTTGCGCCGGAAGCAGCGGCATCCGACAAGGTCAGTGAAGCGCTTGGCCTTTCCTGAAGTCCGATGTTGCGCGCAGCCAATACCGGTCCAACCCGCAGCAAGGAGCAGAAGATGTTTGTCTATCGCGGTTCAACCGCTCTGATTACCGGAGCATCGAAAGGGCTAGGAAAAGTCTTTGCACAGACCCTTGCCGCGCGCGGCATGAACCTGGTGTTAGTCGCCCGATCCGCCGAGGCATTGCAGGCCCTGGCGACCGACCTTGCTGGGAGGTACGGCGTGGAATCCATCGCGCTCGACGCGGACCTCGGCGATCCCGACGCAGCTCAGCGGATCGCTCAGGAACTCGAGCGCCGTGGCGTTCAGGTGGATCTGCTGATCAACAATGCAGGGCTTGGTCTGACCGGCAGCTTTCTCTCGCATGACCTTCGGAAAAAGCAGTCTGAGATCCAGGTCAACGTACACGCGCTCACCGCACTCAGCCACGTGTTTGGCGGCGGCATGGCAAAGCGCGGCAGCGGCGGCATCATCAATCTCGCGTCCAATGCAAGCTTTCAGCCACTCCCCTATATGGCCACCTACGCTGCGACCAAGGCGTTCGTTCTTTCCTTCAGCGAGGCGCTGCAATTTGAACTCGCAGGAACGGGTGTTCACGTGATGGCTGCTTGCCCGGGGCCTACGGCAACGAGCTTCTTTGATGGGGTGTCGACCAACGTGTCACCCAAAGACATGGACAGCTCGGATTCGGTCGTTCAGCAAACACTGAAGGCGTTCGACCAAAGGAAAGTCGTCGCTTACCCCGGCCGGACAAGCGTGCGAGCCGCTACGTGGTTGTCGCGACTGCTTCCGCGAGCGCTGGTTGTTCGCATCGCAGCCATGGCCAGCGGCAAGATGGGACTCCACGGCTAACAGGACGTGGGGCGATGACAGCACAGGAAAGCGGATTGCATTCGCGGACCTACCTGACCAAGCAGGAAGCCATTGAGGAGCGGCGCCGACTTTCGCATTTCAGGCGGCACGCGACGCGAGTGATGACGAATCGGGTAGCCGCGAAATCCGAGGACATCGACCCGGTCGATCAACCCCGACATGGTTCTGTGTCGCTCAAGGAGCGCCGTCGGGTGTCAGCGAGTCGCATGGGCATTCGCCGGGTCCATACGGCGGTTTTAACTCTCAGATCAATTGGAAGTGGATATGAAACAGCAGGAAAGCATGCCGACCCCGGCAGAAAGAAACACGATGAAGATTCTGGTAACCGGAGCGACCGGGTATATCGGTGGCGCTGCCGCCAAGGCACTCGTCAAGCGCGGATACGAGGTCTTCGGACTTGCGCGATCGCAGGATTCCGCTGAGCGGCTTCGCATCGCCGGCATCACCCCTGTTGCTGGCGACCTCGCGGACACAGCGAGCCTGATCAGGGCGGTCGCCGAAGTCGACACGATAGTCAGCACGGCAAGCGTCGGATCGCTGGCGGGTAGTGCTGAAACGTTCGCGCAGGATCGGGACGCAATTCGCGCGATGCTCGGCGCTGTCGAAGGCTCGGGCAAGACCCTGATCTTCACCAGCGGCTCGGCGGTCCTTGGCATCGTCAACAGCGGCGAGGCAACGCATGACGTATTCAACGAAGATGTTAGCCTGCCTTTGCCACGCGCGGTCTTTGCGCCCGCATCGGCCAACGTACCGCCTGTGATGGCTCAGATGTTCGGCGCGGCCATGGCTGCACGCGTCGAGACGGAAAAGGAAGTCGCGAATGCTGCGGGGATCCGCGGCATCGTTATGCGTCCCGGCCTCGTGTATGGAAACGGCGGCAGCTATGACCTGCCCGGCCTGATCAGGATGGCTCGTGCCAAAGGCGTCGCTCCACACCTCGGATCAGGCGGTACGCTGCAGGGATACGTTCATGTCGATGACCTTGCCGAACTCTACTGTCTCGCGGTCGAGCGCGCGCCTGCGGGCGCGGTCCTGCACGGAGTGGCCGGTGAAGTGAGCCAACGCGAACTCGCCGCCGCCGTCAGCCGCATGATCGGAGCAGGCGATCACACGATGAGTCTCCGGTTAGAGGAAATGTACGCTACGGGCGGCCCGGTCGGCGTGAGTCTTTCGTTAAACAAACGCATGGCTTCAGAAACGACGCGGCGTCTGCTGGGCTGGTCGCCGACCCGCACGGATATCCTGCATGACATCGAGTTCGGGTCGTACGCCGCCTGAGTTCGTTGCGGTAGCGCATAGAAGCGATCGCCCGCGCCGCACGCGCGCGGCGGAGTGGCGATGATCTCCATCGTCGCCGGGCGTCAAGTTGCTCGACGATGAGGACAGAGAGGTCACCACCGGGCGGTCGGGAGATATTTGTGTCAAGCGACCACAAGTGATGCGCGGGTATAGGAACTACGACCGGCACCTGGGGTAAAGCAGCCGCTCCGATGTCCGGTTGCTGCGATGGGCGAACGACACTTCATGGCCGATCAGTGCCTGATGCGATTGCATATGGAGCCGCCCGCCAGCGAAGGTGGTCGGCTGTACGCGAGCCGATCCGGACGCCCGGGACGACCTCACCTCTACGGCAGCTTTTGGGCCATGACGGCCGTTCGCGTGCCCCCCACGACCTGGCGTTCGGGACGTCCGCTCCCGAGGGCGAGGAGATGCTGCGGCCGACTCATCCAGACGACCCAGGTAAGAAGAACGGCCGCCCCGCTGCTGACAGTCATGAATCCGGCACCGGAATGGTCAACCTCCGCCCACCGATATCAAGCGGCTGCTGAAGTCTGCCTATGTGCGATAAAGTCAATTTCGACGAGCGCGTCACGCGCCAATCCAGTCACGCCGATGCAAGTCCGCGCCGGCAATTTCGCAGGCGGGAAATAGGCAGCATAGACCGCGTTCATCGTCGCGTAATCGCGTTTGAACTCGGTCAGAAAGATCCGCGCGGAGACGACATCTTCGAGCCCAAGCCCGATCCCCTTTAACACGAGAACCAGATTGTCCATCACCCGGGTTGTCTGTGCGGCAACACCTTCGGGAAGCGGGGCGTTGTCATCGTCAGGCGATGTCGGCATTTGGCCAGTGAGGAACACCCAGCCGTGCTGCTCGGTGGCATGAGAAAAGGGACCGACTGGCGTAGGCGCATCCTCGACCATCCAGAATTTCGTCGATAAATCCATCTACCGTAACTCCATGAACAAAGAAAAGCGTCGTACGCGTACGACGCTTGGCAGCGCCATAGCGAACGTCACAAAACAATTAATCCGCGAACAAGGCCTTGCGGATAATCGCGTGCATCCCCCAGTTGCCGTCGACAACCTGTGTCACGCCGAAGTCGACCGCAACCGACATCAACGAGATTGCTTCATCTTCGGTGAGACCCTTGGTTGTCATCAGAAAGCGGCGCGTCTTGATGAACGCGTCGCGCATCGCGAGGTCTAGCGTCGACTTCTCGTAGACCTTGCTCTGCGCGTGCGTGCCGAATTCAGTCAGATAGTTTGCATGGCTAAAGCCGTGCAGCACCCACTCTTCGGGGGTTTCGACGAGCGGATACGTGAGGTCCGCATACGGTTGACCGGCAAGAGTCGCTCTCTTGTGCAACACCAGTTGGAAGTCGCCGGTCAGCGAGCATTCGATCGCGGTCCCACACAGCTCCGAATCGCCCTGCGACGCGTGCGGATCCCCGACTGACAGCAACGCGCCGGGAACGCCAATCGGCAGATAGACGCTTGCGCCCTGCGCGACGCGCCAGTTGTCCAGGTTGCCGCCGAACGCGGACGGCGGGATCGAATCGATGAGGCCGTCCTGTTGCGGCGCAACCGCGATCAGGCCGAAATGCGGGCGCACGGGGATCTTGACACCCTTCAGGATCCCGTGATTCTCCTCGACCGTCGAATGGTCGACGGGCACGCCCGGATAATCGATCGTTGGATGCACCACACCGAACGGATCGCGCTGCGGCGTCCAGCGGTAGTTGTAGACCGCACGCGCATATGGCGGACCGTCGTGCGGCTGCGGCTCGGCGTCGAGTTCATAAATCGTGACAACTTCGCGCGGTTTAGGCTCGGTCAACAACTCGCGGTAATGGAAGCCCCACCACGCGGCCGCATTGCTGCCGAACGCGCGCCCGCTGAATTGCGGATTCGCGCAGCGCCGCGGATGTACATCGAGAATCCTGACTTCCAATACGTCGCCCGGTTCGGCGCCGCGTACCGCGATCGGACCAGTGCAGATATGCACCCCGAACCCTTCGCCGGCGCCGCGTCCGTAGATCGATGCATCGATCGGTCCGGCACCGCGCCGGTTCACGTTCTTGCGCTCTGCAGTCCAGTGGAACACGCTTTCGGCGCCTGGGTCACCGGCAACCATGCGCGCCCAGTCGTCCGATGCATGCTGCGTCAGCGTCTCTATCGTCACGGTATCGCCGCTGTCGACTTCGAGCACCGGCTTCAGGTCGTGCGAAAAATAGCCCCAGTGCACCGTGTTTGCCGTCGCACGCAACAGGTGGTGGCGCGGCTTGCCCGGCCGGCGGGCGACGCCCCTTGTGGACTCAGTCCGCGTCTCGACGGTGGGGCTGGCCACGACCGTACCCGCATCGTCGAGCGTTGCTTCCCGCAGCCCCGCTTGCGCGCTGGCCTGCGCCGCGGCTTGCGCATGGAGCAGCAGCGCTTCCGTGTTGAACGGCAGTCCGCGCGAAATGCGCCGCACCAGATGCCGGGCCAGATCCGGGCTCGCTTCGTTACGGAAGGCGCGCGGCGAGGTGTGATACCGGTCGCGAAACGCACGGCTGAAATGCGCGGGATCGTTGAAACCCCAACGGAAACAGATATCCGAGATCGACATCTTTTCGTGTAGCGGATCGACTAGTTCGGCCCTGCAACGTTCGAGGCGGCGCAGCCGCAAATAGGTGGAGAAGCTCTGGCCGGCGGTTTCGAACAGCTTTTGCAGGTAGCGCTGCGAAACGCGCTCTTCTGCGGCGAGAAGCGCGAGACTGATTCTCGAGTCGCTGAGCCGCTCATCTATACTGCGGCACACGCGCCAGAAGATGGCCGCCTGCGACGATGTCAGCCCGCTGATCGGCGTTTCGCGCTGATGCACCGCGAGAATCGCTACTAGGAATTCAATCAGCGCGAGTTCGAGCGGACGCAACTCGTTGGCCGACAACGTCTCCACGCTTTCCGCCAGCGACTCCAGAAAACCGGAAAACACGTGTCCGACGCCGGCATCTCCGGCAATCCGCCCGGCACACATCGACGACGGCGCAAGCAGCCGCCCTCTGATCGCCGCACGCGGTATACGCACGACAAAGGCGCGGAAATCCGTGGCGAAAACCAGCGAGCAACCCTTACGTGACGGCAGATAGACGAGGTCGTTCACCGTCAGGGGCTGGCGTCGGCCGTCGGCGAGCAGCGTCGCCACGCCGTCAAGGTGCAGCATGATCAGCACACTGTCGCCGCCGGCAGCATTCGGCTCGAGCGTCTGCGCAACGGACGCCAGCAGGCTCAGATCGAAGCCCCCGACCGACCGCTGCGTCTGGATCGTCCCGTGCAACGCTCGTGCAGGAGGTATCGCGCTGCTGCGCCATCCCATCCTGTCGAGCGTTTCCCGCCACGCGCGAAGCCGTTCGACTTCCGGATAGGATTCGGTAGTAAAGCGCAGCAGATCCAAGTGGACTCCAAGGCCGATGCCTGCGGCGCGAGCGCGTCGCAGGGCGCCAGCTACCCTTGGATGGATGCGGGGAGCCGGACGGATCATTGCAGACCCTTCGTCGACGGCGCGGGGGGCTGAGCGTTCCCATGCGGGCCGCGGGGCGATGCGGAGTTCACATGGGTTGGCGTGCCGGGTGCATCGGCACGGTGCATATGCGCGCTGCTGGTGCAGCGTCGCGCACGACTGTGGCGGCCTCGCGCGCGCTGCCACTCAGGGCCGGCCGGGCATCATCGATGCGGTTCACGTGCTATGGCGCGAATATTGCTCTTCTTGCGAATCGAGCCATGCACGCCCCAGTTGCCGTCGACGACTTGCGTGACGCCGAAGTCCGCGGCGACCGACATCAGCGCGATGGCCTCGTCTTCGCTCAGCCTGTGTACGGTCATCAGGAAGCGGCGCAGCTTGCGGAACGCGTCGCGCATCGCCTTATCGAGGCTGGAGTGCTGTGCCACCTCGATCTGTCCGGCCGGGCCGAGTGCCGCCAGGTAGTTTGGGAAGGTGAAGCCGTACACCGACCATTGATCGTCGGTTTCCAGCATCGGGTGCGTGAGGCCTTCGAGGATCGTGCCGCCCAGGTCGTTCTTTTTGTGCAGCACGAATTCGAAGTCCCCCGTCAGCGAGGTCTCGATCGCGGTACCGCCGAGCTCGCTGTCGCCCTGAGCCGCATGCGGGTCGCCGACCGAAAAGAATGCACCTTCGACCGCGACTGGGTAATACATCCGCGCCCCCTTACCGACGCGCCAGTCGTCGATATTGCCGCCCGTGTAGCTGGGTGGATTGGAGCTGACGTAGTCGAGTTCCGTTGGCGCCAGCCCCATCGTGCCGAAATGCAGCCTGGCCGGCACCTTCACGTTCGACAGGATGTTCTCGCGCTTGCGAACCAGCGAATGATCGACCTTCACGCCCGGATAATCGATCATCGCATGAACGACGCCGTCCGGATCGGTCTGCGGCGTCCACACGTAGTTGTAGACCGCGCGTGCGAACGGCTCGCCGGACGTATCGAGCTCGAAGATGGTCACGACTTCACGCGGCTTCGGCTCCTCGATCAGATCGCGATAATGGAAGCCCCAGGAGGCGGCGACGTTCGAACCGAAACAACGACCGCGATAACACGCATTGCAGCTCGGCCTCGGTCTTACGTCGAGAATCCGCACTTCGAGCACGTCGCCGGGCTCGGCCCCTTCAATCGCGACCGGCCCGGTCAGCAGATGCACGCCGACACCTTCGCCGGAACCTAGCGTAAAGGGTCCATCGGTTGGCCCTGCGCCGCGGCGCGGCATGGCCTTGTGTTCCCGGGTCCAGTGAAAGATGCTTTCGGCGCCGGGGTCGCCCGCGACCATCCGTTCGTGATCGTCGTTTGCATGGTGCGTCAGCGTCTCAATCGTGATCCGGTCGCCGGAGCGCACCGTCAACGCGGGCTCGACTTTTTTGCTGAAATAACCCCAGTGAACCGTTTCGGGCGACACGGGGAGGGTATGGTGCTTCATGTGTGTTCGGACCTCGTAAGGCGCCCGGCGCAGGGCCGGGCGATGCTGAATGGTGCGTGCCGTCACGACGCGACTTCGAGCCGGTCGTCGGCGCCCATCACGCTCAAGAATCGCGCCGTCAACGGATGACGCGGCTGTGTGAGCACTTCGTGCGCAGGGCCCTGTTCGATCACCGCGCCGCCGCTCATGAACACGACGCGATCGGCGACCTGCTCGGCGAAGCGTAGCTGGTGCGTTGAGATGATCATTGTCAGACCGCCTTCGTCCACGAGCCGCTGGATCACGTCGAGTACTTCGCCGACGAGTTCGGGGTCGAGCGCGGACGTCGGTTCGTCGAGCAGCAGCACGCGAGGATTGGGCGCAAGCGCGCGGGCGATCGCGACGCGCTGCTGTTGGCCACCGGACAGATGGCGCGGCAGCGCATCGGCGCGATGACTGAGACCGACCCGTTCGAGCAGTTCGCGCGCGCGGCGCTCCGCATCGGCGGGCGCCGTGCCGTGCACCCAGCGCAGCGGCCCCGCGATGTTCTCGCACGCCGTCAGATGACTGAACAGGTTGAAATGCTGGAACACCATGCCGACACCGGCACTCGCACGTTCGTTGGCGATATCGCCCTGGGTCATCTGCTGACCATCGATCCGAAAACCGAGGCGCTTCCCGGCGATGCGAATTTCCCCCGAATCCCACTTCTCCAGGTGATTGATACAGCGCAGCAGCGTGCTTTTGCCCGATCCGCTCGGCCCCAGCAGCGCGATAACCTCGCCGAAGCGGACTGTGAGGTCGAAACCGTCGAGTACCGTCTGCCCGCCGTAACGCTTGCTCAGGCCCTTCACCTGCACGGTCGCGCTCTGCTTTTGGAGCGCCGTGTAGCGCTGCGCGCGCGCTGCCGAAACGTCACCCGCGTTGGGCATGGGGGACGGCGCCGGTTTGAACGGCACATCAACGGGTAACGTCGGGCTCGCGGCGGGCGAGTTCGCCGCAATCCCGACACGGCGCCACGGCAGCAGCCGGGCGAAGCGCCCGGACGGGCTGCGATCGAGATCCAGCGCGGTTTCGGCGAACAGCTGAATCGCGGCGACCACGCCGGTGAGCACGAGATACATCAGCCCGGACGCGAAGAAGATCGAAAAGAAATCGAACGTGGACGACGCGAGCTGGGTGCTGCGCAACGTCAGTTCGTCGACCGCGATCACGGAGGCCAGTGACGAGTTCTTCAACGCGCTGACCGACTCGTTGCCGAGCGCCGGTATCATGGTGCGGATGGCCTGCGGCGCGATCACGCGGCGCAGCAACACGGTCGGCGTCATGCCCAGCGCCTGCCCTGCGAGCAGTTGCCCGCGGTCGACGCCGAGCACGCCAGCACGCAGTATCTCCGCGATGAACGGCCCCTCGTTTGCCGCGAGCGCGAGACCCGCTGCGCCCATCGCACTCAACTTCAGCCCGATGTGCGGCAGCGCGTCGTACGCGAATACCAGTTGCAGGATCAGCGGCGTGCCGCGAAAAATCACTGTGTAGCCGCGCGCGATCGCAGCGAGCGGCCGCACCTTGCTCAGTTGCATGCTCGCGAGCACCAGTCCCACGATCAGACCGCCCGCGAGCCCGAGCGCCGTGACTGCGATCGTAAAACCGATGCCGCTTAGCAGATACGGCAGGCCGAGATAGTGCAGAAACAGATTCATCAGTTCGACGCAATCAGCTTGGGGGTTTCGAGGTTTTCAACGCCCAGCGACCACTTTTTCAGCAAGTCGGTCTGGATGCCGGCCTTCTGGATCGCGACAAGCGCTGCCATCACGGCTGCGCGCATTGCCGGATTGGTTTTCGGAACGCCAATACCGATCGAATACGGCAGCGTCACTGCGCTGGCTTTTTCGAGTTGGTTCGGATACGCCTTGACCGCCTGGTCCACCGTGTTCACATCGTTGATGTACGTATCGGCGCGGCCCGAAAGAATCGCCTGGATCGCGTTCGCGTTGTTGTCATACAGCTGCACGGCCGCTTCCGGCTTGTTCGCCGCCTTGCAGGCCGGCGCAAGATTCTGGATCAGCGGCACTTCAACGTAGCCGGTGTTTTCTGCCGCAGTGGTGCCGCACATTGTCGGGTTGATGCCGCTGATCTTCTTTGGATTGCCCTTCGCGACGAGCACGCCGTCGAACACTTTCGAATAGGTGATGAAGTCCGCCGCCTTCGCGCGCTCTTCGGTCGCATAGATGTCGGAGATCACGATGTCGGCCTGGCCGCTTTGCAGCGTGGTCAGCAGCGCCGCGAAGGAGACAGGCTTGTACGCCATCTTGAACCCAAGACAGTTGCCGATCGCGTCGCCGAGGTCGATGTCGAAGCCGATGTATTTAGTCGGGTCGTTCGGGTCCAGCGCTTCATAGCCCGGCGTGTGCGGATTGATCGCGTTGATTAGCGTCTTGCCCTTGAATTGCGGGTACTTCGCCTGTAGCGC
Source organism: Paraburkholderia kirstenboschensis (assembly GCF_032806925.1). Taxonomy (NCBI): domain Bacteria; kingdom Pseudomonadati; phylum Pseudomonadota; class Betaproteobacteria; order Burkholderiales; family Burkholderiaceae; genus Paraburkholderia; species Paraburkholderia kirstenboschensis. The sequence goes on along the minus strand of NZ_CP136511.1, from coordinate 1,419,467 downwards.
TGCGCATTCGGCAGGCGCCGGCGCGGCAGCCTGTGCGTGGCCCGACATCAGCAGCGCCAGCAGACTGACGGCGCCAAGAATCAGCTCGCGCCAGCGGCGGCCGAGACCGCCCGCGCGCAAGACTACTCCATGCCCGTGACCGACAAGATTGGTATACATCCCGGAACTCCCTGAGCGGCAGATGTCAATGGCCCACACCATGTACGCCTTGTTGCATCGCACCAGCGCAAGGGTAGATAGACGAAATTCCGCATACTTGTTCCAGCGCGCACAAATGTTTGCACAGAGGCGAAGGAGGTTGGCATACAGCGAACCGCAATCGATCAGTAGATCTTCCGCGCGACCGAACTGTGGGCACGCTTCTTCGAGGCGTTGCGGCCGCTGCACTCCGAGTACGTTTCCTCCATTCTTACCGGTCGGTGCCCGGTTTGAAGACCGGCGAGGCATAGATCGCGTCCGTGTCGGACTCAGCCTTGATTTTTCGGGTCTGTTCGTCGTTGATGAATCCGTCGGCCGTCAACGCCGGCGCCGAATTTCCGGCATTCGGCGAGGTTGCTGTCGATCGCGCGCGGCGCCCTCGGCGCGTGCCTCCGAGGCAGCGAGCTTGCGGGCAGCACTCAACTGGTCATCAATGATCTTGCTGACGTCTTGCGGATTGTTCGACTTGTCGACGACCTCAGCGGCTTTCGCTTTCTTCCTGAGTGCTGCTTCTTCGTCGATCTTCGCGCTTTCCTTGACCTGGTAATAGAAGCCAAGCCGCGCGATCACAATAGCCGCGACACCACCTACCGCGAAGAGCGCGTTAGGCGCTGTTGCTTAAAACGGGTGCGGCTAAGGAATGTCCGCCTCCACTTGCCCCATTTTTTATTGGTCATTTTCGGACCGGGTGTCGTTCGCCCACGTTTGACACCGCGCAGAACGCCAAAAGAAATCGGCGATGAAATCGCTGAACCATCGAGCTTCGTACCGCGAACAGGCCTTGAGAAGTCGACTGTCCGATCCGTCGCGGAAATGAGATCATCCGAGTGGAAGATCTGTCATACCTTGCGCAGGTAGAGCCGATGCCGAATATTTGCTGTCGACTGGCGCGGCGCGTCCGTGCGGGGACTGGCAAAAGCTGCGCGAAAGCTCCAATCGGTCACTGAGGGCAGCGTGGCGGCCGGCCCAAGCCTATACGTCTCTCGACTCAGACGTCGGCCGTCGTTGAGCACGGGCTACCAATTCATCTACCGGATTTTCCAACAACGACAGCCGGACTAGAGGCTCTTGCCAGTCTTCGATCTATTGAACACATATCCGGCGAATCCGTCCTTGAGATCCGGGTATTTCTCAATCATTGCGTCTGACAAATCCGCGCCGGGATCGATGCCTAACCGCCGCAACGTCAGTTTTCCCGCCGGCGTCCCTTTATAGGTCCGCCGCCAGTCCTCCCGCTGCTTAATCGTCGCCGCTTCGTATGCTGCCCAACCGCGGCGGACCTCCTCCACCATTCGGTCTTGTGCGTGCACATCTTGCGCAGCGATTCGCAATGCCATACGGGTTTGAACGTGCTGCTTCTCTTCCAAATCGCGTTTCTCTGTCTGCGCTAGACTTTCTTGAATCTGGACCATCTGGCGTTCAGCGTCGGAAACGATCCACTGCTCCCTCAAAGCCTTCATGAAGAACCCCGCAGGGCTTTTCGATATATTGCCCAGTTTCAGGCTGAAACGAGTACGCTCGATCGCCTGCTCCAGACGTTCGTCCGTGTATGTGTCACGGTCCGCCGCAATCTGATTAAGCTGCGCGCTGGACAGTCCGAATTCCTGCTTCATCGTCCTGTATAGCGCCTGGGCTTGTTCATGCGTGTGCAAGACGCGCTCGGCCAACTCTTTGCGCTCAATGCGGAAGCGCAGTCGACCAATTTTACGGGAGCCGGGCTCGTTGCGAGTCTCGTAGGAGATCTTCAGGTCCGAAACCTCATTGATCTGGTCCACGGCCGGCGCGAGCCAGTCTCGCTTGAAATATTTGAACTCGTGCGCCTTGGCGCCCATTGCCCCCTGCCATGAGCGCAGCTCGTCTAGCTCAAACCAATCGGTTGCCCCATCGTCCGCGTAGGGCAATAGATGGTCATACATCACTCGCGCGTAGCTGAGCGTAAAGAGGGACGTTATGCGCAGGCTTAGCCAATGCGACTTCCCTGGTCCACGGATTATTCCTATGAGGTCCGGCGGAACCCGGAACTGGAAGCGTCCGCCCTGGTAAGAAATCCGGCCAATCAACTGCACGGAGCCAAAAGGCTTAGTCCCGTCGGCATCGGCCGCAGTGGTGGCTTGTATTAGGGCTCGTTGCGCCTCAGTGATGACCTGCTCAAGGTGAGCATTGTTGCGGCTAGAGTACCGCATGAGCCACTTGAAGTAGTCCAATTCAACGTCATACAGGTCCCGCGGCTGCTCTTCTTGTGCAACGATGAAATACGCTGCGTCTATCAGCCGACGAGCTGCCACGCCGAGATCAATGATGCGTATCAGGACGTTCTTTCGTGCGAATCCAATATCTGAACGGGCGGCATCGAGCGGCAAGTCTTCCGCAGTCGCATCCTCAAATAGCGCCAAGGCTAGTTGTCTGGACGTGGCCACCTGCCCTGCTGTCGACATTCGGCCTCCCGGTCTTTATTGACGTTTGATACCGGACCGTACCGTACCGACGCGAGGGTGCCCTGTCAACACAGATTACCTCACCTTAAACTAACGATTGAGCACAAGACGCCTCACCTTGCTGAAGTCGATGCTCAATTCACCTCACCTACCTACCAGTACGCACCTCACTTTCCTGCCCAGATCGCATCACCTTTCCGTACAAGACACCTCACCTAGTCGCTCAATCCACAGCACCTCCGACACACGATACCTCACCTTACGGCTATAAGTGATTGTTTTTTAAGAGTTTTCTAGTCGGCCGTTAGTAGTAAGTTGGTTTTCTTTTTTTGAAATGCTAACTACTCGCGCCCATTCCGACTAGATATCCAAAACCGAGGTACTGCCGGTTGCGTACGCGTGGATCAGGACTGTCTGGCGTGCGTATGCGTATCACCGTAACGAGGACACCGATATCGTTCGGGGCTCTCGGAGGTGAGGCGAATTGTGCACTGAGCGGAAAACCGCCCCAGCTCGGCAAGCTTTGCGCGTACAAGGTGAGGTCTTTTGTGATGGGAGGCGAGCCCGAACAGGGACCCTCCCTTCCCGTATTCTGCTCGGCATCGTCACTGTATAGGCTAAGTGTTTGATACATGGAGATTTTTTTTTGGGCTGGTTGGGATGGAGTTTAGTTTCGTGTTGCGATAGCCATTCTGCGGTTTGAAAGGTATTCTACGGTTCTGTGATATCTAGGTATGAAACCGTAAAAACCCATGGTGAGCGTGGAGAAAACACCTCACCGTCGAAAGCCATAAAGGGAAAATGCTAATGAATTTCAGCGAGTTGCCCGGGATTGACCGAAGCGTCAAGCTCTCTGACCTAGGAGACTTCTCCGAGCGCCTATCGGTCATGACGAACGAACTGCGTGATCAAATATTGGCCCCGCGACCGCGGAAAACACCGCCTGTATTTACGATTGGTGAGCTGTCGGAGCTTTGCGGAATCGACAGGCAAAAAATCAACTACCTTGCGACCAAAGAAGGTGGCGACCTGCCGTCGGGCGAAGCGCATGGCACAGGTCGAGCGCGGATATTCTCACTCAAGGACGCACGTACTTGGGTCCAGCAAGTATCCGACATTTATCAAACGCCGTTGGTCACAGGTACGCGTGAGCATCGTGGGCGCGTGTTGATCACGGCCAACTTCAAGGGTGGATCCTGCAAGACAACAACGACAATGTGCATTGCACAAGGGCTTAGCCTACGCGGTCGGAAAGTGCTCGTGATTGACCTTGATCCGCAAGCGTCATTGTCCGAGTTGTGCGGTTTGTATGCGGAAAAGGACGTGACTTGGGAAGATACAGTGCTTCCGTTTATCTATGATCCCACCATTGAAGGGGGATTGACTGCAAAGGTCCAAAGCACGTATTGGGACGGACTTGACGTTATCCCTGCCCATAACTATTTGCACGACGCAGAGTTCCACCTTCCGACGGCCCAGAAGACGAACCCGGGGTTCGAATTCTGGTCCGTGTTGCGCAAAGGTATTGAGCCGTTGCGCGCACAGTACGACTACATCGTCCTCGACACCGCGCCGTCGCTTTCGTACATGACGCTGAACGGCTTGATGGCGGCCGATTCGATGGTCATGCCGTTGGTGCCCGAGAGCTTGGACTTTATTTCGTCGGTATCTTTCTGGTCCTTGTTTGCGGAGGTGGCGAACGGCTTTGTCGAGCATGAGGTCGATAAAACATACGATTTCATTTCGGTTCTTCTGTCCAGAGTGGACTATGGCACCACGTCCTCCGCGCCGGTGGTCCGCTCATGGGCGCAACGGGCATACGGGGAGTGGCTGCACACAACGGAGGTGCCCGCTAGTTCCGTAATGAGTAATGGCGCCTTGGCATTTTCCACGGTGTTCGACCTGTCGCGAGCTGATTCCGTGGCCAAAACACTGGCGCGCGTGAAGCTACCGCTCATGGAATATTGCAAATGGATCGATGATCAATACGTAGCCCAATGGAGGGCCGGACAATGAGCAGTCTTCGCGACCGCATGATGAACAAGACTGCTGAGGTGCGAGCAGCCAAAGACATAAAAATTGAGCATCAGGACAAGCCATCTACTCCGCGCACGGCGCCCGGGATGGCCGGGGCCCTGGCAGCCGCGCAGCAGCGTATCGTGGAATTGGAGAAGTCGGGCGCGGCTTCAGAACTCCCTGTGAGCGAAATCGTCCCCAATCCGTGGCAGCCGAGGCAGGTTTTTAACGAAGCTAAGCTTGCGCAGCTTGCCGAATCTATACGGGAAGCAGGACTGGTCCAGCCCATTGTGGTCCGCCGTGCTGCAAACGGTTTTCAAATCGTGGCCGGGGAGCGGCGCTGGCGCGCGCACAAGATGATCGGTAAGCAGTCGATCAAGGTTGTCATCATCGAACTCTCCGACGAAGAGATGGCGATGTTGGCTCTAGTCGAGAACGTTGCGCGTGAAGATCTATCCGACTATGAGGTTGCTCGATCGATCCGGCGGGCGGAGAAGGAGTTCCCCAGTCGCAAACGGATGGCAGAAGCGTTGGGGATGTCTCGCTCGGAGCTATATCGATTCCTGGCATTCGGTGAATTGCCAGATTTCGTGCTGCAGGATTTGGACGTCCAACCACGACTTATCGGCGCGCACGCGGCGGAAGGAATGGTGTCTGCACTCCGAGAGAAAGATGAGCGCGCAATCCAACTTGCCCGCGGGGTGTGGAAGAAAGTGGTCAGCGGCGAACTGGACCAGACGAAGCTCGCACGGGCGCTCAAGGGGGCCATAGAGGGTGACGGTGGCCCGTCCGTCGGCGTCAGTGATCGAAGCATTGAGAAGATTTTCTCCGGGAAGAACCAGGCTGGGTCCATCACGAAGGACGCCGTGGGCTTCACGGTGAAGATCAAGGCGGGGATGCTGTCCCCCGACAGGGAGCAAAAGATCCGTGCGCTTATTGGAGAGCTTTTTTCCGGGAGCCAGGGCAATCCGGATTGAGCCCCGTGGGTACCCTTGCACACGGGCAACCCGATATAGGTACGCGCCGTGCGAGGCCATGCGCCAGTTTCGGCAGCGCTCGCTACCGTGTCCCCATTGGGGACATTGTGGGCGTCTTGCGGCACCGAAATTTTTCTGATGCTTTGCGTTGTCCCCCGAGTTCGCTGAACGCCAGCGAACTCGGCGCCCCAGCATACGCCCGACGCGCTCAACTTTCTCGCCCGAAGTCGCCTTGATTCGGCTCGAACGTGCATCGCGTGCACGTCGCGTGCACGGCATCTCTCACTTGCGCCGCTTGCGGGCCTAATTGCGGCCAGTTGTGTCCCCAGTGGGGACACCCTTCTACACCTGCAGACCGACGTCAGTGCCTTCAAAGCAGTGCGGACGTGCTCGGCACGCTTCCGAAACAACTTAACGACTGCCCCGCATTTATCTGGGTACGGCCACTGGCCCAGCGCGCTGCGCACACAGACCGGCGCTGTTGAACGCAATGAATGAATCTGGAATGCGTGTCAAACCAATGTCGAACTTCGGAGCGGCGGTGAAGCATCAGCGACATAGCTGCAAAGCGCCGCTGGCCGAGGGGCCCAATACGTTGCTCAACAGCGCGACTTAGTCTAGCCACACGACATCTAACGGAAACAGGGCCTGACGTGGCGACGCGCTCCTGTTGGCTACCAGTCAATGCAGATGTACGAGCACGCGCTGAGTGCCATGCACATGGAGGCGATAGGGTAGCGACCGTTCGGCTTGCATCAGAAGGGCCGCGACAACGTAGCCCGCACGTCACCTACCGTTTCAGCAACTTCACACTCCCCGCTGCGTGCGATTTCGGTCCTCGCATAAATGGCGACGGTGCCGCGGAGCTGCGGGATGCTCTTACCTCGGGCGCGAGGGCGGCCAACGCCTCATCCGCATCAGCGCCGCGCCCATGACTTGCGGACGCGTTCCGCCTAGGCCCATTGCGCCGGCAATGTCGGGACGAACTGAGACCCGGCCGTCGACCAGCAGAAGGAGCGGGAACCCGCGCGGAGGGCCGCGGTGATCGGGTACCCAAAGCGAATCGGCCCGGAGAGCAAGGAAATGCGCCGTCTCGCAGGGGGCCAAGGCGAGTAGCACACCGATGATGCCAAATTCTCGGGGTTGGAGGCTCTGGATCGACGAGTCTGTCCCGCGACGAACCGCCGGTCTTTGCGAGCGCGCAACCGCCATGAACCCAATATGCCGCTATCGCGTCATGGCACTTGTTCAGTGCCGTGCGTGCTGATGGCTCTCGACCCACGGCGACCACCACTCACAACTCTCCCGCGTTCGGCCGTCCACCTAGCACACCACGAACCTGGCGTTTGAAGGTCTCCGTGCGCTCACCAGCGTCTTCTATCGCTCTTGGTTCGCCCATTTTGAACGGCCGAGATCAGGGAATGAAGAACATCGAGCTCCACATGCCGAGAGGCTCACATTATGACTGCCAGTACCCTGCGGCTCGGCTCTGTGTGCGCCGGCGCTCGCAGTTTGATCTCGGAGCCGTCGAGGTTACGGTACCTCGAGGTAGTGGCGATCGGACGCGCACGGCCAGAGAGGGACCTCCGTCGGCGAGAAACTTCAATTACCGTTGCGGCTGCCGCGCCGGGGCGCGGATGACCGAAAGCACCACTCGACGGAAGTCGGCTAGTCGAGCAATCTCGGCTGTAGTGCCAGATACAGTTAACTGAGCGGAGAGATGCGCGAAGTATAGATTCGAAGTGCAGTAGGAAGGATTTGGTCGCAATCAGTTGGCACACCGAAATAACTCACCGCCTTGGCGAAGTCCGTTGAATTCAATTCGTGAAACAGGGGCGGCAACAGGTAGATGCTTGCAAGATGTTGTTTCTCCGAAGTTTTTAATGTTTTCGCAAAAATGTTCCACGACAAATGGCCAACCTCGGACCCGTCGTGGGCTTTAGATCGGCGATTTGTCGTGGAGGGGAGCATCCAGCATTGACGCGACACATGGTTGTAGCAATGCACACGTTTTTTGTGGTATTTGTTACGTGCCGGAGCGGAAGCCGAGCACGCCCGGGGAATAACCCGCTGGTGCTGTGGGTGATTGCCGCGGTGGCGACCGGACTGATATCCCTTCTTGAGACGTCCACGCTATTCTCTTTCCGCTTGTGTCAAGAGGCCGATCCCGCTGGTTGGTTTCGCTTGCGCCAGACTGCTGGTGCATGCGTCTGCGGTTATACATTGTAGGTCGTCGCAAGCTCGCAAGGTCTGCGAGGCCGCACGCTTGAGGACGATGTTTGTTGGGTAGCGCGATGGGCACATCACGCTCGGGGGCGCCCCCCGAATTTCGCACGTGGCCGCACGTCGGTTCGCCCGGGTAGCGTTCTCTTGTGTAGGAATGCGGCGCCTGCCGACGTGGAGCACGCTGTCCGGTTCACGACCGCGCTGTACGGATGCTTTCCGTCTGGCGCTGCCGCAGCGAGCCGGCTCGCTGCCCGCGGTGTGCACGCTCGCGCACGATGCTTGTGTGCCTTTCAGACCAGCTATAGCCGCAGAGTTTTGTTCCTCAGGCGGATTCCTGATATCAACGTGACCCGCGCCGGCAAGCCCGGCACCGATTGCCAGAAGCAGCGGGCCGCGTCTCGTTACCGTGGTCATCATTTCTCTGATTCACGGGCGCTGTCATTGGGCCGCACTGCGCGCTCGCCCATGGAGGCAAGAGCAGGGCGCCGTTCGCCACCTGGTTGGCAGTCACGCGTCCGCGCACTCCTTAGGGCCCGCTGCAGTACAACGGACCGTCACGGAAAGACGACGGAAGGGCAGGGGCCTAGGACACTAGAGTCGCCCATCGCAAATGATTTTAGACAATCTGAGTATGAGTCGGGGAGGGCGGCAGTTTCGCAGTCCCGAAAGCACCTTGAAAAATGCGAAGTTCTCGCCGATCGACCGCGCGTCGGCGGCGAAGCTACCTACAATGGCACATTGACTTGTCGGACATGGATATCACCACGATGAGCAACCCACTAAACTTGGACCTGCACGCACGCGCCAAACTGCTTGCCTATCTCGTTGCATCGCATCTTCTTGCGCGGCAGATGACGGGCGAGTGGCTATCGGTCGACCATCTGGTGGAGTCAACAGTGCTGTGGCTGAAGGCGAACGGTGGAGGAGCGGATGTGATGGAGCGCGTTATGCTGTCCGCCCGCGCTCATGATATCGCTCGAGGCCTTGAGAATACTTTGGGCTCAGCCGTCGCCCCGGATTCGGTGGCAGCGTTGTTCTGCGAAAATCTGCGCCTCGACTTCCGCTCGCCGGTCGCGCGAGATATTTACCAACACTGCCTTACGCCTCTGGTCCCGTCGAATCTCTCGTGGCGCACTACAGCTGCTTACAAATCTCACACTGACCTGGTGCACTGACATGAGCACCAACCTGACTTCCAGTTCACCGCAACGCAGCCGTAGCATCCTCTGGTTGCAGGTGCTGCCGTAGCCGTCATCCTGGCCAGCGCTACGGGTATCGCGGCGATGACAGGCCTTCTTCGACGTCCCGCGCTGTAACGGCGCCTTCGCAAGCTATGTTGGTCGCGGCACAAATCGCCAGCGCGCCGGTTGCTTCACCGCAACAGAACGCGGAGCAACGGGTGACCCGGGAGGAAGCGCCTGCCCAGCGGCGCGTCCATCACCACCCCAAGGTGCCGGTCGAGCAGGGTGCGAGGGATGCTCACAGCGACGCATATCAATTCTCGGCGACATCCACACCGAGGCCAATCGCCGTTGACCGAACGCCGGCGAAGTAGTTGCCGTCAACTGTTGGGAAATCAGGTCGGTGGGGGGCGTGGTCGCATTCTGACCACGGTTGCCGGCGCGGTCGGCGGCGGCCTCGCCGGCAATGGTATCGAGCATGCTGTGCGGAAGGCGACGAGCTACCAGGTGCAGATCCGAATGCAGGACGGTAGCTGCCGGAATTTCAACTACTCAACGCAGCCGCCGGTTTAGGTCGGTGAACGCGTTCATGTCTCCGGCGCCTCATTGAGCGCGTCATAATCGGCCTCAAAATGGGCGACGCTCTTAGCGGTGACCGCGGTACGGAATTGCCAATCGGGGCCGGACCGGGTGAATCACTCTTCAGGATTCCTCACAGAGTTGTCTGGGCCGTCCATCGCGAGTGAAATCGCGCGATGTACGGGTGGCCCCTGCAAATTATGCCGCCTGCTAAGCGAGTGACCCTTCGAATTTATTGGGTGAAACATATCCGAGCGTGGAATGCATGCACCGGTCGTTGTAGACGCCTTCGATGAACACTGGCAACTGCGATAGATATGTCTTTACTCATTCGTATCATCGAAGAGTCTCTTCAGACATTCAAGCCATTCAATGGGTGGGACTCTTTTTCCGATACGCAAACTGCACCGTGCGGATGCTGCAAGGAAGCCTCAGGCGTGCCGGAAGACGGCTCGCCTGGCGCAATTTGGAGCCTTTCGGTAGGCAGGTCAGGCGGTGAACTCAGCTATGTGCATCGACCCAGGCGCAGGCCCAATCCAGACCTGCGAGCTGGGCGTCCTCCTCACTTTCAAAGTGGCCGAGGACGCCCGATGCTTCGATTAGCTTGCCGCCCTTGGTGATGGTCCCGCTCGCCGCGTAACGTTCCGGCTGAAGGATGCCGTCCTGTTCGAGGATAGCGTGCCCCCAGACGTCATAGCCGTGGTAGTCTGCGATTGCATTAGCGCATAACCCGGGCAGATGCCGCACGGCCTGTCACGCGAAGGACGTTGCCTTCCGGCGTGATTTGCCGCGGAATGTCGGACATGCCCGGCTCGCCCTTGGGCATAGTCTTTGCCATGTTGCCGTGCTTCGCGACGAGCCTTGGTGCAGTTGCCGATGTGCGCCGCGAATGCACCTTCCCCGCACGCGGAACTACGTTCCGTCGTACTGCGAGCTTACGCGCGGCACCGACGCTGTGTGCGGCGGTCGCGCGCGCCTCCGGTGGATTCCAGACTTCCGAATATGTACCAGCCCCGGAAACAGCCGGCGCAAGTGTCGCCGTCAGTAACGCAAGTCCAAGTTTTCTCACGATGTCCCCTTGCCAGCCTCTCGTTGCTGCCACTGTTTGCATCCCATCGCCTGATTCATGCACCTCGCGCCCGACAAAATTGAAAGCCCGGATGGAATTTCGCTTCTCGAATGCATCGACACTCAGGCCGCGCGACCAGACGCCCTTTGACAGCAAGAGCAATGCGGTCAAAAGTTGCAGCCGTTGGGGCGCAGTGTGGCCATGTTGTAGCCGAATGGTCGACCAAGTCTACTCCCGTAGACTTGCGGTCTGTCGGCTCCGCTGTGTTCTGGCGCGTGTCACCGGTTCTAGTGATGCGCGTACAGTGGCAGAAAAGGGTCCTTCGACCGCGGAGCCCCTTCGCTGATGGGTCTCGGGTCACCACTCGCAGCAACGGGTGACGGGCATTGCGGGATATCGGAACGAGGGGTGGAAAGGCTCAACATCTTCGCGAAGTTGTCCGCTGCGCGCACGCGCGCCGTCAGGTTGAGCACCCCATTAAGCCCAAGCAGTGTATCTGTTGTTTTCAGAATCGAGCTGTGCTCATACACCGAATGGTCGATGGTGCCAGCGGGAACGAAAGGGGAGACAACGATGGCCGGCACCCGTACGCCGAGCCTGTCAAACGCAAAGCCGTGAGTCTTCAGGCGGGCATTTTCAGCGGAGCCCGGCGGCTCGGCATCTGGAGGCGTCACATGGTCAAAGAAGCCACCATGCTCATCGAAGACTATGAGCAGCACGCTGCTGGACCAAAGGTTAGAACCACTTATAGCGTCGTACACCTGCTTGACCAACGCTTCCCCGTTCCGAACGTCGCCGGCCGGATGCATTGAATTGCCGTTCCTGAAGTCATTCTTGGCATCGTACGTTGGCTCGATAAAGATAAATTTCTCGGTCAATGAATTATCGGCAAGCCGAGAAAGCAGCGTATCCGTTCGAACGAAACGACTGAGCAGATTTTGCATCCCGTGAATACCGCGGGCCTGTGCAACGTCGCCTTGCACGATAAGCCAGTCCGACTCCTGAAGCTTAGAGAAAACCGTGCCGTTCGGAAAGGTGAAAAGCGGTGCGTTGAAGAACACCGCTTCCACAACTTGCGCATCACTCGGAGAATGGTCGAGCCCGGACGAGGTGCCAGCCACGGCAAAGAAACGATTCGGCCACGTTGGTCCCGGAATCGATGCGAACCAGTTATCGCATACGCCGTACTGGCGGGCCAGGAAGTTCAGTACCGGGAGCTGGTCCGGTGTAAAGGCGTTAAAAGCGTCGGCTACCGCGTCGGAATGGTCTTCGTACGTCGCGGCAAAGCCCATCGTCGAAGTGTCCGTCGCAAATGGTGGATAGCCGTTCGGGCCGAAAACGAGGGAGTCATTACGCACGGTATCTCCACTGGCGACCTGTAGTCCGCACAGTTGGACACAGGCGTCGGTGAACTCGTGTCCAGGGTCGAAGCCAAGTGCATAGGGCGCACCCTTGCGTAGCTGATAAGCCGTCCCAGTTCGTCCGAAATTGACTATGGGCGTAGCGGGCAGTCCGTTGGGGGTTGTGGCCTCACCTCCAGGTGAGACGCCCGTCAGGTTGGACCATCCAAACACGCTGTCGTAAGAACGATTCTCAAGCATCAGAACGAAAACGTGCTGTATCGCCGACATAGGGCACCTCAGAATGTATTACCCGTGGGTCTTTCATGGCGGCGGCAAGCCAGCGCAGAAAGGCATTCGGGCCGTTATTGCCAGTCGGCTTCGCCCTAATTAGTCGGCCCTGAACAATTCGTCTTGAGTTCCGGCGGTCACACCATCGCGTCGGTGGCCATTCTGGACAAAACAGCAAGAACGAAGGCATAAAGAAGCCGTAGCTTCCTGAGGATCATCCGCAGGTTGTGGCCAGCGCCGCACAGCACGGCGTGCAGTGCATCGCCCAGCGCACCCTTCAACCAGTTGCGCCCGAGCTTGGCATCGCTCTTCATGTGACCGATGGCAGGCTCGATCGCACTTCGCCGTTTGATCATCGCGCGTAGTCCGCATGTGATGCCGCGCCGCAGGCCGGGGTGATAGATCTTCACGCCATCAAGCGCAACGCCCTTGTAACCACGGTCCACGATGGCGACCTCTGGCGTAACGTCGCTGAGGATCGCGGCCTGCTCCAGCGCCTCAGCCAGCGTGTGGCCGTCGTATGGGTTGCCCGGCATTGAACGCATCCCCACCACGAGCCCTTCCTTGTGAGTCGTCGTGATCGACACTTTCACGCCGAATTCGTACGGTATGCGCGCCTTGCCCTTGGCCAGACACTCGACTTCCGGCGCGTGCAGCGCATACAGCTTGTTCTTGTCCTTCAGCTTCTGCGACAGAATCCGCTTCGTGCGGCCAATCAGTTCCTGCAATGCCGCGCGGCTGCAATCGGCCACCGCGTCGACTTGCCGCTCGACGTCGCGCATCACCCGACCCACACGCGAGCGCAACGTGCGCAGTGTCTTTCTCATCCGCTTGTATTGCTTCGCATGCGCGTAACGACTGATCTGGCTTGCCAGCCGTGGCGCCTCGCGATTGTAGTTCTGCCGCAGCTTCAGGCCGTGTCTCGCAGCGGCCTTCACCAGGTGTTCGCGACATCGTTCGAGCAGGCGTGAATCGGTCGGATACGCAATCGCCTTCTCCATGACCGTCGTGTCGACGATTACGCGTTTTACGCTCGAGGCCTTGATCACGCCGGCGCGCTTCGCTGCTTCAATCGTCTCTGCCAGCAACTCTTCAACGCCGGCTTCACCCAGCCGCTTGCGCCAGCGCGTCAGGCTCGATGGGTCGATTGGTGGCTGCGTCTGCAGGTAAGTCTCGCCCGTGAACGGGTTCTCAACCCATTGCCACACAACCTCTTCGTCAGACAGGTCGAAGGCATGTTGCAGGTAGAGCAGACCCGCAATCAGGCGCGGTGATGTTGCCGGGCGGCCCTTGCCGGACACGAAGCTCTCGCTCATCGACGCGCCCAGCCGTTCCCAGTTGATCAGGTCCGTCAGGCGTACCAGCGGATGCTTCAGGTTGATCTGTTCACGCAGCGGTTGCCGGAAGAAATCTCCTTCCGTCACAGGTGTCTTGGGACCCATCCGCACCTCGTCAGAAATTGCAGGATTCCCGTACCAATATGCCAGGTCCCTGCAATTCCCACAACACCATTTCGGCCGTAAAGCCTCACCACACAAGGACTTCCGGATTGTTCAGGTTCGACTAATTACTGTTGAGCGCAACCAACTGGTTTATTTATATGCTCACGTCTGGAAAACACAATGACAATCCACCCCGTACTGCATTGCCCACAGCGTCGTATTCGGTTATTGGGTGGGCTTCATGTGTGCCCGCGACGCGCATGAGCGTTCGGCGAGCGCGTCGTCAATACTTCTGCAAGTCCGAATCGCTCGGCTTCTGATTGACGTCCGCTTATCGTGCCGTGCGGGGCTGTCCGACGCCCAAGGGCAAAATCAGCACATCTGCTCATTCGGGCGCGGACTGACAAACGGGGCTTACAACCGGGACGGCTTGCGCTGTTGCGACTCGATTGCATCAAGGCTCGCCTGCGCCGTCTCATCAGGGTACTGACGCTGATACGCCTCGAATAGGTGCGAGCAGAGTTGTGCCAATGCAGCGAGATGTACAGCCTGGTCCGCATGCTCGACCTCACCTGCATTGAGCAAGTCGTCGAGAACCGGAGCGAGACGGCGCAGTTGCCGGAAATCGGCGTCGTCGAGTTTCATGTTGGACTTCCTGTCTTCAGCCGACACGGCAGATGCCGCAGGAGCCGTAGCTTACGGCTTCCCTTGTGCCGTCCCGTGTCGGCAGAGGGACCCGTTATGACCCGAAGGATGTTTTGATGCCGTTACCTGGGAGGGACGCATAACATCAATGCAGGTACAGATGCGCCAGCGCCTGCTTCGACGTCCATACGCTAAAAAGGTACGGCTTACAGAACTCGGTGCTTCCAGAGTCGTATGTGCGGCCTGGCGACCCTTCTACGTACGAGCGCATGGTGCTCCTGGTGCGTCGTGTCGGTCAATGCCCGTGGGAAGTTCGAGTTGACTCTGATAGCTGGCGGACGAACTCGAGGCTCAATTGACTGTTGGCCTTTGCCTGGTTCCGTTTCTCTGGCCGCTCTGGTTCTGTCAGAGCGGCCGGCTTGGCGCCGCACTGCTATCACCACTTTTTCTTCGACCAGAAAAGCCTGAGTCGCCTACTCTAGAAATCGTAGCCCGGCATTACGGATGCTAGTGAGCGCTTGGGTGGGCTGTCACGTTTGTGAGGGTGCGCACATAGCTCGCCGTCGCCCGTTGCTAGTCTTGCAGACTTGGGGGAGGTACCTGCCATGCACGCAAAGCCGGTTGAGTACGCAGGCGCGACCATAGTGCCTGTGGCGTCGCTATCCGCGAGCGGATATGCCGCGATTGCCATCGTTACCACTGGACTCGGCAAACAGCGCGCCTATGGGCCGCTGAAACATTTCCCTACCGAGAAAGCCGCGTGCGAATACGCCGTGTCTTACGCAAAATCGCGGCTTGACCGCCGATGGAGACGCGGAGAAAAATGAGGATGGCGACGGCATTGCCGCCTGAGACGAAGCCCGGTTGGCAGACCATGAGAAACGCGCTGAGAAATCGGTCGAAACGGCTCCGGGAGAACACCGTGACTTCCGTTACCCACGCCTAGCATGCGAGGGGCGGCCCCTACTCGCTGTCGTTTGGAGGTGGCCACGGCTCTCGACTCTTCTACTGGTATTCGGCGCAATAACCACTTTTGCATCCATTGTTTTAGATGTCACGAAACTGTGACCAATCGCCGGAGCGTCACCAGCCTCTACCTGGAAGGCAAGCCGCGCTTCTTGTCCGGGCGTTGCTTGAGGAACTTGACGTGAAGCGTGGTTGAGAACGAGCGGCGGTAAAGTCCTGCACGTCGTCGTTCCGCTCGCGCCAGGACTGGACCACAAATCCGTAAAGGCGTTTTCGCAGGCCTTCGTCCGGCATCTGGCGAAAACCATCCCAGAGCGCTTTTCAGCAACATCAGGGGCAGGCAACCGAATCGGCAAAATCTATGTCGACTACCTGCGCAACGGTCTGGATCACGTCCCGGCGCCGATAAGTGCCCGGCCGTTCACGCAGGACCTCACTGATGAGATGCGGATCGGCGATCGCGACGAAGGGGCGACCCATCAGCCTGAACGTGTACATGGGCCGAACTCCCGGCACCACTGCTCCAGCACGAGGTGCAGCCTGCCAGGCTTGTACTGCAATGTATTCCCCAGAAAGGGAAAGCCTTTTGGGCCAGGAAGTTGCTCGACTGTACGAGCCGGGGACACACGGGTTTGCCGAACACTCTTATCTTGGGAAGACCGCTGTGCGTTCCACTCGAGCACCTCGCTTCGATCCACCTTTACTTCACTCTCTTCGGCGATGGCCTCAAACTTCTTCAGATCCGAGGTGCTTTGCCCCTGTCTGTATCCAGATGAACAGGCGAACTGCCAGCCGTGCGCCCTGCAGGTCAACAAACCGTCCTTCAACGTTCCTTCGGATAAGAGGGTGCCTTGGTGCGGACAGCGGCCCTGAAAGACGCAAATGCCGTTCGCGTGCAAGACAACGCCCAAGTCAATCCCGTCAAGGTTCGCCGCCTTGACGTTGCCGTCTTCCAGATCTTGCGTGCGCGCAATGACAACCATGTCTCTGGAACCCGATTGCGCTGCCTGAAGACCCGCATTCATAATCGCGCTCCTTCACACCAGATGTGCACTGGCCCATCCCAGGCACAAATGCGCGAAAGACGGTTTCACGTGACCACGGCCGCCGGCTGAGAATCGCGCCTTCCAGGTATCGGACGACACCCGATAGCTCAAATGGAAAGCAATGTCAGGCAGGCACAACCGGCAACCAGTTAGCACTGCTGCTTCAGTTCTGTGTAGATTCCGCACCGGCTTTGCATGACACATTCCAGAACATTCACTCAACAAGAATACTAGTCATTCAGCGATGCTAGCCAAGCACTCTTTGTAGTTTCGTGCCGCCCTTTTGACTTGTCCCGAGCGGTGCATTCAGTCACCTATTTGGGGGGCGAATCTGGCGTGTGCACAACCCCAAACACGGCGGGTCCCAGGCGGAATATGCATGGAACGGCTACTGAAACACCTACCGCTTCAACGGCGTGTCGGTTTCGTAAAAATAGATACTGGCGACGAAGCCATAGATCGCCGCGTCAACGGTGGCAGGATCGCGGCCAAAAACATAGCTGGTGTCGCCGAGCATGTCCGCCACGACGCGCAGATTCGCGATACCGCGCGCATAGATCTGCTCCAGTTCATATCGGCCGGTGCCCTGATAGTGGTACCGCAGGCGGTTGTATTCACGAGCGGCTTCAAGGCGGCTTCAAGATCATTCGCTTGAACGTGCGGGTGGGCGGCAAGCACGGCGTGGCGGAACAACGGCCAGAAGCGCTCGTCGAGCGTTGGGTTACGCGATGATCGATGAGGTGTTTGCTCCGCGCATGTCAGCTGTGGCGACGCCGGTGGTGAGTGGCTCGCGCTGCGTTGGCGTCATCAGTCTGGCCGGGCCACGAGTGCGCCTGACCGCCGGGAAAATACACGAGTATTCGGTACTGTTGCGCGAGGCGGCAAACGAGCTTGCTCAGTTGAGCGATGTGGCCGGCTTTCCGGGCCGGCCGCCGGTCGTCAAGGGATGAAGACAAAACGAGCGAATGATGGGCAGCCGCGAGTCACGTTCGCTAGGACTCAAGGCGACTGCCGTTGTACAGACGTTGTCACTTCGCCGGGGCGGCGCAGCATCTTGTCGACTTCGCCAGCGTGCATCTCTTCGACATTGATCATCTGGCGGGCGAACTCTTCGAGCGCGACAGAGCGGCCCTCGACCAGCGTGAGAAGTTCGCGGTAAAGCTCCAACGCGAGGTTTTCGGCTTGTAACGACTCACGGAGGATCGATGAAATATCGAAAGTATGTGAATCGAGGAGGGGACCGATCGCAAGCGACGGATAGGCGCCCAATGTGGTGATCCATTCTCCGGCTAGCTGGGCGTGCAACAGGGATTCGTTGGCCTGCTCGCGCAACCAGGACCTGATCGGAATGCGTCCGAACCCGAAGACGAGAAACGAATAGTGCGTGTATCTGACGACGCCGGCCAGTTCGGACTCGAGAATCCGGTTCAGCAACGCAACGACGCCTTCCTTATCGATCTCTGCCATCTTCACTCTCCTTTTAAGTCAATGCCACCGACCCGTGCGCGCCGAGCCGCTCGGATCACGCCATGCGAGGAAAAGATTCAGGTTGGCTGCCGCCGGCAGCAGGGTGGGCCAGCCGCGCTCCGCTCACCAAAGTTGCATCATATCGTGCAGGCTGCCGCTGAACCGATTGGAGAGAATGAACTCGCGTTTGTCCAGCGAAAGTGCCCCAGTAAGGTGAGCGCAAACGGATCGCACGATTGCCGTTCTGCACGGTTGCCTACCCGCATGCATCGACTGTTGGGTAAGATATCCCTAGACCACACATGGCCATCTGATTGGTAATCGGTAATAAAGACTTGAAAAACATTGCCATACAATCGCATCCTCGATTCCAGATCCACCCCTTGCGAGTGGAGTTCAGGAATGAAGACATCGAGCAGAATTTCCAAAGTCACCATCTGAACCGGAATCAGGCGTCTCTACATACGACGCTGATCTTCTGCTCATTCTTCTACCTCGCATTTGCTCTGACAGACCTCAGTGTTCTAGGTTATACGAGCGAGACACTGCTGCTTCTCGTTGCCCGCACCTTCGTTGCAATCACGGCCGCTATCGGGCTCTATATCGTCCGGGCACGTCCCGGTTCGACCAACGCGGTTCAGCTTGCCGCCACTGCAGCAGAGATCGTCGGAATGGGCACGTTCATGCTGATTGTCCGGCATCGACCCAGCGAGATTCCCTGGCACGCAATGTCTTTCTGCATCATGCTCATTGTGGTCTATGTGTTTATACCGAACCGACTGATCGTTTCCTTGAGCATTGCGTTGCTCGCAACGGCGGTGTTCATCATCGTCGTGTTGCATACGTCGACGCTCAGATGGTCCGACATGGTGACCATGTCGATGTTGCTCCTGCTCGCAAACAGCTTCGGGCTGGTGGCTGCGCGCCGTTATCATCGACTATGGCGCGATGAATACCGGGTCCAATCGCTTCTGACAGAGCAGGCAATGAAGGACCATCTCACCGGCTGCTTCAACCGGCGGCATCTGCATGAAGTTCTTCTTCCAATTGAACTCGAACGCGCCCGGCGTCACAATCTTTCGTTCAGCGTGATTTTGTGCGATATCGATCACTTCAAATCCATCAACGACACCTACGGCCACCTTTGCGGAGACGCTGTGCTCCGGAATTGCTCCGCTATTCTCCAGAGGTCTGTTCGTCAGCAGTTCGACTGCGTAGTTCGATATGGCGGCGAAGAGTTCCTGTTGTTGCTGCCTCAAACGGACAGAACGGGCGCAGCTGACCTCGCTGAGCGGCTGCGACGTGCGTTAGCAAAATCGCCGACTGTGAGTAGCCAACACAGCATTGCCATAACGGCGAGCTTCGGCGTGCTGGCAGTGGATCTGACTGACGGCGACTCGCATCTCACGGAGGAAATCATCATCGCGGCCGCAGACAAACTCTTGTATCGCGCCAAGACGGAAGGCCGCAACAACATTCAGTCGGACACTTTGCAGGACGCACCGGCTATTTAGTGACTGGTGAACTGGCAGGAACGGCTTGCGCGCAGGCATTCCTTGAAGGTCAGGCGATCATCACTTCGATCAGTTCGTGGGTTGTCTTCACGCCGTACTTCTTCAGAAGCGCGGAGCGGTGCACGTCAACCGTGCATGGGCTGGTCTTCAAGGCCCTTCCTATCTCCTTGCTGGTGCGGCCATCCACGAGCAGCGCCGCAGCAACGCGCTCGCGCCGTGCCAATGTGCTGGCCGTGTCCTCGCCGTGATGACCACCAGGACGATCGTCGAACGTCCACGTCGCGAGTTCGTAGGGTTCAGCGGAAATGGAGCCGTAGCCGCGTACCGCCAACCGGAAATGGCCTTCGTCGATGCGTCGCATGATGCGCGGTGAATGGATCTCTGCGAGGCGATGAACATACGGCCTTAACCGTGCAGCGCTTCCGAGATCTCCAGACGTTTGGCTGATGTTCGTCTTGTTTTGGCGAATGTGGTGGACCAACTGTCTGATAAACATCTAGGTTGGCGATCCAGGGCGGGCGTTCGGCGCGATGTCCACGGTGCGTCGACCGCTTGTTGATCGGCGAGCGACTGCAGAAGCAGAGGCGCTCCAAAAGGGACGGCAGTCAGGACGAAATCACGAGGGAGACTGTGATGAGACTGTTAATTTGCCCGAAATCCTGACCCCCAACGATTTGCCCGAAATCCCGACCCCCAACGCGCATTACCCTCCGCTTTCCAACACATCACCTTCGGGCCAGCACGCTTGCCCTGGCTTGGGGCCGCAGTGGGCCGAACAAAGCTTACTTTTGTCGGCCGCTCGTCAGTCGCTGGCGCACCAGGTGACATCGCGCGCCGGTTTGGACTTCAAACCTCGCTCACGCCCCGACGCCCCCTTGAAGCCACCTCGGAAGACAAGGGCAGCCGCCGGTTTACGGCCTCGGCCGAGTATGCAAGTATTTGCAAGCGCACACTGCACACCTTTGCGAGGTTCAGGATGGCCTGGAAGCTCTGGAAAACCGAGAGGCGACACAATGAGACGCAAATGTGGCCCAGCGATACGCATCAGTCGATACAGCAGCTTCTGGGCATGTACCTGGGCAGCGACGCCGCACCCTTCGCAGGCTGGGCCGCGCCTGGCATCACGTTCACGCAAGAGGTCGAACCGCTCGTACGTAACGGAGTCCAGGGATATCAGCTTGCCCTGTGGTTCTGGCTCTTTGCCGAGAAGCACGGCACTATTGCGGCACGAATGGTACGCGAGTCGTTCTGCCTGCTCGCCGAGGTAGCGCAGCCGTCGTCGGGCGACAATATTGATGCGCTCCTCGAGCTCGAAAACCGACTGGCGCATTCTGTCGAGGCGATTTCCCCTGAACAGCGCACTTTCCTGCAGGAGGGCCTGTCCGTGGAACTTCCGATGGAGTTTTTCCTGGCCGCAGGCTTCCTACGTCTCGCCCCCGAATCGCCTTATGCCGGTAACGAGGGTGCCAATCTGCAAGGGAACGAGTACAAGCTGGCGGACTGTTTTCGCCATGCAACCGAGGAGGCGCTGGCGGTGTTCCGACCGATGATAGCTGCAGTCGACTTCGACGCAAAATCACTGCCCAACTGGAAATGGAGCGCTCATCCAGGCGCTATCGAGCGGCACCTGCAACGACGCTACAGCAATCCGCTGTTTCCCCTGCATCGCCAGATGGTGACGGCTCACGAGGTCTATGAGGCCCGTCTCGCCGACGCGCAAGCCCTTCAGGACATCGGGAACGAGCTTAGCGAGGTGAGCCGCACGTTTTACCAGACGGCTGAACTGCCGTTGAACTGGCAGTCCTTCCTCGAAGGATATCGTGACCAGGTCGACAGACTCGATGAACGTCGCCTCGTGGCTGGCGGGCAGAATGCACCACTCGGCGACGCCATTGGACGCCTGCGCACCGACATCCTCACGACCTGGCGAGCTTCGATTCACAAGAACCGGCACAGCCTTGCCGCCCTTGAGCAGCAAGAGGCGCAAAGGACCGAGCGACGCGCGCTTCTGTACGGGTGCGACTGGACTGCACAGCTTCTAAGTCACGGGTCTCTGATACCGCCAGACGAGGTTGTTCCTGCCCTGTTGAGCGAGTCCCCGTCTGAACTGGAAAAGGTGGTGACCGGCCTGCAGGCCGAACCACGACTGCATGAGACGTTTGCGCAATGTCGTGCAGCCGCGCATCGGCTTGTCGACGAGTTGCGCGCGGGCGGTCACAATATTCCCGATTTCGGCAACAAGCTTTGCATTCTTGACAGCGCCTCGGGGCAGGCGCCGGCCTGACCTCGCCCTCTCTAAGGCGTCGGACTCCGGAGCTGGTTATGAAAACGCTGGATGTGGGCGGTGTCGTTGCGGTGGTCGTCCTGTGCGCAGCTTTGTCCGCTTGCTACTACTACGTGCCCTACGGTTACGTTCCGTACGGCGAAGTGCCGGCGGCAGCGCCGCAGCAGCAATATCCTTTCTCGATGACCGACGCAGCCCCGACCGGTGCGGTCGCGGCTGATGTAACTGCATCGACGAACGCCTATATCGCACCAGCCGCGCCCGTCTTCGTCGTGCCTCCATATTACTCAGTCGCATATCCGTACTACGGCTGGCCCGCGTGGTGGGGACCATCGGTGTCACTGAGCTTCGGCTACTGGGGCGGATGCTGTTATGGCGGGGGCCGGCACGGCTACTGGGGGCACCACGGCTATTGGGGCCATGGATATCGGGGCGGTTCGGGCGGTTGGGGCGGTCAGGGCAGCTGGGGTGGGCACGGATACCCAGGGCGTGGCATGGGCGGCGGCGGCCAATACTGGGGCGGTGGCGGCGGTCACGGGCGTTCGCATTGAACGCCAACTGCGATGAGCTCGTTTTCAAGAATTCCCCGACAGCTGAGGCCGTGGGTGAATCGGACGCAGCGCGCCAACGCGCGGCAGCGTCGGACCGTGCGGTGACCAGTTTCAGCCTCCATTGCACGTCGACGAGTCTTTTCAAACCAGGGACTAATGAAAGCAGCGGAGCCATTATCTGACGTCGTCGAGCGCTAGCCCCGGATAAGCTGCGAGCTGCCCATGAATCATTCGACGCCAGTGAATGTCGCCGCGTGGCAAGGTCAGAAATGCCCCCTTATTGCAGCGGCTAAATAGTGCTGATTATCGTATACAACATCAAGCAAGCGTCACACGCAGTCGCGAGCAGCGGATTGGCGGACATTGTCTGGCTACAACACTGGTAGGGCGCGGCAAAACGATTTAAGATATTAAGTACATTAGTTAGGATAATATAATAATAAGAAACGGTGTGAACCCGCTTTTCGAAATCGAGGAGAGTCTGGATGGATGTGCTGGTCGTCGAAGACAATGAGGATGTGGCAGACAGTCTGGCTTTCCTGCTTGACTGCTATGGTCATCACGCCACTGTCGCGCAAGACGGAGAGACTGCACTTTCGCTGCTAGGCGGCCATGCCTTCGGGCTGGTACTTCTGGATGAGAACCTGCCGGGAATCAAGGGAAGCGCAGTCGCACGGTCGATTATCACAACGCCTTTCGCTGGGCGGCCCTTCATCGTGTCCATGACCGGTGACAGTGAAGTCGGTGGACTCACCGGGCTTTTCGACGTCTGCCTGCGGAAGCCGTTTTCTCTCGATGCATTTTTGCAAGCCATTGAAGATGCCCGAATGTGGGAGCAGGCCAGCGCTCTTCTGGCAGCGTAGGCACATTGCCTTGCTGTCAGGTACGGTCCGCCGCAAATCCGATATGACGCTAGCCAACGTGGTTCTCAAAGGACCCCAAAGTTCTGCTTTTGCGCTCGTGCAAAGTCACATGCGAGCAGTTCTTTCATGTCTGACATGACTGTATATGCGGTGAGGTCGAGGGACCGACAACTCGCAAGCACTCAGGCTGCATAGAGCCTGCCGGCGCGAGTTCGGCATGGCATCACGAAAGCGTCATCAGGAGCAAATAGCCTGCGGCGCGCAGCCGGAAGAACTGGTAGCGAATTGCATAAAAACATCTATCTGAGAGAGCTGTCACATGATGAGTCCTCATTCCGAAAGCCTCGGTCATCTCGAGCGTAGTGCCGGGAACGACCGCCTCAGACGCGCCTTGGCCGCACGCCTGGACCGTGCATTGAAGCGGGCTGGCATCAGTTCGGCACGCGCAGCTAACTGGCTCGGTGTCAGTGAATATGAGGTGGAATATTGGCGTGGCGGAATCACTGTGCCGCCGCTGAACGCCTGCATGCGTCTTGCCACGGTCCTCCAGCTCGACGTTCACTGGCTTTGCACCGGGCAGCCACGGGCCCCCTGATTCGCACGTCGTGGCAATCGGGGGGCCATGCAGTTCTCTCCCTTGCCTATACGTTCTGACGTTCGCGGGCCGCTCGGCATCGCGGTCACAATCACGCCGCTGCGCGCTTTGTCTCATGCGAAAAGTCCTTTTTTCGCAGCCGGGGGTATCGATGTGACGAAGCCAGCGGAAAGAAACGGCGCCTTCGAGGAGACAGCACGTCTGAAGGTCTATGAGATGGAACTGGCGAGAGCCACCTCGCATATCGCGAGCACGCTGCACGAGCACACCATGCTGGAGGCGGTCGCAGAAACCATTCAGGACTTCCAGGCGTTGCACGGACGCGACGACCTTAGGGAATTTGCGCTCGCCCTTCGCGCAAGATTGGAGCAGCGCGGCAGGTCGGCCGCGGCGAGGGTGCTTCAGTACTTCGCGGAATGCGGAAATTTGCCAGATGCAATACCCAAGGCGCCACACGAACCGGTGCATGCTCCCCTGCCCGGCGTCCGGAAGCGAGCACGAACTCGCGCAAAGTGAGTGGGGGGCGACCGACGTCGGCCGCATGCATACAACATTAACGTTTATGGAACTGACATGACAACCGGAACAGTAAAGTGGTTTAACGACGCGAAGGGGTTCGGCTTTATCACGCCGGACGACGGCGGAGAAGACCTGTTCGCTCACTTCTCGGAGATTCAGGGCAGCCATTTCAAGTCATTGCAGGAGAATCAGAAGGTCAGCTTCGATATGAAGCAGGGACCAAAGGTAAGCATCTGATTTGTACCGTTCCCCGTCTTGCGTAGAAGATGCAATCATCGCCTGCGACGGACACGAGTGACCGACTCTGTCCACAAACAGCGGGAATGGACACAGTGCCCCAGACAGTCGAGTTACCTGCCAAACGCCAGAACCGACGGTATCCATTGGAATGGAAACGATCGGTCGTCGAGCAGACGTTTGAACCCGGCGCCTCGGTCGCGAGGGTCGCTCGCGACAACAGCATCAACGCCAATCAGGTGTGGGCCTGGCGCAAACTGTACGCTCAGGGCCTATTGATCGAAGATGCGCAGACGGAGACCATGTTGCCTGTCGTTGTCGATGTACAACCCGATCGACCGGCGGCCCGTGTTCCGGAGGCGACGAACGCGCCGGCACCTCGCCAGGCTGCAAAGGGCAGCATTCAGCTTCAGCATGGCAATACGTCGGTCCGGATAAAAGGCGTGCCCGACGCGACGATATTGCGCCTGGTCCTCGAGCGGATTCTGCGATGATCGGGCCGCCTGCAAACACACGGATCTGGATCGCTGCCGGCGTCACTGACATGCGCTCTTATGGGGAGTTGCCGGTTATGCGCAGTTGGCCGGCAGTACACGGGTCGGAAGTGGCCGTGGGCTTGATGACGCTGCGCATAATGGGCTAGTGCTTCGTTGATCTCAGCATCTCGATCAGAGCGTCAGGCGGACGGAAACGGCCTCGTCGAAGGTTCGGAATTCCGGTCGCGGCGAGCGCTTCCAGTTTCTCTGTCGGGTCTGCGCGGAGATAAATCTCCGTGCTCTGAACTCTGGCGTGCCCGAGCCAGAGAGCAACCCTTCGGACATCGTGTGTTGCCTGCAGGGTATGCAACGCGCAGGAATGTCGCAGCACATGTGGCGAGATGCGTTTCGCCGCAAGTGATGGCTGGAGTACTGCGGCAGCCTGCGCATGTTTGGCCAGGATGTATTCGAAGCCGGCGCGTGTCATGGCACCACCGCGTGCATTCAGAAACAGTTCTGGATCGCTCAGCTGCTCTCGCACGGCAAGCCATGCACGTATTGCCGTAGCGGTTTGCTTCCATAACGGGAGCACGCGTTCACGCCTCCCTTTGCCATAGACGTGAACCGCAGCCTGCGGCGGAAGCTCCAACTGGTCGAGCCGCAACGGAACCAGCTCTGAAACTCGAAGGCCTGCCGCGAAGGCAAGGTGCAACATGGCACGATCACGAATACCCATTGAAGTCGTCAAATCCGGTGCATCCAGGATGGACTGGATCTCGGCATAGTCAGGTAGTCAACGAGCGTCTCGTCGGTTCTCTTCTGAGGGATTGCATGACTGCGCCTTGCCTCTTCGCCGGCGGCGGCAATCTGTGCCGTCAAGATCGGCGTAGCCTGTAGATACCAGTACGTGTCTGCCACGTGGGCATGGCCCAGGTATGTGCTGAGGGCAAGCACATGTCGCGCTATAGAGCGTGGGTCCCCGGTGCACTGTTCCAGCGATCGCACGGCAAATGTGTGGCGTAAATCGTGAATCCGCGGTCCTGGTTTGCCGGGACCTTCGCGTAGTCCGCTTGAACGGACAAGCTTTAGAAACACAGACATAACTGTGTCGTAGCAGAGGCGATGCCCATTAGCCGAGACAAAGAAGTTCGAATCGCAGGCGCCGACTCGCGCACGTCTCGCAAGATAGGCGCGTAGTGCCAGATCGGTGGTCTCATGAAGCGGCACCAGCCTGTTCTTGCTGAATTTGGTCGCCCGGATGAGGAGCCCATCATCTGTAAAGTCGTCGATCGTCAGCGCGAGCGCCTCCGAGATTCTCAGTCCTGTTGCCGCGAGTAGCGCGAACAATGTACTGCCCTTTGCAGCCTGGCGAGGTGCCGGCGCGTTCGTCGCCTCCGGAACACGGGCCGCCGGTCGATCGGGTTGTACATCGACAACGACAGGCAACATGGTCTCCGTCTGCGCATCTTCGATCAATAGGCCCTGAGCGTACAGTTTGCGCCTGGCCCACACCTGATTGGCGTTGATGCTGTTGTCGCGAGCGACCCTCGCGACTGAGGCGCCGGGTTCAAACGTCTGCTCGACGACCGATCGTTTCCATTCCAATGGATACCGTCGGTTCTGGCGTTTGGCAGGTAACTCGACTGTCTGGGGCACTGTGTCCATTCCCGCTGTTTGTGGACAGAGTCGGTCACTCGTGTCCGTCGCAGGCGATGATTGCATCTTCTACGCAAGACGGGGAACGGTACAAATCAGATGCTTACGGTCGGTGCATGTGACAGAGCTTTGCATCAACATGCGCGCCGGCCATTGTGCGCGACTGGATTTTATTCAAAAAGCGGAGTGGGCATTACATTCCCTTTGCTCCATCTTCACGGGCCGTAGTTATAGAACCCGGTCCGTCTCCACCAATGACAGTATGGTTCACAGGCTGATTTCAGTCGGAAGGCTGAAGCTAAACGTCACGCCCCGACCCTCATTGGGAACGACCCAGATACGGCCGGCGTGTGCTTCGACAATCGACCTGCAGATCGCCAGCCCCATGCCCATGCCTGTTTCTTTTGTCGTGGTAAAAGGCTCGAATATAGTTTCCAGATTTGCCAGCCCTGTGCCCTCATCCCGGACGTCGACCACCACGTTGTCGCCGTCGCGCCGGGAGCGAATGACTAGACGCTTCTTACGCTCGATCATCGCCGACGCTTCGATGGCGTTACGCACGAGATTGACGATCACCTGCTGAATCTGCACTGCGTCGGCTTTGATCGTCGGCACGTCCGGGGCTAGCTGAGTCTCGAGCGAGATCACGTTTCCGTGAATGTCGTCAGCCATCAGCGTGCAGACCTGAAGTATCAGCTCATTGATGTCAAGTTCAACCTTTGCAAGAGGCGTGCGCTTGAACAGCGCGCGAATGCGGCTTATTACATCCGCCGTGGCATATCCGTCTCGGACGATGGCTTCCGCGCTGAGTCGGGCTTTGCCGATGTCGGGTGGCGTTGCGGCGAGCCAGCGCCGGCACGCCTGCCCATGGGCCACAACGGCCTGCAGCGGCTGATTGATTTCGTGGGCGATGGACGCGGACAACTCGGCCACTGTCGCCATCCGTGATGCCCGCGCAAGCTCTTCCCGCGCATGTCGCAGCGCGTCTTCGGCTCGCGTGCGCTCGATGAATTGCCCGACCTGGCAGCCGACGGTGGTCATCATCTGCAAGAGTTCGGAATCGGCGTCGCGGACCTCGCGGTTGAAGAACTCGATCACGCCCAGGACATCGCTCTTGAACATGATCGGGAAGGCCAAGGCGGCGCAGAACCCACCGTTCGCGGCCGATTCTGCGCGCTGGAACTCGCGATCGAGCGCCATGTCAGGAATCCAGACAGGTGCGCCACTCGACCATACTCGCCCGGGGAGCCTCATACCGGATCCGCCCGTCCCGGACACTGCCCCAGAGCTGGCAGACGGCCATGCCTGCACGTGCACCAGCACGCCCGCCTCGGGATCGACGCTCCAGAATGCGCCACCATCCCACTCGAGCGCCTCGCACATTTCGCGCAAAATGCGCCGTGCTGCCTCTTCAAGGGAGCCCGCTTCCGACAGCGTCCCGGTGACGCTGAATTGCGCGAGCTGCCGCTGCTCGCGGCGCCTGCGATCGGTGATGTCGCTCGCGAGTGCAATGGCAAAAAGACGTCCACCGCGGTCGAACGCCCGTGCACGCACCTCGACGGGAAAGAGACTTCCGTCTTTTCGCCGGCGGCGGCCGTTGAACGTCACACTTCCATCTTCGCGCAGCCGCTGCGCGATCCACTGGATCTTCTCCGGCGTGATGTCTCGGTCGAACTGGCAGACATGCATGCCGATGAGCTCGTCGCGCGTATAACCTAGCGTGTCGCACGCCTGCCGGTTGACGTCGAGCACGGTGCCATCCTCGTCGTACAGGAAGATGGCATCCGTCGCGTGGTCGACCAGGGTTCGGAAGCGTTCCTCACTTGTGCGCAGCGCGTCCTCGCTCGCGAGCAGGTTGCGGTGCGCGAGCGCGCTCGTCAACGCATCTTCCAGGCGTCTGCCTATCTCCTCGAAGAGCCGCCGCTCCATGGTGGTCCAGGAGCGCAAATGCGAGCACTGGTGCAACCCGAACAGATATGGCCGGTCGCCCCTTGAGTGAACCGCGATCGCGATCATCGACAGGACGTTGAACCGCTCGCGAATCTCCTGCGGGATGTCTGGATCTACCACCGCGCCTGGGGCGTGCAGAACGTCACGCAGGAATTCGGCTGTCCGGGCGTCCACGGGCAGCTCCTGGTCGAGTGCGAAGGCGCCCGGATAGTCGGGATGCGTATGCTCCATTACGGCGCGACAGGTCGGCGCATCGGGATCGCACGGGTAGAGTAGCCAGGCCCTGTCGCAATCGAAGATTGCCAGCGCCTCCTCCAGCACGCCGCGCGTCATGCCGTCGACCTCATTCGTTCGCTGCATCGCGCGGTTAATGCGGTCCATGCACTCGAGGAACCAAAGATGTTCCTCGCGCTCCTTTTGTGCGCGCTTCTGCTCCGTCACATCGATCACGGTGCCAATGTACTCGACCACCTGGCCCGAGCGGTCATGAATCGGATGCCCCACGGAACGGATGGTTCTCACTCCGGTATCGAAGTTCCCGAGTCGATACTCGGTCTCCCAGTCGGAGCCTTCGCGTACAGCCTTGCCCCAACTCTCCAGGACTCGGGGGCGGTCGTCCTGACAAACGTCCTCCACCAATTGCTCGAACGGAGGCGGACCCTTCGCAGGGTCGTGGCCCATCACGCGATAACACTCGTCCGACCAATACAGAATGTCATTCGAAATCGGGCTCCATGCCCAGCTTCCGGTGTGACTGACCTTCTGCGCTTCCGCGAGGTACTCGCGGCTGCGCCGCAATTCTTCCTCCGCACGCTTGCGCTCCCTTATGTCAACGACAAAGCCGACACCGCGCTCGCATTCGCTGTCGAAAGCGGCCACGCCGATCAGTATCGGTACCCGGCTGCCATCTTTGTGGAAATATTCCTTTTCATAGGCAGGCAGACTGCCGGTCCGCCTGAGCTGCTGCGAGTTTTGTTCCTGCTGCTGTTCGAGCCATTCGCGAGGTGTCAGGTCGGTCCACCGCAAGCCACCCGAGACGAGATCCTCACGCTCGTATCCGACCATGCGAAGAAACGCGTCATTGGCCTCTATGATCTGACCACCCCGGTCCCAAAAGATAATCCCGACGATGTTGGCATCGACCAGGCGGCGAATCTCAGCCTCCCGTTTCTGCAGTTCGTGGTACAGACTGCTGTTTTCGAGCGAAATCGCCGCCTGGGAAGCAATCACCTTCAGGACAGAAATCCTGCCGGGCGTGAAAACACCTGGAGCAAGCCTGTTTTCCAGGTACAGCAGGGCAACCAGCGCGCCCTGCTTGATCAACGGCAGGCAGAGTACCGAGTTGACGATCTGTGCGCCGATGTACTGATCGGTGGAATGCGGACCCGGGACTGAGGTATCGTCGAGAATCACGATTTCCCCGGTACGCGCGGCATAACGGACTACTGACTCGGGAAGCGTGTCGGCGGAAGCTCGCGTCTCTTGCAGGATGACTGCCACGGAGCTGCCGCTGGTCTTCGCCTCCGCCTGAATCAGTAATTCTCCGTCACGCGGGACGATCAGCAGCCCACGGTCCGCGCCGGCATGCTCGATGGCCGTACGCAACAGCGATTCGATGAGCTTTTCCGGGACAAGCTCGCCCGACACTGCCTGCGACACCTTGATCACAGTGGCCAGATCCAGACCTTCGACCGGCGCGTCTATGACGCCTGCGGAGCCAAAGGTACGATCGTCCTGCCTCTGAGGTTGACCCGGTTTGACGGACAGATTTGTAGTCAGCGATTCGATTTGGTCTAGCCTCCGTTAAGGGTTGACTCGCGGGTTGTCCACGGCCGGGCGGCGGGTCGCTTCTCTCGACCCTGACGCTGCCCGGCGGTGGGCAACCCGCGCTGTGGTGAGGGCTGATGCGGCGCATGCAGGTTTTCGAATTCGAGCGGCGAGCAATACCCGATGCTGCTGTGCAGGCGGCGTACGTTGTACCAACCTTCCAGGAACGAGAACACGCGCCGACGCGCCTGCTCATGAGTTGCAAGGTGTTCGCGCGATAGCAGCTCTGCCTCGAGCGTGCCGAAGAACGACTCACACATCGCGTTGACGCTCCTATGTCAAGCGAAGGCTTTGGAATCCGCTAGATCGGCGAGAATGAGAGGATAGAGTTCTCTGACTATGTACCGCTTCAAGCAGCGGTGAATTTCTTTCTTCGACATACCCTGATGGGTGCGACGTTGCACGTACGCTTTGGTTCTCGGGTCACTGCGCATGCGGACCATCGCTATTGTCCATAGCGCGTTGTTTGCAGAACGGTTTCCCCCGCGATTCAGTCGATGCCGTACTGTTTTACCAGATGACGCCTGGAGAGGGCTCGTTCCGCAAAGCGCTGCGAGAGACGCTTCATTTTTTAGTCGTTCAGGGTTGTCGCCCGCAACAGTAACGAGTATCGCGGCGGTGTGAGGTCCGACACCGAAGCGCCCCCTAAGCCGACGAGCGTACTGGTTGGTAAGCTTCTCCAACATTGCATCAAGCGCCTTCAGTTCATCCTCCAAAGCCATCCACCGCTTCGCCAGCAAGCGAAGCGTGATGGCCAGAGTCTGCAACATAGGAGTGTTGCCCAGCGACCTGACGCGAGCGCAGTTCGCAACGCATTCGGCGATCTTTGTGCTCGAAAGGCGCTCGCGAATGTCTTGAGGTGCGCTGACGAGCAAGCTTCTCAGCTGATTGATGGCTTGGGTTTTCGCCTTAACAGCACTTCGCCGTGAGACGGTGACAGCGCGCATAGCCTCAGCAGCGCCCGATTTGTCTTTTGGGATCGCTGCGGCCTTGCCTGAAAGCACGGCGCGTGCAGCGCTTTCGGCGTCGGTGGTATCGGATTTGCCTCGAAACCTGCGATCCGCGCGGTCCGGCCGATTTACCTCCCGGACTTCAATCTCATGATCCAGCAGGACGCGCGTCAGCCCGGCGCCATACGTGCCGGTCCCTTCTACGCCGGCGCGACGAAGCACGCCGAACGATTGCGCCCAGATGAGCAGATCCAGGTATCCGCTTGCACTTGCCGAAACAGTGAGGGTTCCGAGCAGTTTTCCCGTCTGATTGATGACGGCTCCAACATGAACATCCAGATGGGTATCAACGCCTAAAATCACTTCCACTTGTTCCATTCGTGTCTTCCTTGTGGGTGAACGCATCGCCAACCCCAATCGCAGGACAGGACACTCACGGCGCAATACGAAGCTCCTATCAGGTCACAGACGCTGGGCCCGGCAACGCTCGGGGAACGTCGAATCCAATCGACAGGTCAACGCGAAGGCAGCGCGGCCAATCATAGGCTGGGTCAGATCGGAACGACGTTCAAGGCGTATTTTGGACTGAGTGTCATAGGCGTCGCCGGCGGTCCCCATTGACGGTTGCACGCCGGCCTCGCGACAACGTCGGCCGAAGGCAATGGACGTGTACTGACAGCCCTGGACGCCCTTCTAAAGATCAAGCGGTAATTTGAGCCTGCGTGATCTGGCGGTTGCGTTGCTGGATTACGTAGTAGACCTCCCGCGCGATATAGCGCTTGAGGCAGCGGATTGCTTCAAGTTTCGAATGCCCCTCGCCGACACGTTTGGCGACGTAGGCCTTTGTGCGAGCGTCGGTTCTCAAGCGACCGATGGCAATGATGTGCAAGGCGCTGTTGGCTGCGCGATCCCCACCGCGATTTAACCGATGTCGCGTCACCTTACCGGAGGACGCCGGGACGGGGCTCACGCCACAAAGGGCGGCGAAGCTGGCCTCTGACTGAAGCCGGTCGCTGTTATCGCCTGCGGTCAATAACAGTTGCGAAGCCGACTCGTAACCAATCGAATTTCGCGAGACAAGATCGGGGGCGAGTTCGTCCACGAGCGTTGCGATCATGACGTCGAGGTCGGCAATCTCGTCGTGCAACTCCAGATACCGACGTCCCAGCGACTTCAGTGCAATTCGGCAAGCAGAGGTCAGGTTCCGATAGTCCGACAGATCCGGACGCCACGCAGCCAATGTTCGGATGAGCTGCATTCGTGTCATCGCGCGTAGTGATTCACGTAATTCATCGGGCGCGCTGATGATGGTACTGTGGATCAGCTGTAAAGCGACGCGACGCGCCGAAATGGCCGTCTTCCGGCAGACTTTCAGAACGCGTAGCGACTCAATCATGCCATCGCGCGTCTTGGGCGTGACGGTACGCACGCCGGCGAAGGCAGCGTGAGCCGCGTTGTAGGCGTCCAGCGTGTCGTCCTTGCCACGTTTGCGCCGGTCGCTCTTATCCGGTGCGGTGACCTCCAGCACGGTTACATGGGCCTGCTGCAGGTAGCGCAGTAAGCCCGCGCCGTAGCTCCCGGTGCACTCGACGCCGACCCGGACAAGCTCACCGAATGAGCGCATCCAAAGCAACATCTGCTTGTAGCCGTGCCGCGTGGTTGGGAAGCATTCGCTGCCGAGAAGGCGATCAAGTTCGTCAACCACAGCCGCGAAATGCAGATCCTTATGCGTATCAACGCCGCCTACGATGCTGCGACGGCCAGCAGTAGCCTGTTCTTCTTTCATACAGCCTCGCTCCGGTTGCCGATAGGATATGGGCGATCTCACCGGCATCGAGTACCTGGACAAGACAGTAAAGTGACAGGGCGTCAGGCCCTTCTTGAGTCACACGTATCGACGAGGTGAAACCTCGCCGTTCGGCAGTTCCAGAGGACCGACGGGTCCAGGGAAAGACATTGAGTCGATCGGAATGTGGGTCAGGTCGCCCGGAACGCTCTACGGCACCAGACCTCTCCCGAAAGCCCCTCTTTCGAAACGGTGACTGCCCGGAAACATCTGGTACCCGTATTCTTACTGTCCGAATGCAGAATCACCCCATCGTGGTGGCGCTGCTGCAATGCCATGTCCAGCGCTCGCAGCATCAGTTCCGTATACAGATGATTGGACATCGCCCAGCCAACGATGCGCCGGCTGAACACGTCGAGCACCACGGCCAGATACAGAAAGCCCTCGTCAGTCGGGATGTAGGTGGCATCTGCAACCCACAGCACGTTCATCGCATCAGCGCTGAAGTGCCGGCGTACCAGGTCGGGTGCGCGCCGTGCCCCCGCACGTTGCCGCGTGGTTCGTGGCCAGCGCCGCCGGCTGGCCCCACACAACCCTGCCATGCGCATGAGCCGCGCCACCCGCTTGCGTCCCACGTGCATGCCTTCGCGTGCGAGCTGCGCGTGGATACGTGGCGCGCCATACGTCCCGCGCGAGCTCGCATGCAGCGTACGGATGCGCGCCAGCAGCAGCGCATCGCTGGATGCTTGCTGCGATGGCTCGCGTACCAGCCACGCGTAGAAACCGCTCGTCGAGACCCCGAGCAGCCGTGCCATCCTGGCAATGGGCCAGCGGGCCCGGTTCGTTTTCATGAATCCGTACCCTTCGGTGGCACGGCTCCCGTCTCTCTCGCGAACCAGGCCGCAGCCTGCGAGAGAATGTCGCGCTCCATTTTTAACTGGCGATTCTCACGGCGCAGACGCGTCAGTTCCTGCCGTTCAGCCGTGGTCAGCCCGTCATGCCGTACGCCAGCATCACGCTCAGCCTGCGCGCACCAGTTGACGATGGTCTGTGCCGTCGGTTCGAACTCCAGCGCGAGCTCCTGCGGTGTACGCCCGGCCTTGACCAATTCCACCATATGCGCCCGGAACTCCGCCGGGTACGGTGTACGAGTCTTGCCCATTTCGACACCTCCTCTTCAAAAAGAATAGGTGTCCGTTTTCACGGGTCAACTTCAGTTTCGCTCGATGCACGCCTGCGTTGAGCGACACAAGGCATGTGGCGAAACGCGATTGCGTCAGGAACAGTATTCGCCAGAGGGGCCGTCTGCGCCATCGAATCGGTCTCGATGTTCTGTCAGGACTAGCTGATACAGTTTTATGTAATGGCGATGTTTCATATGGCCAACTAACATAAACGCAAACTGGAGATGTGGGCATGAAGAGCCCGGGCCACCTGACACATCAAGAGATTTTCCCGGCGCGGTTGTAGATGCGTACGGCCGCTTTGACGACGTGGAATCGGCCATGAACAAAGACTCTTCAGGCAACCCCAACGAACTGTCATCAGGCGGAAGCCGCCACCATCAGGTATATCCCACGCTGAACGAAACGCAGGTGGCGGTATTGGAACGCTACGGCGATCGACGCAAGCTGAAAGCCAACGACATCCTCTATTCCGAAGGCGACCGGCTCACGGGCATGTTCGCCATTCTTTCCGGATCGATCGAGGCGACCAGAGGGTACTTTCAGGGCCCTCGATTGCTTGCTACATATGGCCCTGGCAGTTTCACCGGCGAGGTTGGCGCGCTCGCCGGCCGGGTTGCGGTGGCCACGACACGCGCCCTGTGCGATTGCGAGGTCATCGTCGTCAATGAAGAATCCCTGCATTCGACGACTTGTCGTATCCGATGACGGGCGAAAGCGCTGTCACGAGCATCAGCGAACTGTCGACGTCTTCCTTAGTTTGCTTAGATTTGGCTTTGTCCCTTCGACGAGGAACTTGCGGAAGTTCGTGCACGAGTCGGTCATGATCGTGATCGAATGCGTGATGTCGAAAATGATCAGCGGCTTGTACACGTTCATTTCCAGATAGCCGCTTGCACCCCATACCGGTGGACACATCGTCGCCGATCACCTGCGCAGCGACCATCGTGAGCCGCCTCGGCTTGCGTCGGATTGACCTTGCCTGGCATGATCGATGAGCCTGGTTCGTTCTCGGGAATGATCAGTTCGGCGAAGCCTGCACGCAGACCGCACGACATCAGCCGGATATCGTTCGCGATCTTGAAGAGCGAAACCGCGAGCGTGCGCATCGTTCCTGACATATGGACCAGCGCGTCATGCGCGCCTTGGACCGTGAACTTGTTGGGCGCGGTCACGAACGGCAGCTTCGTGAGCCGGGCAATCTCGGCCGCCGACGCTTCCGCGAAACCGGGTGCCGAATTCAGGCCGGTGCCCACCGCCGTTCCGCCGAGCGCGAGACGGTAGGCGCCCTTCAGCGCGAAGTCGAAACGGTCGAGGTTGTCGGTCAGCATGCCAGCATAGCCGGACCATTCCTGACCGAGCGTGATCGGCGTTGCATCCTGCATATGCGTGCGCCCGATCCTGACAATGTTTTCCCATGCGATTGCCTTGGCCGCGATGGCGTCCCGCAACGCGGCCACTGCGGGTATCAAACGCTGTTTGACGTTTATCGCTGCGGCCATGTACATCGCCGAGGGAAACGAGTCGTTCGACGACTGCGACATGTTGACGTGGTCGTTCGGATGGACGGGTGACTTGCTGCCGAGCGGCGTACCTGCAAGCTGGCAGCAGCGATTCGAAACGACCTCGTTCACATTCATATTGAATTGCGTGCCGCTCCCGGTCATCCAGGCGTGCAGCGGAAACATGTCGTGGTATTGACCGTCGAGGATTTCGTCGGTCACCTGCACGATCAGCTTGTGTTGCAAACCGTTCAGGTGCCCGGCGGCATAGTTCGCATTTGCGGCCGCTTTCTTGAGGATCGCGTACGACATTATCAGCTCACCCGGCATGAGGTCGCCGCCGATGCTGAAGTGCTCCAGCGACCGCTGTGTCTGCGCGCCCCAAAGTTTGTCCTCGGGCACGCTTACGACTCCCATGCTGTCGGTTTCCTCCCGGTAACGAATAGACGCAGCGTCGCTAGAGGCGGATGCGGGCGACGTCAATCGAAGTGTCTCTCCGTGGTTAATGCAATCCTCTGCGATGCCGGACCGCGCCCAAACGCTGTTCGCGAAACCGGTGTGCAACACGAACTTCTCCCATCTGGTCTGCGCAACGGCACGCGTCCATGCCGCGTCGTGAGAATGCCCACCGTAAGCTGACCGTCGCGGCCGTCGATCGTGACGGTAATGCGTGCTTCTTCTGCCAGCTTGAGTTCCTGTCGGAAGCGCTCGCCATACGCTCGCACCTGTAAATGCACCGACCGTGCCGTCGGCGCACTCCGCGTTCCGATCGACCGGCGCGGGACCCGCGAGCCCCGCAGGGCAAAGCCGGTGGCGGCCATCGTCATTGGTTGTGGTTTGTGTGCGCCCCTTGCCAGCCATACGGATTTCGGAACACGGCGCCTCGTGGCAGCACGAAAATTCGTACGCGGGACAGCCCCCGTACAGGACGAACCCGCCGCGCGACAGTCCGTCAGATCGAAGTCAAAACGTTGGCCCGATCGAGGTGGGAACGCCGCCCAGCAAACCGTGTCGAGTGGACGAAGGTCCGGGCGAGATGACGACAACGGACCATCACGATGAACGCGATGGGTTCTCGGCACACGATGGGGAATCGTTGACGTCGTATGCCAGGGGACGTCCCGGCAGGTAGCCTCTTAGGGGGATCCCGTTGCGGCGGGCGAGGCTGAAGGCTGGCAGCTTCAGCGGTGGCGGCAGCGCCGCGGGCGACCGCTCAGGCCGGCTGCATGCGCCGGCGTTCGAGGATCGAATTGCTGTCGGAGTCTCCTGCGGCTGCAGGAGGTACCGGTCAGATGGTGTTTCGCGCAGCGCTCGTCATGGAAGGTGTTGGCGTCGCCGCCCGTGCCCTCGACACTTTGCTGCGCCAAGCCTGAATACTGGAAGCGATATGACCGGCACCAAGCTCGCCACGCTCAACACGCCTGACTCCGGTCCGCAGGACATCTCCGTGGAGTTCGAACATCTGTTCCCGGTCAAAGCGCCAGACGCGGACCTCGATGATCCGACGCAGCGCTTCCAGGGTGGCTCGTTCGTGTTGCCGGGCCAATGAAACCGAACTCCTGAACCCAAGGGCGCCGCCGCGGGGCAGTTCCGGTCCGGGGCATACTGCATCGCACCGCGCATCCGCACCAGGACTCCGTAAGCGGCCCAATCATCGCGGCCGCTTAGCGATGCGCGAAGAGCGCTTGCCCGCTCACGCTCTGAGCGCGGCGACCTGCATTCGACAGCGCGCTTGCCACTCCGCCGTATGCACTGCCATTCTCGCTGTACGTGGTCTGCTCAGCGGCGAGGGTCTGCGCGCTCTGGCCACGTTGCGACGCCGGGGCGCCGACGAGCGGGTTATACGACGGCGCCGGGCCGTAGCCGTTGCTAGCGAATGCGGGTGCTGCCACTGCTGCGGTAGCGACGACCAGAAGGGCTGCGATGAGATTACGGTTCATGAGATTCACTCCAATGTGCGTTAAGTGTCTTGTGATTCCGGTGGCTCTCCAGCGCGCGGAGACGGCGGCGAAGTATTGCTTGACGACTGCGCCGCGGCCGGATTAGCCGGGTCTTGCCAGAGTCTTACTTCAGGCGCGACTGCAACTCGTTGGCGAGCTGTTTGGTCGCAGCCTTCGTCGGTGCATCTTCAGCGAGTGCGTTGAGCAAACCGAAGTCATGGATGGTGCCGTTGTAGCGCACCGTGGTCGCCTCATCGCCTGCCGCGTCGAGTTTGCGGCCGTAAGCCTCGCCTTCATCACGCAGCACGTCGAACTGCGCGACCTGAATCAGTGCCGGCGGCAGACCCTTCAACTGGTCCAGCGAAGCATGCAGCGGCGACGCGTAAATCCCGTTACGCTGCTTCGGATCCTTGGTGTACGCGTCCCAGAACCACTTCATCATCGGACGGGTCAGGAAGTGGCCTTCCGGATAGGCGTTGTACGAGCCGTCGTTGAAATCGTTGTCCGTGACCGGCCACATCAAGCCTTGAAAGCGGATCGCGGGACCTTGCTGGTCCTTCGCCATCAGTGCGACGACCGCCGCCATGTTGCCGCCCACGCTGTTGCCCACTACCGCGAGACGGCTGCCATCCACACCGATGTCGTTGCCATGTGCCGCGACCCACCTGGTCGCCGCGTACGCCTGATTGATCGCCACCGGGTAGCGCGCTTCGGGCGACGGCGTGTAGTTGACGAACACCGCCACTGCGCCAGATTGCACGACGAGGTCACACACCAGGCGCTCATGGGTCTGGAAGTCGCCAAGGATCCAGCCACCGCCATGGAAGAACATGAAGACCGGCAACGTACCCGTTGCGCCTTGCGGTCGGACGATCGTGACCGGCACCGTGATGCCGTCCTGCTCAATGGTCTTGTTCGACACCTCGATGCCCGACAGATCGACCTTGACGCTGTTCTGCGCACCGATCAGCACCTGGCGCGCCTGTGCCGGGGTCAAGGTGTTGATCGCCGGTACGGTGCCGCTGTTCAGGGCATGGAGGAACTGGCTCGTCACCTGATCGGGCGTGGCGGGTGCCGCCGGGGTTGCAGCAACGGCGAAGGCGGTGCTGGCGGCCAGGGCCGCGGCGAGCAACAAAGGCTTGAAGGTCTTCATGGCAGATTCCAGTTTTTGAATTGATGGGGCGTGTGGGTTAGGCGATCGTCAGCGTGACGTCGATGTTTCCGCGGGTCGCGTTCGAGTACGGGCAGACGATGTGCGCCTTGTCGACCAGCGTCTGCGCCGCTTCACGCGCCATGCCGGGCAACGAAATCTTCAGTTCGACCTCGATGCCGAAGCCGTTCGGAATCGCACCGATGCCGACGCTGCCGTCAATCGCGACGTCCGCCGGGATGGCGATCTTGTCGCGTGCGGCGACGAACTTCATCGCGCCGAGGAAACACGCGCTGTAGCCGGCGGCGAACAGTTGTTCCGGGTTGGCGCCTGCGCCGCCCGCACCGCCCAGTTCTTTAGGCGTGGTCAGCTTGAAGTCGAGGTTGCCTGCGGGGACGACAGCCCGGCCGTCACGGCCGCCGGTCGCGTGGGCATGGGCGCGGTAGAGGACTTTGTCGAGGGACATGGTGAAACTCCTTTAAAGAGGTTGGGTTGCCAAATATTGACTATCTATGTGTAGATAGATTCATGCGTAAAAACGGGTGTTTCCACGTCACATCTGCCGCCTATCTATCTATGCAAAGATAGATAGATAGGCGGGCCAAGCAAGGAGGTGGCATGCCACCTCGCGTTCGACTGCTTTACCGCGTAATTCTCACCGAGGCTTCGACATCTTCCAGCCGAGCCCTGGTATGAAACAACCGGCTTGCCAGCACGCTACCCTGAAAAGCCGCGTAGAGCGCACGTGCCGCGTTTTCCGGTTTGCCGTTCACCGCCAGCGTCTTTTCCTGCGCACCCTGCGCGAGAACCTTGGCCAGCCAGTTTTCGTTCGCCTTGAAAAACGCCTGCACCGCTTGCCGGATGTTCTCGGGCAGCGACTCGATGTCCGCAGCAAGCATGCCGCACAGGCAGATCTGATCGCCGTCACCGAGGGTCCTGCCGAACATCTTCGTGTACTTGCTGAGCTTTGCATCGGCCGGCAACGAAGCGCCGATAGCGTGGACGGCGTTGAGTACCTCTTTGCTGTACTCGTTGACCGCTTCCAGCACCAGATCGTCTTTCGACGGAAAGTAGTAGTGGATGCTCGAGGTCTTCACGCCGACCAGACTGGACAGATCACGGTAACTAAAACCGTTGTAGCCGCGCAGCATGATGAGCGTGACTGCGTGGTCGAGGATCTGTTCGCGCACTGTCGTTGTCGTTTCCATGGATCGAACTTTATCTACTCGTAGATAGATTGTCAAGCGCGGAGGTGAAGAATTTTTGTGGGAGGACAGGAGCAACCCTGCAACCCCCGCACGTGCCTGCGGATTATTCGTTCACCAGTTTTCCGAGTCGTCGATCTGCTTGGCGCCGGCGACCGTTCCTGTGGCGCCGAACAACAGCAAGGTCAGGCCGCCATGCGGTGCTCGTAGTATGGCAGTTTGCGATCGTTGGGGATCACGTACTGCGCGGCGAGATCGCCCGGATCCTGGTTCAGCGAATCGCGGTGTCAAGGGCCAGCGACAAGCAGGAATCCGACGCCGAGTACCAGCCCGAACGAAATAAGCCACGCGCGCACCATCATTGGAATGACAGGCAGGAATGCCGTGTCCGAAGCGCTGGGGTATCTACCAGTCTATACGGTGCTTTTCCTCGGTCTCCCGGTGACGCTCTTCGTCGGGCGTGTGCAGGTAAAGGTTGGTGCTCGGCAGCGACGCGTGGCGCAGGTTGTCGCGCACCGTACGCAGATCGGCGCCCCCGTCGGCCATGTGCGATCCGGCGGTGTGGCGCAGCCAATGGCGGAAGCCTGTTCGAGCAGATCCGCCTGTCCCGCGAACCCGTCGCCGCGCAGACGGAGCCGTTCGGCCGCGCCGGCAATGGCCTTGACGATCGTGTGCAGCGCGGCGCGCGTCAGCGGCTTCATGGATTTGCCCAAAGGCAGCACGAGTGGCGTGTCTTCATGCCGCGAGGGCAGGGTGCACAGGCCGCGCTCGCGCCGGTAGCGCCCAAGTTCCACCATCATTTCTGCAGAGGCCGGCACCAGCCCTTCCGTGTCACCCTTGCCCAGCACCTCGAGCCGCCAGCGCTCGTGACCGTCGGCATCGCGCCGGCAAAAGAAGCATCCCATCGCGTTGCCGCCGACCTCCGGGATACGCAGGCCGCCGAGATACGCAGGCCGCCGAGATAGAACAGCGTAAACAGCCACCGTGCGCGCAGGTAGCGCTCCTGCTCGCGGGGCGTGTCCTTCGGCAGGCTGTCGATATAGGCCTTCACTGCCTGCCACAGCTCGCGGTCGAGATAGCGCGTGATCCGGGGCTTCGAACGGCGGGCGCGCTGGCGCGACAACGACAGGGGGTTGCCTGCCAGATAGCCAGCTTCGACGAGCCACGCGAACAGCGCGTTGATGATCAACACCGCCTGATACTGGCTGCTCGGCCGGAGTGTCCTGAGAACGGCCGCCATCGCGGATCATGGCGCGGATACTTGCGCCCGCTGTCGGCGACCCAGCGCGCGCGCGGCAGCGGATCCTTGAGGAATTGCCGGAATAGTTGCAGGTCTTCGTGCGTGAGCGACGACAGCGGTTTGCCCAGTTGCACGATCGCCCACAGCAGCAGCCGCTCGGCTTCCTTGCGGTAATTCTCGAAGGTGGTCTTTTTGTCGGCGACCCGCGCGAGCCATGCGCGCACCGCGGCGAGGTCGTCCTGGGCCGCATTCTGGGCGGGTCCGCGCGCGCGGTTTCATCGGCGTGGGAACCGATGCGGGCGGGGGTTCAGGGGGTGACGCGGTGATTGTCGCATCGGGACCTACAGATCTCAGCATTACACGGATAATGTCAAATTGAGGGAATAGGGCGTTAGAAAACATACGGTTTACGTAGTAATAGGTCGATCGCGGAACGTCTCCCGTCTCCCTTAATGCCGCGATCACCGGGCTGAAGTTCTTCTTCGAGATCACGCTTCAGAAGCCGGAACTGATGGCCCGGATGCAGCCAGTTCGTGTGCCGCGCATATTGCCGGTCGTCCTTAGTCCTGACGAGGTCCGGCGACTGATTGCGGCAACAGGTAACCTGAAGCATCAGACAGCGTTGTCGCTCGCCTACGGCACGGGGTTGCGTGCCAGCGAAGTGGTCCGGCTCAAGGTGGGCGACATCGATAGCCAACGCATGACACTGCGCGTCGAACAGGGCAAGGGTCGCAAGGATCGCTATGCGATGCTCTCGCCGGTGCTGCTCGAACGCCTGCGGGTCTGGCGGCGCGTGGCCCGCGCCCAGGGCAAGATGCCCGATGGCGGCTGGTTGTTTCCAGGGCTCGATCCTGTCGACCCGCTGACTCCACAGCAACTCAATCGCGCGATTCGCGCCGCTGCCGAAGCCGCACAGATCGACAAACGCATATCGATGCATACGCTGCGCCATAGAATGCCAGCGCTTCCCCGATATCGCCGACTTCCAGCGCTACGTGGTTGAGGGCGCGCGGCTTTGTAAAGGCGACCATTTAACCGGCCGATGGCCCCGCGATTGCACAACTGGCCGTCTTGGCTCGACGAGCCTACGGTCGGCCAGCCACGCGCTGCACCATCGCGTAGAGCACCGACATCTGCAAGCCGCTCTTGAGCGCGTAGTTCGGGTCGTATTGATTGGAGTAGCCCTACCAGTCGAAGCATGCATTCGGGTTCGTCGGCCCAGGCGCAGATGACGCGATCGTGCCGGGAGACACGACCACCAGTTCGTTCGTATCGGCCCATTCATTGATGCCGGCCTCGGCGACCCGGCGATTTCCGATAAGCGACGCGGGCACTGTCAACGTGCCGCGAGTAAGACGGCTGCGTCAAAGCAATGCTTCGACTGGTGGGGCTACTCCAATCAATACGACCATCTGTGTATTGAAACTTCGAAGGTGACGTTCGTGGCGCGCAGCCTTTACGGTTCGAGCAGGCGCAACAGGCGAAGCTCTTCGAAATCGAGTTCGGATTCGATGCGATGCAAGACCCCATCGTCGACCTTGCCGTCGCGATGCAGGCCAAGGAGCGCTTCGCGCGACACGCTGACCAGCTTAAGTTCAATACGCAGAAAGTGCGCGCGATCTTCGACCTGTTGCGCTCCCATCGCATACGCGTTTTCGTTCGCCGTGACGCGGATCCGGTATTCGGCGAGCAGGCGCTCGAGCGCTGCGCGTTCGATACCGGATGCGTGCTTGCCCATCTCTTCGAGTACGGCGAGCGAAGCCCCGAAGGTGCGCGCACGCGTCTCGTGCTCGGACATGGTCTGCCGCGCGACCGGGCGCAGCTTCAGCAGATGGATGAGCGGCGCAAGACTGCCACCCTGCACGACGAGCGTCGCAATGATGAGCAGGAAGGTACTGAAGACGATCAGGTCGCGGCCCGGGAAATTGCCCGGCAACGCGAGCGCGGCCGCGAGACTCACGACGCCGCGCATGCCCGCCCATCCCAGCACGACGGCTTCGCCGGTCGACCACGGCTGGTTGCCTGTACGCTTCGCGAAGATGCGGCT
Organism: Paraburkholderia kirstenboschensis; assembly: GCF_032806925.1. NCBI lineage: Bacteria > Pseudomonadati > Pseudomonadota > Betaproteobacteria > Burkholderiales > Burkholderiaceae > Paraburkholderia > Paraburkholderia kirstenboschensis. The sequence continues at coordinate 1,376,113 of NZ_CP136511.1, read as the reverse complement.
CGGCAACCAGATCGCAGCAAACACCCACAGGAGGCGGACCGCAGTCGCAGCCGCTGTTGCAGGCAACGCGACACGCAAGCCGGCCATCAAGACGGCGACGTCGTAATTCACGCGCGCCAGGATGCCGTGCAGCGCGAGGCCGATCAGGATGAAGACGAGCGCGTCGAGCGCGAACACGATAGCTTCCCAGGTCGCCTTGGCCTTGATGCGCATGCCGGCGTCGAACACGCGATGCTGGCGGATGCCGAGCACGAGACCGCAGGTCACGACAGACAGCACACCCGAGCCGCCGACCACCTCCGCAACCCCGTAGCTCGCCCACGCCATCACGAAGGTCAGGACGATGCCGAGCATCGCATCGGAGAGGCGCTGCAGCACCCAGCACAGCGCCTCTCCGCACGCGAGACCGACCACGACGCCGATCAGTGTCAGCGAGAAGAACAGGCCCGTTGCGCTCGCAACCGTGATGGTGGCGGCAAGCGCCGCCGAGACCGCCATCTGGTAGAGCAGCAGGCCTGACGCGTCGTTCACGAGGCTCTCGCCTTCGAGCACAGCGACGAGCCTCGCAGGCAGCGGGTGGCGCAGCAGGATCGCATTCGCGGCGACCGCATCAGGCGGCGAGACGATCGCGCCCAGCGCGAAGCATGCGGCCCAGGGCAGACCCGGGTTGAACGCATGCACGGCAACGGCGACCACGGCGGTCGTGACCGTCACCGCGCCCAGCACAAGAGAGACTATCGTCCCAAGCTCCTCGCGGAATTCCTTCCATGCCGTGTAGAACGAACTCGACATCAGGAGCGGCGGCAGAACAGCCGCGAGCATCAGGTTCGGGTCCATCTCGGGCGCGCGCTTGCCCGCGACCGCGATCACGCAGCCGCCGAGCAGCAGCACGACGGCGGGCGGGATCGCAACGCGCCCGGCGAGCCAGGTGAGCGCGCCCGCGCCGCAGATCAACAACAGCAGGTAATGAAAGAGCTCGACGTTGCTCATCCGTGTGCAGGCAGATTGTGCAGCACGGAACTGTGTGAAGGATGGTGGGTCACGATGGTTGCTTGTCCTTTGCAGCTGCATCGGCAACGTGGCCGCCGGGCAGTGGGCCGAACATGTGCTGGCTGCATTTCGCTTCGCTCCATGCGGCTTTGAGCTTGACGCCCAACAGCATTCGACGTGCGACGGGCAGGATCTGCTCGCCGGCGAGAATGCCGAGCAGGCCCGCCAGTGCGACGGTGGGCGGCGCCGGCGACTGCACGCCGATCGCGCTGTAAACGATACCGGCAAGAATTCCGGCGAGGAACGAGAGGATATACGGCTTCATGATGCGAGTCTCCTTGACGGTCGGCGGGCGACGGGCACTGCGCGACAGATCGTTCACAAGCGTTTCGGGTCTGATCGAGTAAGGAAGAGTAGTTAAGTTCACGTAAAGGTGCAATTCTTGAAATCGCACTCGTTTTTCGGGATGTTCTTTCGCCGGTTTTGGTATTAACTGTTAACGCTGGACGACGCATACCCCAGCGCAATGGATATCGGACTCCTCGCGGTCACGCCGGCGAGGCGAGGCTTTATTTTTTCTCCGCACCGAAGGAGATACACGTCATGAGCAATCCGAACCTTGAAGTACTCACCCCGCAGAACAGCCAGCTCATCATCATCGATCAGCAGCCACAGATGGCCTTCGGCGTGCATTCGATCGACCGTCAGATGCTGAAGAACAACGTCGTCGGGCTGGCCAAGGCAGCCAGGGTGTTCAAGATTCCGACCACGATCACGACCGTCGAATCGGAAAGCTTCTCGGGATTTACCTATCCCGAACTGCTCGACGTCTTTCCGGGCATGAAGCTGCTCGAGCGCACCTCGATGAACTCGTGGGACGACCAGAAAGTGCGTGACGCGCTGGCCGCGAACGGGCGCAAAAAAGTGATCGTGGCGGGTCTGTGGACGGAAGTGTGCAATACGACGTTTGCGCTTTGCGCGATGCTCGAAGGCGGCTTTGAGATCTACATGGTAGCCGATGCGTCGGGCGGTATGTCGAAGGATGCGCACGATTTCGCGATGCAGCGCATGGTCCAGGCGGGCGTCGTGCCGGTCACGTGGCAACAGGTCATGCTCGAATGGCAGCGCGACTGGGCACGCCGCGAGACCTATGACGAAATCATGGCAATCGCGAGGGAGCACTCGGGCGCATACGGCATGGGTATCGACTACGCCTACACGATGGTCCACAAGGCGCCGCAACGCACGGCTACGCCGCATGAGGCGCTGCCGGCCGTGCCGGCGAAGTAAGACGCGCTCACGTACCGCCCGCGGAACGTGCGCAAGATGCTCGCCGAGAAGGTCGAGCAACGCCGTAACGCGCGCGGTGCGATATGCCCAACCCGAACGACATCAGGGCGTTCATGCGCACGACGCCGTGCGACTCGAGCACGTGAGCGCGGACGTCTCGCTTGCACCGACCCTCGCTCCGCCGGACGGCTGAACCGCCCGGTTCTGCACCCTAATTTGGCAGAGAGAGGGATCATATGAAACCGTATCTGGTGTCACTGGGTGCGGGCGTGCTGATAGGGGTGATCTATAGCGTGATCAAGGTCCGCTCGCCGGCGCCACCGCTGATTGCCCTCGTCGGCTTGCTCGGCATGTTGATCGGCGCCCTGGCCGTCCCGACCCTCAAGCAGTTGCTCGGCCTTTGATTGAATCAAACGAATTTTGCGAATTGAGCGAAGTGAGGAGACGCACATGAGCGCTACCGGCACCCAACCCGATCTCATTCTGCATAACGGACGGTTCACCACGCTGAACCGTTCGAACCCGGTCGCTACCGCGGTGGCGATGACCGATGGCCGCTTCGTCGCGGTCGGCAGCGATGCCGACGTGATGCCGCTCGTGGGCGGCTCGACCCGGGTCATCGACCTGGGCGGCCGGCCCGCGCTGCCTGGCCTGATCGACAATCACCTGCATCTGATCCGCGGCGGCCTCAACTACAACATGGAGCTGCGCTGGGACGGCGTGAGCTCGCTCGCCGTGGCGATGGAAATGCTCAGGCAGCAGATCGCGATCACGCCCGCGCCACAATGGGTGCGCGTGGTGGGCGGCTTTACCGAGCACCAGTTCGAAGAAAAGCGCTTGCCGACCATCGAGGAACTCAACGCGGTGGCGCCCGACACGCCGGTGTTCATCCTCCATCTGTATGACCGCGCGCTGCTCAACGCAGCCGCGCTGCGCGTGGTCGGCTATACGAAGGACACGCCGGAGCCGCCGGGAGGCAAGATCCTGCGCGATGGCGCGGGCAATCCCACTGGCCTCCTGCTTGCGAATCCGAATGCAGCGATTCTCTACGCGACGCTCGCCAAAGGGCCCAAGCTGCCGCTCGAGTATCAGTACAACTCGACGCGGCATTTCATGCGCGAACTCAACCGGCTTGGCGTGACCGGCGCGATTGATGCGGGCGGCGGCTCGCAGACCTTCCCCGAGGACTACGAAGTCATCCGCAAGCTGCATGACGCGGGCGAGATGACGGTTCGGGTCGCCTACAACCTGTTTACACAGAAGCCGAAGGCCGAGAAGGAAGACTTTGTGAAGTGGACCAGCATGTCCCGCTATCACGATGGCACGGACTACTTCCGCCACAACGGCGCGGGCGAGATGCTGGTCTTTTCGGCTGCCGACTTCGAGGACTTTCGCGTGGCGCGACCGGACATGGCGCCCGAGATGGAGGGCGAACTCGAAGGCGTGGTGCGCGTGCTCGCGCAGAATCGCTGGCCGTGGCGGTTGCATGCCACGTACGACGAAACCATCAGCCGCGCGCTCGACGTATTCGAGCAGGTGAACAAGGACATTCCGCTCGCCGGCCTCAACTGGTTCTTCGATCACGCGGAAACCGTCTCCGAGCGTTCGATGGATCGTATCGCGGCGCTCGGGGGCGGCATCGCGGTGCAGCACCGGATGGCTTATCAGGGCGAGTACTTCGTCGAGCGCTATGGCGCAGAGGCCGCGCAAGCCACGCCGCCCGTCGCGAAGATGCTGGAGAAGGGCATCAAGGTCTCGGCCGGCACCGATGCGACGCGCGTGGCGTCGTACAACCCTTGGGTGTCGCTTGCGTGGCTGGTGACCGGCAAGACGGTCGCGGGTCTGCAGATGTATCCGCAGCGCAACCTGCTCGACCGTGAGACGGCCCTGCGCATGTGGACTGAGTACGTCACCTGGTTTTCGAACGAAGAAGGCAAGAAAGGCCGCATCGCGGTCGGCCAGCTCGCGGACCTGATGGTGCCGGACCGCGACTTTTTCGCGTGCGCCGGGGACGACATTGCCGGCACCACCGCGTTGCTCACAGTGGTGGGAGGCAAGATTGTCTGGGGCGCGGGCCCGTTCTCGCAGCACGATGCGCCGATTCCGGCCGCGATGCCGGACTGGTCGCCGGTGCGGCAGTACGGCGGTTTTGGCGGCTGGGGTCGCGGGGATGTAAGTCAGCAGCGCGAAGGCGCGCCGCTTCAGCGCGCGGCCGCCGCGGCGATGTGCGGGTGTGCGAGCGCCTGCAATTTGCACGGTCACGCACACGCGCGCGCATGGGGCAGCGCGTTGCCGACCGTGGATGCGAAGGGCTTTTGGGGCGCGCTCGGTTGCTCCTGCTGGGCCATCTGACATGACGGCATGGTCCGGCCGCAGCAACCCGGCATGGGTCAGCGCGCTGCTTGCGCAGCCATGGGTCGGGCCGCTCGTTCGCCTCGCGCTCGTATCAGCCTGGCTGATCGGCGGCTTCAACAAGGCGCTGCATTTCGACAGCGCAATCGCGGAGCAGGCGCATTTCGGCTTGCACCCGCCCGCGCTCTGGGCGGCGCTGGCGGTCGCGGTCGAGATCGGCGGATCGCTATGCGTCGTATTTCGCCGCTTCACGTGGATTGGCGCAGGCGGCCTCGGCGTACTGACTGTCGTCGCCATGCTGGTCGCCAACGACTTCTGGAACCAGACCGGCGCCGCGCGCTTCATGGCGCTCAACAGTTTCTTCGAGCATCTGGGACTGATCGCGGCGCTTGTGCTCGCGACCATGCTCGGCGATACGAAAGGTGCGGCCCGCGGCAGCCGCCTCTGATGATCAGGCAGAACGATGAAACAACAAGGAAATTCCGTCATGAAAACGATTCGCTCTGCGTTGCTCGCGGTGCTGATCGCGGGCGGTCTTGTCGCCGCGCCGGTTGCGTTCGCGACGCCACCCAGACCGGCCGTGTTGCCGCCGTACGTCAGCGTCGGTCCGCAGTACGATACGACGCACGTATATGTTGCGGAGGAAGATTTCGATCGCTTCACCGATAGCTTCGTTGCGACGTTTGGCGGCAGCAAGTCGAAGCAGGGCGTATTCCAGGTCACGCCAACGCCGAGCCAGACGATGTCGCAGCTCGTGTTTACGCCCTCGGGCACGATCTCCGTGTTCGCCTTCAAGACGCCCATTCCGTATCCTTTCGGCGAGGAGCGCACGGGCTACCTCGTGACCGACATGGACGCGGCGATGAAGTCCGCGCGCGCGCTCGGCGCGGACGTGATCGTCGATACGTTCCCCGATCCGATCGGTCGCGACGCCATCATCTCGTGGCCAGGCGGCCTCAAGATGCAGCTCTACTGGCATACCCAGGCGCCGCACTACGATGCGCTGCAGACCATTCCCGAGAACCGTGTCTATGTGTCGCCGCAAAACATGCGCAAGCTGGTTCACGCTTTCGTAAAGTTCTCGCACGGCCGGGTGGTGTCCGATGTGGCCAATGCGCCCGGTATCGAGATCGGGCGGCCGAACGACACGTATCGCCGCGTTCGTATCGAAACGGGCTTCGGCAAGATGACCGTGCTCGTGACCGACGGCCGTCTGCCCTATCCGTTCGGGCGGGAAGTGACGGGCTACGAAGTGCCGAATCTCGCCGCGACGCTGGAGAAGGCGAAAGCGGCGAGCGTGAAGGTGCTCGTGCCGCCGTTTACTTCGCAAGGGCGCGACGCCGCGATCGTCCAGTTCCCGGGTGGCTATATCGCCGAGATTCACGCGAAATCGGCGCAATGAAGTCCGAAGACACGATCCTCGCCGCGATCGCCGGCTTCGTCGATACACTGAGTTTCGTCGCGCTGTTCGGGCTGTTCACCGCGCACGTGACGGGCAACTTCGTGCTGATCGGCGCCGGCATGGCGGGCTTCGGCCGCGGCGTGCTCCTGAAGCTGATCGTGTTTCCCGCGTTCATCGGTGGAGTGGTCGTCAGCGCTTTGCTCGTGCGTTCGTTGTCAGAAAAGCATGCGTGCCAGGGCGCGCGACTGCTCCATGCCGTGCAGGCCGTGCTCATGTTCGGCTACTGTCTCGCCGGCGTCTGGGCGACGCCAGTCAGCCAGCCTGAAAGCCTCTCAGTGACGGTTGCCGGTGTCATCGGCGCGTTCGCGATGGGCGTGCAGAACGCGCATCCGAAGCTCATCAGGCGCCCCGGCGTGCCCAATACCGTGATGACGGGCAACGTCACGCAAGCGATCCTGGACGTAGTCGACATGCTGTCGGCGGACACGGCCGAGAGCGTTCGCGCAACGGCGCGCGCCCGATTCGCGACGATGATGCCGGCCATCGTTGCTTTCGCGATCGGGGCGGCGGCCGGTGCATTGGGCTACCGCTACACAGGATTCTGGGCGCTGCTTGCGCCGGCGTGCGCGCTGGTGGCGCTCGCATTGACCACTGGAAAACACGAGCGCGCGGCCACGCCAGGGCACGCGTGATGTTGCAGGACAGCGAGAATGGCCTCGATTTCGCCCGCCGCGCCGACCGGCGGGCGAATATAAGCCCACCCGGACAATGGCGAGGGGAAGCATGGTGTCGACTGCAATGCGCGAGCGTCGATTCGAAAAGGCCGCCAGTGTCATGGCCTTCGCGGGTCTGTTGCTGACGGGTGCAGACGCGGCTTTAGCGGATACGGTCGCGCAACCCGCAACCGGGACGAGCCTCGCGGCGGATGCCGCCGATACGGTAGCGCCTGCGAGCGGCAGCACATTGGCAGGCGCCTGCCATGCAAAGCGGCCCGTCGTCATGTTCAACCGCTGGCAGGAAGACTGGTCGGTGCTCGCGAATCCGTGCGTGCCGCGCGAACCGCTCGACGGCCTCAAGTACATTCCGCTCGGCGGCGACCCGGCATCGTATCTGTCGCTCGGCGTGAATATGCGCGAGCGCGTCGAAAGCAATAACGCACCGCTGTTCGGCATCGGCACGCAGTCGGATACGTATCTGATCCAGCGCGTCGAGGTCCATGCCGATGCGCATCTCGGCGAGCACTGGCAGTTCTTCGTGCAGATCGAGGATGCACGCGTGTGGGGCAAGAACGTGGTCACCCCGGTTGACAAGAACCCGCTCGACCTCGAACAGGCGTTTGTCACCTACACTGGCGCGCTCGGCGGTGGCACCTTCAAGTTTCGTGTCGGCCGCCAGGAGATGGCATTCGACCTGCAGCGTTTCATTTCCGTGCGCGATGGCCCGAACGTGCGCCAGGCGTACGACGCGGTCTGGGCTGACTACGAATTCCAGAAGTGGCGCTTTATCACCTACGCGACGCAACCCGTGCAGAACCGCGACGCAACCGTGTTCGACGACGTATCGAATCGCGACCTTACGTTCAGCGGCGTGCGTTTCGAGCGTCAGTCGGTAGGGCCGGGCGATCTGTCCGGCTACTGGTCGCGCTATAACCGCAGCAACGCGCGGTACCTGGATGCAAGCGGCGCCGAGCGCCGCGATGTCTGGGATTTGCGCTACTCCGGCACACGCGGTCGTTTCAATTGGGATGTCGAAGGGATGCTGCAGACTGGAACGGTCGGCAACAGCACGATACTCGCGTGGGCGATGGGCTCGATCGCGGGCTACAAGCTCGACATGCCCTGGTCGCCGCAAGTTGCTGTGCAGGTCGACGCGGCTTCAGGCGACCGGCACCCGCACGACGGCAGAATCGAGACCTTCAACACGCTGTTTCCGAACGGCTACTACTTCACGCTCGCGGGCTATACGGGCTATTCGAACCTCATTCATATCAAACCATCCATCACGCTCAAGCCGACGGCCAATCTCGCGCTACTCGGCGCGCTCGGCTTCCAGTGGCGCGAGACGACCGGCGACGCCGTGTATCTGCAGGCGAATCAGGCTGTACCGGGCACGGCGGGCAGAGGCAGCCGGTGGACAGGGATGTATGTGCAGTTCCGCGCGGACTGGACGATTGCGGCGAACCTCATTGGTGCGATCGAAGCCGTGCACTTCCAGGTGGGGAACTCGATCCGTCAGGCGGGTGGGCGCAACGCTGACTATGCCGGCATTGAGCTTAAGTACGGGTGGTAGGTTGGCGAATCTGAACGGGTGAGCTGGTTAGTCCGCGGTTGACTGTTGCAAGTATGCACGGCCGAGACCCCAAAGGGATATTGTTACCGCTGCGCGCCGAACGTAGCACGGGCCAGTTCGATGTCCGCTACCAAACTCGCGACTTTAACCCCAGGAGCCGACCCGTCACCTGACAAAACCATCGGATCGCGTCATATAGATCGGGTGGAAGTCGGCGTTCGCCTTCTTGAACTCGTCCGAGGGCGTGCCATAGATCACCCAGCGAGTGAGCTTGGCCACAGCGAAGAACTCCTCCGACAATGGGACGAAGCTTTCCGCTTGGTGGGACAGCGCCGCTTTCGAATCCGAGTAGCGTTCGAAGATGTCAACCGTCTTCTGGTCGTCCGAGATGTTGAACTCGAATTGCAGCGCGCCCGGCTCCTTCTCTGTCGCGGCCACAAGCTTTGGTATCAGCGGCGTGAACTTGTCCATCTGATCGACGGTAACGGTGAAAACCCAGTACACCTGTTCGCTCTGCATCCCTGCCTCCATGGTACGGTACCTCAAGGCTTACGCGACGCTGACAACCGGCGCAACCGCCAACTGCGGTATTGGATCGTAGTCCAATAAGAGTAGCGGCCGCGATGCTCGCGCTCAGGCCCGCGGGCACTAGAACTGCGCAACCAGTTTTCGCATGGCTGTGCGTCGTTTCAGTATATACACCGACATTCGCCCGCGACGATTTAAAAAACGGGATGCGCAACTCGCTGATTGTTCTGTAGCTCGCGAAATATGCCCAACATTGAGGCCATTGCCTGGCTGGCGCTGAAGTCCGACAGGCTGCTGGTAGCCACCCTTACGGGTTCCAGACGCGAGATCCAGGGCTGACGTCGAGCGTCGGAGAGATTCCCCGCCGCGGGCTTCGCCACGTCGAGTTGCGGCCGCGGGGCGCGACCGGAAGGTAGCGCGTTGGCGAGCGAGGTAGCACGTCGGTGAACCGGGAACCCATTCGAATCGCTCGAATCGTTTGTGCTCTCCAGCATGGCGTTCCGGAAAGCGGCTCACCACGCGACATCGGACGGAATATTTCGAGGCCCATTCACGTTCTATTACCGAGGTTCGCCTGCTCTGGCGAGCGCGGTCTTTCATCCGCGATGAATTCACGCGCGCAATGCATGCAAGCCCGCTTGCACGATTGCCTGAAGGCGAAGCGATGTGCGCCGCGAACAGTGGTCACCAGTGGCCACGACGATGACGAGGGTCCCTAATCATCCATATTGGCGAACGGGTCTGCTGACGCGCAACGGTCATCGAGAGAACAGCTGCTTCACTAGCCCTCGGGGCCGGCGAACCCGGCACCGTGGTTCAACGCGTCTTGCGGCGACGCGGTCCTTTCGAGGAGAAATATTATGATCGACAGAAACCATACTGCGTGCGTGCTGGCGGCGATTGCGCTCGGCTTTGTGCCGCTGAGCGGTCATGCGGACGAAACGGTCCATGTCAAGCTAACGGACCAGACGATTCAACTCGATCCTGGCACAGCGAAGGCCGGACGCGTCACGTTCGAGGTGAACAACGCAGCGAACGGCAATACCGAACATGAGTTCGTGGTGCTGAGGACAGACATGGACGACGCGCATCTGCCCGTCCACAAAGGCCGGGTTACGGAAAGCCGGTTCAAGAAAATTGGCGAGGTGGAAGACTTGGCGCAGGGTTCGACCAGGCGCCTGTCATTGAAGCTTGCGCCAGGACGCTACGTGCTGATTTGCAACCGTCCGGGGCACTATGAGATGGGCATGCACGCATCGTTCGTCGTTGCGCGGTAAGGCGAAGTACAGTTGTCCCGTCGTCGCAGCACATCCATAGCGACGCGCGACTTTGCAACGCCCATGGGGAAGGCGCTGGTCGAGCGGATCAGCACCTTGATTCCAACAGCCGGAATTCGACGATGATCAGTCATTCGGCGAGAGAATACCCAACGGCAGCAGCGGGTCGAGCTTGTGTGAAAACGCGCTGATCGCCTGAACTGGATTAACTCATTCAGCATGGGTGACCGGACAAAGCGATTCATAGAAGGTGAAGATCGCAAGCAGGTGACGCTGCTTCCAGAGTGCCTCGATGATTTGTACGCAGCCCGCTGAACTCGAAGCAAAGACAACGCGGCTGCAGGACAGGATCGCTTGCTTGCGTGAGCAGATGCGCAAACTTGAGCAGGTCAAGGAACAACTCAAAACGGAGCCTGACGGCCAGCTCTCGACGACTGATCCTGATGCCCGCTCCATGGCGACGAGCGGAAGAGGATCAGGCATGGTGGGCTACAACGTACAGGTGGCAGTAGACGCCAAACACCATCTCGTCGTGGTTCACGAGGTCACAAAGTCTGGCAGCGACCGGGCGCAACTTAGCCCGATGCCTAAAGCTGCGCGCGATGCCATGGGTAAGATCAGACTGCGGGCGGTCGCGGATCGTGGCGACTACAGTGGGCCTCAGATCAAGGAGTGCGCGGATGCGGGCATTGCAGTGATGTTGCCAAAACCCACGCCTATCGCCACCGGGCGGTCTGTTTTCTGAAATCGGCGCGACGGGCATCGTACGCAACCTGAACGTGCAGGGGACGATTGCGGGCCCGGCGTCGCTTGGCAGCTTCGGCATGCTGGCCGGCATCAACGACGGTATCGTTGCGTCGGATCACAGCAGCGGCACGATCGACCTTCCGGGAGCGGGACTCGACCTGCACGCGGGCGGTCTGGTCGGCCTGGCAGAAGGATTGATCTCCGAGTCCTATGCGACGGGCGCCGTCACTTCGCAGCAAGGCAATGTCGGCGGACTCGTCAATTTAACCCTCTTCAGCGATATCGAACGGTCTTTCGCGACCGGTCATCTGCAGGCGCCGGCGCCGCACTACGGCAAAGGCGGCATCGCGGCGCAGATCCTCGAGCCTGGCGATCCTGGACGCGACACGGTGTGGGATACCCAAACGAGGGGTACCAACATCGCCGTGGCCAGCGGTCCCAATGGCGGGACGGTCAATACGGCGCAGGGCCTGACGACTGCGCAGATGAGCACGCCGTCCAGCTTCAGCGCGGCCTATGATTTCGGGCCGAATGGCGTATGGGCGATGCCCGCCGGCGCGACGCATCCTATCCTGCGCTGGCAGCTCGCTCCGTAGATCGCGCACACGCATCCCGATCGCTATCGCATAGTCATTGGACTCAGTGCGTCCAAGAACGGCAATTCATCTCTTTCTTCGCAGCATCATCCGAGAGTCTGATAGCGGATGGTTAGCGGCCAGTAGGGAAGAGCACTGCAAGTACAATTCCCACAAGGCCACCCCACAGTCGCAGATATGAGTTGGTCCAGTCAGCCTCGGTCACGGTACCCGTTGTGCCATAAGGCGTCTGTACTTGCGAGTTCGGCACGCATCGGTTGTTTGCTGCAGAATCAACGCGCGCAGCGGCGACACCTTCGGATCGGTTTTCATGCCAAGGCTTAGCTTGCGCAGCTGGAACTTGACGGTGGCCATGTTCGCCAGCGAAGCCAGCGTCTTGTTCTTCCAGGTGATCGGAGAAAGTTCAGGAGCAATGTCTTTTCCTCCTTGCCAAACCCGCGGCAAGTTTGGTTCGATCGCGAGAGCGGTGCCCCGTCCGACCATGTCCACACCGCTCTGGACTACCTGTTCAGCGACCTGCCGACGACGGATCCCTCCCGTGACCATGACCGGCATCTCTGCCACCTTCCGGATGTCGCGTGCGAACTCCACGAAACAGGCTTCGCGCGCCAGCGTGCGACCGTCACGGGCTTCCCCTGCATGGCTGGCGCTTCGTAGCTGCCGCCGGACAGTTCAACCAGATCGACTTCGAAAGGAGACGAGAGAGATCGCGGCGCTCCACGCTCTGTACGAATCGCTAACGCCTCGTGAGCAGGAGCTTTTGCCGTTACTTGCAAGCGGTCTGCTCAACAAGCAGGCGGCGGCAGTACTTGGCATCACCGAATACACTGTGCAGGTACATCGCGGCCACATAATGAGAAAAATGCGAGCGAATTCATTTGCCACACTGGTCAGGCAGGCGAGCAAACTGCAACTCGAAACACCGTCGACGGCAACGTTCGATGTTTGACGCTAACAACGAATCTTTGTTGGACTCGATAACCCGGAGAAAAACATGGCCACGCCTCGGGTTCGAACCGTTGCCGTGATTGACGATGACCGGCGGGTTCTGACATCTCTTGCGAACCTGCTGGCCTCTGGTGGTTATGGAACACGGTCCTATGAATCAGCATCGGATTTTTTTCCGACGACTACTCGGATCTGGTCTGTATTATCACCGACCTGGGAATGCGGCCCATTGACGGCATTCAGGTGCTAAATAGAACGGTTGATTCGGACGCGGCCACGCCAGTCATCATTATCACAGGCAAACCGAGCGAGTATACGGAAGACTATTATTTGCAGAGAGGAGCGCTGGGTTTCTTCAGAAAGCCAATCGACGGGGACGCATTGTTGGATCTGTTGGACACAATCACTTGATTGTGTTGATGGTTAGTCCGCCCGGAATCACCTCATTACCTGTCGCTTGTACTGCCGTCGGTGTTTTCCGCCGTCTGCGGATTGCAATCGATGGTCAATCTATTTCACGTCGACGTGTGCCGGCTCCATTCCGACCGGGTGGTGGAACTCGTATGCCTGGGATAGCTGCGCACACAAGGCCGCAAGTACAGCCAGATTCACGGCCTGATGTGAATACTCAACTTCGCCAGCGCTGAGTACGTCGTCCAGTACGGGGACAAGAAGACGCAGTTGCCGGAATGTAGTTGCGTCGAGTTTCATCTCGGCATACTCCTGTGATCAGTCCGCACAAATCAATGACCGTGCGCGGACGAATTCGGGCGGTTGCTTATCGCTAAGAGATTCGTAAATCCTGTAGGAGGCGCTGTGTCTGCGCTGATCAAAGGCGCTCGTTCGGTGCGGCGAGCTTCCAGAATCGGGGGCGGCCCAGCCAAAAAACGGATTTGAACCGTCAGACGCCTTCCTCCAAAGCTATAGCTTCCATGACCGTGGCCAGAATCATCGCCTCGAAGTTTCGTGGTAGGGGTTGAACAGGCTTGGGTCGAAATACGGCATCGCCCTTTGCAATGCTTTGGCCACTCAGCGCGCAAATCCCGGCTTTCCTCGCAATGCAGCGCCGCCAGTGCTGCTCGCCGTAACAGCAGGAGGTCGAATCGCTCCACGCAACCGTTGCCGAGGTGCGCCCATTGCGCTCCAGAACTCGAATGACGCATTTCGAAAAATAGCGTTCGCTGTGCGTTGGGCTAGCGCGATTGGGCACGGTGGGCCGCCGTATTTTGACTTCGCTCGTGACGGGAGCGGTCGCTGACTGCGCCTTGCTGTCTGGTTCGAAGGGAGGTTGCATAACGCGGTTCCTCGATTCTCATTGGTAAGCGGGAGTTCCGGCGATTGAACTGAAACGATGCCGCCCGCAATCGATGTGACATGGCGGATTAGCGCAAACGCTCGACATTTGCTTGATGATAGGTCGCGGACCTGAGAGCCGCTACTACATGAATATGGAATGCGGAAATTGTCCATCAGCGTTATTGTGAAGTCTCATCTGACAGCTACAGGAAAGGCGTGGCTGATGAAGTCGTTTCCTTCGTCATCCAAAACGTATCAGTGTCAGGGAAAACGCATTGGCGTATCTGCAAGGTGTGGAATTGATTCAAACATTACGAAAAACGTTGAAGCGACTCATGCCACCTGCAAGAGGCAGATGCCGCAATCATGCAATCGGCTTAGCCGTGATCGCGGCGGTTCTGATGTCGGGCTGCGCGTACGCGCCGTCGGCTAGCGTTCTCGGTGCGTACTTTCCGGACTGGCTGTTCTGCGTCGTCGCGGGCGTTGCACTCACGGTCGTCATCTATCTGATTCTCAAGCGGCTTCACGTCGATCATCTGCTGGAGCCTCCAGCTTTGGTGTATCCCGCATTCGTCGCTTTCTTCGCACTCGCTGTCTGGTTGATGCTGTTCCAGATTTGAATCTCCTCAGGTGGATGTAATGGCAACGACTGCCAGAAGGACATCGAAGACCAAATGGCCGGCCATCATCCTGGTCGTGGTGACGCTGTTGCTGCTGTCTTTTTGTCATCCGGCTGCTGGACACGGCGCCTCGCACCGACGACGCCTGCGTCTACGCGGATACGATCGACGTCGTGCCGGAGGTCAACGGCCGGATTGTCGAACTGGCCGTGCGCGACAACCAGGCGGTCAAGCAGGGCGATCTGCTGTTCCGTATTGATCCACGTCCGTATCAGGATGCGCTGGCGCGAGGCAAGGCATCCGTCGTCGCGCTCGACCATCAGATTGAGCTGACGCAGCGGACGGTTAACGCTCAGCAGTACAACGCGGAGTCGGTGCGTGCGGCCGTCGAGCGCGCGCGTGCCGCTGCCGGTCAGGCGTCCGACACGCTGGCTCGTATGGAGCCGCTGCTGTCACATGGCTATGTGTCGGCGGAAGACGTCGACCGTGCACGCACCGCGCAACGCGCGACGCAAGCCGAACTCAGCGCTGCGCAGCTGCAGGCGCAGCAGGCGGCAGCGGCGGTGAGCGGTGTCGATGCGCTGGTCGCGCAACGTGCCGTCGTCATGGCGGAGATTGCGACTGCCGAACTGAATCTGGAGTATGCGACGGTGCGCGCACCGTTCGACAGACGCATCGTGTCATTGAAAACGTCGACAGGCCAGTTTGCCACGGCGCTCAAAACGGTCTTCACCCTGATCGACACGCGCCACTGGTATGTGGTTGCGAACTTTCGCGAGACCGAACTCAAGGGCGTCCGTACGGGAACCCCCGCCACGGTGTACCTGATGAGCGATACCGGCCAGCGTTTCCAGGGCACCGTCGATTCGAGCAGCTACGGCGTCGCGCCCGATGAAGGCGGCCTGGCAATGCCGGGTGGCTTGCCGCACATCCAACGCACGCTTAACTGGGTGCACGTGTCGCAGCGCTTCCCGGTGAAGATCCGCATCGACAATCCGAACCCGGAACTGTTTCGCGTCGGCACATCGGCGGTGGCCGTTCTACACCGCGGCGCGCGGCAACGACGGGAAGCCTCATTGAGGAGTCCATGATCATCGCCGACTACCTGCCCGTCACGCTGCGCGATGCAGTCGATTTCCTGAAACGCGAGCTTGCGCCATTTCCTGAGCGGCTCAACGTGATGTTGCGTAGCATGCTGACAAGGGCGATCGTGATCGTCGCGTCGATGACGCTCGAAGTGCCGGAACTCGCGCTCTCACTGCTGGTGGTCTTTTACGTCACGCAGTCGGACATAGTGGTCACGCGGCTGGTCAGCATGATGTTCATCGTCGGGTCGACGCTTGCAATCGGTCTGTCGATTCTGCAGCTGAAGTACACCTTCGACTACCCGTTGCTGCGCATCGTCATCGCGAGCCTGCTGTTCATCGGCAGCGCGTACCTGCTCCGGGTGCTCAGGATCGGCATCGTGCTCTTCATCGTAGCGATCATCGTGGTCTACGTACAGAGCCTCGTAGACCAGACCGATCAGGCAGATCTCCTGATCCGCGCAGTGTTGTGGGTGTGGGTCGCTGTCAATTATCCGATCGCACTGGCACTCGTGGTTAACACGTTGCTGCTGCCGGCTGAACCTCAATTGCAACTCAAGGCGGAAATCCATCTGCAACTAGCGGCGCTGGAAACGCGCTTGGCGCAACTGATCGACGGCACTACGAGCGCCGCGCCGATCACGCTGGCGGCAGTCCAGCAAGGCGCGCTGACGCTGCAAAAGCTGCTGCGATTCACCACGATGCGCGACGCCCACTATCGCGAGAATCAGGCGTTGCAGCTGGCGTGCGTCGCAACCGTGTCGCGCCTATATCGCGGCGCGAGTGAACTGCCGCCTGATTGGCCCAGTGCGACGGCAGCGCTGCTGGCGATGTTGCGCGAGTTGCGCGTGAATTGCCGCGCGCTCGATGAAGCGGTGATGTCAGACGAGCCGTATCGCTACGTGAGCACGGCAACACCTGAAGAGCGCGCTGCCGCCGACACGATTCCTGCTGCAGGCGAATTGCAACGGGCGCTGCATGCATTCGCCGATCGGGTCGCAAGCGGTGCCGACCCCGGCAAGCCGCCAGCGGGCGAGCCAATGGTCGCGGCAGACGCGTGGACCAATCCTGCGTACATGCGCTTTTCTCTGAAGACGCTGCTTGCCGTTCTCGTCTGCTACGTGTTCTACAACGCCGTGGACTGGCAGGGCGTCCACACGATCATGCTGACCTGCCTGATCGTCGCGCTGCCGAGCCTCGGCGCGTCGATGCAGCGCGCATTGCTGCGGCTGGCCGGCGCCGCCATCGGCAGCGCGCTGGCGCTGTTCATGGTTGTGTTCATCGTTCCGCATCTCGACGACATCGTCGGCCTGCTGTTGATGTCGGTGCCTGTCGTCGCGCTCGGGGCGTGGATATCGGCGGGTTCGGAGAGGATCGGCTATGCCGGCCTGCAGCTGATGTTCACCTACTCGCTTGCCTTGCTGGATCAGTTCAGCCCAAGCACGAATCTGACTGAAATCCGCGACCGGCTGGTCGGCATTCTGCTGGGAGTCGGCGTGGCGACCTTCGTACAGATGTCGTTCTGGCGCGAAGGCGAGGGCGACGTGCTGCGGCAGAAGCTCGCCACGATGCTGCGCGCCATTGCCGCACTGTTGCGTGCCCCCGAAGCTGGCGTTGACCATCGGGACGAGTTGCCTTATGCGCAGCGGCAGTTACAGGCGTGGGCCGTGCTGGCCGATTGCCAAGCGACGCTGTCGCGCGTCGCGCTCGAACCTGGCTGGCAGGAAAGCGAGCAGGACCAGGTGACACTGCGCGCGCAAACCGTCCTTGCGCAGGGGCGCGAAATCATGCTCGCTGGCGATGCGTTGCACAACACCCTCGCGGCGCAAGCGGGATCGTCGAGCCCGCACACGATCGGCACAGTGCGCGCGGCCCAGGAACAGGCATGCGCCGAACTCAACCGGTACGCGGACGAGCTTGCGGTCAATCCACCCGATGCGCACGCGCCGCGGCGCATCGAGATCGCGGCGCAAGCTGCCGAACTGGCTTGACTGACCGATCGGCCGCTCATTGTCGCCGCGCGGGACTTGTCGCGGCAGGTCTCGGGGCTGCCGGACTGGCGCGCGGATGTACGCGTCGAGGCACCCGTCACGGCCCCTGCATCACAGGCGGCAGGATCATGACTGCGCGATCAAGTCGCGGCGGCTCGTCGTGGTGCCGCCACACCCTCGGCGTTGCTGGGTTGCTGTGCGTCTGCCTGGCAGGTTGTGCACTGATCCACCACAACGGCACGCCCCGTGCCGAGATCGCGCCCGCGCAGATCAAGCTCGCGAACGACATCCACCTTGCCCGCGATGGATGGCCCGCCGCCCGCTGGTGGACGCGTTATCACGATGCGCAACTCGATGCACTGATCGATCAGGCGCTGGGCAATGCGCCAACTATGGTGATTGCGCGCACGCGCGTTGCGCAGGCCAGGTCGGACGTCGAGCTGGTTAGCGCGGGGTTGGGCCTTCAGGTGGCCGCGCTTGCGCAACTGGATCGCGAACATGTTTCCGCGAACGGCTTTCTCGGCCCGTTCGCGAGGAACGAACCGGCTTTGGGGCTGACGGGCCCGTGGTACACCGAGGGCATCGTCGGGCTAGGCGCAAGCCTGGACGTCGATATTTGGGGCAAGCAACGCGCGTAGATTGCCGCCTCGCTCGGCGTGAGCAATGCGCGGCTCGCCGAGGCGTCCGCTGTCGAACTCGAAATCTCGACGGATGTCGCGACGCTTTACTACGGCATTCAAACGACGTATCACCTCATCGATCTGCTGAACGAGTCGGGTGAGGTCGCGACGTTCGCAGTGCAGGCGCACGAAGCGTATGCGGCGCGTGGCCTCGAAGCCCTCACCTTGCCCGAAGAAGCACAAGCGCGGCAACTGGCCATCGAACGGCAGATCGTGTCGGCGCAAGGGCAGATCAAGCAATTGCGCGAGTCGATGCGGGCGCTGCTCGGCGCGGGGTCCGATGATCTGCCCGCCATCGAGCCCGTCGCGCTGCCGCGTTCGCACGCAGCCTTGCCGGCGACGCTCGCCTACGAACTGCTTGCCCGGCGGCCGGATCTGCAGGCGATGCGATGGTATGTGGAGGCATCGTTCGACCGGATCGACGCGGCGAAGGCGGCGTTCTATCCAAGCTTCGACATCAAGGCGTTTTTCGGCTTTAACGCCTTGCATCTCGCGGACCTCTTCACGCATGCAAGCCAGCAGATCAACCTGATACCGGGCCTGTATCTGCCGATTTTCGATGGCGGCAGGCTCAACTCGAACCTGAGCGGCGCACGCGAGGGGAGCAACCTGTTGATCGAGCAGTACAACCAGGCCGTTCTCAACGCCGTACGCGATGTCGCACAGACAGGTAGCCGTCTGCAGACTTTCGACGCGGAGACTGAGTTGCAAAAACGACGGATCGAATCGGTGGCGTTCGCGAGGGACAGCGTCGAAGCACATTATCGACGCGGGCTGGCGAGCCGGCTGGCGGCGCTCGAAGCGCGCCAGCCGGTGATCGCCGAACAGATTGCGCTGCTCACGCTCCGTGGTCAGATGCTCGGTCAGGAAATCACGTTGACGAAGACGCTCGGCGGCGGCTATCGCGCCGATCCGCCGGTCGAACCGAAGCCGCGTTGAACGGCGCGTGCACAGCGTTCAGAACTGCTGTGCACGCAGCGATTTGAGTTCCGGTGGTCCGCCGGCTCCGTTATGTCCTGCTCAACCAGCCGGATCGCGATGTTGTTGAACGGAATCAGGAAAATAATCGGCGGGCGGGGTCGCGGATAGATTGGTGCAACTGCGAAGCGCCGCATCGATTGACCCGACTACAACTTCGTGAGCGTGCACGGTGTGCCGGGCCATGCGCATAACCGCTTTAACGAAACCCGGGGCCGCTCGGCGATGTGCTGGAGAATGAAGTTCGACGCGAGCCCCGAACGGACCAACCAGCCGAAGGCGCGCGCCCGGCGGTGGCCATTCCTCAAGGTGCCGCGTTATAGTATGCCGGACAGGGCAGGCGCGATGGTGCGCCTCGATACCGGGCAGGGTGAAAGTTGATCAACGAGACAAAGAAAAGAGCGCCGCGTCGCAAATCGAATGCGATTTCCGTGATAGATGTCGCGCGCGCGGCACGGGTATCGACTGCGACCGTTTCGCGCGTGCTGAACGGTAACGCAAAGGTAGCGGCAGAACTGCAGAAACGTGTGCGCGACATCGCACAGGAACTGGGCTACACACCGCACGCTGCGGCGCGCGCGCTAGCATCGCAGCGCTCGAAAACGATCGGCGCGGTGATCCCATCGCTGGAAAACCAGAACTTCGCGATCGGGGTGTTCGCGCTGCAAAAACGCATCGGGGAAGCCGGCTACACATTGCTGCTCGGATGCTCGTACTATGACCAGGAAGATGAGCTGAAGCAGGTTCGCGCCCTTATCGCGGATGGCATCGCCGGGCTGATGCTCGTGGGCCGCAGCCACTCGCCCGCGCTCTACGAACTGATCGAAAAGGAACAGATTCCGCTCGTCAATGGCTGGACAGTCGACCACGACTATCCCTATGTCGGCTTCGACAACGTGGCGGTGGGCCGTCGCCTCGCCGACTATCTGCTCGATCTCGGGCATACACGCTTCGGCATGATTACGCAAATGACGCAGCACAGCGATCGCGCGGCTGATCGCATCATCGGCGTGCGCGCGGCGCTACAGTCTCGCGGGCTGCAGTTGCGCCACGAGCATCTGATCGAGATGCCGCACAAGATCATTGAAGGCCAGATGGCGATGAAGGCGCTGATGAACGGCCCCGACCGTCCGACGGCCGTAATCTGCGGCACCGATCTGCTTGCGATCGGCGCGCTGGCCGAGGCGCGCGAGTCGGGTATCGACGTGCCGGGCGACCTGTCGATCGCGGGCATCAACGACATCGAATTTTCCAGCTTCACGTCGCCGCCGCTGACGACCATGCGTCTCGCCGCCGATGAAATCGGCGCGCGCAGCGCCGAGTATCTGCTCGCACGGATCGAAGGACGGCCCGTGAGTTCGCAGTACATCGTGCCGACCGACCTGATCGTGCGCGGCACGACGGCACGTCCTCGCAACGCTTAGGCCGTCAACGCGCCGCGTGGGGCGGCGTGGCGTCGATAACAGGGCGTTCGTTCGAAGCGACTCGGGGTTTCGCGGCTGCGATTCCAGTCCGCGCCCTCTCGCCGACTAAGCCGGGATCAGCACTCGACTGCGTGTGAGCACCTCTCTTGCCAGCTCCACGATGGTATCGGCGCCGCTCAGACACTCTTCCTGATAGGCGACAAAGAACCCTTGCTGGGTGATCGGCCGTTCGGTGTCCAGCACGTGAATCAGCCCGGCATCGATCTCCGTGCGCATTATCGCGGGCGACAACACTGCCGCCGCATGTCCGGCAGCAACCAGCCGCGACATCATGGACAGGGAATTACATGAGCTGATGTTGTCCGGATGGCAACCGGCGCTGCGGAACCAGTTCATCACAAGCGAATGGTTTGATGACGGCTGCGAGACGGTGATGATCGGCACCGACGCAAGCTCATTAGGCGCGACATTGCAATTGGGCACGAGTCGCGGCGACGCAACCCAGTGTAGATCGGTGTAGCCGATGGCGGTCTCGACCACGTGTGGCGCATCGGTGGAATCGTTCAGTATCGCTATGTCCAGTTCGTGAGCACCAAGCTTGCGTCCGAGTGCTACGCCCACATCGATCGTGAGTTCTATCTTCATATGCGGATATCGCGTCTTGAGTTGCGTCAGAAGATCTGCAAGCCCCGCGAGGGCGATGGACTCGATCGCGCCGAGACGTAGCAGCCCGTACATGGGGTCGGTCCGCTTCGAAATCTGTTCGAGCTTTTCGGCGAGCTTTAGCACCTGTTCCGCATTGGCAAGCGCGTCGCGGCCTGCGAACGTGAGTTCGGAGCGCGTCCGGCTGCGCGTGAAGAGCTGCACGCCGAGATGCTCTTCGAACTCCTGGATGCGTGCCGAAATGGTCGGTTGCGTGAGGTGCTGATGACGCGCCGCCGCATGAAATCCGCCTAACCGCGCGACCCAATAAAAGGTTTCAATTTGCTGAAGAGAAATGCGCATGATCGAAGGTTTCTATCAGATGGCGTCGCTAGCTTTGATTATCTCCCGGGCAAATTGCATTCGTATACTGGGCCCTCTTTTTGTTGCGCCGGAACGTAGTGCGTTGTGGATCATGTTGCACCAGGACAGTCCGTCGCTCCGATTGACCCACCGGCTAAAGGAGATGTCGCTTGAAGCAAAAGAAGCAAGGCTACCGTGATGTACCCCAAGGCGGCGAAGATTCTCGCCGCGGCAACTGGACGACCGGCCTCGCGACCATGCCGCCGTCATCGGGCGAATCTGCTGTTCCCGAGGAGCCGGCACGGGTTGGCCGCACCGGCCAACCGCGCTTTCCCGTTGCGCCGAAGGCGACCGACAGTCATCACCACATCTACGATGCGCGGTATCCCGTCGATCCGTCAGCGCGATTACAGCCGCCCGACGCGACGGTCGCCGACTATCGCGCGCTGCAGCGCAGACTGGGCGTGGAGCGACACGTCGTGGTTCAACCGTCGACGTATGGAACCGACAACCGTTGCCTGCTCGATGCCCTGTCGCAGTTTGGAGAGACCGCACGCGGTATCGCGACCGTGCCCGCCACCGTGACTGATGGTGAGCTGTCCGGTCTTCACGATATGGGCGTACGCGGGCTGCGCTTTAACCTCGAATACCTGGTCGGCGTCACGGTCTCGATGATGGAGCCGCTCTCGAAGCGGATCGAACCGCTCGGCTGGCACATTCAAGTCAATGCCACCGCCGCGCAGCTACTCGCGCATCGGCAGTTGCTTGCGAGTCTGTCGTCGACGCTCGTCATCGATCATATGGGGCAGATTCCGCAACCGGGCGGCGCGGAGCATCCCGCATTTCAGATGGTCGAGGCGCTGCTGGCCGGCGGCCGAACCTGGGTCAAATTGAGTGGTCCCTATCTTGCGTCGCGAAGCGGAGCGCCGGGCTACGCCGACGCCGGCATGGTCGCGCTCAGGTTCACCCAGCTCGCCGCGGACAGGATGCTGTGGGGATCGGACTGGCCTCATCCGACGCAAGCGGCCGGCAACAAGCCGGACGCTGCCCGCTTGCTGGATGATCTCACGCTGTGGATACCCGATGAATTGACGCGGCATCGAATCCTCGTCGAAAATCCTGCGAGGCTTTACGGTTTTTAGCGTGCGTGCGGCGCGCCGGCCGGTTCAGCGCTTGCCGATGTAGGCAACCAGGTCGATCTCCACGAGCACACCCTGCAGACCGGCTTCCACGGTGGTTCGCGCCGGCTTGTGCTGGGCAAACCAACTCGCATAGAGCGCGTTGAAGCGGCTAAAGAGCGTCAAGTCGGTCAGATAGACTGTGACCTTGACGACGTCCTCCGGTCCCGCGCCGGCGGCGGCCAGCACCCGCTCGACATTGGCGAGCGTTGCACGGGTCTGCTCTTCGATCGAGTTGCCGACCACCTTGCGGTCGGCGTCGCGCGGCGTCTGGCCGGACAGGAAGACGAAGTCGCCGGCGATCATCGCGGAAGAATAGTGCCCGCCTGGTTTGAGGCCGGCTGGATTGACGCTACGCAATGCGCGGGGCGTGCCACTGTCGTTCATGTTTTTCGCTTCGCCGTGGTCTGTTGCTTTGCCGACTTGCCGCATGACGTGCGCGGCTGCGTCGCGTTGTATCGTTTCAATCGACGGTTACCCCCGCTGCCGGCCTCGCGACCTATCGACGGCTCCCGAGTTGCTCACGCGCCTCCCACGACCCTTCCATGTTAAGCACCATCGCGCTGGGGTAGAGATAGGCAGTCGTGCAAGCGTGGCGCGGCAATAACATGACCCGGTCGCCGACTGCCAGATCGGTGTTTTCGACTACGACGTGCTCTTCGCTCATCATGACGATTTTGCCGTCCCAGCGAAAGCGCTCGGCCAGCGGCTTGTCCGGCGAGATGGCCTTCGAGCCCGCATCGAGCGTGGCGGTTGTGCCGTTGCGTGAAATCACCGTTGCCAGTACATATGCGCTTGGCGTCCAGCCAAGCGCGGGCAACTCCAGGTCGTGTTGAGCGCTCGAATAGGTCCAACTGCCCGGGGATACGAAGTCGGCGAGTGTGCGCGGCCACAGATCGAACGTATAGCTGCCCCCGGCGATGAGCCTTGTCGACAGTCCCTCTGCCTCGGCTGCGTGCGTCAGCGCCGCCACTTTCTCCACGATGGCGGCCACTCGCGCGCGGCGTGTGGCACTCTCGAGATCATGGATATGGCCGTCGTAGACATGCCATCCTCCAAAGCAGCCGATCGTGGTCAGCTCACGGGCCAATTGCAGCGTCGCCGCTGCCATCGGCGCGCCAGTTCTGCCCATGCCGGCGTCCAGGTCGATGAGTAGCGCGAGATTAGTCGACGGCACCCCATTCGTCGCGAGACGCCACGCGGCTACGCCGGCCGCGGAGTCGACGAGCGCGTCGACCCGTGCGGCTGGATGAGCGTGCGCCAGCGCGAGCAAGGTGCGGATATGGGCGCGGTTCACGGTTGGATACGCCCAGACGACGTGTTTCGCGCCGGCCTCGAGCACCATCGCCACCTCGGCCACTGTAGCGGCCTTGAAGGCAGTTACGCCTTCGCGAATCAGTCTCCGGACGACCCATCCGGCGCGATGCGTCTTTACATGCGGCATGAGCCGTTCCACACCGCCACACGCACGGGCGGTCGCATGCAAGTTATCGACAATGCCGCGCTCGGATACGATGAAACACGGTGTCTGCAATTCTTCTGGCAAGCTGGCGGCCCACGACGGCGCACGTCTGAGGGTGGTACTCGAAAGGTCGGACATGGTTGGTATGTTAAGAAATCAAAAAAAGTTGCGTCACGCTCACGCGTGCAACGGCGCTGCGAGGTATCCGTCGACGTGCGCCCTGAGCTGACTCAGCACTTGTGCATGCTGTTCCCACGAGAGCCGGTCGACGCTCATCTTCGGCGTCGCGGGGCGGTCGATGCGGCTATCGTCAACCGCCTGCCCGATGTCGACGGCCGCAGTCAGATACGCCCGGTCGCGCTCTGGCGTGAAATCGGTGAGCAGCCGCGCCGCCGCGTCTCGCGGCGCGACCATCGCCATCGCGGATACCAGTCCCCAGCCGCCCCAGTTCGAGACGCTGGAAACGATCAGGTAGTCCGCGGGAATGGCCGCACTGATCAACGGGCCGTTGGGAATGTCGTCGTGGACGATCTGCTCGGGCAGCACGCCCATGCCGATTTCATTGCCGCCGTCGCCGATGCCGATCGTGACCCACGGACGCGACCACTCGGGATCCTCGAACAGAAGATGCAGCGGAGCGGTATCGTCGGACATGTCCGCGCCGTACTCGCGGTGCGGCTTGCCGTCGCTCGCGGGCGACACCCGCTCGATCGCGATCATATGCGTGATCGGACGTTCAGTCTCGCTTAGCCGGGCTCTCAGCGACTTGACCGATGTCGCGCTCACCGAGGTGATTTCGAACGCCACATCTTTTGGCAGTTCCGTGGTGACCGCCCAGACCGCCTTGGAGCATGGCGCGTCCGAGATCACCGTGACCGGTATGCCGAGGTTCGACAGTGCGGCGGCCAGATGGGCCATGCCGCCCAGTCCGTCCGTCTCCGGCGAGGGCGGGACGGCATTGCGGATGAAGAAGCCAGTGACGATACCGACGTGGGCGTTCGGCGTGTTCATGATCGAACGCGCGGCCGCTTCCAGCTGACCTTCAACGAACCGCTTCATGCGGCCAATGTCGCGCCGGACGGTTTGGCCAATGATGTCTTCGACTTTTGCTATTCCCATTTTCCAATCTCAGTAGCAACGTTATTCATGCGAGGCGCGGCGCTCGCTCAGACCGGAATCTTGGTCTCGTAATCGATTCCGATCGAACAGAGCAGCAGGCCGACGCCCATCGCAGCGAAACACATCAGCGCGAGGAAATAGGAGCCGGTATATTGCACGATTGCGCCGATCGCAATCGGGATCACCATGCCGCCGATATTCCCGCCGAAGTTGAGGAGCCCGCCAAGCGTGCCCACCTTGTTGCGTGAGGCGAGCATCGCGGGGATCGACCAGTACAGACCGCCCCAGCGCAGAAAAAAGAGCGTGATGGACAGCAGGATCACGACCATGGTGGGGCTCGTCGCATGCGCCACTGAAAACACCGCAATGGTGGCGACCACGCCGGCGATGCCGAAGAAAGTGCGCATGACGAGGTTCGGCGCGGCGCCGCTGGCGAGCCACTTGTCGGCGACGTAGGCACCGGAGAGTTCGCCGATGAAGCCGCAGAAGAAGATCACGAAGCTGGCGCCGCCCATTTGCTGAATGTTGAAGCCCTGCACTTTCTGCAGATAGGTGGGCATCCAGGTCAACAGGCCGTAGTAAAGCGTCGTGCAACACATGAAGCCGACGAACATCAGCAACACGGAGCGATATCTGAAGAAATCGAGCGAGTTGCCCGACAGGTTTTTGGCTTCCTTTTCGTCTTCCTTGCGCCAGGCCCGTTCGATGTGTTCCGCTTCGGCTTCATTGACCCCGGCGTGATCGCGCGGTTGATTCTTGATGTAGTACCAGGCGCCTATGCCGCACAGGACCGTGCCGACGCCGGCGATCGCGAACGCTGCGCGCCATGAGTGCGCGACCACGATCAGCCATGTGATCAGTATCGATCCAAGCGCTGCGCCGAGCGGCGAGCCGCCGTCCATCAGCGATGCACCGCGGACGCGCTCATGCTGCGTGAGCCACATCGCATTGAGCGCGCCTCCCGCCGAGGCCACGGGCGCTTCTGCCACACCGAGTCCGAGCCTCGTAGCGAGCAACGACATCGCGTTGGTCGTCAACGCGCCAAGACCCTGGAAGGCACCCCAGAGCAAAGTGCACAGCGCGAGGACCAGCCGCGGCTTGTAGCGGTCGACGGCCATGCCGCCAGGAATCTGCATCAGTGTGTACGACCAGAAGAACGAACTCATAATGAGGCCCTGCATGACCGGCGTAAGCGTGAACTCGCTTGCGATCATCGGCATCGCGACGGACAGCGATGCACGATCGATGTAGTTGACCGTAACCAGCAGCAACATCATGAGAAAAATCTTCCAGCGAACCGATGTCTTCGGCTGGGCGTACGCCACGACCGCTGCGGGTGCTCTGCTCATGCCTGTTCTCCTGATTCGCTGTTTGAATGTCAGATACACGCCCGGCGCCTTGCGCACCGGCGACGTGGAACCGGTCGTCTGCCACGCCGCAGGCGCCCGTTTCGTGCTGGTTGAAATTGAGTATAGGTGCGCGGGTCTGCGTGGAGATAATCGAAAGTGACCCGCGCAGTCGATAGAAATCGCCGATCACGTGAGCTCGCCTCGGGCGGGTTTTACGTGCTGCATCGCTTTAGACGCAATGGTCGTTTCGATAGCGACCATTGCCATTGACGTCATGGCCGATGCCAATAACGAGCGGTCGCGCTGTTTCTGGGGTTGTGACGTGCGTTGCTTGCCCAAGGGATGTCGCCCGCGAATAATGTGTTATCCCTGCGCTCGGACAAAACGCGCGCGCGCTGGCTTCAATACGAACATCGCAAGCACGGCGGTGCTCAGATCGAGCACAATCGCGCATCCGAACACCGGCACCCAGCTGCCGGTGTGCTGATGCAGCAGCGCGGCCAGCGGGCCGCCGAAGATCGAGCCAATCCCGAACGAGATGTAGAGCCAGCCATAGTTCGCAGTGGCATAACGGGTACCAAACGTGTCGGTCAGGGTCGAAGGGAACAGCGAAAAAATCTCACCCCAGCCGAAGAACACCACGCCGGACAGCAACACGAACAGAACCGCGTTGTCGCGCGTCATTAGCCAGAGCGCCATCGCCACACCTTCCAGCGCGAACGCGAAACACATCGTGTTTTCGCGCCCCAGGCTATCCGATATCCAGCCGAACAGCGGACGGGTCAGGCCGTTCGTGAAGCGGTCGATTGTCAGTGCCAGCGGCAACGCAGCGAGCCCGAAGACCAGTACCTTGCTGACGCCGAAGTCAGCGGCGAAGCTTGCCATCTGCGACGTGACCATGAGGCCTGAAGTGGACATCATCGTCATCATCACGAACATCAGCCAGAACAGCGGCGTCTTGAGCATCTCGGACGGGCGGTAGTCGCGCGTCGCGACCGCTGTCCGGGATACTGCCGAGCCGATACTGTCCGCCGCGGGCGGTACCCGCAGGCCCTGCGAGGCGAGCAGGCCAATCACTGCGAAGATAAGGCCATACAGCCACAGCGTGGATTCGACGCCGCGTATTGCCAGCGATGCAGAGATCGGAAAGGTGGTGACAATGGCGCCCATGCCGTAGCCGGCGGCCGCTACACCGGCGGCGAAGCCGCGTCGATCGGGAAACCAGCGAACCACGAACCCGACGACACCGACGTAGACGATGCCGGTACCGAGACCGCCGATGACGCCATACGTGAGGTACAGCATCGACATACTGTGCGCATACGAAGCCAACACCCAGCTCACGCCTGCCAGTAACGTACCGATCGAGATCAGCATGCGCGGCCCGAAACGATCAATCAGCGCACCCTGGAACGGTGAAAAAAATGCCTGCAGCAACACCAGCAGTGAGAATGTCACTTGCAGTTCCGGCAGCGCGATGCCGAGCTTGGCCATGAGCGGCTTCGTCATCAGAGTCCATACATATTGCGGACTCGAAATCGTCATCATGCAAACAAGACCGAGTCCGAGCTGGATCCAGCGGGTATGCGCGGCTGTTTGCGCGCCGGGCGAGGCGGCGCCGTTCAGTGATTGCGTGCGGGTGTTCAATGTGTTTCTCCGTTTCGGATTGAAGTATCGACAGATGCACAGGCGTGCGCCGTCCTTGCCGTCGGCACGAACGCTCGCGGGTCGTCGATTCAGAAGGGGGCGGGCGGAGCGGCCGCCCGCCGTCTAGCAGGCGCGTCTACCAGCCAGCCGCGGCCCCGTCGCTGCGCGGGTCGTAGCCTGCTTCCAGACATCCGTTGCCATGCCGGACGATCGCGCCGGCGTGGCCCATCGCTTCGTCGTACGGCCGCATCTGCTCGACGTCATGGCCGAGACGACGCAGCGCATTGAATGTGTCGACGGGAAACCGCGCCTCCAGCTTGAGTGATTCATTGGTTTGCCCCCAGGTCCGACCCAGCAGCCAGCGAGGCGCATCGATAGCGGCTTGCGGGTTCCAACCGAAGTGCGCGATCCGCGAAAACACGGCGCTTTGCGATTGGGCTGGCCGTCGCCGCCCATGTTTCCGTACACCATCGTGCGCCCATCGGCGAAGCGCGCCAGTGCCGGATTCAGCGTGTGAAATGGCCGTCGCCCCGGCATAAGTGGATTGCGCGCGGAGGCATCGAGCGAGAAGCTACAGCCGCGGTTTTGCCAGTTGATGCCCGAATCGGGAAGCACGAGGCCGCTGCCAAACTCGTGATAGATGCTCTGAATGAAGCTGACGGCCACGCCATCGGCGTCGATCACGCCGAGCCACACGGTGTCGGCCGGTCCGAGTCCGCGACCCCACGGCGCTGCCGCAGACATCGAAATCCGCTCGGCCAACGAGTCGAGCACACGCGGCGCAAGCAGCGCCTGTGGATCGATCTCCATGTAATCCGGGTCGGTGATGTGCTTGTCGCGTATGGCGAACGCGAGCTTGGTCGCCTCCACGCACGCGTGGACGTACTCGGGCCCGAGCGGATCCATATCATCGCGCAAGACACGGTCAAGCACACCGAGAATCTGCAGCGATACAAGCCCTTGTGTGGGCGGCGGCATGTTGTAGATCATGCCGAGCGAATGCGTGAGTGCTAGTGGCTTGCGCAGTCGTGCGCGATGCTGTTCAAGGTCCGCCAGCGACAGTGGACTTTCAAGGGCACCCAGGTCGGCCGCGATGCTGCGTGCGAGGTCGCCCCGGTAGAAGTCGTCGAGACCCGCATGGGCGAGACGCTCTAGCGTCGCGGCGAGGCGTGGCTGCATGAAGCGGTCCCCGACGGCCGGTACGCCTGCCGGGTTGTCGCTCGTCAAAAACGTCTCGGCGAACCCCGCGACTGATTCGAGTTCGTGCCGCTTGAGCGCGGTGCATTCGGACTGACTCCGCGTGACCGGAATACCGCTTCGTGCGTAGGCGATCGCGTCTTCGAGCAAGCGCGCGACGGGCAGCTTGCCGCCGAGGGTGTCAGTCGACCAGCGGTGCGCCAGCGACCAGCCCGACACTGTTCCGGCCACCGTATTTGCCGCCAGCGGGCCGCGAAATGGGATGGATTGCAGGCCGCTTGCGCGGTAGGCGTCGATTGTCGCCGCCGATGCCGCCGCTCCACACGCCTCGATGCCGACCGGCTCTTCGCCCGGCCGCGAAATCAACCAGAAGCCGTCGCCGCCGATGCTGTTCATATGCGGATACACCGCTGCGATAGTTGCCGCGGCGGCAACCATCGCCTCGACGGCATTGCCTCCGTCGCGCAGGATCGCGAGCGCGCTTTGCGACGCAAGCGCATGGGGTGTGACTGCCATCCCGCGGATGCCCCGCACAGGATTTAAAGATTCAGCTGACATGTTTCCTCAAAAATCGATCGATCATCGATACCCGCCGAGCCGCGACGGGTTCTCATGATCACGTGATACTTGCTACACACAACGAAGCTGGCATCAGCGAGAAGCAACTGCAATGTTCCAGCCGGCACTTCGCGCTTCGCCCACGTGTCCGCTCCGGGCAGCGTCGGTAGACGGCTGTTTGCCGCTCGTGAAGCATCTTTCATGGAAGCACCCAGTTACTGTTTTCGTCGGCTGTCGGTTAAATAGGTGCAAACAGAAATAATTGAAATGTCCACATTGATTCTATTCGCACAAAGCGTGCCATCATGCGGAACCCCATACATATGTGCGAATCTACTGCTTTTGGATGGAAGTGAGCACATTGCCATGTTCTGGAAGTGTGCAGATACGCGCGAGGAAGGTGCATTGGGAACAACAAAATCGCCGGTGCACCGCCTTTGGGCGAAACGCAGCCGCAAGATATTCACGATTGGAAACCGGTGCGAGCGCCGCTTCAGAATTGAAGTGCCGTGCCAACGCGATCGCATCGGAACGTCTCTATTGCGGCTTGCGCGCGCTGGAGACAGCGCCTTGCCAGTTCGATATAGTCGCCGTGTTGGCTATGGGGCATGCCTGCAGCGCGGGATTCGACGGCATGCCGAACACAATGTAGCCGACGAAAAGATGAACTCAAGCTTGCGGTGGCGGTGCGCTGGATCACCCGAGCGCATGTTGAGAAGTTTTTCGGTTTGGTCCAATCAGCATTGATCCGCTTGCCGTACCGTCATCGTGCGCGCTTGTCCCTTCGTGCACAGTGCGGCGTGCTCCTGCCGTGTGGCAAGCGCCCAACTTGCCTGCATGTATGGCAGTTACCACACGACGACATGTTTCGTGCACGAAACGCTTAAAATTCAAATGTTGTAGTGTGCAACTGAATCGGAGTAGCTAAATGGGAGAACAGCATGTCGAAGGCGCCGTATCCAAGACTGGAGCATTTGAATTTCCGCCTCGACGTACTAAGCGAGCTGGCCAAGGGCGTGGCGTCGGGCCTCTACGAAGCCGAATGCGACGTCACCCTGCGCGACCTGCGCGTGCTGCGTTTCGTCGACATGCAGCCGGGTATCTCCCTCGGTCCGCTGATCGAGCTGACATACCTTGAAAAGACGCTGGTTTCAAAGCTGGTCACGACGCTAGCCAATCGCGGGTTGCTGACGCGTTCTACCGGCACGACGGACGCGCGTGTCATCAACCTGCACTTGACCAGGAAGGGCACGACAATTGTCCGTAAGTGCGATCGGATCGGCAAGATCTTCGACGAGCAGCTCATGTCCGTTCTGTCAGCGGAAGAAAAGCGAGTACTTTTTCACTGCGTGGACAAGCTGACGGAACACCTCGAGGAGGGCGGTGAATGGACGCTCCCGCCGAGCCGACGCAAGCGCACAGCCTAGATCATTTTTATGATTTGTTGCGCACGACTCTGCAGTCGTTCGTCTTGCCAAACGAGGCTCATGCGCGTTTGGCCAGATAGGCATTGGCCAACGCGACCAGCCGTTCTCGCCCGAAGCTAACGTCGTGTCCCGCGTGTACGACCTGCACGGGCAATTCGCGCAAGCGCTTCATCGTGCGCACATAGGTTGGGATATCGGCGCCACCGATTTCGTCCAGAAGCGGGCCGTCGTAGATCGCATCGCCGGAGAATAGGGTACCGGATGCCGCCTCCCATAGACCGATGCTGCCCGGTGAGTGGCCGGGCAGATGCAGTACCTCGAAATGT
The DNA here is from genome assembly GCF_032806925.1 of Paraburkholderia kirstenboschensis. NCBI lineage: Bacteria > Pseudomonadati > Pseudomonadota > Betaproteobacteria > Burkholderiales > Burkholderiaceae > Paraburkholderia > Paraburkholderia kirstenboschensis. Next base: position 1,344,352 of record NZ_CP136511.1, on the reverse strand, counting down.
CGATTGCCGAGGTCGACAATATTCCCTTCTTTGACAATTTCCGTGACTGTTGCCGCACGTATCTCGTAGTCGGACATCACGTACTGTGCGCTCGGAAGGGCCGTGATCAAATCGCCGTCGAACGGATAGCCCGCTTCACGGTACCGGCGTATCGCGTTCTCGCCCAATACCGATGCCAGCAGCGTGCCGCGCTCTCGCGGCGAGCGCAGGTTATCGGCCTCCGACTCGTGGACCAGCGTATGCGCGAACTCATGATGTCCGCCGACATGATCCGAGTGCGTATGCGTTGCAACGGCTGTCACGTTGTTTTGCAAAAGATGCTGGGCTGCCTCCCGCAGACTGGCGATGCCCATTCCGGTGTCTATCATCAGATCGCGGTCGCGACCGCGTACGTGCCAGATATTGCAGCGCATCAGTGGCACGACATGAGGCTCCCAAAGCAGGGTGATATCGTCGCTGATACGTTTTAACTCGAACCATCGGTCGGCAATCGGCAGCATAGTTATCCGGCGTTGGTAGCATTCAAAATGCTACTCTGACACAGTCTGCTGCGTCGATCTAGAGCCGGCTGCCAGTGTTCCCTGTCGCGCGCAGTTATTCAGACGCGCCCACGGCGATTCGTGCTAGCGCGCCGAGACCTCGACTGCTTTTTCCAGGTGGTTCGTCCACCGATAGCCGGCCTTCAATCGCAGGCAATCGTCGTAGGCGCCGCCCTGGCGAACAGATGTCCTTGGGGCGAAACCGATACCCTCGGCGCGTGCCTGCTCAAATATAGGGCGCGTGCTGACGCGAAGGTGGCCGGTGGCGGGCAACTTTAGCCAGAGAACGAATCCGCCGCGTGGGTGGCTTATTTCTGTGCCTTCGGGAAAGTGACGGAGGACAGCATCAGTAGTGCACTCTGCTGGTCCTGCAGCGCACCTTTGAGCCGTCTCAGGAGCAAAGCGAAACCACACTGGAGGGCATCCCGGCGACTGCGGTCTGCTGCAATTCGGCCGTGGCCATGCTGGTGATGTACTTCAGTGCCCGAACATTATCGCTAAACTTTCACGCCGCAATCCAGCGGAGGCGGAAGCCGGGACACAGACTCTTCGAGAAGCAGCCGCATAGAAGCACATTGCCGGACGTATTGAAGGCCCGTGCCCGACGCTCCTAAAGCCTCGGTCACCGTTGTGGGCATCGAACTGCCGGATGCATTCGCAACTCACAAGCTTCAACGGTGCCGTCTAAAGGGTCGCCCCGTCAGGTGACCGTGAGGTGTCGGCCCGCTTTTCTCTACCGTCGAACTGCAGGCGCGCCGCTTCCATTTCGGTCATGTGACTTTCGGCCCAATCCCAAATCCCGCAAATTTTGTCCAAAAGGCTGTTTCCGAGCGGTGTCAGCCGATAGTCGACGCGCGGCGGTATCACTGGATGCACGTGGCGCGAAACCAGGCCGTCGCGCTCGAGTTGGCGCAGCGTCTTCGTGAGCATCTTCTGACTGACGCCACGGATGTGTTCGCGTAGGCGCGAAAAACGCATCTCGCCATGAGTCCCAAGTGCATCGATCACCAGAATGCTCCACTTATCGGCGATCTGCTCAATGATGTCGCGCGCAAGATCATCGGTTTTCTTTTGCGCATTGTCGTTGGCGCAAAGCGCATCGTTGAAATTTGTTTCCATGGGGGAGAAGGTATGGGGCCGCGAGGTGTTTTGTGGCCGCGTGAAGCGGCTAACATGAGTGGCTGACATGATTGTTAGCGCGTTCTCTTACTCAGTATGCCTCAGTTCCTCGGACAGCGTGCGACACGGGTGCGGCTGTCAAGCAACAAGTGTCGCATGACTATCGAAACACTTGCGATTGAATTTATGTACGCCCGTTTCAAGCCTTGACCCTCGGACGCGTGCTGTTTGCGAAGGGAAGTGGGTGACACCAATTAAAGGCAATCGATCGCGGTGATCCGCTTGCCGGAGCCGCGGGTGTTCGCCACCCTCGACGATGAACGTCAACGTCGCAAGCTCAAACTCGCTGCGGCGGCATTCACTGCGGCGTCCATGGCGCAATTCCCGATGTCGTTGCGGCAGCCCATACACATACGCCTTCCGGCCGCGCGTTTTCAGCGCGCTCTCAGTTCCTTGCGCCGCTGAACGAGGAAGCGTCTCTTCGATGACGATCACCTGTCACCTACTATGTCGCGGCGACCTAGTCGTGCTCGCCACCAAAGAGGGTCGCTGAATCGCGAAGAATCGACTTTGCGGGCAAACGTCACAGATCGAGGCGGGCGCCCTGGCGATCACCAATTCGCCCCGGACGTGTTCTCAGTCAGCCACCCCCTTCCCTCCCAAAACCGCCGATCCGGTATCGGTAGGGCTCGCAGTCGATGGCGTGCGGCCGAGAAATAACAGCACGCCGAGCGCGGAGGCCAGTGTAAGTGCCACGAGAATATGGAGCAGGATGTGGAACGCGCCATCGTACGCCTGCGCGAGAATAGGCTGCCCCAGCGCGGGCAGAAGAGCGACGGCATGTGGCAGATCTCCGGTTGCCACGCGTTGGGCGGCTTCCGCGGCGGCATCGCGCGAAACGGGCGGGAGCGCTGCGAGTGCATCGGATAGCTTTAGACGTGTGAGGACCGCCAAAATCGCGCCGGCGATTGCAAGCGTCATGCCCTCTCCCGCTACACGTGTCGTGCTGAAAATGCCGGTTGCCATGCCCGCGCGTTCCTTTGGAACGACGCTGACCGACAAGCCATCCATCAGCCCCCACGGCAGGCCCGCTCCCGCTCCGATGATGAAGAGCGGAAGCGTCAGGGTATCGGATGGCGCATCAGGCGCGAGGCCACTGAACCAAAGCATACCGACCGCCGCTATGACGAGGCCGACCGCTGAAATGGCACCGGCCGACATCCATCGCGTGAGAAATGCAGCCGTGAGGGGTACAAAGAGCATCGGCGCCGATAGGGAGACCATCATCAAGCCGGCGTCAATCGCAGAATGTCCTTCTATTCCGATGAATCGCGTCGGCAAGACAAGAAGCAGGGTAACGTAACAGAATGCCGTCGCTAGCGGGAGCAGTTGCACGCCCACGAAGCGCGGATAGCGAAACAGCGACAGGTCGAGCATTGGCCGGGAAGCACGCTTTTCGATCCAGACGAACGCGATGAACGTTCCGACGGCGCATGAAAACAGTCCGATGATGAGAGGGCTGCTCCAGCCGCTTTCCGGCCCTTGCAACAGCGCGAATGTGAAGAGTGTCAGCGCGGCCGTAAAGCTGGCGGCGCCGGGCCAATCGAGACCCATCGCAGCGGGGTCGTACGACTCTGTTAGCTTCGGAACACCGAGTGCAAATCCGGTCAAGCCGATTGCGGCATCCACCAGGAAGAACGAACGCCAACCGAACGTCTCCGTGAGAAACCCGGCGAGTAGTGGGCCAAGCGCCAAGCCAAGGCCGAAGGTAGTGCCAAGCATGCTGAACGCGCGGGCGCGCCCACGTCCGTCGAACTCCTGTGCGAGCGCTGCCGACGCGCCGGCCAGGACCAACGCGGCGGCAATGCCCTGTAGCGCGCGAAGAAAGTCGACCCACAGCAGAGTCGGCGCCGCGGCGATCCCGAGTGACGTCAACGCGAAGAGCACCACGCCTATGGCCAATACACGTTTTCGTCCGAACAGATCGGCAAGCGCTCCCGAGGCCATCAGACTGCTGCCGAAGCTCAGCATAAAGGCGTTGAGAATCCAGTTGACCGCCACGGGGCTGCCCCCCAAGGCGGTGCCGATGGCAGGCGCGGACACGGCCGCACCGCCGAAATTCAGCGGCAGCACGAGCACTGCGATGCAAATGCCCACGAGGATCAGCATCTGTCGTGAGGCGCTACGGGGGGGTGCTACGTCTACTGTCGGCATGACACTGGCCGGGGCGGCCGGTCGTACTATGGACGGGGCACTGCTCTCTTTCTGCACTGGTTATCTCTCGGTTCGACTTCTAGCATTATGCTCATCAAGACACGCGAATTCGCTGGGTTCAATTCCGTGCTATCGCGATTCGGTCCGCGTATGGCCGCTCACTTTCCGGCCTGCATTTCGCGCCGGCGGGACGTCCGCAAACGCGAGCGTGTTGATGCTTGTGAACTGCATCGACCGCCACAGGCCGCCGACCAGCAGCACCAGCATGATCAGCGCGCGAGGTGTGTCTGGCGAGCGGAGGCTGCACAAAGCGATTGTGGTCGTGGTAAGCACCCCGTTGCCGATCATTAAATAGCAACGGTAACAGGAAGGGTGAGACGCTAACCGATACGACATATATCGATCCGCCGTCTAGGGTCACGCGGAACGTTGGAATTCGCCAGGACGAAAGATCGATCAACGGATGTTCGACGCGGCCGAAATGCCGTATGGTCTGGACTGCAGCCACAAAGCCGGAGATCAGCGCTGCGGTCGTGATGCGCCAGTCGCTATGCAGTTGTCCGATCAGGATCATGCCGTACATCAGAACGGCAGCGCGATACCGCTCAGCGCGAACCCGGACACATCGAAGGGGCGGCCGGTGGGTTCGCGGTAGTTCGGAATGAATAGGGCGGTTAGCCCCAGACCCAGCAAACCGATCGGTACGTTTAGCAGAAAGATCCACCGCCAGTTGAAATAGGTCGAGATGAACCCTCCGAGCGCGCGTTGCCCAAAGCGGTCGGCCACCCATCCGCTGATTGGAATGAAAACCGCTAGCGCCAGCAGATAGGCAGTCATGCCGATATTTAGGCTTACGGACGTGACGCCGAACGTGGCGGCCATGTGGGGCAGGGCGGTCGCGATCACCGTCGCATCCAGATTCTCCATGAAATAGGCACTGGCGACGATCAGCGCAATGATGACTGACTGGCGGCTTGACAAAGACATGGACGGAGAACGGAATTCGGGTTGTGCGGTAGGCCCTCAAACGCTTCCGGCTGGAGCGTTTGCATTCGGTGGCAGTCAAAGATGAGACTCGCTTCGGGGGTCGCCTGAGATAATGCATGACCGCGTCCGGGCACCTGGCGAGACCCTTCCTCGTACCCGGACGATATACTCTACCAAAACACAAGTCGTCACGTGAAGACTTAATTTTCTAAAGTGATAGACACAGGAGCATCATGAAGGCCAAACCCAGGGATGTTGCAGAGCCGGGCAGCAAGACTGTAGCGGGTCGCGCGCCGATCAAGCGGTCGATGAAAAAAGCACCGCAGCGTCTACCACGCGCCGAGCGTCAGGCGCGCGTGCTGGAGAAGGCCGCCGAATATTTCGCCGAGCACGGTCTGAACGCGCAGACTCGCGCGATTGCCGAAGCCTGCGGCGTGTCGCAACGTTTGCTGTATAGCCTGTTTCCTAGCAAGGCTGCGTTGATCGACGAAGTTTATAAGCGCGAAATTGTGGGAACCTTCAAGGCCATTTGGTTTGTTCAACTGAAAGACCGCAGTGTGCCCATTGAAAGCAGGCTCAATACTTTTTATCGCGAGTACTACGACACCCTGCTGACGCGTCAGTGGCTGCGCCTGTTTCTTTACTCTTCGCTTGAAGATCTGCAAATGGCGCCGACGTACACGAATGCCGTTGTCGCGCATGCGCTGGAGATCATTGTCACTGAGACGGCGCACGAATTGGGACGCGGCGTACCGGCCGATCCGGCAAATCTGACGGAGGTGGGCTGGCTGCTGCATGGGGCGGTATCCCACCTTGCGATTCGCCGCCGAATTTATTCGAACGACAACACCGCGCCGAGCGACGCGGTGATTGCGATGCACGTGCGCGCCTTCCTCACGAGCGCGCCGGCGCTGCTTCCTGCGCTGGAAGGCTCCTGAGCGTGACGCGCTGGCGGCTTCATCCAGCGCGGAAGATAGCCATCAACCGACGCGCGAACGGGCGCGTCGTGGACCGCTTCGCCGCACGGTACGAATTGAACCGAAGTCGCCCGCAATTCACCTATTCGTTTCCAGGTGGTCGCCGCCGACGCTTCTTCAAGCGGGTTGGCGCTCGAGCTGCAAGGGGTTTCGTGTTTAGTCGCCGATCGCTGCGGCGTCTGGCTTGCAGTTCGTTTGCCCGCGCATCAGCAGGAGCAGCGCGATAAGCACAAGGACTATCGTCAAGCCCACAAAGAGCAGCGTCGCGCGTTGAATGCCGACGAACTGCACGGCGATGCCCAGACCGATCACAGGTAGTGAGATCGCCACATAAAGCACGACGAAAAAGCTCGACGTCACTTCCGCTCGCCGGTGCGCGGGTGCCGCCGACGCGATCTCGCCCAACCCGGCGCGGAAGCTGATGCCTTGCCCGATTCCCGCCAGGGCGGTGCCGAATAAAAGCGCGCCGAGCGACCGTTCGGGCACGCACAGGCCGACACTCACCAGTCCCACGACGAGTCCAATGCAGCCTGCCGCTTGCCGCCACCGGGCAGCAATGATCGTCTGCACGATCTGCCCGAGAGCGGAGCACGCGAACAGCAGGAACACAATCGAGCCGGTCACGATGCCGCTGTGAAAGCCGAGGACGACCCGAATCAGTTGAGGGGCGACCGCCGCAAAGAAGCCCACCACGACGAAACCGGCAAACCCCGCTAGCGCTGCAGGAATGAACGCGGGGCGTACCTCGGCGGGAAGCGAAATTCTCTGGGTGCCGAGCTTCACCCGCGCGGGAATCGTGGCGGTCTCCTGCACGCTGAAGACGGCGAGTGCGGCGAAGCCGACCAGCACCAGATGCACCGTATAGGGCAACTGCATCGGCCAGGGAAATAGTTCGACCAGGATGCCGCTTAGCAAAGGACCGCAACCTAGCCCGAGCATATTGGAGGCGGTAGCGGCGAGCATGGCTTTGCCGCGCCACGCGGGCGGCGCGAGTTCGATCACGGCTACGGTGGCGGTTCCTGTGAAGATGCCGGCAGAAACTCCCGACAGCAGGCGGCCCAGCATCAGAAGCGCTAACCCGTCACTGAGCAGGAACGTCAGCGCCGACGCGGCCGACGCACACAACCCCGCCAGCAGCATGCGACGACGGCCTAACTGATCGGACCAGTTGCCGATCAGTAGCAGCGCACCCAGCACCCCAATTGCATATGAGGCGTAGATCACGGTGATGACGGTCGGTGTGAAACCATACTGCTGCTCGTAGTACCGATAGATGGCCGTCGGCAGTGTTGTGCCCATCATGTTGATCGCGAACGCCAACGCTACAGCCAGAAATGCGATCGGGGATTGCGGTGCGCCAGAAACTGCTTTCATCAAATGTCCCAACGGTTGCTCGAAGACTGCGCGCAATTATGGGCAATTTCTCACGGCTTTGCTGAGCGCACGACGATGGCGGTCAGCGTCGACCTCACGCGGCAGCTTCGCTAAGCGATAGGGCTACGCCCCAGTGGTGTCAGCTCATAGTCGACCTGCGCCGGATCGTCGCGTTTCGTTTGCGTGTTTGTCGTGCGCGTAAGCGCCGACGTAGCCATTAGTTTCCATCGGGAAAGTATGAAACCGTCAGGTGCCTTCTTGTGATCGCCGGATGCCGCTGAAATAATCGGTTCGCCTGCCCGTTCGATGGGCACGTCGCCATTTGTCGGATCGCATTCGACCCGGCCGCGGTGCTTGATATAGCGCTTTGATTTGAGAGCTTCACATGACTATTGAAACAATCGCAATTGAAGGTTTAACGACCCCCGTCTCACGCGTCGGCCTTGGCACTTGGGCCATTGGCGGATGGATGTGGGGTGGCACGGACGAGAAAGACTCGATCGCGGTGATCCGCCGGGCGCTGGACAGCGGTGTCAATCTGATCGATACAGCGCCGGTGTACGGTTTCGGCGCCTCGGAGGAGATCATCGGCAAGGCGCTCGCCGACGGGTATCGGCACAAGGCGATCATCGCAACCAAGGTCGCACTGGAATGGCACGACGGCACGGTATTTCGCAATTCGTCACCGGAGCGCATTCGTCAAGAAGTAGAGGACAGCCTAAGGCGCTTGCGGACAGATTACATCGATCTGTATCAGGTCCACTGGCCCGACCCGCTCGTGCCGATCGAAGAGACGGCCGCGGTGCTCGACGATCTGCGCAAAGAAGGCAAGGTGCGGGCGCTAGGCGTCAGCAACTTCTCGCCTGCGCAAATGGATGCATTCCGGCGCGTGGCGCCGCTGGCGACCACTCAGCCGCCTTATAACCTGTTCGAGCGAGAGATAGACCGTGACGTGCTGCCGTACGCAAAACAGCATGGGCTCGTCGCGCTTGCCTATGGGGCCTTGTGCCGCGGCCTGCTGGCGGGGCGCATCGGCGTCGACACGCGCTTCGAGGGCGACGATCTGCGCCAGCTCGATCCGAAGTTTCGCGAGCCGCGTCGCGAGCAATATGTCGCCGTCGTGAAAGCGCTGAACGTGTTCGCGCGCGATAACTTCGACAAGTCGGTGCTCGCGCTGGCGGTGCGCTGGGTGCTCGATCGGGGCCCGACGATCGCGCTATGGGGCGCACGTCGACCGGCGCAACTGGACGGGATTGAAGAGGTGTTCGGCTGGCGCCTCGACGAGAAGGCGTTCAAACAGATCGACGCGATTGTCGCGAACTTCGTCAAGGACCCCGTGGGGCCGGAGTTCATGGCGCCACCAGAACGCGTGCTCGTAGCGTAAAAGAGAGACATTGAACATGCGAACCCTTCGACGCACCTTCATGATCCATTCGATCGGCGCCGCTGCGCTTGCGGTCACCGGACGCTCCGTCTGGGCGGCACCCCCGCAGCTTCAGGAAAGCGATCCCGCAGCACAGGCGCTCGGCTACAAGGCCGATGCGACCCGGGTCGACCACACAAAATACCCCCATTTCAGCAACAACCAGCGTTGCGCGAACTGCCAGTTCTACCAGGGTAAGCCAGCTGACGCCAACGCGCTGTGTGCGCTGTTCGGCGCGAAGCAGGTGAGCGGCGCCGGATGGTGCCAGGCCTATCAGGCAAGAGCATGAACGGCGTGCGCAGGTAAGGCGATCATCAGGCAGCGCCGGCAGGTGTGGCGTGCGTCGACAACAAGGAGTGAACGGATGGAACTGATTGTGAACGGCGTGCATCACAACGTCGACGCCGACGCGAACATGCCGCTGCTGTGGGCGGTGCGGGACCTGTTGGGACTGCATGGCACCAAGTTCGGTTGTGGCGTGGGCGCATGCGGCGCGTGCACCGTCCACCTGGACGGGGTGGCAGTGCGGTCGTGCGTCACGTCGCTTGCAGATGTACAAGGCAAGTCCGTGACGACGATCGAAGGCCTGGGCAAAGGCGGCGAACATCCCGTACAGCGAGCGTGGAAAGCCGCGAATGTGCCGCAGTGCGGCTACTGTCAGCCTGGCCAGATGATGCAGGCTGCGTCGCTGCTCAAACAGACGCCGAAGCCGAGCGACGAGCAGATTGTCGAAGCGATGTCTGGCAATGTCTGCCGCTGTGGCACCTATCAACGCATCAAGGTTGCCATCAAGGCTGCGGCGGAGCAGGCGTCATGAGCGAAATCGTCAATTTGAGCCGACGCCGGGTACTGATGGGCACATTGGCGGGCGGCGTGGTGCTGGGTCTGCATGTCGGCGGCGCGGGCCTGGCGTTTGCGGCGGCGCCGCTCCCCTTGGCAAACGGTGTCAAAGCAGTGTTTGCGCCGAACGTCTACGTGTCGGTCGCGCCGTCTGGTGAGATCGTGCTCGTCGTGCACCGCTCCGAGATGGGCACCGGCATCCGTACGAGCCTCGCAATGATCCTCGCAGACGAACTCGATGCTGACTGGAACACAGTCAAGGTCGTGCAGGCGCAAGGCGATTCGAAGTACGGCGACCAGAATACCGATGGCTCGCGTAGCATCCGTCAGTTCTTCCAGCCACTGCGCGAGGCAGGCGGCTCCGCGCGGCAGATGCTGATCGCGGCCGCCGCTGCGCAGTGGCGCGTGAGCCCTGCGAGTTGCGGGACCGAACCCGGCCACGTGGTGCATGCGGCGAGCGGGCGGCGCCTTTCATACGGCGCGGTGGCGGAGGCTGCGGCGCGTCAGCCGGTGCCCCGCCGCGACACGCTGCAGTTGAAAAACGAGGACGCCTGGCGCTATATCGGAAAGTCCCTGCCAATCGTCGATCTCGACGACATCGTTCATGGCCGCGCGACGTACGGCGTGGATGTCGTGTTACCCGGGATGACGTATGCGTCGGTCGAACGTTCGCCCGTGTACGGCGCAACGCTCAAAAGCGTCGACTCGACCGAAGCGATGAAGGTACCCGGCGTGCTGCACGTGGTGCGCATTTCTTCGGCGCCGCTGCCCGCCGGCTTCCGCCCACTGGGCGGCGTCGCGGTTATCGCGACAAACACGTGGGCCGCGCTGCAAGGGCGCCAGAAACTCAAGCTCGAATGGAACGTCGGGCCGAACGGCACGTACGATAGTCAGGCGTACCGCAAGGCGCTTGAAGACACTGCGCGGCAGCCCGGGAAGGTCGTGCGCAACAACGGCGATACCGCGGGAGCGTTGAAGAACGCCGCACGACACGTGTCGGCGGACTATTACGTGCCGCATCTGGCGCACGCGGCGATGGAGCCGCCGGCTGCAACTGCATCGTTTGCGAAAGGCGCAGTCGAGGTCTGGACCGCAACGCAAAATCCGCAGCAAGCCCGCACGACCGTCGCGCAAGTACTCGGCGTGCCGGAACAGGCCGTGACAATCAATGTGACGTTGCTCGGCGGCGGCTTCGGCCGCAAGTCGAAGCCGGACTACGTGGCCGAAGCCGCGTACCTGGCGCGCGAAGTCGGTGCGCCCGTCAAGCTGACGTGGACACGCGAGGACGACATACGTAACGACTATTTCCATGCTGTATGCGCGCAGCACATGGAAGGCGGCCTCGATGCGCATGGCAAGACGATTGCGTGGCTGCACCGGAGCGTGTTTCCGTCCATCGGTTCGACGTTCACGCCGAACGTGATTTATGGTTCGGCGGGCGAGCTCGGTCAGGGCGTGACCGACATGCCATATGAAGTCGCCAATGTGCAGTGCGAGAACGGAGCGGCGCCGGCGCATACACGTATCGGCTGGTATCGCTCGGTGTACAACATTCCGCACGGCTTCGCACTGGGCTCTTTCGTCGACGAACTCGCCGCTGCGGCGCGACAGGATCCGGTGCAGCATCTGCTCACGCTGCTGGGCAGTCCGCGCCATGTCGATCTGCATGCGCTGGGGGTCGATTATCCGAACTACGGCGCGTCGATCGACGAGTATCCAATCGATACCGCGCGCTATGTCGCAGTGGTCCGCGCGGCGGCGGTGCGTTCGAATTGGACCGCGCCGTTGCCCGCTCGCCACGGGCGTGGGATCGCTGTCCATCGCAGCTTTCTGACGTACGTTGCCGCGGTCGCGCAGGTGGAGGTGGCCGAGGATGGCTCGGTGCGGGTGACGCGTGTCGATCTGGCGGTCGACTGCGGACGTATTGTCAATCCCGACCGCGTGATCGCGCAGTTCGAAGGCGCGGTGGTCATGGCTCTCGGCAATGCCCTATACAGCGAACTGACGTTCAGTCAGGGGGCGGCCGAGCAGTCGAACTTCACCGACTATCGGGTCGCCCGCATCGACTCCGTGCCGGAAACCCACGTCTATATCGTGCCGAGCGCCGCGCCGCCCGGCGGAGTTGGCGAACCGGGTGTGCCGCCGACAACGGCGGCGATCTGCAACGCGATCTTCAATGCGACGGGCACGCGGATTCGGGCGTTGCCGGTTGATAGTGCGCTGTTGAAGCGGGCGTGACGAGCACAGAGGTAAAGGCCGAATGCGAGATATCCTGGGGGCGAATGCTTTGGATACCTTGACGGCTCTTCCAGTGAAACTTCACGTAGTGAACTTCGCCTTTCGCGTTGACGAACTTGAAGGCGCACACACCGTAGCCGTCCATGTGGCGATACGAAACCGGCATGCCCTCGTCCGTGTAGAGGTGCGTGAGCATGTTGGTCGCTTCGGGCGAATGGGCGAAAAAGTCGAACGCCAGATTCGGATCCTGCACACCCGTTACTGCCGATGGTTTGTTCGCATGCACGAAGTCAGGAAACTTGATGGCGTCCCGAATGAAGAAGATCGGCCAGTTGATGCCGACCATGTCCCAGTTCCCTTGCTGCGTGTAGAACCTGATAGCGAAACCGCGCGGGTCTCGTGCCTGCTCGGGAGAACCGCGATAGTCCATCACCGTCGAGAATCGAACGAAGACCGGGTCTTCGATCCAGGCGTGACCACCTGGGCAGTGGTCAGGGAGCCGATGTCTGTGGTCGGCACGAACTCGCCAAAGATACCCGTGCCACGCGCATGCACGACGCGCTCGGGTATGCGCTCCCGGTCGAAGCGCTGCAGTTTCTCGATGAGATGAGAGTCCTGCAAAAGAACCGGACCTTCGGGGCCCGCGGTCTGAGAGTGATGGTTGTCGCCGACGGGCGACCCGAAAAGATACGAGTTTACGGGCAATGTAGTCTTTAATTATTATTAAACGCAATTTACATTGTTCGGTATATCGAATTAATTGCGCTTGATAGTTGCGTAATCGGATCGGCGGCCGGGTTGGCGACAGCGCCATAGCGCCGCCTTTGCTCGACGAACTCAAGCCTGCCAAGACAGTCTGGCTGCCCACAAGGCCTCCGATTCGAGCGCGATCCTGCAACGTTTGCAATAGACGGGCATTCGAGCCGTAATCCCTAGTTGTGCCAATCGCGTGAACAACGCCCTTTCGGACGAGCGTTTCTACACCTCACCAAATCTGGTCGAGTGAGTCTACGACCTCACAACGCAATGTAAGTCGGTTATGCGAAATATAAAACGGAGGCGCGCGAGGAGACATTCCGCAAGCGCAACCGGCTCGTAGGGCGGGAGCGGCAACCTCATCGCTACGCCGGCTGGTTTCTGAACGACAAGTCCCGCGAGGCTGCCCAGTTTGACTGTCAGCAAGTCGACAGGGCCCGCGCGAGCCCCGACCGCGGCGGTGCATCAGCAGTGGCATCCCAGCGGCGGGTGCAAACGGAATGAACAGTGTCGTGGCCAGCGGCCGCTAGCAACGCCGAGATAGACAGCAAGAAAATGCAGTTTGTTCAGCAAGAACATTGCTCGCAAATGAACTGTCTTCATTCTGCTGACACACTTAGTTTTTATTCTCTGTGCCGGTACCCACTGATTTCCAGCTTTATCGCGGTGTTGGACTAGACCAGATCACCTCGTAGATCGGACAACTTCCGCAGTAATCAGGTTTACTAATTATCGACCAGCCCATGAGATCCCGCCAATGACCCAATTCCTGTTGTACGGCCGTGCTGCGGCGGCCTGCATCCTTCTTAGCCTGTCCCTAGCAGCCTGCGGCGGGTCTTCGACGAACCCGCAAGGCGCCGACAACTCCGCTTCAGGCGTTCAGGCGTCGGCCGCCCCGTCCCGCGCCAAGCTGAGTTGCGCGCCCTGAGGCCGCGAAGTGTAGCCCCGCGCTCAATCCCCACATAGTCACGACCATGAAACAATTCAATCGACGCAGTTTCCTCAGCGGTGCCGCCAAGTCGGCAGGCGCCGCCCTCGCGCTGGGCATGCTGCCGCCCAGCATCGCCCGTGCGCTCTCTGTTCAAGCTGCGGTAGACACCGGCACCATTAAGGACATCAAGCACATCGTCATCCTGATGCTGGAAAACCGTGGCTTCGATCATTACTTCGGCACGCTGAAGGGCGTACGAGGCTACGGAGACCGCTTCCCGATTCCACTCGAGAGCGGCAAGGATGTGTGGTACCAGCAGGACGCAAGCGGCAAGGAGATTCCGCCGTATCACATGGATATGACCAAGGTTAAGGCGCTGCAATCGCCCAGCACGCCGCACAGCTTTTCTGACATGCAGGCCGCCTGGAATCAGGGCAAGTCAGGTCATTGGCCCGTTTACAAGACGCAGTACACGATGGGCTATCTTGCCCGCAGCGACATCCCGTTCCATTTCGCGCTGGCCGAAGCGTTCACGATCTGTGACAACTACTACTGCTCGACCACGAGCGGCACGGACCCGAACCGCGTGGTTTTTTTCTCGGGCTCGGGCTTCGACCCGAAGCTGGCGAAAAAGGGCATCAACAGCGACGACCGAACCTCGGAACCCAACAACGATCGTTGCTGGATCACCGGCACCATGCCGACGCCGGGCTATACTTATCCGGACAACGCACTCACCTGGCTTTCCCTGCCATCAGTGCTCGAGAAGGCCGGCGTGAGCTGGAAAATCTACCAGGACACCAACGACAACTGGACCGGGGCTATGCACGGCGGCCTGGCTTTCGAAGACTTCCGCACCGCCAAGCCCGGCGATCCGCTGTACGTGAAGGGCCTGACGGACTACTCGATTGCGGACCTGAAAAGCGATGTGATGAGCAACAAGTTGCCCGAAGTGTCGTGGATCTTGTGCACGGCAGCCAACTCGGAGCACTCCGGTAACAGCAATCCAGCGATCGGTGCGAACTTCACGGCCGAAGTGCTCGACGCGGTCACCGCCAATCCAGATGTCTGGGCCCAGACCGCATTCTTCCTGACCTACGACGAGAACGACGGCCTGTTCGACCATGTGGCGCCGCCAGCGCCACCGTCGTACAACGTGGACGGCACACTGGCAGGCAAGGCCACGTTGCCGCTGGACGGTGAGTACTTCTCCGATCCGGCGAGAAAGTACCTGAACCCCAATGACACCATCAGCGGTAACCTGCGGCCGTGGGGTCTCAGCGCGCGGGTGCCGATGTACGTAATCTCGCCGTGGAGCAAGGGCGGATGGGTCGACTCGCAGGTTTTCGATCACACGTCGATGAGCCTGTTTTTAGAGAAGCGCTTCGATATCACTGTCGACTCGGTCAGTCCGTGGCACCGCGCGGTCTGCGGCGATCTTACGTCGTGTTTCAACTTTGTTTCGCCGAACGATCCGGTCTTTCCTAAACTGCCGGATACGAGCAACTACCAGACCGTGCTTGCCGCCCAGGCCTCACTGCCCATCGCAGCGCCGCCCGCCACGCCGCAGCCGCTGTTCCAGGAGCCGGGCACGCGCTTTTCGCGCGCGTTGCCCTATGAACTGCATACCAGCGCACGCGTCGAAGGCTCCGGTCTCGTCAAGCTGATGTTCAGCAACACGGGTAAGCAAGGAGCGGTGTTCCATGTCTACGACAAGAATCACCTGGACCGCATCCCGCGCCGGTACACGGTCGAAGCCGGCAAGACGCTCGAGGACTACTGGGACGACACGCTAAAGAACGACCTCGGCAGATACGAGCTTTGGGTCTACGGCCCGAACGGTTTCGTGCGCACCTTCGCGGGCAATGCTGTGGCCGCCCGTGCCGCGACCTTCAGGCCAGAAGTGCAGGTCTGCTATGACACGGACGCCGGTCAGATCTACGTGAAGTTGCACAACACCGGGACCGCGCCCGGCACGGTGACGGTGCAGTCCAACGCGTACCGCACCGATGGCCCTTGGCAGATGAATGTTCGTGCCCGCGATGTCGGCATGCTGCACTGGGACCTCTCGGGCAGTGGCAACTGGTACGACTTCACCGTAACGGGCGACAACTTCATGCGCCGCTTTTCGGGTCGTCTGGAAACGGGCAAGCCAACTGTCACCGATCCGGCGATGGCGCTTCACTTGAGCTGATGGCCCCGGCCGGCGGAGGCGGCCTTCGGCTTCCGCCGGCACGCGGGATCGTGGAGATCACAAACTTCATCCAACTGGTCGTTATCAATGCGGCGGATTTTGCCTCGCCTTTTGATGCGCATCGCTTTCATCACGCCCGGAAGTGACGCTATCCTTGCCGCTACCCTGTTGGGCCCGGTTGCGTATCGCGCACTGCATGGCCCGAGCCGCGCCTCGCGCGACGTGCCAGCGGCTCGACGAATTCTCTCACAGGAGCTTTGATGAAACCCGCAAAGAAGGGCGCGCCGAGTGCTGGGGCCGCGGCCGGGGCGCCCGCCCAGCCGAACTCGTTGTCGGCGATCCTGTCGCGCATCGAGCAGCTTTATCCGACCTTCGGCGCCACCGGCCAGCGCATCGCCAGCTTCATCCGCCAGCACGCGCAGGAAGTGGTGCACATGTCAGTCAGCGATGTCGCCGAGCGTGTAGGTGCCAGCGAAGGCAGCGTAGTGGGCCTGTGCAAGGCGATCGGCGCCACCGGTTTTCAACAGCTCAAGATCGTGCTCGCACAGGAAATCGTGCGCCCGGTTCAGTTGATTCACGAAGATCTCGAGCCCAGCGACAACGCGGCGGCGGTAATTTCGAAGATCTTCAGTTCGAACGTGCAGGCCCTGCATGAAACCCAATCCACACTTGACGTGGGCCAACTGCAGCGGGCGGTCGAGGTGATGCGCAACGCCCGCCGCATTGAAATCTACGGCGTGGGCAGCGCGGCGTCGATCGCTGAAGATGCGCACTACCGCATGCTGCGTATCGGGCTGGACGTACGCGCGGTGATCGACCCGCACATCCAGGTCATCAGCGCGTCGCTTTGCGACCCCACCGTGGCGACGCTCACCATCTCCCACTCGGGCAGCACACACGAAACAGTGATGGCAACGCGTCTCGCCAAGGAAGCCGGCGCGCGCACCATCTGCCTCACGAACTTCGGGCGTTCGCCGATTCAGGCCTTTGCCGATATCGTGCTGTTCACGATGGCGCGCGAGACCAAATTTCGCACGGAGGCCATGACGAGCCGTCTCGCACAACTGGCAATCATCGACGTGCTGATTGCGTGCCTGGCGCTATCGGACTACGAGAAATCGGCGGAAACGATCCGCCGCACGTTCGACGTGCTGTCGCTCAAGCGATATTGACGGCTAGGGGCAGCGCCGCCGCAGGCTCCGGGTCGAGCAGTTCTGCAAGCGACGCGACGCCGGACTGCCCATGCGTTCCGAGTAGGAGCGGCATCGAGAGCCGTGCGGCGCCCGTCGCGTCGATGGCCGGATTTCCTGTCGGATATTCCCGAACTTTGCACAAAAGAGCACCACGCGAAGCCAGTTTCATCTTTGAACAAACAGCGGCGATCTCGCACAGGGTCGTAGCCGTGTCACGGATTCAGCGGACTCTTCCGCGGTCTCCGCCGTTCAAGCCCATTGCGCAACTGGCCTGCGACGAACGCGCTGACGATTAGAGACAAGTAGAAGGTTACGAGATCGTGACGCCAGATATTCAACGCGAGCTGATGCGCAACGAGTTTAGGATCGGGCGCCGCAAGCACTGCGCCTTGAGCCTCGACAGCTCGCATCATCCGGATAAAGCCTGCCGCGGACAGCAATGGCAGCAGGGTCACCAATGCCAACAGCGCGGGCTTCATACGGCGCGCCAGCGGGAGGTGACGCAATCGAAACCATATTCCGAGGCACCCGTGTATCCATCCGGGCGCGAGTAGGGCAAGCTGCAAACCCTGCGTACCACTCGTTAGCAGGAGGATAACGACGCGCTCGTAGTCAGGCTCGAAGCCATAGAGCGAGGACGCGAGGCGGGTCGTCACGGCATGGCGGATAAGCAGCAGCGGCAGGCTGAGTCCTGCCCACAGGCGAACCCAGTCAGCCAGCGGTAAGGCCCAGTGACGACGCCCGTATATCGTGCGCACGGCCAGCGCAAAATGGAGCGCAGCCGCACCGTAAAGCGCGATCGTTCCAGGTGCGCTACGCCAGAGCCATAGCGCTAAGACAAGACCGCGTCCGGCAAGTTCGAGTGACCAGATCCCGAGGGCGTGATTGATCAGATGGAGAAGGAGATAGACCAGCAACACCACGCCAGACCCGAGTTGCAACCGACGCGCAACGGCCTGCATCTGCACCGTCATGCCAGCGTCCGTCGCGCGTTGTGCGACACGCGACGCGCAAACGCCGCCCGGCCGCCAGATATTCCCGCATCTCCAACAGAGCTGCGGCGTAACTGTCCACACAGATCAGCCGCAGGCGACCGCAGCGCAGCGGATTTGCGCTGACTCGCCGCGCCCTGACGTACCGCTTCGGCGAATCGCTGCAATGCCGATACCGAACCGCATACGCTCTGGTATTCTTCGCGGCCGATTCTGCCGTCGAGGATGACGACCAATCCCGATGCCCGGGCCATATCGACGATGTTCATTTGATCACCCATTTCGTGTCTGTCCTACCTGCAAGACTGCGGGGATGCGTCAGTTATTCCCTGATTCGAACGGATGCAAGTGCGCCCAGTCGAACGCGCCTGATACCGGCGGCTCAGGCCAGCGGGCGGACGTTTGGGCGGAAGGTGAATGTAGCGGCTTAGGGGTCGTGGTGAGACGGCCGCCGTTCCGCCGCGCCAGATAACCACAACGTTGCCGTCCCATTACAAATTCGTTATCTGACATATCTGTCGATCGCCACTGCGAAGGCACAGGCCCTTACGCATGGCCAATCCGGAAGGATTCATAGCCACCGTCAATGAGCTTCATCGATAGAACCTAATTCACCTCGCAATTGCTTATCGACAGACTGTGCAGATCTCATTGTTCTCAGGTGGAAAACCTCGATGCTTCAGTTCATCAAGCGATTCAATTCCTGCAATTCGAACGACAGGTTTCACGGCAAAGGTGCGAAGAGCGTGACGGCGGATTCGTACCTTCGACATCTCGTTTCGCGCGGGGCACAAGCGGGTCTCATCGCCTCACTCGGTGCGTTCGCGAGTATGTGCTTTGCGCAGAGCAACGGTGCAACCACGGACGCGAGCGCGTCTGCAAAGGGGCCATCCATTACGACGTGCGTGGCATGTCATGGTGCGCTGGGTGCTGGGAGTGAAGCGGGTGTGCCGCGGTTGGCAGGGAACAATCCGGATTACCTTGCACACGCGCTTTCGATGTTCAAGGCCGGCACCCGGGCAAGCGCCCCCATGCAGGCCGTGGCACAGACTCTCTCGAATAGCGACATGCACGCGCTCGCAGTGTTCTTCTCGAATCAACATCCGCCGCTTGTCCAAGCTTCACCGCCGCCATTGCCGACGCTCGTCATGGCCGGCAAGCAACTCGCGGAAACCGGGGCGGGCAGGAGCGTTCAGGCATGTTTCAGTTGCCATGCCGCCGGTGGCAAAGGCAATGGCGTCCGTTTCCCGAGTATCGCGGGTGAGCCGGCTGCTTTTACCATTGCCCGCTTGCACGAATTCCAGGCGCGCGCAAAAGCCGCTCCCGTGAAGCCAGGAACGATGACCGCCGTAGCGGCTACGCTTGACGACACCCAGATCGAGCAGGTCGCCGCGTATCTGTCCGTTACCGAGCGCTGAGCTTCGTTCACCGGGTGATCTTGTGACTGAAGCTGCCGAGATGCTCATGCAAGCGCGGAAACGCATTTCGCCGTGTTCCGAGTGCGTCAATCATGGCGATCGTCCGCTCGTCCGCGATCTGCTCAATGATGTCACGAGCGAAGGCCTGCCCATCGCGGGCCGCGAGCGGGTGAGGGGAGCAGGCATGAACTACACGATCGGCTCGATAGTACTCGGCTTCGTGTACAGCAACGCAACACTTAATGATGCAATCGTATCGGCCTATGTTGCAATTTGAAAAATACCGCTAGCAGCGTGACGTTCGGCGATTTTGAAGTGAACGCGAAGGTGCCGATGCACCGTGACCGACGGCAAACCAGGTCATCGCGCGTGTCGCGATTGACATCAATTCTGACGCCGTTACGGCCACCGGGAG
This sequence comes from Paraburkholderia kirstenboschensis, assembly GCF_032806925.1. NCBI lineage: Bacteria > Pseudomonadati > Pseudomonadota > Betaproteobacteria > Burkholderiales > Burkholderiaceae > Paraburkholderia > Paraburkholderia kirstenboschensis. The sequence continues at coordinate 1,324,742 of NZ_CP136511.1, read as the reverse complement.
CCTAGCCCATATGCGGCATCCCGCGCTCGCGCACATGAAGAAAACCGTTCATGCGCGCGGGCGCCGCCGCCTTCGTATGCATCACTCGGACGTCCCGCCTGAGTCGGCCGGAGTCGCGGCGGACGCCATCGCACGGCTGGGGCTGTTCTTGTGCTGGATCGCGTAAATCTCCTGATTACGGGCGATGGTCGTAGCGGAAGGCGGATAGTCGTTCTTGTGCGTCGGCACGAGTCCATCGGCCTCCGCCTGCGCCAGTTGCGCACGTACTTCGGCGCGCGTGAGCTCGGGGGCGGTGGTTTGCGCGAAGGCGTTGGCGCCGAAAACCAGGCCAAGTGCAGTGACTGCAATAGAGGTCAGCAATTTCATGGGGTCTCTCCAGAAGATTTATATAAAGGTGGATGTGTCCACGTGCTCTATTCTGGCGATTTGACCTGTCTCGACTCTGACCAGCGAATTACGGTTCTGTTATCTCTATACGGCGGCCGTTCGGCACACGACGAGCGTCGTCTGTCGTGATAGCAGACTTGTAATGTCCGGGACTGGAACCGGCAAGCACACACTTTTTCCATGCTCCCGACAGGCCCGAACCATGCCGCGCGGCACGACCGCGCGGCTTGCATTTGGCACTTCCTTGCCTCTCTATCAGGAATTCGGTATGTGGATTGTCAGGCTCGCCGTGCGCCGCCTGTACACGTTCGTAGTGCTCGCTTTGCTGATATGCATCGTCGGCCCGCTTTTCGATTCTGCGTACACCGACCGACATCTTTCCGAACATCAACATTCCGGTAGTCAGCATCGTCTGGACATATAACGGCTTTTCCGCGCAGGATATGGCGAACCGGATCACGCGGAGCTATGAGCGCGCATTGACTTCCGCCGTCGACGACATCGAGCACATCGAGTCGCAATCGCTGAATGGTGTATCAGTGGTGGGATTTACCGAGCGCCGGGGAGACCGTGCAGATTGCGTCAGCGAAACAAGGCTCATAGCGCTGTCATCGATAGGAAGTACCGATGTTTCGAGCAATCTTCTCTTCTTCGCTTATCGCCCCCGGTGCGCTGCGCCGCTCCTGGCGCTTCGCAAACGTCAGAATGAAACGCGTGCTGGTCGTATCGCTTTCCGCATGCGCGCTGCCGCCGTGCAATTCCATGATGGTGCGCACGATAGCGAGGCCCAGCCCCGTCGTGCCGGTCGAATTCGGTTCGTTCTTGCGCGACGGGTCGACGCGATAGAAGCGATCGAAAACCCTTTCGAGCAGTGAGGGATCGATCTGCCCGCCCTCGTTCGCCACGGTCACACGCAACGTGTCGGCGGCAGCGGCCGGCGTCTGCGCGCTGAGGGTGATGGCGCCGCCTTGCGGCGTGTAGCGGATCGCGTTCGCGAGCAGGTTATTAACTGCGCGGCGGAACAGTTCGACGTCGGCGTGCAGTTCCCCGCCGCCCGCCACGCGGATCTGCACACCTGCATCGTCGGCAACGCCTTCGAAGTAGTCGGCGATGCGCTTTAGCTCTCTGGCAGCGTCGACCTCTGTCAGCGTCCTGACGAACTGCGGGTGTTCGGCGCGCGCGAGAAACAGCACGTTTTCGATCATGCGCGACATGCGGTCGCACTCTTCCAGGTTCGACGCGAGCACCGACTGATATTCGTCGGCTGAACGCGGCCGCGAGAGCGCCACCTCCGTCGATCCGCGCAAGTTACCGAGCGGCGTGCGCATATCGTGCGCGAGGTCGGCCGTATATTGCGACATTCGCTGAAAGCCACCGTCCAGGCGGTTCAACATCGCATTCAGCGAGACCACCAGCGTGATCAACTCGCTCGGCGCGTTATCCACTTCGATACGGGTGTCCAGCCTGTCGACGGTGATCGTCGCCGCGCTGTGCGCCATTACGCGCAACGGCCGCAGCGATTCGCGCAGCAACATCCAACTCAGCATGAACGCCAGCAGCATGCCGGCAAAACACGCGGCGTACAGGCGATCGCGATACCAGTCGAGCAAACGCCACCGGTCCGTCATGTTGCGGGCGACGATCACCGCGACGAGCGTTCCGTCGCGCAGCACGGCATAGGTGGCGAGCCCGCGCACCGGCGCGCCTTGCGCGGCGTGCCATTCCCCGATGTCGCTCTGGGTGATGCGATGCGACGCACCGAGGGGGTTCGTCAGTGCGGGCGACGGCGTTGCCGGGTCGGCGATGCCTGCCGCGTTGTGTTGGAACAGCACGTTGCGTTGAGCATCGCGTACTTCCATCGACAAAGCGCTGTTGCCGAGCACCTGGCCTGTCAGGCGGTCGGAATGACCGCGCAACTCCTCAAGCGTGCCGAATTCCTGCGCGAGGCGGCGCGCATGCCGTGCGATGAGCACGATGTCGAGGTCGTCCTGCTGCTTCACCTGGCGGTCGAGCGCATAGTACAGCACGCTGCTGACGACCACGAACACCAGCACAGTCGTTCCTGCGAACGCGAGTGCAAGCGTGGCAGTCAGCGAGCGCCGGGCCATCAGTCGGCCTCTTTGGCTTCGATTACGTAGCCGACGCCGCGCACGGTTTGAATCAACTTGACTGGAAAGCCGTCGTCAATTTTTGCGCGCAACCGGCGGATCGCGACTTCGACCACGTTCGTGTCGCTGTCGAAGTTCATGTCCCACACATACGACGCGATCTGCGTGCGGCTCAAGACTTCACCTTGACGGCGCGCGAGCAGCTGTAATAGCGAGAATTCGCGCGGTGTTAGATCGATGCGTGTCGCACCGCGTTTGACGCGTCGCCGGTTCACGTCAATTTCGAGGTCGCCCGCTTTGAGCAACTCGCTTTCTCGCGGCGGACCGCGCCGTGCGAGCGTACGCACGCGCGCCAGCAATTCGACGAATGCAAAAGGCTTGATGAGATAGTCGTCGCCGCCAAGTTCCAGACCGCGCACACGGTCGTTCACATCGTCGCGCGCGGTGAGAAACAGCACGGGCGTAGTACGGGTGTTGCGCAACACCTTCAGCACGGCCCAGCCGTCCATTGTCGGCAGCATCACGTCGAGCACGATCACATCGTAGTCCTGCTCCTGCGCCAGCAGCAGGCCGTCGGCGCCGTCGTTGGCGACGTCGACGGAATAGTCCGACTCTTCCAGGCCTTTTTTCAGGTAAGCACCTGTTTTCGGTTCATCTTCGATGACCAGGATACGCATGTCCTTCTCCAGCGGTATTGGATCAATGACGCGATTCTTGGGGCTCGGCGAGTGTAGCGCGGGCTTGGGGGCTGAAAAACGCCTTCACCGCGAGATGTCCACGCGAAGTGGAAGCCTCGCCGCCGGTGGCGCCCTATCCAGGCGGGCAGTTCATCGCCTTAACGTGCAGGCTCTGACAGGGGTACCACTCCGGCAGCTGCGGGCTGCGCTCTGCACTCAAATTCGAGTCGTCGCGAGGCGCAGCGCAGCCCGCAAGCATCATGACCCCGCCCAATATGACGGCGACTTTACTCCACACAATTAATCGCATATGGACTTGAAAAATGGGTGACGATACCGGGATTGGCGAAGGCCGTGGTCCTCGCGATACGCTTCGAAGAAGCGTCAGGTGAACGACGCTATGAGGCGATTTTGCTGGAATGATGCTGACCGGCGAGCGTCAAACGAATTACGGATTTGTTATCCAACGCGAACACCAATCTGTGTGCCGCCTGCGAGACGCCCACGTGTTAGTACTTGGCAATCCGCCTTGCGGTTCACGCCGCCCTCGCGCAACCGTGTCAACGCATGCTTGCCTCGCGAAGATGCGCCGGACGTGAGCCCAAGATCCGTCCGCTTTCTGAGCAATTGCTTGCCCCTGCGGTAATGCGTCGCGTACGCTTTAACCCGACAGCGCCCACACATTCGGCGCGGGCTGTGGTTACCGGGTAAAAACGGCGCGCCGCGCTCGGAGACCGTGCGCACGATCCAGTGTGCGGAGCCATCCGCTGGCTTTGTGTGCAGGGTCTTGTGAATCAGTTGAGCCAGCCGCTCATCGTCAATCGTGCGCTTGTCTTCAGTCAACGCCAGTTCGGCCTTTGGTCGTCCCATGGGCTTGAACACTAGCCGGATACTGACGAATTATCGGTCGACGAGCGGCCGAATCGTATGGCGTCTGGACAACTAATTCAAGCTGCGAGGCGCTCCGGCATGGAGCGCACGTCACGCTTTCCAGGTCTCAACGGCCTGGCGTAGCGCCCGCTTTGGCCATGCGTCGGTGTGGTAACTACAATGCATGAAGAGAGGGGGACCTGGCTGCGCACCGAAGCGAGAGGTTGCAAGTGACGCGCTGATTTCAAGCGGCGCATCACCTTCTCCCGCGCCCGCGTCAGCTGGTCTGAGCAGCCCGCCTCGTTGTCCAGCACCTTGTGCTGGCGTTCAGACGATTCGCGCCCCCGCGCGATCGGTCGCGCGCGGCACCGGCAGCGCATCGAGCATTGTCACCCGTACAAAGTCGGCACGCAGACCGGGCGTTATCACGCCGTTAGGTGAAGGTATCTGAACGTCGAGACGACTATATCTTTCAATACGTGTTTGTGCCGGAAAGCGAGGCCTTGAATGGAGTCAAAGTCCGAATCGTGAGAAATCTGCCGGCAAGATCCTGAAAATTCCATAAGGATTCCCGATCAAGCAGCGTGCGCAGATAGACGTTGCCACGCAGGCGGGCTGATATGTCTCAGCCCGCGTCCTGCCGCCGGAGCTATGCTCCTGGCGTCGTCGATCGCTTGGGTGCCCGGGACGACGGTGGCCGCCCGAGATGCATGCTGAATCAGCCCACGGTTTCGACTGCGATCTACGCCTACCGCTTCGCGCCAAGTCGGAACTTGTGCAGCAATGGCTCCGTATACCCGCCAGGCTGCGTCGACCCTTCGAAAACCAGCGCCTTCGCCGCCTTGAACGCGAGCGATGTGTCCAGGTGACCGGTCATTGGCTGGTACTGCGGGTCGTTGGCGTTCTGCGCATCCACCACCTTCGCCATACGCTTGAACGTTTCGTTCACCAGCGCTTCCGAGACCACCCCGTGATGCAGCCAGTTCGCAATGTGCTGGCTTGAAATGCGCAGCGTCGCGCGGTCTTCCATCAGACCTATATCGTTAATATCCGGCACCTTCGAGCATCCGACGCCCTGATCGATCCAGCGCACTACGTAACCCAGAATTCCTTGCGCATTGTTCTCGATTTCATTGCGGATTTCCTCATCCGACCACTGCGCCTTTTCGACGACAGGAATCGTCAGCAAGCCATCGAGCAGTTCGTCACGTACGCTGTCGTAGGAAGTCTTTTCCAACTCTTGCTGCACGGCCTGAACGTCAACTTGATGGTAGTGCAGCGCGTGCAGCGTCGCGGCAGTCGGTGACGGCACCCAAGCCGTGTTCGCGCCCGCTTTCGGATGCGCGATCTTCTGTTCGAGCATCGCGTGCATCAGGTCGGGCATCGCCCACATGCCCTTGCCGATCTGCGCGCGTCCGCGCAATCCCGCGCTCAAGCCGGCCAGCACGTTATTACGTTCGTAAGCCGCGATCCACGCCGACGATTTCATGTCCCCCTTGCGCATCATCGGACCGGCTTCCATTGCGCTGTGCATCTCGTCGCCAGTGCGATCGAGGAAGCCCGTATTGATGAACGCCACGCGCGCCGATGCGGCCGCAATGCACGCCGGCAGATTGACGCTCGTGCGGCGCTCCTCGTCCATGATGCCCATCTTGATGGTATGGCGCGGCAGCCGCAGAAGATCTTCCACGCGGCCAAACAGCTCATTGGAAAACGCGACTTCGGCCGGGCCGTGCATCTTCGGCTTGACGATGTAAATGGATCCGGTCCGCGAATTGAGCTTGTTTTGCAGGTCGTGCATCGCGCCCAGCGATGTCATCACGGCATCCAGAATGCCTTCGGGAATCTCATGGCCGTCGCGATCGACGATCGCCGGATTCGTCATCAAATGCCCGACATTGCGGATGAACAACAACGAGCGGCCATGCAGCTTCACGGTCGAGCCATCGGGCGCGGTATATTTACGATCGGCGTTCAGGCGACGCGTAAAGGTCTTGCCGTTCTTAGTGACTTGCTCGGTCAGATCGCCTTTCGCGAGGCCGGTCCAGTTGCGGTAAAGCTGCACCTTGTCGGCGGCATCGACGGCGGCAACCGAGTCTTCGCAATCGATAATCGTCGAGACGGCCGCTTCCATCAGCACGTCTTTCACGCGCGCTGCGTCAGTCTTGCCGATGGCGTCCGTTGCGTCGATCTGGATCTCGAAGTGCAGGCCGTGATGCTTCAACAGGACGGCGGAAGGAAAGTCTGCGTCGCCCTGATAGCCGATGAACTGCGCGGGAACCTTCAATGCCGACGAGCCGTTCTTGAGCGTGACGGCGAGCTTGCCGCATTCCACGCGGTACGCTATGGCGTCGACGTGCGAACCGTTGGCGAGCGGCGCCGCTTCATCGAGGAACGCGCGGGCGCGCGCGATCACGCGTGCACCGCGGACTGGGTTGAAGTAAGCGGTGCGCTCCGCGCCGACCGTTTCGGGGATAGCGTCGGTGCCGTAGAGCGCGTCGTACAGGCTGCCCCAGCGCGCATTCGCGGCGTTGAGCGCGTAGCGCTGGTTCGAGAGCGGTACAACTAGTTGCGGGCCGGCTTGCCCGGCGATTTCGGCGTCGACGTTCTGGGTCGTCGCCTGAACGGCTGCGCTCGCCGGGACGATATAGCCGATGCCTTCGAGAAAGCCGCGGTATGCCTTCAGATCGCGCACCGGCCCCGGATTTGCGCGGTGCCACCGGTCCAGCTCCGTTTGCAGACGATCGCGTTCGGCGAGCAGCGCGCGGTTCTTCGGGGCGAGGTCGTGGACGAGGGCATCGAAGCCTTTCCAGAAGGCTTCGCTGTCTATGCCGGTCCCGCTCAACGCCTCATCGTCTACAAATTTGCTCAGAACAGCCGCGACACGCAGACCGTTTCGCTCGATCATTTCACCCATCATGTGCTCCAACAGTTTCAAGTATCAATCAGCCGTTCAGGCTGTTTGCTGCGGCTCGGGCCACTTGCGAGTCCTGATCCGGCTTGACACCGGACACGCCCACTGCGCCCACAACGTGCCCGTCGGCCATGACGGGCACGCCTCCTTCCAGTGTGCCGGCCAGCGGTGCGCTCAGGAACGCGGTCCGGCCGCCGTTGATCATGTCTTCGTACTGCTTCGATTCACGTCGGCCGAGCGCTGAGGTACGCGCCTTTTCGGTCGCGATGTAAGCGCCTATCGGCGCACAGCCGTCGAGGCGCAGCAGGGCAAGCAGATGGCCTCCGTCATCCACGACCGCGATGGTTACTGCCCACTGGTTTCTCTCTGCTTCCGCGCGCGCGGCTTCGAGAATTCGCGTAGCTTCTGCAACGGTCAATACGGGTTTGCTTTGCATGTCAGGGTTATCAAGTCAGAGTTTGGAAGTGAAGTGTCGCCACCGGCGCATGCCGGTGGCTGGGACACGTTTTGCGGGGAACCGGGCTATCCGCCCAGCGCGCCCTGCGTGTTGACGTGCACCGCATAAATCGACTGCGACGACGCCATGAACAGCCGGTTACGCGCACGTCCGCCAAAACACAAATTCGCGCAGCGCTCGGGCAGGGCGATTCTGCCGATCATCTTTCCTTGTGGCGAAATGACCATGACGCCATCGAGTTCGTCATTGCCCATGCCCCAGCCGCACCACAAATTGCCGTCGATGTCCGCGCGCATTCCGTCGATCGTGCCGGCGCCCGCGTCGTAGAACATCCGGCCTTTGCCAATTCGGCGGCCGTCCGCGTCCATTTCATAAACGTGAATCATCCGGTTGGGTACACCGCGCGATTCGATGATGTAAAGCAGCTTCTCGTCGGGTGAAAAGCACAAGCCGTTCGGCCCTTTCAGGTCGCGCGTGACCACGGACGCTTCGCCCGTCACGCCATCAATCCGATATACGGAGTGCGGGAGTTCCTGCTCCGCCTTGATGCCTTCGTAGTGCCCGGAAATGCCCATCGGCGGATCGGTGAACCAGATCGAGCCGTCCGACTTCACTACCAGATCGTTGGGAGAATTGAGCGGCTTGCCTTCGAACGAATCGAGCAGGACCGTGATGCTGCCGTCGTACTCGGTGCGTGTGACGCGGCGGCCGTGCTCGCACGTCACGAGCCGCCCCTGCCTGTCGCGGGTGTTGCCGTTCGCGTAGTTGGAAGGTTTCCGGAACACGCTGACGACACCCGTTTCCTCCTCCCATTTCAGCATCTGGTTGTTTGGAATGTCGCTCCAGAGCAGGTAGCGGCCATCGCCGAACCATACTGGACCTTCGGTCCAACGGTAGCCGGTGGCCAGCCGTTCGACAGCCGAAAAGGCCACGCGGTACTTATCAAAGGAAGGGTCTAGCGAAATCACCCGGGGGTCGGGGTATCGCTCAGCTTGTTGCCACATCTCAATCTCCTGTTCGGGTGCCCGGCATTTCCGCCTATGCGGCGGCACGACGGTAGTATAAAGGCAAATGAGTAAGCGCTTTCTCTTGAACTTGCGATTGAAGTGCCATAAGATGCCTGAAATTCTCGAGTTTCGAGCAGCGGCGCATCAAACGTAGCCGGTTATGTAGAAAGCGATTACTCGCTTCCGCACCTTTTTGACCGCCCGGCGCAAAATTTTTAGAAGGGCAATGCCTGATGACAGAGACGACGAGCAAGAACGTAACCGGGCCAGTGATCCGGTTGCATCCCGCTGACAATGTGGTAATCGCGCGCATCGACGTCGCAATCGGTACGCCGGTTCAGTCGGAAGATTTTGTTTGTCGCAGCCAGGTGACCGCAGGTTACAAGATCGCGGCGACGCCCATCAAAAAAGGCGAGGCCGTTCGCAAATACAACGTGGTGATCGGTTTCGCCGCGACGGACATTGCGCCAGGCACGATGGTCCATAGCCATAACGTCGAGTTCCGCGAGTTCGACCGGGACTATGCATTCGGCGCGGACTACCGGCCCGTCGAGATGGTGCCCGAAGCCGGGCGCGCCACGTTCCAGGGCATCGTGCGAGATAACGGCGAGGTCGCTACGCGCAACTACATCGGCGTGCTGTCGACAGTCAATTGTTCGGCCACGGTCGCACACAAGATCGCCGAATGGTTCACGCCGGAACGGCTAGCGGACTACCCGAACGTAGACGGGGTGGTCGCCTTTACGCACTCGATCGGTTGCGGCATGGAAATGAGCGGCGAGCCGATGGCGCTGCTGCGCCGGACGATGGCGGGTTATGCGCGCCATCCCAATCTCGCCGCGGCGCTGATTGTCGGGCTGGGATGCGAGCGTAACCAGCTGGCCGGACTGATGGATCAGGAAGGTCTGAAGGCCGATTCGCGGCTGCACACGTTCATCATGCAGGAGAACGGCGGCACCCGCCGGACCATCGAGGCCGGCGTGGCCGCGGTCCAGGCGCTGTTATCCGAGGCTAATCGCGTGAAGCGCACGACGGTTCCCGCCAGCCACCTGAAGATCGGTCTGCAATGCGGCGGCTCGGACGGCTTTTCGTCGATCACCGCCAATCCTTCGCTTGGCGCGGCGATGGACTTGCTGGTCCGTCACGGCGGCACGGCCATCCTCTCCGAAACACCCGAAATCTACGGGGTGGAACATACGCTTACGCGGCGTGCGGTCAGCCGCGAAGTCGGCGAAAAGCTGGTTGAGCGGATCCGCTGGTGGAAAGACGAGTATTCAGTCGGCCGGGACGTTCAGATCAACGGCCAGGTCAGCCCTGGCAATCAGGTGGGCGGACTGGCGAACATCTTCGAAAAGTCGATTGGATCGGCGATGAAAGGCGGCACCGGTCCGCTGATGGAAGTGTATCGATACGCCGAGCTGGTGAAGCAGCCTGGACTCGTATTCATGGACACGCCCGGTTTCGACCCCGTCTCCGCGACGGGTCAGATTGCAGGCGGCGCAAATCTCATTGCGTTCACTACGGGGCGCGGTTCGATGTTCGGCGCCAAGCCCGTGCCATCGCTGAAGCTCGCCACCAACACGCCGATGTACAGCCGTCTGACCGAAGACATGGATTTGAACTGCGGCGGGATCCTGGATGGCGTTGCGTCGATTCAGAGCACGGGCCAGAAAATCTTCAACGCTATTCTTGCGGCCGCGTCGGGCGAGCGCACAAAGAGCGAAATGCTCGGGCTAGGTGATCACGAATTCGTGCCGTGGCAGATCGGCATCATGAGTTGAGTCAGCAGTGGCTCAGCGTGTCGCGAGGGCGAGCGGGTATTTACACCCATAAGTAAACCGCCGCCCTGTAGCCAGTCAAATCCAATAGCGGAGACAGCCCTTGAGTACCCAGACCCCGGCAATACAAATACCTGACAGCGCGGCAAGCAACTCCATCTACACGCGAGTGACCTGGCGCTTCATGCCCTTGCTGTTCGTCTGCTACGTGGTGGCGTATCTGGATCGGGTCAACGTGGGCTTCGCCAAGCTCCAGATGCTCAGCGATCTGAACTTCAGCGAGGCGATGTACGGCTTCGGCGCCGGGATCTTTTTCATCGGGTATTTCTTCTTCGAGGTGCCGAGCAACCTGCTGCTGCACCGGCTCGGCGCGCGCCGCTGGATCGCCCGGATCATGCTCACCTGGGCCGTGCTCTCGGCCGCGACCGCGTGGGTCACGACGCCCACGATGTTTTACATATTGCGTTTCTTTCTGGGCGTGGCCGAAGCGGGCTTTTTCCCGGGGCTGGTGCTGTATCTCACCTACTGGTATCCATCGCACCGGCGCGGCAAGATGATCGCTTTCCTGATGGCGGGCAATCCGGTGGCGGGCATTGTCGGCGGTCCGATATCGGGCTTCATCATGCAGCGCCTGGCGGGGAACGCGGGGCTTGCCGGGTGGCAGTGGCTGTTCATTCTGGAGGCCGTCCCCGCGCTGATCCTGGGAGCCGTCATTTTCTGGTTCCTCGACGACCGGGTGAAGGACGCAAAGTGGCTGTCGGTTGAGGAGCGCGACTTCATTGCATCGGAAATCGATGCGGAAGCACGCACCAAAAGCCACGGTTCCGTGCGCCAGGTCTTCACGTCGCTCAAAGTCTGGACCTTGTGCACGATTCTCTTCGGTATCGTGATGGGCTCTTATGCCGTTGGCTTCTGGCAGCCAACCATCATCAAGAGTTCCGGCATCACGGACGCCTTCACGATCGGCCTGCTCACTGTCGTGCCTTATCTTGCCGCGTTGATTCTGATGATTGTGGTCGGCCGCCACGCGGACCGCACGCGTGAACGCCGCTGGCACGTCGTGTTGCCGCAATGCATGGCGGCTGTGGGATTCGTGATGTGCGCCTACGCGGGCAACAATACGTATATTGCGTTGCTGGGTCTGACGCTTGCCGCTTCGGGCGTGATTACGGCCTTACCTATGTTCTGGGCGTTGCCCACGTCCTTTCTCGGCGGCACCGGTGCGGCCGCCGGCATTGCCTTGATCAACTCGACGGGCAATCTCGCAGGGTTCGTCAGCCCTGCGCTTGTGGGATGGCTAAAGACGGTCACGCATTCACTTGATTCGAGCCTGTTCCTGATTGCCGGGTGTCTGATCATCTCCGCATGTCTGATCTTGACGCAGCTTCCGGCCAGGCTTGTCAACAAGTAGTTCCTTCATGGTACTCGAAAGAAGTGCCAGATAATATGATTCGGCATCCTTAATTAAATGGAATAGAGACAACATGAAGACAGGCAAATATCGCTACGTCGTCGCCTTGCTGCTGTTTATCGCGGGCGCGATCAATTACATGGACCGCGCGGCGCTTGGCGTCGTCGCGCCTGTCCTCAACAAGGAGCTGAATCTTTCGCCGGCGCAACTCGGCGTGGTGTTCAGCAGTTTCTTCTTCGGCTATTCCATCTTTGCATTCGTCGGCGGGCAACTCGCCGACAAGTACGGACCGCGCAGGGTCTTTTCCTGGGCGATGGGGACGTGGTCCGTTCTCTGCGGGTTGACTGCGGCCGCGACCGGATTCGGCTCGCTGCTGATCTTCCGGGCGCTGTTCGGCTTCGGCGAAGGCCCGATGAATTCGACGACTAACCGGACCATCACCAACTGGTTTCCCCGCCATGAAACCGCGACCATGGTCGGCTTTACGTTTTCGGGGCAGACGGTAGGCAGCGCGATCGCTGGGCCGGTGGTCGGACTGATTGCCATTGCCTACGGCTGGCGCACGTCGTTTGTGATCATCGCGGCGTTCGGGCTGGCGTGGATCGTCGCCTGGCGTATCTTCGCGACCGACAAGCCGGCACAAAACGCGTGGGTCGGCGCGGCCGAACGCGAGATGGTCGAAGCGAGCCGCAACGCGGTACATCCGGCAGAAAGCGGTGACGAAAACACGCCGCTGCGCAGTTACCTGTTTCGTCCGAGCACGCTCGCGCTCGGCGTCGGCCTGTTCGCGGTGAACTACACGCTGTTCGTGTTCATCTCGTGGATGCCCAGCTATTTCACTAACGCGCTGCATCTGGACATGAAGCACATGAGCATCCTGAGCGCAGTGCCATGGGCATGCGGCGGGATCGGCTACTTCGGCGGGGGCCTCGTCGCCGACGCGTATTTCAAGCGCGCGAGCAACAAGCTGCAGGCGCGCAAGGTCTCGGCGATCGTGCCGCTCGCGCTGTCGGGTCTCGCCCTGGTGGGCGTCAGCATGGTCGATTCCGTGACGCCCGCAGTACTGCTTGTCGCGTTCGCCGTGCTGTTCCTGACGGCTTCGTCGCAAGCGTGCTGGGCCATCATGCACGAGCTCGTGCCGGGCAGGCATCTTGGGGGCGTCAGCGGCTTCGTTCACCTGATGAGCAACATTTCGGGCATCGTCGGTCCGACCATGATGGGTCTGGCGGTCCAGTACCTGGGCGGTTACAGCAGTGGCTTCATGCTCGGCGCGGCGGTCGATCTGGTCGGCGTGCTGGCGATGCTGCTGGTCATCGGCCGGCGCGCGGCAGGCGGGCCAGTCGAGACGCCTACCACCGCCGCATAAGCGGCCGGCCCGCCACGCAAGCCGTCAGGGCGGCGCAGGCGAAGCCAGCCGCCTGCGACCGTGCGCGCGGCCGCACGATCGGTGCCGCGAGCATCGTTATCTTTTTGAGTCGATCTACTGCTATGCAAAACGTCATCGCTGAACCCGAGCAAGCCGACTATCAGACACGTGCGCGGATCGTTTCGGTGGAGGCGCGCACCATCCGCGTGCCGCTTGACCGACACACTGCATTTTCGACCCGTCTCGTCACTGCGCGCGACTACACGGTCGTGCGCGTCAGGACAGCCGATGACCACTACGGCATCGGCTTTTGCTACAGCGGCAATCGCGCCGGCATGCTGGTCACGTATGCCGTGCGCGAATTGTTTGCGCCGCTGTTGCGCGGGCGCTCCGCGCTCGATGTCGAAGGCTCGTGGAGCGCCATGTACGACGAGTCATTGCTGCAGGGCCGCGCCGGCTCGGTCATGCGCGCGCTGTCCATCCTCGACATCGCCTTGTGGGACCGCAATGCACGCGCTACGGGCTTGCCGTTGAGCCGCTATCTCGGCGGCACCTGCAGCGCCTCCGTGCCGGCCTATGCCAGCGGCGGTTACTACCTCGAAGGCAAGACGCCTGAGCATCTCGGCGAGGAGATGGCGGGCTATGTGGCGCAGGGGTTTCGCGCCGTGAAGATGAAGGTAGGGCGGCTCGATCCCCGCAGCGAGGAAGCGCGGATCAGGGCGGCACGAGAAGCGATCGGCGACGACGTGCTGCTGATGCTCGACGCCAATAACGCCTGGTCCGACGTGCCGACCGCGCTCGAATACATGCGCCGGTACGAGCCGTTCAACCCGTACTGGATCGAAGAGCCCTTCAGTCCGGATGACATCGAAAGCCATGCGCAACTGAGCCGGCGCACGCCGGTGACCGTTGCGACCGGCGAGATAGAAGCGGGGCGCTGGCGGCATCAGGCGCTGCTCGACAAGCGCGCGGCCATGATCCTTCAGTCGGACGCGGCGGTATGCGGCGGGATCAGCGAATGGCGAAGGATTGCGGCGTCGGCCGCGGCCGTGGGTGTAACAATGTGCCCGCACTGGTTCCACGATCTGCACGTGCATCTGGTGGCGTCGACGCCCAATGCGCGCTATGTCGAATTTTTCCCTGACGATCAGGTGCTGAATTTCCGCCGGCTAGTGGATACGCAGCTGTCGTTCGCAGACGGCAAGGTGACTGTGCCGACTCGTCCTGGCCTGGGATTCGACTTCGATGAAGCGGCGCTGAACGGATACGCGCTGGACGATTGGGCGTGAAGCCGAAGCAATGAATAGCTGGAAACCCCCGCCGGTTTGCGCATGCAACCGGCGGGGGTTTCTGCACGGCATCAGGCGGTGACATCGACCCCCGGCATCGAGAAGCCGATTTCGCGGAGTGCGGTGGCGAGCGCATCGCACTGCGCCGGCGTCAGATCGACGAGAGGAGGACGTACGACGCCCCAGTCGGGGGCCTTCGAATACACGCCGATCGCTGCCTTGAGCGCAGGAATCATCGGGAACTTGGCGAACACCGCACGCGTGGCGTCCAGTGCTGCCTGACGGGCATCGGCGTCGGCCGCTTGCCAGTGACGATACAGCTGCACGATAGCCGCCGGATTGACGTTTCCGGTTGCCGTGATACAGCCGACGCCCCCCGCGCGCATGGTGGCCAGCAGGAAGTTTTCATTGCCGGCAAACACGTCGAAACCATGCGGCTGAAAGCGCTCGAGCATGGCCTGGGTGTTGCTCCAGTCGCCCGAACTGTCCTTCACGCCGGCGATCACGCCCGGGAAAGCAGCTAGCAGCCGCTCGATTAGCGCGAGGCTGACCGGCACCTGGGACACGGGCGGAATGTGATACAGATAAATGCGCAGTGCGTCGGAACCCACGCGCTCGATGATCTCCGCATAGCTGCGAAACAAGCCTTCGTCGGTGACGCCCTTGTAGTAGAACGGCGGCAGCATCAGCACATTGTTCACACCCAGCGAAAGCGCATGGCGTGTCAGCTCGACTGTGTCGGTGAGTGCCGAGCAGCCGGTGCCCGGCATCAGGCGATCGACCGGAATGCCTGCGCCGACCAAGGTTTCGAGCAGTTTCATTTTCTCGCTGACTGCGAGCGAATTCGCTTCCGAGTTGGTGCCGAACACAGCGAGTCCGACGTCCTGTTCGATAAGCCATCGGCAATGACGGACATAGCGGTCGTGGTCGGGGAGGAGGTCTCTTGTGAACGGCGTGACCACGGGCGAGTAGACGCCGCGGGGCCGGGTGACTGAGGTCATCGCGTGTTCCTTTTGATTAAAAGTGAGAGTGTTTCGCGCCGTTCAGCCGGCGCTCTGTTGCGCAGACGGGCGGAAGTGGAGCGCTTCAGGATTGACACAGGTCGACGAGAGCTGACCGTCGAATGCATCGATGAGATTGCGCACCGCGCGCATGGCCATGTTCTCGCGCGTCTGTTGCGTAGCGGAACCGATATGCGGCACCGCTACCACGTTCGGTAACTGGAGCAGCGGCGAGTCCGGCGACAGCGGTTCGCGTTCGAACACATCGAGACCGGCGCCGAGAATGCGGCCTTCACGAAGATGCGCGATGAGGGCGGCTTCGTCGACGACCTGTCCGCGAGCACAGTTGATGAGAATGGCCGACGGCTTCATGGCTCCGAGCTCGGCGCTGCCGATCAGGTGCTCGGTGGCGCGCGATAGCGGCACAAGCACGCAGACGAAATCCGCAGTCGCGAGCAGTTCGGGAAGCGGCCGCCATTGGGCGCCGTAGCGCTCCTCTGCTTCGGGGTTGCGGGAGCGATTGGAATAGATCACGTCCATGCCGAAGCCGAGGGCGGCGCGCTTGGCGACGGCGCTGCCAATGCGCCCAAGCCCGACGATTCCCAGCGTCTTGTGATGCACGTCCACACCGAACTGCGCCTCGCCGACCGTACGCGTCCACTGGCCGCGCCGCGTCCAGTCAGCGAGTTCGGAAATGCGCCGGGCGGTCGCGAGGATCAAACTGAACACGAGGTCGGCAGTGGTTTCCGTGACTTCTTCCGGCGTGGTTGTCAGAACGATGCCGCGTCGCGAGAGTTCGGGGACATCGAACGCATCGAAGCCGGCCGAAATGGTGGACGCGACCTGAAGCGAGGGCGCTGCATCCAGGATCTCAGGCGTGATCTTCAGATTGTTGCCGACCATTCCATGAGCTGCGCCCAAGGCGCGCCTGAACGGCGCGAGGTCGCCGGAGGAAACGTCGACCAGCTCGACGGAACAGTGCTTAGTAAGTAGCCCCAGCACGGCAGGAGGCAACGAACGATAGGCCACGACATGCTTCATGAAGACCTCGGCGGAATGCTGTTGGAGAGAGTTGATAGGCGGCATCGAGCGCGACAAAAAAGAATCGCTTGCGGAGAGACTATAAGTATCGGTAACATTCCCGTCAAGATTATTGATAATGTCATCGAAGATCTAGGAGCGACAATGAGCGAGAAGAAAAGCGGCTTGCGGCAGGGCCTGACGAACTACGGCGACGAGGGTTTCTCGCTTTTTCTGCGCAAGGCGTTCATCAAGGGCGCGGGCTATACCGACGACGCGCTGTCGCGTCCCATCGTGGCGATCGCGAACACGGGCAGTGCCTACAACCCGTGCCACGGCAACGCGCCGCAGCTGATCGAGGCGGTCAAGCGCGGCGTGATGCTGGCGGGCGGCCTGCCCGTCGAATTCCCAACGATTTCGATTGCCGAGAGCTTTTCGCATCCGACCAGCATGTACCTGCGCAACCTGATGTCGATGGACACGGAGGAGATGATCCGGGCCCAGCCGATGGATGCAGTGGTGCTGATCGGCGGTTGCGACAAAACCGTTCCGGCCCAGTTGATGGGTGCGGCGGCGGCTGGCGTTCCAGCCATTCAACTGGTGACGGGTGCCATGCTCACGGGCTCGCATCGCGGTGAACGGGTTGGGGCATGTACGGACTGCCGTCGCTTCTGGGCGAGCTTCCGCGGCGACCAGATCAACGAAGCCGAGATCGAAGCGGTCAACAATCAGCTCGTCGCAACGGTCGGCACCTGTTCGGTGATGGGAACGGCCAGCACGATGGCCTGTATCGCGGAAGCCTTGGGCATCATGCTGCCGGGTGGCGCGTCTGCGCCTGCCGTGACCGCCGATCGCATCCGCATTGCGGAGCGCACCGGCGCGCAGGCCGTGGCGATGATCGGTCAGGACCTCAGCCCGGCGAAGATCCTGACGCCCAAGGCGATCGAAAACGCGTTGCGGGTGCTGCTCGCAATTGGCGGCTCGACTAACGGCATCATTCACCTCACGGCAATTGCGGGCCGGCTCGGGATTCGCATCGATCTTGAGCAGCTCGACCGGATGGCGCGTGAAACGCCGGTGCTCGTCGACTTGAAGCCGTCTGGACAGCACTACATGGAAGACCTGCATCGCGCCGGAGGATTGACCACGGTCATGCGTGAGATCAAAGGGCTGCTGCATCTCGACGCGCTCACTGTGACTGGCCGTACGCTCGGCGAGGAGCTGGATGCCGCCCCGGCGAGCTTCGCGCAAGAAGTCGTGCGCCCGTTTGACCGCCCGATCTTTCCGCAAGGCGGGATTGCGGTGCTGCGTGGCAATCTCGCGCCGGGCGGCGCGATCATCAAGCAGTCGGCGGCAAGCGCCAGCCTGATGGAGCACGAAGGTCGCGCCGTCGTCTTCGAGGACGCGGAGGATCTCGCGCGCCGTATCGACGATCCGGAACTGAACGTGGAAGCGCACGACGTACTCGTGCTCAAGCGGATCGGTCCGGTCGGTGCGCCCGGGATGCCGGAAGCGGGCTACATACCGATTCCGCGCAAGCTCGGCCGCCTGGGTGTGAAGGACATGGTGCGCATTTCGGACGGCCGCATGAGCGGCACGGCGTCCGGTACGGTGGTCCTGCACGTCACGCCCGAAGCGGCCATCGGTGGTCCCCTCGCGATCGTACAAACTGGCGACAGGATTCGCCTGAGCGTGGCAGAACGGTCTATCGAACTTGCCCTCAGCGACGAGGAAATTGCAGCGCGTCTCGCCGCGTTGCCGGCGCGCCAGGTCGATCCCGAAGAGCGTGGTTATCGCAAGCTGTTCCTGACGACGATCACTCAGGCCGACGAGGGCTGCGACTTCGACTTTCTGCAAGCTGCGCGGATGACCGCGACCGTTCCCGGCAACGGAAACATGGGTTAAAGGTCATCTTTTCGTATAGGCTCGCGGCTTAGATCATTTTGCGGACCCTTCTATGAGCAACGCTGCCAAGCCCAAACGCGCCGATGCACCCGCTGCGAAGACGGTCGAACGCGACCGCAATATCGACGAGACGCTGCGCAGCGTGGCAGACGAGCTCGAGGAGCAGATCGTGCTGGGCGTTCTGCATCCGCGCGAACGGCTCGTGGAAGACGATCTGTGCGAGCGCTTCAACCTGAAGCGCCACGTCGCGCGTCTGGTGCTGGCGGAGGTGGAGCGGCGCGGCCTGGTGGAGCGCCGCAAGAATGTGGGCGCGCTGGTCAAGTCGTTTACACCGCGCGAAGTCACTGAACTGTATGCGCTACGCGAACTGCTGGAGGCAGACGCGGCGAGGCGCATCGTTTTTCCGGTCAGCAGCGAGGCGCTCGCTGCGTTGACGGCAATTCAGGCCGAACACGACGAAGCAGCTATCGCCGGCGATCTGCGGCGCGTGTTCCGCGCGAACATGGCTTTTCACCACGCGTTCTTTGCGTTGTCGGAAAGCCAGGTTCTAACCGAGGCGATTCGCGAGTATGAACGCCGCACGCATGCCATCCGTTCGGTATCGATCGTGTTTCCTCAGTATCTGCAGAAGGCTCGCGCCGAGCACCACCAGATGATCGAGGCGCTCCGAACCGGCGACCGGGAATCGTTGGTCAAGTTATGCCGGGAGCACCTGGTGCCAGCGCGCGACGCGTATCTTGACGCGCACCATCGCCGCCTGGCCGCCTACGCCGTACAGAAAGGCGAAACCGACTAACCGTATTTACCTGAACCAGAGAGAGGGGTATCAATGACTCGAGTACTGATTACCGGCGCCGCCGGTCACATTGGACGTGTGCTCCGCGCCGGTTTCCAGGGCCACTATGCACTGCGCCTCGCCGATATTGCGCCACAGACGGAGGCCCAGGCGGGCGAGGAAATCGTGACCGCGGACATCACGCGGCTTGAGGATCTTCTGCCCGCCATGGAGGGTGTCGACGTCGTCGTGCATCTGGCCGGCGTTCCTGACGAGGATCGCTGGGAGCGCATCCGCGATTTGAACATCGAGGGTTGCTACAACGTGTTCGAAGCGGCGCGGCAAGCGGGCGTCAAGCGCGTGGTGTTCGCGAGTTCAAACCATGCGGTGGGTTTTCATCGTCGCGACCGGATGATCGACAACACCGTCGCGCCGCGCCCTGATAGCCGCTACGGTATCTCGAAGGTGTTCGGCGAGGCGCTGGGCCGGATGTACGCCGACAAGCACGGCATGTCGGTCGCGTGCATCCGGATCGGCTCGTTCCGCCCGGACGACCGGCCAACCGTACCTCGCCACCTCTTCACATGGATCAGCCATCGCGACATGGTGCAGGTGGCGCGCCGCTGTATCGACTATCCGGACTTCCACTTCGCGGTCGTGTATGGCGTATCCAATAACGCGCGCAATCGCTGGGATAATGCCAACGTGCGCTATCTCGGATTCGTGCCGGAAGATGATGCCGAACTGCACGCGGCGGAGATCGCGGCAATAGGCAAGGCGGAAGATGCGCGCGAAGCGCTGTTTCATGGCGGCCCCGGCTGCCTTGTCGAATTCGACGGTGATCCGCTACGGATCGACTGAGTGCGACGGCCATCGTCGGAACGATTGCGCCACGTTAAGGCAGGCGGTCGTGAATTAGCATCCGTCATGACCTTGTGACAAGAAGCAGGCGGACATTGAACATCCGCGTCTACGCTGAATCTCCCTGCGAAAACTGCCCCTCGGTTCGCACCGGTCGCACTTGTTCGCAGGACAGATCTTGCGGCTACTCCCGCGCTTCGTTCATTCGACCAGCGGGCCGCCTCGAAACTGAAGTTCGCAACGCCATCCACTCCGCCCGCGACCGCGTCCGAGCCGTCGTGCTCCGACGCCAGCGGGTGTTCCGCTTAGGATAAGGTGAACTGTGTATCGATGTGCGTCGAAAGCGCGCCACATCCGAGCGACGTGGAAGATAAGGAACAGGTCAGGATCCAGCGCGAGCGCGTGTTAGCGAGCTCCGCGATATATGCCGAGGCCCTTTCGGCGAATCCGCCAATGTCAACGGCGTGAGATTGTTTTTTGAATCCATGCGCACCTATCGCATGCGCTTCGCGCTGGATGATTTTGGTAACGGTGTTCCACCGGATTTTCCCGGTCGTCGTGATCGGACAGAATGACTGCAACCTGAAACCTGCTGGTGAACTCGGGCCAGTTTCGCACTAGTGGTTCGGACAGAAGCACGCGCTCACAGCTTCGGCAGGCGACAGGCCAGTGTGGAAATAAGCCTGCAGTCGCTGGATGAACGCATCGTCAGGTTCCCAAGGCATGCGAATGAATCCTTCTCCGACAGCTTTTTCGCACACCGCGTTTGTCCATGCGAACAGGTCGAGTTCGAACGAAAAAGGCAGTGCTATCTGATTGGATTGGTTGACCACGACAACCTCCACAACATCGAAAATGTGCGTTATCAAATCACGCAGAAGCGGAAAACGGCAGCGGATAGATACGACATTTCCTCGTTTCAACGATTTGGATGCGCTACGGATTTGATCATCGCGACAAGCACTGTCGCCACGACGGCAAGGAAGCCGGACATGTAGATAAGCACGATGGTGATCATCGTCTTCTCCTCCCTTCAGATAAGCCGCAATTGCGGCGGCCACCACCGGCTGACAACATGGGCCACGATTGCGCAGAAGGTCCACGGCCCAAGCCGCGAGACGGATGGTGAGCATCAATCGTCAAGAAACCGGATATAGGTTCGCGTACTGATCGAACGAACTGGTGATGAACAGGACTGACCATGTCAGGCGCATCGCACTTGCACATTGGCCTTGAAAACAATGTACAGGTCCGAGGCACACGAAACCATTCTACGAACGATTCGAAAGCTGGTGCATGTAGATAGGAATCTCATACCCGCGTATAACGCGCGCAATTGCTGGAGGTGATGAAATGTGTTCTTCGCACTGCAGTTCTTTTTCAAAGGGCAATGTCCGCCGGCGTGAAGCCATGCGGGCAGGAGTCGTTCTGACGACGAGGGGAACTGAAGCTGTGGCGGCGAGGATTGCGCGGCCCGGCGTGACGGCAGTCTTCTGACGAACTGGCAGCGCGCTATGGTCAACCCAGCGTGAGATTGAGCAGTCGCTCCACAGTGGTGGCATCAACGGGCTTCTCGAGGAAAGGGGGGGCACCTCTGGCCTGGATTTTGGCCTCAAGGGCAGCAGTCGGGAATCCCGTGATAAAAATGATCGGAATAGCGTACCCGAGGGCTAGCAGGCGGTCGTGCATTTCGATTCCGGACAAGCCCGGCATTCGTATATCCGAAATCAGGCACGACGTTTCGTCGATCAACCCTGACTCCAGGAATTCTTCCGCGGATGCAAACACTCGTGTCTGCCACCCTAGCGAACGGACCAGACTTGCGGTCGCCACCCGGGCACCCTCGTCGTCATCGACGATGGAAATGATTTGAGAAGACACGAGCGGCGGGCCTCCACACACTAGAAGCGGAACGTGCCCACAGAATCGTGCGGCACGCGACTCAAATCAATCGTAGCTCGGAAACCACCGCACGGAAATGATACGAGTGTATAAAATATTCGGGAGCGTAGCGTCGATCTGGATGCGTCTCGGTCGTGCTCTCAAATTTACCGATTGCCGCCCCGATTTGTCGCCCCGTTTTCCGCACCGGCTTGCCCCTTTATGACGCGCCGCTGCCAATCCAAGGCAGGCTAAGCTGGAATATGGCTCCGTGCCCGGCATTGTTGGATGCCCACACTTGTCCTCCGTGGGCTTCGATGATCGAACGGCAGATCGACAATCCCATGCCCATTCCGTCGGCCTTCGTGGTGAAGAAAGCGTCGAACAGCCGACTTGCGTTTTCCGGATCTATGCCCGGGCCAGAGTCCTGTACAGCGACGACCACGTGCCCATCATTATCCCGATGCGACTCGATCAGGAGTTCACGCGGGTCGTTGCCGATGTCAGCCATTGCCTGGATCCCGTTGATGACCAGGTTAATGAGCACTTGCTGAAGCTGGACCCGATCGCCGAGCAGCGGAGGGAGGTCGGGGGCAAGCTCGAGGCGCAACGAAACCCGATGATTCAAGAGTTCGCGCTGAACCAGGGATACAACGTCATCGATCACATCGTTGAGTTGGAGCTGTGTCTTCCGCGGGGTAGCCTTCCTGGTGAGCGTGCGGATACGCCGGACAATTTCGCTCGCGCGCCTACCTTCGCCGATAATATGCTGCACACAGGCCCGCACCTCTTCCGGCTGCGGCTTGCTGTGGCCGAGCCATCGCAGGCAGGCTTCGCCACTGGTCACGATCGCACCGAGCGGTTGGCCTACTTCATGGGCAATGGATGCACTCAGTTCACCAAGCGTTGTTACGCGAGTTGCATGAGCCAGTTCCACCTGCAACGCTTGCAACTGCTCATCCGCTCGATTCGCCGCGGTCCGCCGCGCTGCGAGTTCCGCCTCGGCCTCCTTCTGTTCGGTCAGGTCGAGCACGAACGCTACGCCGTTTTCCTCAGAGCCCTCCATTAGCGCGCCACCCACCAGAACCGGAATGCGACCGCCGTCCTTGCGGAGATATTCCTTCTCATAGGGCTGGGAACTCCCGCGCTGCCGTAGTTCTTCAAGCGCCCGCGCGTCGGCGGCGCGATATTCCGGAGGCGTCATGGTGGCCCATTGGACTTGGCCGGACAGCAGATCTTGTCGCGAATAGCCGACGATCCGAAGAAACGCGTCGTTCGCTTCGGTGGCGATACCGGCCACGTTCCAGAAGAACACTCCGATGATGTTCGACTCGACCAGCCGCCGGATGCGTGCTTCGCGCACACGTAACTCTTCCTCTGCCAGCTTGCGCTCGCTGTTCTCCCGCTGCAGATCGGCATAGAGCAGTGCGTTCTCCAGCGAGATCGCAGCCTGGGAGGCCAGCAGTTCCAGCACGGTCACGCGTTCAGGCGTGAAAGCATGCGTGGCCAGGTTGTTCTCCAGATACAGCAGACCGATCAACGCAGAGCGCCGCATGATCGGTAGGCACAACACCGACTTCGGCCGCCGGCGGGCGAAGTAGTCATCTGCTGCAAATGGATTCGATTGCATCGCGTCCGTCAGCAATACCCGCTCCTGGCAGCGGCGCACGTAGTTGGTGATGGATGCGGGCAGCAATGATTCCCCTATGGACGATTCCGGCAACGCCCGTGCGGGCAGCGCCCGGCCCAGATGCCCCCGTACCTGGATCGTCTGCTGCTCGACGCTTGCTTCGGCAGCGAGGACCAGGCTCTCGTTGCGTGCGAGCAGCAAATGGCAAGTCTGCGCTCCGGCATTTTCAAGCAGGATGTGCATCAGCGTGTCGACGAGATCCTCCAGCACGATCTGGCCAGAGATGGCTTGCGACGCTTTCATGACCGACAGCAGATCCAGTTGCGCAACGTTGCCGAACGCGGTGGCGGCCGAGGAAGCCGAATCTTCGCGCAGCTGCGGCGCACGCGCGTCGATCTGGCTGACCTTGCCGTCGGCGCCCCAACGCGCAAAACAGTCACGCGCCTTTCGCATATATGTGTCGGCAATTGTCTCGAATCCACGCGTCCGGTAGAACGCCGATGCGCGCTCATAGGCGATCGCCTCGTTCTGGACGAAGTCGTGCTCGCGTGCCGATCGAATCGCCTGTTCGTACAGCCGCATGGCGTCCGAGTCGCGCCGCTCGAGTCGGGCAATCTCCGCAGCTATCAGCGCGGTTCGGTCCGCGAAATTCTCGGGGCAATTGTTCCGCCACGACTCGAGCTGCTTATGGTGAATGGACAGTGCCTCCAGATGCCCGGCTCTTTCGTCAGCCGGTACCGAATCGCAGTGCGCTGCGCGCGCCAGTGCGTCGTAGTAGTGATATTCCGCGACCTCGAAGCAGAATGGCGTCGTCCACAGCAACCGCTCAGCATTCGACGCCGCCGCGATGGCGCAAGCGTAGTCACCTGCGTGGAAACGCGCTTGCAACTTGCGAATCCAATACCAGCAAGTGACGAGTGCCAGCCCCGGATGTGCGCCCAAATGCTGCTCGAACTGGTCTTCGTCGAACGCAGCATCGTTGAAGGAGCCAAAATCGGGAGTCAGGCCGCGGAGTGCTTTGATCAGCCCGAGTTGCGCGGTCATGACGTCTGCGACGAATGCGAACTGCATTTTGTGTGCGAGCTCGAGGCCGCTTTCGGCTTCTCGCTGCACATCGCCGAGCGGATCTCCGGCACCTAGAAGATTGGTGATCAGGTTGTTGCCGCAATAGCCCGAAAACGTGAGGTCGCCGGTTTGGTTGGCCGTGTCAAAGGCGATCCGCAGTAAGGCACGACCCGAACGTATGTGGGTCGTCCAGGGAACGATGAAGGCGCCAAAGCCCGCGTACACCCGGGCTTTGAAGCGATCCATCCCGTACTTCTCGACGAGATCGACGCCGAGCTTGCCGAACCGGAACCCAGCCCGGTAATCACCGAATTGCGGCCCCAGGGTCATGCCGAGCATGACATAGGCGAATCCCGATCCGTCGCTGTTTCCATGCTCCAAGCTCAAATTCGCCATGCGGCCGGCGACAAGACAATACATATTCATGTCGGTGGCATGGGCGGGCGGCTGGACGGCTGTTAGCACTTCGAGGGTGGCACGGCAGACGGGATCGGTCATCGAAGGCAAATCGAGAAGCTGCTCGATGGAGCGGTTGCCCATTCGTTGCCACAATCGCTCGTACTCCTGTTGCACCTCCTCCTTGCGCGGGTGCGCCGACCACGTGACGCCAACGGCACGAAGATATTCGAGGCTCACTTCAACTGCACGTTCGGCCTGTCCCGCGTTCATATAAAGTGCCATGCGCAGGCACGCGACGGCGGCCTTATCGATGAGGTTCGCGGCGCAGTCTGAAAGCATCGACAGTCGCTGTTCCGCCGTCGTCAGGTAGCCGTTGAGGAATTCGCATTCGGCACGCTGAAAGCCGAGTGAGAAAGTGAGCGCATCGTGCGGGTTCGTACCATCCTCTGCCACCAGTGCATGGCCGGCGGTGAAGTAGGCCAGTGCCGATGCGTAAGCCGTCGCTGCCTTGGCACGCATGCCAGTGGTGAGATTAAGTTCAGCCACACGCTCGCGCTCCTCCTGTGCCGTGATCAGTGCGGCGCCCCGGTTGAACTGGTTCGCCACATCGAACAGATGCTCGGCGAGCTCATCGGCCGTCATGCTCGACAGGAGCACGCGCCCAATGTGCAGATGTACTCCACTGCGGCGTCCTTCGGGAATCAGTGAATAAGCAGCTTGCTGGATCCGGTCGTGCAGGAACTTACCGCTGCCTCGTGTGCGCAAGATCAAATTTTCGCGCACCGCAGGCGCAAGGTGTTGCTCAACCTCAGCTTGGCCGCTGACCAGCGCGAGCATCCGCAGGTCGAACTTGTTGCCGAGGCAAGCGGCCAGTTGCAGCGCTTCCTGTGCCGGGATCGGCAGTTGCCGTAACTTGCCCAACATCAGGTCGACAACGTTGTCGGCAAAGTCTTTCGCTTTGATCTGTTCGAGGTCCCAACGCCATGCCTGCATCTGTGCATCACGCCGTAGCAACCCCTCCTTGTATAGCGCACCAAGAAACTGAATAAAGAAAAACGGGTTGCTCTCGGTGCGTTCGCAAACGAGGTGGGTGAGCGGCTCGCAGGACGCGGGTGGCGCATGCAGCGTGTCGGCCACCAACTGGTTCAGATGCGCGGCGGACATTGGCGCGAGCTGGATATCGACCACGGGCGTGCCGCTGTGATGGATTGCACCGAGGCTCTTCATAAGCGGATGGGCTCCGCTCACTTCGTTGTCGCGATAGGCGCCGATCAGCAGCAGATAAAGGGTATCTGGGCGGGTGAGCAAGTGCTCGACGAGCGCCAGGCTGGCGGCGTCGATCCAGTGCAGGTCGTCCAGGAAGAGGACTAGCGGGTGTGCCTTGCTCGTGAACACTGTCACGAACTGCCGGAAGACCAGGCGGAACCGGTTTTGAGCCTCCGTTGGCGGCAGCGCTGGTACCGGGGCTTGCGTGCCGATGATCAACTCGACTTTCGGCAACACATCGAGAATGAGCTGGCCATTGACCCCGACCGCAGCCTGCAGTTGTTGCCGCCAGCCAGCGAGGCGTGCAGCACTTTCGGCCAGCAGTTGCTGCACCAACTCGCCAAACGCTTGAGTAAGGGTGGCATACGGAATGTCTCGCTGGTACTGATCGAACTTGCCTGAAATGAAGTAGCCGCGTTTTGCGACAATCGGCTTGCGCAAGGCGTCGACTAGGGCCGACTTGCCGATGCCCGAGCACCCGGATACGGTCGCAAGCGCCGCCCGGCCGGTGGACGTCATGAGTTCGAATACACCGAGGAGCGTATGTGATTCCTCATCGCGCCCGTACAGTCTGTGTGGAATCTGGAAGCGATCCGATAGATCGTCCGTGCCGAGCCGGAACGGCTCCATCCGGCCGGAGGCGCGCCATTGCGCCAGACACCGGTCAAGATCGGATTGCAGTCCACGCATGCTTTGATAGCGATCCTCCGGTAGTTTGGCGAGCAGTTTCATCACGATGTCCGACACCGGTTGCGGCACCGCGGGCGCGATGTCGCACGGCGGCGGTGGCATGCGGGCGATATGGCAATGTGTCCATTCCAGCGGATCGCTCGCCTCGAACGGCAGTCGACCGGTGAGCATCCGATAGAGCAGCACACCCATCGAATAGCAATCGGTCCGGTAATCTAGTGGCCGATTCATACGGCCGGTTTGCTCGGGCGACATGTACGCCCACTCGCCGACGGATACGACAACGTCCTCTGGCGAGACGGTGTGTTCCTGGGTCGTCGCGAGGCTGAAATCCACCAGCAGAACATTGCCCGTTTCTGGCGCGACCAGAATGTTGGCCGGCCGCAGATCTCGATGGATGACGTGGGCGGTAATGATGCCCGCAAATGCATCGGCCAGATGATGCGCGATAGCGAGGCAGCGAGGCAGGTCCAGGCGCGGGCCGTGGCACAAAACGGTCTCGAGCGATTCGCCTGAGAAGTCTTCAAGAACCAGCACCTGGCGTCCGCTGTCATCGATCAGGGTCAGCGGTTTGGCAACGCCAGCGATTTTCAACGTTTGAAGGAGCAGGCATTCGCGTTTGAAGCGCGCGGATTCGGCCATGCCGGCGTGTTCAGGAAGGAGTTTCAGAAGCACCCGCATCCCATCCTTCAAGCGGCGGGCACGGTAGAGGGCGGAGCCCGCAGTCGTGTAGATCCGATCAATGGTCTGGCAATTAGCGATAATCATCGTCCCCCCTTTTCTGCCGGCGACCTGGCCCGACACCTGCACGTTGCAGCCGCTGTGGAATTGGGCTCAGGTCCGCATTAATGTCGGCCTCGTCCGGGGTGATCACGTGGTGACCCGCAACTATTTACAAATAGTTTACTCGGTTGCCGATGAGGTGCAGGAGCACTGGCAGTTGATAAGGGCAAGACAAGACGCCATCAGGGGACAGTCAATCAGAAAGCGATCGACGGAATCTGGTTGAGTTCGGTGAATTTGCGCCTGGCAACGAATCCTGCTGCAAGCTGTCAGGGATCCAGTGACGCGCGCAATAGGGGCGGCGTAAAATGGGTGCATCCCAGCAGGGTGCAGCCGGATTCCGGCTTCGCGAGGTGTCCAGATGACTACTAGACCGACCCGCCAAATGACGGATGAACCAGAAGCAACTGACGGTTCCGTCATCTACGTTGTCGATGACGACGAGGGAATCCGGCGATCCCTTGACTTGCTTATGCGCTCCGTAGGCTTGCGCGTCGAGACGTTCGAGTCCCCGGACGAATTTCTCCGGTTTCCTCGCTCCGCGGGACCGAGTTGCCTCGTCCTGGACGTGCGACTCCGCGGAAAAAGCGGCATGGCTTTTCACCAGGAAATCGTTAATTGCGGCATGCATATTCCCGTCGTATTCATGACCGGTCATGGAGACATCGAGATGGGGGTGAAGGCAATGAAGGCTGGCGCGCTCGATTTCCTGGCGAAGCCCTTTAAAGATCAGGACATGCTCGACGCAGTTGCTCAGGCCTTGGCGCTAGACAGCGAGCGGCTCGCGGCAGAAGCAGCGTTAACTGGTCTGCGCGCTTCGTACCGGTCTCTTTCGTCGCGCGAGAAAGAGGTGATGGGCTTTGTCTTGTCCGGTCTGCTGAACAAGCAGATCGCCTCTGAGATGAACCTCAGCGAGATCACGGTCAAGGTCCACCGTGGGCAGGTGATGCGAAAAATGAATGCGCGCTCGATGCCGGACCTTGTCCGCAAGGCCGAATCGCTTGGTATCAAGCCCTGTCTGCCCGACGGCCGTCATCGCTGAGCCTCGTCGTACGCGAGCGCTCCTGCAGACTATTCGCGCGGGTTACGGTGCCGCGCTGACAAGCGGCGAGCCCGACGCCGTGATCGCTGGTCGTTGCAAATATTATAAGCCACCTCACAAGCCGAGCGCCGATCCTCCGGAAGCGTCGGCGCTGGCGAAGTCACACTGCCTGGCGGCGGTGAGCAAACGTCCGACCCCTGGCGCTGAGCGGTTATCAAGACTGTGTCTGCGTTAATTTCCAAATGGCCGCTCCGGTTGCCCGCGTTTCCCGGTCAACAGGAGATTCGCTTTACGGGGCAAACTCAGTGAATTCTCCTTGCCGCGCTTATACGTCCGTATAAGCCGGGTACGCTAATGCGGCATCGGCATATCCAACCGTAGAGTAGACTCGCCCTCCGGCTAAACCTACCCTTCTCTTATCGCGACACGCTCGCTGTTATTGCAGCGCAAAGCGCGCGGTTCGGCCCGACGACCACATGGCACTTTCGGATGGCGGCCCGACCGGTTCCCTACTTAATGTCACCGAAGGAATCATCGTGTCACATGTTCTACGTAGCTGGATCCATATTGGAAGCAACGCATATAACGAGTACACGTTCGTGCCGTGGCTTGGCAGGACCATTTATCGCCGCACGGTCGACTTCTCCGTCATATGTATCCAGTAGCCGCAAGTCAGGAGTTGTTCGACCTCTACGGTTGCTCGACTCCTGCTTCACTATTCGCTAAGAAAGCCAAAAGATATCGCACCTTGAAGCCAATACGAATTCTGACATCGGTCAGAAAGTGAATCCTGTTATGCGCCTGCTTTCCCTGCGTTGTCCCCATCCCATCATCCATGATCGAGGCGGTCGGACCGACATATGTCAGCGCCCGAGGTTCGAGACCCGTGGACGACGACGCCCACAGTCATCGTTCCTCTTTTTTCTCCGCCAGTCCCGATGCGGAATCCTCCGGACCTGTCCGCTCGCTCCCGCTTGGCGAGCCGCTCAACTCACGTCAGTCGGACGGTGGTGACATGCGCACCTACACTGTGACGGTCGTGGAGGAACTGTCCAATTCGCTCTTCGCATTGCGCTGGCACGACGCGACGCTTTGCAACTACGAGGAGCAAATCTGGGCGCCATGCCTCGCCCCCGGGGCGGGGCGTTGCGCCTTGTCTGGCGAGCACATCAGCAAGGGCGAGCGGGTCTACCGTCCCCGAATCCGCGGAGGGTTCATCCCACTTAACAGCGATGCAGTGATTCTGGCCAGCGAGCTGATCAAGGCCAGCACACGCGCCTGAGACGCACTGGAGTTGACGTATGTAGACCCAGGCTCAGCAGTAAAGCATCGTTGGCGCACTGGCCGTCTCAGGGTGCACTCGACCATTTAGCCACAAGCGGTTCAACGGATTCATCGGGCCAGCGCCCATCACTTTCTGACCGCCTCCGTCGGGTACGCGACTCACGTGCGCCCACCCTCGGCGGCCTTCCGTGCGTGCTCGATCTCCGCGGAGTTCCCGTCACATTGCCCTCGCACAGCTCGGCGGGTGTCAGAATTTGTCGGTAACTCGTCGTTCGACGATTCGAAAACACTGCCGTTGAACTGCTAAATTCATCCGGGTAAATAGCGAAAAGCCCAGTAAAGCGGTGAATATGTGCTCAGCGGGTATGCGAGTATCTGCAGGCAGATTTTTTCATCAAAAATCGATATCGTCGGTTGACGAGTTAAGTTTTTGGCGATATCTTCGCGTCTCAAGAGGTGGCCGTATCAGCGTCTACCACGTGTGAACAGCGCCGCGCAAACGGTCGGAGCGAGCCATGAGTAACGTCGTCGATAGTCAGGAGGAGTCGGGGCTGAACGCCAACCACAACAACCTCCCGTTCGCGCAGTACCGCGAGGCGGTGGTGATGAAGTTCGCCGGCCAGGCGCCGATCGACGTGCTGTGGGTGTCCGACGGCTGGCTACCTGCGTGATTCCCGATATCGCACTCGTCGTGCCGTTCTTTCTGTTCGTGCGCCAGTTGGGCCTGCTCGACAGAGTCGGGGCGTTGATCGTCACTTATGTGGCGATCATGGTGCCGTTCAGCGTTTTCATGTGGCCCGGTTATTTCGAATCCCTACCTGACGAGCTCGACAAGGCGGCTCGGGTCGACGGCTACTCGCGGATTCAGGTTTTGCTAAAGGTGTTTTTGCCGCTCGCAGTGCCATCGCTGGTCGCCGTCATCATGTTTACGGTCCTGACCAGCCGGAACGAATTCCTGTTCGCCTCGATGTGTAGCAGACCGCCGCGTCGCAGACCGTCTCGATCATCGTCGCGTCGTTCACGTCGGATTCACGTCGATTTTCGTTCCTCAACGCAGCCGGCGTGGTCGCGATCGTGCCGTCTGTGATTGTCGCCGTGGTGTTCGAGCGTTACATCGTGTCTGGGCTGACTGTCGGCGCGGCAAAGGGATAAAGCGAAAGGTCATGGGTTCAAATCGAATTTCATTCGCAGCATGCAGTGGCCGTGCAGTGTCAGCTGGGATTCCTGCCGAGGACACCAACGAGCATGGCGACTCGAACGATTGTTCGCTGACAGGCGACATCGCCTCGTTGCTGCCGGTCGGTTCCGGTCAGTTTATCGGCCGGCGATGTCTGGGGCAGACGATGTTTTTCCGTTCCGGCAAGGAGCGTTCCTGCAAGGTCGGTGAACGCGTGACCCCGCCGATCGACCGCTGCCGCCTGCACCTTTTCGATGAAGCGAGTGGCGTGAACCTGAAGGCGCAGACCACATGAAACCCGCGGTATTTTCGTATCACCGGCCTCACACGCTTGAAGACGCTCTGTCGCTGCTCGCGCTGCACGGCTTCGACGCCAAAGTCATCGCGGGAGGGCAAAGCCTCGCGCCGATGATGAACATGCGCTTTGCGCAGCCGGCCCATCTGATCGACCTCAACGCATTGCCGCGACTCAGCGGCGTGACGCTTGCGGGGGAGTCGTTATCCATTGGCGCGATGACGCGCCATCACGAGGTGGCCACCAACGGCACGGTGCGCGCCGCTTGCCCGCTGCTCGCGGAAGCGGCCGCGACCATTGGGCACTATGCGATTCGCCAGCGCGGCACGCTTGGGGGCAGCCTGGCGCATGCGGATCCTGCTGCGCAAATGCCGCTCATTGCAAGCACGCTGGGTGCGAGCATCGAGATTGCCGGACCGGACGGCAGCCGCGAGATGCCAGCCACGGAGTTCCTGATTGCGGTGATGACGACCGATCTTGCCGCTGACGAAATCATTCGAGCCGTGCATTTTCCGGTTGCACGCCCGGGCGAGCGGCACGCATTTGAAGTCTTTAGCAGGCGGCACGGAGACTTCGCGATTGCGGCTTGCGCACTCACCGCCATGCTTGACGGCAACAGATTCTCCAGCCTGCGCATTGGCCTCGGCGGCGTGGCGGACGCCCCGCTTGTGCTGGGCAAACTCGCAGCGGGCTTCGTGGGCGCTCGTGTCGATGCGCGGACACTTGCTGCAATCGCCGACGCGGTGGCTGGCGCTATCGATCCGTACGACCAACCGGATATCAGCGCCGCTTACCGGCGCGATCTCGTCAAGGCGCTCACGGCGCGAGCGTTGCAACGCGCAACGCAGTCGGCCAGCACGACCTCCAATTGAGTCATGGAAAAGAAAACAATTTATCTCAATGTGAACGGCACCCGTCACGAAGTGCATTGCGAGCCTCGCAAGCTCCTTTCCGATGTGCTTCGTGAAGACTGCCGTCTGACCGGCACGCACGTTGGCTGCGAGCATGGTGTATGTGGCGCATGCACTGTGTTGATCGACGGCCGTCCCGCGCGCTCGTGCCTTGCGTACGCCGTTCAAATGGATGAAGTGCAGATCACCACGATCGAAGCTGTCGCGCAGAATGGCCGCCTCTCTCCGCTGCAGCAGGCGATGCATGAGTGTCATGGCCTGCAGTGCGGCTTTTGCACGCCGGGCATCGTGATGACCTTCGAGGCTTATCTGCGCGAGCACCCAAGCCCCTCTGAGGCCGAGGTGCGCGAGGCGCTTTCCGGGAACCTGTGCCGCTGCACTGGCTACCAGAATATCGTGCGGGCGACCCTGCGCGCGGCAGCGCGGATGCGAGGGGAGAGCGCCGATGTCTGAGCCGACGTTTCGCTATCTCAACAAGCCTGTGCCGCGCACTGAAGACTATCGTCTGCTGACGGGCTATGGTCGGTATCTCGACGATATCGAAATCGCGGGCGCCCTGCACGTGAGCTTCGTGCGCTCGCCGCATGCACATGCGCGGATCGTTTCAGTGGATACCGCGGCGGCTGCCGGCATGCCTGGTGTCGTGACCGTCGTCACCGGTCGGGAGCTGGCGCAGTGGACCACGCCGATGCGTGTCGCTGCGCCGGTCGAGGGCTTGTTGCCGGTCGAGTTCGCGACGATGCCGACCGACATCGTGCGCTTTCAAGGCGACCTTGTCGCGTGTGTGGTTGCGACCGACCGGTATCTCGCGGAAGACGCGGCGGAGCAGATAATGGTCGAGTTCGAGCCGTTGCGTGTGGTGACCGACATGTGGCAGGCGCTTGAAGCCGATGCGGCGCAAGTCGACCCCGGGGTGCCCGGCAACCTGGTGTCGCACCAGACATACTCGAACGGCGACCCGCAGAGCGTGAGCCAGCACGCTTACCGCGTAGTCGAGGCGACCTTTCAGCAGCAGCGGCAGACCCATGTGCCCATCGAAACGCGCGGTTGCGCAGCAGTCTGGGACGCCGGACGCGACCACCTGACGTTCCACATCGGAACCCAGGTGCCGCATCCTTTGCGCACTCAGCTCGCGCAACGGCTCGGACTCAGCGAGTCGCAGGTGACGGTGATTTCGCCTGACGTCGGCGGTTCGTTCGGTCAGAAAATCGCCTTGTACCGCGAAGAGCTGACCGTTGCTGCACTCGCGCGTCATCTGAAGCGGCCGGTGCGCTGGCGCGAAGACCGTCTCGAGAATCTGACCGCATCGGCCAATTCCCGTGAAGACTTCTGCCGCACGCGCGCCGCGGTGGATGAGCACGGCACGCTGCTCGCGCTCGATCTGGAGATCCGGGAAGACTTCGGCGCGTATTGCTTCTTTCCGGCGAACTATCTCGCGCGCGTCGTCGCGATGGTGTTGAGTGGACCGTACCGGCTGCAGCACTACGCGTTCGACGTGAAGGTCGTGCTCAGTCACAAATGTGGCAATGCACCCATGCGCGCGCCGATGTCCATCGCCAGTTGGGTCATGGAAGGCACGATGGAAGCGATTGCGCGCGAGTTGAAGCTGGATACGGTCGAAGTGCGCCGCCGCAACCTGCTGACGCCGGAGGAATTGCCGTACCGCACGGCCACCGGCGAATTGCTGGCCGACATTACGCCGTCGCAGACCTTTGAGGCGGTGCTGGCGGCCTTCGATTACGACGCGTTTCGCGTGCGCCAGCAGGCGGCGCGGGCAGCCGGACGCTATCTTGGGCTTGGTTTGTGCAACGTCGTCGAGCCGACGACGTATGGTTCGCGCTTTTATAAATCGGCCGGCATTCCGGGCTCGGGACACGAGGCCAGCTGGATTCGGATCGAGCCGAGTGGTGTCGTGAACGCGTCGGTGGGTCTCGGCCCCAGCGGGCAGGGCTATGAAAGCGCAATGGCCAATGCGGTGGCCGAAGGCCTGGGTGTGGATCCGTCGAGCGTGCACATTCATCTGGGCCACACCGATATCGCGCCGTACGGGATGGGCAGCCGCGGCGCCCGGAGCGGCACGGCGGGCGGCGGCGCGCTTTATTTGTGCGCACTCGATGCGCGCCGCAAGGTGCTCGCAATTGCCGCTGGTTGTCTCGAACTGCCCGATAGCGCCTCGCTGCGCCTTGTCGAGGCGCGCGTCGAGCGCAGTACCGGCGACGCGTGGGTCGAGACGGGTTTAACGCTCGCCGACGTGGCTCGGCGTGCCTATATGGATCCTACTTCGCTGCCGCAGGGCCTGACGCCTGGCCTCGAGTTTCACCTGACCTACGATCCGCCGCCGATGACCTACTCGAATTCGACGCATGGGTGCGAGATCGAGCTGGACGTGGCCACCGGTGCGATCCATTTTGCGCGCTACGTGATCGCCGAAGACTGCGGCACGCTGCTCAATCCGACCTTGGTGACAGGGCAGCAACATGGCGCAGTGGCGATGGGCCTGTCCGGCGCGTTGTTCGAGCATACGCGCTACGACGAAACGGGACAGAACCTGACCGGCTCGCTTGCCGACTACCTGATCGCCACTTCGACCGAATTACCCAATTTCGAGACCATCCCGTTGCACACGCCTAGCCGCGCGACGGCGGCGGGCATCAAAGGGATGGCCGAAGGCGGCGTGATGGGCGCGCTCGGCGCCTTGACCAACGCCGTGAACGACGCGCTAGCGCCATTCGGTGTGGTGGCGGACCGTCACCCTTTGACTCCCATGCTGTTGCGCGACCTGCTGCGCGACAAACTCTGACCGGATCAAACAAACATGAATCAGTCTGCAAGCAAACCTGCTGTCGGCTTTATCGGCCTCGGCATCATGGGCGCCTCGATGGCGGCGCGGCTCGCCGCAGCCGGCTACCCGTTGCACGTCTATAACCGTACACGTGCGAAGGCTGAGCCGCTTATCGAAGCGGGCGCATCCTGGCACGCCACGCCAAAGACGCTCGCTGAAGCATCCGACGTGGTCATCACGATCGTCGGCATGCCGGACGACGTGCGCGCACTGTACCTCGGCGACGACGGTCTGATCGTGAACGCGCGGCGCGATGCCGTGTTGATCGACATGACGACCTCGAGCCCCCAACTGGCAGAAGAGCTCGCCGCGCACGCTGCGGCTCGCGGCGTGCACATGCTGGACGCGCCGGTTTCGGGCGGCGATGTCGGCGCGCGCGAGGGACGGCTGTCCATCATGGTGGGCGGCGCGGCCGACGTGCTCGCGCGCGTCGAGCCGATGCTACGCTGCCTCGGCACGAACATCGTGTTGCAAGGCGGACCGGGCGCGGGTCAGCACACGAAGCTGTGCAATCAGATCGTGATCGCATCGACGATGCTGGGCGTGTGTGAAGGGCTCGCCTATGCGCACAGCGCCGGACTGGACCCGCAGACCGTATTGAGCGCGATCGGCGGCGGCGCGGCTGGCGGCTTCCAGTTGAACAACCTGGGGCCGCGCATCGCGAAAGGCGATTTCGCGCCGGGCTTCTTTATCGAGCATTTCATCAAGGACATGCGGATTGCGCATGAGGAAGCCGCTCAGATGGGACGTGAGTTGCCGGGTCTCGATCTGGTGCGCAGTCTTTATCAGAAGCTCGCCGAGCAAGGCTTTACGCGTAACGGCACACAAGCGCTCTTCAAACTCTACGAACGCTGAAGAGGGGCGATGAAGCTAGCTGATCAATGCATTCTCCCCGCACGACCCGAGACCGTGTGGCGTGCGCTGAACGATCCCGCCGTGCTCGAGGCTTGTCTGCCTGGGTGTGAGTCGCTCGCGAGGGTGGACGAGCGGCATTTCGAGTCGACCGTTCAGATTCGCGTCGGTCCGGTGGCGGCGACCTTCAGAAGCAATGTGGAGCTATCGGATCTCGATCCACCCAGGGCTTACACGATTGTCGGCACGGGCAATGCAGGCGCAGTCGGCTTTGCGAAGGTCACCGCGCGCGTGCAACTCGAACCGCAAGCCGAGACGACCGTGCTCGCCTACGACGCGGATGTGGAAATCGGCGGAAAGCTAATGAGTGTGGGGTCCCGCCTGATTCAGTCCGCGGCGGGCAAGAATCTTGACGCCTTTTTCGGCGCGCTGAAGGCGCACATCGAAATGGAGGCGGCGCCCGGGCATTCTATGCGACACATCGAGCCGGCGCCGCAAACACGGCCTGACAACGCGCCACTGATCGGCGGAGTGCAACGTCAGCCGCACGGCGAGACGAAGCCGTCCACCGCCACGTCCAAACCCGGCCCGACACCCGGTCTGCGGGTCTGGCTGGTCGCTGCAGGTTCGGGTCTGCTCGGTTTGCTGGCTGGATTTCTGATAGGGCACGCGGGCTGACGGTCGCGTCGCGATGGTGGTGCCCGGTGAGCGAGGGCATCCGGCGCAGCTTCTCATTCGCGGCGGAGTAGAGGTCTGCCGGACCGCGTGACAGTGGGCCCGGTGGGCGTCGTTTTGTGAGCGTTTGAATTGCAACAGGAGGCAATCATGCTGGTGGAAATGCGTACGTACCAGATTACGCCAGGAAAGGTGGGCGAGTTTCTGCAGATTTACGAGCGCGAGGGGCTCGAGATCATTAGCCAGTATGCACGGCTCAAGGGCTGCTGGACTAAAGACTCGGGTACGTTGAATTCGGTCGTGTTCTGCTGGGGCTATGACGACTACGCGCATCGCGCCGCGCAGCGCGCAAAGCTCGCCGCCGATCCTCATTGGCAAGCTTTCACGCCTCGCATCCTGCCGTGCCTGGTGCATCAGGAATCGGTGTTCCTTGCGCCCGTGCCGTTTTGCCCTGCTGACTGAAGCAGCAGAAGCGGTGAATCTTCCGACTGCCGAATGTGCAACGTTGCTTGTCGCGCTGCAGTCTGCTTGTGAGGTAATCAATGATTGAAGCTGAATTGCTCGACAACATGGTGACGTTGCGTCGTGCACTGCATGCGCACCCCGAGACCGCGTTCGAAGAAGTCTCGACGGCGCGGCTGGTGGCATCGCTACTGCGCGAGTACGGTTTTGAAGTGACCGAGGGAGTCGGCAAAACTGGTGTGGTCGGAACGCTGCGAAGGGGAAGTGGCCCTGCGCTCGGATTGCGTGCGGACATGGACGCGTTGCCCAGGGTTGATCACAACGAATTGGAGCACCGTTCGCAATGCAGCGGAAAAATGCATGCGTACGGTCACGACGGCCATACCGCGATGCTGCTGGGCGCCGCCGCTTCGCTAAGCCGCGATACCGATTCGCACGGCACGGTGCACTTGATCTTCCAGCCGGCCGAGGAGGTGGCGGGCGGCGGGCGCGGCATGGTCGAAGACGGACTTTTCGAGCGTTTCCCGTGTAACGCGGTATTCGGTCTGCACAACTGGCCTGGCTTGCCGCTCGGCCATTTCGCGATCGACCGTGGTCCGATGATGGCCTCGTTCGATAGCTTCGAGATTCTGGTGGACGGCAAAGGCTCGCACGCCGCGATGCCGGAAGAGGGGATCGATGCGCTGGTCTGCGCGAGCCATGTTGCGATCGCGCTGCAGACCATCGTGAGCCGGCGCGTCTCCCCGAAGGAAGCATGCGTGCTGAGCGTCACGCAGATTCATGGCGGTGAGGCCTGGAACGTGTTGCCCGATCGCGCCGTGATTCGCGGCACCGTACGCTGCTTCGATGCCGACGTGCAGGAACTCGTACGGAGCTTGCTGCACGAGATCGGCACACTGACAGCGCAGGCGCATGCGGGGGAAAGCGACGCTGTCTTACCGCTGCGGCTATCCGGCAACGATCAATGCGCCCGCCGAAAGCGACGTGGCGCTCGAGGCGGCGCGCGCGACCGTCGGCGCGGCGAAGGTGACGTTGGCCTGCAAGCCGTCGATGGCCTCCGAAGACTTCACGTTCATGGCGCAGGCGAGGCCGGGTGCGTATGTCTGGATGGGCGTCGACGGGCCGAAGCCTGGCGCTCCGCTTCACAACCCCCACTACGACTTCAATGGCGACGCATTGGCTACCGGTGCATCGTATCGGGTGAACGTCGTGAAGGCGTTCGGCGCTGCGCGCGGGTGAAGCCTCGCGGGTGTCCAATGTTCGATCTGTTTTTCAAATCCCCGCGGTAACGGTCGTAGCTGGTCTGAACGGCATCTGGTTTAGATACGGGTAACCGTTTGTTCCGGTTCAAGACGACCGGTCATTTGAATGTAAGGAAGAGAGATTCAATGCAGAACTTTACGTTTCATAACCCCACACGAATCATTTTCGGCGAAGGCCAGATTGCCGCGCTCGACGCTCACGTCCCGCCCAACGCGCGGGTGCTGATTACGTGCGGCGGCGGGAGCATCAAGAGCAACGGTGTGCTCGCGCAAGTGCAGGCGGCGCTCGGTGAGCGCGCGTGGCACGTGTTCGGCGGCATCGAGCCGAATCCCACTTACGAAACGCTGATGGAAGCGGTTGCACTCGCCCGTGAGAAGAACATCGACTTTTTGCTGGCGGTGGGCGGCGGCTCGGTGATTGACGGGACGAAGTTCATCGCGGCGGCGATGAAGTTTGACGGCGAGCCATGGGACATTCTGGCCAAGCACGCCCCGGTGCGCGATGCGGTGCCCTTCGGCAGCGTGCTGACCCTCCCCGCGACCGGTTCGGAAATGAACAATGGCAGCGTCATCAGCCACCGCGCGAAGGGCGACAAGCTGTTTTTCACGAGCGACGCGACGTATCCACTCTTCTCGGTGCTCGATCCGACTACGACCTATTCGTTGCCGCCGCGGCAAATTGCCAACGGTGTCGTCGATGCGTTCGTTCATATCGTCGAGCAGTATCTGACCTATCCGGTCGGCGCCAGGGTACAGGACCGTTTCGCCGAAGGCCTCCTGATCACGCTGACTGAAGTCGGCCCGCAAGCGCTTGCCGAGCCGCACAACTATGCGGTGCGAGCCAACCTGATGTGGACGGCAACGCTGGCGCTGAACGGCCTGATCGGCGCCGGCGTGCCGCAGGACTGGGCGACCCACATGCTCGGCCACGAGATCACGGCGCTGCACGGAATCGATCACGCACAGACGCTCGCGATCGTGCTGCCCGCCATGCTGAGTGTGCGCCGCGAGTCGAAGCGCGCGAAGTTGCTGCAGTACGCCGAACGCGTCTGGAACATCACCGAGGGCAGCGAAGACGAGCGTATCAGCGCAGCGATTACGGCGACCCGCGTGTTCTTCGAACGCATGTCGGTGGGAACCCGCTTGCGCGATTACCGGATTGGCGCACAGTCAATCGGCACGCTGGTCGCGAAGCTCGAAGAGCACGGGATGACGGCGTTGGGCGAACACGGCGACGTGACGCTCGACGTGAGCCGTCAGGTCTATCAATTTGCTGTCTGAACAGCGCCGCATTCCCGCGGCGGATCATTTGGAGTGTCATTATGAAAATTGGATTTGTAGGACTTGGCGCGATGGGCGCCGCAATTGCGAAAAACCTGATCGACGCCGGGCATGACGTGCAGGTATTCAACCGGAGTCCGGCACGCGCCGAACCGTTGCGCGAAGCGGGGGCGAGCGTCGCGTCGAGTCCCGCGCAGGTGGCGCTCGGCGCCGACGCGGTGTTCACGATGGTGGCCGACGATGCCGCGCACGCTGCGGTCACGTTCGGCGAGCAGGGCATCGCCACCACGCTGAAGCCGGGTGCGCTGCACATCTCGATGAGCACCATCAGTGTCGCTACCGCACAGGATCACGCGGCGAAGTACCGTGAAGCGGGTCTTGCCTTCGTGTCCGCGCCGGTGTTCGGCCGGCCCGATGCCGCGGCGGCGCGTAAGCTGTTCATCATGGCGGCCGGCGCGCACGAGCACCTGAAGGTTGCCGTGCCGCTTCTGGAAACGCTTGGGCAGTCGGTGGGCATTGTCGGCGAGGATCCTTCGCAGGCCAACCTGGTGAAACTGATCGGCAATTTCATGCTGTCCGTGATCATCGAAACGCTGGGCGAAGCCTGTGCAGTAGCGGGCAAGGCCGGCATCGATCCGATGCGTCTGGTCGAGCTGCTGACGAGCGCGAACTTCAACGCGCCGCCCTACAAGATCTACGGTCCGCTCATTGCGTCGCAGCAGTTCCAGCCGCCTGGCTTCTCGTTGCCGCTCGGCCAGAAGGATAACCGCCTGATGCTGGCAGCCGCTGAGGCGCTTGGCGTTCCGCTGCCGCTGGCAAGTCTCGTTCACGACCGGTTCCTGACGTTGCGCTCGCAAGGGCTCGGGGCTGAGCATGACTGGTCGGCGGTGGCGCTTTGTGCGCTCTCCGATGCGGGATTGAGCAACGCGCTTCACGGCGGCTGAGCGCAAGGGCACGATGCCGCTCGCTATGAGCGGTATTCGACGTGCGAAGCCCGCGTCGACGGCCGCGGCGGCGGCCCGGTTCATGGCCATCATCCGCGCCGCTGGACGTGTCGAGACGCGCAACTGCATCGGTGTGCTGACAAGGGTCAGCACTATGTGGCGACAAGGTGAAACCTATCCCGATCCGGCAGTGGAAGTGCTCGATCCGCGCTTCCTGAAATACCGGACCACGACGAGCGCGCAGCGCAACTGATGGCGGCGGCTGCAAAGCGATGACCGTGATAGAGCGATTTTGTCTTTTCCTGATGGCATGTTATGCAAGCGCTTGGACAACGTGACAATGTCCTCTCTGGGTATCAGGATGGCTGGCTCACGCAGCGTTCGTAAGCCGCTCGGCGTTGAGGCCGAATTGGCGCGCGATCGATTGCAGCCTGTCGCCCCACTCCCAGACGCCGAAGACGTCATGTACGTTTTGCAGGCAGCTCAACAGGTA
This sequence comes from Paraburkholderia kirstenboschensis, assembly GCF_032806925.1. Lineage (NCBI taxonomy): Bacteria > Pseudomonadati > Pseudomonadota > Betaproteobacteria > Burkholderiales > Burkholderiaceae > Paraburkholderia > Paraburkholderia kirstenboschensis. The sequence goes on along the minus strand of NZ_CP136511.1, from coordinate 1,283,682 downwards.
GACCGTCTGCGGGTCGTATACGTTGATCTTCGAACGCAGTAGCGCTCTTTTCAGCACGGCGACGCCCACGTCCATATAGGCGGGGATTTCGTTCTTTTGCTTACTGACATAGTGAACGGGAACCCCTTCCATTGCTGTCGAGTAGTCGCGTGGCCTGATGAAGTTGCCGATTGGACAGCCGCCGCAGTAACCGCGATATGCGCCGCCGCCGCGCGGCAAGAGCGCTGCCTTGCGCTGCTGAAAAAGATGCTGGACCGCCTGGTCGAAAATGACTTGGTGGCTTAAAAATTCGAGGGTCATTCGGTTCTCCTGCCGCGCCGGAGCTTGCGCGGTAGTCAGTTCTTGCTGAGCACACCAGCGCTCCGCGCAGGAACGTTGCGATAGCCATCAAAGTACTGGCGTCGTGCATTCATCGGATCGCTTACCGACGTCTTGGGCAAGTAGACCCGAGGCCGTCAGGCCACCGTGCCGCTCGTCTCGACTGCATTGCCGGGCTTGCGGTTGCCGATCACGAAGATCATCGCGAGCACGCCGATCAGATCGATAGCCGCGCCGAGCATGAAGCCGCTGCCATAGCCGCCGAGGTACTGCACCGCAAAGCCCATCATCGTCGGGCCGACGATGCCGGAGATGTTGCTCATCAGGTGCACGAACCCGCTCACGCCACCGAGATGCCGCCCCGGCACGAGCTCGTGCATGGTCGCCCAGCACGCCTGCGACGACGCCGTGAGAAACATCACGGCGCACGCGACCAGGATCACCGCTGGCGCGGTCGAATCCACCATGCTGACGCCGAGCATCGCCAGACCCGAGAGCGCGAGCGGAACCACCGCCGAGATCTTTCGAGCGAGCAGCTTGTCCTTCATGCGCTTGAAGAAAGCGTCGGCTAGCAGGCCGCCGCCAAAGTAGCCGATGCCGCCACACGCCCACGGCACCGCGCTCAGGGCGCTCATCTGCTTCATGTCGAGATGGAGGGCGTTGGTGAAGTAGCTCGGCATCCACGAGATGAACACGAACAGCGTGTAGTTCACCGCGAACAGTCCGACGCCGAGCGCGAGCGTGCTCGGACGCATCAGGTAGCTGCGCAGCGGCATGCTGTCGTTGCCGGCTTCTGCGGGGCGAATCGCGCTGCGGCTCGCTTCGATCATCTCGCGTTCCATTGCGCCGACGCGACGGTTCTCTGCGGGCTTGTCGGTCGCGAACAAACGCCATGCAACGATCCAGACGAGCCCGAGCGCAGCGATGATCACGAATGAGGTGCGCCATCCGTACCCAAGCGCAATCAGCCCGACAATCGGCCCGGCGATCGCGCTGCCAACGGTTTGACCGGAGAACGTGAAGCCGATCATCGTCGAGGTTTCGTGACGCGGAAACCAGTTGGTGATCGCGCGGTTCGTCGTCGAATTCATCGGACCTTCGCCGAAGCCGAACAGCGCGCGGGAGAGCAGCAGCGTGCCGAAGCCGGTCACGGCCGCGGTCAGGCCGCAAAAGATTGACCAGCTGGCCATCGCCCAGCTGAACACGCGGCGCGGTCCGTATTTGTCGGCCAGGTGGCCGCCGACGAACGCAAAAATGGAATAGCCGACGAAGAAGCTGCTGAACACGATGCCCAGTTCCGAAGGCGAGAGGCTCAGTTCCTTGTTGATGATCGGCGCGACGACGCCGAGTGCCGCGCGGTCCATGTAATTGATGGCACCCGCGACGAACAGCAGCAAGGCGACGATATAGCGATATCTACCTGTCTTCATTTGTCTCCAATCCCTTAGGAATCCATTCCATCGCTGTGAACTAGAATAGTCGCGTGGCTTGATGAAGTTGCCGACTGAACAGCCGCTGCAGTAACCGCGATATGCGCCGCCGCCCGACAAGAGCTCGGCTGATAAAGATGATGGACCGCCTGGTCTAAAATGACTTGATGGCTTAAGAATTCGAGGCCATTCGGTTCTCCTGCAGCACCCGAACTTTCTGGTAGTCGGTTCTTGCTCCGTTCCGCCGAGCGGTTCGTCGTAGCGAGAAGAGTAGGTTTTGCCGAAGCGCGAATCTACTCTACGGTGGGATATGCCAATGCCCCGTTAGCGTAGCTTGCTTATACGGGCGTATAACCGGTTCTGTCGCATTAACGCGGTGCGATATGATCAGCGGCGACAAAACGAATCGCATGCTCAATGAAACAGACGCTGCGCGACTGCCGATAGACCGACGACTTCTTTTTCCGTGAGCCTGCTCATGGATGGTTTGTTGGTTGCTGGTTTCCGACTTCGGCAATCGCCGCCATTCCTCGTCTCCCCAGCGATACTCGATCTTCCGACGGCAGGCCTACGGCTTGCCGGCCATCCCTCTGCGCGCGTGATCACGTCCTTAAGCGTTTCTTCAGATTATTCGTCTACCATTCTCGGGGCACCAAGAGGCAATCGGGGGCGACTATCCTGTACTGCGGTCAGCGCGGTAAGTAAATATTTAGTGTTTTCCCTGGCTAAAGTTATTACCGCATATTGCCGACACATGCATTGACAGCTTTACTCCGACCGTGATCCGTGCGCATGACGAAGCTAACGTTTGCGCGGAAACCGTGGCTGACGTTGTACATCAGCGTCCTCTGGCCTCGTCGCACTCAAAGGGTTCGACGCGTTGTCGCGGTGTAGCGTGGTTGCTGACCGTGTCGCACGGACGTGTAGCCCATGCTTCAGTCGGCCTGAGCGGCTGCTTGCACGGCTCGCGGTGCTCGCCGGTGTCTTGCTGTTTCCATGGCTCTCCTGGACACACTGTAAGGAGCGCAGACCCTTGACGCTCGCCCATGGTGGCGGCGTGTGGCGATGCGCCCAGGGCGCCAGTTCCGGTTCAGAACTTCAGGAGATGCAAAATGGGTATCGTGCGCAATGAGATCGGGCAGTTGGAAAATGCGGTGCGCACCTTGGTACGCCGCCCTTGGCTTATCCGCCGCGACTACTGGGTGTCGGAGGTCGAAGACGTACTAGAAAGGCCCGGCATTTCCGCAGGGGATCGACAGCGCCTGGGGGCGCTCCTGGACCTGCTGGGGACCGTTGCGGACTACCGTCATGTCCAGGGCGCGCACTGAAGCGTGGGCGAGAATGCGCCGGGCAATGCCTGGGGAACGCAGATTGCCCGACCGAGCATCGCCGGCATGCGTTCGCAGGCGGGACCGCGACCCTGACTTGCCGTCCGAGGCCTCAGATGCCTGCCGCGCCCGCGGCCGCCGGCCTGTGTTTGCCTGGCACGGTGCCGCCCGACAACCTTCCGGAGCAACGCTCATGCAGCACGACGGGCCGCAACGCGATGCCGCCTTTGGCGCCGCGCCGCAGACAATCATCAAGGCGTTCAAGGAACTCTATATCCTCTCGGGCGCGGCCGCTCAGTTCGGCTGCTACGGACTTGAAGTTGTGGATTCACAATGGCGCGCACTCATTGAATGTACGCACGACGCGCGGGCGGTGGCGCCGCGTGAGGCCGCCTGCGAAACGGAAGCGTTCACCGCGTTTGGGCAACTGCTGGCGATGTGCGAAAACATCGTTGGACTTCACATGAGCGGACACCCGTGCCCGCCTGCGATGTGGCGCGAAGTCGCCAGGATGGGACGCGACGCGTACCCTTACATCTATCAACGCATGGCCGCACAACGGGGCGGCGCATGACTTCCTGCCCATTCATTGATGACTCAATCGTTGCAGGTGAGGGACGACTTCGTGTGCTGCCCTCCGACGCGCAGGTGTGGAAGACATCTGCGTGCTCTTTCGGCGGCAGGTGGCTTCAATGAGTACCGACGGTGTCATCAGAGCAGCGCTGCTGCTGGTTGCACTGGGCGAAGAGGGCGCGGCTGAGGCATTCCGTCACCTCAGCCCGCGAGAAGTGCAGAAAGTGAGCGCCGCCATGGCCGCGTTGAAAAACATCGAGCGCAGTGCCATCGATGACGCGGTGTGCGGCTTCATCGAGCAGGCGCAAACGCAGACGAGTCTGTCACTCGAGGCGGATCAGTACATACGGTCGGTGCTCAACCGGGCCTTGGGCGAAGACAAGGCCGGCGCCATCGTTGATCGCATCCTGGTCGGTGGCGACATCAGCGGTATCGAGGGCCTGAAGTGGCTGGATGCGCCTGTGGTTGCGGAGCTCATCAAGAATGAGCATCCCCAGATTATCGCCACTGTGCTGGTGCATCTCGATCCGCAGCAGGCGTCGAGTGTGCTTGCCAGCTTCACCGAACGAACGCGCAATGATGCGCTCCTGCGCATCGCGACGCTTGACGGGATCCAGCCGGCGGCATTGCGCGAGCTTGACAAGTCGCTGATGGAACTGCTTTCCGGCGATGCCAACTTGAAACGCCGCGCGCTGGGCGGTTCGCGTGTGGCCGCCGAAATCATCACCAATCTTTCTAACCAGCATGAAGAATCAGCGATCGGCAATGTCCGCGACTATAACGACGAGCTGGCGCAAAAGATCGTTGACGAGATGTTCAACTTCGAGAAGCTCACTGCACTCGATGATCGTTCGATCCGCCTGCTGCTTAAGGAGATAGATTCCCAGACGCTCGTCGTCGCGCTGAAGGTGGCGCCGCCTGAACTGCGAGAGAAGTTCACGGCCAATATGTCGCAGCGTGCCGCCGAACTGTTTGTTGAAGACATGGAAGCGAGGGGCCCCGTGCGCCTTTCGGAGGTTGAGTTCCAACAGCGCAGGATATTGCAGATCGCCCGCGGGCTTGCCGACGGGGGTGAGATCGTACTCGGGGAGAAGGCCGGCGATGCGTACATCTGAGAGCCGCCGTGCGATTCGCCGCGTAGATCCCTACCCCCGGCGGTCTGGATCAGGTGTCGCCAATGCCCCGTATGGACCGAGAGTCGCATCCGCTTTAGGGCGGTCGCGCAGCGGCATTGCTGGGGACAGGTTGGGCAATGGCTGACGCGACCAAAGCCGTCGATATGGGATCATCGAGACCCGTGCGCACGGCGACGATTTTCCGTCGGGCGGCTCCGCGCCTGTCGCTGGCTCTCGCGGTCGGTGGTGGTGCACTCATGATGCTGGTGGCCATCGTCCTCGGCGAACAACACGCCGACCGCGCGGTGAACCACCACGGGCAACTGATTGGCAACGATCTTCTCTTATCGGTCGACCGCATTCTGGACGGCGTCGTTTCGAGACGTCGAACGGAGCTTGCCGCTCTTGCGGGCCAGCCGTGTGCGGAGGTCGCGCGTTCTCTGGCTGAACTGGAAACACACCTTCGCTATGTCCGCGCCGTGGCGCTCGTCTTCAACGGACGTCTTTATTGTTCGTCCGCGCTTGGACCGATCGACCGCCCGTTGTCAGCCTATCTGACGTCGTCTGCCCGCAGCGACAGCATAGGTCTTCTTGCGCAAACGCCGTATCAGCCCGGGGAACCCGTCATTGTCATGTATAGTCCGGCTGGCAAGGGTGCCGGCGTTCTGTACGTGGTTGAAGGCGACTATCTGGCCGATGCCCTCGCGCACGGCATCAGGTTGGGCGCAGAAACGGCAGCGCTATCAATGGCGGGGATCGGCATTTTGAATGATCATGGTCGCTTCCTGTCTGCTTCTGCATCTCAGGCAGCCTACGCCACCCGCGTGACATCGCATGCATGGCCGTTCGCTGTTCTGGTTTCCTCGTCCGAGGGCTTCACCTCGGGCACGCGCCTGAAGTACCGGCTAGCCTATGGTGCCGTCGGACTATTGCTTGCCGCCCTGATCGTGGCGGCGTACCTGGTGGCGTCCGCGCCGCGCCGAGTTCTCCTGAGCGCAGTTCGTCATGCGCTGCGACGCGGAGAGTTTCAGGTCGTATATCAGCCGATCATTGCCACCGTAACACGCAGCGTCGTCGGAGTGGAGGCGCTATTACGCTGGCATCACCCCAAGTGGGGGGCGATTAGCCCGGCCGTTTTCATGGCTGAAGTCGAATCGAGTGAACTGCTGCCCGCGGTAACGCAGTTCGTGCTGCGCACGTCAGTTGCCGAAATGACCCTCTGTCCACCGACAATTCCGCTTCGCATAGCGGTCAACGTCGCGCCCAAGGACCTTGAACGGAAGGGCTTCGTTGCGGAGGTGGAGGCTTTGAATGAGAAGCTGCCGGCCGATAGCAGCCTCGTTCTCGAATTGACCGAACGCTTTTTGTTGAGCGAAAGCGCGCGCACCGCAGCCGTTTTCCAGGCGCTGAAGGCAAAGGGCATCAAGTTCGCGATAGACGATTTCGGCACCCAGCACAGTAACCTGGACGTACTCGATCGGTTTCCGTTTGACTATGTGAAAATTGACCGGCAATTCGTGAACCAGATCGATACGGGCGGAGCCCACCTGATCAACGGTATCGTTTCAGTCGCCAGGCACTTTGGGTTGCAGGTCATCGCGGAAGGCGTCGAGACAGAGGGGCAGCATCAGGCGTTACTCTTGGCTGGCGTGCCCTTCGCCCAAGGGTATCTTTATCAGCGGCCCGTACCGGCTGGCAAGCTGGTTTCCATAGCGACTGCGGGAAACGCGTGAACTGCTGCCCGCTTTGAAGTGGTCAAGGGCAATTTTGGCAGCCTGAACTTCCGCGAAGCGTTGAGCGGTCAGGACAGGGTTATCTATGAGGTGCGCGGCGACACAATTTACGTTCAGGTCGTCACCCATACGCGCCGCGATTTACGCACGCTTCTTCAAAAGCGGCTATTGTGTGCACGCTAGCAAAAAACGGACAGCCGCACAAACGGTGCCACAATGCATTGTGGGTTTGAGCACATGTCCTGGGAACAGGCGGTGTTGGCTGCGGATCTGCTGGGCGTTCACTGAGAGTGGATGAAAAGTGGGGGAGGGGGCGTTCAGTGACACCGTTGCAGGGTTCAAGACCAGCGCCATCATCTACAGCCTGATGCTCGCGTGTCGTGCTTGCGACGTCGAGCCGTATGCGTATCTGTTGGACGTGCTAACCGAACTGCCTCAGCGCGCACCGCATGTCGATATCAGCGATCTGTTGCCGTTCAACTCGGCAAGGAAGCCGAGCAACGTATCGGCATCGGCCTGATCTAGCCACTGCGCGCCCGCTAACTCAATGCGGTGGCGTTAATTCGCGCTTACGGTCATTCAGCCGCGTACTGAGACGCCTCAAGCCTGCGCAACATCAGCTCAAAGTCCTCGACAGGCAGCGGGTGGCAGAAATAGTAGCCTTGATATGCGTAACATCCAGCCGCAGCGAGGAAGTCCCGCTGAGCCTCAGTTTCGACCCCTTCGGCGATCACACCCAAGCCGAGGCTGCGCGCAAGCGCCACGATGGTCTGGGCGATCACGGCGTCGTTTGAATCGACGAGGACATCTCGCACGAATGAGCGGTCGATTTTCAACTGGTCCAACGGCAGACGCTTCAGATAGGAGAGCGACGAATATCCGGTACCAAAATCGTCGAGTGCAAAGACGATGCCTTTCGCTTTCAGTGCTCCCATCGTCTGGATGATACCCTGCACGTTGTCGACCAGGACACTTTCCGTCAGCTCCAGTTTCAACCTGTCGGGTCTCGCACCTGTTCGACCGATGATGGTCAATACGCTGTCCACGAAATCAAGTTCGCGAAACTGCTGTGCGCTAACGTTGACCGCAATCGTGAGATGGGCCATGTCCGGGCGCGTTGCCCATTGCGCCAGTTGTGCGCAAGCGGCCTCGAGCACCCAACTGCCAAGCGCAAGAATCAGCCCCGTTTCTTCAGCCAGCGGAATGAATTCGGCAGGCGGCACGGTTCCGCGTTCGGGATGCTGCCAGCGTATCAATGCTTCCGCGCCCGTGATGCGGGTGTCATCGACCTGCGCCTGGTAGTGGAGCAGGAACTGATTCTCTTTGATTGCATTGCGCAAACCAGCCTCCAGCGCGGCTCGCTGTACAACAACGGTTTGCATGTCCGGATCGAAGAAGCGGATGGCATTGCGTCCTGTTTCCTTGGATTTGTACATTGCCAGGTCGGCCTGCTTCAGGAGTTCGTCTATCGAAGCCTGATGCCCTCTGAACACGGTGGCGCCGATGCTCGCGCTGCTTCGGTGTTCGATATCGCCAAGCTGATACGGACTGCCCAGAACGGCGAGGATTCTTTCGCCCACGGCTTCCGTCTGGTTGGCCGCGTCCTGCCGACTCTTGGGAAGGTTTCCGAGCACCACGACGAACTCGTCGCCCCCCACCCTGGCCACGGTGTCGCTCTCGAGTACGCTGTCTGCCAGACGCTGTGCCACTTGCTGCAGCAGTAGATCACCTTTGTCGTGGCCCAAGGTATCGTTTAACGTCTTGAAGTGGTCCAGGTCGATGAACAGCAGCGCGCCACACGCTTCGTTCCGGATGCTGGCCGTGATCGCCTGCTTCAAGCGATCCAGCAGCAGGGTGCGATTCGGCAACCGGGTCAGCGCATCGAAGAAGGCCAATTCCTTGATTCGTTCTTCCGCGATCTTGCGTTCGGTAATGTCGTGATGCGTGCCGACATAGTGACTGACGATTGCGTCCTCGCTCATCACTGCGGAGATCGTGAGCCATTTCGGATACACCTCGCCGTTCTTGCGGCGATCCCATATCTCCCCCTGCCATCCGCCGGTACGACGGATGGTTTCCCACATTTCCTGAAAGAATACGGCGTCGTGACGCCCCGACTGAAGCACGCGCGGTGTCTTGCCTACGATTTCCTCGGCCGTATAGCCGGTGCATTCGGTGAACGCCGAGTTCACTCGCAGAATGGTGGCGCTCGCGTCGGTGATCATCATCGGTTCCATCGAGTCGAATGCGACAGCGGCAATTCGAAGTTCGGCCTCGGCTTGTTTGCGCTCGGTAATGTCGCGACCGCTCGTACGAAAGCCGATGAATTCGCCCTTGGAATCGGTAATCGGAACCCACGACGCGGACAGCCACATGAGCGAGCCGTCCTTGCGAATGCAGCGAAACTCGAGGTCATCGCCGCGCAAACCCAGTAGCGCCTTCTGAAACTCAGGTGCAACGCGGGGGATGTCCTCCGGACAGACCACGGTGCCTCTAAAATCCGGCAAGGCCATGCACTCCTCGACGGTGTATCCGATGTACTCCTCCACCGCTGAATTGATCCACCGCGGCTTGCCGTCGGGGCCCCACCAGATTTCCCAGTTGACCGTACAGTCGGCAATCGCGCGGAATTTCTCTTCGCTCTCGCGCAATTCTTTTGTCATTGCCGAGGCGAGCCGCATTGCCCGCCCGCTACCGGTCATCATCAGCCAGGTGAGCAGCGCGAGTAGCAGACTCAGGCACGTGCCGATGCTGGCGATCGGTAGCGCAGCATTGCGGCCGAACCGCGCCTTGAAATCGTCCTGGGCGCTCATCGACAGGGTCCAGTCATGTCCGCCGACGACCAGATATTCATTGGCGGAGATGTCGGCGGCCGGATGGTGTCCCGGCACCTCAGGCGTCTTGTGCAAAAGCGCGGCGGCCGATGTTCCGACGCCGTCGTAGATAGCGATGGTGAGGCCGGGTGGTTGCTCGCCGTACAGGCTGGCGATCACATCGTGCATGCGGAACGACGTGTAAACCCACCCGACCAGGTGCGCGCGGCGTTGGGCGACGCTATCTTGAGCCTGGCCTCGTGCGTAGATTGGCAGGTACATGATGAATCCGGGGCGAGCATTGCCGCCGGCGTCCACCGAGAGGCGAACCTTCCCGGAGAGCGTCGCAATGCCGGAGTCACGCGCCCGCTCCATGGCGCGCCGCCGCACGGGATCGGCCCACGCATCGAAACCGGGCGCCGCGCGATTGCTGCCGATGTACGGCTCGCGCTGGACGATGGGCGCGTAGTTTTCGCGCGAGCCTTTGGGCTCGATCGCGTAGTCGGACAGTCCTTGCCGGCGCACGGCCGCAATGTGCTCAAGCTTTTGCGTCGCCGGCACCCACGCGATGACGCCCATGGCCTGAATACCGGAGAAGTTGGCGTCGAGATTGAGCGTGTCGACGTAGTTGCCGAACTGATCGCGATCAATCTCTCCGCTAGCGGCGAAGAGGCTCTGCACGCCGCGTAGCAAGAGTTCATACGTGGCCATGCGCTGCTCGATGCGGCTGACCGCGTCGCCCAGCGAAAAGTTGAACTGGGACAGCAGCTCATGACGGGCGGCTTGCCGCTCATGATCCCACAGCATCCATGTCACGCTGAGCGCAGCGAACAGGACCAGTAGCGGCAGCAGGACAAGGCGTGCCCAGTTCACGGCATCGCTTTGAAATTGACCATCGATCCGGCGAGGTCAGGTTTGAAATACTTCTCGAAGATGCGCCGAACGGTGCCGTCCGCGCGCATCTCGTTCACCAGGGCGCGCCACTTTTCGCGCTCGGCCGGCGACAGTGCCTTCTTCGACATGATGAGGCCGTGAGGTACGGCGGGGTCTTCGAATTCCACGATGGTGGTGACGTCGCGGATTTTCTTTTCATCGATGGCAGGGTAATCAAAAGGCTCGATAATCATGCCTTGGATGCGCCGAAGAACCAGCGCCTGATACAGCGGATCCAGACCGCCGGCCTGGCTGACGCGATTTTCGGCCGACAGCTTGTCGACCAGCCGGTTGGCCGACTCACTGTAACGGAAACTGCGAATCACGCCCAGTTGAAACTGGTCGTTGTGTTCGACATCGACCAAACGACCAATTCCAGCGTCCTTGCGCACCAGCAGGTAGTATTTGTCGCTGAAATACCAGGCGAAATCCGCATACTGGTTCCGCTCGTCGTTGGCAATGCCCGACAGGCTGAAATCCAGTGCGCCGGATTCGACCAGTTTCCAGATGCGGGCTCGCGACATCAAAGTGACCCGGACCTGGCAACCGCTGCGACGAATCAACTCGTCAGCGAAGTCCTTGTCAATCCCTGCGTCTGTCTCGACGGAATAAAGCAAACCGTGATCATGCAGCGCTAGCGTGAATGGACGCGAACATTCTGGGCCCGCAGCCATAGCGCTGCCAAGGCAGCCTAGCGCGAGCAGCAATCCCCCAAGGCCGTTTCGAATCACGATGCTCCCTCCTGCGAAGGTGACTTGAATGCCACTTTCAATTCTTTCGACGATGACGCTGACGACCAACCGTGCGATGCCGTCGCGTTTGAATGCGGCTCACGAGATGCCAATTCGCGGACTGGCGAGCATACGGCCAGTCCGCACTACCAGGGCATTCCAACGAAACCGCTCCGAACGCCTTATCGGCACCCAATCTAAATACTTGAGGGTCAACTTCATGGCGGCGCACGCTGAAGAGGCTTCCAGCCGCCTTGCGCGGAATATGACAGAAGGCCCTTCCTAACGCGCAGGCTGGCGAATGTACGTACCGAGATGAGTTTGAACGTACTAGCCTACAATCGCACGCGAGTGCTGTGAATTCCAGGCATAAGAAAACGATGAGGGCGACGCGCGGGTGGGTGCATGAGCACCTCGTAGGTCCTAAAACAACGCCCTTAAACTCGTCTATAAGGCAAGCGGTCAGCAAACCCGTCTTGAGGGCCTGGGCTAATCGACGATTACCAGCGCACGCACGTCACGCTCACATCGAGCGGATAATACAAACGCTCTCGTACTCGCGCTTTAGCCGGATGCGGAATGTTCATCAAGCAGCCGGCCGTTCGGTATTTGACGCCACATGATAGCCCAGTCTCTTATTGCGACAGTTCCGACCGGAGCGAAGGCGTCCCTCGCGACTTCGCCTAGCGAGACTCCGTCATTCGCCTTGCTGGGCCGAAGGCACCCGATGCAACTGCACGCCGACGATGCGCGGCGCACGGACTACAGCGCCCCATACCCTGCCGCCGTCGTCAGCTGCGCGGTCCGTGGTATTTCCAGTTTAGCCTGAGCCTGCGCGACGTCGAGAAGTTGTTACTCGAGCGTGGTGTCGTGGTCACGTACCAAACGATCCGTTGCTGGTCCGACAAATTCGGCGCTGGATTCGCTCGGTGCACCAAAGCGGCGCGGCCCAGGCCGGGCAGCATATGGCATCTGGACGAGATGTTTGTGACGCTGCGCGGCGAGCCGTATCTGTTGTGGCGAGCGGTCGACGAGGACGGTGCTGAGCTCGATGTGCTTGTGCAGAAGCGGCGCGATAATGCCGGGGCAAAGCGCTTCTTCCGGCGGGTGCTGCGTTCAAACCCCCGTGCCGCGCGAGATCGTGACCGACCGGTTGCGCAGCTATCCGGCGGCGAAGGCTGACACTCCTGAGCTCGCTCATGTGAAGCCCTTTTCGTCAAGGCGGCTGCACGCGTGAACAACCGCGCCGAGAACAGCCACCAGCCGACCGGCAGGCGCGGACGCCAGATGTGCGGCTTTCGCGATGCGCGTCGCACGCAAGCGTTTCTGTCATGCTTTGGCCAGATCGGGCAGCACTTTGCGCTGCCCAGACATCGGATGAACCCGGCGTGTCATCGTGCCGTACTTCAGGAACGCTTCGTCACATGGCAGGGTTGGACTGTCACTGCCGCATCTGAGAAAGCCATCTAATAAGGACAACCACGCTTTCGCAAAAAAGGTGGTCTACAGCCGTCAACCTGACACCCATTAGTCGGCCGGACTCAAGGTACAAATCTCTTCACCCTGGACTGCCATGTCGATATGTTTTTCATCGACATGGCAGTCGCAGGGACGCTTGCGGTGCGTCTCCTGTCTGCATGATCACTAATCGCATCCAGTTTCTCAAAGCTGGTTGCGAAACGGATCGCGCCAGACACCCATCTGGATCAAGCATGCCGTGAGGTAAGTCGCGTGTGCCCTGGCGGCCATCGGCGCCCCGGAGAAACGTTGGTGCCGGACGAGGTCCAAGGGGTTGGTCAAAGCCGTGGCTGTTGCGTTGGCAACGCCAGTCAAACGTGGCTCCCCGCCCAGGCGACCCGATTGCTTGCAGACAGTCGGTGAGGTGAAGCAAAGGAAAGACCCAATCAAAGCCATGGCTGTGCACCAGTCAAGTTACCGGGTTCGTTCCCCTTGCATCACCTGCTAGCCAAAACAGCGAACTGTCTCAAATGGTTTGTACTCCCGAAGCATGTGATAGCAGGCGCGGGTCAACTTGTGCGCTAGTGCCTTGATCGCAACGATGCCGTTGCGCATTCGCTACTTGCGTTCGTAAAGCGCCTGGCTTGCGGACAGGAACGGATCGCGAAGTTGGCCGCTTCGAAAAACGCCCATGCCAGGTAGCGGTTCCCGTTCTTCGTGTTGCCTTCGCCTTTCTTCCTGCTGTTGCTTTCGCGCCTGCTGTCCACGCAGCGACAGTAGGAACTGAAGTGGCCAACGGTGGCAAAGCGCGAGATGGTGCCGGTTTCCATCATGATGGTGGTCGCCAGCACCGGACCAATGCCGGGCACCGTGTTCAGCAGCGCGTAATCCGGATTGAGTTTCACCTGCTGCATGAGTCGCTTTTCGACGATCTCGATCTGCTGCTGAAGCGTTTGCAGGACCGCCAGGTTGGCCCGGATCGCGAGCGTTACGTCGGGCGCAAAACCGAATCGGCTCACCTGCGCGCCATCGAGACGCTTGACCTGCGGCCCGTGCATCTGAGAACCAGTATGCCGCGCGAACAGGTTGCCCGATCGCGAGAACCTGGGCGGTGCGGCACTGCACGAGCTGCATCCGTTTGCATGCAAGGTCGCGTACCTGCCGTCCGTCTGCGGGTGGGCCGGCCCCGGCGAAAACCGGACACGAGGTAACGCTTAAACTTTGAGGTAGTCTTACGCCTATGTTTAAGCCCAGCTCTAACGTGGAACCCATTGAAGTTCTGACCCAGCCCGAACAGCGCCGCCGGCGCTCTGTCGATGAGAAGCTCGCGATAGTGCGCGAGACCTTCGAGCCCGGAGCAACCGTTTCCGGAGTTGCCCGTCGTCATCAGGTGAATGCAAACCAGGTGTTCGCCTGGCGCAAGCTCTATCAGGACGGAAGCCTGTCGGCAGTCAGTGCCGGCGAGCAGGTGGTGCGGGCATCCGACCTGGCCGAAGCGATGAAGCAGATTCGTGAACTCCAGCGACTGCTGGGCAAGAAGACGATGGAAGTGGAAATCCTCCGCGAAGCAGTGGAGTACGGCCGGGCAAAAAAATTGATTGCGCGCTCACCATTGCTGCCGGGGGACGACCGATGAAGACGGTCTGTGAAGTCCTGGGTGTGTCGCGCTCTAATCTTGCGGTGAAATCAAAGCGCGACGCTGAATGGGTCGACAAGCGCAAGACGCCCGCCCGTGACGACATACCGCTCGTTGCGGAGCTCCAGGGGCTGGTTGCTGATTTGCCTGCTTACGGCTACCGGCGCGCCTAGGCCCTCCTACGCCGAAACCGGGACGCACAGGGGCAGCCCCGGGTTAATGCAAAACGGGCTTATCGGGTCATGCATACTCACGGCCTGCTGCTCGAGCGCCGCCCTCGACATCCCGAATCGAGGCGCCGGCACGATGGCAGGGTCGCGGTGGACCGGAGCAATGCGCGCTGGTGCTCGGACGGCTTCGAATTCCGTTGTGATGACGGCTCGCCGCTGCGCGTCATCTTTGCACTGGACTGCTGCGACCGTGAGGCCATGAGCTGGGCTGCGACCGCTGGAGGCTATACCGGAGACATGGTGCGTGATGTCATGCTTCAGGCTGTAGAAAACCGTTTCGATGGTGCGTTGAAGGCCGACAACAAAATCGAATGGCTCAGCGACAACGGTTCCTGCTACATTGCCGAGGAGACGCTGACGTTCTCGAAAAAGGTGGGCCTGAAACCCATCACGACGCCGGTCAGAAGTCCGCAGAGCAACGGGATGGCCGAGAGCTTCGTCAAAACGATGAAGAGAGACTACGTCTCGTGGATGCCCAAGCCGGACGCGAGAACGGCGTTGCACAACCTGGCCATCGCGTTTGACCACTACAACGAATCCCATCCACACAGCGCCCTGAAATACTGCTCACCACGCGAGTTTCGCAAGCGAGCAAATTCACCAACCTAGGCGTGACTGCTCTGTCCATCCGCGCCGAAATGCCTGTAATACGCTGCTTTTTCTTCATCGCGCCATCACCTAACGACGAGTGCATACGTCGTGCGTTGTACACGTCTTCCAGAAACACAGGAACGACGACTGCTCGCGCTTCCGCGCACCGATTCGGCGAAGAACTCGCCGCCCCTGTCAGTCTGAATACGCTGGATTGGAAGCGGCATCTCCTTGGGAAAGACCGGATTACTGTGATTGCTGTCCGTTGTCCGAACGATATCGGTCTGGCGTCCGGATTCGCGTATCTCGCCGCAATTATTGACACGTTATGTCCACCACCCACACCTCATTCGTTATCTGTCGCCCACGCAATTTGAGGATCGTCTCGCCCGGCAAGCGGCTTAGTTTTTGGCCAAACCCCGGTCCAGCCTCAGGGGTTCACTCCACCGATTGATCGAAATGGGACACGAGGTCAGATTGATGCCGGCGAAGTTCGTCAAGGCTTTCGTCACCGGAAACAAGAACGATGCAGCGGACGCGCGTGCAATCTGGATGGCTACGCAGATGCCCAGCAAGGTCGTCGCAGTAAAGACTGAAGCCCAGCAGGCAGTGCGCGCGCTCCATCGGATGCGGCAACAGAAGATTAAATATCGAACGGCGCAGATGAATTGCTTACGCGGATTGCTGGCCGAATACGGCGAGGTGATGGCCACGAGTCGCGCTGCGTTGGATAAAGCGATTCCCGGGGTGCTGGCAAAGCTGGCCGAGCGTCTACCGGCGATGTTGATCGACTCGTTACGCGAACTTTGGAATGAGCTTGATCGACTGGACAAACAGATCGCTGACATTGAGCGACGTTTGCAAATGTGGATGAAGGAGGACAAGGCTTGCAAGGCAATCGCCGCGATCCCCGGCGTTGGCCTGCTGACGGCGACGGCGACTGTTGCCACGATGGGTGATGCGAAGGCATTCAGGTCGGGACGGGAGTTTGCCGCGCGGCTCGGTCTCGTACCAAAGCAGATCGGCACCGGTGGGAAGCTCCAGCTACTCGGTATCAGCCGGGGCGGCGATACGTATGTGCGAACATTGCTCATCCACGGTGCGCGCAGCGTACTCTTCCTTGGCAAGCGCGCCGGATCTTGGGCCGAGCAGTTGCAGAAGCGGCGCCCATCCAATGTGGTGACCGTTGCGCTTGCCAACAAGATGGCCCGAACAATCTGGGCAATTCTCGCGCATGGCACGCCGTACAACCAGGCGCACTTTGTTGCACAACCGGCTTGATGACTAAAACCAGGTAGAAGATTGGTGTAGTGGTCAAGTTATTCCGGACAGGCGGATAGGTTCTTTCACTGTCGGTTTCGCCTCGTAGGCAGCGGGCGACAGATAGCCCAAAGTCGAATGCAAACGTACGGCGTTGTAGAAACCGACGATGTACTGATTGATGTCACGCCGTGCCTCATCATGGTATGCGTACCGGCGCTGCCACACGCGTTCCATCTTCAGGTTCAGGAAGAACCGCTCCATCACTGAATTGTCCCAGCAATTTCCCTTGCGGCTCATGCTGCAAACCACGTGATGCTGCTTCAGCAATGCCTGGTACTCGTCACTCGCATACTGAAAGCTGGAGGTGTGGGTGTGTATGTGTGGAAGGTGCAAAAAGCTGGAGGGAGCCGTTGTCAACGAGACGAGTCGGGCGACCTGCGAGGTCGCCTGATGTTGTCTAAGCTGGGTGGGCTACAGTTTGTGGGTCACCAGCAAGGGCAAAAATTGGCAGCGTTAGAGAAAACGTCGCACCCTGGTCGAGGTTGTTCCTGGCGGTCACCGTACCGTCATGTGCTTCGATAATTGAGCGTGAAACTGCCAGACCTATACCCATGCCTTTTGCCTTTGAGGTGACAAACGGCTCGAAAAGAGTATCGAGCTCAGCGATACCCTCTCCGTTGTCAGAAATTTCGACTGCCACGAATAGTTCATCGAGGACAGCGCCAGTGATGCCGACTTTTGGTGTGCGGCCGGTATTTTCTGTTGCTTCGATCGCGTTCGACATCAGGTTGATAAGGACCTGCTGAATCTGTATCCGGTCGACGTTCACGTCTGGAAGATTGTCGGGAAATTTCAGCGTTATGGCGGCGTCCCGCATACTGGGGTCTTCTTTCAACAATCTCACCGCGTACCGGACCATGTCAGGAATACTGCATTGAGATTTCTTGAAGGACTCTCGTTTGAACAGGGTACGGATGCTGTGCATCGTTTCGTCGGCAGCACGGCCATCCCGGAGTATGGCCTCCACGGAAGAGCGCGCCTCGTCGAGATTTGGCGGGTTGGCCGCAAGCCAGCGACGACAGGCGTGAGCATTCGCGATAACAGACGTAAGTGGTTGATTGAGCTCGTGCGCTATCGAGGCCGATATTTCAGCGACCGTTGCAATCCGGGTCGCCCGGGCGAGTTGGGTTTGTACTTCTCGCAAGGTATCTTCAGTACGTTTTTGTTCGTCGATGTCGATGTTCAGGCCGTACCATTGAACGATGTTGCCATCCGCATCGCGCATTGCTTCGGCGCGCACCTGATACCAGCGGTATTGCCCGTCCTTGCTGCGCATACGGCGGACGCCGGTGTAGGGTTCACCAGTCCGAACGGAGTGTTTCCATCTTTGAAAGATCCCTTCCCAGTCATCTGGGTGGATAGTCTTCCTGTATCCGAGGTCACGGGTTTCCGATATGTCCACACCGGCGTATTCTGCGAGTCTCCGGTTGAGGTAGGTCGGTTGCCCGCCAGCATCGGTGCACCAAATCATTCCTGGGATTGTTTCGGTAATCTCCCGCAACTGGTGCTCGCGCTGCTGGAGCGCGACTTCCGTTTCTTTCAGGTCGTCAATGTCCGTGCACACGCCATACCAATGAAGGATTTCACCCGTCTCATCGCGGAAGGGTTCACCGCGGACCAGATACCAATGTAGTTTCCCATCAGCTCCCGTAATCTGATAAGTGTCCTGGTAAGATGAGCCCTCAAGGACGCATTGCTGCCAATGTCTCTGGACACGCTCCCGCTCGTCAGGCGGAACGAGACTGAATAAGGGCTCTTCCCCAATTTCCTCCCAGGTCTTTCCGATGAACGAAAGCATGCGGCGATTCCACCGGTCGGTGTCCCCGCCTGGGGTGGCGCGCCAAATCATGGCAGGCATTGCGTCTATGAGCCTGCGAAGATGTAACTCCTTGCGTCTTAATCGTTCTTCTACAATTTTGCGCTCGTGGATATCGGTAAGCAGGCCGTACCAGTTAGTAATATCGCCTCGGGCATTACGCATCGCATTGGCCCGGCACTGGAACCATCGATAAGACCCGTCAGCAGCGCGAAGACGATGTACCGTATCGTACGTCGCCCCGCTTTTCATCGATCGGTCCCATGTTTCAGTAACTGTCGCGTAGTCGTCCGGATGAACAAGGTCAAACCAGCCGTTGCTGGTCAGTTCATGCAGGCTTCTGCTGGTGTAGGCTTCAGCTCGTTTGTTCACATACTCTATTGAACCGGCGGCGTCAGTGCTCCATAGGAAGCCTGGCACTGCGTCGGTGAGCCAGTTGAGCTGCGCTTCACGCTCGCGGATGACCTCTTTCGTTTTGTAAAGGTCGTCGATATCGAGGCTCATGACATACCATTTGTACACGCTTCCGTCCTCGTTGAAATAAGGAACGGAACGGGAATGATGCCAGCGATACTCGCCATCCGCATGTTTCCAGCGGTAAGTGTCCTCGTAAGCTGTCTTCAGTTCGACCGACCGGAGATAGCCTTGTCTGATTCGCTCCTTGTCGTCGGGGTGGATGAAATGCAGAAATCCGAGTTTTTGTAGCTCCTTCAGCGTAGTACCGGTTTCCTCGAGGATGTGGCGGTTAACGAAGTCGAAATCCGCTGTCGTTCTTGTGGCGAAGCGGCCCGGAAGGCGGTCGAGCAGTTCCCGAGCTTCCTTCTCGCTTTTCTTCAAGGCTTCCTGAGCCTTTACTGTGTCGTCGACCTCGATACCGACCAGGTACCAGTTGACCACGACCCCTTCGTCGTAAAACGGTTCAGCGACGAGGTGTTGCCATCTGTACACACCATCGTATTGCTGCATCCGGACGACGACATCGACGGGGCGACTTGCTTCAATACATTGCGCCCATTCGGTACGGACAGCTTCTACCTCGGTGGGGTGGATGTAGTTCATCCACAGGTCACCGACAACCTCTTGGCTTGGACGGCCCAATGCGGCAAGTACGACCTTGTTGACGTAAACGAGTTTGCCGGCGGGGTCCCCAACGCACACGCAAGCTGGCACGCGGTCAACCATTCGCCTGTAGTTCTGCCCTTCGTTCCGAAGACGCAACTCCGCAATCTTGCGGTCGTTCACGTATTCCAGTTGACCGTCAATGGTTCGCGACCAGAGCTGACCGGCCAGGTTCTCAATAGGCAAGTCAAACGGGGCATCTTTCATTCGGGGGGTAGACGCCGGCTTCCTTGAGCGACGGGAGACCAGCTCCACACATAGCCACGCTGCAGGAATCGTAATAATGGACCGGGCGATTGAGCTTGATGCGAGTACAGGACGGGGTAGGCCGACCAAGACCCAGACGATTCCTGTAGAGACGAAAGCGGCAGAAAGGCGGCCAATGTTTCGCCCCAACAAATGGGTGAAGAGAATTACAAGGACCAGACCCAAGCAGCCTGTATAGGCCTCGAGCGACGCTACCGTACCAGAGGCAATCGAAACGCCGATGGCCAGCGCGGCAACCCGAGAACAGCGTGAGATTCGCACGGTAAGCAAGTCAGCCTCGAGTTCGACATTGACTGGCCGCGAGACGTTCTGGTTCTCTACGACCCTTCACTTTCGTACGCGTGTGCGAGTCCCTTCGGTCAGGCCAAAGCCAACAAACTACGATGGCGTGAAGCACTCGCGCAATTACATATTTATGTAGCCCGTCATGTAAAGCGCATATCAAGTCTGTGTGCAAGCGGACGGTCTGAGCAACTTAACCCAAAGTGAGACGCGGAATGGAGCGGCCGAGGACGTGCACCCCACGGCTCAAAGAGGCCAAGGACCGAACGGTCTTTTCTAATTGCAGGTGCGGCTGATGGCAGTGCTGTTGGCAATGGTGCTGCGAGCAATGCGAAGGTTGCCGGCAAAGGTGCGGGTGTGGCGAAGAACACTGTGACAAAGCAGGCTGGCCGCGAAGAAGAAGGTGCCGGCGGAGAAAGTGGTTGTTG
Source organism: Paraburkholderia kirstenboschensis (assembly GCF_032806925.1). NCBI lineage: Bacteria > Pseudomonadati > Pseudomonadota > Betaproteobacteria > Burkholderiales > Burkholderiaceae > Paraburkholderia > Paraburkholderia kirstenboschensis. The sequence goes on along the minus strand of NZ_CP136511.1, from coordinate 1,263,558 downwards.
TCGCGGCACCGGAATCTGCCGGTGCTCTGGCGACGACCTGAGGGAGCATAGGGCAGTAGATGAGACACATACCCAATACCCAGCCGCAGGACGTGGCTGTCCTGCTGAACTTTGTTTGCGGCCCGCCGAGGTCGTCATTCTTCGATTGGGCCCGCTGAGTCTCGCTGGGAGCGCCCACGCCGATTGCGACCGTGCAACGGCTGATAGAGCCAGAAGATAGAAGGGGGTGAGCGGAACTCAACATCGCTCCCGCAATTCCAAGCGAGGCGAAAGCCGCGGCGAGACGCACGAAGCCGCGGCCGAAAAAGTGCGTGAACAGAACGACCAGCACGAGGCTGAGGCAGTCCGTCACCGCTTCAAGTAATCCTGCCACCCCTGACGCGCCGGCTATGGCGAGACCGAGACCGACAATCCGAAATGGGCGCGGTATCAACACCGTAAGCATGTCAACCTTGGAGTTCGTGGGCGTATTGGAAAGCAAACTTACATCTTTGCATTCGGCCGTACCATTGCATGATCATGCTATGCACAACACGGCTGCTCGCGTCTCGGGGCGACGATTCTTGCGACTATAATGTATTGTCGGCATGACCACGTGAGGGTTACATTCAGCGAGATTATTGCGGATCAGCTGTACCGACGTTAGGAGAGTTTTTCACCTGACCACAGAGGGGTTATGGGATCTGCAAGCGCACTGGTGTATGTGGTCGACGACGACGGACGGGTGCGAGAAGTACTCTCTGCGCTGCTGCGCGCAAATGGAAGAAACGTCCAGACATTCGGCTCGGGTCGAGAGTTTCTGGACACACCGCGTAGAAACGTCGTTGCATGTCCGATCCTGGGTTTGAGAATGCCAGACACGAATGGCCTGGAAGTCCAGAAGCTTGTTAACGTCGACTCTCGAATTCCAGTCATTTTCGTTACTGGAAGGGGAGATGTGTCGTCCGCGGTCCTGGCTGTGAAGGGCGGGGCTGTTGATTTTCTTACGAAGCATGTTGATGAAGATGCGTTGACATACGCGGTCGATGCGGCTCTCACCAGAGTACGCTTTGTTCACAAGGAGGCGGAGGATGCAGCAGCACTCCAGGCCCTCTATCGATCGCTGACGCCTCGTGAGCAGGAGGTTTTTTGCCGTTACTCGCAAGTGGCTTGCTCAACGAGCAGGTGGCGGGAATCATTAGCATTACCGAATACATTGTGCAGGTGCATCGCAGTCATATCATGAGAAAAATCCAGGCGGGTTCATTTGCCAGTTTGGTGAAACAGGCGAGCAAACTGCGACTTGAGACATCGTAGATGGCCACGTTCGGTGCCCGACGCAAACGCTAATATTTCAGTTGCTGGCGTGAGCAATGCGTCTGCCATTGTTTTGTTTAACTCACGGCATACTCTAAATACCAACTACCAACAAGTTCAAGCGATGCTATCCAGCAGGTCCAGCAGCGCTTCCCCGTCGACAGGCTTGCTGAAGAATCCTAATGCGCCTCTCTGCAGATAGTAGTCTTCCGTATGCACGCCCGGATTGCCTGTGATAATGATGACGGGCGCTGCTGCGCTAGAGTGGGCTACTCTCTCGAGCACTTGCATGCCGTCGATGGGTCGCATTCCCAGGTCGGTAACAATGCATACCAGACCCGAGTAGCCATCGGACAGAAAATCCAGTGCAGATTCGTAGACCCGTGTTCCGTACCCGCCAGAGGCCAGCAGGTTCGCCAGAGACGTCAGCACGCGTCGGTCATCATCAATCACGGCAACGGTTCGAACCGGAGGCGTGGGCATTATTTACTCCGGGTCATTGAGTCCGACATAGAATTAGCGGCAGGCATCGAACGTGGTCATCTACGATGTTTCGAGCTGCATTCTGCTCGCCTGTCTGAGCAGAGTGCGCGCGGTTGTACCGACAGAAGAATTATATCCGTCGGGATTGTTAGACGAAAGCGCAGGCAGCAGTGTTTCGTCTCACATGAATATGTAATGGCACCATCATAGGTGAAGTTGTAAATTTAGCTTCTAGCTTCGGAGAATAAGTGGTCTGGCGCTGACCGCGCCTCATCTCGCAGGCTGCCATTCGTGCACCTAGAAGGCGCTGGGGCAGCCGCGTTGCAACCCGACAGTCACCACTTTTCCGCAACCACCGTCGTCTGTGTCAATCAAAATTGATTTATATCGGATAGCTAACTATTGGTATTGTCTGATACCGTTTCGACAGCGATAATGAGCCCATCGTAGGCGTTCGATTATCGCCAGCCAGCATGGCTTCACGCGGCCCTCCAGCGTTTTCGTGGAGTACATGTCGCTCCTCAAGGCATTGTATGCCGACCGCTGACGAGCCCCGGATCGGGAGGAACTGGAGCGCCAGGTCGAGTCGCTTCAACGGGATATCCGGCAGTTGCAGCTTCAACATGACATTTTGAAGAAGGCCAATGAACTGCTAAAAAAGGCCTGGGCGTCGACCTGCGACTCCTGAGCAATCGGGAAAAGATGTCGCTGGTTGATGCCCTGAAGCAAACCTACGCACTCCCAGATCTATTGTCTGAGCTTGACCTTGCCCGCAGTTCCTATTTTTATCACCGGGCAAGATTACAAGTATTCGACAAGTACGCTGCTGCGCGGGGTGCTTAATTGAGATCAAAGATATCTGTGATGGCTTGTGCGGCGTTTGATGCGACAGGAAAGCCTGAGCGTGACGACGAAGCGACGCCGCTATGGCTCCTATCAAGCACAGGCCGCGCTGGTTAGGCAGGACGTCTTGTATCTTCGCCAAGCTCTGTGGCAAATTCAGAGCGCCTTGCCTCCGCATGTCGATGCCAACGGTCTGCGAACCGTGGAGGCGGACGCCGAATGGATCCAGTTGAACGCCTGCGCCGAACTGGATGTGGACGTGACGCAATTCGAGGACATCACGCGCAGTTGTTGCGGCATATGCGGCCAGCAACTCGACAACGCCGCGCGACAGCGTCTGGAAGAGGCTGTGGGCCTTTATCGCGGCGATCTGCTGCAGGGCTGGTTTCAGGACTGGTGTCTGTTCGAACGAGAGCGATTTCAGAGCGACTTACTCGATGCGCTCGAAAAGCTCGTCTGTTGCTATGAAGCACGCCACGACACCGAGCGGGGCTTGGCATACGCCAAACGGATGCTTGCGGTCGATCCCGCTGGCGAACAGGTACACCGGCACATCATGCGACTGCGCTTGCTCGCTGGCAATCGCACCCAGGCGTTGCGGGAATTTCAGCGTTGCGAGCGCGTTCTGATGCAGGAACTGGGCGTGAAGCCATCGCAGCAGACTCTCGCGCTGTATGAGTCGATCCGGGACGGCCGCATCGACAACCCTTGGCCCGACCCGCATCCGATCATCTTCACCGGCGGGTCATCCGGAACATCGCATGACCTGCTGCCGACGCTCGCGGAGTTGCTCGAACGGGCGCAGCACTTGTTCACGAGCATCGAGGCGCGCTTGCGGCATGACAACGCAGCTGCAGAAGCGGCCCGCGGCAAGGCTGAGTGATGTGAAAGGACGCCGCGAAAACAACGCTGCCTCCTCCGGAGCCCCACGCTTTCACTTCCAGCGGAAGTCTATGACTCGAGCGCGTCAAAGAGGCATTCCTCCGAAGCATTGTTGTAGCGGTCTGCCTTGCGCGACATGCCTTGTCCCCGCCCCCTCTTTGCAGGCAGCCGTCGACAGTGGGTCATTCGCTCGGTACTCCTGCACGCACCCTTCGCACCGGGTCACATCTCGGCGATCTGCTCCGTTAGCCAAAGCGCGGCGCGTCGAACCGCTCCCCCGAACTCGAACCCCGAATCGGTCGAGACACCTGGACGGACGCACGCGAGACGCTGACGCGACGAAGCGCCGATATAACGCCCTCATGAGTCGTAAAGCAAAGCAAAGTTGTCACCGGCCAGAGGCCGCGCACATGAGCTCGAATCCTCCGAGTTGACAACATTGCTTCGCTTCTTAACGAAGTAATGTCGTCAACTCGCATTAGCGCGAACTAAACTTGTCAATTCGCGTTGGTCCTCGACTACAAATCCTCGAGTGGAGTGGCGAGCATAGTTGGCGGTTTGCGAAGTTTGGCGCGCCTAGCATTTGTTCATGCGAGGAGATGGGGCGCGAGTCGCCCCAACCATCAAGAACGGTGAGATAAGATCAATGATTGGTACTGCTATCAATGTTCGTTCACGACACATTCGTTGGAATCCCGTGTGGGATTCGAACCGTAAAAGCAGCGACGTGTGGCGCTTCTGCGTGGCGCAAATCACAACGAAGCGCGCGGTCGGCAAAGCCATCAACCCCATTGTCCGACATTTCCGAAATCACATGGCAGGAAGAAATCGTCTTGGCGGTGACGAGTGCGGCGTGTAGCTCTCCGACCAGGTCGAGCCGTGCCGGCGCCATGGTGAGCCGAAGCTTTTCCTCCGTTCGTCTCAACGAAGCATTCGTCTAAGAGATGCGAAAACTGCTGTTTAGGGGATTATTTATCCGACGGCGATACTCGCCTTTGATCATGATGCTGCGCGCTGGTCCTGGGAACTCGAGCGTATTCGCGCGAAGGGTTATACCGACAACGTCGTCGACCTCATGGTCGGCAAGTTGAGCCGCCTGCCCGCGGAAGCTCAAACGGCATTGCGGCAGCTGGCCTGTCTCGGCAACATTGCCGACTTCACGGCAATTTCGATCGTTCTTGGAACTTCGGAGGAGCAGGTTCACGCGGCTCTGTGGCCGACCGTCCGTCAGGAATTGATTGAGCGCTTGGCTGGCGCTTGCAATTTTGTCCATGACCGTATTCAGGAAGCCGCCTATTCGCTGATCCCGGAGAAACTGCGCGGCGAGGCGCACCTTCGAATAGGGAGACTGCTCGCGGCACACGTCCCTGCCGAAAAGCGCGAGGAAGCGGTCTTCGACCTCGTCAATCAGCTCAACTGCGGCGCGGCCTTGATCACCTCACGACAGGAGCGCGAGCAGCTGGCCGAGCTCAACCTGATCGCGGGAAAGCGCGCCAAGGCGTCGACGGCGTATGTCTCGGCGCTGACCTGTCTCAATGCTGGTGCGGCGCTGTTGGCAGAGGATTACTGCGAGCGCCGGCATGAACTTGCCTTCTCATTGGAGATAAATCGGCCGGAATGCGAGTTCTTAACCGGCGAGCTGGCGGCCGCAGAGGAGCGACTGGCTGCGCTTTCAAGGCGCGCCGCAAAGACGGTGGAACGTGCCACAGTCGCGTGCCTGCGCGTGGACCTACACACAGCCCTCGATCAGAGCAGCCGCGCCATTGCTGTCGCTCTCGACCATCTCCGGCATCTAGGTATCGACTGGGCGCCGCACCCGACAAATGCGGAAGCGCGACGCGAATACGAGCGGGTCTGGGCGCAGCTCGGCAGCCGGACGATCGAGTCTCTGATCGATCTGCCTTTAATGAGCGACCCGGTATCCCTCGCGACGCTGGATGTTCTGACCAGGATCCAGTCACCTGCAGTCTATACGGATGCGAACCTGCTTGCCATCGATCGCACTAAACAACGGTCGGTGCCAGAGCTCAAACTTACCGGGACGCTACAGCCCTACGAGAAGGAGTTCTTCAGGAAGGATGGCAGTCGCGTATCGGTGCTTATCGGCGCGGCGATGTTCGAAGAAGGCGCGAGCCAAGGTGTCGCTTTCGTGCTCGATTTGACCGAGCGCAAGCGGGCGGAAGTCGAAGCACACGAGAGCGAGCGGCGCTACCACGAAGTGCAGATGGAGCTCGCGCACTCGAACCGGGCTGCGACGATGGGGCAACTCACAGCCTCGATCGCCCATGAAGTGCAGCAGCCGATCGCCGCGACAGCAACCGCTGCTTCGGCCGCCTTACGCTGGCTGGACGCCAGCCCGCCGAACCTTGCGGAGGTCAGGTGTGCGCTGGGTCACATCGTCAATGAGGCGATGCGTGCCGGTGGCATCGTTGGCGGGATTCGCGATCTGATCAAAAAAGCGCCCCCACGTCAGGACACCGTGGACATCAACGAAGCGCTCCGAGAGGTGGTCGAACTGACGGGGGGGCGAAGCGGCGAAGAACGGCGTCTCAGTGCTGACCGTATTCGGGGAGGTTTTCCACTCGTCCTGGGAGATCGCGTGCAGTTGCAACAGGTAATGCTGAACCTCATCGTCAATGCAGTGGAAGCAATGACCGCAACAAGCCATGGACAGCGCGAGTTGCTGATCCACACGGCCGCGGATTCGTCGAATGGCGTGTCTTGCGCCGTGCAGGATTCCGGCCCGGGACTGCCCGTGGAGGGGAACGAGCGGGTCTTCGATCCGTTCTACACGACCAAGGCGGGTGGCTTGGGCATGGGTTGGCGATCTGCCGCTCGATCGTCGAGGCGCACGGGGGGCGACTGTGGGTGGGCGCGAATGAACCCCACGGCGCGGTCTTTGAATTCACAGTGCCAGCTCACCCGGAGCCTATCTCATGATCGAATTGTTTGATTGCCTTGGTGCGACCGTCGAGGCGGCTTGCGGCTGGCAGTTGAAGAACGACGAGCTTCATGGCTTGCTTATGAATGTCTCGGCGACAGCCGGAGGGGTGACGGCATGAAGGTCAATCGCAGGAAGTTCTTACAGAGTGCTATCGCAGTTTCTGCAGCCGGCACACTTTCGTCGAGAGCATCGGCGGAAGACACGATCAAGGTTGCGGGCATTCATGATCTTTCCGGCGGGCTCGATATATACGGCAAACCGATGGTCGATGCACTGACGCTTGCGGTCGAGGAAGCCAATGCTGCAGGTGGGCTATTGGGACGTCAAATCAAGCTGATCAAGTACGACGCGCAGTCGAACATGCAGCTCTACGCACAATACGCCCAACAGGCCGCGTTGAGGGACAAGGTTGCCGTCGTGCATGGCGGCATCACGTCCGCCTCGCGGGAGATCATTCGCCCGGTTCTCGACCGGTTCAAGACGCTCTATTTCTACAACACAATGTATGAGGGGGCGTCTGTGATCGCAATCAATTCGATACCGGTGTGACACCGGCCCAAACCGCCGAGAAACTTGTGCCCTACGCGATGGAGAAATGGGGCAAGAAGGTCTACATCATCGCGGCTGACTACAATTACGGCCAGATAACCTCGCAATGGCTGAAGAAGTACGTCCTCCAAAACGGCGGCGTTGTGGCATCGTTCGATTTCTTCCCACTCGATGTGACAAACTTTGGGCCAACAATTTCCAAGATCCAGGCGGCAAAACCCGACATCCTCTGGTCGGTCCTGGTCGGCGGTGCGCATATCCCGTTCTACCGTCAATGGGCCGCGGCCGGTATGCGCGCACGAATTCCGATGGCTGCGAGTAACTTCGGGGTCGGCAATGAGCACATTGTGCTTTCTCCGATGAATGCGACGGCATTCTGGTTTGCTACAATTATTTTCAGGATCTCAAGACGCCCGTCAACGAAGCCTTCCTGGCCCGCTTCCACAAACGCTTCGGCGCCGATTATCCTAACATCACAGAGCTTGCGATGAGCACCTACCAAGGCTTTCGCTTATGGGCGGATGGTGTAAAAAAGGCTGGCAGTATCGACCGTATGAAGGTCATTCCGGCGCTCGAGACGGGAATTAGCATCAACGCTCCCTCAGGCAAGGTGAGCATCGATCCGCCGACTCATCATTGCGTGCTCGACGTTCATATCGCCGAGGTCCGCGACAAGAATTTCAAGGTGTTCGTAGACTTCGTCCAGCAGAAGCCGGCGGATACCGCTGCAGTCTGCAATCTGATCAAGCATCCGAATGACAACCAGCAATATGTGATTAAGGCGTGAGGGCGAAAGGCTCGTCTTCCGGACTTGGGAATGGGAATGTTAACGTGGATCTCGTTGCGCTCCTCGCGATCCGGGTCCTTTATGCAATCGCTGCTCTAGCGCTGATGAGCGTTGGGCTGGCGATCATTTTCGGCATGATGCGGGTCATCAATCTCGCCCACGGCGAGTTCCTGATGCTCGGGGGCTATGCGGCCATCGTCGCAACCAGCCATGGAATCAGCATTTGGCTCTCGATGCTGGTTGTGGCTCCGATCGTGGTCGGCTGCATCGGGGTCATCGTCGAGCGGACTATCATTCGCTTTCTTTATGGCCGCATGATCGACACCATGCTCGCGACTTGGGGTCTCAGCCTTTTCCTCGTTGGACTCACGACCGCAATCTTCGGGAATACCGTGGTCGGCATCTCGGCCCCGCTCGGCAGTTTCCAGATCGGCGCCTATCGTGCTAGCGCCTATACGCTGTTCGTGATCGCGGTGGCGGCGGTCGTGCTGGGCGCAATCTTCGCGGTCATGCGCTGGATGCGCCTTGGCCTGATTGCGCGGGGCACGATGCGGCACAACTATCTGACGCTCGTGGCCGACGCCAGACAACGCAAGGTCGTGTTCGTTACCGAAGGCCGCGACGCCACCACCATCGGGCAGTTCGCCGCCCATCTGCAAGCGCACAACGCCACGCCCGGGCAAATCACCTCGGTCAGCATCGACATGTCGCCTGCCATCATCAAGGGCGTCAGCGAGCACCTGCCCAACGCCCGCATCACCTTCGACAAATTCCACGTTGTCGCTCAGGCGTCGTTTGCTCTGGACAAGACGCGACGGCTCGAACAGAAGACCGACCCAGACCGCAAGGGCCTGCGCTGGGCACTGCTCAAGGACTGCGACCGGCTGAGCGTGGCGCAGCGTGCCGATCTGGACGCGCTCGTTGCCAACGTCACGACCAAGCGCACCGCCCGGGCCTGGCTCTATCGCGAGCAATTGCGCGACATCCTCGATCGCAAGCAGATCAACGTCGTCTCCGAGGTGCCCGAGCAGTGGTGTACCAACGTGATGCGCTCCAAGGTCGAACCCATGAGGGAGGTTGCGCGCATGATCCGCAAGCACTTCGACGGCATCGTCGCCTGGACCCAGACGCGTCAGACCAACAGCTTCCTGGAGGCTCTCAACGGCCTGTTTCAGGCCGCCAAGCGACGCGCGCGCGGTTACGCCAACCTCATTACCATGCGTACCGTGCTGTTCCTGATCGCCGGCAAGCTCGACTTCACTTCGATCAACCCGCATGCGGCATAACCCACTCAAATCTCAATAGAGCCAGAAGTTTTTCATAGGAAGGATAACTTATCGAATGGACAGTACCGCATTCCATACGGTGGGCGCAGTGGTCTCCTTGAGGCCGAGCTCCGTGAGATCAAACTGGCCCTTGCGAATGCGATGCGTCAATTCGATACCTGAAATTGCGGTCGCGGCGCTCCTGAACCGCTTGAATCCAGGCATCAGGTTGGTTCTGGATTTGATGTGGCGATGGTCCTGTTCGATCACGTTGTTCAGATATTTTGAGGACCGGACCTTCGTGTCTTCAGGCAGCAGACCATCGGCCTTCATCTCACCCTATTTGCAACAGAGCCATTATCAGAACCATCCTGGGCGCGCTGACACCATTCGCCCCATCCGGTGACGTGAATTTCTCTGTTGGTCCACTACCTTCTGACCGGCTCTCTTGAGTCTCATCGAGGCTCGGGTTGGTGCGCGGGCTGCGAAGCTGCATCCCAATAGACATTGAAGCCCATCAATGAAGTGAGGGTTTCTGCGGCGCGCTTCATCATGTCACCGACGTCGGCCATCGACGGCACAGGGGCATCGTCGATTCGCTCGATATATGGGGTAGTCAGCGCCGCAATGGCATGACCGTCCAAGCCGAACACAGGGTAGGCCAGATTCTTCACCCCCTTGACCTGCCGACTGGACATGCGCGCGTTGCCGTGCCTGCGAATCTGCGCGAGGTCCTTCGCAAGCCGTTGTGGGTCCACGGCCCGTTCGCCGTCCACAGGAACATGCAGCTCGAGCATCTCGACGCGTTGCGGTTCTTCCTGGAAGGCGAGCAGTACCTGCCCCGACGCGGTATCGGTGAGTCCTATCAACGTGCCGACCTTCAACGCAAAGCCCCAACGTTCCGGACTTTCGACGCCCGCGACGATCAGCACGCGTCCCTTCTGATACACGCACAGGTGAAACGACTGCCCGGCCTCCTTGGCGAGTTGCGACATCAGCGGCAGTGCGGTCGACACTAGCGAGCGCACTGGCTGATGCCGGTGCGCCAACTGGAAGAGCAGCAGCGACAGAACATACCGGTCGCCGATCGTGTGCAGGTAACCGCGTGTTTCCAGCGTCACAACCATCCGGAATATTTCGGCGGTGGTGCGGCCGAGCTCTTTTGCGAGTTCCGCAAGAGACAACCCATCCGCGTGGTCCGCCAGCAGCTCGATGATGTCCAGACCTTTTTCCAGTGCCGGTGCCGAATAGCGCGTTGCGTTGGCGTTCAAGTTTCCTCCTGAAATCGCAGATAAATGGCGCACATGATCACCAGACGGATTGTAGGGCGACTGAATGCCGTGTGGGAGCCCAACAATCCGTTTGATGGACGGGGAAAACACCTACGAAGTTTTCATCAATAAAACGGTATTTCATATATACAATTTCCCTGATCGTACGGCGAGAGTGGTCAGTTGCGCTCAACGGCCGGTTACGCATTAACCCGGGAAGGAGGGCGGATGGCAGCCGTAGCATTCGAGCAGGTCAGAAAGTCGTTTGGCGAGCAGGAGGTGTTGAAGCAGATCGACCTGCAGGTTCCGGATGGGGAGTTTCTCGTACTGGTCGGGCCGAGCGGATGCGGGAAATCCACGCTGCTGCGTGCGCTGGCGGGCCTCGAAAGCGTCAGCCATGGGCGCATCGTGATAGACGGCGAAATCGTCAATGCGCGGCCGCCGCGCGATCGCGATATCGCGATGGTTTTCCAGAACTACGCGCTGTATCCGCACATGACGGTGCTCGAAAACCTGACGTTCGCGCTCAAGCTGCGCAATCGCGATCAGCAGGAGATTGCCTCTCGGGCGCAAAAGGCGGCGACGATGCTGGGTCTGCAGGATCTGCTAGATCGTCATCCCCGCCATTTGTCGGGCGGTCAGCGGCAGCGGGTGGCGATGGGCCGCGCGATCGTACGCGACCCGAAGGTGTTCCTATTCGATGAGCCGCTCTCGAATCTCGATGCGAGGCTCCGCGTGCAGATGCGCGCGGAGATTAAGGCTCTGCATCAGCGTTTGCGCGCCACGACCGTCTATGTGACTCACGACCAGATCGAGGCGATGACGATGGCAGACCGCATCGTCGTGCTCAACGGTGGCGTGATCGAACAGATCGGCACACCGCTTGCGCTATATGACGATCCTGACAATCTCTTCGTAGCGGGCTTCATCGGCTCGCCTGCGATGAACTTCTTCAAGGGGATTTACGAGCCGCATGGGGACGGCGCATGCGTGCGCATTGGCGAGCTCGCGTTCCCTGCGCCGCCCGTCAACGCCGCGCAGGGACAGGAGGTGACGTACGGGATCCGTCCCGAGCATCTCAGCCTTGCTGGCGCAGACGGCATGCCGTTCGCGCTCGAAGTGGTTGAGCCTACCGGTGCGGCGACCGAACTGTTCGGTACGGTCGCCGGCCAGGCCTGCTGCGTCATGCTGAACGGCCGGACCGACGTGCTTGCCGGCACTAGCATCTCGCTGCTAGCGGACCCCGCCAGAGCATTCGTGTTTGACCGCACCAGCGGGCGACGGCTGCGCTAAACAGGATTGCGAGCCAAACCGTCGCGGGGCTCGCATTACACAGTTGCCGCCGGCGAGCCGCGCGGTCCACGGCGGAACCCATACAAGAGGAGGCAAGGATGCGTTATAAAACCATGTTCAGGCTCGCAGCTTCGGTATTTGCGCTCGCGGGTGTTGTCGCGTCGGGTCTCGCACATGCCGACGGCGAATACAAGGGCTACACGCTGCGGGTCAAGCTGATCGGCGGCGTCCAGTACGAGGCGCTCTATGCGCGCATTCCGCTGTGGGAAAAACAGACGGGTGCGAAAGTCGAGATCGTGTCGCGCAAGAGCCATTTCGAGCTCGATCGCGAACTGAAGCAGGACATTGCATCCGGCCATATCGACTATTGCATATCGTCCAACCATACGAATTTTTCCGCACAGTACCCGATTTTCCGTGATCTGAAGGGCGTGTTCCCTGCCAGTTATTTGGCGGCATTCTCGCCGAGCTTGCTCAAGCAGTCCGAGATCAATGGACATCTGGTGCAGATTCCGCGCTCGGTCGATATTGAGGCGCTCTACTACAACAAGGCGGCTTACGACGATCCGATCAACCAGAGTGCCTATCAGAAGCAATTCGGCGAGCCGCTCGCGCCGCCGAGGAACTATGCTGAATTCACGCAGCAGGCGAAGTTCTTCACCAAAGCGCCGAACTTTTACGGCACGCAGTTTCCCGGCAAGGACGAAGCGATCACTGGCACGTTCTACTCGTTGTTGATCGCCAATGGTGGCCAGTTGCTGGATGGAAAAAGCCGTCCGGCGTTCAACTCGCCGACCGGTGTCAAGACGCTGAACTGGTTCGTGGATTTATACAAGGCGGGGGCCGTACCCAAGGGGGTGCCGAGCTATGTCTGGGACGATCTCGGCAACAACTTCGCTGCAGGCAAAGTGGCGCTGGATCTCGACTGGCCAGGCTTCGCTTCATTCTACAACGATCCCAAGACTTCCAGAATGGCCGGTAAGGTCGGCGTGGTGCCGGCGCCGCTCGGCACTGCCAACAAGCGGCCAGGCTGGTCAGGCTCGCATAGCTTTTCGATCACGAAGACCTGTGACCGCCCGGAAGTCGCGGCGAGCTTCATCCAGTTCCTGACCAGCTTCGATTCGCAGATGGTGGAGGCGCGGCTCGGGACGATCCCGTCGCGGGTCGATGCGCAGCAAGCGGTCGTGAAAGAGTTCGAGGCAAAACAAGATAGGTATATGGCGCATGCGATCTCGGTGTTCAGCACGGCGGCTCAGCAGGACGCCTTTACGCCTCCGCGGATCCAGCAATGGGACGAGATATCCAATGCGCTGTGGCCGGAATTGCAGAAGGCGCTGATCGGCGACAAATCCGCCCAGCAGGCGCTTGACGATGCGGCGAAGAAAGTTTCCGACATCATGCAGGACGCATCCAACTAGTGACATCCATGGCGCGGCCCGCGCGCCGCGCCATGCAGTCGATCCGCTTTTCCCCGCTTCAATATGCGCTCCAATATGCGATTCAATATCCGCTATTCGCCTGCCGTACAATCCCCCGGGCCGGCCCTGCATGAGAGCATGGCAGTGCCGCTAAGGCTGCTGCTGCCGGCGTTTGTTTCGGTGGCGATCGTCGTTGTGCTGCCGCTGCTTTTTTCGCTCTACACAAGTTTTACCGCGTACCGGCTCATCGAGCCTGACACGATCTGGAATGTCGTCGGTCTGCGAAACTACTTGCGCGCGTTTGCGGGCGAGGATTTCTGGGCCGCGTTCGGTCGTACTGTGCTGTTCCTGACGATTGCGTTGAATCTGGAACTGTTGCTCGGCCTCGGGATAGCGCTGCTGCTCAACCAGATTGTGAAAGGCCAACGCGCGCTGCGCACCATCATGATGTTCCCGATGATGTTTTCTCCGGTGCTGGTCGGCTTTCAGTTCAAGTTCATGCTTAACGACAGCACGGGCGTCGTCAACCATGTACTGCAAACGGTATTCGGACTGAAGACCACGATTCCGTTTCTGGTCGATGCGCGATCGGCGCTCGCTTCGTTGATCGCGGCGGAGGTGTGGAATTCGACGCCGGTGTTCGCGGTGATTCTGCTCGCTGGCCTGATGGCTCTGCCGAAGGATCCGATCGAAGCGTCCAAAGTCGACGGCTGCACCAGGTGGCAAACCTTCCGCTACGTGACGCTGCCGTACTTGATGCCGTTCATCTATATCGCGATGACGATCCGTTCGCTGGACGTGGGCCGGGCTTATGACATCGTGCGCATCATGACCAACGGCGGTCCCGGCGGACGTACCGAATTGCTCTGGACGATGGTAGGCCGCATCGCCTACGACGATTCACGCATGGGTTACGCAAATGCCATCGGCTACGTGTCTGTGCTCGTATCGGTGCTGTTCACGCTGTACTTTTTCCGCAAGCTCAACGCAGCGCGCAAACACATGGGGCCGGCCTGACATCATGAGTACTACTTTTAATCACGCTTCTACATTCGATTCGCTGCAAGCTCCGATGAAACGGAGCGCTCTGTGGCTCGCAGTCTTCCTCGTGATGGCGGTCATCTGCTTGCCAGGCCTTTGGGTCATGCTCAATGCCTTCCGCTCGAATGTCGCGATTCTGTCGAACCAGCCACTGCTTGATGCCGGCAGTTATACGCTCGACAACTTTCGCAATGTGTTTGGCTTTGGAGGGATGGCGTCGCTGCCGATTCGCCAGTACTTCGTTAACTCGATGGTGATTTCTCTGGCGAGCACGGTCGCTGCGATCGTGGTCGGGGTGGCCGGCGGCTATGCGTTTGCGCGTTTCGAGTTCCGACACAAGAAGCTAATGTTTGTTGTCCTGATGCTCACGCGAGCGATTCCGGGCATCGCGCTCTCGCTACCGATCTTCATGCTGTGGGCGTGGGCGGGTTTGCTCGACACGCATATCGGGGTGATTCTCGTCTACCTCGCGATGAACGTGCCGTTCACGGTCTGGCTGATCGACGGGTTTTTTCGCGAAGTGCCGGCAGAACTCGCCGAGGCCGCACAGATCGACGGCTGCAGCCGCTGGCAGGCGTTCTGGCATATCGAACTGCCGCTCGCCCGCTCGGGTGTGGCGTCGGCTGCGATCTTCGCGTTTCTGACTAGCTGGAACGAGTTCGCGCTGGCGTCGCAACTGTGCCGCAGCCCCGATACCAAAACGCTGCCCGTCGGCTTGATGGACTTTACCGCGCAGTTCACGGTGGACTGGGCCGGCATGTGCGCCATGGCCGTAATCATCATCATTCCGGCCATCATCCTCACATTTATCGTTCAGAAACACCTGATTGCAGGTCTCACGCTTGGCGGCGTCAAAGGATAGAACAACCATGACCCTCATCGAAACCGTAGAAATCCGGCAGGTCGACCTTCAGCCGAAGGTGCGGCGCACGGATGCGATCCAGTCGTTTGTCATCCAGGAAACGGTGCTGGTCACGATCCGTTGTAGTGACGGCAGCGCCGGTACAGGCTACACATACACGATTGGCACGGGCGGCTCGTCGATCGTCGCGTTGCTGCACGACCATCTGGCGCCGCAACTTATCGGCCGCAATCCCGCGGAATATGAAGCGATCTGGCGGCATCTGTTCTATCACACGCACGCGACCGCAGTCGGTGCGATCACGAGTCTCGCGCTCGCCGCAATCGATACCGCGCTGTGGGATCGCAATACGCGCGTGGCCGGACTGCCGTTGTGGGTTGCGGCAGGCGGTGCGAAGCCGCGCGTGCGGACTTACACGACGGAGGGCGGCTGGTTGCACCTGTCGGAGAGCGAACTTGTCGAGCAGACCCTGCAGGCACAGGAATTCGGATTCTGCGGCGCAAAACTGAAAGTGGGGCGCCCGCATCTTTCCGAAGATGTGCGGCGACTTGCGGCCGTGCGGGAAGCGGTGGGGGACAGCTTCGAGTTGATGGTCGACGCGAATCAGGGGTTCACGCTCTCGGAGGCGCTGCGGAGAGCGCACGCGTTCGAGCCGCTGTACCTCGCATGGCTGGAGGAACCGCTGCCCGCCGAAAACATCGCCGGCCATCGGCAACTGAGCGCGGCCACAGCGGTGCCGGTCGCGGTCGGCGAATCGATGTATCACCCCGCGCAGTTCGCCGAATATATGAAGGCAGATGCCTGCTCGATCGTGCAGGCAGACGTGGCGCGCGTCGGCGGCATCACACCGTGGCTAAAGATTGCTCATTTTGCCGAGGCGATGAACATCGCGATCTGCCCGCATTTCCTGATGGAACTGCATGTGAGCCTGTGCGCCGCGGTGACGAACTCGGCGTGGGTCGAATACATTCCGCAGATCGACACTCTCACGGGCTCGCGTGTGAAGATTGAGCAGGGGTACGCGGTCGCGCCGAATGAGCCTGGTCTTGGCATCGATTGGGACTGGGATGTGATTGGCGCGAGCCAGCACGTGCACAAGTCGATCGGTACGCCCGCCGCACGTGTCGCTGCGCGAGGCGGATGATGGACCGCGCGCAGCCTGGGAGAGACGCGGTGACGGGCATGCGCGAGCGTCCCACACCATTGCGGTTCAGCGCGCTCGGTTTCGGATCGGCGGGCATCGCTGGCATGTATCGCGACGTGACCCACGCACAGGCACTCGCCGCGGTCGACGCAGCCTGGGATGCCGGTGTGCGGTACTTCGATACGGCGCCGTTCTACGGCTATACGAAGGGCGAACACAGGCTGGGCGCCGCGCTCTCGAGTCGCAACCGCGGCGAATTCGTGCTATCGACAAAAGCAGGGCGGATACTGACACCCGCCGATGCGGGCGGCGCAGCCGTCTCGCCGGGCGGCTGGGCGAATCCGTTTCCGTTCAAGGCGCGTTTCGACTACACGCGCGACGCCATACTGCGCTCGTTCGAAGACAGTCTGCAACGCCTCGGGATGTCAAGTATCGACGTGCTGCTGGTGCACGACATCGGCAGCTATACGCACGGCAACGAACCGGAGACAGCGGCGCATTACTGGCGACAACTTTCTGGCAGCGGATTCAAGGCGCTGGACGAATTGCGATCGGCGGGCGTCGTTCGCGCAGTGGGGCTAGGCGTGAATGAGAGTGCCGCGATCGTCGATGCGTTGCGCGAATTCGATCTCGACTGCGCGCTGCTCGCGGGACGGTACACGCTGCTCGAGCAGACTGTCCTTGACGACCTGTTACCGATCTGCGACGCACGCGGCGTCGGCGTGCTGATCGGAGGCGCTTTCAATTCGGGCATTCTTGCGCGCGGACGTGGAGTTCCCGCACACAGTCCGGATGGCTCGCGCCCCGCGTTCAACTACGCGAGCGCGCCGCCGGAAATTGTGGCTCGCGTCGAGCGTTTTGTCGCAGTGTGCGATACGTTCGGCGTACCGCTGAGCGCTGCCGCGTTACAGTTTCCGTATGCACATCCGGCGGTGAAAAGCATCGTGACGGGCGCGCGTTCACCGGACGAAATGATCGATAACGCACGCGGTTTCGCTCTCCCGATTCCACACGCGTTCTGGCGTGAGCTGAAAGAACTCGGCTTGATCGATCAACGGGCGCCGGTGCCGAGCGAGCGCGCGGCAGCGACGCATGTCCGCGAGCTCGCTCGGGAGCGTTCATGAAGATCGATGCGCATCAGCATTTCTGGCAGCGCAGCCGCGGCGACTACGGATGGCTCATCCCCGAGCTGGGCCCGTTGTGGCGTGACTTCCTGCCGGCAGATCTGGCACCCCTGGCGTCTGCTGCGTGCATCGAACGCACGATCGTCGTGCAGGCCGCGCCGACTCTGGCTGAGACCCGTTACCTGCTGGCGCTCGCGGCGCGTGAGCCGTCGATTGGGGGCGTCGTCGGCTGGGTGCCGATGCTCGTGCCCGAAGCACCTGGAATAATCGCCGAGCTTGCACGCGATCCGAAGTTCAAGGGTGTGCGCCCGATGCTGCAAGACCTGCCGATGACAACTGGATCGCCAATCCTGCACTAGCGTCCGCCGTAGAAGCGCTGCTCGCGCATGACCTCGCCTTCGACGCGCTGATTTTCGCGCGCCACGTCGATGCGTTCGAGACATTTGCGGCGTGCTTTCCGCAGTTGCGCATCGTCGTCGATCATGGCGCGAAGCCGCCGGTCCGCGATGGCCATGCTGGCTGGCGAACGTGGGCCGACGGAATCACGCGCCTCGCGCGCCTGCCGAATACTCATTGCAAACTTTCGGGTCTCGAAAGCGAAGCCGCACCCGGCTGGACTGAAGAGACCCTACGACCGTATGTCGATCATTTGCTGAATGCCTTCGGTCGGGCGCGCCTGATGTGGGCAGTGACCGGCCTGTGCTCAACATGAACGCCGATTACCTGTTATGGCATTCGGTGGCGAACACTTTGCTTGCGTCACTGTCCGACGCGGCGCGCGACGCGGTTTTCGGTGCGAACGCCGGAGCATTCTATCGCTTGTGAAGTTTGTTAAACCACTGTGAAGGGCCGCTGGAATGCCCCCAAGGGCGAGCTGCTGGGCCGCGTATCAGGTTGCCCGGTATGGGCCAACCGCAATTTCAACTGGAGTCTTAACAGATGACACAGAGACTGGCAGGGAAGAAGGTATTGATTACTGCAGCAGCCCAAGGCATCGGGCTCGCGACCGCCGAACGCTTCGCTGCCGAGGGCGCTCACGTAGTCGCAACTGATATTCGCATTGAATCGCTGGCAGGCAAGCCATTCGAAGTACGCAAGCTCGACGTTCGTGATACCGCGGCAGTCAATATTCTGGCGCAAGAGCTTGGCGCGCTCGACGCTCTGTTTAACTGTGCGGGCTTTGTGCACGCTGGTTCCATCCTGGAAACGACTGAAGCGGATTGGGATCTGGTGTTTGACCTTAACGAAGCCGATGTATCGCACCATTCGCACGTTCCTGCCTGCGATGCTGGAGAAAGGCTGCGGTTCAGTCATTAACATGTCATCGGCGGCGTCGAGCGTGAAAGGCGTGCCAAACCGCTTTGTCTATGGCGCATCGAAAGCCGCCGTGATTGGCCTGACGAAGGCGGTCGCCGCCGATTTTGTAACGCGCGGGATCCGTTGCAATGCGATCTGCCCAGGCACGGTCGATTCACCGTCGCTGCAGCAGCGCATCGTTGAACAGGCAAAGCAGCAGGGGAAGAGTGTCGAGCAGGTGCATGCGGCGTTCGTCGCGCGTCAGCCAATGGGACGTGTGGGTAAGCCCGAGGAGATCGCAGCGCTCGCTTTGTACCTCGCATCCGATGAGTCGTCGTTTACGACCGGCCAGATCCACTTGATCGATGGCGGCTGGTCAAATTAACTGCACCATTCGGTGCCGTCTCAGCAACGAGGAAAAGACAAGATGAAACTCCTCCGTTACTGACCGAAGGGACAGGAAAGAGAGCGTCAATTGCTAGGTTCGTTCTTGGGACCACCGCCGTGCTGCAGGTCTTTTTTCCAGTCAAAAAGGAAAAAGCAGGTTTGAATCACAGCATTGCGCTGCACGGAAAGTGCAGCAAATTACACGACCGTCGGAGAATGCGATGAGACGCTGCCTGATGTTGGACCTCAAGGATTCCCCTGATCTTATCGCCGACTACGAGGCCATGCACCGCCAGATTTGGCCGGAGGTGGCGAAACATCTCCGCAGTCAGGGCATCACCTGTATGGAAATCTTCCGGCTGGGGACCCGGCTATGTATGCTGATGGAGACGGATGACACAATCTTCAGCGCTCAGCGCATTGCGGATGCTGAGGCAAACGATCCGGTGCTGATGGAATGGCAGCGCCTGATGTGGAATTTCCAGGTCCCGACGCCGTGGACCCCACCCGGCGAGAAATGGGTCGAAGCGGCGCTCATCTTCGATTTGTCGCGGCAACAGTGAAATATGGTTCGGAGGAGCCGGTTTTGTCGCGAAAAGTTCCAGCCGGTGACGCCCATCTCTTTTGCGCGCCGCACGCACGCTTCGCGGTAGCCAATCCCCTGCACCTGGCCGCGCACGCGTACCAGTCGGGTTTCGAGCACATTGTCATCGAACGCCATGCGCGGTCCTCCGGGTCAGGCTCCCAGAATCGCATCAACTCGGGTCCACTGCAAAGTCGAGTCTGTGTCAACACGAGCCATACTGATATCCGCCCCTATGCAAGATGCGCGAACACTGTCTGGATCCGGCGCGTCGACCGGAACGTCCCCGGGTGAGGTGAGCCTTTGCGGGAACACCTGAAGCGAATGCGGCGCATTGGGTGGCAGACGCGCCGCGTGCCGCACCGGCCCGCACAGCATGAACATCACCGGTTGCTGACTGTCGCAGTCCGACCCAGCACGTAGCGCGCATTGACGGCCGACCTTCATCTGCCGCCATTGCTGCGCGCCGATGCTCGTCATCGACATCCTGACGCGCACCGTACCGATTCGCGCACCACTAAAGGCAGCCCGACAATGAGCGCGTTGCTTCGATCTCCACTCAAAACCGTCGGCTTTGTGTCAGCATGGCCGACGAGCGGACGGTCGCGCCTTCGGCCCCATCCAAGGTCCTACAGCCGTCGTCGGAACACTGATCGCACGTGCGATGTTCTCCGTTGTCGCATCCGTGCCTCTCCAGAGGTCGGCATCGCCCGTCGTCCACCCGCAACACAGACCGGTCAGATTGATCGATCGCCATAGCGAAGACGCTGGCCGCAGCAGACCACTCCGCGGTTTCCTTCCTCGAGGTTTATTCAACGCCTGCCCGCACGCGATGTCCTTGGCTCCCGAGCTCGTGGCCGAGGGCGGGCGTCGCACAGACCTAAACGCTCTTTCCTGCCGTTCCCACATCGATTGCCGCCAACTGCGGGTCTCCATGAGTGAACGCGTGCCGCCATCGTCGGACCGCCGGTAAGTTTTGAACCGAATGCCACCGCATGATCGCGGCGTCGGTCTTTCTGTCCATAGACAAGTCGATGGATCTGAACCGTTGATGGAGCGGGCCTCAGATTGAACATATGGCACGTATCGGTTGTATAAGGCGCGCCGCGCCTGGCGATGCACCGAAGTGACCGGTATCACGGCTGGCACTTCAGGTGGGCTGGTGCAATTGCACCTCGCGGCATGATCGTTGCGCGGTAGAAGCCGGAAGATCCATTGTTTGTTTGGCCGCGAGAATCGGCGCAGACGAAATTATCGAACATTCACGCCGCGGCAGGGCGGCCGATCTTCTCCTGAAGTGGATCGTCTTCCGCCCGTCGGCATTCCGGAGAAATCATGCGCCGCTCGTTCAACAAAGTTGCCGTACCCACCAAAACCATCGGAGCACTTGCAGCTGCAGCGACCGCCGCCGCTATCAGCGCGCTATGGGTCGAGCATCGCGCCCGCAAAGCCGAACGCGACAACCCGCCCGTCGGCCGCTTTGTCGAAGTGGATGGCGTACCGCTCCACTACGTCGACAAGGGCACCGGGCCCGCTGTCGTGCTCCTGCATGGAAATGCCGTACTGTTGCAGGATTTCATCGCCAGCGGGTTGATCGACCGGTTGGCTGAGCGGTACCGCGTGATCGCGTTCGACCGCCCCGGCTACGGGTACAGCGGTCGGCCACGCGACCGACTGTGGACTGCAACGGCTCAGGCAGCACTGATTCGACAGGCGCTCGTGCAAATCGGCGTCGACCAACCCGTGGTTCTCGGACATTCCTGGGGCACGCTGGTCGCATTGGGTATGGCGGCCGACGGCGCCGCGGACTTACGGGGCCTGGTGCTGGTTTCCGGGTACTACTATCCGACTGCACGCGCCGATGTAGCGCTCGTCGCGCCGGCAGCGCTTCCCATCGTGGGTGATGTCCTGCGTTACACGGTTTCGCCATTGACCGGGCGGCTGTTGTTAAAGCGGACCGTCGAAGCGATGTTCTCCCCGTTGCCCACGCCAGCCGACTTCTTTAACTTTGTCTCCCGGGAAGTGATCCTCCGTCCCGTGCAGATCAAAGCGGAGGCCGAGGATGCCGCGTTCATGATTCCCGCCGCAGCACGGTTCAGTGCCCTTTATCCGGACCTCAAGATGCCAGTCAGCATCTTTGCGGGGGTGGATGACAAGGTCATTGATCCCCAAGCGAATTCTGTGCGATTGCATCGTGAAATCGCGCATAGCACGCTCGTCATCGCGCGTGGGGCGGGCCACATGGTGCATTACGCGGTCCCCGCTGAAATCGTCGAGGCGATCGACCTGATGAGCGCGGGACAGTCCGTGGGAACGGGCGATAGCAACGCCGCCATTGACGAGACGTCGGCGGCTGAGAGGTTGCCGGTCGCGCCGGCGGAAGCATAACCGGGAGTCGCGCGCGCCCACGCTTTCTTGTCCTGTGTGAACAGGGAGTCGTCTGCTGTGAGCAGCTTATGGAGCTTCGTTTGCGAATGACCAGTTCAATTGACTGTTAATCGTCGGCGGCGCGGGGCCCGCCGGCCTGACCGCCGCCTTATATCTTGCTCGCCCGCATCGAAGAAGGAGCGGTGCGCTTCGTGCATGCTAGCCGTGTGTTGCTGGCCGCAGGCATTCGGGATGGACTGCCATCGGTACCCAACGCGGCGGAACTGACGCGTCGGGGTCTCTTTCGATTCTGCCCATTTGTGACGGTTACGAGACCGATGGTCAGCGCATCGCAGTGGGGCCAGCGAAATGTGCGCTATCGCATGCTGTCTTCATGCGAACGTGCTCGCGCGACGTTTCCGTGGTGGCGTCCGACTTCGATGCGTTATCGGGCGCTGAAGTGGATTCGGCTGTCGCCAGTGGTATCGGTTTGATCGAGCTATCGCGACTTGACGAATCCGAAGGTGCCCATCGAGGGGTTCAGATCATCAGTCTCGATGGAGCCGCTGTTTATCCCGTCATGGGCTGCAATGCTCGGACCGACGTGTTGGGACTGAAAGTGGAGCGGGACGACGACGGAATGGTGCGAACCGACAAACATCAGCGGACTAGCATCCGGCATCTTTACGCGGCTGGCGACATCGTCAATACCCTCAATCAGATCAGTGTTGCCTCGGGCGAAGCGGCTCAGAACCCCAGTGATGCGGCTACGGCGGCTGTTTGCTATCGTAGAGCGAATCGGGTAAGGACGCGCAGGCTACCGCTGGTCGCACAGCGGGTTCACTGTCACGCAAATCCTCCAGCATGATCGAACAATGATGTAATGATCATGCACTGCGCTCGGCGCCGCCGAGCCTCGTGCTTCGTCTCGCACAGCAATGTTGTCACTGGCCCATGCCTGCCAGGACAAGGCCGGAACCTCCGAGGTGACACTATTGCTTCGTTCGGCTGCAAAGTAATGTCGTCACCTCGCACCAGTCCGAAGTAAACTTGTCAGTTGGCGTTCGGACTCGACTGCTACCTCCTCGAGCGGATGGCGAGCGTTGTCGGCGGTTTGCGAAGCTTTGAGCGTCTTACATTGCCACGTTCCTTCCTGGCAGAAGATGGGGCGCGCGTTGCCCGATCCCCAGTAACGGTCAGCTTACCTAAATCATTTGTACTACTATCAATACCGGCCTCCGACAAGATTTGTTCAAAATCGTGTTCGGGTTTCGAACGGTAAAAATATCAACGGGCGGTGCATCGATGTAGCGCAAGTGCATGTGTGCGAATCGAGACTAACAGTGCCTGATGCCCAAATCGACGCAGCACCTGCATCTCAACGCAAGCCTCGTTGGGATAACTTATGGTTGTGCGCAATCCGGCTCGCTTTACGCGTCTCGCTCCCCGCTAGCTTTCGCAACGAAGCCTGCGATGCGCAAGGACCATCGTTTCCATCGCTCGACATTTCAACAAGCGTATGGCAAGGCAGAATTTGCCCTTGGGAGCGAGAATCGCGACTGCAGCTCGCGGACTTGGGCGAACAGTGCCAGTGCTTTGGTGAGGCGGAAGCTTCCTCTGTTCGTCACCCCGAAGCAGTCGTGTGAAATACGCGCAAATGGGTTTTGACAACATTGCTTCGCTTTTGGTGACGACTTTACTTTGTTCTACGGCAAGGGCTGTATTAGCCACCGATCACCCCTTGATCTTGCCCTCGAGATAGCTTTTCGCGGGAGACACGAGCAGATCCACCGGGAAACCACCGGCCGCCGATGCGGCCTGCCGGATCCGGTTCCACACATCCGGGCTGCGCATGGCATCGAGAAAGTCATGGCCCGCCCAGGTCAGGCGCAAAAAGCCCAACCCCGGGGCCGAATCCGGGACCCAACATGCCGAAGTCCAGCCCTCCCGCATGGATGAAACGGGCCTGCTCCAGCAGCGACAGGTGATAGTCGATCTGTTCCGCCGTGTAGCCTTCGACGCTCACCTTGGTGGCGTCAACCACCACCATTCCAGCGGTCGGCACTGGCAGCGTCTCCAGCTTCAGCATCAGCTCGCGGATCAGGTCCATGTCGCGCTTCATCCCTGCTCCCGGCCACCTTCAATGATGTGCTCGCGGTACTTTTCCTTGAGGGCTTTTACGACCGGGAGCCCGGCGACAATCAGTACGGCAACGAAAATCAAAACAGCGGCGCAATTTTTCAGTGCCGCCTCGACAAGTTTGGTAATCATGGCGTGCGCTCGCGGATCAGCCTTCGTCGGGAATGGTGCTCTTCATGAGCGCGGCCTTCAGCCAGTAGCTGCCGTCGGCGACGATGGAGGTGCCGGCCGACAGGCCACTGACAACCTGTGTCATGCCGTCGGCGGCATAGCCGGTGCGAACGGCGCGCCACGCGAAACGGCCGTTGCCGGTAGGGATGAATACGGCTGGCTGTCCATTCACATCCTGGAGCGCCGCGTCGGGTACAAGCGTCGCGTCCCGACCGAGCGGCGCCTGGATATCGACCGTGCCGAACATATTGGCGCGGAGTGCGCCGTCGCCATTGGGCAGCTCGCAGCGGACCGCGACTGTGCCGGTGTTGGTGTCGACCTGGTCGGCAACATCGATGACGCGGCCGGTGAACTGTCGATCGCTATACGCATCAATGTGAACGAGCACCGTCTGACCGGGGCGTACTTCTGCGGCATCGCGTTCAGGGACGTTGGCTTGCACCCACATCGTCGAAAGATCGGCCAGCGTCACAATCGGCGACGACATGTCGACGATGTTGCCGGCGGCGGTGCCCACGCTGCTGATCACACCGTCGAACGGCGCGACTAGCGCCCCCAGCGAATCGCCCGGAGTCTGCCGGCCTAGCGTGTCCGTTCCATTGCTTCGGCTCGCCGGGGCACCGATCGGCATCAGGCGTTGCTGCATGCCTTGCCACTTTTGCAGGTCTGCGTGCCGCGACTTCAGCATGGCCTGTGCATTGACCGCAGCGGCACGGCGGCGGTCGAGCTCGCTCTGCGCGATGCCGCCTCCGGTGACGAGCTCGGTGCCGCGCTGCAGTGCTGCATTGGCCGCATCGGCTGCAGCATTCGCGTCCGCCACCGCGGCGGACGCACTTGCGACCTGACTACGCACGTCGCTCAAGTCGAACTCGTCCAGTGTGGCGAGCCGTTGCCCCGCGCGTACATGGTCGCCCGCGGCAACATCGACAGCGACGATCCTTGCCTTTGAAGGAGAGCCTAGCTGCGCGAGCCGCTTCGCGTTGAACGCGACAACACCGGTAGCGGCAATCGTATGCACTCCGGGCCGAAGCTCCGCTTTCGCGAACTGCAATTTGACGTTCGCGAGCGCCTCGGGCGACAGGTCCACGGTATTGGGCAGAGGCGCAGCCTGATCGACTGCCGTGGCTGGCGGCGCTGACCCGCTAGCCGCGGGGGAAGTCCGCGAGTGGAGGGAAAACAAGGCACCGCAAAGAACGAGGATGCCCGCTGCACCGACAGACAACTGCAGACGGTTGCGATAGCGGATGTTCACGAAAGCTCTCGATGGTTGAACAAACGTTGGGACGCCGAGGGATCGCGACCGCTTCCCTCAGTGCGGGAGAGCGTATTTTCGTGTTGAGCGTCTGATTGCGAGGTGGCGGGGAGATGTCATTTCGGACATCTTGGGGAGGCAAGCACAGATTGCGCCGTTGGTTTGCGGACGGAAGGCGGACGCGGCGCGAGCCAGGGCGCGCCGTCTTGAGCGGATCAGCTAACGGAACTCTGCGAGAAAAGAATGCCGCGCGATTGCGCGGCACGGCGACTCAGGGTGTCACTCGGTAACGCAAGGAAAGTAAAGCGTGAAGGTCGTCAAGCCGGTGCGGCTCACGACGTCGACCCGGCCACGATGCAACTCCATGATCGATCGCACGATGGCGAGGCCCAGTCCCATGTTTTTCGCCGACCCTTGCCGCGCGGAATTGACTCGATAAAAGCGGTCGAAGATCTTGTCGATATGCTCGGGCGGGATGGTCTGGCCGGTGTTCGTGACTTCCACGGCGACATACTCGTCAGACCGGTAGGCGCGCAGCGCGATCTTCGATTCGGCGTCAGCATGCGCAAGCGCGTTCGATACCAGGTTGCTGAGGGCGCGTCGAAGCATCGACGGATCGGCGCGAACCTGGATCGCGCCGTCGATGGCGAATTGGACGCCCTTGTTCTCGGCCACTCCTTCAAAGTACGAGGTGAGCCTTGCGAACTCTTCATGGCAATCGAGTACGCCCAGCCGAAGCAGTTCCTTTGAATGGTCCGCTCGCGCGAGGAACAGCATGGTCTCGATCATCCGTTGAAGGCGCTGGCATTCTTCGATGTTCGAGTCGATCAGTGTTTCGTACTCCTCGGTGGATCGCTCACGCGAAAGAGTGATTTCCGATGCGCTGATCATGTTGGCAAGCGGAGTGCGCATATCGTGCGCCAGATCGGACGAGAACTGCGAGAGTTGCGCAAATGCACGTTGAAGCCTGTCGAGCATCCGGTTCACCGGACCCGCGATGTCATGGAGTTCGACGGGTCCGCAGCCGATATCGAGGCGCTCACCAAGATTGTGGGCTTCAATGCGCGAGATTCGTTGGCCGATGGTTTTGACCGGCCTCAATCCCCGCTTTGCGATGGCGTAGCCGAGCAGACCCATCAGCGCGGAACCACCGAGGAGCACGAGCCATACATCGCCTTGATAATCGCGAAGGACGGAGTAGCGTTCCTTCGCTTCATGGGCGAGCAGCACGCGAATCGGTTCACCTGAAGGCAACGTTTCGTCGCCGAATACGCAGCGAGAAGGCCCGATGGACGGGGGAGAGCATGAATAAGTCTGTTGTTCTGCCGGATTGCCAGACCCAATCGAACGCAAGGGCTGGTCCCCACGGCTCAGGTCGGCCAATATCCTTCCTTGACCATCCAGTATGGCGAATGAGATTGCGGGATGCGCGAGCAAGGCCTCGCGAAACACGCCGCTATTTTTGCCGATCGCCTCTGCCGAGCCGTATCCGCGGGCTGCGGCGAGAAACCCGCCGAGCTGGACTGAAATCTCGCTGTCGTCGCGGTCCATGAGTTGGCTCGACAGCGAATGATAGAGAAGGGCGCCGGCCAGCGAGAGCACCAGTACGGCGACGACGGTAAAAGCGACACTCAGACGCCTGAGCAGCGAGTACGCTCCGTCGGCGGCAGTCATGGCCGTTCTTCCATCACATAGCCCATGCCACGGACCGTATGGAGCAGTTTCTTCTCGAATGGGTTGTCGATCTTTGCGCGCAGACGTCTGACAGCCACTTCAACGACGTTCGTATCGCTGTCGAAGTTCATGTCCCAGACGTGTGACGTGACGACTGCGCGCGTGATCACTTCACCCTGCCTCTCGGCGAGGAGTTTCACGAGCGTGAATTCCTGCGCGGTCAGGTCGATGCGGACGTCACCGCGGCGCACACGGCGCCTGAGGAGGTCGATTTCCATATCGCCGACACGCAGCACAGGGTCGACCGATTGCGTGGGTCTGCGCAGCACCGCGCGAATCCGCGCGAGAAATTCGGAATAGACGAACGGCTTGGCCAGGTAGTCGTCCGCCCCCGATTCAAGTCCGGCGACTTTGTCTTCGACCGCATCGCGCGCCGTCAGGAGGAGCACGGGTGTGCGTTTTTTCGCTCGCAAGCGCTTGAGCACCTCGAACCCGTCGATGCCCGGGAGCATGACGTCGAGTACGATGAGGTCGTAGTCTTCATGGAGCGCAAGGAACAAACCGTCGTTGCCATCGTTAGAGACATCGACGGTGAAGCTTGCCTCCATCAGCCCTTTGCGAAGGTACGAGGCCATCTTCGGTTCGTCTTCGACGATCAGGATACGCATGATGAAAACCCTTTCGCACAGCAAGTCGTGCATTCAATGCGGATAGTACATGACGCTAATTGCATCTGCGCAGCGTATCGCGTTGAGGCAAAGTCAATTGGGTTATGGGAAACGCTTCAGCAAGGCTCTTCGAAACAGCGGACAGGTAATTGTAAAAAGACTTCCTTGCGTCAAGATGGACCGGAAATGACAAAAAAGTCATAAATCGGGACACTTATCCGGTCATGGATCGAGCGCAGTGGACGATGACAATGCGTGATCTACTGGCTGTCGTGTTCGGCGAACGTCCGCGTCTCATGGATGCAAGGAACAATTGGCGGCTGACTCCCGGCGTCCAAATCCAGACAGGACATCGATTCAACGTGAGCGCCAGCACGCGTCCACTTTCGCTATGCAAAATAGCCGTTGCTCACTCCCGTTGCGGCGAGGCGGGAGATCAATGGTTTCGACCACTGCTAAAAGCCGACCAAACCCACATTCTGAGGTAATCCACGATGAAGTCGTATTTATATGCTGCCCTGGTTACGGGGCTGCTCGCACTCCCGACCGCCTCCTTCGCTCAGAACGCGAGTGTGTCAGTGACGCGTGCGGACGTGCAGTCGGACCTGATCAAGTTGGAACAGGCCGGCTACCGGCCGAGCAAACTGAATTATCCCGCCAATATCCAGACGGCAGAGGCCCACCTCAACGCGCATGACGTGATGCCATCGAGCAACCCCGACGTGGGTGGCGTGTTGAGTGGCTCTTCGCAGGAGGGTGCGCCCATGACGATCGCGGATGCCCACTCGATCTATTCCCATCACTGATACTGATCGCCAGTGCACACGGTGACCATCAGGTTGCTGATGCCGGTCTTTTTTCTGGCCTACGTCAAACGGTTTGATCAGGTTATGCGGAAGCCACGAGCCGGCAGGAGAACCAGGCTCAGTTCGGCCATGTGATTGCCGAACTGAAAGCGCCGGAGAACGTAAGTACCTTTCGTGCACATCTGATAGTCGCGTCAGCAGCGGCGATTTCGATCCAGTTGGTTGCGTTGACAGCCATTTTTGTAGCTGGCGCACCGGTGCACTTCTTTGGGACAGGCATTTTCCGTCTGACAGCGGCTGTGTTGATACAAAGCATAGTCGCAGTGACGAGGTACGTTGCGCGGAGCGCCTTCGTGGCTGCCATCGATCGAAACGACGTTACATTTCTCGGTGCTCAACGCCGGCGACCTTCGGTTTTGACGAATGACTCGTATTAATGCCGGCCGTATCTCGGACCCAATCAGAATTGGCGTCCTGTATTCCCTCGCGGTGCTTATACGTCCGTATAACCGGGGTACTCTAGTGCGGCATTGGCATATCCAACCGTAGAGTAGATTCGCCCTCGGGCTCGGCCTAATCTTCTCTCATCGCTACACCCTCGCCGTTACATCAGCGGAAGCTCGCGGTTCGGCCCCCGACATGGCGCTTCCGGATGCCCGCCCGACCGATTTCCTCGTTGGCGCCTTCAAGGAATCATCGTGTCACATGTTCTTCATAGCCGGATCCATATCGAAAGCAACTCATACGACGGGTACGCGATCGTGCGGTGGCATGGCAGGACCGTTTATCGCCGTACGGTCGGCTTCTCCTCAGTACGTATGCAATGGCCGCGCAGTCAGAGCCTGTTTGACCGCTACCTTTGTTCGACGACTTTTTCACTCTCTCCTGAAGAGGGGCGCGATCTTGAACGCTGAACACAATGCGAATTTGCACATGCTTCCTCCGGGCCCCGACGATGCATTCAACCCAGTCGAGGTAGGGCCCGCAGACGAGGCTGCGAGTCTTGCTTCACTGGCTCTGCGACGCGTACTGCTGAATACCGATCCCAGTGTCATATTGTGCAGCGCGCCGGAGCGGCCCGCAGACACGGGTCGCGCGTGCTTACATGCAAGGGCGGAACGATGAAGTGGACCGCGGATACCTTAGCGATCCTGCGCGATTTGCGCTGACTGAACGTTGTTGTGATTCATCCACAGGATCGGATGGCGACGAGCTTGTCGCGCAACTCCAATGCATTGGGTGCGACGTGGAGGTCTGCTGGCCGACACTCGACAGCTTGCCCTTCGGAACCGGGCTAGTGCTGATGGCGCTGCGCCCCGAAACCCGCTCGGTCAATTTCCCGTGGCTTGGAACCATCATGTCGCCGCCTGTGATTCCGGTGGTGACCTACGAAAATCCGATCACCGTCGCAGCGGTGCTGCGCCTGAACGCGCTGGCGGTGATACCGTCGCCGGTCCGCTCATTCGGATTGTTGACCTCGATTGCGGTGGCGTTGACGCAATGTCAGGCATTGCGAACGCGCGATCGATACATTGAACGGCTCGAGAAAAAGCAAGCGAGCGTTCGGGTGATCCAGCAGGCCACGCAGCTCGTGATGGAAAGGCGCGGCGTATCGGAAGAACACGCGTATCAGTTGCTACGCTCAAAGGCGATGCTCAAGCGCGAGCAGATCGAGGTGGTAGCAAGCGAGATCGTCAAGGCGCACGAAACGCTGACTCTTTAGCCCACAAGAATCGTCTCCCATGCGCAAGCTGCACACCGCAGACACATGCCGCGCCACGCGCCCGCGGCCGTTGTCTCGTTGCTACCCACGCCCGACAAACGGCATCTTGCTAGCCATAACGGTCATGAACTGCACGTTCGCATCGAGTGGCAAATCGGCCATATAAAGGACCGCGCCAGCGACGTGCTCGACATCCATCAGCGGTTCGACGGCAATTTCGCCGTTGGCCTGTGGCACTCCCTTTGCCATGCGTGCCGCGAGATCGGTGAGAGCGTTGCCGATGTCGATCTGTCCGCAGGCGATATCGTACTTGCGTCCGTCGAGTGATGTCGATTTGGTCAGGCCGGTGATCGCGTGCTTGGTGGCCGTATAGGCGATACTGTTGGGACGTGGTGCATGCGCGGAGATCGAGCCGTTGTTGATGATACGTCCGCCGCGCGGCAGTTGCGTTTTCATCAGCGCGACGGCAGCGCGCGTGCAGAGGAAGGCACCCGTCAGATTCGTGTTCACGACGGCGTGCCAATCATCCAGACTGAGTTCGTCGATATCGACGGCCGGTGCACCGCGGCCGGCATTGTTGAAGAGAAGATCGAGGCGGTTGTAGCGTTGTCGTATCGCGTCGAAGAGGGCGGCGACGCTAGCGGCGTCGGTGACGTCGGTGGGAACGGCAAGTGCCTCGTGTCCGAGTTGCTGCGCCTCGTCGGCTAGCGCCTCGAGGGGTGCCTTGTTTCGTCCAGCGAGCACCACACGGTAGCCGTGCTGAAACAGCCTGCGAGCGGTGGCGCGTCCGATACCACTGCCTGCTCCAGTGATCAACGCGATCTTGCCGACTTCTGAACTCATGAGACAAACCTCCATGTATCAATACGATGCACATACGATCAACACGCGCAATACAGTAGTCGCGAGTTCTATCGCAATGGTAAAAGCGGGTTGGGAAAGCCGATTTCATCTGGAAACGCCGGGCAGCGTATGGCCGGCCCAGTCGCGTCCATTCATAACGACAGGTAGCGATTAGTTGCTGGCGATTTCGTGGCTGGACAGCAATTCGATTGCCCTGCACAGAGCCGAGTGGTCGAGCTTGCTCATCCCGTTCGCGGCGCAGGCGTTCATCAGTTCCTGCGCGGACGCAGTATGAGGCAAGGAAACGCCAAGCGCCTTGGCGCCCTGCAAGGCGAGGTTGAGGTCCTTCTGGTGCAGTTCGATGCGGAAACCCGGATCAAATGTCCGCTTGATCATCCGCTCGCCGTGCACTTCGAGAATCCGCGACGCCGCGAAGCCGCCCATCAGTGCCTGACGAACTTTGACCGGATCCGCGCCGGCCTTCGAGGCAAACAGCAACGCTTCTGACACCGCCTGAATATTCAGGGCGACGATGATCTGATTCGCCACCTTGGTGGTCTGGCCATCGCCGTTGCCGCCGACGAGTGTGATGTTCTTGCCCATCAGTTCAAACAACGGCTTGACCTTGTCGAACACCGCCTGCGACCCACCGACCATGATCGTCAGCGACGCGGCCTTCGCACCCACTTCGCCACCCGATACCGGGGCATCGAGATACTGGCATCCGAGTTCGTTGATCTTTCTGGCGAACTCCTTCGTCGCAATCGGCGAAATCGAACTCATGTCGACCACAATCTGGTTCGCACGGAGTCCGCTTGCGACACCGTTTTCCCCAAAGAGCACTGACTCCACGTGTGGGGTATCGGGCACCATCAGGATAACAATGTCGGCTTGCTGTGCCACCGCGTTGCCGGACTCGCAGAGCGTCGCGCCATTCTCGATCAAGCCCGACGGCGCGGGGTTTCGATCATGCACAAAGAGTTGATGGCCGCCTTGCTGCAGATTGGCGGCCATTGGCGCACCCATGACACCCAGACCGATGAATCCAACTTTTGCCATAACTTCCTCTTCAATGAGTTCTTCTTAAATCGTTCACAGTGGCGACAAGCTATTACGCCGCGGAGCGCAATACTTCGGGGTTGAGACAGGTCTGCGGCTTCTCGCCTTTCAGAACGCTGATGACGTTTTCCGTCGCGATCTTACCCATCGCAAGGCGCGTCTCGATCGTCGCGGAAGCGATGTGCGGTACGACAAGCACGTTATCCAGGCTGCTCAATCCTGGCTCGAGTTCGGGTTCGCGCTCGAACACGTCGAGGCCGGCCCCCCAAATTACCTGGTCGCGCAGCGCGGCAACCAGTGCCTTTTCATCGACCAGCGGACCGCGGGCTGCATTGATCAGGATGGCTGTGCGCTTCATCTTCGCAAGCTCAGCCGCGCCGATGTAATGCTGCGTTTCCGGCAGGAGCGGCAGGTGCAACGACAGATAATCGGACTCGCACAGGAGCGTTTCCTTGTCGACGAATGTTGCGCCGACCTGACGTTCGATTTCGGGATTGCGCTGTGCGTCGGCGTAGATCACCTTCATGTCGAAGGCGGCCGCCTTGCGCGCAAATTTCGATCCGATCCGACCCATGCCTGCGACACCCAGAGTTTTGTTGTCGACGTCCTGGCCGATAAATGCCATCGGCGCCCATCCTTGCCACTTATCCGCACGCACGAAGCGTTCGGACTCAGAGATGCGCCGTGCTGTCGCAAGCAATAGCGCCCATGCATGGGTTGCCGTGGCATCGTCAAGCACACCCGGCGTATTGGTCATGATCATGCCGCGTTGGGTCGCCGCCTGCAGGTCGAAGTTGTTGAAGCCAACCGCGTAGTTCGCGAAGATCTTGCATTGCGGGCCGGCCGCATCGAGCACTTCGCCGTCAATTGTGTCGGTCAGTAGGGTGATCACGGCGTCCCGACCCTGCACTGCTTTCAGCAGTTCATCGCGCGTGAGTGCCCGATCATGCGGATTGACCTCGACGTCGTGAAACTGCCGCAGATCGTCAATTGTCTCTTGCGAGATCATGCGTGTCACATAAACGTTAAACCGTTTCATTGATTGCTCTCTTGTTGAGGCACGATACAACACTGCAAAAAGATTACCCGCGCACACCTCATGGCGCGTGGCCCTGCAAGCTGCATGGAGTCCCGAAACGGGCAAGTTCGTCGGCGACGGCCTGATCTTCGGCCGGCGTGAGGCCACTGATACCGATCGCCCCTATCACGGTGCCCTGCGCGTCGCTTAGCACCGCACCGCCGGGCAACGCAGTCAACAATGGATCGCAGAAATAGCTGATGGGAATTTCCTCGCGGCGCAGCCGCGCATGGAATGCGTCCGTTGTCACACCCAGACGGGTAGACGTGTAAGCCTTCTGGTGCGCTAACTGGATGCTGCGCACGGGAGCATCGTCCATCCGGAAAAATCCAACGAGGAAGCCGTGGCTATCACACACGGAAATGCACACCGGCTTGCCAAACTGCTGGCGCACTTTATCGACGGCGCGAACGAGCAGTGCCTGCGCCAACTGGAGGTTCAAATGGCTCAATAGGTTCGCCTAGTCTTTGTGGGTTGAGGATCCGGTCGGAGATAAATGGTTAAAGTCCATCGCGTCACTCCGCTGCCCGCCGCTCCGGACGGTGGTCAGCGTCGTGTTTTGGGCCGGGCGCTCGAAGGCACGCGCGGCGACTCCATTCAGCTTACCGGCGATTCGGTGCTTGACTGTGCGCGCGACCCGCAGCCGCACCCCGAGCCATGCTGATGCGTGTGCACCGCACGTTCGTTGACTCGGCGTTCGGCACTCCCGGACGACGACATCAATGCCAGCGCAGGCATGGCCAGCATGCGCTGTGCGTTAGCGCTACATGTTGGGCAAGCACAGGTCGCGTCGCGTTCAGCGACAGGACGCATGACGGAGAACGTGCCACAGGTTTCACAACGATAGGGATAAATCGGCATCGCCTTTCTTTCCTCTTTCTTCGAAATCAATAAATGATTTGCGCGATTACCGACAGCGTCGTCGGCCACGGAATGTTCACCGTGCCCGCGCCGACCGGTTCCAGCATCGTGACCGGGCAGTCCGGTCTCGATGCCTTGTGACGGTCCCGGTCAGCCTCGCACAGAATCCGCGGCCCGATGCCGTTCCCTCAACGCTTGGGCAAGTACTTTTTGTCGACCTTGCAGATATACGTGTATTTCGGATTCACCATCTGGGTACAGCGCGCTTCCGCGATCTGGCCGAGCAGCATGTAGGCTTCGGCACCGGGAATGCCGTAGCCCTCTTCCAGCCAATAGACCATTTCCTCGAACGCGATACGCAGCGCGTCGTCGAGCGGCCGAGCGCAGCCGACGGTACAGATGTGCGTCGGCGTCTCGATGCGCGGCCAGGTCATGCGGCTCGGCGCGCGGACGAGATCGACCTTGAGCTTCAGGTGGCCGCGAATCTCGATTGCCCCCATGCCGTTACACTCGGCGTCGCCCTGCAATGCATGCACGTCGCCGAAATACAGGTACGCGCCTTCATGGAACACCGGAAACATGATGCGATTGCCGTTCGTGACTTCCTGGATGTCCAGGTTGCCACCGTGGGTACCGTTGTCGACGGTGAGCGTGCCGCCCGCCACCGGCGCCACGCCGATCACGCCGATCATCGGCTTGGCTTCCAGCTTGAGCGAGTCGCTCCAGTGAACGATGCCATTTTCGACAACGACGTTGCGATTCTGGATGCCGAATTCCTTCTTACGGACCCAATCCGGAAAAATCCCGATGCCCGGCCACAGCGCGGTATAACCGAGGCCGTGCACCCCAACTTCGAGGACGTCGATCACGACCATGTCGCCAGGCTTCGCGCCGCGCAGGCGCACAGGCCCGGTTGCCGGATTGACGAACGGGAGCTTCACTTTCGACTCGTCCAGCTTTTCGTCGAGCTGCGTAATCAGGTGGCCGCCGATGTTCAATTCGGTTTCGACCTCGAAGGTCTCGCCCGGCGAGACTTCGGCAATGAAACCATCGGTAGCCGTCAGTGCGTACTTCAGGTCATCCTTACGGATGATCTGGTGAGGTGTGGATAGTGTGCTCATAGGATGCTGCCTACTCCTTCAGGGGTTGCTAAATGCCACCGGCCGGCAACGTCGCGGCGGATGGCTTAAATCAATCGAACTTGTGCCAGGGCATGAGGAAGCGCTCTAGCCGACCGACGAGAAACGACAGGAAGAGCGCGAGCGCGATGGTCACCACCACGCCGGCGAATACTTTGGGAATGATGTAGAGGCTACCGGCCTTGAAGATCGCATGGCCGAGCCCATCGTCTGACGACATGAATTCGCCCACAATGGCACCAATCAATGCAAAGCCGACGGTGAGCTTGAAGCCCGCGAAGATGTCGCGCAGCGAGGCGGGGATCACCAGCTTGCGGAAAGTCTGCCGCTTGGTCGCGCCGAGCGTGCGCATCTGATTGATCTGATCGTCATCGACGCTGGTCGCCCCCTTGTACGCGGTGACCAGCGCCACCACCACGACGGATAACGTCGACATGGCGAGTTTCGACCCGAGCCCGGTACCGAACCAGATGATCACGATGGGCGCGAGTGCGACGATCGGAATCGAGCCCAGCGCAACGATGAACGGCTGCATGACCTTCGAGACGAAGCGTGAATACCATAGCGACAAGCCGAGCACGGTGCCGATGACATTGCCGAACAGAAATCCGAGCAGCGTTTCCATGCCAGTCACGCCGGCGTCGTGTACGAGACTGCCGTCCTGCTGCATCTTTACCAGGTAACCCCAGATCTGGCTGGGCGAACCGAACAGGAAGGCCAGCGCCTGACTCGACGTCGCAACTTGCCACAGGGCGAGCAGTGCGGCCAGTAGCGCGAGTTGGCAGGCAGCCACGACGAGCTTGCCGCGGCAGCGGCGAATTAGCCTGCGCCATTTGAGGGACGCCGGGGCATACGGTGGCGACGGAGAGCGGGTTTCTTGCACGCGGGTTCCTTTTCAACGTTCGCCCATACGCACGTCGAGCTGAGACCAGATCTCGCGTACGTGGGCGGTGAAGCCCGCAGCGTCGCGGGCGGCCATCATGTCGTTGCGGTCGCAATCCAGGTGGACCTCGTGGATCGCCTTGATGCGGGACGGACGGTGGGTGAGGACGATCACACGGTCCGACAACGAGACCGCCTCCTCGACGTCGTGTGTGATCAGCAGAACCGAGCGACCCTGACCCCGGACCAGCCGGGCCATGTCGCTTTCCAGCACCAGTTTCGTCTGGAAATCGAGCGCGGCGAACGGCTCGTCGAGCAGCATCACTTCGGGGTCGGTCACCAGCGTGCGCGCAAGTGCAACGCGCGCACGCATGCCGCCCGATAAAGCCGAGGGGTAGTAGTTGTAGTAAGGAGCAAGTCCGACCTTACCGAGCATCGCATGCGCCTTTTTCTCGCGATGCGCGCGCGACATCCCGGTCAGTTCGAGGCCAAGTGTGACGTTGGCCAACACATTGCGCCACGGCATCAGCATGTCCTTCTGCAACATGTAGCCGATGCCCTTGGGGACGTCGTCCAGCGCCTGACCGTGCCACAGCACCGCGCCGCGCGTCGGCTGCGTAAGACCGCTCATCAGGTTCAGCAGCGTGGTCTTGCCGCAACCGGACGGGCCCACCAGGCTGACAATTTCCCCAGCGCGCAGGCTGAAGGAAATGTCACCGATGACCTGATTCAACTCGCCTTCATCTTCGCCATACGATTTGCCGACCCCGCGCGCAACCAGCGGGGCGTGCGGGTGGGCGGTCGCCCCCGCCTGCGCCGCAGGCACTCCTGCGCCCGCTACATTCATTTGGACACCGCCACCGTTACGCCCGCGCCCGCCGCAGCGGTCTTGGCGGCCTTGTTAGAAAAGGTGTTGTCGATCACGTCGCTATAGGCCAGCGTCCCTTGTACGTTGCCTAGGTACTTCTGCATTGATATCAGCTTGTCCCACTGCTGCCGGTCGACCGGCAGCGTTTGCGCCGGGATCTTGTACTGCAACTCCATGTCGATTGCCTTATTCACCACGTCGGGCGGCAGGTCCGGGAACTCCGCACGGGCAACCTCTTTCGCATAGTCGGGCTTGGCATACGTAAGACGCGCGGCTTCTTCCAGTGCGTCCACGAGCGACTGCACGACCTCGGGATGCGCCATGGCATATTCGGGCAGCACCATGATCCCCGTATTGCAGAACGGACCCATATAGCTCGAGAAGTCAAATACCACTTTCGCCCCTTGCGCCATCGCAGCCGCCACCATGGGCTGCTGCGCAAACGCGATGTCGGCGCGACCCGCGAGCATGGCGCCGATTTCCGTGCCTGGGGTTACTTCGACGATCTTCGCGTCCGTGCCGACTTTCAGGCCATTGTCCTGCAGCAGTTTCTTCGTGACGCTGTACTCAGTATTCGGATCAGGCGACGTGACTAAGGTCAACCCCTTGAAAGCTTTGGGATCGGTGATGCGCGCCACAGTCTTTGATACGCCAAAGTAATGTGCACGCTGCACCAGCGTCCCGACGACCATGCCCGGTCCGCCGCGCTCGCGAGACATCTCCACCATGGTCGGATCGCCGACGGCAAACTGCGCGGTCTTGCCGAGCACCGCGGCGAAAGCCTGCGTGTCCCCACCGGCTGCGGTCAGGTGTATGGTCAGTCCGTGCTTCTCGAACAGCTTCGCGTGCTGTGCAACGTAGAGGTCGATGTAACCGAGGTTATGTACCGCCTCGGAAAACTCGATGGGTTGCAGCGACGCCGCGGCAGCGGAGTGAACGAACCCGAAAGCGCTGAGCGTGGCGAGCAGCACCCGCCCAAGCCGGGGCACAACACTGGTAGCAGAGTCCGAACCGACTGCTGAAAATGTATGTCTTTTCATTGCTTCCAACTCCGACAATAATGGGATCGCAAAACGAAAAAGGTCCGGCATCAGACGCGCTGATGTCGGACCTTTTTGGCCGGTGTCATCCAAGACGCCTTTGTCTCGGACAACGGGAGTGCTGTTTGATGCTCGTCGCGTACGGCGAAGCCAGCGTGGCTTATTAAGCAACGGCTATGCCAGTTTGCGCCACACAATGCGTGCCGGTTCTTCGATCCTTGCGGACCCACAAATGGAAGAGGGATCACTCACATTTCACGCAGAGCAAAAGGAGCAATGTGAACGATCTGCGGATGCACCGGCTGCGCACCATTTCGCGTTCCAGCACGCCATTGGTGCAATGTTGCACAGGCAAATAGCATTCGATATCTTTAGGAAAGCTCAGCCGGCGTGGGCGTCTTGCCGTAACACCATCGACCCTGATGGTCGCGCTCGTGGTTGTACTGGTCAAGCCACGCGCTAAGGTCGGTCTGCAGCGCGTCGACCGATGCGTAGATCTTCTTGCGAACCGCCGCTCGATAGAACTCGTTGAGCATGGTCTTGTGCAGGCGCCCGACGATGCCGTTGGTTTGCGGTAACTTCGTCTTTGTGCATGTGGCCCATGTTCTTGACGGCCAGGTACAGTTCGCATTCGTGGTATTCGGTCGACTGTACGCGCCTAGCTCCCTCGCCGTAAGCCGCCGGTCGAAATCATTCGCCCTGCGCCAGCGACAGCTTTTCGGCCGGCCAGTGGTTGCCGCTCGCCCATCCTACGAAGCCGACACCCGAATGGCTGGTTCGCTAAGAGATCTGCGGGATAATCTACCAGTATAGTTCGGCCGGAGCCGGCCATTTGCCCATCGGGGTTGACTTGTCCACTATGGGCAATGAGTTGCCATTTCAGGGGCGGGAGAGTGAGTTCGTTAATGCAGAAAGCTGCCGTCGCGATGCTTGTTGCCGTCATCGTCAGCGATCCGACGAATTGCTGACGTAATGAACGGCCTGTCCAGACGTCGGCTCTGGCCGAAGTCCGGCGTGGGTGCCCGTTAGCCCGATTGCCCGGGGAACGCTTGGATATGGGCCGCGCATCGACCTTCCTTCGATTGGCGCGCCAGCACGGGTGGCCAACTTGGCGTCGGGCAGATTTCTCAAGAAGCGCGTATCGTGTTCCCTATCTCGAATCGACATTCATTCCATGAAAACTCGACCAGACCGGGCGCACACCATTACGCTTGTCGCCGCTTGCTTGGCGCTCGCACTGACCGGATGCGCTTCTTCTTCGGGGGAGCCTCAGAATTCATCGCGTGATTCGCAACCGCAGAAGGCCCGCGTTACGTCACTCGATAACGCCATCGCCGGACCGCAACGCAGTGATAAAGCGCGCGCGCGCGATGTCTATCGCCATCCGAGCGAAACGCTGCAGTTTTTCGACCTCGATCCCACGCAAACGGTGCTGGAGATCGCGCCGGGCGGCGGATGGTACACCGACATTCTTGCGCCCTACCTGCACGACGCGGGTCAACTCTACGAGGCTCAATATCTCAGCACGTCCGCCGATCTCGCTGCGGAGGACAATCAAACCGATGCCGCCTACCGGCACAAGCTTGCGGGCGCGCCAACGATTTATGGAAAGGTCGTAGTGGGTACGTTGCACGCAGGACAATTCATGGGCTTCGACGCCCATGACCGGTTCGACCGCGTCTTGACGTTCCGGAATATCCACAACTGGATCAAGGACGGACAAATCGATGCCAACTTGCAGGCGTTCTACGGCGCGCTGAAGCATGGCGGTGAACTTGGCGTCGAGGAGCATCGCGCGCGGCCGGGGACGAGCGTGCAACAAATGATCGATTCCGGCTACGTGACCGAGACGTTCGTCATTGAGCACGCGCAAGCTGCCGGCTTCAGGCTCGTTGCGAGCAGCGAGATCAATGCGAACCCGAGAGATACCACGGACCATCCGCACGGCGTGTGGTCGCTGCCGCCAACTTACGAAGGCGGCGATGTCGATCGGTCACGCTATGCTGCAATAGGAGAATCGGACCGCATGACGCTCAAGTTCGTTAAACCTTAGGTCCCCCGCGTCCCGGCGGTGATCCGGGGCGCTAGCGAGCTATGACTGTCCGTGACCGTCAGGCAGTGCCGTTGTTCGCCGGGCGGCA
Source organism: Paraburkholderia kirstenboschensis (assembly GCF_032806925.1). Taxonomy (NCBI): domain Bacteria; kingdom Pseudomonadati; phylum Pseudomonadota; class Betaproteobacteria; order Burkholderiales; family Burkholderiaceae; genus Paraburkholderia; species Paraburkholderia kirstenboschensis. The sequence continues at coordinate 1,223,379 of NZ_CP136511.1, read as the reverse complement.
TCAACCGCATGGGGCAAAGCAGGCTCACCCCGCGATCCGCCCGTTTGCCGGGCTATCGCTTATTCGCTCCAGCGCCGCATCGATTGCCTGAAGCGCCGAGCCAGTCCGGCGGCAAGCACATCCCGCCTCAGGCGCAGAAGCCCAGTTCGCGTGGCGGCGACATCGGCACCATTCGCTGCGAGGGTAATCAGGCGCGCGCGTCGAACGAGAAGACAGGCCCATGGCAAAGGTTCTGGCTGCATGAATGCTTCGAGAGCATTTGCATGATGGAGCACGTCATCCCACTCAGCGCCTTCGATGGCGACGTCCATCGCGTGAATGTGACGCAAAGAACATGGAATTGCCATCGCGCGGCATTTCCATAATCGCCTGGCGGGTAGCTTCTGCCTCGGCGGTAAGGAGCGCGATGTCTAGCCGCGCTGGCGGACCATGTCTGTTCGCATACGAAACACCAGTGCGCAATCCCCCTTTGGGTCGGATTTTCGCTCGTCATCGCGCACCGGCCGCGACCATCGTTACGTCGGGCCGGGAGTTAACAACTTTACTTCACCAACGGTGACGACTTTGCTTCGCTCTACGAACGTGGAACTGGAGTTGCGATGAGCGCTGGTTGGGCCTCCCTTCAGATTTCCAGCCGGTATCCGACGCCGTACACCGAGACGATTGGCTCGCTCTCAGGTCGCACGGTCTGCAGTTTGCGGCGCAGGTTCTTGATATGGCTGTCGACCGTGCGGTCGGTGACCACGCGGTGGTCTTCGTACAGATTGTTCAGCAGGTAGTAGCGGGGAAAGATGCGTCCGGGCGATCTCATAAGCAACACCAGCAGACGCAATTCGAGCGGCGTGAGCTTGAGTTCCTTGCCGTCGAGCAGTGCATGATGAAACTGCTCGTCGACATCGAGCCCGTGCGGTACTTGCTGCGCGCCGGTCCGGGAAGCAACCGCGGGCGCCGCGCGCCGCAGGATCGCCTTCACGCGGGCCACCACTTCGCGGGGGCTGAACGGCTTGCAGACATAATCGTCGGCGCCGATTTCGAGCCCCAGCAGCCGGTCGATTTCGTCGATGCGCGCGGTCAGGATGATTACGGGCAGCGCCGAAAATTGCCGTAGCTCGCGGCAGATATCCATGCCGTTGCGCCCCGGCAGCATGAGGTCGAGCAGCATCAGCGACGGTGGCGTCGCGCGAATGAACGGCATCACGGCCTGTCCGTCGGCGATGATCGTAGTCGTGAAGCCGTCCAGATGCAGATAGTCTTCGAGTACGGCGGCGAGCTTAGGTTCGTCCTCAACGATCAGGATGTTTGAACTGTGCGCTTCGGTCATCACATCAGCATCCTTCCGGCGGAAAGCGCGCGGTGATCCAGACGCCGCCGAGCGGCGAAGGCTTGGCGGCGATCGTACCGCCATGGGCCGTCGCGATAGCGCGGCACAGTGACAGGCCGAGACCCGCGCCGCCGCTCTGACGGCTGCGCGATTCGTCCACGCGGTAAAAGCGATCGAACAGATGCGCGAGCGCGGCCTCCGGCACGCCGGGCAGCGAGTCCTGCACTTCGAGTTGCCAGCCCTGGCCGCTCTCTGAAAGCGATACGCGCACATGGCCGCCGGGGTCGGTATAACGCAGCGAGTTTTGCAGCAGGTTCTTCAGCAACTGGACGAAGCGCCCGGAATCGACCGCGAACGTCTCGTCGGCGATGGCCTGCATACAGCTGAATTCGACCGCGATCTGTTTTGCCTTGAACGATTCGCGCATGGCATCGAGCGATGCGCGGGCAAGCTCCGCAACGTGCGTGGGCGTCTTGTAATAGCTGAGCGCGCCAACGTCGCTCAGGGAAAGCTCGTACAGGTCCTGAATGAGCTTGTTGAGCATATTGACTTCGGTTTGCAGGGACTTGAGCGAGTCGCGATCGAATTCATGCACGCCGTCTTCAATCGCTTCGAGCTCGCCGCGCAGCACGGCAAGCGGCGTGCGCAGCTCGTGCGAAATGTCCGCGATCAGGTTGCGTCGCGAGCGTTCGGCTTGTTGCAGCGAATCCGCCAATAAGTTGAAGTCCGACGCGAGCCGGCCCAGTTCATCGCGCCGGCCGGCCGGAACCCGCGCGCTGTAGTCGCCGCCGGCAAGGCTATGGGTCGCGTTCATCAGGCGCTTGACCGGCGCAAGAACGATGCGGGCGAGCATTAGCGCGACGATCGCCGCGAGCACGACGGCAACGCCCGCGATCTGCCACGTGGCGCGCATTTGCTGCGCCTGGAAGGCAATGTCTGCGGCATCCGAAAGGGTGTCCGGTCCGTTGATGGCGAGCCAGCCGACTATCTTGCCGTTATAGACGACGGGCTTCATGGCGCTGTCCGGCGCGGGCTCGCGTGCGCTGCTCGCCACCAGTTCGTGATTGGAGTCGAACAGCGCGACCGGCGGACCGCCGGGCGGAAGACTGCCGCTCATGCCGTCGTACGGCCGCGGAAGCGGCGATCTCGCATAGGCGCTGTCACTATCGCTCGCGCGAGGGCGGTCGCGCTCCCTCATGATGGCGGAGTCCGCCGGCGGCGCTGGCGGCAACCGCATGCCCCAGTGCGGACCTTCCGATGGGCCAGTCAGCGGCCCGAGCAGTTGCTGCACGCTGCCGCTGCCGGGAAACGTCTGCCAGCTCGGCCTCTTGCCGATTTGCGCGGCGTCGATTTCCTCGCGTAAAGCTTCATGGATCGCCGCGTCCAGCAGCGCGCGCCATGCATCCGGATGATCATGCAGGAAATTCCAGTTGCCGTGCGTGGCATATTCATTCGTCACTTTTGCCATCACGGCCTTCATGCGCCCTGCATCGCGCTCGCGAACATAGTGCAAAAAGCCGTTCTCGAAGCTCACGCGTACCGCGTAGCCCATCGTCAGTGAAATGACGAGGCAGGCGATCAAGACTGCAAGAAACATTTTCCCGGTGATGCCGAAGCGCATCTTCATCGGGCCGTGCCGTGCGCGCGACAACGACGTGTATAGCCGACCGACAGGTTGGGTGTGAAGAGGGGCGCTTTGCATGGGTGAATTCTAGATGATTGGCGTGTGGCATTACATGTGCCGGGAAATCTCCACAACTTCTCCATTCTTTCTTCGTCGTGGCTGCGCGATTGATATGTACGATCGTGTGGCCCTGATATGAACTCCGCAAAAAGGCGGCAAACGGCACTTCATTCACTAGTGGGGACCTTCCATGCAAGTCTCGTCAAACGTGAGCGGCGCCGCTTCACGCGATTTCCAGTCCGGCCGGAAGACGGCCGCCGACACGGCAATTGGCAGAAAGCCCGCGAAAGGCGTCAACGCGCCGGCGGATGCCGGCAAGAACGTGATGAAGGTGCGTGGCTGCCGCATTTCGGCGCCGATCGCGGCGTTGTGGGGCGAGTGGTGCCGGATTGTCGAGTGGATCAACGCGAACGACGAGTACTCGTGCATGGCCGTGCGGGGCGACGCGACCGAAGCCGAGATCCGGCAGCGGGTGCGCACGCATCGCAACGGCCAGCGTCACACGTTGACGGACGATCCGGATTTGCCTCAGCAACGGGTGCGTCTACGGCGTGCGTGAGCGCAGCCGCGTTTTCGATTTCATGCGAGGCCAGCTGTTTGCAGGAGATGGAGTGCAGACGCGGCACAACCCCGGCTGTCGCGGTCGCGGACGATTACCGGCCGTTCTTCGTTCTGCTTCGGCGACGGCACGAACATGAAGCCGCGTCCGCGCAATGTCTGGATAAACTTCGGGCTCGACGGGTTGTCCTCGATCACAGTACGCAGGCGGCAGACCGCAACGTCGAGGCTGTTGTTCTGGCTCTCGGATCTCCCCAGCTGACTATTGACCATCGGGCGCGTCAGCAGGCGCATCGGGTTGCGCGCGAAAAGCTTGAGCAACGCGAACTCGCTGGAGCGCAGCGCGATTTCAGCGCCGTTCCTGATCAGACGCCGTGTCGCGAAGTCTATTTCGTAGTCGCCGAACGATATTTTCTCGCGCATCTCGGGGGCGTCGCACAGCGTTCGGTTGGCGCGTTGCACGGCACGCCTGATCCGGGCGGTCAGTTCATGAAGGTCGACCGGGTCGACGATGTAATCGTCTGCGCCCAGTTCGAACAGAACGATTTTATCGACCACTTCGTCTGATTTGCTCAGCACAAAAACCGGCATCTCGTAGCCGGCTTGTCGCAAGCGCCGCAGCGCGTCGCGTTCGCCCTGCATCGGTGCTTCGGCGCGTATGAGAATCGCCGACGGGCATTCGAGCTCCAGGCGGTTCATCAATTGCGCCGCGCTATACAGCACCGACATCGCGATCTGGCTCATTTGAAGCTGAGCGCGCAATTGATCCCGGACCGTCTGGTCCGGCTCAACGACAAGAAGACTGATAGTCATGAACCTGTTTCCCCTCAACTGAAATCGACGGACGCGCTGTTTGCGGCGCTTGCATCGAGAGTGCCCGGACGTCGCGCGCGCCGCGGAGCCGATGCCTCGATGATGAGTCGATGATAGGGAGGAAGGGCGCAGCAATGATGGTGAAATTAAGGAAATTGTGTGGAGGCGTGTGAAGGATGGCTAAAGTTTCCCATGCAGTGAGCGCGAAGCTTTCCCATTTGAGCGCCGGTTTCGCGGCCGCCACGATACGCGCGCGCAGGGACTCGGCCAGCACCAGTGACATGAGCGAACCTGTCAGCGGGGAATGCCTGAGGGACGCGTCGAGCGCTGCGCTGAGGCCAGTTTTGCGGCGCCAACGCAGGGCGGCAACGCTCGGCACGCAGAGCAGCTATTGCACCCCATCCGCTTACAGTTGCAGGGGCGTCGCGGGTGTCATATCGCCGCTCATTTCTGCTTAGGCAGGGCCCATTGCGTAACGCAAAGAAACGAACTCGAATTAGATTCATTCAGCCCATGAACTAGACTGCCTGTGTGTGGCATGCCCAACGTCGCTTTTCGTTGTGACGAATTGCATCTGCATGCGTTGTGTGCCAGGTCGAATAGCCTTTGCAATATAGAGTAGATTTATTGAATAAGGGAAATACCGTGTACGAATCGATGACATTGGACCTTTTCGACTATGCTGATGTACCGGTGCTCCGTTTCACCATTGCAGATAGATCTTGTCTGCTGCAAACATCCGCAGTGGACGAGCTGATTCAGCAATTAATTGCCTTGCGTGGCCGTCTTGATCCCCCGCAGCCTCGGGAACCCGTCAAATCATCAAACTATCCTCTCGAGATGGACCCATGCTGGTATGTCGAATATTCGCCGCTACTGGGACCCGTCCTTCTCCTGCGGCACCATGGAGCGGGTTGGATGGCCTACTCGTTGCCGACGGAGAGTGTGGAAGAGCTTTGCAAGGCGTTAACAGTAAAACCGCCCGGTGTCGTCCCCGGCTCCATGATCAACTGATGGTATTCCCATTGCGACTTTCAGATACTCGCTATGGGCGTGTACTCTGCTTGTAAAGTCGAGCCGCCCAACGGCGTTGCTATCTTTCGGATCCTTTTCGTGTGAAATGACGTGCTGGACCAGCGTGCAATGATTGATCACGTGGTTTGAGGCCTTGAACTTGGTCTGATCAGGAACCGCAGGCGTGTGAGTAAAGCGGGGTAAGCAACTGGTAACTCGTAAAGTGTTCGCACCGTATATCTTGACTCTCATCTTCGGTCCAGTGGCAGGAGCACATCATGGTGAGAGTCGTCTTTCCCGGTTTCTACGCTGCATTGATTCGAGCAGCTTCATATATCTCCGTTGATAAAAGGCAGAGGGGCAACGAAGAGCGCGGTTCCGAGAATGTGTGCCTGCATGTCGCCCTGTGCGACCCAGGCGATTCGTCAGGCCTCGAATGGCATACGGATGGATTGCTGCCTCAAGGCGCGTACGCACCTCGCGCGATGACGCAACCGCCCGCCTTTACTGGCTACGCGGCGGTTCGTCAAACGGTGGGCTACGCAGCAAAACCGGTGTCCGAGCTCGGATCGTGCGAGCGAGGCGGCAGCGTTGCACAGAGCAACGTGTTTCGGGAGAGGCGCTGATGACGATGGTGAGGCGGCTCCTCAGGCTCGCGTTAAAGAGTTGGACTCCCATCATGGTGAATGCGCTGATCATGCCTCTTTCGCATGCGGCCACGCCATTCGTCGTCCGCGATATCCGTGTCGAGGGACTGCAGCACATCGAAACGAGTACGGTCTACTCCTATATACCCATCAAGCGCGGCGACAGATTCACGGATGAATCGGCTTCGGAAATCGTCCGTCGACTCTACGCAACGGGATTCTTTGCGGACGTGAACGTTTCCGCTGACGGGGACGTGGTCGTCGTGCAGGTGGCGGAGCGCCCAGCTATCGCTACGATTGATTTTGCCGGCATACATGAATTCGACAAAGACAATCTGACTAAGGCGCTCAAGAGCGTCAAGCTGTCCGCTGGCGCGTATTACGACAAGGCGTTGATCGATAAGGCCGAGCAGGAACTGAAACGTCAATACCTGACACGCGGCTACTATGCAGCCGACGTGACGACTACGATTTCGCCAATCGACCGAAACCGTGTTGGCGTATTGTTCTCGGTTGTCGAAGGGCCGAGTGCAAAAATTCGCCAGATCAACTTCGTCGGCAATCACGTGTTTGACGATCGCACGTTGAACGATGAGATGCAGGAGTCGGCGCCGAACTGGTTCTCGTGGTACACGAAGAACGACCTCTATACGAAGGACAAGCTGGCCGGCGACCTCGACAATATCCGCAATTTCTATCTTGACCGCGGGTACCTCGAATTCACCATCGAGTCGACACAGGTTCAGCTCACGCCCGACAGGAAGGAGATGTACCTCACTGTCTCCGTGCATGAGGGTCAACCATACACCGTTTCCAGCGTCCGGCTCGATGGCAATCTGCTGGATCGAAAAGCGGAACTGGAAAAGCTTGTCACCATCAAGGCAGGCGACCTCTTTTCCGCACAAAAACTTCAGGCGACGACGAAAGCCGTCGTGCAAAAGCTGGGGGATTATGGTTACGCGTTTGCGATGGTCAATGCCGTCCCGCAAATCGATCAGGAGCATCACCGGGTCGACATGACACTGATGGTCGATCCGAGCCGTCGCGTCTATATTCGCCATGTCACCATTGAAGGTAACACCCGTACACGCGACGAAGTCGTGCGGCGCGAGATGCGTCAGATGGAGGATGCCTGGTTTGACTCGTCCCGCCTTGTGCTTTCGAAAGACAGGATCAACCGGCTTGGCTATTTCACTGACGTCGAAGTGACAACCGTGCCGGTTGAAGGAACACCCGACCAGGCCGACATCGTTGTAAAAGTCACGGAAAAGCCAACGGGCAGTTTGACGCTGGGATTGGGCTACGGTTCGGGTGACGGACCGATCATTTCGGCGGGTGTGTCTCAGGACAATGTGTTTGGTTCCGGCACCAGCCTGGCGCTGAATGTCAACACGTCCTCGACCGCCCGAGCGCTGTCCGTTTCCCAGACTGACCCTTACTTTACGATCGACGGCATCAAACGCATCACCGACGCCTACTACCGGACCTCCTATCCCCTGTACTACTCATCGACCACGGACACGAGTTTTCGCGTCATTACGTTTGGTGCGGACACCAAATTCGGCATTCCTTTCTCCGAATCCGACATGGTTTATTTCGGCCTCGGGCTGGAGCAAAACCGACTCGACGTCGATTCAACCACACCGCAAAGCTACATCGACTACGTCAATCAGTTTGGTCGCGTGTCGAACAATGTGCCGGTGAGCGTCGGCTGGTCGCGCGACAACCGGGACAGCGCGCTTGTGCCAAGCCGCGGCTACTATATGCAGGCCAACGCCGAGTACGGTACGCCGATAGCCACGACGACATACTACAAGGGGGACGTTCAGGCCCAATACTATTACTCGTTTGCACGTGGGTTTGTCCTTGGCCTCAATTTTCAGGGGGGCTATGGAAACGGACTGGACGGCAAGCCGTACCCGATCTTCAAGAACTACTATGCGGGCGGGATCGGTTCAGTCAGAGGCTATGAACCGGGCTCGCTCGGCCCTCGCGACGTGACGACCGGCGATCCGATCGGCGGATCGAGGATGCTCGTCGGCAATATCGAAACGACGTTCCCGCTGCCCGGCACGGGATATGACCGTACGTTGCGCGTATTTGCGTTCGTTGACGGCGGCAATGTCTGGGGCAACGAGGGCAACAGTGTGGGCGCGAATGGCTTGCGCTACAGCTATGGGGTGGGTCTTGAGTGGATCTCGCCGATTGGCCCGCTCAAGCTCAACTATGCGCTTCCGATTGTCCGGCATGCCGGCGACCAGTATCAGAAGTTCCAGTTTCAGATCGGAACGTCCTTCTAGAAACGCGGGTGGCTGTGCGCTCCATATCCGAAAGGGCAGTCGGTTCCGTGCTCGCGCCCCTTTGCTGCGCCGTGTCGCTGGTCCATTGTGCTCCAGTCGTGCGTCGCGTACGCTCGTGGATCCTCAGAAGGTCGCTCGATGTCCTGTTCCTGCTGCCTGTATGCATGAGTCATGTGTATGCGCAATCCAGCAGCGTAGCCGCGCAGCCGGAACAGACGAACGACCCATGGAGCCTGTTGCTCGCGCCGCAGCTTGACGAGCATCCGCTCGCGCCAGACATTTCGGCTGCGACTTTCGGTCTCGGTAGCGAAGTCTCGGGTACATACGATGCGGATCTGTCACTGCAGGGAAGTGCTGAGTTGCGTCGTGCCACTTCTATCGTACAGGCTGACGCGATCCATTACGACGTAGACCAGGACGTCTTGGATGCATTCGGCCACGTGGTGCTGACTCGCGACGGAAATCAGTTTGTCGGACCCTACGCGCATCTCCGCGTCGGTGCGAACGAAGGCATGATGACGACGCCGCGATACCATTTCATTCTGAGCGACGGCAAGGGCAGCGGTTCCCTCGTTGAACTGCACGACGATCAGCAAGAAACGCTTTACGACGGCACGTATACGACGTGCCAGTGTGTCGACGATCCAACGTGGTATGTGCGTGCGTCGCGGCTCGATCTCGACAATGCGCAAAACAACGGCGTTGCGCATAACGGCGTTGTGTTTTTCCTCGGCGTTCCGATCTTCGCGTCGCCGTGGTTGTGGTTTCCCCTCGACGGAACACGTCGAAGCGGCATTCTGCCCCCTACGTTCTCGGTTAGCTCGACGAACGGCTACGATGTCGCGGTGCCCGTCTACTTCAATCTCGCGCCGAACTATGATCTGACACTCACACCACGGCTGATGTCGAAACGCGGCGTGATGTTGACGACCGAATATCGTTATCTGACGCCGTTGTATTCGGGGTTGCTGTCATTTGCCTATCTTCCGCACGATGCATTGACGAACACCGATCGTTACTCGATTTCCTTTCAGCATCAGCAGACACTGGGTGCAGGTTTCTCTGCCTACATGAACTACCATCGCGTTTCAGATGCGAATGTGACGACGGACCTCGCGAACTCGAGCTCGGTGGTGGTCGGCGGCCAAAGCCTGTTCCAGCAGGAAGCGGGCGTTGCTTTCGACAACGGACCTTGGTCCGTGCTAACGCGCGTGCAGTACTGGCAGTCGTTCTCCGATACGACTCCGCCGTATAACCGCGAGCCCGAAGTGAACGTCAAGTACGCGCGCTACGATGTCGAGGGCTTCGACTTCGGCGCGACATGGAACGCAACGCGCTTTACGATCCCAGTTGCAAATTCGACGCAAGGCGGACGGCTTCTGTTCGACCCCTATGTGAGCTATGAGTTCGGGCGGCCCGGCTGGTATGCGATACCCAAACTGCAGTGGCATGTTGCTTCGTACGACCTGAGCTCGATCGGCGCGGATGCGCCGTCGGGCCAACCGAAGACGTTCAGCTTCAACGTGCCAACGCTATCGTTCGATTCCGGTATGACGTTCGAGCGCCATGTGAATCTCTTCGGTGTCGGTCTGATCCAGACGCTGGAACCTCGGCTCTATTACGTTTACACACCGTACCGAAACCAGAATTACGCGCCGATCTTCGACACCGCGCCACTCGACTTCGGCCTCGCTGAGGTTTTCACAAGCAATCGCTTTGTCGGCGGCGACCGCGTATCGGATATGAACCGCATCACGGCGGGACTCACCACGCGCTTCGTCGATGCCGCGAACGGCAATGAACTGGCGCGCTTTGTACTCGCGCAGGAATACTACTTCCGGAACACGCAGGTGACGATGACGGGCGATTCGCCGCCGACGGTTGGCCCGTCGAATCTTGTCGCTGGCGACTCGCTGAACATCGGCGCCGTGTCGGTTCAGCAAGGGATCGAATACAACCAGTCCAGCGAGGAGTTCACGCAAGCGACGATAGGCCTTGGGTGGAAGCGCGCCGATGGGAAGATCCTCAACGCGGCGTACCTGTACGCGAGAGCCAATGCGACACTCGACAACGAGACGGAGAATCAGGTTCTGCTCTCGGGCCAGTGGCCATTGACGCGGCGCCTATCTGGTGTCGGCCAGATCGACTACGACATTGTCAGTCATCGGGTGCTCGCAGGGTTGATTGGTCTGCAATACCACGCTGACTGCTGGGGCGCTAGCCTTGCCTTTCAGAAATACACAAACATCAGTTCGACAACGACACCCACTACAGGCACGCGCGTCCTGCTGCAATTGCAACTCAACGGTTTGAGCCACATTGATAATGGATTGCAGCAACAGTTCCGTGCAAGTATTCCGGGCTATTCGGTCGCGCCGGCCGCATTGCCCGATTCGCGCTTCTCCAACTATCCATAATCTGCCAAGCGACCGTTCGAGCGACTTTCAAGGTCGCGCCAAACTCCATTCCGGACGAGATCGGCTTGTGCCTGCGGCGGGGAAATCGTTCGCGGATCACATACGAGGCGCCTGATTCATTGCACACATCGTCGTTAGAGTTGCGGTGCATCCATTGATTGCTCTCGGATCAACGGCTGATCTTGCATGGCTATCAGTAGCTGACAGTCCTTCCTGGACCTTATCTCGAGTTTCGGCGCGTGACGATCTAATTGACGGCTGCGCGAGGTTTCTCGCATCGCTGCATGACGTCAGCGCGTATCGCAAGCACTTCCGGCTGGCATGAACGAACAGTCAGCGGGGGAAGCCATTGTTACAAGCATCGGCTCGCGAAATAGCCGGTAAACGCAGGCGTTGTCAACGCACTACAGTGAGCGTTCTCCGTTCGGTTCTAATCACTGATCAACGGGTGCAGTGCCATCAGCCCGTTGCCATGCCGCGTATCGGCTGCGTCGGAATGACATTTTCCATGCGCGGTACATTTCCTTTGAAGGAGATTTTGATGAAAAGAACTCTTATGGTGCTCGGAGCATCGAGCGCATTTGCTCTCGCAACCACTGCTCACGCGCAAAGCAGCGTGACGCTCTACGGCCTTATCGATGCAGGCTTGACGTACACGAATAACCAGAGCGGTAGCAGCAATTTTCAGGAGACGAGCGGAGCGGTGAATGGTAGTCGGTTCGGTCTGCGCGGAAGCGAAGACCTGGGCGGAGGTCTTAAAGCTATCTTCGTGCTTGAAAACGGATTCAATATCGCAAATGGAAAACTAGGTCAGAATGGCCTCGAATTTGGACGACAGGCGTTCGTTGGTCTGTCAAGCGAACAATATGGCGCTGTCACGCTGGGCCGTCAGTACGATTCAGTGGTCGACTACCTTGCACCGCTTTCGCTTACGGGTACGGGATATGGGGGAACACAAGCTGCTCATCCATTTGATAACGACAACCTCGACAATTCTTTCCGCATCAATAATTCGATCAAGTACGCAAGCGTGAACTATGGCGGCCTCAAATTCGGCGGCCTGTATGGTTTCTCGAATAGCGCGGGCAACTTCGCGACAAACCGGGCGTACAGCATGGGTGCTTCGTACAACTATGGTCCATTCAATTTTGCTGCTGGCTATTTACAGCTGAACAACAGCGGGACGGACCTGAATTCGGGCGGAGCGGTGACTAACGATGTGACCTTTACATCGGGTGTGCAGCGCACGTGGGGAGCGGGAGCGAACTACACGTTTGCCAACGCAACGGTGGGTCTGGTGTTCACACAATCGATCATTGGTAATCTGACCGGAATCGGAGCCTCAGCGTCCGGCACATCGAATGGACTTTCCTTTGTCAATAATAGTGCGCGCTTTAGCAACTATGAACTGAATGGACGCTACAACTTGACTCCGGCGGTCTCGGTTTCCGCGGCTTATACCTTTACCGACAGTCGCATCGACGGCGTAGCGCCGAAGTGGAACCAGCTTACGCTGCAGACGGACTATGCGCTGTCCAAACGCACTGACGTTTATCTTCAAGGTGTGTACCAGCATGTCAGCGACACTGGCGACAGTGGCATCCATGCGGTGATCAATGGGCTATCGATGTCGAGCTCGAATGAGCAGGTGGCCGTCACCGCGGGCATACGCGTGCGATTCTGATCGAGTTCATTTGCTACCTGCAAGTCGATGCGCACGCGAGGGTGCGGGCGCGTCAATCAGCAGCTAGCGTCGTTAAGTGCACTGTCTGATTTCGGCTCTTGTGCAAATATTCGGTCGGAACGATCTTGGATCTATAAACAGGATATCTTATTGAATGGAGACGACGATATTCCAGACAGCGGGGCCAGCTGTATCTTTGAGTCGCAATCTCGCAAGGCTAAATTGTTTTTTGTGAATGCGATGCATCAACTCGACCCTTGAAGTGGTGTTCGCAGCGTTCCGGAAACGTTTGAAGCCGAGCATGACGTTCGTTCTGGACTTGACGTTACGATGGTCCTGTTCGATCAGGTTATTCAAATACTTCGAGGATTGAATCGCAGTATCCTCGGGCCAACAGGCCGTCGACCTTCATTTCGCGCGCCGTGCGGTGCGAGGCTCCCTAACCATCGAGCGTGATGGTCTTCGGCGGACGGCCCGGATTATATGCATGTGTTCGGCGATCATGCTCATTCACTTGCCGCATGGTTTGATCATCTGACCGTCTCGCCTGCATTGAAGTAGGACGATGCTGATAGCGTGCTCGCGAAATACACTGTCGTCTTACAGTTGCATCGCGACCGGCCGATAGATCTGGGTACAAGGCATCCGGGGTTTATCAATCTACACGAGGTCGAATATGCGCAGAGCGGTCAATGCATGGCAGAGCGTTGTGCGGACTTTGTGGCGGGCCGCTTCAATCTTGATGATGTGGTCGTGTCTAATGGCATCAATCCGGCGAAACATCTGAGGCTCCGTCGATGCGATTTGCGCGTTGCCTTGCATCCGGAAGCCAGCACGGACGACAAGCGCTGGCTCGCCGGGCGGTTCATCCGGCTTTCACACCGCCTGGAAGCGTTTGGGTTCAAGGTCGAGTTCGCTCTCGGGCCGCAGGAACATTCGCGCTGGGATGACCTGGGGCGCGACACGCTGCGGCTGTGCTCTTTTACATCCACCGCATCGCTTGCGGAATGGCTCTACGAGTCGGGATGGTTCATCGGAAACGACTCCGGCGTCGGGCACCTTGCGTCGTCGCTCGGGTGCCGACGCTCACCATCTTTCGGCGACGCCGCATTGCGGAAAGATGGCGGCCGGGATTCTCGGTGGCCTCGATTGTGCTCCCGCCGTGGTGGCTGCCTACTGCAAGGTTGAAGGAGCGATGGTGGCGCGAGTCGATCTCCGTGCGCCGTGTGCTCGGTGCGTTTGAAACGCTGCGTTCCCGCGCGCCACTGCCGCAAGCTGGCGTTGCACCAGCACCGCGGGGGTTCGTTGCCAGCCGCTATCGCGACGCCGACAAGACGTAACTCCACAATGTTGCGGCCGCAATAGCCCTCGAGCAAGTGCCAATGTAGACTCGCCGCCGGCGAGAAAGACGAAAAGGTTGTCCACGATTTTAAGCCGGGCCAGCCCGACCTCCTGTCTTTGCTGCCATGACTGATGAGCCGCCGCCGGGGTTGCGGCCACGGGTCATGACCACTGCATTAATCCCACAACAGCAGAGAACGTAGACGCGTGGCTCAACCGGGATGCATCAGACCTTGCGGCGCAGGACGCGATACTTGATGACAGGCATTGGCCTAACTGCAAAAACCAGTTGGCCGCGCGAGATTTTGCTGAAGATTGATGCCTGAAAAATAGGTTGCCGTTTGCTTTCTTTTCAGGCGTCTGTCGTTACCGGGACGGACAGCAGCACCGTCCCTATGGACCAGAGAACGGGCGGCAACATGAATTTTTAATGCGACACCCGGTGACCTCGGTCATGTCGCGTAAGGCTGTGTAAGCGACAGTGAAATTTGCCTCGAGGCGGCTCGATCTACAATGTTTCTGCTTCTTATCTGTGAGGCGATTTATCAGTGATCCAGGTCTGCCCCGGCTCCGCTGGTGGGCCATTTTTTTGTTTGCACCGCTGAACAGTAGGAGCGATTGAGAACAAACCGTATGGTTATGCCCCGGCGCCCGTTCAGAGCTATACGCACGCGCCCGGCTATTATGCAGCGCCCGCCGTTGATATCGGCGTCGGTATGGGCGGTCACGAATAAAAGATAGCGAGCACGTGCCGGTATCTGACCGTCGGGTGCTACCTTGAACACGTCAAGACAATTACAGGTTTGGCAAATGAATCGACTCCTTTTCGCGCTAGGCATTGTGTGCCTTTTATGCGTTACTTCTGTCTTCGCGCAATCGAACTCGGACCAATCGAACGCCGCGATAGCACAGAACTTTGCGCTCATGAATCACCCACCACCGCCGCCTGTCCCGGCGAGCACGCCAGCGGCGACAGGCCGCGCTCAGGGCCATCGGGGCCGGCGATCCTCCATGAATTCCGATCCGCCTGGCGCCCCCACGCAACCATAGCGCCACAGATCCGGCCACGTGCAGTGTACCGTCCGAGCTACCGCGCAATGCCTGCATGGAACCAGAGGGTCGGGGAAGATCACGTGGCGAATTTTACAGCTGGGCGACTCGGCGCCGGCGGTACTGACCCACACGCAATTCACCAGTAGATGGCGAATACCGTCGAGTCTGTTCGACGGTATTCGAATCGGGGATATCGTCTTATGAGCTTCATCCGCACGTGTGCGGCGGTTGCACTGGTCGTGGGCGCGGCGAACTGCGTATTCGCGCAGCAGGCATCGTCGAGAGCGGCCGACCTGCGAAACCGGCTGCAACACATACACGGCACGCATTCGATCGACGACGAGCTCGATCGGCTCACCACGACATTGCAGTTGTCACCGCAGCAGCGCACCCAAGTCGAAGTGCTGCTGCGGAGGCACCACGACGCGATCCAGGCGCTGATCGACGGCAATCCGAACGCATCGGACGAACTTCTACGCGAGCGGATCCATTCGATCAGCGACGATACGCACCGCGAGATCAGCGCGTTGCTGACCAGCCAGCAGCGCGTGCTGGTGCAGCAGATGCAGGCACAGATGAGGGAAGCAGGCCGCAGCCGCTACATCGACTCCTTGCACAATCACTGAAGCGTAGCGATTTTACACAAAGACGACGTTTTTTGAGTTACTAGCGGGTAAGAGAGCAGCGTCTCCGCTGCTCCCTCCAGGCGCGCTCCGGCCTGTTCCCGACCATCGGCGTCACCAGTTCGGCCACGCGTTCGGGTAACTCAGCAACGATCGCCAACGCAGGTGCGCTGGAAGGCGACGTCAGCTGGGCGCCCGATCTCTGGGGGCAGGTGCGGCGCACGATCGAAGAGCGCGCAGCCAACGCGCAGGCGACCGAGGCGATGCTCGCTTACGCGACGTTGTCCGAGCAAGTCACGCTGGCCATAGCGGTGATCAATCTGCGTACAAGCGACGCGAACATCGATCTGCTGGAAAAGACGGTGAAGGCGTACGAGGGTTATCTGCGCGTTATCGGCGACCAGGACGAGGCCGGCACGATTCCGCCGTCCGATCTTATTCTCGCGCGCACGCAACTGGAGAGCGCGCGCTCGAGTCTGATCGCGCTGCAGGTTTCGCGCGCCAGGTATGCACACGCGATCGCGGTGCTGGTGGGGCGCAATCCCGAGGATCTCGACGTCGGGCGCATCAGCGCGCTGCCGGTCCTCCCGGACGTACCCGTCAGTGTGCCTTCGACGCTTCTGCAGCGGCGCCCCGATATAGCGACTGCCGAGCGGCAGATGGCTGAAGCGAATGCTGCGATCGGCGTCGCGGTGTCCGCGTATTACCCGACCATTACCCTGTCGGGCATGGAGGGCTTGGCTGAATCGCCGCTTTCAGGTCTGCTGCACGCGGCGAACTACGTGTGGTCGCTAGGCGCTGCTGCATCGCAATCGATTTTCGACGGCGGCTTGCGCAGCGCCGACGTAGACGCCACGAAAGCCGCTTACAACGGGGCGGTCGCGAATTATCGCAACACTGTGCTCACCGCCTTTCAGAATGTCGAAGACGATTTCGCAAGCCTGCGGATTCTCGCGCAACAATCGCAGGTGCTGGACGGCGCGGTGCGCGACGCGGCGCGCGGGGCCGAAATCGCGTTGAACGAATACCAGGCCGGGACCGTCGACTATACGACGGTCGCTACCGCGCAGACCGCCCAATTGAGCCTGCAGCAAACGGCGTTGAGCGTGGAGCAGGAGCGTCTCGTTGCGTCGGCCACGCTGCTCGGCGATCTGGGCGGGGGTTGGTCCGCGGATCAATTGCACGACCCTCGGGGCGCGCACGCGGCGAATCGGATGCAGGTGTCGCAAGTTGAGCCGTCGCTGGCGGCGCGAAAGCAATCCGAGCCGGTTGTCACGGCGGGCGCTACGTCAGGCCAATGACCTCGTGCAAGCATTCCAAATGCGGACATCACGCGCTCGCCCCGTGCCTCACCCAGTACCTGTGCAATTCGGTCGCAGCAGTCCATCAGCGCGCCGCGCGAGGGATGCGCCTTTAGCATGAAGCGGGCGCGGGGCTTACACGGTTGGCGTGCGGCATCGCTCAAAAGTGCACGCGTTCATGGGAAGCAAGACCATCACGGTTAATCCGATGTCGGGGGGACTAACGGCGAAGCGCGGGTGCCGGCCACGAATTGGCGGAGTTGTTTTTCGGCTTCGACCACCCGGTGCATCGGAGCCTCGCTCAATTGCCGGTCGTGCAGCGCAAGCAAGCGTTCGATTGCGGGGGCGTCCTGCTCCCTGATCATCCACCTGGCGCGTTTCGCGGCCAGTGCGACGGCGTTTCGGAACGCCGCTTGAGCGTGTTCGTAACATGCAAACGGCAACTGCCCAAAGCCCATGCGCTGAAGGTAGTAAGCCCTATACACCGAACGCAGCAACGTGTTGATCTGATGCCGGTTGCCGCTGTCGCGTCGGCAAGCAGCCAGCGCAAGATGATGCGCGAGCGAGATGTCGCGCGCGGATTGCGCCGCCATTGGCAGCAGCAATGACTTGCTCAGCGGTTTGCGGTGGGTACCCGGGCGGGTGGGTTTCCGGTTTGCTCGTGCCATGCGCGTGTTGAAACAAGGTTCAGAGAGATCTGGGGCAGAATGCGGTCGACGCTTGGACTGGTCGCACATCGTCGCCGGTGCCCGCGAGCCGGAGCCGAAGCGGCGCGCGTTCGAATCACGCTACCGGATCGGCATCCACACATGAAGCGATGATCATCGCTTGCACATTCGGCGGTGGCGATCCCCTAACTTGTGGGCTGTACACATGATCGCCCGCTGCGATACTACGGCCGGTCAATACACACCTCCCAGGGCGCCTCGCGATGCGTTCCTGCCAGGTCTGATGTCCATAATGACCGGTACGCGAATCGCACCAGGAGACGGTCAACGTCTGCGACGTCGCTCGCTCCAGCACTGTCACAGTCGGCTGCGCCCACTCCGGCACGTGTGCGACGGCACACCGCCGTCGCTCGCCACGGCGCGTTCGCGCAGGCTCTTCCTGGCCCGTGCACGCACGCGCAATCATCGCGACGGTTTGCGACCATACCTGGGCACTAGTCTCAAACATCCAACGCTCCTTCGACAGTTTCACAACATTGGCGGGTTCTCGATCAAGCGAGGCTAATTTTCGGCTTCGGCACGCGTCAACGGCACAGTAGCGTGCTGTGCAGAGTAGATCGCCGCTGCGGCAAGTACACCGGCAACCGGTGCTGCAAAGACAAAAGCCTTCATAGGGAATGACCTCCCGAATTCGTATGGTCGGCTTCCACACGGTCATTGAAGCCTTGATCTCACCACCTCGTCGTAACGGGAGTGACTAGCCCACATTCTGTACAGTCGAAGATAAATGCACGCTGACGCACAGATTAAATTGATGTTATCTGCGGGTTCCCGGCGCGGGCCCCTTCAATGATGGCCGAGCGCGGCCAGGTCTGCATCTTTGGCAAAGCCGACGCTCGCGCCAACCAGGCAGATTAGCAATTCCGATAGGGCGTGTAGATTACCGGTGGCGGTGCGACGTTCCGCGGCGCCGGCGCAATATGCACCGGATGCGGCGCATAGACCGGCACCTGCGGCTGCGAAATCCTGTTGCGTATTAAGGTCGTGCACTACGCGCATACGGCTTAGCTGCAACGTACTAAGGGCGTCGCGTCGGACGGCGCCTCGCGACGTCTCAAGAGCGGGTCATCGGTCGACGCGGACGTTCGCTGCTGCGGTCATTCAAAGACGAGAACCGGCCAGCATGATTTGAAATCATGTACCAGGCATCCCACCGTCGCCCAACTGCCAAACGCGCGCGCCGTACGACAAGAGCGCTTACCTCAATGCGCTCAGAAAACGCGGTTCACACGTTGCCGGCAAGCTGGGCACTCAGGCAAGACGGGGTCCCGCTCTTTTGTCTGTGAGGCAAGCCGCGCAGCGGCGCGTCTGGCCGAAGGGGGAAGCTCGCGGGGAGACGGTGATCAACGACGGAACCGCCGTCAGGCGGCTGTCCACACATGCGCGGGATGATCCTGGCGAAACGTAGATGTCGAACGAAAACTTGACAGGCCTACTCAGGGCATGACTCTACCAACAGGCGACCCCCCAGGGCGCGGCGGTTCACATAAAAGGTGCACGGCTGCCCGCGACGGGTCAGGCGATTCCGGCGAAGCGTTGCTCCAGATAGGCGATGATGGCGTTGGATTCGTCCAACCAACGCGACTGGCCCTCTTCCAGAATATGTAGGCTGGGCACTTTCAACTTGCCACCGCCGGCAAGCGATCCCGTGCAACGGGATCGTTTTGGCGTCTTGCAGTGTCATGGGCACATTCAGGCGATGCAGCGCGCGCCGGGTTTTGACGCAGAAAGGACACGCACGGAATTGATACAGCGACAGCCGCGCCGCTTCTTTTTCCACGATTGCCTGACCTTGCGCCGCACGACGTTGCGGGCGCGGGCGACTGATGGCGTCGCCGATTAAAATTAACTGGCCGAGACCGACGCGCACGATTTTTATCAACCTAAAGACTACCTTGATCGGCGAAAGGGAGCCCGCGAGCCTACTCCTTCCAGGATGCGACTGCTTCCGGCCGGAGTACGGCGATCGCACTATAGAGGTTGCCGCGTGCTCAGCTGATCGAGTGGATCGAGCCAGGGAACCGGCCGCCTGGGTCACAGTTTCGCGACTCACCTGCTCGAAGAGGAGGGGGACATCCGCGTGATCCGGGTGCTGCCCGGCCACGCTAAGCAGGAGGACACGGCGGTCTACGTCGAGGTGGCCACGGTGCCGCATGAGGTCACTGGACCGCCTGCCTCCCCAACGAGCCCGCACCCAGCAGCGTTTCGTGCTGGAGGTTGCGGACAACTTCAGGAGCCGCGGGCCAGCGTGGCGGGCCACGACACGCCTGACAGTTGCCACTCGCCCAAGGCCCTTTGCGTTGCGGCCGCAAGGAATTCGCTCGTCGATACGACTCAGTTAGACGAATTAGAATAGGTGAGGGCCGCCAAGCATTACCATTGTCTGATTGTTGGTGCTGGCATCATTGCCAAAGTCGGCAATGGACGCCGTTGCGGCCACCAGCTGACCGGTTTCCGCGTCAATTGTATTGCTGGAGGCTTTTTGATAGGCCGCCAGAGCATGCAGGTCAGTGCGCGTGGACAAAGAGTAGTTCGCGCCAAGACTGACCTGGTTGTAGCTGGCGTCGACATTGTTGCCGCTGCCCTGCGTGTAGTCGTAGCCGACCCCGAGCTCGATGGCAGCGTTCAGCCGGTAGTTAACGAACGCCTGCGCCGTGTTGAGCCTGGTGCCTCGCCCGAAATCGAAAGGGCGCTCATCACAGTCGGCAAGCTCGCAGGCGTGTGCATGCGCCAAGCGTCGACACTTGCGCGCGGCCTTATGCCGGCGCTGTCATGTCGACGCGGCTGGCCTGAGCGAAGAGCTGCACCGTGAAACGAGAAATTGGGTTGTCAGCAAAGCTGAGGGCGCACTGCAGCCCGGAGAGGAAGACAGTGACGTCAAGCGCAACGGCTCATGGCCGCTTCAGCCAGGACCATTTTATTGACCACGCACAGACGAACGAATATCACTGTCCGGCAGGCGAGCGGCACATCTGGCAATTCTCAACCATTGAGCGCGGCCTGACACTCAGTAAGCATTGGAGTTTGAATTGCCAGCAATGTTCGCTTAAAGAGGCCTGCACGCCGGGTCCTCAAAGCCGGCTAACACGTCGGGAGAACCAAGCCGTGCTGAGGTGCGCAAGCGCTCCTCTCGAATGACGATCAATGGCCGAGGTGCCTGTCGAAGAACTGAGTGATTTCTGCGAATGCCGCTTTATCCTCGGGCACACGATCATCCATCTGGTACTGAGCGTGCGACATTCCGTCGAAGACTTCGAGTTGCGCATCGACGCCGGACTGCTGAAGCTTCTGGTGCACACGGACCGTGTTGCTGAGCAGCAAGTCGCGTGTTCCCGTGGTCATAATCGCCGGCGGAAAGCCATGCATATCTCCGTACACGGGTGAGAGCAGCGGGTCCTTCAGATCATGACCGTTCGCGTACACAACCGCCGCGGCATGGCAGAACCCACTGGGCGACACCAGCACGTTGTCCACCTTTTCGTTCGTGTAGAACGAGTCCCCAGTCTTCGTCAGGTCGGACATCGGCGTGCCCGGCGCGATCGCACCCGGCATTTTCAGCCCTTCCTGCTTCGCGCGCAGCATCAGCTCGAGCACGAGCGCGCCGCCGGCCGAGGTCCCGAAAACGCCCACATTCTTTGGATCGTTCGTCTCGAGCACCGACTTGTACACAGCCTCCACGTCGTCGAGCGCGGCGGGGAAATAAGCCTCGGGCGGCATCCGGTAGTCGACCGAAATGACCTTGTAGTGTCCAAGACCCGCCATGATGATGGCCTCGCCCGTGCCCGACTCGCCAGGGTAGAGCTCATAGCAGCCGCCATGGATATGAACCAGCACCTTGTCGCGATGTTCGGGGGGAATATGGTTGGGCGTCACGATGTGCACCCTCACGCCGTTGATCGTCGATGCCTGCACTGTCACGTCCAGACGCGCGCGCGTGGCCGGAAGCGTTTGCATGACCTTTGCGGCCTGTGCGTCGGCAGCCGTTCTCCATTGCTCGCCCGTCGTCCACAAAACATTCCAGGCGGGATTGAGAGGCGCCGCGATGAGCTTTTGCAATTGGGGGCTGACTTCTGTCGGCACCGGAATGGTCTTCGCGGGCGCTTCGCGAGGTGCAAGCGTACCGTCGTCGGCAAGCGCCGCGCCGGAAACCGACGCGAACGCGGCGCACGCGAGCAGGAGGAATTTAGTTAGCTTCATCGTAGAATTGTCTGGGGTTCTGGCTTAAACGGCCGCCTCATAGACCTTGCGACTGACTTCCGGCGTGACGTCGCCGTGCTCGCCTAATGCGACCATGCCGTGCTCCGTCAGTTTGGCAATCAGTGTGTCGACGGAACTCCCGCCGACCTGGTAGTCGCGCAGTCGAGTTCCGACGGACATCGTCTCGAAGAACATACGGGTTGCCGTGATCGCCGCGTCGATGCGTTCGTCCTCGCTGCCCTCGGTGATGTTCCATACGCGCTCGGCGTACTGCAGCAACTTCGCGCGTTTCTGTTGCTTGCGCACGGTCAGCATTGCCGGCAGTACGATGGCGAGCGTTTGCGCGTGGTCGAGTCCATGCAGCGCGGTGATCTCGTGGCCCAGCATGTGCGTGGCCCAGTCCTGCGGCACGCCGGCGCCGATGAGCCCGTTTAGCGCCAGCGTCGCCGTCCACATCAGGTTGGCGCGCACGCTGTAGCTGTGTGGCTCGGCGAGCGCTTGCGGGCCCACTTCGGTCAGAGTGATCAGCAACCCTTCGGCAAAACGGTCCTGTACCTTTGCATCCACCGGGTACGTCAGATATTGCTCGACGATATGGACAAACGCATCGACCACGCCGTTGGCGATTTGCCGAGGCGGCAACGAATAGGTCGTGGTCGGATCGAGCACCGAGAAAAGCGGATAGGTCGCGTCGCTCGTGAAAAACAGCTTATCGCCCTTCGCGCGGTAGCTGATGACGCTACCATTGTTCATTTCCGAACCTGTCGCGGGTAGCGTCAGCACGCTGCCAAAGGGCACCGCATCGCGCACCGGGGCCTGCTTCGCAAGAATGTCCCATGGTTCGCCGTCAAACTTCATCGCCGCCGCGATGAACTTGGTTCCGTCGATCACCGAGCCGCCGCCCACCGCCAGCAGAAAGTCGATGTTTTTCTCACGGGCGAGCGCAACCGCTTCCATCAGCGTTTCGTATGTGGGATTCGGCTCGATGCCGCCGAACACGTGCCACGCGCGCTCACCAAGCGCGGCCTGTACTTGCGCGAGCACACCGTTGCTCTTGATGCTGCCGCCGCCACACGTGATCAGCACACGCGCGTTGCGCGGCACGTTAGCGTCGAGCGTGGCAATCTGGCCTTCACCGAAAATGATCTTTGTGGGGTTTTGAAAGGTAAAGTTTTGCATAAGTTGCCTTTCCTGCAATTTACATGACCGCCGTCTCAAACTTGCTGAAAGAATGTGACGGGCCAGTCAAGGAGATCAGGGCGATCGAGACGTTAGGGGCGGATTTGAAAAACAGATGGGGCATCAGGTACACGCAGGCTTTCAGCGGTTCGACCAAATCTTCCAGTTTTATTCGCAACCGGCTACCTTCCCACGCGTTCGAGAAGAAGTCCGCCTCGCGCGTCTGCGAACAAATCGTTGCACACAGAAACTTGGTTGTGGCCGCGGCATAGGTATTCGGCTTTTGCAATCTGAGACTTCTACTGTACGCGAATAAAGTGTCATGGAACTGACCGGGTGATGACGTTTTCGTTATCTTCTTTGAGTATTCGTTGTCGTTACGCTGAACCTGCAGTGGCAAGTACATTGAGCATTTTCTGAACCCATGCGATGGCGGACAGCGGCGCGGGCCATAGTTCCTGCTGGTCATATTCCCTCGCCGTCGGGTCTGGGGCGAGACTTGGCGAGAACCGATATCGATGCCGGTAAGGGACCTGGAAGGCATGTCCCGTTCGACAATGCACCGGTAGGGAAGGGGTTCCCTATGGACCACGGCCGCATTTGGCAAATCTCATTTGCCAAATGCGGCCATTCCGGCGGTCCGCTTCCACGTGGCAAGCTGTAGTCAGCCGCGGCGAACACGACAAGTGCACGTACGACTTGATCCAGTACATCACACGATGTCCACGCTACCGGACGGTACAACGTATCGATTTGTTCGTCGCCTCACCACACAATGGAGAATGAATTGTTCAATTTTTTCGATATAAACAATATCATCAGCCAGTTCCCGGACGAGGCGGATAGTACGATTGTTGACGTCTATCTCACCGATGAACCCTCTGCAAGCTCACGGATCTTTCGTGTCTATTACCCTATTCCTCGCCACTACCACGAAACGTGCGAAGAACATCTGTACCTCCTGACCGGAAAGGTTGCCTTCGCGATTGGGGACGAAGCGCCTCGCGTCCTTACTGCGGGCCAGCTAGTGACCTTTGAGCGGAACACTGTACACGCGATAACTGAAATACTGGAGTCGCCAGCAATCTTCCTTACAGTTGACGCTCCTCGTCGTGTGCCCACTGACGTCGTGTATGTGAATCCGGACGACGAACAAATCCGGCCTTTCGTGACCCACCTGGAAGCAACAAGAGGTTAGCGTGCAACTGCAGGGGATCAGTCTCATCAACGTGCCGTTTCGTGCTAGTGCTCTGGGCGGTCTACCCCCGAAGAAAATCGTATCGTCAAAGGTGCGCGCATTCTTGGTTTTCTACGCCGAGGTCGTGGTCGACATAGTCTGTTCCATAAGATTCGCGAAGCTTCGTGCGGGCCCCGGAACTCGTGGTTAGCGTCCGAAAGGTGAAGCGACTATAGGTGCGGGTAGCTGGCCTCAGAAGTGCCGGAACGTGTTGAACGTCGCTTTCCGGTCGAACCGCGTCCGACGATGAACTGGCCTCACCCTCCATCTATCCGAACGTATAAGCGCGCTATATCCAAGTAGGACCGCAGTGACCGTTCGTGGAATGGTTTTCCTGGAGCCGTCCGTCTATCTTGATTCCATGGACTTGCCGATTTCATATGAATGTCAGCCAGTCCAACGTTGTGTGCAACTGGGTTTATATGAGTAGCAAGCCGTGGGACGAGTACACGTTCGTCCCCTGGCTGAACAAGAAGGTGTATCGCCGGACGGTTGACCGTAGCCGAATCTATCTCCAGTGAGCGCGACGATGTGCACGAACGCAAAGGATTTGCTTGAGCTGCGCCGAGATCATCCGATGTCAGCAGAACTGCGGAAGATGGCCGCGAACATTGTCGCCGTCGCATATCAATACGAGGACTGCTGAAATGAACGCGTTGGAACAGTGGCATCGCCGCCCGATGGAGGTCCGTGTCCTGGATCGCTGCAATGAATGCGGCAAGTTGGAAGTAGACGTCCGGGAGCGCGTGAGCCTTTGGCCAAACATCACCGCCGTCTCCTGTGCGAAGTGTTTCGCCGAAATGACAGAGGAAGGCAGCGGATGTGCAGCCTGACGGGAGCCGACGATGACCGCAATGATCGTGACTGCGGGCCTGTCCGCATGGGGCATTCTCGTGCTGTTCGCCTGCGCACTATGCAGCGCTGCAGGTGATGCTGATGGTCGGATAGAATCCCGGCCGGCGCAGACCGCCAGGAGTCGTCCGCTGTCATCCGAGCCGAATCGTACGCGGTAGCACGGGTGCCCAGTGGGCCGCTTAAGCCAATCTCCTTACACAGAAGTCATGCGCCGCCGTGCGTGCATCGCCTGAATTATATGGACCGTCCTGGGCGGCCGCGCGAAGGTCGAGAGAACAACCATGCAATCCGCGAGATTGAAGAATGGTGGTTTGCAGGCGCGGTGGAGGTGCCTTCAGGATTGAGTAAGCGGCGGCAAAGTTCCGGTAAATGAACGAGACGTAGACCACTGTCTGAGCGAGATCGAATATTGAGAACGAACCGGATGACGATGTCGAAGCTGCGCAAATGGGTCGGCATGTTGGTGACCTGCACATGCCTCTTTGCGACAGCAACAACGCACGCGGCCGACGTTTTTCGTGTTGCCTATGCCGGCTCAATGGGCCTGGTGATGGACCGCTATATCGGCCCCACATTCGCGAAGCAGAACGGCGTTGAGTATCAGGGTATTGGTCAGGGCGCTTACGCACTCGCGCGGCAGTTGCAGGGCAAACTGTTGCAGGCCGACGCGTTCATTTCCATAACGCCGGGACCGATCGACATCCTCAAACAGGCAAATATGATTGGGCCTGCCGTGCCGGTGGCCAGCACCGAGATGGTGATCGCGTACAGTCCTCAGAGCAGGTTCGCCCCTGAACTCGCAGCTGCATCAGAGGGCACAAAGCCGTGGTATGAGGTACTGCGCACGCCGGGGCTGCACTTCGGACGCACGGACCCGGCCACCGATCCGCAAGGCCAGAACATCATTTTCACGATGTTGCTGGCCCAGGATCTCTACAAGCAGCCGGGGCTGGCCGAGCAGATCCTCGGCGATTACCAGAATCCGCAGCAGATTTTCGCTGAACCTTCGCTGCTTTCTCGCCTGGAAGCCGGGCAGATCGACGCCTCGTCGGGTTACCTGAGCGCGACGCGATCCCACAAGTTGCCGTTCATCGCACTGCCGGATGAAATCAATCTGAGCAACCCGGACATGGATGCCAAGTGGTACAGGACGGTGCAGTTCAGCATCAAGCTGCCCAGCGGCAAGGCGTTAACGCTCAATACCCAGCCACTGGTGTTCTATGCAACGGTGCTTAACGATAGCAAGCAGCCGGCGCTGGCCGAAAAGTTCGTGCAGTTCCTGACAAGCCCAGAAGGTCAGAAGATGCTCGAGGACAACGGCTACAGCCCGCCAAAGGGCGGTCCGATTCAGTGACGCTCCGGGCAACGCGAAAGCCTGCATCTGCAGGACCATTCAAACATCAACGTGAGGTCGAACGGAGCATGAAAGCGCTGGCCGGTTCCGTGGCGGCAGACGGTCTGCCGCGTGCGCACGCGCCGGCGGTGATCGGCGTGCTGACGCTTGTGCTGATCGCCGGGCCGTTCATCGGTCTGGCGTTTGTCACGCATTGGCGCAGTTTTCATTTCGCTCCCGGCGATACCGGCGCGGTCGCTGTGTCGCTTGGGTACAGTCTGATCTCGCTCCTGCTGATCATTGCAATGGGTACGCCCCTGTCGTGGTGCCTGGCCCGACAATCGTTTTGCGGCAAATGGATGCTGGAAGCCATCATCCTGCTGGCGTTGCTTACGCCGCCGCTGGCGATGGGCATTCTGCTGACGGCGCTGTTCGGTCCGTATGGTCCGGTGGGCAGTCTGCTTGCACGCACCGGCTTCGAGCTGACCAACTCCGCGGTGGCTTTCGTGCTGGCGCAGTTCTACGGAGCGTTGCCCTACTACGTAGTCGCGGCCCGCGCCGCATTCGAGGGCGTACCGCGTGAGCTCGAACATATCGCGCTCACGCTCGGCAAATCGCCGTGGCAAACGTTCTGGCAGGTGAGCATGCCGCTGGCGCGTCTGGGCCTCGCTGCCGGTGTCGCGCTGGCTTGGGTGCGGGCGTTGGGTGAGTTCGGCATCGTATTGATCCTGGCCTATTACCCTCAGGGCATTCCGGTCAAGCTTTGGGTCAATCTGCAGGACGTCGGCCTGTCTGCGGTGTACCCGTTGTTGTGGGTGTTCTTTCTCGTGGCGATGCCATTGCCTTTGATACTTGGCCTCGCTTCGCGTCGCCAGCGACTGTTCTGAACCCATGCGCATCGATTACCGCATCGACCGTCCCGTGCGATTGGAGGCCAGCTTTGAGGTCGAGGGTTTCACGGTGCTGCTCGGGCAAAGCGGCGAGGGCAAAACCACACTGCTGCGTGCCATCGCGGGCCTGCTGCCAGCCCAGGGCGAGCCCTTCGGCGGGTTGCCGCCCCAGCATCGTGCAATCGGCTATCTGCCACAGGGCTACGCGTTGTTTCCGCACCTGTGCGCGTGGGAAAACGTGGCGTTTGCACTGCCGCGCGGATCGCACAGACGCGCGCAGGCGATCGGATTCCTCGCGCGCGTACGACTGGCGCAGGTCGCCGACCATTACCCCATCGCGCTGTCCGGCGGCCAACAGCAGCGCGTCGCACTGGCGCGAGCGCTGGCACGCAAGCCGCAGCTGCTGCTGCTGGATGAGCCAACCTCCGCGCTCGACGCCGCGACGCGCAACGAAGTCATGGCAGAACTCATCGCCGAGATGCACGAATTCGGTTTGCCCGCGCTGGCGGTCAGTCATGATCCGCACGTTGCGATGCTCGCGGACCGCGTTGCGGTGATGAGCGGGCGACGCATCGTGCAGCAGGGCACGCCCGAGCAAGTGTTGTCCCGACCGGCTAGTGTGGCAGTCGCACGGTTGCTCGGACATCGCAACGTTTTCACGGCTGTCGTCACCGGTCATGAAGCTGCTACGGGAACGACCGTACTGCAGTGGGAGACAGCAAACGGCTCGACCTTGCGGGTGCCGCAGCAGGCGGGGCTGGCAGCGGGTCAACGGGTTCACTGGATGATCCCTGCGGCGGCTGTGCGACTTCCGTCAGCGAAGGCTGAGCAGTACCGCAGTGGCAACCCTGTCGTCGGCCGGGTTGAAACCTTGCTGAATCTCGGCGCGCTTTGCCAGGTCGCCTTGCGTTGTGGCGCCGAACAGTTGTGGCTGGCCGCGCCGGTCGATCTGGTACGCCATCACCGCCTGACGCCCGGCCACGAGATCACCGTCGATCTGAGAAGCAACGGCCTGCTGTGCTGGCCGCACACGGATCGCCCTGGATCCGGGGAGCATGCCTGATGGCGTCGACACCCGCTGCCCGTCTCGCCGTGCTGGTGCGTGGGACCGGTGATATCGGTTCGGCAATTGCCCTGGCGTTTTTCACCATGGTTACCCGGTCGGTGTCGCACGTTTCGAAGCGCCAGGAACGTCCGCGCCTTCCTGTGGCTTCGACACGAAGCGTCCGGTCTTTATATTTTGTTTCATTGAAATGCTGCGGTTGCGCCCCCGGTATAACGCTAACCTTGCGCTTGCAAAACGCACGTGAAAATCGTGCGGGCTTTCGCCTGCCGGTGCGACCTTTTAACCAACGCCATTTATCCGGTATCGGCCGGTGCCCCAGGCAGACCTATGTTGCGAGTGCTCACGATTGAAGACGACGATATTGCCGCAAACGAAATCGTCAATGAACTGACGCGGCGCGGATACTGCGTTCGGCGCGTCAGCGATGGGCGCGATGGAATGACTCACGCGCTCAACGACGAATACGACATCATCACCCTCGACCGGATGTTGCCCGGAGTCGATGGTCTGACGATATTGAAGACGATGCGCAGCATCGGCATTACCACACCCGTCCTGATGGTGAGCGCGCTGGGCGACGTCGACGAGCGTGTGCGGGGGTTGCGCGCGGGCGGCGACGACTATCTGACGAAGCCATTCGATCCGGAAGAAATGGTTGCGCGGCTAGAAGTGCTGCTGCGCCGACGCGCGTCACCGCCTGTGCAGTCGGAAACGGCGCTGAAGGTCGGTCCCATCGAACTCGACCTCATCTCCCGCAAGGTCACGCGCGACGGGCAGGAGATTCTTCTGCTGCCGACTGAGTATCGGGTGCTTGAGTACATGATGCGCCATGCCGGGCGAACGATCACCCGTACGATGCTGTTCGAGGCGGTGTGGAGCTATCACTTCGATCCCGGCACGAACCTGATCGACGTCCACATGGGAAGGCTGCGCAAAAAGATCGATCCGGCGGGGACACAGCCCATGATTCACACAGTACGCGGCTCAGGCTATACCTTCGGCTAATCGATCATTCGCTAACCAGATGACTACTGAACCTCGCTCAAGCCCAGGGCGCCGCTGGCATACGGCCAGCTTTCGGCTGCTGTCGGCCTACGGGCTGATGTTCGCGATCACGGTCATGACGCTGCTCGCCGTGCTGTCTTTCGTCGTGACAGGAGAAATGGAGCGCCAGAACGATATCGTGATGAAGTGGCAACTCGCATATTTCGATTCACTTCCGCATGACGAGGTAGCCGAAGCCGTTCAGCGCCGTATCGAGCACGAGCGTATGCATGTGGACTACTACGGACTGTTTACGGCACAGGGGAAGCATATTGCGGGCGATGTGGTGCGCGTGCCACCTGAAGTGCCGACCGACCGCCGTCCCGTCACGCTGGGTCACACGCTGCCTGTCGGCGAGGGGTTGAGTGCACCCGTGGTGCGCGTCATGGCGAATCGCACGAGCAACGGCGACATTCTGGTTGTGGCGCGCGACCTCACGCATATCATCCGGATCCGCGACGACATCGTGAAGACGCTGATCATTGCCGGCGTATTCTGCCTGATCGCCGGGATGACGGGCGGCCTTGTGTTGAGCTTGCGGCAAGCGCGCCGCGTGCGAGACGTCCGGCGGGTCACGCAGCAGATCGCGCGAGGCGATCTGCGTCAACGGTTGCCTGTGGGCGGGCGGGATGAACTCGACATGCTCGCGCATCTTGTCAATCACATGCTCGACGAGGTCGAACGGCTGATGACGGAGGTAAAAGACGCGTGCGACGGCATTGCGCACGACCTGCGCACGCCACTTGCTCACGTGCGCACGCTGCTCGCTCACATCGACGAGCGCGCGCGGCCGCGTGGGGACTCCGCTCTTCTCGACCTACTGTCACGCGCGCGCACGGAAACGGATCAATTGCTCGAGCGCTTTCGCGCCATGTTGCGCATTTCGGAGATCGGCGCGTTGCAACGTCGTGGAGGATTTGCACAGATGCAACTGCAGGATCTGGTGCGCGACATCTGTGAACTGTATGAGCCGCTTGCCGAGACGCGCTCGATCGCATTGAGGGTGCAGACAGAACCCGTCAAGCGCATTCACGGCGACCGGGCATTGCTCTTCGAAGCGTTGAGCAACCTTGTCGATAATGCGGTGAAATTCACGCCCGATAGCGGGGCAGTCACAGTCGAACTGAGGCAAACCCCCCGCGGTCCGCAGGCGGTCGTGATCGACAACGGGCCCGGCATTCCCAGTGCCGAACGCGGCGCGGTCATGCAGCGCTTCTACCGCGCCGAGCAAACGCGGCATCTTGCGGGATCGGGACTGGGTCTGAGTGTCGTATGCGCCGTCATGAGGCTCCACGACTTCAGGCTGATTTTGGAAGACGCCACACCGGGCACCCGTGTGACGGTCGAGTGTTGGCCGCACACACTCGTGTAGTCCGCCGTGCCCTTATTCGTAGTTGAACCATCGATTTCGAGCTGATCGCATGCGCATCCTATTGGTGTCACCGGCCATTCCCGAAGCCGGCTGGTTACAGAAGGCATTCCAGGAAAGTGCACATAGTCTGCAACGTGCCGAGGACACCCGCGATGCGCTGTTCGTGGCGTCTCATGAGCCCTTCGACGCTGTCGTGGTGCTGGCTGCCGATGCAGCCGCTCAGGCCGCGATGCATGCTGCCGTGCCGCTGTTCGCGAGTCTGCCGAACAGTGCCATCGTCGTGGCGATGGTGCGCTCAATCGCCACACAGGATCGGATCAGCTTGCTGCGTGCCGGTGCCGACGCCTGTCTGTCGTACCCGTGGTCGTTTATGGAAATTCACGAGCGGCTGCTGGCGTTGTATCGATCTTCGCTGAAGGCGGCGAACGAAACCGTCACCGCGCCCGCACTCCTGACGCTCGACGCGGCAACGCGGGAACTCGTCGACGCGAATGTTCGTCTTCCGCTGACCAAGCGTGAATACCAACTTCTCGAATGTCTGCTGCGCCAGCCGGACATGCCAGTGCCGCGCGATCGGTTGATCCGGTATGCATGGTCAGAAAAGGAAGATGTCGACCCCGCAAGCGTCAATTTGGTGGTTTCGCGTCTGCGCAGGAAGCTGGCGCAACGATTCCCCCATGTTCAGATCGGCACGGTGAGCCGCTTCGGTTATCGTATCTCTGGCGCGCGCTAGCTTCTCCGGCTGCCGGGGGGCCGATTGTTTTGCAGGGGCGGCCCCGTATTGTTTCATTGCCGGATAGCAGAATGCCCACGCAAGCGGGCATTCTGTCTTCAACGGCTCACGATCCGAAGTAGGTGTTGCAAAAGCTCACAGGTCCGACGCAACCGCCGGCGTCCTGTGTGTTTTGCGCCGCGCAGCCCGACAGCAGCACGGTGACGACGAGTGCGAGGCGCGCCGCATGCCGGTATAGCGCGCGAGGCTGGCGAGACTTGATCATCGCGTTCATGAAGGCTCCCTGCAGCAGCGCTCAGCCGCCGGCGTAGATAGTCGAATCCAGGTAGGCGAGTTGTCCGTCCTTCTCGGCGTGAACGAGTTCCTGATAGACCTGGGCACGCGTCTCGGGTTGAACTGCTTCATCATACGGCGGCACCCACTGCCCTGGCTGAGCAGGCACTGCAGCCTGCGCGACCTGTGGCGCAGGCGTGGCAGTGGCGCTCCGGGTACTGGGATTGCTGGGGGTGTTCTGTGCAAATGCCGAAGTGCACAGGATGAGACTTAACGCGGCCGCAGTCAAAGTGGGTTTATGCATAGTCGTTTTCCATATTAAGCGGATGGGTGGCCGGTGCAGCTTTATTGCATCCGACAGAAATCAGGATAGACAGGTGGGACTAGCGCTTTGGCGATACCAGCATGAAGAGATATTCATGTGTCGGTCATGTCGAGCGCGGACGTATGGATTTGAGTGTCCAGTTCCGTCGTCTGCGCGGTCACGCATCGCGATGGTTCACCACGCCGTCGCGATTGCGGGACAGGGCCAGCGTCAGCGTTTGATGCGTAGAGGCCAGTGCGGCGGTCATTCGTCGGCATTTGTCGCGGGCAGTCAGTGCAGTTTCCCGCCGGCCTGGACCCGCGTCGACAGATCCGCTATTGCGTGACATCGGCTTGTGTCGACATCCCGGGCTGCACGGCGCTTACGCAGTCGGCTTCGTACTTGAGGTGCAGCCTCTGCTCGGCTCTTTCGAGTGGAGCCGGATAATCGGCATCTTCACCGTTCGACGGCTGATAGCCGACGGATTCCAATTCGCTCAATTCGTTCATCAATTGCGCGTGCGTGACGGATCCTTTGAGCGGCGTGAAAGGATAGTCTTCACACTGTTGAGGCGTCAGTTTGCCGGCGGCGAATGCAGAAGTTGTGAGGGCAAGCAGTGCGGTACAGACGAGGGTCTTGAATGTGCCATTCATGATGGTCATCTCCAGAAAAAACGGGAAGGCACACGCGGCGATGGCGGTGTGGTTCGGCGCAGACCGTGTGGAAAGCTAGACGGTCGCTATGCAGGGTAAAGGGGTGGGACTCGCAGAACGGCCTTGGAGAAATGAAGGGTTTTTTAACGACGCCGTGCGTGCGCAGGAGCTGATTCACGTGCAGCAGGATGGCCAGCTCGCCAATCTGAACAAGACAGCCTACGCACATCACTGATGGGTGACGGGAATCGGGTGTTCTCCCCGTGCCCGAACTTCATTGCGCAACCTGGCTTAGGCCACTTCGCGTAGTGGGACGGAGGAATTCCTGGCGCGGAAGAAACCGACCGAGAACTCGATGAAGGTACGCACTTTTGCAGTCAATTGAGTCCGCCCGGAGTAGACGATCGACACGGTACGCGGGCCGTCGTTGAGACGATACTGCTCGAGAACGCGCACTAGCGCGCCTCGTTCGAGATCGTGGCCGATGAGTGGCATCGGCAACAAGGCGATGCCCAGATGGTTGACGGCGGCTGCATGCGCCACCGCATGACTGGGTGTGCGAAGTGCATTGCGCAGCGCCTGCACACGGTATATTTCTGTGCCGTCCGTCAATTCCCAGGTGCGGGCCGCGCCGTCGGAAGCGATGAGCAGACTGTGTGAGCCGAGCTCGGCGGGTTTGGCGGGTGCACCGCGCCGCACCAGGTAGGTACGTGACGCCACGAGCATTTCCTCGAACTGGACGAGTTCCCGGCTCACCATCGACGAGTTGGGTTGACGGCGCGTATCCGTGAACCCTATATCGAATCCGCCTTCGATCATATCGATGTGCGAGTCGAAAGGGGATACATCGAAGTCAATGAGCGGCTGTGTCTGGTGATAGGCAGCGAGTAGCCCGCAAAGCTGCGATGCCGCGAACGTCGCGGAAGTGCCTATCCTCAACGTTCCGTGCGGGGAGCGCGTCGTTTTGATTAGACTCGACTCGACTTCGTCGAACGTGTCAATGATCCTCCGGCATCCCTCGAGATACTCGGCACCCGCTTCCGTCAATGAGAGGCAACGCGTCGAACGGTTGATCAGACGCAAGTTCAAATGCGCTTCCAGCATATTGATACTGCGGGTCACTGCAGCGGCGGACATACCCAACTGACGCGCGGCGAGGGCGAAGCTGTTCAGATCAACCACGCGCATGAACACGCGCATTCCCTGAATCTGATCCATTTCAAAGGCTCCAGGTCGTCGATGCCTTGCATCATGGGGCCTACCGACTAACTTTCACCCGCCATGTTTGTGAAGAAATGTTTAGACACGGAACGTAACGTGAACGGTGGGCGAGACGGGGCACCAGTAGCGTCGCGTGCTTGCGACGAGATGGTCACCGCGTGGGCAACGTCACATGCGGTCGGCACCTTTTGGGGCGGCTCACTTTCCTGTATTTCGCGGAATAAGCGTTGCGTCGGCAGCGCAGCCTGACACGATCGCACCGGCTGCGACCAGCACAAGTTGCAGCCGAGCTGCGCGATACATCGCGCTTTCGACCGACAGCTCTCCATCGTGTGCGTCGTCTCGTCGTGGTCCGGATGGGTTTAGCCGTGTGAGTAGAGCTCAGTGTTCAGGTACTGCTCCTGGCCGTCTTTCTCTGCCTGAATCAGCTCCTGATAGACCTCTGCACGCGTCTTGCCGGCCACCGGCTGACCATACGGCGCCGACCATTGGCCGGCTTGCGCTGCGGGGGCGGGCGGGGTGGCCGGCGCGGACATGGTGCCGGCTGGGGAGTTCGCGAGCGTGGCGGTCTGCGCGAAGGCGGAACCGCAGAACGCGGCGCAGGCAAGGGCGATGGGGATCAGCGGAAGTTTCATTTCGCATTCCTTTAGAGGTAGAAGAGCTTGGCCGCCGCGCGCCAATGTCAGCGCTTTGCAACGGTCAGAGTAGAGTGTAAGCAGGGGTCGATAGCGGTTCGGCCACACGACCGTGAAATTTTTTTCATCCGGCGCGGTGCGTGTGAGCGTTTTCTCGACTTGTCAGCGAACCGCTCCCGATGTGAAGCATTGTTCGCAGTAGACGCGTCGCTCAGTTCGGCATGCCGTTCGTTTCCAGCGATGCTTCCACGTGCATCGTCAACGCATCGATCAGTCTGATGAGACTTTCCTTCGGCACCGCGAAGCCTGCCCAGTTGAAGCCCGTATGTCGGAAGAACACGACCGCGCCTTCAAATAGCGGATGCTTTTCGGTGTACCAGCACGGATCCACTTCGACCACGTAGCGATGCCGGTGCGAGACTTCCTTTGACACCTCCGGGCGCATCCGGGCGCGCAACAGCGCAAGCTGTTCGATCAACGCGTCGAGGTCGGGTACGTCGAGCAGCGCGGCGCTGCGGCCGATCGTGACGCGCAGCGCTTGATCGCCGTATTCGTTGAGAAGTTCCACTTGCATTGGATGAGACATATCGACTCCTGCGACTGGCTAACCGGCAGAAGTATGCGCGTTGGGCGCTCGGTGTAAGTGGAAAACGGATTCGAAAATGATGAAACTTGTTTCACCGAACGTGCGCGACGCAGTCTAAAAAAACGTTCATCTGTTTCACACGGGTTCGATACGCGGCGCGGCCCATCCTTGCACCGTCGATTCAGCCGGCGAGGAGCGGACAGCATTGTCACGTTGACGCGTTTATGACGCAATAGCCAATAGAACGCACCGCTGGCTCACAAACCGGGCGGATTTGTTGCAGCAGCGGCGGATCGTCTAGCAACTGACGACGATACCGCGCTGCGAACAGCAGTCTTCACTATCATGCAGGCTGCCTTTCCGTCGACCATGATCGCCCACTTGGACTGCTCGTGCCAGTGCATCTCGCGCACGCCGTTGGCCGCGAGACACACGCTGACGCCCGAGATGTCTTCCGCAATCGCAAAGTCGTCCTGCGTCACTTCACCCGCCCATCCGCCGTTCTGATAGTGCCTGTGCGCGTTGCTGAAGGAGGTCCAGCAGAGCGGCATGCCATTGACGTGGGTGGCAGGCGAATTCTGAAACGATGGGAACTGGCCCGCGAGCGTCCGGCTTTGCGGGCCCGGACCGTTCAGGCTGGTAGGGCTCTTCGCGTTGATCCGGCCTTCGGGTGGCCGGTCCTGGTTGCCGGACGAAGCTGCATTGACAGTGGCGGCCGCGCCGAGGGCGGCCGCCGATGCAGCAGCGCCTACCAGAACCTTACTTATAGACAGATCAGTCATCTTCATTCCTTTGCGGGTGATTAAAGTGCGTTTGACAAGTTGATTCGAGTTGCTGCGTAGTGTGTATAGATAATCTGGATACCTAATGTCTATCGCTTAGCGCGCGGCTTTTTCGGACCAGTCAAAGCCGGTCAGGCCGCATCCTCAATTCGGTTCGCGAACGTCACCTGGCGCGTGGTGAAACGCAACCGGATCGAAGGGGATCGTCTGCTTCGAGGTCGGCAGATCGGCCGTGCTCCAGCCACCGCCCATCGCGCCAATCAGCCCTGCGGCTGCTTGTAGTTGGCGGGTCTGCGCCTGAACCGTTGCGAGTTCCGCGCTCAGCGCGGCGACCTGCGCAACCGTCACACTGAGGTAGTTGTCCAGACCGTTGGTATAGAGGCGCAGCGCGAGGTCCTGCACCTTCAGCGCAGACTTGAGCGCATCTTGCTGCTGGGTGTTCTCCGAGACAAGACTGTTCGTCAGCAAGAGCTGGTCCTCGACCTCGCGAAACGCCTGCAGCACAGTCGCGCGGTAATTGTCTGCGGCTTGCGTGAACGCCGACTTGCTCTGCTGTTCCTCCGCTCTGCGCAGCCCGCCCTCGAACAGCGGCAACGCGGCCGATGCGCCGATCGACCACAGGCTGTTGGGCAGGGAAGCGAGCCCGCCGAAGGCGTCGTCCTCGAATCCGGCATTGGCGCTCAACTGAATGTTCGGATAGAACGCCGCACGCGCCACGCCGATCGCCGCATTGTCCGCCGCCATCTGTCGCTCGGATTGTGCGATATCGGGGCGCCGTTGCAGCAGGGCTGAGGGGACGCCCACCGGAATCGTGGGAATCGCCAGGGATGCCAGTCCTTCCGCGGGCAGGCTGAAGGTCGACGGGTTTTCGCCTGCGAGCACGGCGATCGCGTGTTCGAGCACACCGCGCTGCGCCTGGATATCGGTATCGGCCGCCTGTGTCGAGGAGAGCTGGTCCTGAGCCCGCTCGACGTCGAGACCTGCCGCAATCTTCCCCGCAAAGCGCAGCTTCGTAATCTTGAGCGCTTCGCTGTAATAGGCGAGCGTTTTCGTATAGACCGCATGCTCCGAGTCGAGCCCCCGCAGCGCCATATAGTCATTGGCCAGTTCGATTTCGAGGCTCAACCGTGCTGATGCAACCATCGCGGCAGTGGCTTGGGCATTGGCCTTCGCATAGTTGGTCCGATTCCGAATCTCGCCCCAGAGATCTGGCTCCCACGACAGGGCCGCCCCGTAGCCGAGCGAACCTTCCTCACTTGTCCCGGCTCCGGCGGCGCGGAACAGTCGGTGCTCGGATTGGCGGTTTTGCGATCCATACGCTTGGGCGCTCAACTGCGGAAACAACTGCGAGCGGGCCTCGCCCACGATATCCCGCGCCTGGGTGTAGGTTTGCTCCGCTGCCTGAAGATTGGGGTTGGCGGCATTCAGGCTCGCTTCCAGGTGATTGAGTTGTTCGTCGCCGAACATGTTCCACCAGTCACCCTGCGTGAGCTGCGCTTCCGGATGCGCGAGCGCGAAGGGCCCCGTTCCTTTGTAACTGGCGGGCAGCGCCATTTGCGGCGGCCTATAGGGCGGCGCAAGGCTGCATCCGGCAAGCGGACCGAGCAGCATCAGGATCGTGGCGACGGCAAGACGGCAACGAGGATTGAAGTAACGCATCATCTCGGCTCGCTCGTGGCCGCTGCCACGTTGCTTTGCTGATTCCCGCTTGACTGCGCCGGCTCAGATGCCGCGGTTCGGACCTTCGCTTCGGGCGCGATGCCCGGTACGCCGCTTACGATTTGCACTTTCTCGCCTTCGAGGGTGCCCGCAGAAGGATTGGCGATGAAGCGGTCGGTTGATTTGAGGCCAGAGAGCACTTGAACGTTCTGGCCAAGATTCATCCCGAGCTTGACGTTTTGCAGGTGCACTCTGTCACCCGAACCGATGACCGCCAGCTGCATGCCCTGGTCGCGGAACAGCAGCGCCTGTTCAGGCACGACGAGCACGCTCTGGTCGGTGGGCACGACAAACCGAACCGTCGCATAGGTGCCGGGCCAGATCAGGTGGTCCGGGTTTTGAGCCACCAATTCCGTGATGACGGTTCGCGTCTGCGGGTTGAACGCGTTCGCGGTCGTCAGGAGCGTCGCCTTGAACTGGCGGGCCGGATACTGAGGAAGGGTGAAGGTCGCCTGGAGGTCCGGCTTCAGCATGTCCGCATAGTCCTGGGGCACCGAAACGAAGAGCCGCATCTTGTGTATATCCGCTACTGAGAACAGCTCATCCGCCGTCCCACGGGAACTCACGTCACCGCCCGCGGCGTTCACATAGTTGCCTACGTCCGTGTCGCGCGAGGTGACGACGCCGTCGAAAGGCGCCACGATATTCTTGAACCCCTCGAGCGCGTGGTAGCGCGCGAGGTCATGCTGGGCTGCCAGCACTTGAGCCTTCTTCGCCGCGGCATCCGCGACTTTAACGTCCACCTCCTCCTGCGCGACGGCTTCCGTGCCCGCAAGTGCCTTCCAGCGCTGCGCCGTCACGTCGGCAAGCGTGCCGTTGGTTTTCGCCACGTCGAGATTCGCGACCGCCGTCTGGTACTGCTCGTCGACGGTAGGCGCGTCAATCGTGGCGAGTAAGGTGCCGGCCTTGACGAACGCGCCGTAATCCACGTACCACTTGTGCACGTAGCCGGTAATCTGCGCATAGATCGGGGCGGTGTACCAGGCCTTGATGTTGCCGGGCAGCGTGACCGTTCGCGTGGCGGGCCCTGAGATAGGCGTCATAACTTGAACCTGCGGTACGGACTCCTCGTCGGCGACCGACTTGAGATCGGTGACATTGTCGTGGCGTTCGACGATGCCGCGGACAACGAGGCCGGCAAGAACAAGCGCGGCGATTGCTGCGGACCATTTAGATCGGGTTCGGCTCGGGGCCGCAACTTCGCGATGTACGTTCATAGATAGGGCTCCGTGACTTTCTTGTCGTTGCGATGCATCATCGCGAATACGCAGGGAACAAAGAGCAAAGTTGCGAACGTCGCGACGAGAAGTCCACCAATGACCGCGCGTCCGAGCGGTGCGTTTTGTGTATTGCTCATAGACATCGGGAGCATCCCGATGATCATCGCGAGGGCGGTCATCAAAACGGGGCGAATACGGGCGTATCCGGCTTCGATGGCCGCGGCGATCGCATCACCGTGTTCCGCGAGGCGCTCACGGGCATACGACACGACCAGGATCGAGTTGGCCGTCGCCGTGCCCATGCACATGATT
Source organism: Paraburkholderia kirstenboschensis (assembly GCF_032806925.1). NCBI lineage: Bacteria > Pseudomonadati > Pseudomonadota > Betaproteobacteria > Burkholderiales > Burkholderiaceae > Paraburkholderia > Paraburkholderia kirstenboschensis. The sequence goes on along the minus strand of NZ_CP136511.1, from coordinate 1,184,284 downwards.
GCGCCCGTGAGCGCAGGCACTGAACCGTTGGTATGTGTGAGGAAGAGGCTCCAGACAATGCCGGCGAGCGCTCCTGGCAATGCCGTGATGATGATGAAAGGGTCGAGCCATGACTGGAAGTTAACGACGATTACCAGGTAAACCAGCAGCACGGAAAGCGCCAGTCCCCCGAGAAGTTGCACATACGCGCCGTTCATCGTCGTAGCCTGGCCGCGTAGATGCACGGTCGCGCCTTGCGGCACTTGCGGATTCATCTCCTTCACCACCTGTTCGACTTCATCGTAGACAGCGCCGAGGTCGCGCCCCTGGTTGCTGACGTAGATATCGACCGAGGGCAGGATGCCGTAGTGAGACACCAACAGAGGCGTGCCCGTTTGCGTTATGGTGCCGAGTGCGCCCAGCAACTGCGACGGCTCTCCACCTGGATTGCCGTTGCCCTGATTGATCGGTATCGTCTCGAGGTCGTTCATCGACGCCAGTTGGTCTTGCGGCGTCTGCATGTTGACGAGGTGCGAGACGCCGTTCGTCGTGTCGAGCCAGTACGTCGGCGCCGTCTGCCCGCTGCCGGACAGCGTCGCAAGCGCGTTATTCGCGATGTTGGCTTCGGTCAGGTTCATACCGGAGGCAAGCGAGCGGTCGGCGGCAATCCTGAGCGTCGGTTCGTTGAACGCCTGTTGAATATGGACGTCGGCGCTGCCCGGAATCTTGCGGATGCGTGCAGCCAGCGCCTGCGCGAAGGCCATGTTCTGCGTTTGTCGGCGGCCCGAGATCTGCACATCGATTGGCGCGGGCAGGCCGAAGTTCAGGATCTTGGCCGTGATGTCGCCGGGCAGGAAGCTAAACACCGTGCCGGGAAACAGCGTTGGCAGTTCGCGGCGCAGCTTGGACCGGTAGTCCTCCACAGGCGACTGTCCGTTCTTCAGACTGATCGTAATGTCGCAGTCCTGAGGACCGATCGTGCCGTCGGAGGTATAAGCCAGGTTGAGGCTGCTGGAGGGCAGGCCGCAGTTATCGACCAGATTGGCGACGTCGCCCGGCAGGATCTTCCGGATCTGTCCATTGACGAGCACCGCAATCTTTGATGCATCTTCAAGCCGCGTACCGATCGGTGCGCGCATGTGCAAATCGAGTTCGCCCGACTTGATGCTTGGGAAAAAGTCACGGCCGAGGAAAGCGAGCAGACTCATCGACCCGACCGCAAAGCCAACGAAGCATATGATGAAGCGCTTGCGATGAACCACGGCGGAGGTCAGCACGTCACGGTATCGATCGCGAAACTGCAAGAAACCCTGCTCGAAGCGTCGCTGAAACCGGGTGAAATAGCCAGGATTGCCTTCGTGCCCATGCCCGTGCGCTTTGACCTGGCCACGCAGCAGCCATGCGGCCATGGTCGGCACCAGCGTGCGCGAGAGGATGAACGAAGCGATCATCGCAAAGATGATGGCTTCGGCAAGCGGACGGAACAGATACCCTGAGATGCCGCCCAACTGGAACAACGGCAGCCAGACAATACAGATGCACAGCGTCGCGACGAGCGTCGGCACAACGATCTGGTTGGCCGCCGCAATGATTCCCTCTTCCAGTTCGGCGCCCGTTTCCAAATGGGAATCGATGTTTTCGATCATGACGGTCGCGTCGTCGACCAGAATACCGACCGCGAGCGCCAATCCGCCAAGCGTCATGACATTGATCGTCTGCCCGGTGTAGTGCAGTACCAGGATCGAAGACAGGATCGCGAGCGGAATCGACGTCGCAACGATCAACGTCGAACGCCAACTGCCGAGAAAGAGCAGCACGGTCAGTCCTGTCAAGATGGCTGCGGTGATCATCTCCTGAACCACCTCTTCCACCGAATCGCGCACGAACCCCGAGGCATCGTTGAGCGGCGTAATCTTCACGCCCGGGGGCAGCGTCCGGACAATGCCGGGCAGCGCCTGCTTGATGCCTGCCACCACGGCGAGTGTCGAAGCGTCGCCGCTCTTGAAAATCTGGATCAGCACCGACTGCTTGCCTTTCACCAGGACCGCGTTCGTCTGCGGTGGCGCCCCGCGATGCACGTAGGCGACGTCGCGCAGATAGACCGTTGCACCGTTTACCGTCTTGATCGGCATGTCGTTGAACGTCGGCACGTTGCGAGGCGTCGAATTCGTTTCAACCATGAAGTCGAGCCCGCCGATCTTCTGGTCGCCCGCAGGAAGCACCACGTTCTGCGACCTGAGCGCTGCCGCTACATCTGCGGCCGAGAGGCCGTGCGCCAGCAGCTTCGCCTGGTCGAGATCGATCTCGACGTTCAATGAAGCGCCCCCATACGGATTCGGAATCGAGACACCCGGCACGGCCACCAGTTGCGGGCGGACCAGGTTCGACGCCATGTCGTACACCTGCGCAGCCGTCATGTTCGGCGCAGAGACTTGAAGGTCCAGCACCGGGACCGAGGACGCGTTGTACACCAGCACTTGAGGCGGCGTGATGCCCGCCGGCATTTGCTTCAGCACGGTCTGGGAGATTGATGCAACCTGGGCCTGGGCGGCGGCGATGTCGGTGCCAGCTTGAAAGAAGATCTTCACGATGCCGGCACCGTACAGGGACTGGCTCTCGATGTGCTCGATGTTGGCCACCGTCGCGGTTAAGGCGCGCTCGTAGTAGTAGACTACGCGGCCGGACATATCCTGCGGGGACAGTCCGTTGTAGTTCCACACGACCGCGATTACCGGGATGCGGATGGCGGGAAAGATGTCCGTGGGCGTCTTCAATACGGCCATCGCGCCGAACAGGATAATGAGGATGCTCATCACCACGAAGGTGAGGGGGCGGCGCAAGGCAACCAGGACAATGGCGTTCATGTAAAGGTGTCTGTGTCGGATGAGCATTGCGTCGGCGCCCTGGTCCTGCGGGAACCGACGAGGTGTATCAGCAGGGGCGATGATCGGGGGCGCGGCATAAGCAAACATCGCCACTCAGATTAAGGTTTATTTAGTTAGCGTTTCGCCGAGTGCCGTTGCATTCCATCAGACGCCAAACTGGCGTCACGCGACGGAGCGCGCCCCTGAATGTCCGGACACAGTCTCCGATTGCGGCGCATTGATAGGGTCGGTTCCAGATTCGCTGACGTTCGGCGCACGTACCGTCACGCCTACCCGACAGCAAACCGTGCGATGCAGCGCCGTACCTTCTGCGCCTCGTTGTGCCCACGTGCGTCAGCCGTTGTTCCTCAATCGATTGCTGAGTATTTATGACACGCTGTTCAGGCTTCTGAAACGGCGTCTTTCACTCTTTCGAGTCGCGGCGCACCGACGAAAACTTATACTCCGCACGCTGTTGCATTGGCGATCACCAATCGCCTGTTCGGGAACGACTTACGTTATCGGGGAATTTGAAATGAAGTTGAAGAATCTGGCGATTGGATCAGCCATGCGTTTCACAGGGGTAGCACATGCGCAAAGCAGCGTGACGCTTTACGGCACCATCGACACGAGCATGGTCTATGCGAACAACGCGAGAACTGGCACCGGCCAAGGGGCCAGCCAATTCATGCTGGCATCTGGAAGCCTGAGTACCTCGCGCTGGGGCTTGCGCGGCAATGAGGATCTCGGCGGCGGCCTGCACGCCGTGTTCGACCTGGAGAACGGCTTCACGGTAAACAATGGCGCGCTCAAAAATTCAACAGCCGCGCAAACGGACCTGTTTGGCCGCCAGGCGTGGGTTGGTCTCAGTTCCAGCCAGTACGGGACGCTTACGCTAGGCCGTCAATACGATTTCATCGTTGACTATGTCGCACCGAATAGCGGGACGGGATCGGGTTCGGCGGCAATGTTGCCGCACACCCGTACGACAATGACAACTTGGACAACGACTTGCGTCTGAACAATTCGGTCAAGTTCAGCAGCATCTCGTACGGCGGCTTCAAGGCCGGCGCGATGTATGCATTCTCCAACGTGGCGGGCGCAGGCGCGGACAACAACGCATACAGTTTGGGCGCCAGCTATTCCAACGGTCCCATCAATATTGGGGAGTTGGTCAGCAGCCATTGCAGGGCTTTCGCCCGGTTATAGCGGCCGGCGTGTACCCGTGTCAGCCCGGCAGGGCGCGTCGACGCCATCGTTTAGCGCCCCGAAAATCCGCCTTAAGACACCATCTGCCAGATCAGCACAACATTGAGCAGGACGATCGAGACCGTCGCGACGTGTGCGGCCAATACGGTCTTCCTGCTGGCGACAAAATCGCCCATCACACTACGGCGCGACGACACCACGACGAGTGCAACTAGCGGCAGTGGCAAGATGAGGCTCAACACCACCTGACTGCCGATCATCGCGTCCATCACATTGCCGTTCAGACCGACGACGAAGGCCGGCACTGCAGTAATCAGGCGCCGTACCCAGATCGGAATTCTGAAGCCGACGAAGCCCTGCATGATCACCTGACCGGCCATCGTCCCCACCGCTGAACTCGAAATGCCGGACGCGAGCAACGAGACCAGAAACACGGTCGCGGCGCCAACACCCAGCAGGGGAATCAGCGTGTGATAGGCGACGCTGACGTCGGCCACACCCGAGCCTGATTTGCCGAACACGGACGCCGACATCATCACCATCGCAAGATTCACGAAAGTGGCGAAGCCAAGCGCGATGACGACTTCCTTGTTTGAGAAGCGCAGTAGCCGTCGACGTTCGCCGTCGTTACGCGCAAGCGTGCGAGTCTGCGTTAGTCGGGAGTGCAGATAAAGGGTGTGTGGCATGATCGTCGCACCGACGATCCCGACCGCGAGCGTCACGGCCGACGCACCATGCAGATGCGGGACAAGGGTACCCAGGAGCGCCGCATGCCAGTCCGGCGGCGCGATCACGAGTTCGTACAGATAGCTAAGACCGATCACTGCGACGAGCCCGGCAATCACCAGTTCAAGCGGACGAAAGCCGCGTTTGTCGAGCGACAGGATGGCGAACGTGACAACGCCAGTCGCACCCATCCCGACCACGAGCGAGACGTGAAACAGCAAGGAGATGCCTAATGCCCCGCCGAGGAATTCGGCGATATCCGTGGCAATGGCAGCCAGTTCCGAGGCGATCCACATGGCGATTACAACGGACGGCGAAAACTGCTCACGGCACAGCTCCGCAAGATTACGGCCTGTCACGATGCCGAGTTTCGCGGACATCGACTGGAACAGCATTGCCACGAGGTTTGAGATCAACACCACCCAAAGCAACTGATAGCCGTACGTCGAGCCGGCTTGCAGGTTCGTGGCAAAGTTGCCCGGGTCCATATAGCCGACCGACGCGATCACCGCCGGCCCGACGAACGGTAGCAAGGCCCGCAGGCCTTTGCGGCGTCCGTCGAGTGACGCGCGCACCGCACGCTCGGTCTGCTGCGTCACGCTGCCAGTCGGCCCGACGCCGGGTTGGATCAACTTGATAAAATGGTGACGTCATGTTTATCGGAGAAATGAGGCGGGGCGGTTGGCGAGCACAGCGCGCATGCGCCGCGCCCGCGACCGTGCGGATCAGACCGGCAGGATGTCCGGACGATTGTTCGGGAAGCGCGCGAGGTCTTCACGACTGATCTTCAGCGTGTCCATGATCATCTGCGGCGGCGTGTGCGTCATCCAGTCGGACAGCGAAACTTCCGCGAAGTGGTCACTCTTGAAGACTTCAACCATGATCAGGTCGGTGTCGCCGGTATTCTCCACGTAATGTCCGAGGCTCTTCTTCACGTAGCCGATGTCGCCTGCACGGAAGTCGGCGGTCGCCGCCTTCGGGCCCGTGTCGAATACCGTCATCCGGCCTTGACCCTTGATGTAGTACTGCCACTCGTCCGCGTTCGGATGCCAGTGCAACTCGCGGATACCGCCCGGCTTGACCGTGACCAGCGCAGCGGCGATGTTTACCGATGCCTTGAAGTTACGGCTGTCGGCAATCTGCACCGTCCCGCCTTTGGTTTGTTTGAGCGGCGGCAAATCGGCGAGCGAGAAGATGAACGGATGCATCGGCGCGCCAAGAGGACTCGCCACTGCGCGTTGCGCGGCCTCCAGCGAGCCGGGGTTGGTGCCCTGGAAGATCCACAGATTGTCGAGAGGGATATTCTTGAATACGTCGGCCGGCACGTTGAAGTTACGGGCGAGCACCTCGGGCGGCGTATGCGCAACCCAGTCCGTTACCAGGAGCGTGTTGAATTCGGATGCGCGGCCGTTGTCGAACGCGAGGACGAATTCAGCGCCACTCGGGCCAAGGCCTTGCAACGAGTGCGGCAGGCCCGGGGGAAAATACCAGAGATCGCCGGTCTTGACGTCGGCCACCTGCGGACGGCCTTGTTCGTCCAGGATCGTGATCCGGCATTTTCCGTCCACCATGATGGCCCACTCAGCCTGCTGGTGCCAGTGCATCTCACGGATGCCGTTGGCCGAGAGACGCATGTTCACGCCCGAAATGTCCTCCGAAATCGCGAAGTCATCCTGCGTCACTTCACGCGCCCAGCCGCCGTTCTGATAACGCTTGTGCGCATTGTTGAACGAGGCCCAGAAGAGCGGCATGCCGTTGATGTCGGTTGCTGGCGGATTCTGGAATGACGGGAACTGGTTCGCGATCGCCGGATTCTGCGGGCCCGGATCGCTCAGACTGGTCGGGCTCTTCGCGTTGATCATGCCTTCGGGCGGCCGGTCCGGGTTGCCGAACGAGGCGGCTTTGGCCGTGGCCGCCACGCCAAGGGCCGCAGCGGAAGCAGCAGCGCCGACCAGAACTTTGCGTCTAGACAGATCAGTCATGGTAATTGCCTTATGTGATTAAAACGGGTTAATGCACGTTGATTTGAGTTGCTTCATGTGGTGTGTCGGATGTGTTATCAGATTGAGTTGAGTGAGGTGGTCAATCGAAATGCCAGCTCGGAAATAATCTGATGCCTCGTTGGTTTCCTGCCGTCTCACACGTCTGGCGGGCGTATCCTCCATGGAAACGGATCGTAGGGTCCAGGCCGAGCTCAAACATTTTTTTTCTGGTCAACAACAGCGGATTGCTTATTCTGAACTATGCGGCAGATGTTTTGAAATGTGAGTGAACTTTCTGAATCTGGATAATGAATAAATTGTAATGAGGTTGATCTGATTCGGTCATTATCTGGAACGTCATTTATTGGATTTAATCAACGGTCGGATCGGCGCATGCGTGGCGACATCGACAATGACGTGCTGCCCGCGGCGGGTTAGGTCGATCAGCGACCTTCGAGCCGCACGCCTTGGAGAGGCAGACTGTGGTGCACATAGTGCGATCAACGAATGGGTTAGAGTGTCGATCTGATCGATTCGAGCGGCCCCGATGAGCAAGCTTAAGGGTCTGTACGGCTATTCGCCGGACGTCGCTTTGACCGTGACGGCATTGGTGGTGAAAATCACCTTCGCGATCTCTGGCGGGTAATCGAAGAACGGAATGACGCGTTCCCTAACATAGCGATCGGCGATTCCGCAACAATCCGGTCAACAGCCGGATGAAAATAGAATAATAATTGTTTCCATTGCCTGCGCGAACCAGTAGATGTACAACTGGTTGCGGGTTTTGTCGAACCGCCGGAATTGCACTCAAGCGCTTGGACGGTGGCGGCCACTCGGTCGTGGTGCGGCCATCGTCGGCACTGGCAAGTGCGGAGCAGCGGCTCGGCATCCGTATTGTCCATTTCTGTCTTGCCGCCGCGCCGTCGGCCGATTGGATTTGAGCTTGGCCGCAGCGATGGCGACGCCGAGCACCGCCGCGATCGTCAGTAAGTCGGCCGACAGCGCCGCAGCAACCGCTTGCGTGCGTGTATGAAAGGCGGGCACCGCGACCCGCAGCGCGGTGTCGGCAACGATCGAAATGAGCGTTCCCCAGACAAAGCAGGTCAGTCCCTGGCGACCGACCGTAACCACTGGCGGTAGCGCCGCGGCCAGCCGGTCGATCCACCCGAGCCGGCTCAGCTGCGCGACCAGCCAGGCGATCGCGGTAAAGTTGAGGACTCTCAGGGAACTCAGGTGCTGTTTCAGATAGCCGGGCTCCGGCTGGCTCTCAATCATCAACTTGTAAGCGGCGAAAGCCAGCGCAACGGCGAGCGCAATCCTGGTCAGCCGTAGTCCGGCGCGCGAAGTCTGGAACACGGTGGACACCGGATGCAACCGGCACAGCATGCCAAGCATAAACATCAACTGCCACGCGAACGGATCGAATGACCAGCCAATAGGGTCGGCGCTCGGCAGCAGATGCGCAAGCGGGGGTGCGCACAGCCACAACGCCAGGCTCGCCAGCAGGGCGGTGGCCGGCCGGCGACGAACAACCGGCGCCACCAGCGGCACGCACAGCGCGAACCCGATATACATCGGCAGCACCGCAGCCAGATCAGGCTGGCGCCGTAGCGTGGCGATATCGAGCAGCGTCTGGAGCGGCCGGACCAAAAACAGTGGCGCATCGGTGTAGGTCAGTATGGCGGTGTGGATGTGCAGCGCGAGCATCGCCAGGCCGCAAAGCAGCATTAGAGCGGCCGTCAGGAGATAGCCACGATAGATTTCCCAGCTGCGTTTAAGGAAGCGGCGATGCGCGTGCGCTGTGCCACCGCTCACTGACATCGCGCAATAAGCGGCGGCGCTCGCATAGCCGCCGAGAAAGACGAAGACCTCGGCCGCGTCGCAAAATGCATAGGTATGCAGTGTCAGATGCGAGAGCGCGCTGTACGAGACGTGGTCAAGTGTAATCACGATCAGCGCCAGGCCGCGCAAGAAATCGACGCTCGTTGAACGGGCGGGATTTCGACTCATGGTTAAACTCCGCTTGATGCTGTGTGGACGTGGCAGTTGAGGCTGCGGAGACTGAGCTGGGCCGGCCGAGCAGCCGCGAGGGGTGCTCACGAATCGGCTTCGTGTCGGGCTTTGTCGTTTCCGAACCCTATCTCACCGCCTGAGCCCGCGTCAGTCGGCGCACTCCCTTTGATCGGGCAGGGCTCATCGGCTTCGGGCCTGAAGGCTTGCCACTCGGGAATCAAAGGTGCCCAATCGTCGAGAGCGGAAAAGTCTTCGATGTGTGTGGATTCGTTTCATGATGATTTTCAAGTGTGCAAACGGCTTCTAACCGCGGGTCTTACGGGCGGCCAAAGTCGATCTCATAGCGCTGAAAACAACTCTAGGCCTCCGGCGTCTAAGTGAAAACCCTAATAAAGACAAAACGTTGTTCCAATCGACGCAAGAATGGCCATCCGGACGCACGTTCTCCGTTGGTGGAGCGAGCCCGGCTTTAAATTGTTCGAGGCGTCCCCTGGCGGCGCTGAGCGTGCCCAACGTAACCGCGCGCATCGGGCCGCCGAACAACCGCCGCAAACCATTCGTACCCGCACCGTCCACATTCCACACGCCTGTTTCTCTACTTTTTTCGAAGATCTCAGCCATGACTTGGGCGGCCTGCAATGAGCGTTTCCTGTTCGAGGTGGGCGGCGACAATTATCTGGGCTGGTTCGTCACCGCATCCGGACTTTCCTTCGGCGCGCCGTTCTCGTTCGACTTGCTCAACAAGATGATGGTGATCCGTTCCACAGTGAAGCCGCATGAGAAGAGCCCCGAGGAGGCGTCGCAGGATAGACGTTCGAACGTCAGCTTAGCCCCAAACACTTTAACCCTCGCCGCATAATCGCGGCGAGGAGGCCGGCTACATGATCATCATTCATGCGCGGATAGTGATGGTCGGGGCATCGGCGAAAGCCGCCGTTCGTGGGAGCGTCTCCCCCGCGTTGTCGCGAACAGCCGCTACCGACAAATCTGCTGCCTGCACTCCAACTATGCTTGCCGTTGCGCGTACGCCGAGACAGGCCGTGTTTTTCAATCACACCGCCATGCCTCTTGCGGGCGCCACAGACGTGGAAAGCCGAATCATATGTGCAAAATGGCAGCGATAGACACGCCGATACCCACAGCTCCTGAGCAGGCCGCCACGACGAAGAGCTTTCGACTGCCTGTCAACGACGTAACCGCCGCTAGCGAAATAGCCACATTGATTAGCGCGAGCGCCTGACCAAACATGTGCTGCGGATGCTCCTTGTGCCCCGATTGCAGGTTCGCTTCGGCTACCTGCTGTTCCATCTCATGCGCCTTCGCTGAGATATCTTTCTTTCGGTTCTCGTACTTGCTGATCTGATCGCGATAGTACCCCTGCTTTTCGTGCCCGGACAATCCGGCAGCGATCTCCATCATGTGACCTTTACTGGATTCGGCCTGGTAAAGATTCCATTCGTCGCTGGTCTTGCTTTGCAGCAGCACGGCCTCGTTCTTGAATAGTAAGGCCTGCGTCTGCAACACCCCTTCTTCATAATGTAAAAGACCCGCGATGGCAGCAAGAATCGCAGTGAAAACGGCTACCCAACGTGATAGAGGATCGCCTGCACGCGCTGCGTGTTCGATGGCTTCGTCATGGGGGGCATGTTCGTGCGACACGTTTTACTCTCCGTTTTGAAATAAAAAAAAGCCCGCCTGAGCTGGCGGGCCGAATCCATATGCTGAGGAAGTACATGGAGCAGACGGGATAAGCATAGATCCTGTCCGCCCCATACGCACTGCGGCGCAGGGTCTCACCTGACCTATTGCCCCTTGCCCCGGTTGGGCATCGACCGGTGTCGAGTGCAACGCCACGGTATGGCCGATCCTCTGCCGGTCGACGCGATACTGACGAACGTCACTATATGGGGTCGAGATGGGTCCGATGCGTCCGGCAACACACGGACAGGCTGGACAACTTCCCGCCCAAAAAACTTGACTGATTACCTCAGGGCATGAAGCGGCCCTTCATTCGCCACGTTGACCCGTCGCCTCGTCGGCCATCCCGGAAGTTCGGATTAAGCCGAGGCCGGTCATTCTGCGCCAGCCACAGCACTAGGCCCGCTGGTCAGAGCCCATGTCACATGGGGCTGGGTTTGGTCCGCTGGCTTGTGCTGCATTCTTGCGAACGGTTGCCGTCGATACAGGTTGGCTCACTGGACCCGGAGGGTCGTTCGCCGTGTACTCGACAAAGCCGTCTTGCCGGCAGAAGCTCAAGAGACGCATGCGGGCACGTTGAGCGATGTCGATCGCGAGCGAGGTCGGCGCCGATATCGCGGCGAGCAACGCAATGTTCATTCGTGCCGTCTTGCGCACCAGCTCGTAGCTCGCCCGGCTCGACAGAAAGACGAAGCCGTCCTGCATGTCTTCCTGGCGGAGAGCGAGACCGCCGATCAGCTTGTCGAGCGCGTTGTGGCGACCCACGTCCTCAAACACTTCGACGATGGAGCCGTCGGGCTTGCACCACGCCGCAGCGTGGATTCCTCCTGTCTCGCGCATGAGGATCTGCCGGTCCGGTAGTTCGCGCGCGGCTGATTCGATCGCCGAAGGCGATACGTCGGCGGCACCGTTTCGATGTGCGATCTTCTGCGGTTGCAGATCCAGCAATTCGATGCTTTCAATCCCGCATACGCCGCAGCCGGTACGGCCGGCGAGGGCGCGCCGCTTGCCTTTCAATTGCTGCAACGCCGGTTGTGCAATCGTCAGCTGCACCTCTGCGCTGTCGGTGTGCACGACGACTTCGAGATCGTAGATGTCGGCGGCGCGCTCGACGATCCCTTCGGTCAGCGCAAAGCCCACCGCGAATGCTTCGAGATCGAGTGGGGTCGCCATCATGACCGCGTGCGAAATGCCGTTGAAGACGAGCGCGACCGGGAATTCCTCGACGACACGATGCATGATGGCCGTCGACAGGCCTCGCCGGCGGCGAACGATCGGGCGAGAAACGCTTCCTGTCTGTTCGGTGGCTAAATCGCAGGACATCTTTTCTCCTTCACGGCAGTGGAGTGTAGGGCGTCGCGCTTGAGCCGGCCCGCATTGCGTATGAGGCATCGTACGCAAGCGGTGGCCGGCGGGAGGGTACAGAGCGGTCTGAATCGGCAAGCTACAGAATCGCGGACGCGCGATGCAGCCCGCGTTTACGTCAGCTGGTAGCGCCGGCCGGCCTTCGTTTCGGCAGGAAGCGCTTCGTCGCACAGTTCGAGCAGCGTGCGCTCGATATTGCGGGTTATCGCGTCGAGCGCCAGGTTGTTCGGCGCAACGCCGAAGGGCTCTGAGACGTCGCTTGCGATCGCCTCGAGCGCAATCAGCGTGTAAGACACGAACACCGAGATGAGCGGGGTCGCGATGCCGATCGAATCGACCAGGCCGAATGGCAGCAGCAAGCAGTAGGAGTACACGGTGCGATGAAGCAGCACGCCGTACGGGTAGGGGATCGGTGTCGACGCGATCCGCTCGCAGCCGCCGACCATCGTTCCCAGCTCGTTCAGCTGGTTGTCGAACATCCACACCTGCGTGTCGGAGATCGCGCCGCGCCGCTGCAACTTGCTCACCGCATGCCGGACCTCGTTCAGGAGCGCCGTGGGCCGATAGCGTTTGGCCTGCAGCGCGCGGGCGCGCTCGGCGCCGACGTAGCGCTGGAGATCGGGCGCGGGATCGGTCTTGCGCAATTGATGCTTGAGCGCATAGACGAAGCCGATGATCCCGCGCACGAACTCGGTCCGGTCGAATTCCGGCGCATCGTCCGGCACGTAGCACAGCGCTTGCGACGTCGGATTCCGCGCCGAGATGAGGATATTCCCCCAAAGGCGCCGGGCCTCCCAGAAGCGGTCCTAGCTCGCGTTGTTCCGAAATGCGAGGAAGATCGTGAGCGCGACACCGCACAGCGTGAACGGCGTGGTGTTGAGCGGAATCATCGGGCCGAAATTGTCCCGGTGGGCGATGACTGCCAGTACTCCCACCAGCGTCAGGAGGGCCAGTTGCGGGATGATCGATTGAAGTACCGATCCGTACCACACGAACAGCATGCGGAACCAGTTATGTGGGGGCCTGACGATCACTTAGCGCTCCGATGTTTGCTGGTGTAAGGTTGTCGATCAATGGTGGACCGGGATGACCTTGCCGCGGAACAGGTGATACTGGTACAGGTTGTAGCCGATCATGATCGGCATCACGGTGCCGATGCCGATCAGCATGAAGATGAGCGTGCTGCTGTTCGATGCGGCAGACGCGATACTCAACTGTCCCGGCACGATGTACGGGAAGAGGCTGACAGCGAGGCCGGCGAACGACGCGACGAACAGGACCATTGACGCGTTGAACGGGCCGTGCTCGCCACCTATATGCACCGAATAGAGCACGTAGCAGAAGGCCAGCGCTGCGACGATCGCCAGGCCGACCAGCACATGGAACACTCCGGCTTGTGCCCAACGCTCGGCGCCGATCGGGCTCACCATCAGCGTGCCGATCGAGATCACGATGGCGGCGGCGACGGTTGTGACGACCGCGATCATCGAGTAGCGCCGTGCAGCCGCTTGCAGCCGGCCATTGGTCTTCTTCACGAGCCAGGTGGCGCCCAGCAGCGCATAGCCGGACACGACGCCGATTGCGGTCATCGCGACGAATCCCGCGTGAAGGCCGCCCGGCAACATGCCGGTGATGACCTTGCCGAGAATCACACCCTGGCACGCCGCGGTAAGCAGGCTGCCGATGCCGAACACGCGGTCCCATATCGGCCGCGCGCCCGTAGCCGCGTGACGAAATTCGATCGCGGCGCCGCGCATGATCAGGCTAGCGATCAGCACCATCACAGGCACGTACAGGTCCGACAGCAACATCGCGTACGCAGCCGGGAATGCGCCGAAGAGGGCGCCGCCGAGCACGACGAGCCACGTTTCGTTGGCGTCCCAGACGTGCCCGATTGACTGGATCATCAGGTTTCGGTCGGATTCCTTCGAACGGAAGAGACTCAGGATGCCGACACCGAGGTCGAAGCCGTCGGTGATCACATAGAGCACGAGCATCAGCCCGATCAGGCCAAACCACGCATGGCTAAGCAAACTTTCAGCGGTGACTGGATTCATTTTGGGTAACCTTGCTCGATCAACTTGAATGGAGGCGTCGTCGGATCAATACTCGACGGTGTGTGCGCGACGGACTGATGTGACGGCTCGGCCGGGGGGGGGGGGGGAGCGTGACGTCGGGTCCGTTCTTCAGCCAGCGGCGCGCGAAGTAGAAGAACGACGAGAGCAGCACCGCGTAGAAGACGGCGAACATCACCATGCTGCCGGTAATCGCAATGGGAGAGATGGCGGAGGCCGCGTGTTCGGTGCGCAGCAATCCGTACACGACCCATGGCTGTCGTCCGACTTCGCGCACGATCCAGCCGCATTCGACCGCGATATAAGGCAGTGGAATGGCCAGCACCCATGCGAGCAGCAACTTGCGTTGCGCGAGCAGCGCATCGAGCCGGCCGCGCGCCTTGCGCAACGCGAATGTCGTCCAGAAAGCAAGGACCATGAACAGGAAGCCGATGCCCGCCATCGCGCGGAACGTGTAGTAGAGGAGCGGCAGCATCGGCGGCTGGTCGACTACCGGAATGTCCGCGAGACCTTTGACCTGGCCGTGCAGGCTGTGCGTGCCGAGGACGCTCAGCAGGCCGGGGACTTCGATCGACCAGTCATTGCGTTGTTTCGCCTTGTCGGGCCATGCGAGCAGCGACCAGGAGGCGCCGGTGCCGGGCGCGTTGGTTTCCCAGTGGCCTTCGATCGCCGCGCCCTTGGCGGGCTGAGTTGCGAACACGTCGACGCCGCTCGAATCGCCGAGCCAGATCTGCACCGGCGCAATAAACACGAGCAACACGAGCGCAAGTTTGAACGAACGCACGAAGAACTCGGGATTGCGGCGCTTCAGCAGGTAGTAGGCGGAAAGGCCGGCTACGACCACAAGGCCGGTTTCGAGCGCGGCGAACCACATGTGCGACACGCCCCAGGCCATGTCAGGGCTGAAGATTGCCTTCACATAATCGGTTACGACGATCTTGCCGTCGACGACCGCGACGCCGGCTGGCGTCTGCATCCATGAGTTGGCCACCATGATCCAGAACGCCGAGATCGACGATCCCAACGCGACCATCGAGGTGGCGAACAGATGCACCCCCTTCGGCACGCGTCCCCATCCGAGCATCATGATGCCGACGAAGCCCGCCTCGAGCATGAAGGCCATCGCGCCTTCAAAACCGAGGATATTGCCGAAGAACTGGCCGGTGAACTGCGAAAACGGCCCCCAGTTGGTGCCGAACTGAAACTCCATCGGAATGCCGCTCACGACGCCGACGGCAAAATTCAAAACAAGCAGCTTGCTCCAGAAGCGAGCGTGGCGATACCACACAACCTCGCTCGTGCGCACCCAGAGAACTTCGACGACGAGCAGAAAGGCCGACAGACTGATCGTCAGAATCGGCCACAAGATGTGGAAGATGGCGGTCATTGCGAACTGGCCGCGCGCGAGATGTAAGGCTTCGAGTGGCATGTCGGTCACCAGGGGAAAAGTGGAAATCGGGTGAGCGCGCCGGCCGGCGCGCTGCTCAATTCATGAGGCGGTGGGCTCACGCAGCGGCGGTGGCGGCTGGAGGCGCGGACCGATGCAGCAGCACCGGGACCGACTTCGAGGTCGGCGTGTTGCACACGTCGCCGACGCTCGAGAGCGGGACGAGCGGATTCGTCTCCGGGTAGTACGAGCCGATGCAGCCGCGCGGAATGTCGTACTCGACGAGCAGGAACGAGTCGGCCCGGCGTTCGATGCCGTCGTCCCACACGGTCGTCATGTCGACCCAATCGCCGGCTTTGAAGCCGAGCATCGCCAGGTCCTTGGGGTTCACGAACACGACCCGGCGTTGCCCGAACACGCCGCGGTAGCGGTCGTCGAGCGCGTAGATCGTGGTGTTGTACTGGTCGTGCGAACGGGTCGTCATCAGCGTCATCACGCGTTCGCCGTGCAGCTTCTTCGCGCGCCGGATCGGGGTGTCCTCCTCGATCTGATGGACGATGAAGTTGGCCTTGCCGGTATGCGTCTGCCAGTCGCGTTCGCGGGAAGCGACGCGCAGGTGAAAGCCGCCCGGATGCGCGATCCGTTCATTGTAGTGCTCGAAGCCGTCGAGCACGCTCTCGATCGCGTCGCGCACGCGCGAATAATCCTTTGCGTAGCCGAGCCAGTCGACTTTCGCGCTGCCGATCGTCGCGCTCGCAATGTGCGCGACGATCGCTGTTTCCGACATCAGGTTCTTCGACGCCGGGGTGTTCATGCCGTACGAGATGTGGACCATGCTCATCGAGTCCTCGACGCTCACGCCTTGCGACACGCCATCCTGGATATCGATTTCGGTGCGGCCGAGGGTCGGCAGGATTAGCGCGTCCTTGCCGTGCACAAGATGGCTGCGGTTGA
Organism: Paraburkholderia kirstenboschensis; assembly: GCF_032806925.1. NCBI lineage: Bacteria > Pseudomonadati > Pseudomonadota > Betaproteobacteria > Burkholderiales > Burkholderiaceae > Paraburkholderia > Paraburkholderia kirstenboschensis. The sequence continues at coordinate 1,168,032 of NZ_CP136511.1, read as the reverse complement.
GCTTGGTGGTGATATGGACGGTCAGGTCGCAGGCGCGCAGCGCATCCCACGTGCGCGGCGTGTCGGGTGTCGCGATCGAGAAGTTGCCGCCGAGGCCGAGGAACACCTTCACATGGCCTTCGAGCATCGCTTCGATCGTTTCGACGACGTCGTAGCCGTGCTCGCGCGGCGGCTCGAAATCGAACACCTTGCCGAGGCGGTCAAGGAATTCTTGCGACGGCTGCTCTTCGATGCCGACCGTGCGGTTGCCCTGCACGTTCGAGTGGCCACGAACCGGACACAGGCCCGCGCCTTCGCGGCCGATATTGCCGCGCATCATCATCAGGTTCGACAGCATGTGCACGGTCGCGACCGAGTTTTTGTGCTGAGTGAGGCCCATGCCCCAGGTCGCGATCACGCGCTTGCCGTTGACGTAGATGCGGGCGAGGCCTTCGATGTCTTCGCGGGCGACACCGGATTCGGCTTCGAGTGTGGTCCAGCTTTCGGCGCGCAGATCGGTTGCGAAGGCCTCGAAGCCGGACGTGTGCCGTTCGATGAACGGAACGTCAAGAATCCGTTCGCTGCCTTGCGCGAGCGCTTCGTCATCGAGTTCGATCACGCGCTTCGCGACGCCCTTGAGCAGCGCGAAATCACCGGCGAGCTTCGGCTGGATAAAGGTCGACGCGATTTTCGTGCTCGACATCGTCAGCATCTCCAGTGGGTGCTGGGGACTTGAGAAACGCTCGAGCCCGCGTTCACGCAACGGATTGATCGACACGATGGTGGCGCCGCGTTTAGCGCATTCGCGCAGCTCGCCGAGCATGCGCGGATGGTTGGTCGCGGGATTCTGGCCGAAGATCAGCAGCGTATCGGCGAGCTCGAAATCGTCGAGCGTGACCGTGCCCTTGCCGACGCCCACCGTGGTGGGCAGGCCGCGGCTCGTCGCCTCGTGACACATGTTCGAGCAATCCGGAAAGTTGTTGGTGCCGTACATGCGCACGAACAATTGATACAGGAATGCGGCTTCGTTGCTTGCGCGGCCCGACGTGTAGAACGCCGTTTGGTCCGGGTTGCCGAGCGTATTCAGGTGCTTCGCGATCAGCCGGAACGCGTCGTCCCAGGAGATCGGCTGGTACTTGTCGGAGAGCGCGTTATAGACCATCGGGTCGGTCAACCGGCCGTGCTGCTCGAGTTCGTAATCGGTCTGCTTCATCAGCGTTTCGACCGTGTACTCGTCGAAGAACGCGGGCGTCACCCGCTTGCTGGTCGCCTCAGCGGCAACCGCCTTCACACCGTTCTCGCAGAACTCGAAGGTCGAAGCATGTTGCCGGTCCGGCCACGCACAGCCGGGACAATCGAAACCATCAGACTGGTTCTGCTTGAAGAGGGTCTTGTAGTTGCCGCCCGCAACCCTCTCTTTGATCAGGTTGATGGCAACGTACTTCAGTGCGCCCCAGCCGGCGGCGGGGTGGTGATAGGGCTCGATGCGACCCTGTGGCTTGGATTTTTCCATGACGTCGGTTCCGTAGACTTTACGCTTTGCCTGCGTCCCGGATGTCGGGCGTATCGCTTGGCGCATGCTGTGACTTAAGGTTAAGAGCGTTCGGCCAAGCGCGAAGCGCACACATTCGCGGCGATGGAAAGAGTACAGTTCTAGTACGATGCCTAGGCCCGTAAACTGTGCTCTAAAAGGGTACAGTCGACTGTCAAAAGATGGGGCGGCGACACAACTGGCGCCAGGGTGGTGCGCGGGCCGCGCTAGCTGGAGGGGGTCGATGAAGCTATACGAAAGATTGGCGGCGGACATCGAAGGCCAGGTTCTGCGCGGCGTGCTTCGGCACGGCGATCGCATTCCTTCGGTTAGGCAGACGAGCCAGCATCACAAGCTCAGCATCACGACGGTGATCCACGCGTACTTGCTGCTCGAAAGCAAGGGCATCATCGAAAGCCGCCCGCAATCCGGGTACTTCGTTCGTCTCACGCCGGACGGTGCGGGCAGTAAGGCTGCGAACGAGTTGCTGACTTCGAAGCCGATCGCGGTGTCCGCGCACGTGGACGTGAGCCGGCTCGTGTTGTCGACGCTGCGCTCGATCGGCGCCGAGTCGGCGACGCCGCTGGGCTCGCCTTACCCCGATCCGAAGCTGTTCCCGTTCGACAAGATCAACCGCTACGCGTACAACATCACGCGCCGCAAGACGCAATGGGGCGTGACGGACGAACTGCCACCGGGGAATCCGCAATTGATCCGACAAATCGCGCGGCGGTACCTGGAGAACGGCGTGTCGGTGGATCCCAATGAGATTGTCGTGACGCTCGGTGCGACCGAGGCTATCAATCTCTGCTTGCAGGCGGTTGGGAAACCGGGTGATACGGTGGCCGTCGAGTCGCCGACGTTCTACGCGATGCTGCATGCGATCGAGCGGATGGGAATGCGCGCGATCGAAGTCGCGACGCATCCTCGTGAAGGAATTGATATCGGTGTGTTTTCTCGGCTTCTCGACACCCGCCGCATCGCCGCGTGCATGGTGATGCCGAATTTCCAGAATCCCCTCGGGTTCCAGATGCCCGACGAGAAAAAGCGCGAGCTGGTCGAACTGCTGGAGCGGCACGACGTTCCAGCCATAGAAAGCGACGTCTACAACGAACTGTACTTCGGCGACTCGCATCCCGCTCCTCTCAAGTCCTACGACACGAAGGGGCTCGTACTGCACTGTGCGTCGTTCTCGAAGAGCCTGACGTCCGCGTATCGGATCGGCTGGGCGATCCCGGGTCGTTACCGGGACCAAGTGGAAAAACTCAAGTTCCTCAACACGCTGACGACACCGTCGATCCCGCAGTTCGCGATTGCCGAATACCTGGAGCACGACGGCTACGAGCATCACTTGCGCCGCGTGCGCAAGGTGTACGCGCAGCAGGCGAACCTCATGGCTGCGATCGTCAAGCGGTTTTTCCCCGAAGGAACGCGCACGTCGCATCCGATGGGCGGGTATGTGCTTTGGGTCGAGTTGCCGCCAAACGTGGACTCGATGAAGCTCTACCAGCTTGCGCTCCAGCAAGGCATTACGATCGGGCCGGGCTACATGTTCTCCACGACGAACAGCTACCGCAATTTCATCCGGCTCAACTACAGTTATACGTGGTCGCCGGAAATCGAAAAGGCGCTGATCACAGTCGGCAAGCTCGTCCGCGTGTGCATGCGCTAAGCGTCGACACTTGCGCGCGGCCTTATGCCGGCGATGTCGAGTCGACGGGTCAAATCACAACCGCACATATTGCACAGGCTCAACAACCCCATGCGGGCGTCACGCCCGCATCGCCTTCATAAGCGTTTCTGAACCGAGTAGCTTGATCACCCGCTTCATGTTGTACGCGAGCACGTGCAAGCTCTTCTCCGTGCTCACCCGCTCGATGGTTCTTGTCAGGAAATGGGGTGCACCCATCCACGCCTTGATCGTGCCAGATGGATGCTCGACAGTCTGTCGCCGGATGCGCATCATCTCAGGCGCATGGTCAAGTCGCGCCTGCATCTCGTCCAGAACAGCTTCGTGTTCCCAGCGTGCCACGCGACGTTGAGGGCCCGGCGTGCAGTCCCCTTTTAGCGAACATTGCTGGCAATTCGAACTCCAATACTTACTGAGTTTCAGGCCGCGCTCAACGGTCGAGAATCGCCAGATGAGCCGCTCGCCTGCCGGGCACCGATATTCGTTCGTCTTTGCGTCGTAAATGAAGTCTTCCTTACCGAAGCGGCCATGAGCCGTAGCGCTCGATGTCACCGTCTTCGGAACGAACACGGTTAGCATACGCTGCCAGTTTCCGGTCCACACACGCGCAGCTGCCCTTTCGGCTGCATCAATGTGCCGCACGGCGAAGGCTTCCGGGTCGAAGTCAAGACGACCCCGCGGGCGATCCGTCGCCGGTGTCGCTTCCGATAGTACTACCAGACATTGATGGTCATCAGACCTTGCCCGGAAATCGACGACGCAGCGCTGCCGGTCGACTGCCATGAAGCCAGGCCGTTCACAGGATGATCTTTGCAGCAGGATCCTCTTCGAGCATCAGACATGCTTCGGGAGCGCTGCGCCTGTACAGCGTCAGACGTCGCCCCCAGTTTCGGACTGAAGACGTCATAACGGTGCGCGCCGCGAGGACTCGGCAGCGTGAGCGGTTCGAAGCTTCGCAAAACGTCGACCATGTGGACCACCCGCCTCAGGATTTCATGGTCTAGAACGAACGTGAGTTGACGAATTTAATGCGCACTGATGCAAAGTGACAACTTTACTGTGCGATACGAAGCACGAGGCTCGGCGGCGCCGAGCGCAGTGCATGCTCATTCCATCATTGTTCGATCATGCGGGAGGACTTGCATGACAGTGAACCCGCTGTACGACCAGCGGTAGCCTAGGAAGGCAATCATCGTTGGTAACGACGTTGGTTGAAGCCCTTCCGACAATGTAGTCCGAAAGTGTGCCCCGTCGCGAGACGTGGCATAGACGCTCCAAGCAGCGATGTGGGCTGAGACGCTAGGCTGGCCGGCATGGGTAACGTAGGTGAATCGCTGATAAACGTCGTCATGTCAGAGATGCCAAAGCTGCTGATAGGCATTGACCAAAAGGTAGGTGGACGGTTGCCCTGCTAGTAATTCAGAGCACGTCGTCGCATGTGTCCACCGGCGAAAAGGCGAACCCTGAACCGGTCGTGTAATGGAATGGGAACGTGGTAAGCCCGAACAACTGCCCCCGCAGCAGGCGAACCGCAAGGAACGCTGTCGGTTGTGCGGGTATGAGAAAGCGGAAAAAGCGAAGGCCGCGCTGTAATGGCGCAGATAAAGGTTGCAACATCACCTTGCGCGAAAGCGAGCAGACTTCCGCCTGGTCCCTGGACGCAGAGTTATGGCCTGAGTTCATTGAGGGAGAGCATGAGAGAGCACCGGAAACGGTGTCTGCGCCCTCTGCGCTTTTGCGCGGAACAACGACTTTGAACGAAACGTAGGTTCGTTTGAAGCTGAGCGGACCGGCTGCACGCCTGTGCAGTTTCGCGGGGGCTTGAGCTGTATGCGGGGAAACTCGCACGTACAGTTCTTAGGGGAGGACGCGCCGGTAACGGCGTGTCCTTACCTGATTCGCTCTACGATTGTCGCTGCATTTCCCGCAACATGCCCACAACGTGACAATACCTTGCGAGCACTACCGCGCCGCCTGCATAAACGCCCGCACTTTGTCCTCGTCGACCGGGTTCCACCACACGCCGCCCACCTTCAACGAACTGGCGACGATCACGGCGTCGACAATCGACAGAATCTCCGCCACGTTGCGCTCCGTGCAGCCGCTACCCACCAGCAACGGCAAGGTCGTCGCCGCACGAATCTGCCGCAGATAGTCGGGGCTGGCGGCGTCTCCAGTACGTTGACCGGTGGCGATGATGGCGTCGGCGTCGAAGAATTCCACGTCGCGCACCAGTTCTTCCAGCGCGCGATCCGCCACGATGGCATGCGCGCCGTGCTTGACGTGCGCATCTGCGAACACGCTGATGCCGTCCGCGCGCAGCCGCGCCCGATAACGCAGCGCGTTGGCCGCCGCGCCTTCGATCAGCCCTTCGTTGGCGACATACGCATTGGCCCATTGATTGACGCGCACGAAGGCCGCCTGGCCCGCCGCCGCGATGGCCAGCGCGGGAATCGCCGCATTCGCCAGCACGTTGATGCCGATCGGCAGGCCGGTTTCGCGCGCGATGCGATCCGCCGTCACCGCCATGAACGCCGACGTCTCGTGACCGATATCGTCGGGCTTCGAGAACGGCACGTCACCATGATTTTCGATGATCAGGCCGTCGACGCCGCCGCTCGCATATGCGAGCGCATCGGCACGCGCGGTGGCGTACAGCGCTTCGCTCGCGGCACCCTGATAGCGCGGCGAGCCGGGAAAAGCCGGACAGTGAACCACGCCGATCACCACACCGCGCGCGCGGCCAAAAATCCGCTCGACGCAGTCGAGACGCCCGCGGCCAACACCAGAAGAAGTTTCCATATCGATTCAACGAGCCTGAGAGTAGGTGACTGACGAAAGAACACACTGCGGGACTGCCCCGTGCAGCAACCCGTGCATCGCGGCGCGCTCGGGAAAGCTCGCTTGCGCGCCGGGTCGGGCGACCGCGTAAGCGGCCACCGCCTGCGCCCAGCGTAACGCGTTTGGCATCGGCAGATTGAGCGCCAGCGCGGCGAGTAGCGTGCCGCAAAAGGCGTCGCCGGCGCCGACTGTATCGACGGCTTCAGCAGGCACTGCTGCGAGATGCCGGGTGCCGTGGTTACCACACCAAAGTACGCCGTCCGCGCCGAGCGTGACGCAGACGTCGTGCGCGCCGGCGCAATGCAGCGCGGCAGCGGCGAGCGCTGGGTCGTCCAGCGCGGTCAACGTGGCGGCTTCGACGCGATTGACCACGAGCACATCCAGGTCGGCCAGCAAGGGCATGCAATCGAAACGGACCGGCCCAGGATTGAGCAGCGTGCGGCACGCACGGAGCCGCGCGGTGCGCAGGACCTCCGCGGTGACATCGGCGCTCAGGTTGCCTTGTAGCGCGATCCAGTCGCCGTCGCGCGTAGCTTCATGCAACGCACAGCGGTCCGGGCGATAGTTGGCCGCCGCCAGGTTGCGCGTGACGATGGTGTTTTCGCCGGCGGCATCTACCGTGACGATGGACAGATCGGTCGGGCACGGCATGCGTAGCAAATGGCGCGTGTCAATGCCTTCGGCGTTCAGTTGCGCGATCAGCCGGTCGCCGTCCGCGTCTTCGCCGACAGCGGCAAACAGCAGCGTCGATGCCCCCGCGCGCGCCGCGGCCACGGCCTGGTTCGCACCCTTGCCGCCGAAGCCGGACGTGCTTTCCAGAGCAAGCGTGGTTTCGCCGGGCGACGGCAAGCGCGCGACGTTCAGGCTCAGATCGATCGCCGCATTTCCGACCACGCAGATGCGCGGCGTGGGACTGACGGCTGTGCTCATCGCCCCGCCCAATCGGTGAGGGCGCCGCGATACAGATCAACCGCTTCCAGCAGCCGATCCCACTGCTCGTCGCCGGGCGGGTTGACCGTGTCGGCGGCGACCAGCTTGCGAGTCAGTTCGGTAAGACCGGGTGCGTGCATGGTGGACCCTTGCTCCTCTTGCGTCTGAGGAGATTACTTCGCGGCCGACGTCAGCCAGTCCAGACAGTTCAGCCATAGCGTCGCATTGCCGTCCCAGTCCGAGAATTCCGGTGGCAGCCAGTGATGCGACATGTCGCTCGTCCAGGCCATCGTGCGGCCCTCGCCGTATTCTCCGGCAACGAGCAACGGATGCCCGGTGTCCGGCACTGTCGCAATCAGGGTCGCGCCCGGCTTCACTTGCACCTCGTTGTACCCCAGCAGATGCGGCCACGTGGTGCCGAGTCCGGCGACGATCGGATGCTGCGCGACGATCTGCGGCGTGAATCCTTCCGGCACTTCGCAGCGGTCGTCGTAGGGCAGGCAAGTGACTGGCAACACCTCTTCAACCGGCGTGCCGCGATACCGCGCGCTGCCGGCGATGCCCTGAAAACTCAAATAGCCACCCACCATCATCAAGCCGCGTCCCGCTTTCACATATTCGCGCAGTAGTTTCAGGCGGTTCGGCGTGCGCTGGCTTTTGGCCCACGTATCGGGGTGCAGCAGCAACGTATTGGCGCCGATGTCGGACAGGATGATCGCGTCGTACGCAAGCAGTCCTTCGAGCGTGACCGGAAACGCTTCCTGCGCTTCGTGACTCGGCATATGCGTGATCGCATAGCGGCTGTATTTCAGCGCATCGAGAAAGAGCTTTGCGCCGTTGTGATACGTCACCGTCGGAAACTGGTCGAAGCCTTTGATGTGCGTCGACGTGCTGGTCCAGCTTTCCCCCGCAAGCAATATCGACTTGGCCGATTGGGCGGATTGGGTCATGCGAAATCTCCTGTGAGGCGCGAGGATTGCCGTGTCGGCGGCAGTCCTCGCGGCGTTAAACCGGTTTACCGATTTTGCTTATGAGTCGAATGAGCGCTGCCGAGTTGTGCGACAAACATGTAGCTCGCGCTTAGCGTTGCCGCGCAAAGACCTTTGCCGGATTGGCGATCATCATGGTTTCGATCTGCGCATCCGTCACACCATGGCGTCGCAATCGCGGCACGAAGTACTTGAGGATGTAGCCGTAGCCGTAACCGCCGTAACGCGTCAGCATGGTCTTGAGAAACACGTCTTGTGACATCAGCACACGGTCGATAAAGCCGGCGTCGATCAGCGCCTTGATCGCACGCGCATTCTCTTCATCCGATGGCGATTGCGCTGCCTCGTCGGCGTAGAAGTAGTCCATGCCGATCATGTCATACTCGAGCCACGCGCCGCGCCGCGCGAGCGTGTGCTGATATTCCGTATCCATGTGACTTGGATTCATGTGGCAGAGGATGGTGTGACGCAGGTCCGCACCTTCCGCTTCAACGATATCCAGCACGCGGTGGCCATGGCGCACCCAGCCGGGCAGATGTACCGACAACGGCACGCGCGTCGCCGCGCTGGCCCGCGCCGCGGCCCGCAGCGATTTCTCTTCGTTGGCCGTGAAGGCCGCGGACACACCAATCTCGCCGATCAATCCTGCTATTACATCAGGCTTTTGATCCGCGCCGCCCACTTCGATAATCAGTTGTTCGGCTAGATCGTCGATGGATCGTTCGCTGACGTAGCGCGGATGCGTGGGCTCCAGATAGAAGCCGGTCGACATCACGATGTTCAGGCCGGTACGCCGGGCGATGACCTGCAGCGCTGCAGGATCGCGGCCAATGCCGAGATTGGTTGGGTCCACCACCGTCTCGCCGCCCAGCTCGCCAAAACGCATCAGCTCATCAATCGCGGTTTCGACATCGAACAGCTGGCAGTTGTCGCGGTTCATCAACGGATTCATGCGCAGCGCGCCGAGAATGCCAATATGCACTTTCTGTTCGCCGATATGACGGTCGCCGCAGCATGAGGGCGGCACCCACTTGCCGGAGGCATCTAGCAGGATGTGCTCGTGCATCAGCGTGACGCCCATCTTCTCGACCGGCAGGGGGCCGAGCACGGTCATCACATGGCCGGTGTCCACGCCAATCGGCAGCGGCGAAACATGACGGAAGATGGACGTCATCGCTCAAGCCTTTTTGCCGCGCCGCTGTGAAAAGATCCGCGTGTTCATCCAGATGGCGAGCAGCATGATCGCGCCTTGAATGATCTGCGTATAGAACGGCGATACGTGGATCAGGATCAGCCCGTTGCCGAGCACGGCAATCGTCAGCGCGCCGAGCAGCGTACCGAGAATCGTACCGCGTCCGCCGAACAGATTCGTGCTGCCGAGCACGACGGCGGCGATCACCGCGAGTTCGAAACCGACGCCCTGATTCGACGAACCGCTACCGAGCCGCGCCGTTGTAATGAGACCCGCGAGCCCCGCGGCCGCACCGCTGAGAATGTAGACCTTCAACGTCACGATCCGCACGTTGACACCCGCGCGGCGCGCACCTTCCGCGTTCGTGCCGATACCGACCACATAACGCCCGAACCGCATATGACGCAGCGTGAACCAGCCGGCGAACAGGATTACGGCGGAGATGATGGCGGGCATCGGCACGCCGAGAATATGACCACGCCCGAGTTGCACGAACCAGCCGTCGTTTTCGATCGGCACCGAATAGCCTTGCGTGATCAGCAACGCAAGACCGCGCACGACCGACAAGGTGCCGAGCGTCACGATAAACGCGGGCATGCCGGCCCACGCGATGAAGTAGCCGTTGATCGCTCCAATCAGCGCGCCGAGCAGGAGGCCGCCTATCAAGACGACACTCTCCGACATTCCCGCGTGGAGCGCAATGGCGGCGAGTGCGCCGACCAGCGCAAGCGTCGAGCCGATCGAAAGATCGATGCCAGCCGTGGTGATCACGATCGTCATCGCCGTCGCGACGATCAGCAACGGTGCGCTCTGGCGCAGCACGTTCAGCAGGTTGCCGGTGGTGAGGAAGGTATCGGTGGCGAAGCTGAAAGCGACGGCGCAGCAAACGAAGAACACCGCAATGCTGGCCACGCCCGCATTGCCGCCCAACAGATGTTGCAACGAGCGGCGCGGCGCTTTCTGGTCCTTTTCCTTGTGCATGGCGATTTCCACGACTAGTCCTCCGAGAGCGCGCGCGCCGAGCGCGCCTTGAATTTGCGTCCGACGATCAGATCGACGACTTCTTCCAGATTCGTTTCGCCAATCTTGCGATCCGCCACGTTCTGTCCTTCGTACATCACGCTGATCCGGTCGCAGACGAGGAACAGGTCCTGCAACCGATGGCTGATCAGAATGACGCTGACGCCGCGCTGGCTGATGGTCTGAACCAGTTCGAGCACCGCTTCGACTTCGGCCACGGCGAGCGCTGCAGTCGGTTCGTCCATGATCAACACCTTAGGATCGAACGACACAGCGCGTGAAATCGCAATCGCCTGACGCTGGCCGCCCGAGAGGTTTTCGACATCGAGATGCGTGTTCGGAATGCGGATGCCGAGACCATCCAGCATTTCGCGGGCGTCGTGATGCATCTTCGCGTGGTCGAGCATGGGAATGCCGAGCACGCGGCGCAGCGGCTCGCGGCCGAAGAACAGGTTGCCGGCCACATCCACCGTATCGCACAGCGACAGGTCCTGATAGACCATTTCGATGTGATGCGCGCGGGCGTCGCCGGGCTCCGTGAAATGCACGGGCTTGCCGTCGATTTCGATGCGACCTCCGTCGGGAATCACCGTACCCGCCAGCACCTTCGATACCGTGGATTTGCCCGCGCCGTTATCGCCGACGAGCCCCAGCACTTCGCCGGGCGCCACTTCCAGGTTCACGCCGCGCAACGATTGCACCGCGCCGTAACTCTTGATGATGTTCTCCATGCGTACGCGTGGAGGGATGGCAACGCTATTCATCTGCATGTCCTCGTCCGCCGCACCTGCTGCTCGATTAAGCCCGCTTGGACTTACTTGAAGATAGCCCGGTATTTGTCCACGTTCGCTTTCGTCACGATGGTGACCGGCACCGAGATATTCTTTTCGACTGGCTGTTTGGCGATCAGTTTGAGCGCGGCGCCAACTGCCGCCTTGCCTTCGCCTTCGGGGTCCTGCTGCACGACGGCGGTGACGAAGCCCGCGTCGATGCCCTTTATGGCCTGCGCGCTCAGGTCCCAGCCGACGATCTTCAGATGATCCGTCGTGCCCTGCGACAAAGCCGCTGCGACCAGACCGATCAGCGCGGGCTCGCCGGTCGCATAGACAATCTGCAGATTCGGATTGCCCGAGATCAGGTTTTCAGCTGCAGTTTGCGCCTGATCCTGCACGTTTTGGCCATCGACGGTGGACACGATTTTTGCACCGGGTGCCGTTGCGACACCTTCCTTGAAACCGTCCAGCCGCAGGTTCTGAATGAACGAATTCAGCGCGCCCACCACGCCGATCTGCGCCTTGCCGCCCAGATTCTTGTTGATGTAGTTCGCCGTGTACTTGCCGATATCCACGCCGACTTTCTTGTTGTCCACGCCCACCTGCACGGCGTTGTCGCCGTTCACGATGGCGTCGATGGTGACCACCGGAATACCGGCTTTCTTCGCTTCGCTGATGGCGGGCTTGATGCCGTTTACGTCGATCGCGACCACGAGAATCGCATCCACCTTCTGCTGGATATACGTCTCGATGGCGTTGTTCTGCGCGTTGGGGTCGTTGTTCGAGTTGTAGATCTCAAGGGTGACGCCGGCTGCTTTCGCGGCGGCCTGCGCGCCCTGGTCCATCTGTGTGAAGAAGAGTGCCTCCTGGTTGATCTGCACCAGTGCGATCTTCTTGTCCGCGGCGAACGCGCTGCCGCTGGAGCCGATGAGTGACAGCGCGAAGAGGGTGACGGCGAGCCGGCGCAAAGGATGTGGTGAGTTCATCGAAATCCCTTTTCTGAGTGAGCGGAGTGGCCCGTGGAATGGCGCCGTCCCGCGAGTGGAAAAGACTTTCAAAGGACGCAACCAGCATTGCGCCCGCCTTCTTGTAAACCGGTTTATTGAAGTTAAGTGGAGAGTATTGGGATGTCAACCGTTTCAATAAAGCCCAGGGTAAATACGAAAGGAGACTAAGTCGTGCGCGGCGGCGCGACCGACGCGCGTTCGATCAGCCGCACCGGCAGGCGATGTACCGGTGCACCGAGCGCCGCACCGGGAGCAAGGGCGGCTGCTGCGCCCGCGGCCTCGCGTTGATTGGCGGCGAGCATGGCCAGCAGAATGGCGACGCCCGCGCGGCCGAGTTCGCGCGCGGACTGCCGCAGCGTGGTGATGGGCGGCATCAGCAGACGGGCGAATTCCATGTCGTCGAAGCCGACGATCGACATGTCGCGCGGCACTTCAAACCCGCGGTCGCGCAGCGTCTCCAGCATGCCAACCGCAAGATAGTCGCTGCCGGCGAAGACGGCGGTGGGGGCGGTCTTGCGTGCAATCAGTTCGGCAGCGGCCACCTGGCCGAAGCGGCGGTCGTAGGCGCCGAACAGCACGAGTGACGCGTCGAACGGCAGGCCGGCCTCGTCGAGCGCACGCCGGTAGCCCGCCAGACGCTCCCGCACGGTGAAGAGCGTTTCCGGTCCGCTGACGTGCGCAATGCGGGTGTGGCCGGCGTCAATCAGATGTTTGGTGGCCAGATAGCCGCCTTCGGCGTTGTCGACGAATACCTTGGGCACATCGACGCCCGGTACGTCCTCGTCGATCAGCACGATGTTGCTGCGCTCGCCGATCAGCTTTTGCAGCGAGCCGTCGTCGGGGCGATTGGTGGCGAAGATCAGGCCGTCCAGATGCTGGGTGTCGAGCCAGCTCAGATAGAGCGCTTCGCGTTCGAGCTGGTTGCGCGTGATGCACAGCGACAGTCCGAAGCCGCCTTCGGAGGCGGCTTCCTCGACCGCGTCGGCGAGTTCCGCGAAGAACGGGTTGGCAACGTCCGGCATCGCGAGGCCGATGGTCTCGCTGCTGCCGATGCTCAGACGCCGCGCAAGACTGTTCTGCCGATAGTTGAGGGCGATCACGGCATCGTCGACGCGCTTCCTGGTTTCCGCCGGCAGCGTCAACGTACCGTTGAGGTAACGCGAGACCGTCGCCTTGGACACGTTGGCCAATTCGGCGACATCGCGGATCGTGGAGACTTTTGCCAAGTGAGGTTCCCGGAATTTTCGCGGCTAGTGTAACGTGCGGCGAAAAAAAATGGCCCGATCGCATCGTCAGGAATCTTCAGAAAGTCCGGACTGCGGTCGTCGAGTTCAAGGATGGTTACAATCACCACTGGCGTCTCGAAAAACCGGGCTTCAGTTACCCCATGAAGCCCGTCAGGCAGCCACCCTGAAAGAGGCCGCCTGCGTTGCAAAACCGTGTCCAGACAATCCGAGCCGGTACAGCCGTAGCGAGACGTGTATCGTGAGTATCTGGAGTGTGCCGCAATACTGGCTGGAAGATGGGCTCGCAGCCGCTGGTACGGCAGTTCGTCAGCGGCTCGCGTTCGGTCGAACGCCGCCACCACACTGACGGCTGGGTCCGCACCAGCGGAGACCGCATGGTGGGTCAGTACATCCGTTATGAGCGCCGCAACCTGTCAGATGGCCATCCGTTGCCACTTGTCAATAGAGAACCAGAATCATCATGTGCGCCATGTGGCCTTGCGAGAGGATCACTGCTCGACGCGAACCAAGCCCGGAATTCTGGCGCGCCTGCGCTCCATCGCCCTGAACTGCATGCGGGCTACATCAGGCCGAAGCATCACCATCGAGCGGCACCGCAACGCGCTGAACTTTGAACATTTGCGACGCTGCCTCTGCGGAGCCACGAGAAATTAACAGCCCTGGCTTGGCGTTGCAGTTGCCGCGCTCTTTTACCACAGTAAGCCGCCCGACGCGCCACTTACTGACCGGGAAGAGAAGGTTCTCGCCCACGATTGGGCGGCGTACCAGGCGAAGTCTGCAGATAAGCCGAAAGCCTGTAAAACGAAAGAGGCCTATCGTGCGTGGCGGCGCCTATGCGCCGCGCGCGACCCGGCGGAAAGCGCAAGATCCGGCTGCACAATTAGATGACCGCAAGCCCATAAGCGGCCTGTCACCTTCGACGTCCTTGCCCGCCACATAACGAGTCACTTAGGTGAATCCATGTAGCGCCTGAAAATGGCAAAGCGCGGCGGCGCATCGCCTCCGGCCTGGCGTCCCATCGTCTCCAGATGGGACAGCTCGCCGCTAATGCGACGGGTGCGGCCCTTGGATGCGCTATTGCACGCCGGCTGAGCGGATTGCAGCCAATGGCTCCTGCCAATCGAACCCTTCAAGCAGTACCGCAAGCTGCACCTGGGACAGCAGCGGGCTTCCGGCATCCGTTGATTCGATTGCGCTGTTCGGCGCCGGCTCGATTGCATTCACGCCGCTGCGATGCGATGTGACGGCCTGAACGATGGCAACAACGCCAGTCAGTGTAGTAACGGCCAAGGCGGTACGGGTAGTGATGTAACGCGACATGTTCAATCTCCATTTGAATGCGGGGATAACGACCTTGCTTGCGCGCGCCTCAAGAGGATAAAGAGTAAAAGCTTATCATCAGCTTAATAACTGATTACACGGCGCGCGGTTGCGTTGCGACGCCTCGACAGGGGCAAACGGCGGCGGCGACGTCGGAGATCAATGGGTCTCTAACAGTTCGATGAGCCCCAGCGCATGGCCCAGCCTTTGCTTTTGGCTCGGCCCAACGCGGTCTCAGGGTTCTGGGGGAGTCGAATCTGACTTACGTTTGCAAGGCAACTCAGTACAGTAGGGCTTGGATATAGACCCGAGCTGTAATTCAGGGGGACGAATGGATGAGGACCCAAAAGGGTTGTGTCGCAGTAAGGCTCGCGGACGAAAGACGATCGATGTGAGAAGTACTGCTTAAGTTGCGAGTTCATTCAAAGACTGGCGCGCTCGCGTGGGAGCGCGGCCAAGTGTCGCGGCTGCCTCAGCCTAAGTTCGAAACGATCAGGACGCCACGCTTTCGTTGGGGCTTGAGGCCATTCACTGCCGTCATTGATGGTGAAAGCGGCAGTTCTCTCGAACTGCTCGTCGGTTGCCAGGCGAACAAGCTGTGTCGATGGTTGACTTGTTAATGGACCGACGACCACTGCTGGCGAACGCTTTAGCGTTCTGATGACTACTTTTTGAAGCGCTCTCCAATCCAGCACGACAGTCGAAGAGGTGATATGGTGTCGTCCCTTTTAGCGGCGGGCGATCGATATGTGTGTGAGCCGGGCAGTACAAACGACGTTGAGTACGCCCGCGACCGGCCGGTTGTAAGAGGCGCACGCTTCGCAGGTTATCGTCACAAACATCATTTATCGTTGAGCGTCGTGAAAACTCGGAGAACGTCGCCTGTTCATCGATGAACAACGGCCCCGAAAACAGGGCTTTTTCTTTGATGTGATTTCCCCCCAAACGACTGGACCTACGGCGCCGCGGCGCCCGTCCCAACATTCGATCACCCATACGCAGACAGAAAACAGAATCATGATGATGGAACAGAATCAGCCGGCGAGTAACGATCCGCCGGAAAGCGGCGACTCGTCCCCTTTGCGCGCGTGGCTTGCAGTGGGATCGGTGACGATCGGCGCATTTGCGTTTGTCACAACGGAGTTTTTGCCCGTTGGTCTGCTGCCGCAGATTGCCCGGGATCTCGGAGTCACGCCCGGCACTGCTGGGCTGATGGTGACCATTCCTGGCGTTATCGCCGCTCTTTCTGCGCCGGGGATGATGCTGGGTGCCGGACGCATTGACCGGCGCCGGATCCTGCTGATGCTGTCGGTATTGCTACTGGCGTCCAATCTGATATCGGCCTTCGCATCCAATTTTGCGTTCATGCTGCTGGGTCGCGCGATACTCGGCGCGAGTCTGGGCGGATTCTGGACACTTGCGCTGGCGGCTGCTGGACGGCTGGTACGGTCACACGATGCCGCAAAGGCGACAGCGGCAATCCTCACCGGGGTCACATGCGCAACGGTGATCGGAGTACCGCTCGGCACCTTCATCGCCGGCTTGGCGTCTTGGCGCACGTCGTTCATGGCGACCGGCGTGCTGGTGGCCGTCGCGCTCGCCGCGCAGGCCTTCCTGATTCCTTCGCTGCCGTCGACGGCAGCGTTGCGGATGGCGGATCTGGTCACGCTATGCCGACGCGCTCTTCCGCGTAGAAGTTTGCTGATGGTCGCCCTGATCTTCGGCGCTCACTTCTCGTCCTACACGTACGTTGCGCCGTTCCTGCTGCAAAACGCCAGCTTCAGCATGTCCAGCATTACCTTGCTGCTGCTCGGGTTCGGCTTCGTGGGGTTCGTTTCCAACTTCGCTTTCTCAGCGATCGTTACGCGCAAGCTGAAGGCGTCACTGGTGATGGTCGTGTCACTGCTCATGTTCGCATTACTGGCGATGCCGCTGCTGCGGCATTCCGAGCCTGCGGTGATGGTTGCCATACTCGTGTGGGGCGTTGCGTTCGGCGCCATTCCGCTATGTCTTAGCGTGTGGATGCAACTCGCAACGCCTGATCTGCCCGAGGCGGGGTCCGCGCTGTTCGTTGGCATCATCCAGGTCGCGATCGCTGTCGGCTCCTCGATAGGTGGCACCGTGGTCGACCGGGTCGGCATTTCCGCCGATTTCTGGTTCGGCGGCGTGCTGGCGCTCCTGGGGCTGGCGGCAATCGCCAGTTTCGGCGCGACCGAAAAGATTTTCGCCAGTGCGGAGCTCACGGGGCAGGTGCGACCGGAATAGTGCGCAGATCAACGTACGCACAGACTTGACCACCAGTGACTGCGCCGCAATGGCCTCGCGTGCGCAGATGTTCCGTGCAAGGCCGTTGAGGCTGAGCAGACCCGGATGGCCGCCGAGGGGGATCCCGGAGGGCTCTGTCGCGCTAAGGCGATGAGGTAAACTTCGGCGACCGAAATTGAGACGACCACGATGGCCATGACGGGCAAGACGCCCCGTAAGACCTTAGCCATCGCTCGATATACAGCAGAAGCCAATCCACCTTGATGTGCTTGCGTACCGCCTTGAGCAGGACGTCATGATGATCTGATCGAACGCCGCCTTGATGTCAAACTCAACAACCCAGTCATACTGCCAGCAACGCTTGCGCGTCACCGCAATCGCCTGTTTTGCCGATTTTCCCGGCCTGGATCCATAAAAATCTGGTAATGCGATTCGACATTAATCTTCCGTGTCAGATGTAAGGCGGTAAATCCTGCGACTCATCTTTGAAAACGTTTTCTGGGCTTCACGGAAAGATCCGGACGTGATTGATTGGATCCCGCGAGTGCGCGTGGCACGCTCAGAACGCTTCGCGCATCGCCTAAAAGCGGTTTGCCGAAAGCCGGATACCACCTGGCATATGGACGAAGTGTTTGTTACGCTGCGCGGCGAGTCTTATTTGCTGTGCGGAGCAGTCGATCAGCACGGCGCTTAACTCGATATCCTGTTGGTCGGAATAGTCGGCGCGATCCCGTTCGTGAAGATCCACGCGTTTCCCGCTGCGGTCCGTTTTTTGTGAATCTCGTTCTCGTACAACGTCGCGTAAGCACTCTTCGGCGGACTGACGCGGATCATCGTTTCGCTGCTTCTGAAGAACAGCACAATGGTGCCCGCGATCTATGTCGCAACCTTGTGCAGCGTGGCCTTCATCGTCGTGACCCTTGCGCAGGACCGCCGCACTTTGCCTTGACGGCAAAATCAAGGCGAGCACGACCATTGACTTCCTGCTTGCAGCCAAGCGCGACAAGGCCGCTGCCCGACGCTTCTCGCTAACAGCCGCTCGGCGGTTCTAATCTTTGCTTTCATAAGCAGTACATTACAAATCGCTTCTGCGCGAACCGCCTTACTGCGACGGAATCAAGCAGTATGGCCATAGAGTTCATTTCTCGAGCTATCGCAGACTCACACGACTCGCATTTTTCGTCTTACATGCTATCGTGCCTCCGACCACCTCTTTACATGGGGCCGAGGACCTCGCCATGCAAGCCACTAACGAGTCCTCGCGTCCAGCACGTCTAATAGTGGACGATGCCTCACGAACTCACATGTGGCACCGGGATCAGCGGTCGCTCAAGCGACGTCTGAGGTTGACCCGGACAGGGCTTCCGTCATTTGCGCATTAAAGCTATGGACGACGGCTTGTTCGCCGGGGCCGGGGTTCGCTCGCAGCGGCCTGGCACCTTCAACCAGAACCTCATCCGCATCGGTACCGAGGACAGCGATCGTTTCGGCGATGAACGCGTCAAGCGGCATCGCCAGTTCGGCTTCGCGGCTGTTGATGAGGTCCGTGCGCACCCACGGCGGTGCAATCTCGAGCACGCGAACCTTCGTATCCCGCAACATCAAGCGCTGCGAGAGGATGTACGAATGGAGTGCCGCCTTGGTCGACGAGTACACCGCGGCCGCGGCCAACGGCACG
The DNA here is from genome assembly GCF_032806925.1 of Paraburkholderia kirstenboschensis. Lineage (NCBI taxonomy): Bacteria > Pseudomonadati > Pseudomonadota > Betaproteobacteria > Burkholderiales > Burkholderiaceae > Paraburkholderia > Paraburkholderia kirstenboschensis. The sequence goes on along the minus strand of NZ_CP136511.1, from coordinate 1,149,570 downwards.
AAAGCAAGCACCGAGCTCGTATAGGCCACCACAGCGTCATTCTGCGTCTTGAGGTGATCGATTAGCGCTGACGTCATGCGAATCGGCCCCATGAGGTTGGTCGTAATGGTGGACACCATCAGCGCATCGTCGATCCGGCCGCCGACCTGGTCCAGCAGCATGATGCCTGCATTGTTGATCAGAGCGTTGAGTTCGGGATAGTCCGCGATCAACTGCGCCGCCACCCGGTCGATGCTGGCCGGATCGGTGATGTCGAGTTCGATCGCAGCCATCCCGGGGTTCGCCGCAATCACCTCGTCGAGATGGCCGCGCCGGCGGCCGGCGATGATAACCTTGTTGCCGCGCCCGTGCAGCGCCTCGGCAAGCCCGCGGCCGATGCCCGAACCGCCTCCCGTGATGAAGATCGTGTTTCCGGTGAGTTTCATAGTCGTATCCTTGTTGGTGCATCCGTGGTCAGGCAGGAAACAGGTCGCCGAACATCGGCAGGCCACTAACGGATTGGGCCGTGGTCGCTTCGTCCTGAAGGACATCGCAGTGATTGGCGAGGTTGCCGTCTTGGAAGCGGTCGATGTCGGTTGCGATCCACGCGGCGGGTCTGCCGTTTTCACTAGGAAATAGCACGAGGCGCCAAGTTCCAATACGTTTGAGAAAAACTGTATTGCCGATCGGAAGCGGGCCGAAGTCTTTACTGCGGGAAAAGCATTTGAAGTGCGTAAAAAGCGCCCAGTTCCGGTGCTGCCGCAGACTGTGACATCAGTCTTGAACTATCGCGTCCGTCGACCGCTTTCTAAACGATCAAGACAGCTGCCGGTTTTTCGTCTCACGCTCGGCAAGTTGACAACACCCGGTCGAGAGCCTGCCTCTTCGCATGAGCCTCGATGGAAGTGACGGGTCAAACAAATTTCTTTGACGACCATCTCGAACGTGACCGAACTGTAATGTTGACGCCATGCAGTCATCAGAATCACGCATCTAGACTCCTTGTGGTATATCGCCATAACGAAGAGATTGGTTTGCGTCTCCTGTTCGACACGGCAATAGTGTCTATGAAAAAACTAGGAACTTTCAGAGTCTGCCGGTCAGACCACGGCTACCGTCAGGCGTGGCCGACGGTTATCCAGTGGGATGCCTCTCCTCTGAGGTTGCTGTGGCATGAAGGATCCGTGTCATTTGGTACGGGTGCCGTTGAATCACCGTTTTGTAAGTTAGGATACCGAATGTGCTTATCGCTGACAAATCTGTCATGTACGCATGCCTGGTCCATGACTATCGCGTTCATTAAGAATGGCGATTGGACCGCTCAAGGGCATCGACATAGCATGCACCGCCCGATTAGCGATGTCTTGAGTAGTAACCGATCCCCCGGAGCCAATATGCAAAATGTATCGAGAGTATTTAAAAGAACGCTTCTGTCCGTTGTCTTGAGCGCCACGACGTTGCCGCCTGTCTTTGCAGCCAACCTGACCCGCGACAATGGATCTCCTGTTGGAGACAATCAGAATTCGGAAACAGCGGGCCCGGAAGGTCCCGTGCTACTGCAGGATTCGCATCTGGTTGAAAAGCTGCAGCGTTTCGATCGCGAGCGCATTCCAGAACGTGTCGTGCATGCGCGAGGCACAGGTGCCTTTGGCGACTTCGTTCCAAGTGCCGATCTATCCGACCTGACAACGGCGCAGGTCTTCTCGCCAGGCAGTAAAACGCCGGTATTCGTGCGGTTTTCAACGGTGATGGGCTACCGCGGATCTCCCGAACAAGCGCGCGATCCCCGCGGTTTCGCCATCAAGTTCTACACCGGCCAAGGCAATTGGGACATGGTCGGCATCAACTGGCCGATCTTCTTCATCCGCGACGCGATCAAGTTCCCCGACTTCGTCCACGCTAACAAACCCGGCGCGGTCACCGGGGTTCAGGACCCCAATCTGGCCTTTGATTTCTTTGCGCATACGCCTGAAGCGACGAATATGCTCACGCATCTTTATAGCGACGACGGCATGCCCGATTCTTACAGGCATATGGACGGATTTGGAGTGCATGCCTTTAAGTTCGTGAATGCGAAGGGCGAGGTGCACTACGTCAAGTTCCACTGGGTCAGCGATCAGGGCAAGAAGGACTTGCGTCCCGGTGAAATCGCCGCATCCATCGGCTCGGACTGGAATCTGATGACCAACGATCTCTACGGCGCGATCCGTAAGCAAGATTTCCCGAAGTGGGATCTGTACATCCAGGTTCTCAAGCCGTCCGATCTGAACAAGTTTTCTTACGATGGGCTTGACGACACCAAGGAATGGCTCGGCGTACCTGAGCGCAAGATCGGCACCATGACGCTGAACCGCGTGCCCGACAACTACTTCGAGTCCACCGAAGAGTCCGCGTTTGCGCCGTCCCGACTGGTTCCCGGCATTGAACCGTCGGAAGACCGGATGCTCCAGGGCCGTCTGTTTGCGTACGCCGATACGCAAATGTACCGGTTGGGTGCGAACTACAATTCGCTTCCGATCAACCGGCCGCTGATTGACGTCCACAGCAACAATCAGGACGGAAGAATGAACGCGAGCGGTCGTACCGGCGACGTCAACTATGAGCCGTCGGGGATTAGCGAGCTAAGTCAGGACCCGAAATACAAGTACGTGCAGACGCCGTTGTCCGGCACAACGCAACAGATCGCGATCCACAAGAAGCAGAACTTCCGGCAAGCGGGTCAGTATTTCGAAAGTCTTACCGAGCAAGGCAAGGGCGATCTCGTCACCGCGCTGTCCGGCGACTTGAGCCATGTCACGAACGAAGACAACAAGTACACGATGCTGTCTTACTTCAACAAGGCCGATCCCGACCTGGGCGCGCGTCTGATCCGTGCGCTGAACGCGGACGGCTCGAAGGTGAAGACATTGTCGGCGAAGCTGTCTGACGAGTAATTTCAGGCAAGCTTGATTCGCCTTTAGTCGTCACCGCTTACAAGAGGCACGCCGCTAAACCAGCGTGCCTCGTCTCACGGAAACATCTGGTATGAGGGATCTCGGAAACTTTGGCTTTGCATGGCGTTCCATCGCTAGCGTGGCTGCATGTGCAGTGGTTTTGGCAGGATGCGGATCGGAAGTCACGACTGCTCCTGCTCTGCATCTGGACGCGAGCCAGCACGTCGCCGCGCATCAATACGACAAGGAATGGTTCAACGCTGCACGAGAGGGGAGATGGGACATTCTCGATGCGTTGCTCAAGGCGGGCTACCCAATTGAAAGCGTCAATTCGAGCGGCTACACGGCGCTCATTCTTGCTGCCTATGACAATCATCCCGATACGCTCGACAAGCTGATGGCCGCCGGCGCCAATGCGTGCGCAGCCGACCATAACGGCAATACGGCTTTGATGGGCGTCATTTACAAAGGCCAACTGGACATAGCAAGGACGCTCTTGCAAGCGCGCTGCGATGTTAACGCAACCAATAACGCGGGCGAAACCGCACTTGCTTTCGCCGCGCTTTTTGGACGCTTTGGCTTGTTCGATGACCTGATCGCGCATGGCGCGGACCCGGATCATGCGGACGCGCGGGGAAACACTGCCCTCGCGACCGTTCAAGCGCAAGGCAATCTGGCGGCGATGGAAGCGCTTAGAAAAGTCGGTGCGACGCACTGATTTACTTGTCACGAATGTCAGACATGTCGCTTTTGTCTGTCTGCTCAATCTCAAGTGCGCGACCTGGTCAGTCTCGCAGTACTGGCGAGCTGCGAACTTAAACCTGTCGACGTATCGGTTCCGTCAACACTGGACGCGCTCTCCGCCCAGCGGATATTAGCTCGTTTCATGGACCGTAATAGCCGGCTATCACTCTGCTTTGGCTCTCCTCGATATGGGGGCCAGACGTGTCCTCGCCCTCTCAACCGCCGAATGCAAGGCATCAAATCAAACGACCCTATATGAAAGTTCGTAATGCAAGCCGCTGGGCTCCGCGGGGTCTCGAGGGCTGGTATTTTGCGGTATTCGCACTCGTCATCGCAAGTGAAGTTCGGTTGGTGCTGCACCCGCTGCTAGGACCAATCATGCCTGGAACGGCATACTTCATCGCCGCCGCGTTGATCGAATATTTCTTCGGAATGGCGCCTGCGCTCGCCGTCATGACAGTTGGCCTTGCGATCGCCGACTTCATGTTTGTGCCCCCGTACCAGCAGATAGGAGTATTGGATCAGTCCGACGTTGCGCTGATCGTATCGCTTCCGGTGGTTAGCATGCTGGTGATTTGCCTGATAGAGAGGTTGCGACGTTCTGAATATCGCGCCGAACTCATCGCCCTAGTGGCGCAGTCGCGCTATGAAATGCTCTTGCGGGCGGATAATGAACGCGCGATCGCCAGTCGCGCTGCAGATAAAACTCATCGGCCGATACGGAATCTTCCTCGCTATCACGATGACATTATCCCGACTCAGGCGCGCGTTCACCAGGCAGTGCGCTGCCATGGCGAGAGTGACCCCGCTTCCGCACCAAAAACGAAACGAGCGGAGACTGCGCCGGGGATGCCCCATGAGCATGTCCATTCGAACGATACCAGCCGCCTCTCATCCACACTCGTGCCTAGTAGCAGCCATCGCACTCGCATCGACGTGGGCGTAGGACAGTACAAGCTGATCGACAGCGTGGCGAATAGACTTTGACGCACGCCGGCGAGTTTCTAGTGAGCGAAGTGAGGATTGAAATTGTTAAACACGAAGTCACAGTTCAACGCAAGTGGGGATCACGCGGTGCTCCTGGTCCATGGTCTTTCGAGTTCGCCGCTCGAGATGCGGTTTCTAGCTCGCGCTTTGGCGCGCAGTGGCTTCGCAACCTATGCGCCAGTGTTCGACGGCTATAGTGCCGGATCGCCGGAAAGAAGGATGGAGCAGTGGCTTGCAGCGGCCGTCGGCAGATTCGACGAACTTTCCCAACGATATCGACGCGTGTCGGTGTGCGGCCTCTCGATCGGGGCGACTTTGGCGCTCGCGCTCGTCAAGCAGCGACCCTCGGCTCAGGCGGTCATTCTCTTGTCCGTCACGTTAGCTTACGACGGCTGGGCTATCCCGTGGTATCAATTCCTGCTAGGTCTGGCCTATTACACGCCGATGCGAGGAAGGTGGCGATATCGCGAAGAATCGCCTTTCGGGCTCAAGAACGAAGCGCTTCGCGCGAAAATTGCTCGCGCGATGCAAAGCAACGCGATCAGCGAGATTGGTCCTTCCACCATATCGCTGTCGGCGCTTCATGAAGCGTCCCGGCTCGCGAAAAGCGTGCGCAGGTTCCTGGGCGATATTAAGACCGATTGCCTCACGATTCACGCCATAGATGATGAAACCGCGAGTGCCAACAACGCGAGATTCGTCAGCGCGCACATTGGGGCATCGTTCGTGCGTTCTATATATCTCGACGACTCGTATCACATGATCATCTCCGACAACGAGCGCGAAATTGTAGCGGGCGAAGTCAGCCTGTTTCTGCGCGATAGCGAAGCGGCAGAAGGCGGCGTGGCTGGAGAAGGCACGCCGATCGTCTCCAAAGCGCTCGCAAGGCGTTTGCGACAAATTGCCAAGCCAGGTGGATGAAGTACCGCTAAATGTCAAAGCGGACGGCAGGATCGGCAGGCGTCAGGGGGACGGCCTGCAACTCGAGCCCTACGTGTACTTCCTGCATGAACTCACCGAATTGTCGCAGCACGCACCGAATGCCAATGTCTCGAAGCTGCTGCCGTTCAACTTCGCGAAACTCCCGGCTCGGGCGCGAAGCCCCGCTTGATCGTGCCGGCGCAATTGCGCGGACATGGTCGATCGATGCGCTGTGGTCAGGTTGATAACGAATCACTTGGTTGCGAATGACCAAGGGTACAAGGTGACAATCTCCAAGCCGCTTACCGATTTCCGGTCTGGAGTGACACGGTCGATCCGGGCCGCATGAATGAATTTCTTTAGAGGCCAGTTCAAAAAGGCTGCTCCGTACGCCTGAAGATGTTCCAGCAGACGAGGGCGCAGCCGAATTTCAAGAATGCTTCGTGAATGTCAGCTCGACGATCGAAGCGTATGCGAAGACGACGGAAGTTGTGGAGCCACGAGTGAGTCCGTTCAACGACCCAACGGAATTTGCCCAGACCACTGCCATGTTCAGTGCGGCGCCTTGCGATCACCGGTTTGATGCCGCGTTCGCGCAATCGTTGACGATGCGGATCGGAATCGTAACCACGATCGGCATAGATGACCTTGGGTCTCTGAAGTGGTCGGCCGCGCGCGCCGCGGATCGGGGGAATCGCGTCGACGAGCGGCAGCAACTGGGTGACGTCGTTGCGGTTCGCGCCGGTCAGGATGGCGCTGATGGGAACGCCATTGGCGTCTACGAGGATGTGGTGCTTGGAACCGGGTCGCGAGCGATCCGTGGGGTTCGGGCCAGTTTTTCGCCCGCCCCAACAGCGCGTACCGACGAGGAATCGACAGCAGCGTATGAAAGATCGATCTGCCCGGCCTCGCGCAACTTGTCGAGCAGCAGTTCGTGCAGTCGATCCCATACTCCTGCATTGCGCCAGTCGTTCAGTCGTCGCCAGCAGGTCGCGCCGGAGCCAAAGCCCAATACGGTCGGCAGGTGGTTCCATCGCAGACCGGTTTTCAACACGAACAGGATGCCATTCAACGCCGCCCGATCCGATACGCGTGGGCGACCAGGATGCTCTTTGCGCCGAGGCTTGGGCGGCGGCAGTAACGGTTCGATCAGTATCCACAATTCGTCATCAATGATCGGCGCTTCCATCCCTTGGGTTCCCTTGTTCAGACATCCAAGGTTAACAGTTTGCCGAGAAAGTAAACAGCCCCCTCAGGGGTTTTTGAACTGGCCTCTTAGGAACAGATCGTGAAATTTCCCGAGCCATATTACTGGGTGCACCCACGCTTCAAACATCGTCCGCTAGACATGCCGGCGGTGTATTGAATGTTACGCATTGTCAGAGATCTAGCCTCAAGCGAGTGTCCCGGCGAAATGAGAAAAACAGTAACGACAACGATACGCGCCACAGGGATGGCAGTGGCGGCAGCACTGGTCTCGCGGGCTGTGCGACGGTACAGACGCCGACCATGGGTGATCCACTGGAAGGGCTCAATCGTACTGTCTTCACGTTCAACGACAAGGTCGACCGGTACGCCTTGAAGCCGGTCGCTCAGGCGTATGTACGGGCGCTGCCGCAGCCGGTGCAGGACAGCGTTACCAACTTTTTTTCTAACATCGGCGACGTGTACACGGCTGCCAACGATCTGCTGCAGTTGAAAATTACCGATGGCGTCGAGGATGTCATGGTGTCGGCGGCCTGTTCGACGTCGCGACGCTCGCGAGACTGCCAAAGCACACGGCCGACTTTGGGTTGACGCTCGGTCATTATGGCGTGCCGCCGGGGCCGTATCTCGTTCTTCCGCTGCTCGGTCCGAGCACCGTGCGTGACACTGCGGGGATGCTCGTCGAGTTCGAAGCGGATCTGACAACGTACATCCAGCCGATCTGGGTCCGGACGACACTTTATGGCGTGCGGATCGTTAGCGAGCGCGCATCGCTGCTCGGTGCGGAGAATCTCCTGGCGGGTGCTACCCTCGACAAGTATTCGTTCGTACGAGACGCGTATCTGCAGCGTCGCCAGTATCTGATCTCCGACGGCAATCCACCTCGGCCGGCCTACGACGACTCGGGCCCCGATACAGGCCCGGACAGCATAAGCACGCCGGCGTCCGGAGCGGCCGGACAGTCCAGCACAGCCCCCGCGCCCGCTGCTGCAAACGCACCTGGGGCCGCCTCCAACGCTGCTGGGTCGACTGTGCCCAGGTGGTCTACAGATGATGCCGCCGGGGCGTTATTACAGTTTGCCGAACCGGCTGCCGAGGTAAGTGGTATTCGCGCCGGTGAACCGGGCAACGTACACCCGCTTCAACGCAAATCGTGAGTTGCGATACATACGTAGTGAGGCAATGAAAGATATGGGGATGATTTTCTCTATTAAAGAAGCACGTGATGTGCTACGCGACATCTAGCGAGCACAGCCGAGCTAAAAAGACGAGATACATGATGAACAGTAAGTTCTCTGTCGACGCGCATTTCTGCACTCACAATGGACCCTACAACCTCAGTGAGGTCGCCGGCGTTATGAATGGAATCGCAGCCAAGTCCGACCACGTGCCAAGCGGAGTTGCGCCGCTTGAGCCTCCAGGACGCGCTGCGCGCGCTTAGTGCCCAGTTGGTCGACCAGGCGGCCTACCTGCGGCTGGCGGAAACGTTTACGGCATTCGTGGGGCGTTTGCGTAGGAGCTCAAGCCCGCGGTGATTGAATTTCGGTCGGAACGCGGGCTAGTCCTATCGCCAGAGAAGACCAAAATAACGCATATCGTCCCAAGCGTACCGCGCATGAAGCGGTGCATCGGGTGGCGACGGCGATTGTTCAGTGCAAGACCGGCGTCAGGTGGCGCGTCGGGTCAACGGCGACGACGTAATGCATGTGCTGAAGCTGATGCTGACGGCGTCGGGCAAACAAGGCGTTCGGCAAGTCGGGGTGCTTTCACCATTGCTCAGTAAACATCTATCTCACTGACGTAGACCGTGTGCCCGAGCGGGCGAAAGAAGCCGCGCGCAACGGGAAGTACACCTACGTCGGGTATGCCCGATTCGCTGACGATCTGGTGGTGCTGATCGATGCCCATCCGCCCCATGCGTGGCTGCTGAGGGCGGTGACCAGGCGACTTCAGGAAAAATTCGCCAAACTGCAGGTTGAGGTCAATAAAGACAAGAGCCGCACCGGGTTGTATGAGGAACTGAAGCTGGTCAACGGCTATCGTGTTCGTCGTGCTGCCCCACCGAAAGCGCGCCCAGCGAGATAGCTCCCATAAATCTTGACATGAAGCACACAGGAGAGCGTAGTGCCGCAAATCGGCCCGGTCCGTTCGACGTGGCAGGAGCTAAGCACGTGACCATGGTTGCCGGATGCGGGGCATCGCGAAAGCGGTGGAATCACCACCGGCGCCTACCGGTGTGCGCGCCAGTTCTCGACCCTACCTGAGGAGGCTGGGCGCGGGTGATCGCGCTCAGCTACCCGACAACCTTCGCCACTACTGCAACAGCTGATCTGCCGCTCGAGATCTTTGTTCCACCGTCGGCGCATCGCGCCACGATCCCCTCGTCTGCGCCGTACAAGAATCTTCGCGCCATTTCATATTGCACGACATCACGAAGACGAATCGGCCCTGCGGGAAAATCGAATAGCATGATGAGTAAATTTAAGGAAACTCCTGAGGGCCAGCGGGAGGGCGACAGGACCGAAAGCCCACGACACGGAGAGAACAGCGCGCAAACGCACGCGACCGCGCGCCGACCTGCGACCGGTGCGCGGTTGTGGTTGCTTTCCTGACTAGCGGCTCGATCAGGAAATGGCGGATTCACCTCAGAAGCGATGGCGCATGCCGATCGTCACCGCCGTCTGGTTAGCGGTGGACGACGGCGACAGCGTATTGATCGCGGCCACGTTCGCACCCAGCGATCCCAACTGACCCGAGGCGTGCTGGTACACACCTTCCAGGTACACATCCGTGCGCTTGCTCAAAGCGTAGTCGCCTTGCAGCGAGGCCGTCTGCCACTTAGGATCGCCCGCTCCGTTGGACCCGGTGACCTTGCCGTCGGTAAACGTGTAGGCGGCCGCGAGGCTCAGCGCCGGCGTCAATGCGTAACGGCCGTTGAGTTCATAATTGTCCATATGAAGGTTCGTGCCACCGATGCCGCCGATGACCGTCCCGCCGACGTTTATGCCTTGTACGTTGTCCAGCTGCGTGTGGGTATACACGAAGCCGACGGTCGCCGCGCCGTACGTGTAGTTCGCGCCGGCGCCGTAAGTGCGCTGCAGGGCCGCGACGATGTTTGCGTCGCCGTTGCCCAACGAGACCGCGCCACCGGTGTTATTGCTGCCGGAATTGTTCAGTTGCAGATACGAGGCCGCGACATTCAACGGACCGTTCTGGTATGAAGCGCCCGCGCTCCATGCTCGGTTGTTCGAGAACTGACCGGCCGCATTGCTGAAGCCATACAAGCCGCCGAACTGGATGCCGTTGTAATTCGCGCTGGTGTACTTTACCGAATTCTTAACCGAGAAAGTACCGTCGAGATTGTCATTATCGAACGGGTGCGCGGCCAGATTGTTGCCATAGCCGTAGCCTGCGGCCGAAATCGGTGCGAGATAGTCGACCATCGAATCATATTGGCGACCCAGCGTGATCTGGCCATATTGATCGCTCTTCAGGCCGACATAAGCCTGACGGTTGAACATCGTGCCGTTTTCTTTGAATGCGCCATTGTTGAGGTTGAAGCCGCTTTCCAACGTGAAAATCGCATGCAGGCCACCACCGAGGTCTTCATTGCCGCGCACGCCGAACAACGTATTCGACAGGGACCCGCTTCCCTGCTGAAAGTTGCTATGGCCCAACTGATTATTCGAGTAGACCAGCCCTGCGTCCAGCCTGCCGTAGAGGGTCACGCTGCTTTGAGCTTGCGCCGAGACCGCAAACGCGCCCAGCAATGAGGCGGCAAAAAGCGTTTTCTTCATGTTCTTCTCCAGATTGCATGGTGAAACAAAACAGACCGCGCGGTTGGCGATGCTGGGCATGGCGCCGATGGCCGCGGCGAAACACTCTGATAATTGAGCGCGAAGTGTACCCGGCGGGTAATCGTGATGACACGCGAATTGCGTAAAGAGTCTTTTCCGATGTGCGCAATGACGAATCATTTCAAGCCGCGAGCGTTAAAAGGGTATTGTCAACTGGTGTGCCGCGTTCGGACCACCGGCGTTAGTTAGTATTGCGAAGGGACATGTCGGGAGTACTGCACCGTCGAAATGCACGTCACGCGTTCCCACGTCTCGAAGGGCTGGGTGCGTAGCGCCGGCTTTTGCTTTGCATCGGTGCGTTAACGGCAATGCATGACAGGTAGAGTTAGGAGAAGTTCAACTTCACTCTCTTTGAACGAAGCGCGTGCTCAAGGCCTCCAGAGACGATGAGCTGATTTCATTCTGCGCAACTGGCCGTGCCCCCAAGCTGACGCGCACATGACAACATTGTCACGTTGCGCTCCCACACCTTCAACTGGTTACGGGTCTTTGCAAGCGGCAAAGCGGGTTGAAACGGCCATGGTGCATGGATTAGCGTCGCCCCACTGGAATCGGCTGGAATCCCCATGCGTTGAAGGTCGAAATGGCCCAAAGCCGATTGTAGCGAAAGTCTGAACGAGATTGAGCGCCGAGGGGTTCGAGCAATTTGTCTGGCCGCATCGGCTTGTACGTGGAGCCTGTACAGACCGGGACGGTGCGAGTCAACGACGCGGTCAGATCGGTTTCATAACTGCGCACAAGAGCTGACTTGACGCATCTGAGAGGCGTGGATGGCTCTGATTCCGGTGAGCGGGAGGCACACATTGTGTTCCATTCGCCGGCTTGCGCTGGGTTCGTGTTGCGGTGCGATCACCGTCACGGATAACGGATTGGCCCATGAAAACAGTGCAAGTATTTCAATGCACTGCGGGAGAAAATCTTCGCTTCGTCCACGAATCGCATGATCGTGATTGACACCAGACGTTCTTTTTGACGAGGGTTGCGCGCCGTTAGAACTCGGACGAGGCTGAGTGCCGATAGCACCCGGACAACAGAGTGGCGAGGTGGTCCCGGTCGCCGCCGCAAGCACGCGTGAGCGCATGTGTCGGACCGTGGATGAATTTATTGGTGAGCGCCTGCGACAGAGCTTCGAGCACCGCGGCAGGGTCGTCGCCGCGAGCGAGCATTTTCTGCGCTCGCCCGAGTTCGACGCGCCGCAGCGCGTCGGCCCGCGTGTGCATATGGCGGATCACCGGCACCACGCTGCGCTGCTCGAGCCAGTGCATAAACCCTTGAACGCGCGTCTCGATGATCGCTTCCGCTTGGGCCGCTGCGGCCTGACGCATCGCGGAGCCTTCGCGCACAATGGTGCTGAGATCATCGACCGTGTAAAGGAACACGTCTTCGAGCCGCCCGGCTTCCGGTTCGATGTCGCGCGGCACTGCGAGGTCGAGCATGAAAATCGGCCGGTGCTTGCGCGCCTTGATTGCGCGCTCGACCGCTCCGAGGCCGATGATCGGCAACGACGACGCGGTGCACGACACCACGATGTCGAACTCGTGCAGCCGCTCGGGCAGGTCCGCAAGTGGAATCGCCTGACCGCCGAAGCGTTTGGCGAGCTTGCTGCCGCGCTCAAGGGTGCGGTTCGCCACTACCAGAGCGCGCGGCGTCTGCGCCGAAAAATGCGTGGCGCACAGTTCGATCATCTCGCCCGCGCCGATGAACAATACGCGCTGGCTAGAGATCTTATCGAAGATGCGCTGCGCTAGCCGCACCGCGGCTGCCGCCATCGATACGGAATGGACGCCGACGTCCGTCTGGCCGCGCACCTCCTTTGCGGCCGAGAAGGTACGCTGGAACATCTGGTTCAGATATGTACCCATCGCGCCGACTTCGGACGCGGTGCGCACGGCCTCCTTCATCTGGCCAAGAATCTGCGTTTCACCGAGCGCCATCGAGTCGAGGCCCGACGCCACGCGCATCGCGTGTCGCACCGCCTCCGACTGTGGAAGCGTGTAGACATGCGGCGCCAGTTCGTCAGCATCAATGCCGTGATAGGCGGAGAGCCACGCAATCGCACGCTCAGGCGCGGCGCGGTCATCAGTCGCGCAGTAAATTTCGGTGCGATTGCAGGTCGACAGAATCGCCGCTTCAGACAGCGCGTCGCCGCTGAACGGGAGCCTATCCATCGCCGACGTGGTATGCGCCGCACCACCGCGCGGACTGTTATTGTGCCTATGCCACGCGGCTTTCAGTGTCTGCAGGGCGGGCCGGATCTGTTCGAGCGAGAACGCCACTCGTTCGCGCAAGGCAACCGGCGCGGTATGGTGATTAATTCCGATCGAGAGCAGTTGCATGTTAGGACGATGAGTCGCAAAAAGACCGGTCTCCAATACTATTGTTTGCGACACATGGTTGCAAATGGGTTGTCTCTACAGATCCGATAGCGGCGGTGAGTCGTTTGCGGTTTATCAAAGCCCGCTATCACGGCCTCGCGAAGAAACATCACCTTCCCCGTACTGGCGTTGAGCAACATCTACAAGAGCCCCGACCGGCACCGAAAGACCCGCTCCCAGGTCCTTCGGCGCCTGGAAATCGAACCGGTCGGGTTCACCGATCTCCCAATCAGGAATTCAGCGGCAACGTTTCTGCGAAAACGGCGGCTTCTTCCGCATAGCCTTGACTTACATTGAAACGCTCGAATATCGCGAGCGTGCTAAAGACCAGGTGCGCGGAACGAGCTAACGTCAACAGTAATGGAATGGACGCCACCACCCGAGGTGGGATCAATGTGCCAAAGCGGGAGTGTCGAAGCAAAGACTGGAGTTGACCCTGTAACTCAGGTCACTCGGACACCGTTAGGTTGATGATGCAGCGTTTCGCCGGAACTCCCGGGGAGAGCGGTACTTCAGTGCCTTATGCGGGTGGCGTTCGTTGTAATGCTCAAAGGCGCCGGCCAGATGCGAGAGCGCTGTTGGCACATCAGGCTTGTGCATAAAGGCAATGTAATCAACCTCCGAGCAGGAGGTGTCAAGCTCGATCACGAGTTCGTCCCAGTGCGGCAACACTCTGACAGGTACGCCGAGTGTGCGGCCCAGTTGCTGCGCGGAGGTGACAGTCGTTTCCGTCGTCTCTCCATGCGCGAACAGGATAGAAGATGCTAATGCGACGGTGTTCACTTCGTCCATGGGGACTCGGTGAGGGATGGCGTCTCGGTTCATGCCGCCTCAAAGGATAGTGTCGGTGTGGATGGCGAGGTTCAAGGCTTTGGATGCGCGTGGGTAGCGACCTGGATCAACGATGTCTCGAAATATCTTGTGTCGCGAACGGATCGGGCTGGCCGACCGGAGCGGTGGTGTGCCCGGCCCCGCCGCATATTTCAGGACGATGATTGCGTTGTCCTAAGATCGCCCGGCTAGCGATCGTTCATGCCGCCAGTGGGTAAGCGCGCATCACCGGGCTGCTTGTTTTGCCGGGAACAATTCCATGATCCGTCATCGTGCCGGAAGAAAACGATGGTCAAGTCCTTGTCCGCACACGTCGGCCCGATGCGTACGTAGCGCCTTCGATCCGTTCGGGTGCGACTGAACTCCATCACGCGGACTGTCACCGCCGCAGAAGGTCCAAACCACTTGTCGACCAGTGTTCGCAAGCACTTCTCGCCGGAATCCATCTTGCCCTCCTCTGACTGCGGCGACATCACGAGGATCACTCACCGCTCTTTGATACTAGTGGTTGCGGCACAGGGTGCCTATTACATAAAGCTGGAACGAGTGGTGTAGCGTTGCAGACATGGTCTGAGTTGCCGAAATCGATTGGCGCGACGGCCACTGGACTCCGAGTGGAGGAAGCGTTCCATCCCATCTTTGCGTATCATCATTCAAGGCAGGCGCAGAGTCGTCGACGAAGACCTGGATTCGAAGCGTCAGACATCTTCCTCCACAGGGATAGCCTCGATGACCGTAGCCAGAATCATCGCTTCGATGTTTCGCGGTACAGGTCGAATACGTCTGGGTCGATACACGGCCTTGCCTGTTGCAATGGGCTGGCCACTCAAGGCGCACACTCCGGCTTTCCGCGCGATGCAGCGCCGCCAAAGCTGTTCGCCGTAGCAGCAAGAGGCCGCGTCCCGCCATGCAACGGTTGCAGAGGTCGGTCCATCGCGCTCCAGCACCTGGATGACGCATGTCCGAAAGTAGCCTTCGCCACGCTTTAGGCGGGCGCGACCGGACACAACGGGAAGTTGTATTTCACCCTCGCCATTGCCGCCGAGGAGCGCTATCGTTGATAACCACGTTCTGTCTGCATCAAAGGGAGCTTGCATGATGCGGTTCCTCCGATCTCAGTAGACAAACAGGTGTTCCGACCGAGCTGAAAAGCAATGGAAAGCCCCTGAAAGGGCTAAGCGACCATCGTGCTTAGTCGCTCTTGGTGGCTCCGAATTCCCGAAACGACGCCGGTGCAGTCACTGTGAGTTGCCGGATTTGTGCCAACGCTTGACCTTCCTTTCGGGCCGGTACTGCATATATGTGAAGTGCGTCCGGGCCTAACCGGGAGTAGGATGTCGAACGTGTAGCTCGTGCCGGCGCTACGCGCGTGGGCTGATCCGACACCGGTTGCAGAATGTGGCGATGTTCGGCACTCTAAAGCGCGGGCGCCGGACGACGGCTAGTAGCCGCTTACCGCGCGTCCGCTCGGCCCGGTCTCGCGCATGAATATCGCAAGTATCATCGCAAGCACGACGCCGCCGAGCAGCCACGAGCCAGCTGTGCGGAATACCGGCAGGTTCATTGCGCCGCCATTTGCGAGGTTGGCGAGCAGCTTGCCGTACGCAAGCGTGAGCACCGCGCTGAACGTGAACACGAGGAAGTTAATGGCACCGCTGGCGCTCCCCTTCACGTTGTCCGGATTGACTTCTTTGATCACTGTATAAGGCAGCATCGCGGCACCGGAGCCGATGCCGAGCAGCAGCCCGAGCACATATGGCGGCGCTACGCCAACCGGCAGATAAAAAATACTAGCGCCCGATGCAAGCATCAGCAGCGCGCCGAAGAAAAATACCGGCTTGCGGCGGCCCAGGCGGTCGGACAGGTAGCCCAACAGCGGACAACCGATCACCCAGCCGAGCGGAACCATGCTCGCGCGATTGACGGCCTCCGCGTAGCTGACGTCGAGGCCGCCGCGCAGGAACGGAATGCCCCAGATCATGTCGCCGATTGTCGTCGGCAGGAACAGCAGACCGGCGCAGAAACCGCACAGATACGACTGCGGATTGGACAGCACTTCCTTGTACGGCGCGAACATCCTCATCCACGAACCCGGGCTGACTGAGTTATCGTCATGCGGCGCCGGCGTCGCGATGAACATCAGCGCAGCGATCAAGAAGATGACGATGCCGGCGAACCACCAGAACTGCTGCCACGTGATGAGACCGTGAATGAGCGGTGCAACGGCGAATTGACCAGCGGAACCCCCCAGCATACCGAAGCATTGCGTGAAACCGACCGCAGTCGCAAGCGAGCGTGAGGGGAAGCCGCGCGTGGCGAGATACATTGCGCCGATGAACCCGCATGCCGAACCCGCGCCTTGGAGAAGGCGGCCGATCTGCGCGGCCTCCAGGCTGCCCAAGCCGAACAGTGCCGCCCCGACGGCGACGAGAACGACGCCGGCCGGAATGACGGCCTTGCCGCCGAGCCGATCGAGTAAGGCACCGAAAACGATCGAGAACAGCGCATAGGTGTAGTAGTAAAGGCCAACGAGCGTGCCCACGCCCAGCGCATCGCGGGCGAACGCGGTGCTCAACTCAGGCACCATCACGCCCGGCGCGGAACGTAGCATGTACTGCATGAAGTAGAACGCGGCGCAGAAAAGCCAGGCGATGACGAAGCCAATATTTAGAGACCCGCGATCCGATTGAATCTTTGCGGCGATTGCGACTTTGCTGGACATGGTTCGATCTCCACTCGTTTTCTTTGTCGATCAGGCACGGGCTACCGGAACAGATTGGCCTGTGCGAGGTCGATGAGCTGCTGGCCGCGACCGTCCATGACGGCGCGAAGCATAAACAGCCCAAAGCGGTAGGTCTGGTCGGCAGTGGCCGCAGGCGGCATCACGAGTTCCTGACGTGCGCTCACGATGTCGACGAGTGCCGGACCCGGATGAGCGAATGCTTCGCGCAGTGCTCCTGCCAGTTCGGCGGGGTGCTGGACGCGCACGCCTTTGATGCCGATTGCATTGGCCATTGCGGCGAAGTTCGGATCTTTCAGATCAGCGCTCCAGGTCGGGACACGCTTTGTGAGAGTCCCAAGCGCGACATTTCCGGGTATCACGACAACCGCGACACCTTTACGCGCAACTGCCGTCCGGATAGCGCGCCCCAGAATTTGGGGCAACTGGTCGGGACTGTGGACGAGTTCGACATAGTGGCTGCATTCCTTGAACAGCACCTTCGGGATGGGTAGCCTGAAAATAGTCGATACCGATTTCGGTACTTGGTACATGCGCGGCGATAGCGAGAACGGGGACCCCACTTCGATGGCAGTCGAACCATCCATTGATCAGGTGCAGATTCCCTGGGCCACAACTTCCACAGCAGACAGCGAGTTGCCCCGTGGGATGGGCCTCGGAACCGGCGGCGAATGCCGCGCTTTCCTCATGCCGCATGTGAACCCATTCGATCGAACCATCCCGGCGTAAGGAATCCGTGAATCCGTTCAGCGAATCTCCCACCACACCGAAGACGCGCTTTACTCCGGCACTTTTCAGTGTACCGACCATATAGTCAGCAGCTATCGTTGCGATTTCACATCTCTCTTTGAACGGGTCATCGTCCCAAGTGCCTGATGCTAGTTGGCAAGGCGAAAGACGGCTATTACATGAATATGGAAGCTCACGCGACGTGAATGATGTTCGACGCTGCATGAGCAACGAGACCAGACACCGGCACGTACCCAGGGACTACATAAACATGCAATATCCCGGGAGGCCACAACGTTATATGTTCTCGTAATGCCGGTGCGGCCCTGTGAAGCTCGCTTATGCATCTGAGCCGCGCGGGGAGAACCATTCGTATCCGCGTTGCCGACGCGCCGTCGAGGTGAGTCATTCCGCTAGCCGAATCTTTACGCGGTTGCCTTCCTGGAACCGTGCGGGTCCCTTGTATTCTCAAAAACTGGAGCTCCTCATGGCACATGAACTGTTGACGCCTGACACGTGCGCGCTCGCGCTTATCGACCATCAACCGCAGATGTTCTTCGGTACGCACTCGCACGAGCGCACCACCATCCTGCATAACATCCAGATCCTTGCAAAGAGCGCAAAGCTCTTCAAGTTGCCGACCGTTTTGACGACAGTCGCCGCTGACTCTTTTAGCGGCCAATTGCTGCCGGAAGTGCAGTCGGTGTTTCCGCAGACGAAGCCGATCGACCGCACGTCCATGAACTCGTGGGAAGACAAGGGCTTTCGTGAAGCGATCAAGGAAACGGGCCGCAAGAAGATAGTGATCGCGGGTCTGTGGACCGAAGTATGCGTAGCGTTCCCGACCGTGCAAATGCTCGCCGAAGGCTTCGAAATCTATGTGCCGACGGATGCATGCGGCGACATCACCGAAGAAGCGCATGAGCGCGCGGTGCAGCGCATCGTCCAGGCGGGCGCGGTGCCGATGACATCAGTGCAGTTCCTGTGCGAACTCCAACGAGACTGGGCGCGTGGTGAAACGTACGAAGGCTGCATGGACATCTTCAAGGCGCACACGTCGTATGGCATTGGCGTGCGCTACGCGAAGCAGATTCTCGGCGGGCACGCGGGCTAGGGGCTGATCGTCCCAAGCATTCCAACGCAATGGGTCATGCATGACGCTGTCGTCGCGCGTGGCCATGCCTGACCACGACCACGGAGAGCGACGATGACCGCACCGAATCAGTCCACGCAGCCCGCCCGCATTGCGGACCTGGTAATCTACAACGGCAAGATAGCGACGCAGGACGACAAGCGCTCGTTCGTGACGGCGCTCAGAGGTGGCCCCGGAGATCTGGACAGTCGGTTAGGTGGAATCGCTGGGTTCTGAAATGGGCATAATGCCTACAAAGGAAACCAGACGATGACGAAGAGAACCCGGCGCACGCACTCAGCGGCGTTCAAGGCGAAGGTGGCACTGGCAGCCGTACGCGGCGAGCGTACGCTGGCAGAATTGGCGCAGCAGTTTGAGGTTCATCCGAACCAGATCACAGAATGGAAGCGGCAGTTGCAAGAACGAGCGGCCGATGTGTTCGGCGCGGCGGGCGCGCCCGTCAATGAGCCGCCGGTGGACCTGAAGACGTTGCACGCGAAGATCGGCCAATTGGCGCTGGAGAATGATTTTTTGTCCGGCGCGCTCGGCAAGGCAGGCCTGCTGAGCGCAAAGAAATGATTGATCGTGCTCACCCCCTGCCGGTTTCCCGGCAGGTCAAGCTGGTCGGCATCAGCCGATCCAGTGCGTACTACGCGCCGAGCCCGGTCAGTGCCGCGGATCTGGCGCTCATGCGCCGCATCGACGAGTTGCACCTGGAGCACCCGTTTGCCGGCGCGCGCATGTTGATGCGCCTGCTCAAGCGAGAGGGCATAGTGGTCGGACGCAAGCACGTCGGCACGTTGATGCGCAAAATGGGCATCGAAGCGCTATATCGCAAGCCGAACTTGAGCCGCAAACATCTGGCTCACAAGATCTGGCCATACCTGCTGCGCAATCGGAAGATCGAGCGTAGCAACCAGGTGTACGCATTGGACACAACATACGTGCCTATGGCACACGGCTTCGTGTATCTCACTGCTGTGATCGATTGGGCCAGCCGCCGTGTTTTAGCGCACCGAGTCGCGATCACGATGGAAGCTGAACATGCGGTGGCAGCGCTTGAAGAAGCATTCGCGAAATATGGATTGCCTGAGATCGTCAACACCGATCAAGGCAGCCAATTCACCAGTACCGTCTTCACCGACGCGGTCCTCTCGCGCGGAATCGCCTTGTCGATGGATGGCAAGGGAAGTTGGCGGGACAACGTTTTTATCGAACGGCTGTGGCGCAGCGTGAAGTACGAAGAGATATATTTGAACGCCTATGAGTCCGTCGGCCAGGCACGGAAGTCCATCGCTAATTACCTGACGTGGTACAACCAGCAAAGGCCTCATTCAAGTCTATCGAACAAGACCCCGGATGAAGCTTACTTCGCGATGCTGCCCGCGATTAAATTGGCAGCGTGACCACCCAGCGTTCCACTTAAAAATCGAAAAAACTGTCCGAACGAACGGGGCCACCTCTCTCGCCGTCACGAAAGGCGAGATCGTCGCGAGCGGCAATGATCACGACATGATGCAATGGGCGAACGATTCGACGCGCCGCATCGACCTGAAAGGCCGCACGGTCATTCCCGGCCTCAACGATTCGCATCTTCACGTGATTCGCGGCGGCCTCAATTTCAATCTCGAGTTGCGCTGGGACGGCGTGCCGTCGCTGCGCGATGCGCTCGAGATGCTGCGCGCGCAGGTTGCGCGCACGCCGGCGCCGCAATGGGTGCGCGTGGTCGGCGGATGGAATGAATTTCAGTTTGCGGAGAAGCGCGCCCCGACGCTCGAAGAGATCAACGCGATCGCGCCGGATACGCCCGTCTTCATCCTGCATCTTTACGACAGCGCGCTGCTGAACGCAGCGGCGTTGCGCGCCGTCGGCTACGACCGCGATACGCCGAACCCGCCGGGCGGCGAAATCCAGCGCGACCGCCGTGGCAATCCCACGGGCATGCTGATCGCGCGTCCGAATGCGGGCCTGCTGTACGCGACGCTCGCGAAAGGTCCGAAGCTGCCGCTCGACGACCAGATGAACTCGTCGCGCCAGTTCATGCGCGAGCTGAACCGCCTCGGCGTGACAAGTGCGATCGATGCGGGCGGCGGTTATCAGGCCTACCCCGACGACTACGCCGTCATCATGGAACTCGCGAAGCGCAACGAGTTGACGGTGCGGATCGCGTACAACCTCTTCACGCAGAACGCGAAGAAGGAAATCGAAGACTTCGCGAAGTGGGTCAAGGTCACGAAACCCGGCGACGGCGACGACTTCCTGAAGGTCAACGGTGCAGGCGAAATGCTGGTGTTCTCCGCGGCCGACTTCGAAGACTTCCTGGAACCGCGCCCCGATCTGCCGGACGCGATGGAGGGCGAACTCGAAGCCGTCGTGCGCCTGCTGGTGCAGAACCGCTGGCCGTTCCGGCTGCATGCGACTTACGACGAATCGATCGAACGCTTTCTCACTGTGTTCGAGCGCGTCAATCAGGACACGCCGTTCGACGGCCTGCGCTGGTTCTTCGACCACTGCGAGACGATCTCACAGCGCAATATCGAACGCATTGCCGCGCTCAGCGGCGGCATCGCGGTTCAGCACCGGATGGCGTATCAGGGCGAGTACTTCATTGCCCGTTATGGCGCGGAAGCCGCTGCGCGCACGCCGCCCGTGCGGCAGATGCTCGCGGCAGGACTGCCCGTCGGCGCAGGCACGGACGCGACGCGCGTCGCGAGTTTCAATCCGTTCGTGTCGCTGTACTGGCTGGTATCGGGACGCACGGTGGGCGGCACGCCGATGTACGCCGCGCAAGACCGGCTGGATCGCATGGAAGCGCTGCGCCGCTATACAGTCGGCAGCGCGTGGTTTTCGAACGACGAGACGCGCAAGGGCGCACTCGTGCCGGGTCAGCTCGCGGATTTCGCGGTGCTGTCGGATGACTACTTCACCGTCGATGAAGATTGGATCAAGCATTTGACCTCGGTGCTGACGGTGGTCAACGGCCGCGTCGTTTATGCCGCCGACGAGTTCGAAACCTTCGCTCCGCCCGCGTTGCCCGTCAGCCCGACGTGGTCGCCCGTCGCGGAGTATGGCGGCTACGCGCGCTACCGTCCCGCCGCTGCGCCGTTGCAGCAATCGTGCAACGACGCGTGCGTGAACCTGTGCGGTGTGCACCGTCACGCGCATGGATGGGCATGGCGCAGCAACGTACCCGCCAGCGACGCGAACTCGTTCTGGGGCGCACTCGGTTGCAGCTGCTTTGCGTTCTGATGCGCCAGCACGCAATGAACCGTTTTTCCGCACCCGACGCCGCGCTGCTGTTTCTGCGCGTCACCGCGAGCGTGCTCGTGCTGCTCGTGCATGGGCTGCCGAAGGCGCTCCGCTACGCGAGCCAGCTCGATGTCATCGAAGACCCGCTGCATTTCGGCAAGACGCTGACGCTGGCCTTTGCGATTTTCGCGGAAGTGGTGTGTCCGCTGCTGATGATCGCGGGCATCGCGACGCGGCTTGCCGCGCTGCCGATCATGCTGGTCAGCGTGATTGCGCTTGGCCTCGTGCATCGCGACTGGACGCTGGATCAGGGGCAATTCGCTTGGATGCTGCTGATCCTGTTCGGCACCATTGCGATCGGCGGCGCAGGACGTTACCGGCTTGCGCTGCGGCCGCGTGCGTCCGGTTAACCGCAAGCGTGAGGGCAGGCGATGGAGCCGGACATGTCCAGTCAACGCGCGGCACGGCCCGTCGAAGTGGCGGGCGTGCGAATTCCACACACGCCGCTTGCAATTGCCGCCGCCGATACGGCGCAGTCGTCGCTGCCCGAGGTGGTGACCGCGCATGCGTCGCGCGTCTTCGTGTTCGCATCGCTCGCGGCGCAGCGCGAAGGCTGCGCATGCGAGCCCGACACGCTGTACGTCGCGGCGATGTTCGCAAACATGGGCCTGAACGCTGCCTATGCGCATTCGGCGCTGCGTTACGAAATAGACGGCGCGGATGCCGCGTATTCGTTTCTGCAGCATCAGGGCGCACTTGCAGACGTGCTTGACGACGTATGGCGGGCCATTGCCCTGCACATGACACCGGGTCTGCCTGCGGGCATCTCACCACTGGCGCGCGTGCTGTCGTCGGCGGTGCGCACCGACCTGTTCGCCGATGACCTTGACGCATACACACACATGGAGCGTGCCGCACTTCTCGCCACGTATCCACGCGGCGCCGGTTTCAAGGAAAAGATAATCGAAACGATCGGACACGGCGTCATGCATCGCCCGCTATCAACGTTCGGCACCCTTAGCGCGGATGTGCTCGATCGCATCAATCCGGACTTTTACAGGTTGAATTTCTGTGGATTAATCCTGGGCTCGCCATTGAAGGACTAGCCGCACATAAAAGACGAAGCGGGGAAGCCGAAGCACATCGCGCACGGCAGCCACGCAGCGACGCAGCGACGCAGCGACGCAGCGACGCGTGAGGAGTGAACCATGTCATATCTGATTTCATTGGGCGCGGGTCTTGTGGTCGGCCTGCTGTATTACCTGGTGCGCGTGCAATCGCCCGCGCCGCCGCTGATTGCGCTGGCGGGCCTGCTCGGCATCGTCATCGGCGAGCATGCGATTCCATTCGTGGAAGCGCAGATACGCACGTCCGAGGCGCAGTCCAAGAGCGCGCCGCCTGTTGCCGGCGGCAAGCCGACGTCGTCATGCGGCAAGGAGCAGTAGGCGACGATGCGTGGGGCGCTGTGCTCGCGCAAGAGCGGCGTGCCGCAAGTCGGAATCGGAGTGCGCGGCGCGAGGCAGCATCCATCACCATCAAGGAGTCTTTTTATGAATACCCTCAAGATATATCGATTGTTGCGCGCTACTGTCGTCGCGATTGCGGCGCTCGGCGTGACGCTGGCTGGTTCGCCCGCTTTCGCGGAAGCCGACCATCAGAACGCGGGCAAGAGCGTGCCCGTCGTGTCCGTCGGGCCGCAGTACGACACGACGCACGTCTATGTGTCGAACCAGGACATCGACGCATTCGTCGACAGCTTCGTGGCGACGTTCGGCGGCAAGGCGTCGCCGCGCGCCGTGTTCACGGTTACGCCGACGCCGAGCAAGACTGCCTCGCAATATGTGCAGACGCCTGTCGGCATGTTGTCGGTGTTCGCGTTCCAGACGCCGGTTCCGTATCCGTTCGGCAGCGAGCGCACGGGCTATCTCGTCACCGATATGGACAAGGCCGTGCGCGCCGCGCGCGCAGCGGGCGCGGATGTGATCGTCGATACGTTCGACGATCCGATCGGCAAAGACGCTGTCATCCAGTGGCCGGGCGGTCTTTACATGCAGCTCTACTGGCACACGAAGGCGCCTTCGTATGGTCCGCTCGAAGCCGCGCCGGACAATCGCGTCTACGTGTCCGCGCAGGCGGCCGACAACTTCACAAAGCGTTTCGTGCGCTTCTCGCATGGCAAGGTCGTCTCCGATAACCGCCGTGCGGATGGCGGCGAAATCGGCCGGCCCGGCGACACGATCCGGCGCGTGCGTATTGCGTCGGGCTTCGGCAACATGCTGGTGTTCGTGACGGACGGCAAGCTGCCGTATCCGTATGGCCGCGAGACGACGGGCTATCAGGTCGCCGATCTCGACGCGACGCTCACTAAGGCGCAAGGCGTCGGCGTGAAGGTGCTGGTGCCCGCGAGCAGCATGATCGAAGGGCGCAGCGCGGTGGTCGAATTTCCCGGCGGCTATGTCGCCGAGATTCACGAAGCGAAGAAGTGACGGTGCGTCGTTCAATGAGACTCGCGATCAAGCGCGGTAGAAGCGCCGCCGCCTGTGCGGCGCTCGCCGTGTGCGGCCTCGCGGATGGCACGAGCGCGCTCGCCGCCGACGCCACGGCGGACGCGAGCGCGGCCGACACATCGCAATGCAGCGCGAAGCGTCCGTCGTCGCTGTCGTTCAACCGCTGGCAGGAAGACTGGTCGGTACTGGCGTTGCCGTGCGTGCCGCGCAAGCCGTTCGACGCGCTCAAGTACATTCCCCTGGGCGGCGATCCTTCGACCTATCTATCGCTCGGCGCGACCCTGCGCGAGCGCTTCGAGCTGAACAACACGCCGCTGTTCGGTCTTGGCAGCGCGCGGCCCGACAGCTACGTGATCCAGCGCGCGCAGGTGCATGCCGACGCGCATATCGGCGAGCATGTGCAGGCCTTCTTTCAGCTCGAAGACGCGCGTCCCTTCGGCAAGGATTCCGTCACACCCGTCGACAAGAATCCGCTCGATATCGAGCAGGCGTTCGTGGCGTTCGTCTATGGCGTAGGCGGCGGCACGTTCAAGGCGCGCGTCGGCCGCCAGGAGATGGCGTTCGACTTGCAGCGTTTCGTGTCGGTGCGCGACGGCCCAAACGTGCGCCAGGCATTCGACGCGCTATGGGCCGATTATGAAATCGACAAGTGGCGCTTTATCGGCTACATGACGCAGCCCGTGCAGTACCGCGACGTCACGGCATTCGACGACGTGTCGAACCGCCATCTGACGTTCAGCGGCGTGCGCGTCGAGCGCGCGAACACCGGGCCGGGCGATTTGTCCGCGTACTGGTCGCGCTACAACCGCGACAACGCGCACTTTCTCGATGCGACGGGCACGGAGCATCGCGATGTGTTCGACGTGCGCTACGCGGGCAAGGTCGCACCGTTCGACTGGGACGCTGAAACGATGGTGCAGACGGGCCATGTCGGCAACGACACGATCCGCGCGTGGGCATTTGGTGTGCTGAGCGGCTATACGTTTGCATCGGTGGCGGGCTCGCCGCGGCTTGGCTTACAGGTGGACGGCGCATCGGGCGACCGGCATCCCGGCGATGGTCGCGTTGGAACCTTCAATCCGCTGTTTCCGAACGGTTATTACTTCACGCTGGCGGGCTATACGGGCTACAGCAACCTGATCCACGTGAAGCCTTCGATCACGTTCAAGGTTACGCCGAAGGTCTCGCTGCTGACGGCGCTCGGCTTCCAGTGGCGCGCGACGACGGCCGATTCTATCTACGGCCAAGGGATGGCCGTGGTGCCGGGCACAGTGGGCAAGGGAACGCGCTGGACGGGCATGTACGCGCAGGTTCGCGCCGACTGGCTGGTCAGTTCGAACGTTGCGCTCGCGCTGGAAGCGGTGCACTTCGAAGTCGGCGATTCGATACGCGCGTTAGGCGCGCGCAATGCGGACTACGTGGGTGTGGAAGCAAAGTTTGGGTGGTGAAATGAGATCGATGCGACTACAGTACAGCCTTCCTCGCGTTGGTCTGGGTTGGGCGGCAAAAGTCGCCCAATATGCATTATTCGGGGCACGCATCGTGTCCGGAAATCTGATCAGGAGATATTGGCAGGACGACGCTGAACGTTGCCCCGTGGCGTTCATTGTTGACGGCGGTAAGACGACCCTCATGAGCTTCAATAATAGAGCGAGACACCGCAAGCCCGATGCCCATTCCCTTGTTCTTGGTCGTGACGAATGCGTCGAATATGCTGTCGTCACCGACGATGCCCGGACCGTTATCGATGACCTCGAGCAGCACGGACGGGTCGTCAAGGGATCTCGCGGTAATGAGAATCTTCGGTGTGCGTCCCGCGTTCTCCGCAGCCGTAAAGCAAAGCAAAGCAAAGTTGTCACCGGCCAGAGGCCGCGCACATGAGCTCGAATCCTCCGAGTTGCCAACATTGCTTCGCTTCTTAACGAAGTAATGTCGTCAACTCGCATTAGCGCGAACTAAACTTGTCAATTCGCGTTGGTCCTCGACTACAAATCCTCGAGTGGGGTGGCGAGAATAGTTGGCGGTTTGCGAAGTTTGGCGCGTCTAGCATTTCTTCATGCGAGGAGATGGGGCGCGAGTCACCCCAACCATCAAGAACGGTGAGCTAAAATCAATGATTGGTACTGCTATCAATGTTCGTTCGCGACACATTCGTTGGAATCCCGTGTGGGATTCGAACCGTAAAAGCAGCGACGTGTGGCGCTTCTGCGTGGCGCAAGTCACAACGAAGCACGCGGTCGGCAAAGCCATCAACCCCATTGTCCGACATTTCCGAAATCACATGGCAGGAAGAAATCGTCTTGGCGGTGACGAGTGCGGCGTGTAGCTCTCCGACCAGGTCGAGCCGTGCCGGCGCCATGGTGAGCCGAAGCTTTTCCTCCGTTCGTCTCAACGAAGCATTCGTCTAAGAGATGCGAAAACTGCTGTTTGACAACATTACTTCGCTTTTGGTGACAACTTTCCTTCGCTTTACGTCTGCCTAACCTGGCGGCAATCAGAGGCTGGCAGGTCGTCGATGCCCTATGCCCTACCTCCCCTGCGAACCGGGATGTGCGCCATCGAGCGGCCATTGGCGACCGTACCCAAGGCCACCTTCTGCCGCTCACCTGACCCAGGCAGCGGTCATTCGACCGTAAGCGGCAGCTTTAGCACACCGAATGGAGAATCGTGCAACTGAGGGTCGTGCGTAGGGGCACCGCCGAGGAGCGCCGGGTGTGTCAGCCGTCCAGTGCCCCTGGCCTCTTGATGCCGCGCATGTTTGAATGGCAAGAGGTCCGTCACGTCGGCGTCCGGTGGACGCTGCGGCAGCTCCTTAAGTACGCGCAACCGGTAGTCGTACGGTTCGACACCGCAGGCGCGGCACGTCAGCATGAGACTGTAAATCGTGGCGCTCGCTTTTGCGCCGTCGACCGTGTCGCTGAACAGCCACGACTTTCCCGAAGTGGCGAACGGCCTGATGTCCCGCTCTTATCCGGGTACCGGAATTATGCGGACTTCCAGGTGCCGACCATATTCATGATCTAACGTTGTTCTCGGTCGGCGCCTCGATATGCGCCATGAAGTCTCGATAGTTGATGAAAGCGACCACCCGATTCATGTCAAGAAGCGAGCATAATCATAGTCGATCAAGGAAGGCCAGAAGGTCGCGCGGTGGACGAAACCGCCTCTGTCTGAACTGAACAGGCTGAATGGCATTGAGTGCCCGCTGTTTCATGGCGAGGTCAGCTTCAATGTACATGTGAATTGTTGCAGGGCTTTCGTGACCGAGCCACAAAGCAATCAACGACAGGTCTACGCCACCCCCCCCCCCGGTGTCACAATAGATACTGTGGTCGCCGTCAAGCATTTTGCAGTTTAGGATCGAAGCACTTGCCTGACCTGATAACACCGAAAGCGACGTGAACGAGCTTGCGCATCATCGCACCGATGATGAGTTTGGCAGGCTTGCCGGAAGCCGCCAGCCGTTCGCGAAAGCGCTTTCCCCAATCAGTTTTGTAAAGCGTTGTCATGGCAGGCATATAAAGCGCTTTACGCAAAAAGGCGTGACCGACTTTTGACATACGGGGTCTGCCTTTGACGCTGCTGCCGGATTCGTGCTGTCGCGGATCGAGACCGGCAAAGGCCGCCGCCTGCCGGGCGTTCGCAAAGCGGCCGGGGTGCATACAAAAGGCCAGCAGCACCGCGATAGTGCGCTCGCCCAGGCCTGGAATGCTATCGAGCAACATCTGTTTGCCCTTCATATCCGGGTCGCCGTCAATTTGATCACGGATCTTTTTGAGCAACCTCTTGATTTCGGTATCGAGCCATTCAATATGGCCGACAATGTCTTCTGCAACAACATTGCGCGCCACCTCAAGGCGATTGCTCTCTTGCGTGCGCATTGTTTGCAATGCCTCCAAGCGCAACACCGAGGCCCGCAAGGCCTGTTCTGCAGGTGACGGAGCTTGCCACGTTGTCGGGCGGCGTTCGAAGCAGAACTCTGCAATCAATTGGGCGTCGCCGCGATCTGTCTTACTGCGCGCCAGGCGGGAGGCGCCGAATGCCTTGATCTGCGCAGGATTGATCACGCTTACCGTCATGTCTTTGGCGGTCAGATACTCGGCAGCCGCTTCCCAATAAACGCCAGTGGCTTCCATGCACATGTGTGCATCCGAGGCTCCATGCTTGTCCAGCCACTCGACTAATGCATTGACGCCTTTCTGGTTATTCTCGAATACCTTATTTTTGTACTTTCCATTCACCAGGCACAGTGCGCAATCCAGCTTGGCTTTGGCGACGTCAATTCCGCAATGAAACGAATGCATGCAACATCCTCTGATGATCTACCTTGTGAATGCGGGCTGCCGGCCAAGCCGGGCCAAAGATACTGTCCGATCTGTTTCGGAGGGTGAGCGGCTGCTGCAAAGATCTATTGTCCTGGCTCAAGGCCAAAGTTGTCGCAGGCATCCAGCCGCTCGATCCTGGGGTGCCCCCCAAGAACTGCTGAGCGAATCCGATCTTCTTACATCATCGAATCCGTCACAAAGAAATCATACAAGTTGTCGCCTCTGAATTTTCTCAAATTGAAGAGCCAGAGGTGCAGGTTGAAGGAAAAACAAACGTATTCTGTCGAGTTCAAGGAGCAGGCGCTGTCGAAAGTCCTGCAGCGCGGAAGCCGCACCGTTGGATCGGTGGCCGACGAATTGAACATGAATTTACTGACATTAAGGAAGTGGATGAGAGGTAGTGCCGCTGCGAACCGGAGCTCAGACTCCGGACATGCAAAACGTCCAGAAGACTGGTCGCCGGAAGAACGGCTGCTGGCTTTGCACGAGAGCCACGGCCTGGTCGACGAAGCACTGAACGCGTGGTGTCGTGAGCGGGGGCTGTTCGCTCATCATCTCACCCAGTGGCGGATGGACTTTTGCGCCGGCGGCGGGACCGGCGCTCGCCGTGAGAACGCCCAGGAAGTACGGGGATCTGAAGCAGGCCAATGTGCAATTACAGCGCGAATTGAACCGCAAGGAGAAGGCGCTAGCGGAGGCGGCGGCGCTGTTGGTGCTGCAAAAAAAGTATCGTGCGCTGTTCGAGGGCGAGGCCGAATGACGGGCCTTGAAGAGCGCAAAACATTGATCGGCCTGATCAGCGAGGCGACGCTGGCCGGGGCTCGCCAGGCGCCCGCGTGTGAGATGCTGGGGCTGAGCGCACGGACGGTTCAGCGTTGGCGAGGCGGCGAACCTGACGCGGTGGACGGGCGCTCGTTACGACACCACCAGCCATCTCACAAGCTGAGCGCCGAAGAACGCACCGAACTGCTGGCAGTTGCGAACTCGGCCGGGTTTGGTCATTTGCCGCCGAGTCAGATCGTGCCTCGACTGGCTGACCAGCAACGCTATATCGCCTCGGAGTCGACGTTCTATCGGGTGCTGAAAGCCGGGAAGCAGCTTGCCCATCGGCGCAGTGAACGGCCGGTCAAATCGTGCGGCAAACCACGCGCGGTTCGCGCGGACGCGCCGAATCAGCTTTACAGGGTTCTGGTGCAAATAGGTAACCCGATTGAGAAGTTTCTTATAGGAAGGATGCCTTATCGAGTGGACAGGACAGCATTCCATACGGCGGGCGCAGCGGCATCCTTGAGGCCGAGCTTCGCGAGATCGAACTGGCCCTTGCGAATTCGATGCGTCAGCTCGATGCCTGAAATCGTGATCGCGGCGCTCCTGAACCGTTTGAAACCGAGCATCACATTCGTTCTGGATTTTATGTGGCGATGGTCCTGCTCGATCACGTTGTTCAGATATTTCGACGACCGGACCTTAGTGTCTTCAGGCAGCAGACCATCGGTCTTCATCTCGCGCACCGCACGGTGCGAGGCAGCATAGCCGTCGAGCGTGATGGTCTCCGGTGACTGGCCCTGATGCCTGATTGCCTTGTTGAAGAAGGCTTTGGCCGCAGCCACGTCGCGCCTCGGCCTGAGCATGAAGTCCACAGTCTCGCCGGCCCGATCCACCGCACGGTACAGGTAGACCCACCTGCCACG
The DNA here is from genome assembly GCF_032806925.1 of Paraburkholderia kirstenboschensis. NCBI lineage: Bacteria > Pseudomonadati > Pseudomonadota > Betaproteobacteria > Burkholderiales > Burkholderiaceae > Paraburkholderia > Paraburkholderia kirstenboschensis. The sequence goes on along the minus strand of NZ_CP136511.1, from coordinate 1,119,364 downwards.
AATCTTCAGGTAGGTCTCGTCGACACGCCCCGAACGACCCGCAGGGGTAGCGAAGCGGTTCCAGCGTTTGACGAACTCGGGCGTATAACGCCTCACCCAGCGCAGGATCGTCGTGTGAGCCAGCGACAAACCCCGTTCGGCCATCATCTCGACCAGATCGCGTAGGCTAAGCTTGTAGCGCAGGTACCAGCGAACACACAGAATGATGATCTCCCGATCAAAATGGCGTCCGCTGAACAACTCCTCTAGGCTCTTCAGCTTGTTCATTGCCGGACATCAGTTCGTTTCGTTCCGACAACTTTAAGCGATTCGCCGATCCCATTTGCACCAGAACCCCTGTGACCTCTTCGGTGCGTGCAAGCTATGCGAGACAGTTCGCGAGAGTCCGCTTCGGATGCGCATACTGGTGGTCGGTGCAACTGGGCTCCTCGGTAAAGAAACCGTCGGTTTGCTGTCATCTAATCGTGACGTGATCAGCGCGAGCCGCAAAGGGTCGGCCATCGCCGTCGACATATCGAGTAAGGAATCGATCACCGCGATGTACAGGCAGACGCAGCCGCTTGAAGCGGTGGTGTGCGTTGCCGGCACTGCAAGGTTTGCGCCGCTCGACACGCTGGCAGGCTGAGGCTTGGCCGCACCCCGTTGGAAGGCACCGGATTGGTGCGGCATCCTGGCTTCGCCTATCGGCAGCCGCAAGATTGATCTAGGTCACAACAGGCCAAACCCGCACGCGTACGCTGCACGAGTCGCATGCGTTATCGGTGCGCGCACGAATTATCGAGCCCGCCAGCAGCCGCGGGGCAGCCGCTAGTGCGGCTCAATCAATGTAGCAATGGAGGACGGTGTCATGGACGCAGCCACGCAATTGGCGCGCAGTCAGGAAATTGCCGGGAAGGTCGCGTATGTGCTGGAAAAGCGCATGCAGAACGCAATGGAGCAGTACGGGAGACGGTTGCGCGCAGCCGTCGATGGCGACCCCGGCAGCGACCAGAGCGCTACCTCATTCGCGGCGCAACTCAACCCCTTGAGCGCATGGCATTACGCCATCGACGTCGCGCAGCGCTCGCTGCTGCTCTGGGACACGATGCGCGAGCGCGGAACGCAATACGTCGAACGCGCTTCACAGGAACTTAAGCCGGCGCTCCATTTCGACTACGACATCGTGCTCGACGCGAGGCACTTCGCGCGCCCCGTCAATTACGCGCTGCTGTATATCAAGCCGCCCGAAGGCGTGATCGTCGACGCGAAAAAGCGGCCTTATCTGATCATCGATCCGCGCGCCGGCCACGGTCCGGGCATTGGCGGCTTTAGAGACGATTCGCAGGTCGGCGTCGCGCTGCGTGCAGGCCACCCCGTGTACTTCGTCGTGTTCTTCCAGAACCCCGAACCCGGTCAGACGCTGCTCGACGTATGCGCCGCCGAACAGGAGTTCGTCAGGAAAGTGCGTGCGCTGCATCCCGACAGCGCGAAGCCGGCCATCATCGGCAACTGCCAGGGCGGCTGGGCCGCGATGATGCTCGCGAGTTCGTCGGCGGAGGATACCGGTCCCGTCGTCATCAACGGCGCGCCGATGTCATACTGGAGCGGCGCGTGGAGCGATGGCGCAGGCGACAATCCGATGCGCTATGCGGGCGGGATATTGGGCGGCACCTGGCTTGCGTCGTTTTCGTCCGATCTGGGCAACGGCAAGTTCGACGGCGCCTATCTCGTGCAGAACTTCGAGTACCTGAACCCGGCCAACACGCTGTGGGACAAGTACTACCACGTGTACGACAACATCGACACCGAGCCGCCACGCTTTCTGGAGTTCGAGCGCTGGTGGGGCGGCTACTACCTGATGAACCGCGAAGAGATCGAGTGGATCACGCGCAATCTGTTCATCGGCAACAAGCTCTGGTCGGGCGAAGTGAGCGGCGTTTCGGGCAAGGCGTTCGACCTGCGCGATATCCGCTCGCCGATCATCCTGTTCGCCTCGATGGGCGACAACATCACGCCGCCGCAGCAGGCCTTCAACTGGGTGACCGATCTCTATGGCAGCACCGAGGAAATCAAGGCGCGCGGCCAGGTCATCATCGGGCTGATGGACCAGGATGCCGGACATCTTGGCGTTTTCGTGTCGGGCAAGGTGGCGAAGAAGCAGCATGCGCAGATCGTCAACGTGCTCGAAATGATCGAGACGCTCGCGCCGGGCCTCTACGCGATGTTGATCAACGAGGTGAACGGCGCAGACGGGAAGGTCGCTTACGAGGTGACATTCGTCGAGCATCGTCTCGAAGAGATCGCGCAGCATTTCAACCGGTTCAAGCGCGAGGACGAAAAGCCGTTCGAAGCCGTTGCCGAGCTTTCCGAATTCAACCAGCGCGCTTATGAATTGTTCATGCAGCCCTACGTTCAGTGGATGTCGAACGAGGTCGCCGCGCGATGCCTGCGCCAATTTCATCCGCTACGCTTTCAGCGCTGGGCCTTTTCGGATCTGAATCCATGGCTTGCCTGGCTGCGCCCGGCGGCTGAAGCGGTCAAAGCGAACCGGCAGCATGCCGACGATATCGCGCCCTGGCGCGCGCTCGAACATCGCGGCTCGGAGATCGTCAGCGCCTCGCTCGACCACTATAGGGCAATGCGCGACGCCGGCGCCGAGTCGCTGTTCTTCAACCTCTACACCGCGCCCTTTCTGCTCCATTTCGCGGAACGTTATCGCAATCGCGAGATTGCCGTGTCCACGGCTACCGACCCGCGCGAACTGCCTTTCGTGAAGGAGGCATTGGCGTCGATCGCGCAGGGCGGCTACGACGAAGCCGTCGCCCGCGCGGCGTTCCTGCTTGGGCGCAGCGGCGAGCCGTTGCCGCTTGCCCGGCTTGCGACGCAGCGCGAACTGGTTGAAGCCTACGCCGAGTATCTGCCGAGCTTGCCCCCCGATCAGTGGCGGCGCGTGCGCGGCGAACAGGAGCTCATCGCGACTTACGAACCGCAACAGGCCATCGCGACGCTTCCCGCTCTTCTCGCCAAACCGGAAGACCGCAAGCGGCTGCTGACGTTGCTGGACGGTCTGCTGGCTGACACGCGCGTGCAAAGAGTGCCGCCGACCGCGCAGCAATGGGACGCGTTGCAACGCATTCGCGCGGTGCTCGGCGCTGCTCCCGCAGTGCGGCCCGAGCATGCTCTGTCATGAGCATGCCCACCTTTTCCATTGAGGAGTCATTCGTGGAACCCAGACACGCGAAGTATCGCCAGCTCATTGCCCACTGTCAGGCGCTGGCGCCGATGCCCACGGCCGTGGTTCACCCATGCGACAGGAGTTCGCTGGAAGGCGCGGTGGAAGCGGCGCGCAGCGGCCTGATCGTGCCGATCCTCGTCGGGCCGCGCGCTCGCATCGAATCGCTTGCCGCCGAGTGCAAGCTTTCGATCAGCGACTATCAGATCGTCGACGCGCCGTTCAGCGAGGCCTCCGCAGGCGCGGCCACGCAGCTGGTGCGCGAGGGCAAGGCCGAGGCGCTGATGAAAGGCAGCCTTCACACCGACGAGCTCATGGCCGAGGTCGTCCGGCGCGATGCGGGGTTGCGCACCGGCCGGCGCGTCAGCCACTGCTTCGTGATGGACGTGCCCGCCCACGCGGACGCGCTGATCGTAACCGACGCCGCTGTGAACATCGCGCCGACGCTGGAGGAAAAGGTCGACATCCTGCAAAACGCGATCGACCTTGCGCACGCGCTTCAGTTTCCGGAGGTACGGGTGGCGATCCTCTCGGCCATGGAGACCGTCAGCCCGAGGGTGCCCTCGACCATCGAAGCCGCCGCGCTGTGCAAGATGGTGGATCGGCGGCAGATCACGGGTGCGCTCGTCGACGGCCCGCTTGCACTCGATAATGCCATCGACCCCGAGGCGGCGCGCATCAAGCAGATCGATTCGCACGTGGCCGGGCGCGCCAACGTCCTGATGGTGCCGGACCTCGAAGCGGGCAACATGCTCGCCAAGAGCCTCTCGTTCCTTGCGGGCGCGGACGCGGCCGGCATCGTGCTGGGTGCACGCGTGCCGATCATCCTGACGAGCCGCGCCGATTCGCTCATTACGCGGCTCGCCTCGTGCGCGGTGGCGGTGCTCGTCGCGCATGCGCGACGCGAAGCCGCAAAGATCGTCGGGTGATGTCATGGCAGACGTGATTCTGGTATTGAATGCCGGCTCGTCGAGCATCAAATTTTCCGCATTCGAAGAGCAGGGCGACGCGCTCGAACTGGTCGTGCATGGGCAGGTCGGCGGCCTGTACACGGCAAGCGCGCGGTTCGAAGCCGTCGACGGTGACGGCGAGCACCATGCGAGGGAATGGAGCGATGGCGGCGAGCTGGATCATCGCGGAGGCCTTGAGCAAATCGGTGCGTTCCTGAACGAGCACCGCGAAGGACACGAGCTTGTCGCGGTCGGCCATCGCGTCGTGCACGGAGGGCAGCGCTTCAGCGGTCCGGTGCGAGTCATGCCCGCGGTAGCGGACGAGCTGGCGAAGCTCACGCCGCTCGCGCCGCTGCATCAGCCGCACAACCTGACGCCCATACGCATCCTCGAAGAGATGCAACCGGACGTGCCGCAGGTGGCGTGCTTCGACACGGCTTTCCATCGCACGCAACCCGAGGTGGCCCAGGCGTTCGCGCTGCCTGCATCGATCACCAGCCGGGGCGTGCGCCGCTACGGCTTTCATGGGCTGTCCTACGAGTACATCGCGAGCGTGCTGCCTGACGTCGATAAGAAAGCAGCCAGCGGACGCACTGTCGTCGCGCACCTTGGCAATGGCGCGAGCATGTGTGCGCTCGTCGCGGGCAAGAGCGTAGGGAGCACGATGGGCTTCACGGCCGTGGACGGATTGCCCATGGGCACGCGCTGCGGCGACCTCGACCCGGGCGTGGTGCTCTACCTGATGGAAGAACTCGGCATGGACGCGCGTGCCGTCGAGGATCTGATCTATCGCCACTCGGGGCTGCTCGGCGTGTCTGGCGTATCGAGTGACATGCGCACGCTGCTCGCGAGCGACGATCCTCACGCCCGTTTCGCCATTGAACTCTATATCTACCGCATAGCGCGAGAACTCGGCTCGCTTGTCGCGGCCATGGAGGGCATCGACGCACTCGTTTTCACGGCGGGAATCGGCGAGCATGCGGCGGCGATCCGCGAGGGCGTGGTGCGGCACGCGGCGTGGCTGGGCGCGGAGATCGACGCCGAAGCGAACGCCAAGGGCGGTCCCCTCATCACCACCGCGTCGAGCCGGATAGCGGCGTGGGTGATCCCGACCAATGAAGAGCTGACGATCGCGCGCCATACGCGTGCGGTCCTCGAATGAAGGAGAATTGCCATGTCGCCCGAAGGCACTGATCGATCACGTCCGGTACTTGCGGGCATGAAAGCGCTGATCACCGGCATTGCCAACGAACACTCGATTGCATACGGTTGCGCGAAAGCGTTTCGCGAGCTTGGTGCGGATCTGGCCATCACCTACGCGACGGACAAGACCCGGCCTTATGTCGAGCCGTTGGCGAGCGAGCTTGAAGCAGAGCTGTTCCTGCCGCTCGACGTCGGCGACGCGGCGCAGTTGGAAGCGGTATTCGAGCAGATCCGGCAGCGCTGGGGACGTCTCGACATCCTGCTGCACTCCATTGCATGGGCGCCGAAAGACGATCTGCAAGGCGGGCTGTTGCATTGCTCCAGCGAGGGCTTTGCGCGCGCGATGGACATTTCGTGTCATTCGTTCGTGCGCATGGCGGCGCTTGCCGCGCCGCTGATGGACAAAGGCGGCACATTGCTCACGATGAGCTACTACGGCGCGAACAAGGTCGTGCCGAACTATAGCGTGATGGGGCCGGTAAAGGCCGCGCTCGAAGCCTGTGCGCGCTATCTCGCTTACGAGCTTGGGCCGAAGGGCATTCGCGTGCATGCGATTTCGCCGGGTCCGCTCAAGACGCGGGCGGCTTCCGGCCTCAAGAACTTCGACCTGCTGCTCAACGAGGCGGCCGAGCGCGCGCCGCTCGGCGAAGTGGTCGACATCATGGACGTCGGCTACACCTGCGCGTTTCTCGCCACCCCCTACGCGCGGCGAGTTTCGGGCGAAACGCTGTATGTCGACGGCGGCGTCAATATCATGGCCTGACACGGCTTCGGAAAGGAAACACCATGGCTCAACTTTTACTGGGTAATGTCGAAGAAACCGTGTCTGACGAGGAACTCGACGAGTTCCTGCAGAGATACGGATTCCCTCCGTTCAATTCGATCGAGCGCGTGCCCGCGGGAAGCGGACAACCCATCGCGCTGGTCAGGTTCAGCGACCTCTCGTCTGAGGCGCTGAACCTGCTCCGGTCGAGGATTCACAACATGTTCTGGAAGGACCACACGATCAGTGCGCAGATCCTGCCGGAAAGGCAAGATTGAGCATCAAGGAGGCATCCATGAGCATTCTGGACAGACTGTTTGGTCGCGAGGGCACATCGGAGAAGAGCGCCCCGGGTTCCGGACAGACGAGGGACGCCATCGAGCGCATTGCAAGACTGAGTCCGCAGTTGCGGCTCGCGGAGCGCTATCAGGAGCGTCTCGCGCCCGCGGTCCGGACTTCGCTCGCCTATGTCGGGGCATTGGTGAGCGATATGCCGCCGGCTCGCGAGGCGAGCGCATCGGCCTGGACGACGGACCCGTATATCCAGGCCTTTTTCGCCACCCCGGAAGACGTGCCGCGCGCGTTGAGTCATTCCACCGAACTGCGTGCGCACTTCGCCGTCAACCCTCTGGCAAACGAGGTCTTTGCCGTGCTCGGCATGGCGATGACCGAGCGGCTGACAATCGGCGTCCAGCAACATGGCTCGGCCGCGCGCACCGACGTGCAGCGAACCACCGTGAATTTCAGCGATCACCGCGCACGGGTGTGCGCCAGCACGGAGCCGGCGCTTCGAGAGGAGATCGTGCGCCATGTGATGGATCAGCTCGTGCTGGCTGGCCTCAAGCAAATTGGTGCGGACGCGTCGCGCCGCGACGAGCTGGAGAAGGAGCGCGCGCTGCTCAAGACGCGCCTCGCGCTGCTGCAGCGGCAGGGCAGCGGGATGAGCGCTGTATTGGGTGCGCAGCCATTGTCCGGTCTGGTGGAGCTGACGCGCCTGCAGGCGAAGATGGAAGAAAACGACGCGGAGTTGGCGCGTCTGGGACTTGCGACCGAGGCGATCGACCGCCGGTTGGAGACCATTGCTGAGGTGCTCAATTCGCCTGCGGAACACCTGCATGTACTCAAGAGGGAACTGCGGCTCGATCGTATGAACGTGATCGTGGAAAATGGGCACGCGGGGGAGGGTAGGACGATCGAATTGAGGCTCGCGAGCGTGCCGGAAACAGAGGGTGCCTTGCGGGCTTTCGCGCTGGTGAAATTTGCCCGCTCCGATCTGCTGCCAGCGCCCAGCATGGCCGATGAGGCGAGAAAATTCCTGGTCTGATGCCGCCGCGAACGCATTCTAACGACCGGCCCGCGCTCGCATAGCGTTTCCCGGTACATAGTGGATCGCGGCGCGATATCGACTGCTGACAGGGTTGCCGGTCATCGAAGTGAAGCGCGTTCAGCTTCCTGACTATCTGGATACAACCGCCATTCTGGAGCGCAGTGGCAACCGGCTTATCCCGAGTTCGGCTGGCTGGTGGGGCGAACGGCTCTCCGTCGGTATGACGCGCTCTGGCCGCTTCGCTTGCCGAGCGGTTACCCGGCATGGTCGTGACCGCGACGCCGCCGCTTGTGTGCCCGGCAAAGCAAGTGCTGGTCGAAGTGGCCGTCTTTGAGCCGAGAGACGGTGACCAGGTCGTTCTTGTCGCCCGCTGAACCCTGTTGGACGGGGCAAGCCGCCAGGTATTGCTCGCAGAGCGAGCTTCCCCGGCCGAAACAGTCGCCAACGCAGGTGACAGCGCCGTCGTGGAAGCGATGTCACGCGCGCTTGACGATCTAGCTGATCAACCTGCCATCAGAATCGATATAGATCACCAGGTTCTATCGCGTTAAGGCGACTTGGGCGAACGATAGCAATATGATGAGGATTACTAATGTCGCCAGCGAGCAGCGAGTAGAACTGTCGGACGGCCGATAGCCTGGGTTTGCCTGCGTCTTTCATCTACCCATTGGCGATCAGATGCATGAGTTCAATGCAGATCAAGAAAATGCCAGCATAAGGAAAAACCTTGAATCCCAAGATGGATCGGGTACGGCGCTTGATCGACCGATGGTGTTGTTCCACGATATTGTCCAGATACTTGGCCTGGCGGATCCTGATGAGCGTCTCACGCTCGGCGTTCAAGGCGTGCCGCCCGGCCAGATTGGCACCGCTCTTGTTCATGGGTACGGTTTAGGGCGCCCCAATATGATCGACAGCCTTTTCGACTTACCGTCGGCCCACTGTCGCAGGCGTTACGTGGCAGCCGCTAGTTGCTGCATGGAATTCGGAAGTGCACGGTTCAGCCGGCCACGGTCACAATATGTAGGGCTGAATATTGTGAATTGCTTGATTTGTATCAATCGTTCAATTGGATCATGTGACAGCCTGTAGTTAAACGGACGGAAAGTTGGAGAGAAAGCCTGATTGCGCCCAAACTCCATCCGCCGCGCGTCGTAGGCAGGCCGAATGCGCTGTCGATCACTTTCGAGGGCCGGTGAAGTCACGCGGCGAGCGTCATCAGAACCTGGCGCCGAGGCTTTCCGACGCGGTTTTAGCTACCACGGTGAGTACCCCGGTGACGTCGTCGCCGGCACCGGTCGCGCGACCTGCACGCTCAAAGACGATGAGACTGCTATCGGGTGCGCCGATGCGCGGGATAGGCGGGCGCGATCAAGTTTGAAGTGCAATACCTTGCTCGCGTGAGGTGTGGCAATGCGCATTTTCAGGGGGAAGCAATGTCCGAAACTCAGAAGGAAATGAAGAACAGCGATTCGAAGCCCGTGGGCAAGCTCGGCAACAAGGCGTATTTGAAGGAACTGTGTCGTCTCCACGTCGAACTGGTCAAGATGCAGGAATGGGTCGTGCAGAGCGGCGCGAAGATCTGCATCGTATTCGAGGGGCGCGACGGCGCGGGCAAGGGCGGAATGATCAAGGCGATCACCGATCGCGTGAGCCCACGCATTTTCCGGGTTATCGCGCTGCCCGCGCCGACCGACCGCGAGAAGAGCCAGATGTACATGCAGCGCTATCTTCCGCACCTGCCGGCGGCCGGCGAGGTCGTGATCTTCGACCGTAGCTGGTACAACCGCGCGGGCGTCGAGCGCGTGATGGGCTTCTGCACGGACCGCCAGGTGCAGGAGTTCCTTTTTGCGACGCCGCTCGTCGAGCGGGCCGTCATAGACTCTGGAGTCATCCTCCTCAAATACTGGCTCGAAGTCAGCGCCAAAGAGCAGACGCGCAGGCTCGAAGCGCGGATTCACGATGAGCGAAAAATCTGGAAACTTTCGCCGATGGATCTCGAGTCCTATCGCCGCTGGTACGACTATTCGCGGGCGCGCGACGATATGATCGGCATGACCGATACGGAGTTCTCACCGTGGTATGTCGCACGGGCCGATAACAAGAAGCGGGCGCACCTCAACGTCATCAGCCATTTGCTCAGCAAGGTGCCGTACGTGGCTGTGCCACGGACGAAGGTGTCGTTGCCTCAACGACAGAACGCGGGGGCGTATCGCGAATCGGAGCATCGTTTCAGGTATGTGCCCGAGAAGTTCTGAGCAATGCCGCATTGCGTCTGGCAGGCAAAAGGATTGCGCAGCGCTGGCTGAGAACGGCACTGACGAGCGCGGATAGTCCTTCTTGTTCCTGCGACTTCGACACGCGGGACTAAAGTCCAATTCTGCTAGCGTGCCCGAGTGACATGATGCAATCGGGGAAGCGTGGCGGCTGGCGAGCATGTCGTGCGATCGTGCTTGCCCCGAATGGTTCGAACTGCGGATGAAGAGCGGATTCGAGGAACGATGCAGATGTACCGGATCGAAGAGCCGCGGCTTGGCGGGCTGCGTATCAAGGAATGGCGGCGCCGTGCGCATCTCGCGGTTGGCCTGTTGCTTCTGGTGCTGCTGGGATCGGCGCTGGGGATTGCGCTGCTCGACCACTCGGATGCGCCTTTGAGCACGAAGATGTTCACGGCCGTGTGGGACGCGGTCAACCTTATCTCGACCTTGGGCGACTTCTCGGAGTTTAACGCCGACCAGAAGATATTCATGCTGGGCGCCATACTTGCAACGATGTTGGTTGCCGGCTACGCGTTGAGCCAACTGACGGGGATGCTCTCGGGCGATGACGTGATGGTCTTCTGGGAGAACAGGGCCATGGAGAATAAGCTGGAAACGCTGAGCGCCCACGTCGCGGTCTGCCCGTTTGGCCCGGTCGGCCAGCAGGTCGCCGCCCATCTTCGAGATGCGAGAGCGAGCGTGCTCGTGCTGGAAACCGACGTAAAGCATGCCGAAAAAGCATCCGGACTGGGATACATGGTCATCGTGGGCGATCTCAGCTCGTTCGACGATGTACTCGGGCGTGCCAGACTGGATACCGCCAGTGCGCTGTTTGTGACGGGTACCAATGCGAACAGCAATCTGGAGATCACGCTGGTGGCCACACGCTCAATCCCGGGCTGCGGATCGTGGTGTCGGGTGAGAGCGATCTGCGCAGAATGTTGCTCGAGAAGGCGGGCGCAACGACGGTTATCGACGAGAACGACATCGTCGCGCGTGCCATGGTCGGGCAGATCGATGCGCTGTGGGCGCAACGGACATGAAGCCGGGTGCTCGGCAGGCGCAATCCGCCGCTGGTCCGCCGCCCGTACCGGCACGGTCGCACACCTGCGGCACCGTCTGGCCTCACGGCTTTGGGGGTAGCGGACTTTCGCGCTATGCGCCCGAACGTTCGCCGCGATGATGCTTTCGCTCCCCTCTATCGACGATGGCATGGTCTCCTCCGGCACCGGATTCGCGCAAGCATATGGGGCCTGAGGATTTGATGACGATGGGGAATCTGGGCGACTATTATGGGACACGATTCATCGGCGCATTCCTCTGGCGGCTTTCACATTCCGGTGTTGGAGTGGGTCCGCGATTATCAGAAAGAGTGGATCAAGCCGGATATCGTTGCCGGCGTGACCGCTGCGGCGGTCGTTCTTCCGAAGGCCTTGGCATACGCGACTGTCGCGGGGCTGCCCGTGCAGGTCGGGCTGTATACGGCCTTCCTCCCGATGGTGATCTACGCGTTCCTGGGATCGTCGCGGCCGCTTAGCGTCAGCACCAGCGCAACGATCGCCATCCTCACCGCAGCGGCCCTCGCCCGGGTGGTCACGAACGCAGGGACCGCAGACCTGCTGACAGCCTCTGCAACGCTGACGTTACTGGTCGGGGCCATCCTCACGCTCGCCGCGCTCCTGCGGTTGGGATTCGTTGCCAACTTCATTTCCGATCCTGTGCTGACCGGATTCAAGGCCGGTGTCGCGGTCGTCATCATGCTAGATCAGTTGCCGAAGCTGCTCGGCATTCGCTTTCTCAAGGGGTCTTTTTGCCACAACGTGCTGGCCATCGTCACGGGTATTCCACACGCGTCAGCGGCGACAGTCGCTGTGGGTGCGATTACGGTGGGCATTCTGATGGCAATCGAGCATTTCGTTCCACGGGCACCAGCGCCGCTGATCGCGGTGGCCTGCGGGATCGGCGGCATGAGCCTGCTCGGCCTGCAGTCTCACGGGGTCGACATTGTCGGCCATGTGCCGACGGGCTTCCCTTCCGTCACCATGCCGGATCTTTCGCTTGTCGCGTCGCTTGGGCCAGTTGCCGCAGGCATTGCCCTGATGAGCTTTACCGAAACTATCGCGTCCGGACGGGCATTCGTTGAAAGCGGGGAACCTAAGCCACAGGCGAATCGGGAGTTGCTGGCGATCGGTCTTGCCAATGTGGGAGGCGCGCTGCTGGGCTCCATGCCGGCGGGCGGAGGAACGACCCAGACAGCCGTGAACCGTCTCTCCGGCGCCCGCAGCCAGCTTGCCGAACTGGTCACGGCTGCCGTCACGCTGGGCACGATGCTGCTGCTTGCGCCCTTCATCGGACTGATGCCGCAGGCCACACTGGCAGCGGTTGTTATCGTCTACTCGATCGGCCTGATCAAGCCCGCGGAATTTCGCGCGATTGTCGCTGTGCGACGCACAGAGTTCGTGTGGGCGCTGGTTGCAGCCTCAGGCGTCGTGCTCTTCGGCACCCTGCTGGGCATCCTCGTCGCCATTGTCGTGTCGCTCCTTGCGCTTGCTCACCAGACGTCCGATCCACCGGTATATGTACTGCGCAGGAAGCCTGGCACGAACGTGTTCCGCCCTGTGTCCGCGGAGCACCCCGACGATGAGGCTTTTCCCGACCTCTTGTTGTTGAGGCCGGTAGGCCCCATTTTTTTTGCCAACGCCGAGCGCGTCGGCGAGAAGATTCGCACGCTGATCGCGCAGACTCATCCCCAGATCGTCGTGCTCCATCTGCGCGCCGTGTTCGATCTCGAGTACACAGCGCTCAAAATGCTCACGGAAGCGGAAAAAGAGCTGCGCAAGCGGGGCATAACGCTATGGCTCGTGGGTCTCAACCCGGGCGTACTGACGATGGTGCAGCGTTCACCGCTCGGCGAGACGCTTGGGCGCGAGCGGATGTTCTTCAATCTCGATCGGGCGGTCGCGGCATGGCAGACGCAGCAAGCAACAGGGGCCGCGCCGAGAGAGACGAACTGAGCTCGCCGACTGCCTGCGCACACGCCTACGCACCGCGAAAAAAGGCAGTCGTGATTCCGCCCGACGCAGTAGAGCGGCCGCCGGTTCAACAGGCAGCGGACGAACCCGTCGCAGTCTTTGCACAACGATTCCCTGGCAAGGCGACTCCTTTGATATGCGTCAAACCAACCTCGCGCCGCAGGGATAGTTTGAACAGAAGGCGAACCAGCAGTCTGCCATGACAAACGTCGATCGAAGCAAATCGGGTCTCGTGTGAAACGTGCCGCCGTGAGGTTCTGATAATCATATAGCCGACCTCACTCCGTTCGAATCGAACGGCCGGCGTACAGTCAGGGTGCGAACACCGACGTGACGCACAGGAGGCCGGCATGAATAAGTTTAGTGGAATCGACCTGCACTCGAACAACAGTGTGGTCGTCGTCAGCGATGACGCTGACCGGGTTGTCTACCAGCGACGGTTGCCGAACGATCCGGTGCAGATCCGGGCGGCGCTGGCGCCGCACCGCGAAGATCTGGTGGGCGTGGTCATCGAAGCAACGTATAACTGGTACTGGCTGGTGGATCAGTTGATGAACGATGGCTACCGGGTGCATCTGGGCAACCCCGCGGCAATCAGGCAGTACGAGGGACTGAAATACAGTGGTGACTTCACCGATGCCGCCCATCTCGCACAACTGCTGCGTCTGGGACTATTGCCTGAAGGCTACATTTATCCAGCAGAAGAACGTCCGGTGCGTGACCTCTCTCGCAAGCGAATCCAACTGGTGCAGTGTCGTACGGCCCAGATCCTCGCGATTGAGAATCTGTTCTCACGCCATACTGGTGGGCAGATGCAAGGTGAGCGGGTTAAGCGCCTGGATGAGATGCAGGTGAATGGATTCGGTTTTGCATCTGACGTGACGCTCGCGATGCAAGCCCATCTCGCGGTCATGCAAACCTTGCAGGAGGAAATCGGGATCATCGAGAAGCGACTCATGGAGCGGGTGAAACTGCGCCCGGATTACGCGTTGCTGAACACGGTGCCGGGCATTGGCCCGGTTCTCGCAACCACGATCATGCTGGAAACCGGGACCATCTCCCGTTTCACCAAGGTTGGCAATTTCAGTTCGTATTGCCGCTGCGTAGACAGCCGGCGTGAAAGCAACAGCAGGAAGAAAGGCGAAGGCAATACGAAGAACGGCAACAAATATCTCGCGTGGGCGTTTGTCGAGGCGGCCAACTTCGCGATCCGCTCGTGCCCGGAAGCCAGGCGCTTTTACGAGCGCAAGAAACGCGCGCGAAACGGAATTGTGGCGATCAAGGCGCTGGCGCACAAACTGGCGCGCGCCTGCTATCACATGCTTCGGGAGCACAAGTCATTTGAGGTAACCCGCTGCTTTGACTAAAAGGTGGTGCAAGGGGAACGAGCCCAGTATTGCGACTGGTGGAAAGCCATGGTTTTGATTGGGCCTTCCCTTTGCCCCACCGACTGTTTGCGGATGACCGGGTCGCCCAGGCGATGAGCCACCATTGACTGGCGTTGCGCAAGCAACAGTCACGGTTCTGCGAAACCCATTGGACCTCGTCTGGCACCAACGTTTCTCTGGGGCGGCAATGGCCGCCAGGGCAGCCGTTAGTTACATCACGGCATGCTTGATCCCGATGGGTGTCTGGTGCGATCCGGTTCGCAACCAGTTTGGAGAAAACGGATGCGACTACGATCGGCAGACAGCATGGCAAGTTACAGAAAGAATTCCGCCCGATTGCAGTGGCGATAAAAATACCATCGCCACTGCAATCGGGCGGTGGAGTAAATTTGTGCCTTGACTTCGCTCGGCTAATGGGTGAGTCCGACGTTTCGTGAATAGCTTGAGCATCACCTCGGGGGCTCTGGTGCGATTGGGGGGCGGCGAATCGGTCAGAGTCGCCGGAGCAAAACGAACCTCGATGCACCACCGGCGGAGTCTGTCGAGATGTGATCCGGGTGACCGCGGCGCATGAGTTCCGGCCTTTTCTACCATGTTGGTCGCGAAGCCGATCGCGCGGTCAGAGAGGTGCGAGGACGGTTGTCTGCCGGATCGGCAGCGAAGGACCCGAGGAGACGACTCCATTATGGGTTTTTTCAAGCCCAGCCGCGCGCTGGCCTTTTTGTCGTCTGTGGTCGCTTTGCGGGCGAACGCGCCGCGCCTCGCCCGTTGAAGGTTTCTAGTCCTTGCTGCCCAGTTCGCTGTGCTTGTGCGAGTGAGCGCCGTGCACCAGTTCGTAAACGGCGCCTTTGCCGGACCGGGTCGGCGGGAAGTGCTCGCCCTCGACGCACGTCACTTCGAACGCTTCCTTGCTATCGCCTTCGTGGACGACCTTGTAAATGCCGGACGTCCTGACAATTCACCGGGCTTATGCTGGTCAGCCATTCTTGCCTCCATGATCGGTGTTGGTGCCCTGGCCCGCTGCCGGGCACCCGCGATTCTGCCGAAGTCGGCTTGCGCGCGAGCTTGCCCGCGGCTGCCCGGCATGGCGCGTCGCCGTGCAACTGGCAGGCGCTCGCCGCGTTGTGCGCATTGGCGGCTGCAGCGCCGGGCAGTTGCACGGGCCCGCCGCGAGTTCGACAGATGCGCTTTTCGAGCCCTTGCGCCCACGTCGATGCTCGATCCACGCCAGGATCGCAACCGCCACCGATCCGCCGGGCACTACGAACAGCACGGCGAATAACGCGAGCTTCCACCAGCGATGCGGCCCCTGGAAGCTGTGCAAAGCTGAATCGGTCAAGGAGCGGCTCAGGCCGCCGAGGGTATTTTTGAGGTACAGCATAGAAGGAACATCCTTGGTCACGCCGCATCCGAGGACGGACAAAAAAGCGGTCAGTTCGTCACGCCGGTTCGGCCGCAGATGCGTCGTAATGCATTGCGTCGGCCTTGTTCAGACGCAGGACGCCGGGAAGCGCACTGTGAGCGGTGTTGGCGCAACATCGGGGGAAAACCCGGGTTTTGCCGCGTTAGCGAGCCAGTTCCTTGATAGGAGCGCGCAAAAGGTGCTGCGCGCTCATAGGGCGGTGCTTAACGACTGAATGCGTTAGGCAGCCTGTGGGCATTCGGCATCAACGCATTACGGATGGTTGTACATCGCATTCCAGTCGGCCTTCGACACGGCCGGACGTCCTGCGTCCGACGAACCGCTCACCACACCGCCGTAACCGCTCGTTGCGCCGTTCTGTGCGGCCACCTTGGCTTCAGCAGCCTGGATGTCGGCGGGGTAAGACGGGTCTTCGCCGCGAGCCGGGTTATAGCCAGCTTTTTCGAGTTGAACCAGTTCAGTACGTACCTGCGCACGGGTCAAAGGCGCATTCGATTGGGCGAACACGGCAACCGGAGCAGCAAGGGCAGCGGCAACGACAACGGCTTGAATAAGGGACTTCATGGTACTTACCTCCAGACTTGTTTTGTCCTGCTACGAACAGCCCTGTTCGTAAACCAGTGATTACAGTCTAGGTAAGCATTCGCTTAAAATTAAGGCAGATGTCAGGAAGGGATTGTTGCAGGATTTGGGTAAAAACCTAATTCGCGATGAGGACTGCGGCCAAAAAAAGCCCGCCTTCGCATCGTGAGCCGCTCCCTCGTGAGCCGCTCCAATCTCATGCGGGCACTGGCGAGCGTCGCACTGGCCGGAGATTCCTCCATTCATGACGATGCGAGTCTACGGGATGCGATCGTCCTTGAAATGCGCGGGAAGCGGTGGGCGCTGCCAAAGCAGGGTGTACTCGTCAAGGACGGCGTCGTCCATCTGTGGGGTGTGATCGAATCCAAGGAGGAGAGGCGCGCGATCCGCGTTGCTGCCGAGGGCGTGCCCGGCGTTAGGTGTGTGGAGAGCCACCTGGAGTTTCCGAGGGGTAGTCGAGCGCTGTAGTGTTGCCAATGGCGTGCACGTCGCTTTGCACGCGGTGAGAGATAACGGCATCAGGAACGGCTACGCCCGATTTGGGCGGCCCGTTCGCGGCGGACCGCGCCCGCCTTCGGTCAGCAGCGAAATGCGAAGCAATGGCGCATCAACCCTCGAAATTGTCACTACGATCAGTGACATAAGGTGAAACGATTTCTTCCCTTATACGTCGCGAGCTTCGCCTATTCTTGGTCTGGCTTTCAGCACGGTCTTCGCCATAAACGCGACCGCATTCGTCGTAACAAAACAAAGCGTACTGAAGCTCATCACGTTTATTTAAATTTCCCAATACATTTAGTTAGGAATACAAACCATGGACCGAAGAGAATTCATCAAGAAGACGTCCGCCGTCGGCGCAGCTGTCGCTACGGCCGATGTCACTGCTCAGGGCGCGGATGCCGCGCAGGGCGGCGACTCCTCTCGTCGCAAACCCAACATTCTGTTCATCCTGCTCGACGAGATGCGCTTTCCTAGCGTCTTCCCGGACGGCATCACCGATGTGCGCGGTTTTCTCAAGACCTACATGCCAAGAACGTTCGATCTGTGGAGAAAAGGTGTCAAGTTTTCGGGCCATTACACGGCGGCTTCCGCATGCAGCCCCGCACGAGCCACGCTGGTCACCGGGCTCTATACGCAGCAAAACTGGCTGCTAACGACTATCCTCGATGCGCCGGATACCAAGGTCTCGACACAGCCAGTGCTTCGTCGCGAATATCCGACTTACGGAAAGATACTTCAGTCGCTCGGCTATCTGACACCGTACATCGGCAAATGGCATCTGTCGATCGTGCATAAAGGACCACGCCCCCTGTCGCTTTACGGTTTCGAGGCCATGACCTATCCCGACCCGACCGGCAGCAATTTGCAAGGCACGATTGGAGATCCGGGAGAAGGCTATCTGAGCGACTCCAACATCGCCGACCAGGCAAGCCAATGGTTGCAAGGGCGCAAGCCGGGGGATTCACCATGGTGCCTGACTGTCGGCTTCATCAATCCGCACGACAAGGAGTTTTTTCCCGCAGGCACGGAGTTCAAGCGCTTTACCGCATTGTTCAATTCGAATCGGTACAACCCCAACGGCTATACGCAGTGGATCAATTACACCAAGGGGCCGCCCAGCTACAACTGGGAGTTCAATCCGCTGCGCAATCCGCCGCCGCTTGCTTATCCGGCGACAGCGCCCAACTGGGAGTCCGGCTTCCAACTGGCAGCGAACAAGCCGCCGATGCAGACCTTCAACCGCACGATTCAGGAAGCCGTGTGGGGCGGCGTCCAGGATACGCGCGACACCGACTTCGAGATTACCGCTTATCCCGCGAATCCGAATTACCCGCCGCCGTCCGAGACCAGAGGTATCGCCAAGGCGCCTTTTCATTACTGGAAGCGAGGTCTGGATTCATATACCCAGATCATGTCTATCGTGGATGGCAAGATAGGCGCTGTCGTCGACGCACTACCGCATGCTGTCGCGAGAAATACGATCATCATCCTCACGTCGGATCACGGCGATTATGCTGGCGCGCACGGCCTGATCTCGGGAAAGACCGGTACGTGTTACGAGGAAGCATTCAACGTCCCGCTCATCGTGGTCGATCCGACCGGTCAGTACGCCGGCGATATCGACACGGTGCGCGGTGGGCTGACGTCGTCCGTGGACATTCTTCCGCTGCTGGCCACCATCGGCAACGGAGGTCAACGGAACTGGCTCACCGGGGACTACGCGCAGATGTATGGCAAGCGGCACGATCTTCTTCCGATGCTCAAGAGTTCGAGCGCACCGGGGCGGCCGTATGTGGTTTTCTCGACGGATGAGACTGTGCCGGAGAGCCTGAACTTCAACAACGCAGCGTCACACATCGTCGCGGTCAGGACCGACAAGGACAAGCTCGGAGCGTACTCGCACTGGGCGCCGTCCACCACGACGGTCACCGGTTCAAGCGACCTGGAGTACTACGATTACTCGACTGAGCGGGGAAGGCTCGAACTGGATAACCGCCACGGCGACCCTGCAGCGCAGGCGCTTCATGACCGGTTGATATCGGACATTGTTCCGAACGAGTTGCAAGCGCCCTTGCCGGGCAGTCTGGTCGCCGCACAGAATCTGGCGCAAGCGCGCTATCTCGAGTATGTGCAGTTGATCAACAGTGGCGGCGACTTCGAGCTGCCATTCAGGATCGGTGATGTGTAGGCGAGCCGGGCGCAAGGAAGACCGGCTTGCGCCACGTCGAAGAAGGGCACGTGGCCGGGCCGGCGGTGACGATTCACTCAGCCGCCATCCACACGAATGCGCTGTGGGGCGGCAATGAAGTGGGCACGGTGCCATCGGCGGCCACAACGAGCCGCTGAGGCGCCGTGCCAGTCGCCGCGCGATTGGCGAGCACCGTGCCGCTCGGAAGACCGGTTTTGAGCGTACCCGTCGCAGTGTCGCTATCCGAAGTATTGATGGCCACGATGGCGGTGGCCGACTGATACGTCATCTTGTACACGAACGCGCCGGGGCCCTTGCTGTTTTGATCGAGAATAGCCGGCGTACCGCGCGACAACACCTTGTTCGCTTTGCGCAAGCTGGCGAGTTGCGCGATGAACTGATAAAGCGGCGCGGAGGTGTCGAAGTGATCGCGTCCGCCCGACGCATAACCGCCCGCGAACATTGCCCCTCGTTGCTCGGTGAATGCCTGCTCCGTTCCATAATAGACAACCGGAATACCGGGCAGCGTCATGATGAGCATGAGGCCTTGCTGCAACGCGGCCATCGTTCCATCGGCGAGAAAGCGGTCCACGTCGTGATTGTCGAGAAACGTCGGCATGAGATACCGGCGCCTGAATACCTGCATCATGTTCTGGATTCGATACCCGAGTTCGGCCGTCGGATGCTTTCCGCTCAGGACGTCGCCCATCGTGCCGTAGAGCGAGTAATTGAGCATGCCTGGCAGAATGTCGGCTCCGTCTGGATCGACCATATAGGTTTCGATCTTCCGCGAATTTGTGTCGTCATACGCGGCATCGGTGGCGAAGCCTTCGCCGAAGGCAAGAAAGTTCTGTTTGCCGTTGTTTTGCGCGACCTGGCGGATGCCCGGTGCGGCTGCAGCGCTTGAGTACATGAAGTCGCTGAAGAAAGCCTGGGGCACATAGAAAGCGGTGTCAATGCGGAAGGCGTCTGCGCCAACCGTGGAAATCCAGTAACCGTAGCGCTGCGCCGCAGCGCCTCGCGCACGACCGGGTTCTCCGTATTCAGATCGTCGAGCCCATACAGTTGGTAATTGAGCAACTGGTTCTCGTCGAGTGGTAGATGACCGCGGCCTGCTGCGCGGGATCGGTCGGGTTGTCCATTTGCAACCTGTTACCCGAAGCGAACTTCGGCAGGTTGGCGCGAACACCGAGCAGTGCATAGCGGGCCATCGTTCCTGAGGATGAGAAGGCCCTCGGGATGCGCACCTAGCAGTTCCTCCTCGGTTCCGCTTCTGGTCGCAGTCACCGAGACCAGCGACCAAGAACCGACCAGGCTGGCAGATTCCGCGCGAGCCCCCGGCGCCGTGATGCACATTGCGAGGACCACCATCACGAAGACGGGCCACGCTTTCATCGTTGCTTTCATGGCTATCTCCAGCGCGTCGTTTCTTCTACGTTGCTCGCTTCCATTCGTTGATCGGAGTGATTGCTCCGTCGGACGTCCTCACGCGAGATCCGGTCGTGGTCATCGTATCGCCGCTCAAGACAACCTTCTGTTTGCGAGCCGCTCCGTCGAATGCCGGCGATGTGCGGGAGTCGACGTTATAAGTGAGCGTGCTGCGGGCGCGTCGACGGTAGATGTTCCACAGTAGGCGAGGACTGGACGGATGTACAAAATGCGACATGGCCGGTGGAATCCAGCAGGAGGTCGCCGGACGCCCAGGGAAACATGGTCTTGCCGTTTGCAGGCCTCTCTGATCCGGATGTCAACGTCCAGGTGCCGGCCACCTGCTGTTTCAAATTCTGCGCATCGGCTGGCAACGCGGCGCCTGCGCACATGAGGGCGAATAAGGCTTTTGTAACCAAGCCACGGCGAATCATTGCATGCTCTTCGGATTGTGTAAGTGTCGAAAGACAGCCTATGCGCGCGATCGCCGAAACCAGGCGTCGTCCATACGCCCGGACTGTGCAGCAACGCGTGACAGAACATTAGGGGTTTGCCACAAACGATCGATTTGCAGTTGCGAGCGTCTAGCCAATCTGGCCGGTCAGCGTTTGAGAGAAATGGAGCACCGGTTCTATGACGAGAAACGTGTTTTGTCTTTTAATCGGTAGTTGGTTACAACGTCCCGATCTGGAGGATTCGGACTGCGATGCATCTCACTGTGATTGGACGTGCTCGAATTCGGTGCAGCGCCGTTGTACGTCTGGTCTCTATGTGACGTGCTTCGGTATGGAGTACGAGCATCTGACAATTCCTGTTGAGTAGCGATCATGAAGGTCGGCGGGCGACCGCTGTCAGCGTGCAAGTGGACTTTTGAGTGTCCCGTTACGACCGAGAGACAACGGTAGGAACTGGCCGGGTGCCGACTCATGCGTTGGCATACATGCTTCGCTCTTGCACGGCTGCGTTCGGCAGCACGCGACCCCTTAAGAGCCGTTCAATCTTCTCTGTTCTGGACGGCCGGTATCGGGCCTCGACTTCTGCCATTTGAGATCGCATCCGACGAACGCCAGCTTTCGCCCGATGCGGCACCATCGGAAGTCAATCAAACACGGCATTTGAAATGGGGTTGCCTACCCCCACAGCGAACTTTTCGGGGGGCCTCCAGCCATCGCCACCTCAACGGCCCTACAGATTACGAGCGGGACGCTGCAACGGAAAGCATCGCGCAATTTTATTGATTTGCGCGGTCATATGGACTGGACAACAACGGCGAACTTGCGATTGCGTTCATTGTGCGTGGGATCGGACGGTTGGCTTGCGTCGGCATGCATCCCAATTAGGGGTTAACCCATTCAGAACTGTGCCGCAAACTGCATACAGTTCTTGCATGCGAGCTTGCTTCAGACGCGGGGGGCATCGCGGCCCAAGGTCGTCTGGCGGTGTTTCCTCAGTTTTGAGAACTCAAGGGAGATGACAGATGGACATCCGCAACCCTTCCCCCGGCCTCTACAACGAAGATCTCGCACCCGCCAGGGTGCGCAACTGGGGCGCCTTTAGCATTTTCAACGTCTGGACCTCGGACGTGCACAGCCTCTGGGGCTACTACCTCGCCGCCAGCCTGTTCCTGCTGTGCGGCAGCTTTGCCAACTTTGTGCTGGCGATCGGGCTCGGCTCACTCGTGATCTACGCGCTGATGAATCTGATCGGCTACGCCGGCGAGAAGACTGGCGTGCCATACCCGGTGCTGGGAAGTCTGTCGAGATAAGTAAGGATAGCCCGACCGTTCGAGGTCAACTTGAGGTGCGTATGCTCCGTATCGCGTACCGCGATCGATGACGCGCTTGATGCGCTCTCGCCGCGCGCGGCAAAGGTGCTGCAATGCGTTTCGGGCTCGATACCGCATCGGACTGTACGCTAGAGGAGCCGGGGAAACAGTTCGACGCGAACGGATCCGGTGGAGCGAACGCAAGGCGATGCAAAAACTGATGCACCGGGGCGTGCTGACAGGCCAAGGCAATTTCTCGACCATTGCGCCCCGGGACCCAGGCATTGGCGTGATGTCGTCCTGGAGGACAAGATCCGCAGTTTCCCGTCGCTCAGGAAGAGGGGGCGATCATTCGCGCGCACCGGGGCCGGGCTGGGCCGATGTGCTTCCTGCGTCATTGCAGATCAGCTCATGGCACGCTACCACCGCCTCATAACAGGACCGCCTGTTGCAAAAGCTCCAGCGCCTTCAGCTCATCCAGTCGGCCCGTGCGTGCCTTGCCTGCCAGCGTCTTGAGCAACGCCTCCGCGATCGGCGCAATGCCGTGAAGATGGTCCAGGCTCGTCACGGATGGGGATAGCGACTCGCGCGATCGTGGAAGTGTTGCGGGGGCCGCGAACGACTCAGCGGTTGCCGCTGTGGCTGCCGCCGGTTCACCATCACTTTCGTTAGATTTGCGACCGGCAGGCTCGTCGGGAGCATCAGTGACGTGATGCGACCGGCTGACGACGATCGTCCCTTTCTCTGACGCATCTGCCAAACCGGTCGCGCGGTCTTTCGCACCGGTCCGAACGTCCGGCCGCGAGCGCCTCGCGTTCGCCGACGCATCGGCGGGCTTCGCCGATGCGCGATCTTCCGTTGCTGCCGCGAGTGGCTCCTTCTGTTCAACGGATGCACGGCCGCGCGCGGCGGGCGTCAGCAAGCGCGACACCGGCTCCGGAATGTCGGCTTCCAAACGCGGCGCGTCCAGCCAGCCAGCTGGCAAACCAAGTCGTTCGGTGAAACGGTTTGCTTCAACACTGTCGAGCCGTTTTTTGCCATACAGCCGGTGGGCCATGTTGGATCCGCTCATCTCCATGACCACACCGAGTCTTGCTTTCGATCCGTTACGAGCCGTCAAGACATGGAGGTTCGCGCGTCGAATTTTCTCTACGTCACCGCTGTCGTCTAACGCCAGTGGTCGCTGTTGGTTTCCCCCGACAGATGACTTGGGTTTCGAAGGTGAACCTTTTCGCGGCGCACGTGGGGCGGGCGGTTCGGCCATCTGGCTTCGACTGTTTCTGACGGCCCTGGGCGAGTCGCCCGTTGCTTTTTTCGGCATCTGCGCTTCCCCCGACAAACTGTCTTCAGGATATGGTTGCTGGCCGCCGTGAACGGCGGAAGGCGGCATGGGTGTTTCCGACACTGCTTCCGGTTCGTCGTCGGCCAGGACGAAATCGAGCGGTGATTTCAGGCGGGCGATGGTTTCGGGCGCAAGCGCAGGATTGGGCTGGTCAAAGAAACCGTGAGGCAAACCAAGCGTGGTTTCCATGTGAAAGGCGGTCTCGGGCGTGAACTTTTCACCCTTCGTCAGCTCGGCCACTCGCGCCATGTTCGATCCCAGTCCCAGCGCGATATTCTCCGCGCCTACCGTATCCACCAGAAACTGGAACGATCGTGTCTTGAAAATGGAGGCAGTCTGGGCAGAGTCCCTGGCAGGTGCATTGACGTACGGCGGCCTCGGCCGCTTCGGCTGGGACTGTTTGACGTGACGAGGTTGGCGCTGGCCGCTGTCCCGAGATCCCGCATATCGTCCGCGGGTTTGACTCATATAGTAGGGCTCCATGCGATCACTGGTGTGCTGAGTGCGATTATAGATGACGTGATGCTGGCATTGGATGCCGAACGATGCGATAGCGCGAAAACACACGGCGGGAGTCCGGCCATAGTGTGGTACTGGCTAGCGTCCGCGCTCTCGGGTCGCGATCTGGTGATGCTGGCCTGTAAAGCAAGGCATAGTCAGCCTTTTGCCGGTCACACGAAATCGTCAGATATCAGGCAGGCGATGGAAGATTGATGCGCCGGCTCTCTCACGTTCAACGCAAAGCGCGGCCGGCGGTTGATGCGTCGGTGGTTAGCGAACGGGGGCTGGCTGGTCAGTCAGCCCCTCGAAAGTCCGGCCGAACTTCTGCAGGCCGGAATGATCCGGGCTACCAGGCATTTCTTGCGAACGTAAAGGGAAGAGGTCGCGGATAGTGACACCTGGTGACACTGCCTGTGTCATCACGAATGCGCCCGACAGAACGTGAGGTGCTGACTAACTATGGATCTGACCGCTTCGATCCGGGGGACTGACACACGCGGCACCATTTTGCCCTGCCGGCGTATCTGCGGCCAGCTCAACGCGGCTTCACCTCTTAACCTCGTCCTCCGTCTCGTCCGGCGGGCGGTACGGCACCTTCACCGTAGCGCTGCCAGACGGCGTTGGCAACGCATGTCACCCCCGCCGCGCCGATAGCTCTGGATGGCCTTCGTGCGGTCCTGGGTAACGCTCTTCTCTTCGGCACCCCACGCGCCCTCCCAGTAAAGCCCGAGATTGTATGCTGAGGCCTTGTGGCCCAGTGTGATGGCCTGCTCGTAGAGCGTGAGCGCGCGGCTCGTGTCGGTCGGCATGCCCCGCCCAAGGCGTGCGCTATCGGCCAGCGCTGCAGCGGCCATGCCGCGAAGATGGCCGTCCGCGGTCTCATCCTTCATCACGTCTTCGAAGATCGCATTACCTCTCTCAAGGTCCGCCTCGCCTCCGGTCGGTGTGACGAGAGAAATGGCCATTGCCATCCGCCAGGCGGGATGCCGGTTAGCACCAATGCGCTCAAGCAACCAGCGGCCGAGATGCGGCGCGCGATTGAGCGTGCTGGTGAGAAGAGCATTGGCGATCACGGCGAGCGACTCGGGCGAGAGAAACCCGGTCTTGTTTGCCGCGATGACGTGACGGGAGAACTTCTCGACATCCAGAGCAGGGTCAGCGAGGCGCAACTGATGCCATTCACGCTCGATCGTTCCTACCCAGCTTTGCATTTGCATGGTGAGCAACACGTTGGTGAGGAATGCGCCTGATTCTAGCTCACCTTATGTGAAATGCAACTTTCCGAGTTCGTACGTCCCGTTCGCATGCGTTCGCCAGATGAAGGGTTGCCACCGTTTCCCCGTCTCAGTCAGATGACTATGCTGAGCAAAGCTTGAATGTTTGTGCCGTGATCCAGCGCGGCGGTGAGTCGTGCACAGAGTTACGCAGCGTTGGCAGGCAATGGCGCCTCCTGCAACATCAAGGCGATGGCGCCGACCGTAGTGGATGATCAGGCATGGATGTCGACGGTATTCATATCGCGGCTTGTGGCAAGATCCCAACCGGATGACGGAAAGGCTGGCGAACACACTTGCCTATGGGCTCGCGAACCCGTGCTTCGCACGACATTGCAGAAGGAGGCTGCACCACGGTGGCTGATGCATTTGAACTCGTTGTCCTGGCGTTGCCCCGCGACGTCGCCCCGGAGTCACTGCCCGCCATCGTTCGCCAGTTCGTCGCGGATTGCTGGCCCGGTATGAGCCGCAGTCAGTTGATCGCCCGCGCCCGGCGCCTTGCGCTGCGGCCGTCGCTGCGCGCCTGTCGCCCGAGCGCGCCGGGAGACATCGGACACTTTGCGCTCGAACTTATGGCGGGCACGCAGACCGTGTCCCTGATCGCGCATTTGCGCCGCGTCGCACAGCGGCGCGCATCCGCACGCAGTCGCAAGGCGGTCACCGCCTCGCGACCGCCCGCGCGCGATCCGCGTCAGACGTCGCTGTTCTGATAGGGCGCCGAACTCGACGACCTTCATCGAATTCGATTGCACGCAGGTGCGCGAGTTCATGAGCACGATCGAGGCCATGACGCAAAAATCTACGGGGCATCCGCACGATGCCGCGCCACGGTCGCGTGCCGCCTGGCGACGAGGCACGTCGACGATCCAGACTGAGGACGCGGTCCGCAACTTGTCAGAAGACAATTGATTGCCGCGATTCGCCGCTCGTCTTGAGGATCGCCCTGGCTCCATACTCCCCATGCGGATGACCCCTGTTTCAAGCTTCGTCCTGTCTTCACGAAAAGAGGCTCTTTTGCCCGTCTGTTTGTGTAACGGCGGGTTCCAGCATGGGCCTATTCTTTCACACGTCACGAAGCAACGGGCGTGATCGGGGTAGCGAGGAGAAGAGCGCGGCCCCGCGGCTTCGATAGGGCCGCGGGGAATGCGTCGACTATTCGCCCAGCCACGAACCGAGCAACCTCGATGGTGTACGGTAGCGGACAGTTCCATGCTTCATCCGTTACGCAAGCAAACGCACCCGGGCAGTAGACGCCAAACACCACCTCATCGTTGCTCACGAGGTCACAAACTCTGGCAGCGACCGGGCGCAACTCAGCCCCATGGCGAAAGCTGCACGCGATGCGATGGGTAGGACCAGACTGCAGGCAGTCGCCGATCGTGGCTACTACAGTGGGCCTCAGATCAAAAAGTGCGCAGACGCAGGGATCGAGATAATGCTGCCGAAACCCGCGACATCGAGCGCGAAGTGCCATGGTCGATTTGATAGGGCTGACTTCATCTACATTGCGCGGGACGACCAGTACCAGTGTCCAGCCGGTGAACGTGCAATCTACCGTTTCACCCGGGAGGAGCACGGTATGCAGTTGCGCCGTTACTGGAGCGGCGCCTGTCCTCAGGGCCCAATAAAAATCGCAATGCACGCCAGGTCCGTATCGACGAATCACCCGATGGGAGCACGAGTCGGTGCTGGAAGGTGTTCAACGCCGACTCGGCAAAACGCCGGACGCAATGACGATACGCAGACGCACCGTCGAACATGTCTTCGGGACATTCAAGCACTGGATGGGTTACACCCACTTCCTCACACGCAGACTACCGAACGTGGGGACGGAGATGAGTCGGAATGTGCTTGCCTACAACCTCATGAGAGTGCTGAGAATCCTGGGGTTCAAAAGGACAATGAAAGCGATGCGGCTGGTGGGTGTCTGAGCACCCACCGACCTTAAAACAAGCTCACAAATGCCAGTTAAAGGGCGCTTGCCCCCCCCTTCAGCAGTTCCTCATCGCCGAATAAACTGTCAACAGGCAAACCGCCAAAGGTGCGAAGCGAGGTTAGAACCGCGTGCATTGAAATTCTCTTGGCGTTTCCACACAGCCTGGTCGATCACGGACATTGAAACGCACGCGCTCAGCGCCTTGTCATCGACAAAAGTCTACTGGGCATCAGCGGCGAGCGCGGGGCCGAACAGTGAGAAGCGGCCGGCGACGGCGCGCTTACCTATGCGCAGGAACGGATCGTCGGCTCTTTTTGCACCGCCGCATGCAACGCGCGCCGACGACAACCGTTTGACGCACGCCAGGATTTGTACTCGCTGCAATTTACCCGCCGCTTCCCTATAAATAAAAGAGGACGAGCGAGCAAACCGTCCGCGTCCTGATGGCCCATTGCTGGCAAACATGCTGCAGCCGAATCTCAAGTCGACTTCGATCCGGAGATTGTGTGTCCGGTGGATCGCATCGCTGCGCGCGAGCACACTAGAACGCTCGGCGCTATCACACGCGCGAAATAATTTCTTTACGGTGAAAGGCACCATGGGAGGTGCGCTGTGTTTACCCTGACCAAATCGACGCACACAAATCTGTCTCGCATCTGGTTTTGCACCGCCCTAACAACGGCATGTGTGACCGGTTGTTCCTGCGCGGACGCAGCCGCAGTCGCCACTTCTCCGGCAGCCGCTTCCGCGGTTGCTTCTGCATCAGCGCCCCCATCGGCGGCCGCCGCCGCGCGAGGGAAGGAAATACGCGCTGCAACCGGCAGCACGACCGCGGCAATCGACTTTCCTGCGATCGTCGAGCGCTATGGGCCAGCGGTTGTGAATATCCGCGTGACAGTGCCGGTGAATGCGCCCGGGAGCGCGACGCCCCCTTTTGGTCCCAGCGCCGAAGCGGTCGACGGTGACGATCCCATCTTCTCGTTCTTCAAGCAGGCCTTGCCACAATCGCAAAACGGCCAGGGCGCTACGCCGCGCGCGATGTCCGGCGTCGGATCGGGCTTCATCGTGAGCCCGAACGGTCTCATTCTGACGACGGCGCATGTCGTCGATCAGTCGGATGACGTGACCGTGCGCCTGACCGACCGACGCGAGTTCAAGGCAAAAATCGTGGCCGTCGATACGCAAAGCGACATCGCCGTGATCCAGATCGACGCGACGAAGCTGCCTACCGTCAAGCTCGGCGATTCGGCGCGCGTGCGCGTCGGCGAGCAGGTGCTGACGATCGGTTCGCCAGACAGCTATCAGAACACGGTCACGGCGGGCTTCGTCAGCGCGACGTCGCGCACGCTTGCCGATGGCAGCACGTTTCCGTTCTTCCAGACGGACGTGTCGCTGAACCCCGACAACTCGGGCGGCCCCGTGTTCAACCGCGCGGGCGAAGTGATCGGCATTGACGTCCAGGTGTATGCCGATAGCGACCGCTTGCAGAGCCTGACGTTCGCAATCCCGATCAATATGGCGAACAACGTGCGTTCGCGGTTGCAGGGTGAGCAAGCCCAGCAGGGCCGGCCAAGCGCTCAAGACGATGCGCGCAGCAATCTGGGCATTCAGGTAGAGGACGTCGATACGAATCTGGCGAGCGCGTTCGGCCTGCCGCGCGCGGCGGGCGCGCTGGTGACGTCGGTCGACCCGGGCAGTTCGGCGGCGGCGAGCAATCTGAAAACGGGCGACGTGATCGTGCAACTCGCCAACAGGCCTATCGACCACGCGGCCGATCTAACCGGGCAGAACCCGGCGTTGCAGACCGGAACGAAAGTCCCGCTGAAGCTGATCCGCGATCACAAGCCGATGACCGTGATGGTGAATGTCGGGCCAGCGTCGCAACAGGCGAACGCAGGTGAGGGCGGTGTTGCAGGCCCAAACTCTGACGCAGGCTCGCCGCAGTTTCACGCGCTCGACCATCTCGGCCTCACGATGCATTCTTTAACCGATCAGGAGCGGCGCAGCATGGATCTTCCTCAAGGCCTGATGGTCGATGATGTGTCGGGGACAGCGGCCGCTGCCGGCATCAAGCCGGGCGATGTCGTGCTGTCGTTGAACGGCACGCTGGTCGCGTCGCAGGATGAACTGGCGTCGCTTGCGGCAAGGGCTGGCAAGAAGGCAGCGTTGCTGATCCAGCGCAATCACGCACGAAGCTTCGTCACGGTCGAGCTCCAATAAAAACCGGAGTGCGAGAGCGGCTAATCGGTACACGATTCCCGCCTCGCATGCTGACGCGGTGAACACGTGTCGCTAACGCGCCGGAGAAGGACGATCACGACCGATCGCAGACCGGGCATATTCGCGCAGCGCGTGTCAACCCTCTACACAGTCAATGGAGTGCGGGGAACGTGAACCCCGCGGAGGTCGTTAGCTCCGATTTGATTCACGCGTCGCGCTGATCAGGTTCGCGCGACGTGGACGCTCTTCAAACGTGCGCGGCCCACGCAAGTCACCGGGCAACGACGACGGCAATGTCGGCAGCGTGTTCGCGCTGAACACCACCACGCGGCGCGGGCGCGCGAGGCCGCGCGCCTGAATTTTCACGCTTTCGGTCTAATGTTCTGGTTGACTCGGAACAGGTTGTTGGGATCGTACTTCGCCTTGATCGAAGCAAGGCGCTTGTAGTTCTCGCCGTAGCTTAGCTCGACGCGGTTCGCGGCCTCGTCGGCGTCCAGGAAGTTGACGTAGGCGCCTTCCAGATTGAAGGGGTGGATAGTCTCCCAGTAGGCACGGCCCCAGGTCTTAAGCGCCTCGGCGTCCCTGGGATCCGGGCTGATGGCGGCAATTACCATCGAAAAAGACGCGTTTCGCGCATTCCACGGCGTGGCATCCGGGGCGATCCGCCGAACCGCGCCGTCTATGGGGTAAAGGTGCATCAGGCAGAAGGGGGTTGGTGCCTTGAGCGCGTTGGCGATGTGCACGTCGATCGCCTCGTCAGGCAGCGCCTTGACGAAGTCCCCCTTCCAGTACCACTGCAAGCCCTTAGGAAAGAACGGGTCGAACAGACTGTTGATGGCAGTCCACGGCATCTCGCCCATCCAGTTGAACAGCGGGGCGGGCAGTTTCTCGAGCAGCGAGGCCATGAGCTTCTGGCCCTCTGCGATCGGCCCGTTGAAAGCACCGATCAGAGCACAGGCGCGTTTGTTCCAGTGCTCCTTAGGGAAGGGATCGGTTGGAGGGACGGTTTTGAGGCCGACAAACAGGCCAAGCTCTTCGGGGGCGTGCGGGATGAAGTCGCGGTACATCGTCATAACTTGCCTGGCATCCTTGGCGTCCCAGAAGATCGGACCGGCGAACACTATTCTGGCTGGGTGGGCCTGAAACAGAAAACTTGTGACCACGCCGAAGTTACCGCCGCCGCCGCGCACCGCCCAGAAGAGATCAGCGTTCGTGTCCTTGTTAGCGGTGACGGAAGAGCCGTCGGCCAGCACTACATCCACCTCGAGCACATTGTCGACCGTGAGGCCGTGCTTGCGCGTGAGGTAGCCGGTTCCTCCGCCCAAGGTCAGACCTGCGACCCCCGTGCTGCCAACGATGCCGAGTGGTACGGCGAGGCCAAAAGCGTGGGTCGCGTGATCAAGATCCGCTGCAGTGCAGCCTGGTTCG
Source organism: Paraburkholderia kirstenboschensis (assembly GCF_032806925.1). Lineage (NCBI taxonomy): Bacteria > Pseudomonadati > Pseudomonadota > Betaproteobacteria > Burkholderiales > Burkholderiaceae > Paraburkholderia > Paraburkholderia kirstenboschensis. Next base: position 1,088,644 of record NZ_CP136511.1, on the reverse strand, counting down.
ACACGCGCGGTGCGGCTCGCTGGGTCGACGCGCACGCTGCGCATCTGCGACAGGTCGATGACCAGCCCACCGTCGCAACTGCCCAAACCGGGACCGTTGTGTCCGCCTCCGCGGATTGCGAGAAGCAGTTTGTTTTCGCGCGCGTAGTTGACCGCTGCCATGACATCGGCGGCATCGGTGCAGCGGGCTATCACCTTGGGCCGCTTATCGATCATGCCGTTGTACAGCGCTCGCGCCTCGTCGTAGTCCTTGTCTGACGAACCGATCAGCCTTCCCCGAAACCCCTGAATCGCAAAGTCCTCCATGACGCCGCCTCCTTGAAAGGTTAGTCCATCGCGCGCAGGCGCGATGACGCGCTGCCGTCTTAAGAAGCCTCGCGCCGAACTGTCGTTCGCGAGGTTGGCCTCGCACCCCACTTGATGAAAAGCATAGTGCTCCGACGCAATTGCCGGAGGAACCGCAATCGACGACACCGATAGCAAGACGAGCGAGCAACAAGTCGAATGAAACCCGACCAATCGGCGGCCGCTCTTTAGTCCGGGAGAAAAAGGCGCGTCTAACCGGAGAACTTGACCGGCCAGACGGCATTAATGCGTCCGGCTCAGCCCCAAATGGTCATTCGAATGGCCGCTACCGGGAATTCCGAAAGTCTCTTCCCGGTGGGGAGTATGAGTTCGCTGATACAGGAAGCTCCCGACCGCCGCTCCAACGCCGGCTTTAGGCCGAAGTGCCCGCGTTGGCTGTCAGCAAGGAGACGCCCGCCGAAAAAGCGCCCGATCCTGCTGTAAAACGACTTTGGTATTTTCTATCGCACTGGAAACACCTCAAGCTCACGCGGTGCGTAGGCGCAGTTTGTCAGCAACGAGCCACGGAACAGTCCCGTCGGCGAGATCTACACCAGGGTCAGCGATGTCTGCGATGACGACTTCGTAAAGGGGCGGAGCGCCTCGATCCGACGCGCTTATCTGAACGGCACAAAGGGGGGCCGTCAACCGCCTCTCGCGGAGCTTTCCCTTTGGCGCGCGGTGGACAGCCTTTAATGTAATTGCGATAACGGGGATTGCCGAATCGTCGGGAACTGGATTTGCCAATTCATTCTCGTCGACAGTTGCACGCCGTTCGTCGCAGGCATGACGGCAGCAGATCCATTTGGCTGGCGGGTTGCGAACAGAATCGCGGAATGACGCACGGACAATCGAGGCGAGGGTGCCTTCGGCGAGACGATACGGGAAGGACTTAGCGAACCGCCCGCAACCCTTCTGGCCCGCTTGACTAGAGGTGGCGCCGCTTGTTCGGACAGGGTCCCGAGATTTTTAAGTGGAATTGTTGGGGAATCAAGCTGCCGATTTTATCGCTGGCAGCGTGGCGAAGTACGCTTCATCTGGCGTCTGATCGGCCAGCCTCGAATGAGGCCGATTCTGGTTATACCAGTTCAGGTGATTGCCGATTGAGCGACGCGCGTGGCCTACCGAGTCGTACGCTTTCAAATAAACCTCTTCATGTTTGACGCTGCGCCACACCCGTTCGACGAACACGTTGTCACGCCAGGCACCTTTTCCGTCCATCGACAGGAGAACCTTCCGGCCGAGAACCGCGTCGGTGAATTCGGCTGCGGTGAACTGGCTTCCTTGATCCGTGTTGACGATCTCAGGCAGCCCGTATTTCGCAAATGCTTCCTCCAGCGCCTCGACAGCATGGCAGCTCTCCAGCGTGATCGCCACCCGGTGCGCCAACACCCGGCGGCTCGCCCAGTCCACGACGGCCGTCAGATAGACGAAGCCCCGCGCCATCGGGATATAGCTCGTATCGAGCGCCCAGACCTGATTGGCCCGATCGATTTTCCGGTTGCGAAGCAGGTACGGCCAGATCCTGTGGGCTGGATGCTTGCGGCTCGTGTTTGGCTTCCGATACAACGCTTCGACGCCCATGCGCTTCATCAAGGTGCTGACGTGTCTGCGCCCGACCTTGATGCCTTCGCGACGCAGCAGCCGTGCCAGCATTCGCGCCCCCGCAAATGGATGCTCGAGGTGAAGCTCGTCAATCCGGCGCATCAACTTCAGATCCGCTTCGCTGACCCTGCGCGATTGGTAATAGACACTGGACCGGCTGATGCCTACCAGCCGTGCCTGCTGTGTCACCGGCAGGGCGTGATCGCGATCGATCATCGCTTTACGCCCAGCAGTCCCGCCTTGCTGAGCGCGCTTTCTAAAAAACAGCGATCGCGGCATTCCACGGCCCCATGGATAGAAACGCACCGATGCATATACTGAGATGCGCATGGACAGTGGCCGCTACGATTTTGGAGGCGATGACCCCGTCAAAAAACCTGGCCCAGGGGAAGCTGCGGACCCGCTTGTGGTGGCGCCCAGTGCGACCCCGTTTAGGAATGTGACCTCATCCGAGTCCCCCGTCCGGCGTGCTCAACCAACGTGAGAGGTTCGATCATGCCCAGACTGCATAGCAAACTGACAGGTTTGCCCGTCGTCAACGACAGGGCTGCAGCCATCGACATTGGATCCCGATTCCATGTCGTCGCGGTGCCACCAGACCTGTGTGAGCAACCGGTCCAGACTTTCCAGACCTTCACCAGCGACCTCCAGCGTATGGGCGACTGGCTCGTGTCGCTTGGGATCAGAACCGTGGCGATGGAATCAACCGGCGTGTACTGGATCCCGGCCTACGAGATCCTCGAGGGCCGTGGTCTCGAGGTCATCGTAGCCAACGCACGCGAATCCCGCGCCGTGCCAGGTCGCAAGAGCGACGTCAACGACGCGCAGTGGCTGCAGCGGCTCCATGCCTGCGGCCTGTTGCGCCCAAGCTTCAGACCCAGCGGCGACATCGCTGCGCTTCGAGCCTATCTGCGGCTTCGGGAGCGACATCTGGACTACGCGGCCGCACACATCCAGCATATGCAGAAGGCCCTGACCTTCATGAACCTTCAACTGCACCACGTCGTCACCGACGTGACGGGAGCCACAGGGATGCGCATCATCCGCGCTATCGTGGCCGGCGAGCGTGATCCCGGCGTGCTGGCTGCGATGCGTGATCGCAACTGCAGGTCCAGCGTCGAGGCGATCCGGGCCGCTCTGGTGGGCAACTACCTGCCCGAACACGTCTTCGCGCTACAACAGGCCCTGGCACTGTATGACTTCTACCAGACCCGCGTCGACGAATGCGACGCCCAGATCCAACGTACGCTGGCTCTGCTTGCGGCCGACAAGCCCATACCTCAAGAGCCATTGACGAAGGCGCGTAACCGGGCCCAGCAGCCCAACGCGCTGAGCTTCGACGTGCGTGGTCTCATGTACCAGCTCGCCGGCGTCGATCTGACCCAGATCCATGGAATCGGCTCCTACCTGGCTGTGCGTCTCGTCGCCGAATGCGGCACCGATCTCAGCCGATGGCCGACTGCCAAGCACTTCACCTCCTGGTTGACCCTGTCGCCCGGGTGCAAGGTGAGCGGCGGCAAGGTTCTGTCGTCACATACGCGCAAGACCACCAATCGAGTGGCTGCCCTGCTGCGGCTGGCCGCCGTCACGGTGGGAAAGACCAGCACGGCGCTCGGTGCGTTCTACCGCCGACTGGCGGCACGCATTGGCAAGGCCAAAGCCGTCACCGCCACCGCGCGCAAGATCGCCGTGCTGTTCTACAACGCCATGCGCTTCGGCATGCAATACGCCGACCCGGGAGCCGACCACTACGAACAGCGCTACAAGGAGCGTGCCATCAAGCAGTTGCACCGGCGGGCAGCCGAGTTCGGCTTCTGCCTTCAACCCGCCGAGGGCGTTTCTTAGGAATCGTTCTCCAGCGTCAACTGCCCGATCTTCGCGTGCAGTACCTTCACGTCGACTGGCGGTGCCGCTGGCGCCGAGTTGCCCGCGTCGAACACATCGGCAACCCGCTCCTGCAGTTGCTTCTTCCAGTCCGTAATCTGGTTCGGATGGACATCAAACTGCTGGGCCAGCTCTGCCAGCGTCTTGTCGCCCTTGAGCGCTGCCAGGGCCACCTTTGCCTTGAACGCTGGCGAGTGGGTCCGTCGGTTTCGTTTCGTCATCTTCTGGTTCCTTGTTGCCGGCCATTATGGCCGACTCACGCCCCAGCTTTTCCACTCAACGAACTGTCCGAATTCCCGGAGCCACCTCTGAATTGACCAGTCTATAGGGGGTGATCTGTTTCTTCAGCCCGGTCTGGGAATCAGGCGTCCAGGCCGCGTTGGTAATCTGCGTGCCGGCGACATAGCTGCCGTTCATGTCGTAAAGCGCGCTGACAATACCTCTGCTCTTCGACCAGTCGATGGTGCCGTTATTGACGACACTGCCGCCGTTATCGATGCCGGATGCGTCGGCGCGCAGCGTCAGATTGCCCGCATCATCGTTGGCGATGGTCGTGCTCGGTGTCACAGAGACGTGGCGGTACGCTGCAAGCGTGAGCGAAGCCGGACCGGACCAGCGCAGGACCGAGGCGACGCCCAGGTCGCCCGTCGCGCCGTTGGCACCCGTCGTCGTGACATCAACCGAGGTGCCCGCGTTCAGGCTGCGGCGCAATGCACCGGCGGCGGCCTCATTGATCGTGAAAGTAGGCGTCGAGAGATTCCACTGGCCTGCGTGAACCGCTGCGTGCCTGACGAACGCCAGTTCTGCCGCTTCGGTATCGACCGTTCCCCCGCTGCCGTCCGCGTTGCTTGCGGCGATCGTGCCGTCCTGCTCGACACGGCCGCCATCGGCGACCAGCCAGACGTGCCCGTCGGGGCTGGCCGTGCCGGTTGCACGGGACGCGCGTGCCGCCGCCCGCGAGCGCATACACGTTGCCGTCGGCGGCCTGCAGGCTGATCTGCGCGGCCGTTATCCGCCCCTTGTCGATGACCGTGCCCTGACTGCCCGTCTGCACGAACACCTGCCTGCTGCTTGCCGAGTCCTGCAACAGCACCTGCCCGCCGGCGGCCAGTTCCGCCGTCCCGTTGGGCGCGGACTCGCGACAGGCGCGGAATGGTGCCGATGACCCCGCAGAGCCGACCGGAAACGCGGGAGCCCCTGCGCCTGAAGAATAGGTGCTGAGGTCGCAAATGCATGCCGATACCTCTGCGTTCTACGCCACGTTCTTCCTTCGTCCGGCCTATGTGGCCGCTTGTCGTGTGGCGGCTCGACTGATGCGCTTACGACATCGACGCGAAACCACTCCACGACCGAAGAGGGTTCTCTCAGCCGACCGTAACACGATCCGTGGACAGCGAGGAGTGACGGACGATATCGGCTTTGCGCGTCCAAACATCATGCACCGCTTGCAATGCCGGAGCCGAGATCTGAAGTCCGTCCAACGGGAGAGGCGAATGTCGCTTGACGACCGGTCACTGCCTCATGCAATCGGCATACATCGCACGAACTTCGCGGGGCAGCGATCGGCGGCACGCGGCCGAGGCCGTGTGGAAACTCGATTTTCCCGCTGAGGGCGAGATTGCCGGTTAGGTTGATCGAGTTTAATACGTCGAGCCTGCCATAATCGAACATAGCGAGCGCAAGAAAGCCCCTCGGGGCCTTAGGTTTGAGCGATCCTCATTGCCTTTATGGTCTCGGCAACCCCAAGTATGTTCATGACGCGCTTGAGGTTGTAGGCCAATACCTGAAGACTCATTTCGGTGTTCACCCGTCCGAGCGTCCGGGTAAGGAAGTGTGTGGCGCCCATCCAGTGCTTGAGCGTACCGAATACGTGCTCAACGGTACTTCTGCGAATGGTCATTGCATCTGGCTTCCGGTCGAGTCGACGCTGCATGGCCTCCAGTATCTGTTCGTGCTCGCATCGTCGGATGCGTCGATAGTCGCTGGGCGAACATCGCTCCTTGAGATGACAACGCGGGCATGCGCTGGGCCAGTACACGTTCAGATTCATGCCATTCTCGACGGTCTTGAATCGAAGAATCGCGCGCTCGCCGGCCGGGCATCGATACTCATCGTTCCTGGCAACGTAGATAAAGTCGCGTTTGGTAAAGAGCCCTTTCTTTCTTGACGCCGAGGTGAGTGGTTTCGGGACATACGTAGTGATCCCGGCCAGCTCACAGGCACGGATGTCCGGACCACTGAAGTAGCCGCGGTCAGCCAGCACCTTCAGCTTTGGCTTGCCCATCGCGCTCTTCGCAGAACTCGCAATCCTGCTGAGCTGCCCGTGATCTCCCCCGATATTCGTCACCTCGTGTTCCACGATCAGATGGTGCTTCGTATCCACGGCGGTCTGCACGTTGTAGCCGACGGTGCCGGTTCTCTTGCCGCCGCTGGTCATGGAGCGGGCATCCGGGTCAGTCAGCGATAGCTGTCTGTCCGGTTGCGTCTTCAGTTGCTTTTTGATCTGCTCGAGCTCACGCATCCGCTGGCGCAACAGAGCGATCTTCTCGTACAGGTGCACGGTCTTCACATCGAAACCTGTCGGACTGGTCCGGTCTGCGGTTTCAATCATGTCGAGATATCGCTGCACGCTTTCCTCGATCTGCTGCTGACGCTTGTCGAGCTTGCCTGCGGTGTAGTTCCTGTCACGGCTGTTCACTGCCTTGAACTTGCTGCCGTCGATTGCCACCATGTCGCCGAAGAGCAGCTTCAGTCCGCGACACAGTTCGACGAAACGACGGCATACGTTGCGAATGGCGGGGCCGTTGTCGCGGCGAAAGTCGGCGATCGTCTGGAAATCGGGCGCCAGATGTCCTGTCAGCCACATCAGCTCGACATTGCGCTGGCATTCGCGCTCAAGACGCCGGCTAGAGGGTACGCGGTTCAGATACCCGTAGATATAGATCTTGAGCATCACGCCTGGGTGGTACGACGGGCGCCCCGTGATTGCTGGTGTAATGCCGTTGAAGCCGAGCGTCGTAAGGTCCAGTTCGTCTACGAAGACGTCTACGATCCTTACTGGGTTGTCTTGTCCGATGTAGTCATCGACGCATTCGGGAAGTAGTGCGACCTGCTTGCGGTCATCGCCTTCAACGAATCGCTTCATGAGTCACCCGGTCACAATGCGTTGATTCAGTTTAGGCGATGAGTGCGTTTTCACACAGGCTCGGCCATAACCCGCCGTTCACATGCGCCGTCGGTCGGACGTTCAGGGGTCGGCTCTGCGGGACACAGCGGACGTTGCCATGATGATGGCTCGACTACTTGCCGGCTGTTTCCTCTCTGACCACAGTGAAGTATGTGCGCTGGGTTTATTCGGGCCGCCAAGGCCGCGCGAAAGACTTTCGTTGCTAGAAGCGGTACAGCACGGACGCCATGCCGTTGAGGTCGAGCCGCCGCTCGGTAATTGGACTGCCTGCGGCGTAGCGCTCGAGGCGTCCCACAACGGCCTCGACGCTCGCCGACCAGTGCGGACTGATTTTGTAGGTCGCATTCACGTTGAAGTGAATGTCGCGGATGCCGGAACCGGTATCGTAGTGCGGCAATCCCGATGCCGCACTTTCCTGCGGCGTAATGCCGAATAAGGTCTGCGTATAGGTCGCGTTGGCCCAAGTGAGGCCCGGACCCATCGAAATGAGCCAGTTACCGATCGGCGCCGACACGAATATATCGGCCGTCGCCGTCAGACCTTGTCCTGTTCCCGCGATGTCCTGATAGGCCGCCACCGCGCCGGTGAACGCCCACACCGTGTAATCGCCGAAGAGCCGCAGCTTCGGTCCATAGTGCACATCGGGCAAGCCCTTCAGCCGCGCATCGTCCGACGACGATCGCGACTGGAAGTCGAAGCTGACCGACATACCGAGGTGATAGTTCTCTCCATGCAACACGTTGACGCCGAGCACATCTGGACCTTGTGAGAAAACACGGTCCTTCCATGAAATGTCCTGCACGGGGAACGGAAGCACCTGAAGCTGCGAGGAGCCAGGGTACTTCGGGAATACATACATGCCCGGCCCGACCGCGATCTCCCAACCGCTGTCGGTGTGCGGTTCATCGGCGTATGCGACGCCCATTGTGCAACACGCGCTTGCCGCTGCGAGCGCCAGGCACCGACGTCCAAAAGAGGTGATGTCGAGCCTCATGCTTTCCTCGCCACGGCGGCTAACTGTCTCAGGCGCCGCGCGAGGGCCCTTGATATGACTGGCGTTGGATTGTTGCATGACGCCGACGCCGCAGCACTTTCGCGCAGGAAGAGCGCGCATTCCCGGGCGACGGCCTCGCGTTCGTTGTTGGATGTGATCATGTGGTACGAGTCGTCGAGCCAGATAGCGCGAAGAAAAGACGCCCCGACGTTCGCCACGACGTAGCGCGCGTTATGCGGACTGGACGTCTCATCGTCAATCGCGTGAATGATGAGGCAGTCGGCGCTTATGCTCTTTAGCTTCTTGCGTACCGAATTTGCAAGGCGGCTCGCTTCGTGAAGCGCTGGCATCGCAATGGACGCGGGCCCGACTTCACTGATTCCGTCCCTCTGCATCACTCGTGCAATCTTCGAGCGCAACGCGTCGTTGCGCAGGCCATAGGGTTCGTGCTCCCGATAACGGTAACGCGAGCGCAATGGCGTGTAATAGGCGTAGTTGAGCAGAAATCGATACCAGGGTATCGCCCAGCCGTCATAGCTGAGTGTGATCGACAACAGCACCAACGCGTGCGCGCTCGGGCGCTGTTGAGCGACGGCGGCCGCCAGCGTCGCGCCCATGGACAAGCCACACACCGAAACATGCCGGTGTCGCGCTGCGAGCGTGTCAAATTCGGCGACGGCTGCGCTGATCCACTGCTCCATTGGTACATGTCCGGTGCCGGCGCTGTAGCCACGAAGTTCTGGCGTGTGAGTCACGAAGCCTTCCTCGACGAGCGCGCGCGCGAGGAACCGCAATTCCGCCGGAGAACTTGAAAGGCCGTGCAAAACGAGTACAGCGTGATCGTCGCCCGGAGCAGCCGGAAATTGAGAGGTGTTCATGGTCAGTCCTCCGCCCGAAGGATCAGAAATTCGCCAGACGGGGTAATGAAGCGTTCGCACACACATTCGACCGAGCGCCAACCGTGTCCACTCGACAGAAAACGCATGCGGTAGTGACCAGGCACCAGGCGGTTGTTCAGACGCGCGAGATCGTCCTGATGCACTTGCGAATGCCTGGCGCCGTAAGCGATACCCATAATAAACGATTCGTCGTCGATGACTCTCGCAGCCGAAGAGGTCGCCGCCGCCGCGACGAAGCTTCCGGGCGGTGCGCCCGTTGCCGGATCGAGCGCCTTGATGAGAATGAGCGATCGGTTGTGCTGCGCGATGTGATGCAGCATGCGATGCATTTCATCCGTAGCGCGACGCGCGAGCAGGCGCTCGTTATCGCCACGCAGCAACATTTCATACCGCGAGTGCGCCACCGATGCCAGCAGTTCGGCGCGATACTGCGCGTGTCTCAAGCGCTCGACCAGCGTGATGACAACAATCGTAATGATCGTGTACGAGAGCAGCAGGCGGATATCCGACGCATCGATGATGTCGATGCGTCCGTAGGGCGGGACGAACAGGTAGTCCGCGAGACAGAGTCCCGCCAGCATCACGCAGAGTGCGGGCGCGAGGGCGCAGTAATACTCTACGAGCACGGCGGCGATAAGAAAGGCGGTCCTGGCATGATCGGGTCGAGCAGCGGGTGAAGTATCGATCGGATGGTGGCGGCGGTAAAAAGTGCAGCCGCCGCGATGATCCACCGTTTGCGGCCTCGCGAAGCCCACCGTCGAGAGTTTTTGACTTTCATTCGTTTTATAAAGCGACGTGACGTTTTCCTATAAGCCGGTGATTGTGCCAGACACGTCTCTGACGTTACCCGCAATCTCGGGCAAAGTTTAGTTAGACGGTAGTGTGCCTAAGCGTGATGGCGGCAAAGCTGATAAAGCCCCGCGGGCGATACGAAGCATGCGCCTGCTCACCTATTTATGCTTTGCTGTTGCCATCGATCTGAGCGCGGCGCTGGCGCTGTATCTGATGCAGGACCGCTTGCTGCTTCCATCCACGCCCGGCACAGCCGATCTGCGCACGCTCATTGGCTCGGGTAGTCACGTTGACGCGTGGAAAGCCCGAGGCAGGTATGCAGGTTCTGTCGTCAAGCCGACGGAGCGCGAACCTCGCGGCAAGTTCGTCGTCGATCGCAGTAACGCGGAGTCGGCGGAGGCCAAGATGCCGCTTGCCCAGGTATTCATGCGCGCCGGGTGTCGCGTCGTCATTGCAAGTTCTGGGGTGCTCCAGAGCGGATTCGTGGGTCGATCTGAGAGGGCGAATTTCAAGCCTAGGGTGCAATCATTGCGCAGCTCGACTTTTACAACAGCATCGGCCGATTACTGCAGATGCTCGCGATACCCCAGTCTCAGGAAGCAGCGCCAATACGCTGTGCCAGCGGCGATGCGAACTGCCGCTGCGCAAGTTGCGGGAGCACTCCCCCATAATAATGAGCAATTCATCTCGATTGCCAAACCGCATCACCAACCCGCCACCTCGCCATCACGATGAAAGCCAGCCACGCCCGATAGGCCATGCTAGCAGCTTTCTATACACCGTAATGAGACCGCGAGTCAGTGCCGCGCCAGACATTCTCCATAGCGGAGCAACCAACGCATAGGCTACGCACGCGACGGCGACGGCGCCTGCCATGTCCAACGGAAAATGCACCCCGACAAAGACGCGCGCCCATGCCACGGCAAGACACGCCAGCAACATCGACAGCCCGTAGCGGCGCTCGCCAGCGAGCAGCAAGGTCAAGGCGCCGCTTGCTAACACGGTGGCGTGGTCGCTCGGAAACGATGAATCCGGCGCGTGCGCGATAAATGTATGACCCAAGCCGATCATGAACGGCCGCGGATGCATCCACCCAAGACCGATCAGCTGATTGATACCGAGCGCCACGAGGACCGCGGCGCACACTCGCACTGCGGCGGCGCGTCGATCCTCGCCGCCTGCGAGCCACAATGCGGCGAGTAAGAGCGGCACGAGATAGATCACGTCATCAGCGATAAAGCGGGCCATGTCGATGAGCCAGACGGGCACCGATGGTGTCGAGTTGATCGAAAGAAAGAGTGCGCGGTTCAGCGCTTCCAGTGCATTCATCGGTCTAGATCGCAGTGAAAATTAGCTGGATCTTAGCCGCCGAACCTTATGAAAAGCTTAGGGCGCCACTGGTACGGTCTCCTGCTCCGATGTCAGGCATCAAGGCCAAGCTGGGCTACTCTATTCGGGGCGACGACGACAAAGTGAGTTAATGAGCGGTCATCGAGCGCCGTGTTCGGGCACACACTCCTGTGTGCACACACGCGATGCCACGTAAGATCTATATTCAGTTCACCGCCGCCACGCCGCAAGATTGACAAGGCCTGCGAACCAGGCGGATCGACAAAGTCTGCTCGAAGGGCCTCGCTTTGATCTGGAGAGATAACCCCTTTGGGTTGGCATGGAATCGTTCTATCGGTTGAGCGCTGCTTGCAGGCCGCTTATCTAGCGCGCTTGATATCGAACTCGTCGTCGATACGCACGTGCATAGAAGCAATCGCAAAGGGTTTTGTCGCGGTAAGGATCAACGAGCTAGCGAGATCGGTATGCGAAGTACTACTTATATTGCGAGGTCATAGAATTGGTCAGCGTCGGACCGATGGGATCCGCGAGCACGCTGCTTCTGTCCTTTTGCAAGGATATGCATCAGCTCAATGCTGGCGAGCAAGATTCGGGCACAGCGAAAAGACTTGAAACCGAGCATTGGCCGCGTCCGTCGCTTGATCGCCCGATGGTCCTGCTCGGTCAGGTTATTGAGGTATTTGGACTGGCGGATTTTGATGGGCACTTCACGATCCCGCATTGATCGCTCAGAGAGCGGCGAGGTTCGCGCCGCTTCGGTCGATCGTCACGGTGTCGGGTTCGCCGTTCTGATCGATAGATTTCTCGAAATGCCGCCGCGCGGCGGTCTTGTCACGATGGGCCCGCAGCAGGAAATCGACCGTGTTGCCGGCCTTGTCGACCGCGCGGTACAAATATTTCCACTGCCCCTTGACCTTGATGTACGTTTCGTCCATGCGCCAGGTCTTACCGACCGGGCGCTTGCGACAGCGAAACGCTTTCTCGAGTACGGGCAACAGCTTCATCGCCCAGCGATGCACGGTCGAGTGATCGACCGCAATGCCGCGCTCGGCCATCATCTGTTCAAGATGGCGCAGACTCAACGGATACGCCACGTACCATCGCACGCACATCAGGATGATGTCGAGCGGGTAGTGCAGGCGCTTGAGGACTTTTGCCACGGCCGGATTCAGGTTCTGTTTCATCGATCAAAGCGTTCGCTTACACGGAGCCAGCATAGCAGCTCGCCTTATCGCGACAGAACCGATGGTCAAGCGCGGCATTCGGGTCAATGCAGTCGCGCCGGGGCCGTTCTGGACGCCATTGCAAGTGAGCGGCGGCCAGACGATGGACAATTTGCGCAAGTTCGGTGAGGACACGCCAATGGGGCGGCCAGGCCAGCCAGCCGAGATCGCACCTGTGTATGTGACGCTCGCAGCGGCACAGGGGAGCTACGTAACGGGACAGGTGTACGGCGCCTCGGGCGGCGAAGGCAACCCATGACAGCCTTATGCGCGCGGTGCTGTTAGCGCCCGCATGCCAGTTCACCACTCGCGAAGGGCGCGTATCATGCCGCGCCATCGTCTCGCCGGGTGTAAGGGGTGCCTTGCACAAGAGTATCCGGTGACGGTATCGGCGGGGTGGGCCGATATCGCTGTGGACAGGGACCATTTTTGAGGAAAATGTGGGCTGCCCACTGCTTATCCTAGGCAGTCAGAAGAAGACGTGGCTGGCGAAGATCGGGCCAGAACCTCTGACTCGCACCCGCCGTGGAGTTGCTATAAAGCCGCCGTAATAAATCGACCGATCATCGCCGCCATCGCGTGACCATGATCTTGTGCTGGGCCACAAGGCGAAGCGCTATCCCATACGCGGTTCGCGCCGGTTGTTAGCTGCCCAAAAATCCTTCCAATCGGACACCGGCATTGTTAGCGGAATGGGCGACCACGGCGCCGGGCAGACCGTGCAAATACATCATGACCCCGAACCCAATTCCCGAGACGAGCGTGTCGCGATACTGCTTGCTGCTAGGGTTGACGTTGTGCGCACCCGCGAAGAGCGACACCGAGATCGCTCCCGATAGTAGACTTGCCGCCGGTCGAGGTACGCCAACGGCCATCAAACCGAGAGCCAGCCCTTCCTGGACGCCAACCCGGAAGATCGACTCTTCCAACAACGGCGACACGAGTTCAGTGGCAAGGCTATCGTTGACCCAGCTCAGTTGAGGGGTGTTTGCTATCTTGGTGCTGACCTGCCGCTGCGGACGTCCGATCGTGAGCGACGCGTTCATGTAGCCAATAGCGACAGAATTCGGCACCACATAGAGGAGCTTATCGATCCCATCGGCAATATGGACGTTATGCTCCTCCTTGACTTTCTTCGTCAGCCAGGTCGCACCACGTATCGCCACGGCACCGACTATCCCGGCCATGGTTTTCTCGGGAAAGAAATACCCGCCAATTGCAACAGTTGCGACGAACCCCGCATTGCTGACGAATACGCGTGCAGCCTTGCCGGAGTAGTAGAGGAGCCCGCTCGCCCCGTTGTAGAACATGAGCCCCAGATCTTCTGGCCAACCCATCGGCAGATCCTCCCCGCTGTCGGCAACATAGGCACACCGAAACCGTGGTGAGTCGCCCAGAGTAGCCGTGACCACTCAGTTTATATTACTACCTCTCCCGGTAGCCGACGGTCGCCGAGGGCGGATTGGGTCGGTTTGCGGGCGGCCGCTTCGGGCAGCGATCGGCCAGCGCGCGTCATTCGCGTCCGCAAGCTCGCGGACATGCGGGCGTCCGCGCATCTCAAGAAACGGCCTTTCGGTGACACCGACGCATGTCGCCGCATTCTGCCTTAGCCGACGTTCTTGCGCCTAGCATGATGCTGACGTGCGCGTTTCCGCTTCAGTGCAAAGTGCCAGGGCTGTGGCGCAGTGTTTATTGTGAAAACACACCTCTACGCAAGCTTGTTGAATGCCTTTTTCAACGCCCGCGAGATCGATACGGATTTCGTCGCCGATCTGTCCCTCTTCGATAGCACCTGTTTCATTTCACAGCGTTTCGGCTTAACGGCGAGCAATGATGTCTTGCTCTGCATCGACCTTCACGGCCAGGCTCACACCGTGTGTGGTACGCCCGTGTCCAACCGCGATCGCGCACACTTTTTGCTGCGAGAGATTCTTATCAGGAGAGCGACACGCGATAGGGCGCCATGTTGCTCAGCTGCCGAGCCGTTAAGGAGGCGTAGCGATGCGAGGAATAAATAACAAGGTACGTGCTGCAATTTTTGCCGTGGCGATCTCACTGCTTTCGGCATGCGGCGGGAACGGAGGCAGTTCGAGTAATGGCAGCGCGGCCACACCTGCAGGCGGCATCAATCTGCAGATCGTCTCGTTCGGCGACAGTCTTTCGGACGTCGGCACCTATGCACCGATCGCAAGCGCGGTTGGCGGGGGGCGTTTCACGACCAATCCTGGACAAGTGTGGACTCAGGATGTTGCGCAATACTACGGAGATACGCTAAGCGCTGCGTACACGATCGACCTCACGCATAAGCTCAGTGCGCAGAGCGGCCTCAGCTATGCGGAAGGTGGTGCCACGGTGGCAACGCCGGCAAACCAGTCCGACTTTCTAACCGACGTGATCGGCGACGTCGAAATGCCCGTCAATCAGCAGGTGTCGCGCTATCTGGCCGCTCACGGGAGCTTTAACACGAATCAACTGGTGCTCGTCTGGGCCGGCGCGAACGATGTGCTTCGCGCCGGGGCGCTGCCGGCCGCTGCGCAGACCGTGGAGACGGCGGCTACCACTTTGGCCGAGGTTGTCAGGCAGATTGCACAGAACGGCGCCACGCATATCGTGGTGGTCAATGTTCCAAACATCGGTCTGGCGCCCAAGGGGCTTGCGTCGGCCGACGGTGGGGCCAACCTTGCCCGGTTGTCGCAACTCTTCAACGGTAGCCTGAACGCGGCCTTGCAAAGCAATGGCCTGCAAGGCAAGGTCATCCAGATCGATTCTTATAGCTGGGTGAACCAGATCGTCGCGAACTTTCAGGCCAATGGCTTCGGCGTGTCGAACACCAGCGTCGCCTGCGACCCTACGAAAACGCCCCATGCCACGGCATTGCTGTGCTCGCCGCGAACCTACGTGACCGCCAACGCGGACCAGACGTACATGTTCGCCGACGACCTTCATCCGACGACGCATCTGCACGCGTTGTTCGCCCAGTACGTGGAGCAGCAGATCGCCAGCCGCGGTCTGGGTCACTGAGCCGGGAGAATGATGATTCACCGACGGCATCGTCGGGTTGTCCGCCATTCTGTCCGTTCGCGTCTGTGCTACGGTGTCTGGCGAGGCAAAAAGGCCAAGCGCCGTTTCACCTGAAGCGGCCGCCAGAGCCGCGCTCGGTTGAACGACGGCAACGGGTCGGGCTGCGTCAGTCCGCTCGTCACATGCATCGCCCGAAAGCGGTCAGTGATTTCGCTGCCTGGAAACGGCCAGTCGCCAGTGCGTACTCCCGACCTCATGCGGCCGTTTGCGGCCGTTCAAGCCGCTGGCTCCGGGCGTCCGTTACACTACGCTATGCGGTCATTTCATGTTCTACCCGCTCGCGTTCGCTCTAACCCGATCGTCGCGCGATCTGCCAAAATTCGGTGGTTGGTTCGACCGAGTGGCTACCGAACATACGGCCGGCATCGGCGCGCACTCGTAGGGTATGCACCGTTCGTCACTCTAGGAAAGTTGGATGAATTTCAGGTCCTTGCAGTGCTTCGTCATTCTTGCCGAGGAACTGAATTTCAGCCGCGCGGCCGAACGCCTGCATATCGCGCAGCCGGCGCTTAGCCAGCAGATTCGGCTGCTTGAAGAGCGGCTCGGCACGCAGCTCGTCGATCGCGCGCGGCGGCCGCTGCGGCTCACCGAAGCGGGCCACTATCTCTGCACCGAGGCACGGCAGATTCTCGGTTCGTGGGAACAGGCGAGTCTCGGCGCGCAGGAAATCGGCATCGGTCGGCGCGGGTGGCTTTCCATCGGCTTCACGCGATCGGCGATGTATAGCATCCTGCCACCCGCGCTCAAGGCGTTCCATCACGCGTTCCCCGAAGTCGAACTGAAGCTTTTCGAAATGCTCACTGAAGAGCAGACCGACGCGCTGCGCGACATGCGCATTCATGTCGGCATCGGGCGCCAGCCGCTCGACATTCCTGGCTGCACTTCTTATCCGCTACTGCGCGAACATATCGTCGTGGTGCTTTCGCCGGATCATCCGCTGGCGGGCAAGAAGAAGGTGCGCATCGCGGAACTCGAAGACACCCCCGTCATCCTCTATCCGAAGCATCAGAACGCGCAGTTCAAGCGCACCGTGCAGTCGCTGTATCGCGATGCGGGCCTGACGCCGTTCGTCGCGCATCAGGCTTACGAAATCCAGACCGCAATCGCGCTCGTCGCGGCGGGGCTCGGTGTGACCTTCGTCGGCGAATCGGTCGCGCGGCACGGACGCACCGACGTCGTGTTCCGCCCGCTCGCCGGCCCCGGCGCATCCCAATGGTCGACGCTTGCCGCCACCTTCCGCACCGACGACGACTCCGCGCATCTTCGCGCCTTTCTCGGCTGCCTTCCGCCGCCGCTCTCCGCCGCCTCACTATAAGCAAAGCCTTATAGAAGCATAAGGAACGCGTCTTGGACGCGAGCCGCCGCGCTTTTTATCATCGGTTTTCCTGCTTCTATCGGGCGCGCTCCGTGCGTGTCTGTGTCAGCACGCAGACGGCGTACGCCATCTGTCAAGCAGGACTCGAGCGGGGCCGCAGAGCCCTCGCGATCCGACAAAAAGTACGTGGAGACGGCATGACCCCATTCAACGAAGCGGCAACCATGCGAAAGGTGTACGGGCGGCTCATGCCCGTGCTATTTGCGATGATGTTCTTCAACTACCTCGACCGCATCAACATCGGCTTCGCGGCCCTGGACATGAACAAGGCTCTGGGCTTCTCGCCCGCCGTGTTCGGTTTCGCGGGCAGCATCTTCTTCGTGGGCTACATGGTCCTCGAAGTGCCGAGCAATCTGTTGCTGCATCGCGTGGGCGCGCGTCGCTGGATCGCGCGGATTCTGCTCACGTGGGGCGCGGTCGCGGCCGCCACCGCCTTCATCTTCAACGACAAGAGCTTCTACGTGCTGCGCTTCATGCTCGGCGTGATGGAAGCGGGCTTTCTGCCGGGCGTCGCCGTGTATCTGACGAAGTGGTTCCCGGAGCGCTACCGGGCGCGCGCGGTAGGCGGCTACATCATCGCGGGATCGTTTTCGGCGGTGCTGGGCGGCCCGATCTCGACCGCGCTGATGACCTACGCCAACGGCATCTTCGGTCTGCAGGGATGGCAATGGATGTTCATCCTCGAAGGCGTTCCGGCGATGCTGCTCGGCCTGCTCACGCTGCGCATCATGACCGAGCGCCCCGCCGACGCCGACTGGCTCGACGACAACGAAAAGCAGTGGCTCGAAACGACCCTCGCGGCGGAACGCGAGGCAGTCGGCGGCAACACGCACTTTCCGCTGTTGCGGGTGGCGGGCGACATTCGCGTGTGGAGTCTCGCGTGCCTGTTCGGCTGCGCGCTGGTCGGCATTTATGGGCTGTTCCTGTGGCTGCCGCAGATCGTCAAGAGTCTCGGTCAGCTGAGCAATATCGAAGTCGGCTTTCTGTCGGCGGCGCCGCCGCTCTTGGGCGTGCTGGGCACGTTCATCATCAGCCGCAGCTCGGATCGCACCGGCGATCGCAAGAAGCATCTGGCCTTCGTGTACGGCATGAGCGCCATCGCGATCGCGGGCAGCGCGTATGCGCCGAATCCGGTCATTGCTTACGTGCTGCTCTGCGTGACCGGTCTCTTCATCTACGCCGGCAATCCGCTGTTCTGGAGTCTGGCTTCCTCGTTCAGAACCGGCGCTGCGGGCGCGGCGACCATTGCGCTCATCAACACGATCGCGCAGTTCGGCGGACTGGTCGGACCCTGGAGCATCGGCCTCGTGCGCAACGCGACGGGCAACTTCAAACTCGCGCTGCTGACGATCGCCGCATTCCTCGTCATCGCGACCGTGATCGCGCTCGTGATGCGCGTCAAACCCGCCGACGATGACGACGTCTCGCTGCCATCGACGAATCCAGCCACACGCACCTGAACCCCGCATACAGAACGATACGGAACTCACGCATGATCATCGATTGTCACGGTCATTACACGACCTCGCCGCCGCAGCACGAAGCCTGGCGCGTGCAGCAGATCGCCGCGCTCAAGGACGGCGTCGCGCCGCCGCCGCGCCCCACCATCTCCGACGATGAAATCCGCCAGAGCATCGAAGACGGCCAGTTGCGCATCCAGCGCGAGCGCGGCACCGACCTCACGATCTTCTCGCCGCGCGCCGCCGGCATGGGCCATCATCTGGCGACGGCGCAAGCCAATGCAGTGTGGTCGGAGGCCTGCAACGACCTCGTGCATCGCGTGGCCGAGCTGTTTCCGCGCAACTTTATCGGCGTGTGCCAGTTGCCGCAAGCGCCGGGCGTCGCGCCGGAAAACTGCATCGCCGAATTGCGGCGCTGCGTGGAGCAACTGGGCTTCATCGGCTGCAATCTGAATCCCGATCCGTCGGGCGGCCACTGGACCGGGCTGCCGCTGACCGACCGCTCATGGTATCCGCTCTACGAGGCGATGGTCGAGCTCGACGTGCCCGCGATGATCCATGTGTCGTCGTCGTGCAATCCGAACTTCCATGCAACGGGCGCGCATTACATCAACGGCGATACGTCGGCATTCATGCAGTTGCTGCAAGGCGACCTATTCGCCGATTTCCCGACGCTCAAGTTCATCATTCCGCACGGCGGCGGAGCGGTGCCGTATCACTGGGGACGCTATCGCGGACTCGCGCAGGACATGAAGCGGCCGCTGCTCTCCGACTACCTGCTGAACAACGTGTTCTTCGATACCTGCGTCTATCACCAGCCGGGCGCAGAATTGCTCGCAAAGGTGATCCCGGCGAAGAACATCCTGTTCGCGTCCGAGACGATCGGCGCGGTGCAGGGCATCGATCCCGAAACGGGCCAATACTACGATGACACGCGCCGCTATATCGACGCCATCGATTGGCTGAGCGACGCGGACCGCGAACTCATTTTCGAAGGCAACGCGCGCGCGGTCTACGGACGCCTGTCGGCGCAGCTCGCACGACAACGATCAAAAGAAGGAGCCACGGCATGAATCCAATCGGATGGCGCGAAAACGAATCGGCGACGCAGGCGAGCCCCGCGACGCTCGCCGCACTGCGCGAGATCGCGGTCTCGCTGTTGAGCGACAACATGGCCCGCGTGAGCGGCGCGAATGGCTTGCGCCCGTTTCATCGGCCGAAGCCGATGGCCGGCACTGCCGTCACGGTGCGCACGCGCGGCGGCGACAATCTCGCGATCCATCGCGCGTTCGACTTCTGCCGTCCGGGCGACGTGCTCGTGATCGACGGCGCGGGCGAACTCACGCAGGCGCTGATGGGCGAGATCATGGCGACCTACGCGGAAAGCCTGGGCGTACAGGGCCTCGTGATCGACGGCGCGATCCGCGATGTCGGCGCGCTGAGCCAGCGCAATTTTCCGGTGTATGCGCGCGGTGTCACGCATCGCGGGCCTTACAAGAACGGGCCGGGCGAGATCAACGTGCCGGTGACGGTCGGCGGCATGGTGGTGCATCCGGGCGATATCGTCGTCGGCGATGAGGACGGCGTGCTCGCGATTTCGCCCGCCGATGTCGAGGCGGTCATCGAAGGCGCGCGCAAGACGGCGGCGAAGGAAGCAGCGGCGCTGCAATCGATCGCGGACGGACGCTTCGACCGCGCGTGGGTCGCCGTGCAGCGCGACCGCATGATGAACGGCTGAGCGCTTGCCGAACCGTCGCGGACGCGCGCATGATGGCGCGTTCGCTTCCTCGATTTCATCCGACATGCCCGACCATCTGAACACCGCCACGCTGCTCGATCTCGCGCGCCGCGCGCACGCCCGCGCGCCCGGTCCCTGCATCTGCACGAAAACGCCGCTCGACGGCTGGCAATCGCAGCCGCTTTCCCTGGACGAAACTCAGTTCCGCGAAATCGGCACGCTGTGGCCGGAAAACGATCCGGAGCCGACCTACGCCGAATATCTTCCCGGCAAGCTGAAATACTGGTCTACCGATGCGCCGATCGCGCCGCGCTACTTCCCTTACAACCGCTGCGGCGTGTGGGAATGCTCGTTGTGCGGGCGCCTGTATCTGCGCTACACCGAAGGCGGCGGGTATTTCGTCGATCGCAGGATTCGCTCGTTGCAATGGGCCTTGATCGAGGACGTCTCACTCTGAGCGCGATGGCACTCGCAGCACCGAGCAGCGATCGCGGTTTGTTTGTGCCAACGACGCCTTCAAGACAGAGCGATCGGCGTACAGCCAGCAAGTAGAAAAGTACTCATTCATTCCGCTGGAGCAAGAGTCGATTCGTGCCGCAAGTCGATGACTGCTACCGTCTCTATCCCGCGCCAGGTATTCTATTTGTAGCCTGAGAGGGCAGTGGCCGCAGGAGTAGCGGACATCCGCTTGGTTGACTCCCGCTGACGGCGAATGTCCGCAACTGGGCCGCGCGCCGACTCTCGCCCGGTTCCGCATATGTCAACCTCTTGCGCTGCGATTGACCTCGCGAATGGCCGCTAGCAGACGTGTACCCAAGGATTCAGCTTGGTCGTGAACGGGCCAGGTCAAACGCCAGCCGAGCGACGTTGCTAATACTGCGGTGACGCTTCCAGAAGGCTCTTAAGTCGCAAGACTGCCATATCCGATTCAGATTGAATCCGCGCGCGAAGCACGGACCAGTTCAATATCGCGAACCACAACGACGGCGCGCGATAAGTGAATTCACGTTCAAAACGGGTTCCGCTCACGGTCGATGTCAGCGAATAAGTGACTGTGCCGGCCGGTCTGCCGTCAATCTTTCCTGTTATGACCCACTTGCTCGGACGCACACGTGCCGCGACTGTCCACACAACGCGGCCACGCGTGCCCGCCACCCTGAAATCCTCGGTTGCCTGCTCGCCCACATCGAGCGAATGGTCCACCGAACCGCTGACAGCGAGCGACGACGGATGCCAGGTCGGCCAGTGAGCCGGCGTCGTGACATAGTCAAACACGACCGTGGGGGGGCGTTGTATCGAGGCGACGGTAACGATGCGCGTGTCGAATCCGATTCGCGGCGGCAACGGGATAAAGAGCACCGCGATGGCGACGAGCACCGCCAATATTGCGGTGATGAACCGCGTACGGGTTTTCATAGCGCCTTGTACTCCCGCTGTCATCGGCGAAGCTATTTTACGGCGGAGTGGCGTTTCTATCCCGCTGTGCTCGCGCTGCAGGCGATGCGGGGGATCAACTTCACGTCGGCTGTGGGCCTTGTGTCTGAACTGGGCGGCGGATTCAACCGGTCGATGCAACACCTAGAATCTGAGAGCAGCGGAGGTGTTGCAAATGAAGCAGCGACCGAGAATTCACTACTCCGAGACCCAGAAGGCGCTGATGTGGGACCGATGGCGCAAGGGCGATACGATTCATCAGATTGCCAAACTGTTCGATCGAGGCCATTCTTCGATTCAGCGGATACTATCGGAGACCGGCGGCATCCAGCACGCGTGAGCATCGATATCCAGCGCCGCCATGAAGGCATTCCAAAAGCGATCATCGATCGGGCCTGGGATGCGCAACTACGACTGTGCCGGCGATACCGAAAGCTGGTGGCCAAAGGAAAGGTTGCCCACGTTGCCATCGTTGCAGTCGCCCGCGAACTGGCCGCTTTTATCTGGGACATTGGCCGGCTGGGGATGGCCATGGCAATGCCGCAGGATGGTCATCCTGTCTGACTTCTGCAAAGCCTATAACCCGTTTAACGACAGGAGAGTTTCCTAAGGGCGGCGCAGCCCGGTATTCGAGCAACCCGCGTCCTCTTTTAGCAACGGCATCAGGCCGGCTTGCGAAGTAAGTCAGCGGCAGGCTCATGAGACGGACCACAGTAATGCGGTAACCAACCCGCGAATATCAGCGTGATCCACCGTCGAGAGTTACCGCTACGCCGCCCTTAGGGAATTCAGAAACCTGAAAAAACGACAGTGAATGCAAAAACTCAAAACCGATCCCGATTGACACTGGGAGTCATATCAGTCATATCAGCGAGGCGATGCCTACCTTCGAACCCTACTCATCCATGGAGCGCGATCGGTCATTTACCGTGCGACGCAAAGGAACGACCCAGACACCTGGTTGGTCAAGTTGACCACGCGTCGAAACGCAAATGTCGCAGCAGTCGCGCAGGCGAACAAGACAGCTCGAATCGTTTGGGCTCTGCTAGTCCACGAGCGACCGTTCCGAGCTGGCTACACGCCTGATTCTGCAGCCGTGTAGCAGCCCGGGCACTCAAGACAGGCCTTGTCAGGATAGGATCACACCACCGATTGCTCAGGCAATCACGAATTGATGGCAAAGCAGGTAAGACCGTGGTTGGCACAGCCCGCACTGGCCGAGGCACCCAGAGTACGTGAAAGCGATCGAGGCGCCAACCAGCACACCCATCAGGGGCAGCGAGCAAATGCGTCTCGCGTTAAAAGTCCGAATGTACGGATGCAATCTTCCTCCCTTGCTGTCATCGAATGAAAGCTTGGCAAACTGGGGGCGTCCATGTACGGCCAGTGGAATTCGACTTCCCGGAAGCGGCCAGTCGGCAGTGCGTACTCACGACCCTCTCCGGTCATCGGCACCTCACCGCCTCGACGGCGGCTGTTTGGGCGCCTGTCGCGCAGATATCCGGACATGCTGATCGCCTTATCTCCGTTGGACAGGTGACCTGCGCCAACAAGGCCATCATCCATAATCAATCCACTATGGAATTCCAAACAATCTTTAATTATCGTGAATATATGTCCAGCTCTATGCTTGGCTCATGCAGGTTGCAGCTGGGAGTCGAATCATGGGACACGCCACTATCGCGTCGCGCACCAGTGCGACGATACAGATGCCGTGGCATCTTGGAGTTGGAAGCGAACCGGCTCTCGGCGCACATCTCGTAACACCTCGCGGCGCATACCGCCACCACGGGATCTATGTAGGCGAAGGCAAGGTAGTGCACTACGCGGGTCTTGCCCGGTCGTTGCATCGCGGACCTGTCGAGGAGGTGACGATTGCATGCTTCGCTGCCGGAAGCGAAGTGTGGATAGAGCCGGGCAAGCGTCCAGGTTACGCCGACCGGCAAGTTGTAGAACGGGCGCGCTCGCGCCTTGGCGAGAATCGGTACCGACTGCTGACCAATAACTGCGAGCACTTCTGCACGTGGTGCCTGTATGGCGAAAGCCGCAGCGAGCAAGTGCATGCGTGCCTGACCTATCCGCGTGCGGCAATCGGCGCAGCGGCCGGCCTGTTCAAGATGTCGATCAATTACTTCGCTGGGATGGTCCGCAACCGCGCAGGTGCTTTGCTCGGTGTAAAGAGCGACTGCGTCGGCGCTATCGCCAAAAAGCGCTTGATGGGTCAGATAATGTCCGGCCACGCGTAAGCGTGCCCATGTATGGCGATTCGTTCCGCCCGAGGGCGTGGTCGAACAGCCGTAGTTGGCCGGGTTGAACCAGTGCCACCCGCAATTTGCCTGCCAGAAACCGGCCTATAAGGACCTCCCCGATTTAGCAAGATTGGTTTAGCGGATGATCGAACAAGTCTCCTTTGTCGTGAGAGGGGACGTATCTCGCAGGAATGGCGGCGAGACAGACTGCATGCCTATAAACGTACATGGACTCCCGCCTATGAGCAAGATCGGTGTGCATTTTGAAGGTCTCGACTGCGTCCGTACATTCGGCTTTTGATGTGCCTGGCTTCAGCACGAGCCATCATGGAAGTTTGCGCGCTTGCTCCTCATCGGCCTCCTGGCTTCGTAACGCAGCCGCCGGATATATCAGGATCTGCAAGCGCCGGTCCGACCGGTTCGCCATGCTTTGCCGCTTCTTGCGCAATCGTGGATGGAGTGAAGGTGTCTCGCTGCGTTACAGGGCGGTTATGCCAACTTGAAGCTGTCACTACTGGTCAATATTGCCCACGCTATCCGCGCCGTCTTGTTCGCGAGAGCGATTGCAGCGACGCTCACGTGGCGGCGTTGCATCACGGCTTTGATCCAGCAACTATGCCGGTCATCATGACGCCCGACGAAGCGCATCACCGCCCGCGCTCCTTGGACCAGCAGAGTGCGGAGATAGGTGTCGCCGCGTTTTGTGATGCCACCGAGCTTTGACTTGCCGCCACTCGACCGCTGCCTGGGCGTCAGCCCCAACCATGCTGCGAACTGCCGTCCGTTCTTGAACTGCAGTGGGTCTCCGACCCCGCTGAACAATGCGGTCGCCACGAGCGGTCCAATCCCGGGCACTGTAGCGAGACGCTGGCAGCTCTCATTGCGTTTGAATATGTCGGCAATTTCCGAAGCAAGCTCGTCGATCCAGCGTTGTAACGCTGCCAACTGTTCGAGGTACATCGACCCAAGCCGGCGTAGCAGAATAGTGATGTGAGCTTCAGCATCGTTGACCAAAGCCACAATGCCCTGCCTTAACTGGACAATGCCTATAGGAAAGATGAAGCCCTCTTCGGCAAACATGCTCCGTATCTGGTTTGACTTCGCTGTTCGCTCGTGAACCAGCCGCTCACGCATACGATGAACAGACTGCAATGATTGCTGTTCGGCGCTTTTGATCGGTACCGGATGGATGCCCGGTCGTGATACCGCGGCGCAGATAGCTGAAGCATCATTTGCATCGTTCTTGCCACCGACTACAAAGGGCTTCACATATTGCGTTGGCAGCAAGCGTACCGTGTGTCCCAAAGACGTAAGTTCGCGAGCCCAGAAGTGTGAACCGTGACATGCTTCGATACCGATCAGACTCGATTCCAGTTTCGCGAAGAACTTCAACACATCTGCCCGGGGCAGCTTACGCTGTATGACCGGTCTGCAGCCACGATCGACGCCATAAACCTGGAACACGTTTTTCGCAATATCAAGACCGATGGTGAGCGTAGGCATATCAAATCTCCCGAAAGTGGCTCCGGCAGTGTGCGCCCCGGAGGGGGCAGGAGTCCATACCATCAGCCTCGCTGGGCGCGCTGGCGTTGCTGCGCCCGGGCCCGGATAATAACCGCGCAGCAGGACTCCATTCATTGAGCGGCATTTGCACTGGGCGCATCGCCTTGCCGGTTTTCGAGTTCGCCTGCTGCCGGTCTGACCTGTCGCTATCCTTGCCTGTTGGGTCCTCGAGTTGGAAGTGAAATTGCTGTGGGCGTGGCGTTTCAGGGTTCGGGGCTTACGCGCTCGCCGCCCCGCCATGGCGGGCGGGCGCGTGCGATGGATCGAAACGTTCGCCCCTGGCGAGCACCGCCCACAGGACGCGGGCGTGCTTGTTGGCCACGGCAACGAGGGTCCGGGAGTAGCCCACGCGCGCCTGCAACTGAACGATCCAGCGGGAGAGCCGGTCGTTGCGTCGGGGCGCGGTGAGGACCGCGGAGCGCGCACCCTGGAACAATAGAGTGCGCAGATAGTCGTTACCCTGTCTGGTTATGCGCCCGAGCCGCTGCTTGCCGCCGCTGCTATTTTGCTTGGGCACGAGGCCGAGCCACGCGGCCATCTGCCTGCCGTTCTTGAATTGTGCTGCGTCAACGATGGTGGCCACGGCGGCCGAAGCGGTGACCGTCCCGACTCCGCACAGCTCCATGCAACGCTGTGCCTGGGAGTCGTGCTTGGCGTGGTCGCCGATCTGTCGATCCAGCCACGAAATCTCGTCGTCCAGCGTCCGCCATTGGGCCCAGCCACGCATGAGAGCCTGACGGGCCTGACCGTTGAGTTCGTTGTTGCCGTCCTCAATGTGCTCAACGAGGTGTTTGCGCAACTGGTTGATGCCTTGGGGCAGGAAGACACCGAACTCGCCCAGCAGCCCTCGCAACCGGTTCACGAGTGCGGTACGCTCCTCGACGAATCCGGTGCGCATGCGGTGGAGCACCAGCACGCTCTGCTGGGCGGGTGACTTCACAGGCACGAAGCGCATGTTGGGGCGACCCGCAGCCTCACAGACAGCTTCGGCATCCTGTGCATCGTTTTTTGTCTGGGCGCCACCTTTGCGGTAGGGCGCGACAAATTGCGGGGAAGGAGCCGTACCTGATGTCCGAGTGCGCGCAGTCTACGGGCCCAGTAATGTGCGGCACTGCACGCTTCCATGGCGACGAGGCAGGGCTGCAGATTGGCGAACCAGCTGAGGAAGTGCTCACGGCGAACGGCTTTGCGGACCACGACGTGTTCCATGCCGTCGACTGCATGAATTTGCATGACGTTCTTCGCCAGATCCACGCCGACACGAGTAATCGTTTCCATGATTTCCCCCTCCCGGAAGGTTGTGTAGCACCAGCCATGATGGCACCGATCGGTGCCTATGCTGGGATCGGGGAGGTCCTTACTAATTCATTGAGCGAGGGCAAACGAGACCTTGGCTGATCAAACTGGATTTCGGCATCGACCGGCGGCTCCTGGCCGAGTCCCGAAATCGCACCAGCCCCCGCTACCATCCACACAGTTCGCGTTCAACGTCGAACGTATTCGCGCCGCGCCTAAGGTCACGATCGCAAGCGTTCTAGGACCGATTTTTGCTTGGCTGGCTATCACCGCGCGAATCGCACGCCGCAGTCATCGGTCCGTGCTTCGTTCTGGCTGTGTGTTTGCGAGTCTTCGGCGGAACCTGAGACGGCCGTAGTTCGAAGGGCGGAGCGATCTCACTACTGCTGCTCTGACGTGGAGACGACAACGATGACGATGGCATTAGGTGTGCGGTTAGCGTCGGCAGTTGTGTGGGCGATTGGCCTCGCGGGGTGCGGGGGTGGTGGGGAATCGGCCAGTACGGATGCCACTGCATTGGAAGCATCTGTACAGGCGAAGGCATCGGCCGCATCCAAAATCACCAGACTTCAGCGCTACCAGATCGACCCGACGAAGGTCTTCGTCGCTGGTATTTCGTCCGGCGGTTTCGCGGCAGTACAGATGCACGTCGCGCACTCTTCCACCTTCAAAGGGGCCGCCGTCTACGCTGGCGGAGTGTACTGGTGTGCTGGCGCCGGTGGCGCCGGTGGCGCCGCCACAGCTTTGGCAAACTGTGGTGGCTTGACGCTGCCGACGAATCAGGCGTCGTACAACAGCAGTCTTCCCGAATCCGAGGCGTATCTTGACGCGCAATCGTCCCTCGGCACCATCGACCCGGAAACGAATCTGCGTGGACAGCCCGTCTACCTCTGGTCCGGCACGCGAGACCAGGTCGTCAATCCGCTTGAGATGGCCGACCTCAACTCGGAATACCAACGTTATGGAGCTAATGTTCATTTTGACAACGCTTATCCCGCCGAGCACGGCTGGGAATCGCCTGATGGCGAACTTGCATGCGGCACGCTGGGGAGTCCCTACATGGTGCGCTGCTACTCGGCGAACGGCGCGGTCTACGACTCAGTAAAAACGTGGCTGACGATGTTCCTCGGCCCATTGAACCCACGCAACAACGGGAAGCTGTCGGGTACGCTGTCTTCATTCGATCAAACGGAATTCGGAGCGTCCCCAAACCTTTCGATGAGTTCGACAGGTAGCGTTTTTGTTCCCAAAGCCTGCGCGCAAGGGAAAAAGTGCGGATTCGTGCTCGCCCTTCACGGCTGCCTGCAGGAGGCGTCGCTTATCGGAAATCGCTGGGTCGCCGAGGCCGGCATCAATGAATGGGCTGATACGAACGAACTGGTGGTCGTGTATCCCGACACGATCGCGTCATCTGCGCCGGGGCCGACGAACCCGAATGCATGCTTCGACTGGTGGGGCTACTCCAATCAATACGACCCGAACTACGCGCTCAAGAGCGGCTTGCAGATGTCGGTGCTCTACGCGATGGTGCAGCGCGTAACTGGCCGACCGTAGGCTCGTCGAGCTAAGACGGCCAGTTGTACAATCGCGGGTCCATCGGCCGGTTAAATGGTCGACTTTACAAAGCCGCGCGCCTTCAACCACGTAGCGCTGGAAGTCGGCGATGTCGGGGAAGCGCTGGCATTCTGTGGCCGCATCTTCGATTTTCAATTGCGCGGCAAGAGCAAGACGATGAGTGGACGGACGGCATTTTTGCGCCATTCCATTGTGCGTTTAAGACGTGGGGAGAGTCGTAGAATATTACTACAGATCGTTATCACGCCCTCGACGAGCGCTGGACCGGCAAGCGCTGCCCTCACCCGAGGTGGTCGAAAAGCCAACCCGTGTTTGGCCGTCCCGAACTGACGGGCCGCGTATGCGAAGTTGAGCGGGCTATTTCTGAGGAGATGATATGGACGCGGTGTGCCCGCTGCACGGGCCAACGAAGATTATCCGCACGAACGCGTACGGATTTCCTGTCTACGCGTGCTGCTGTAACGACGTTAGCCATGCGACGCCCCCCGATGCGTGTACGAGGGAACCGGCGCAACGCGGACGTGACCCGCAAGCCGAGCAACCGAAATCAAGGAAGGAATGACACCGTCTCGCTCCTTCTTACTTCTTTTCGCTCGCGCGCGACTCACACCCGCTCACACACCTTCGTCACCGTGCACGCGATGCAGCAGCGAATGACTGGTGGCGGAAAGGCCGGATGCCTCTTCGCGACCCCGTTGCCGTCGTTCGGCCTAGCAGCACATCGACGTCGGCTTTCAGGCGATACTGTTGAAAAAGTCGCCGAGGAGGTTTTAGCAGTTGTTCTGCGCGAATATTGACCTCTCAGATCGGCCTATAAGCCGCTCGCACATGCCGCCCAAGGGTAAGAGGACCCCTGAAAACCTCATGAAATAGACGACCAGCGACTTTTTCAACAGTATCAGGCTACAACGGTCCTTCTCAAACAGATTGGGGCCCCATGATCGCCTCGCTGCTATCCGAAGACATGGCCAACGCCTGATCAAAGTGTGCAGTGAAGCGCATGAGTGAACAGGCGCTCATCATCCCGATGTCTCCGGGATCGGGTTGATGAGTGCCGCGCCGGGTGAGTGGCCGGTATCCCGGACCATGTCGAGAAATGCGCGCAGCGCCGCCGACATATGCCGGCGACTCGGGTACCCGACCCAAAGGCCCTCGGACGAAGGCGAAACCTCCTCCAGTACCTTCACCAATAGTCCTGAGCGCAGGAACACCTGCGCATGTGCATCGACGGTATAGGTTATTCCGACTCCGTCAATCGCAGCGCGTAATGCCAACTCAGAACTATTGAGAATCACACGGCTGCCCACTGGCACGCGTTGGACCTGCCCGTCCCGAATGAACGACCACTCGGATAGCGGCTGATCAGGAGCAAAGCGGTATCGAATACACCTATGACTCAGCAGGTCTTCGGGTGTACGTGGTTGTCCATAGCGCTCGAGATAGGCAGGGGCGGCCACGACCGCTATCCTCATCGGCCCCGTCGCCCGCACGCCCACCATGTCTGTGGCGAGGTGTTCCTGACAGCCGATCATGGCGTCAAACCTCATCGCCACAATATCTGCGGGCGCCTGATCCACCCGCAGTTCGAGCTGCACATCGGGATAGGCAGAGAGAAAGCTCTGCCAAACTGGCGCGACCACAACTGCGGCGGCCCCCGGAGTTGCATGGATCCTGAGCGTGCCGACTGGTCGCTCGCGTTGCCGGTTCAAGTCCTCAAGCGCACCGCCGATCTGACCAAATGCAGGTCGAAGCTGATCGAACAATCGCCCCCCCGCGTCCGTCAGCGATACGCTGCGCGTCGTGCGGTTGAGGAGGCGCGCTCCCAGGCGTTCCTCCAGTTGGCGCATTGTCTGGCTGAGCGCAGACGGCGTAACGCCCAGCCGCGCAGCCGCAGCGCGGAAGCTGTGCAGTTCGGCGACTTGTACGAAAGCCGTCAGGGCGGCCATATCTTTCGGAAGCATCGTTAAGTGTCGCTTAATACCAAATGCAAATTCTAGCGATTTTCGTCCGGTTTGCTCGGAGCTACATTGATGGCGTGTTCGGACGGTTTCTCTTGCGAGCGAATCTCCCCGGTAAAACGCGTGCTTGTTCCCTGCACAACAGGCACGAAAATGAACAAACCCACGGCTCTTTTACAGAGGTTTTAGCCATGACCAAAAATGAAATTCGCGTCGGAATCGTCGGAGCCAACGCCGATGTAAGTTGGGCGAAACTGTCGCACGTTCCCGCGATTAGGGGGCTTCCCGGCGTAAAGCTCGCGGCGGTGGCGACGCGCAATGAGCACAGCGCGCGGCAAGCGGCCGAAGCTTTTGGCGCCGACCGCTGGTTTTCCGATCCCTTCGCGATGATCCGCGATGACCAGATTGATATCGTGACGATCGCCGTGAATGTGCCTGCGCATCGAGACCTCGTTCTGGCGGCGCTGGACGCTGGCAAAGCGGTCTACTGCGAGGCGCCGCTTGGGCGCTCTGTCTCGGAGGCTGAAGAGATGGCGCGCGCGGTACGTTCACACCATACGGCGATCGGGTTGCAGGGCCGGTTAAATCCATCCGTGCGGCGCGCGGCTCAGTTACTTTCCTCGGGAAAGATCGGACGGCCGCTAAACGCGAGAGTTGTCTGCTCCACCGTCGGTTTCGGGCCGGAAATGCCTTCCGCGCATGATCTTTTCAATAAAGCATCATCTGGCGCCAACCTGCTGACCATCACTGGGGGACATACACTCGATCTGGTGGAAGCGGTCCTCGGACCGATCGTCGAGGTCGATGCCCGGACCGAGATTCTGTGGCCTGTTGTCAAACTGATAGAAAACAGTGAAGAGCGTTCTCGTGAAACTGCCGATCACGCTGACGTTTTGGGAAAAACGCACTCCGGCGCCGTATTCACGGTCGACATTAACGCTGGCGTAGCGCCGGAGAACGCGCGCTTCAGCTTTGAAATCCGGGGATCAGAGGGATGGCTCTGCCTGACCAGCAACCACCCCTATGGCTTTCAGGCCGGAGATCTCGAGCTGACGTCAAACAACGCATTCGAGACTCCCGGGCAGGCTGCGGTCTCCGGTGGGTTCATGGGTGCGGCGATCAACGTGGGAGAGGTTTACGCTCAGCTTTTCCGCGATATTCACGCGGGCAGTTACGACACACCGGGCTTTGAACACGCACTTCATAACACGCGTCTCATCGAAGCAGTAATGCGTGCAGGCGAACGCGGCGAGCGGCAAGAAGTTGCAAGTTAAGAGTTGAGCAGGTCGGAACGCACTTGCTGATAGAGCCAGGGCTGACCTTCCACTTTGCTCTGACAGTTTGAGAAGGTAACCCGCCGCGCATGGCCCTAAAGGCCGATGAAACACTGCGCACGATGGCCGGTCAACGACCGTTCGCAATGGCGAAGCAGCCGCGCCAACGTCCGGTTGCTGCGACGGACGAATGACTGTTCCTGGCCCAGAGCGTGTCAAAACGCCTGACCTCTGGGAATTGACGAAACCTATCTCGGCGCAGGTCGCGGCTGGTGAAGTGCGGGAACACAAACGTCAAATGACAACCGCACATATTGCACAGGCTCAACAACCCCATGCGGGCGTCACGCCCGCATCGCCTTCATAAGCGTTTCTGAACCGAGTAGCTTGATCACCCGCTTCATGTTGTATGCGAGCACGTGCAAGCTCTTCTCCGTGCTCACCCGCTCGATGGTTCTTGTCAGGAAATGGGGTGCACCCATCCACGCCTTGATCGTGCCAGATGGATGCTCGACAGTCTGTCGCCGGATGCGCATCATCTCAGGCGCATGGTCAAGTCGCGCCTGCATCTCGTCCAGAACAGCTTCGTGTTCCCAGCGTGCCACGCGACGTTGAGGGCCCGGCGTGGAGTCCCCTTTTAGCGAACATTGCTGGCAATTCGAACTCCAATACTTACTGAGTTTCAGGCCGCGCTCAACGGTCGAGAATCGCCAGATGAGCCGCTCGCCTGCCGGGCACCGATATTCGTTCGTCTTTGCGTCGTAAATGAAGTCTTCCTTGCCGAAGCGGCCATGAGCCGTAGCGCTCGATGTCACCGTCTTCGGAACGAACACGGATATTCCAGCCTCATGGCATGCGAGTATCTCTTCACTCTTGTAGTAGCCGCGATCCGCAATTGCGGTGAGCTGGTCAACATCCATCTGTGTACGGCAAGCTTCGCCATCGACGCCAACTGATCACGATCGATGCCATCGTTAGTAACGACGTGCGCGACGATCAGGTGGTGCTTCGTGTCAACCGCTGTCTGGACGTTGTAGCCGACGACTCCAGTTCCTCGCGTCTTCATCGAACGGGCATCCGGATCCGTGAGCGATATTTGTCCGTCGGGCGCCGCGTTGAGTTGAACCTCCACCTCCTTCAGGCTGCGCATCTGCTCCTTCAAGGCCGCGATCTTCTCCTGCAGTCGCTCTGTCCTGGCCTTCGCGATCGCAGGCTCCTGACGATCCGCTGTGTCCATCGCCTCGAGATAGCGAGCGATACCAGACTCGATGTCGCGCATGCGTCGTTCAAGCTTCGCGCTCGTGAAGTTGCGGTCGCGATGGTTCACCGCCTTGAACTTGCTGCCGTCAATCGCAACGATCGCTTCGGCGAAGAGGTCCAGACGCTGGCACAGCACGACGAACTGACGGCAGACGCTACGGATCGCTTTGCCGTTGTCTTTACGGAACCGGGCAATGGTCTCGAAGTCCGGCGCCAGGCGACCCGTGAGTCACATCAGTTCAACGTTGCGCTGGGCCTCGCGTTCAAGGCGACGGCAGAGGTGGCTCCGGGAATTCGGACAGTTCGTTGAGTGGAAAAGCTGGGGCGTGAGTCGGCCATAATGGCCGGCAACAAGGAACCAGAAGATGACGAAACGAAACCGACGGACCCACTCGCCAGCGTTCAAGGCAAAGGTGGCCCTGGCAGCGCTCAAGGGCGACAAGACGCTGGCAGAGCTGGCCCAGCAGTTTGATGTCCATCCGAACCAGATTACGGACTGGAAGAAGCAACTGCAGGAGCGGGTTGCCGATGTGTTCGACGCGGGCAACTCGGCGCCAGCGGCACCGCCAGTCGACGTGAAGGTACTGCACGCGAAGATCGGGCAGTTGACGCTGGAGAACGATTCCTAAGAAACGCCCTCGGCGGGTTGAAGGCAGAAGCCGAACTCGGCTGCCCGCCGGTGCAACTGCTTGATGGCACGCTCCTTGTAGCGCTGTTCGTAGTGGTCGGCTCCCGGGTCGGCGTATTGCATGCCGAAGCGCATGGCGTTGTAGAACAGCACGGCGATCTTGCGCGCGGTGGCGGTGACGGCTTTGGCCTTGCCAATGCGTGCCGCCAGTCGGCGGTAGAACGCACCGAGCGCCGTGCTGGTCTTTCCCACCGTGACGGCGGCCAGCCGCAGCAGGGCAGCCACTCGATTGGTGGTCTTGCGCGTATGTGACGACAGAACCTTGCCGCCGCTCACCTTGCACCCGGGCGACAGGGTCAACCAGGAGGTGAAGTGCTTGGCAGTCGGCCATCGGCTGAGATCGGTGCCGCATTCGGCGACGAGACGCACAGCCAGGTAGGAGCCGATTCCATGGATCTGGGTCAGATCGACGCCGGCGAGCTGGTACATGAGACCACGCACGTCGAAGCTCAGCGCGTTGGGCTGCTGGGCCCGGTTACGCGCCTTCGTCAATGGCTCTTGAGGTATGGGCTTGTCGGCCGCAAGCAGAGCCAGCGTACGTTGGATCTGGGCGTCGCATTCGTCGACGCGGGTCTGGTAGAAGTCATACAGTGCCAGGGCCTGTTGTAGCGCGAAGACGTGTTCGGGCAGGTAGTTGCCCACCAGAGCGGCCCGGATCGCCTCGACGCTGGACCTGCAGTTGCGATCACGCATCGCAGCCAGCACGCCGGGATCACGCTCGCCGGCCACGATAGCGCGGATGATGCGCATCCCTGTGGCTCCCGTCACGTCGGTGACGACGTGGTGCAGTTGAAGGTTCATGAAGGTCAGGGCCTTCTGCATATGCTGGATGTGTGCGGCCGCGTAGTCCAGATGTCGCTCCCGAAGCCGCAGATAGGCTCGAAGCGCAGCGATGTCTGTGGCGCGACAGTCTGGATGAGAGGCGCGCGACAAACAGGATGAGAATGTCGCGGCGAGCTTGATGATGCCGTTGTTGATTGACGCTGACAAGCGATTAAAGTTGATTGACGCGCGTTCGTTGATTGACGCTGGGCAATGTCGGATTAGAGTGTGCGTCAGGCGACGCGTGTCATGATTCGTTCTCTGGAGTCGCAGGCATGCCGACATTGTTTGGCGTGGCATAGCGCGCAGGGCGTCCTGGCCCCTGCTGTTTGCGCTGCATGGCGGTGCGCCGCCGGTAGCTTTCGACATTCATCTCGAAGATGGTCGAATGATGGACCAGCCGGTCGACCGCGGCCAGCGTCATGGCGGGGTCGGGGAAGACCTTGTTCCAGTCACCAAACGGCTGGTTGGCGGTTAGAAGAAGGGATCGGCATTCGTATCGGGCGCTGATCAGCTCGAATAACACGGAGGTTTCGGCCTGATCCTTGGTGACGTATGCAAAGTCGTCGAGAATGAGCAGGTCGAAGCGGTTCAGACGGTTGATGGCGGCTTCGAGCGCCAGCTCGCGACGTGCAACCTGGAGCCGCTGCACAAGGTCGGAGGTGCGGGTGAACAGGACCTTCCAGCCTTTGTCCAGCAGGCTCAGTCCGATGGCCGACGACAGGTGCGACTTGCCGCCGCCAGGCGTCCCGACCATGATCAGGTTGGCGCCGTTGCGCAGCCACCCATCGCCGGCACACAGTGCCGAGACCTGTGCTTTGGAGATCATTGGCACTGCATCGAAATCGAAGGTCTCCAGCGTCTTGCCCGGTAGCAGCCGGGCCTCCTTCAGATGGCGTTCAATACGACGTCTATCGCGTTCGGCAATCTCGTGTTCGGCCAGCGCCATGATCAGGCGTGCCGCGGGCCAGCCCTCCTTGTCGGCGCGCTCGGCGAAGGCTGGCCAGATCTGTTTGACAGCGGGTAGCCGCAAATCGTTGAGCAGCAGCGACAGGCGGGTAGCATCGAAATCGTGGCTCATGCTGTCATCTCCTGATCCAGGGTAAGCAGGGCTTCGTAGTCGCGCAACGAAGCCAGTTGTACGTGCACTTGTGGGACAGCTGCCGGATCCGGAGCAAAACGCGAGCGCAGTTCGTCCAGATCGGGTAGTCGACCATCGGCCAGGTTCTGTTCGAGCGCATGGGCCAGCTCGGCCTCGCAGGCGCGCTCGTGAGCCAGGCTCAGCAACTCCACCATGGTCTTGCACGCCGCGCGCGAGGACAGTTGCTCGCACAGGCGATCGAAGGTCAGCCGATAGGCCTCGCGCGGGAACAGCTGGTCGCGGTACACAAGGTTGAGCAGCGCCATCGGCTTGCGGCGCAGCGCGTGAATGACATGCCGGTAGTCAATGACGTGGCCATGCTTGCCGCTGGTGCCTGGGCGGCCACGCCGCAACGTCATCAGGGCCGTGCCGCCCAGGAACAGTTCCAGCCGGTCGTCGTACAGCCGCACCCGCAACCGGTGGCCGATCAGCCGCGACGGAACGGAATAGAAGACCTTGCGCAATACGAAACCGCCGGTGGAGGTGATGTAGACACGCGTTTCCTCGTAATCGCTGGTGCGCGTGTTGGGCAGAAGCTGCAGGAACGGCACTTCCGCCTTGATGCGCTTGCCATTACGCGCGTTGATGCGGCTGACGATCTCGTCGATGAAGCAGCGATAAGCGGCAAGGTCGATGAACTCGACGCTGCCGCGCAGCAGCAGCGCGTCGCGGATCGCACTCTTGAGGTGACCATGAGGACTCTCAATGGCGCCGTTCTCGTGTGCGACTCCACGGTTGTTGCGCGTGGGCTGCATGCCGTAGTGAGCACATAGGGCTTCGTAACGCGTGGTCAGATCGTCGCGCGCATCGCGATCCAGATTGCGAAACGCCGCCGACAGACTGTCGCTGCGATGCTCGAGCGGTGCTGCGCCAAGTGCCCAGAGCGCGTTCTGAAGCCCTTCGGCGAGGGCAACATAACTCTCGCCACCGAGAATGACGTGAGCGTGTTCAAAGCCCGAGCAGGCCAGACGGAAGTGATACAGGCGATGGTCCAGCGCGGCGCCGGCCACGGTGACGCCGAGAGCCTGCATCTCGGTGAAATCGGACAGCCCGAGCCGACCGGGCTGATGTACCTGGCGAAACATGACCTCGCGTTCCTCGCCATGCAGTGCCCGCCAGACGCGGATGCGCCGCTCCAGTGTGCGGCGCACGTCACGTGAGAGCTGCGGATGGCGCCGAAGCATCTCTTCCAATACTGCAACGGGCCGGATGCCTGGAGCGGAGGTCAGTAGTGGAACAATCTCCGCGTCGAAAATCCCGGCCAACGGATCCGCGCGCCGGCGCTCGCGCGGCGCCTTCTTCTGCGATGGCAACCGTGGATCCTCTTCGATGCGGTAGGCGGTGGCGACGCTAAACCCGGCCCGGGCAGCCGCCTCGGGTGGCGCTTCCTTGAGTCTGTGCTTCATGTAGAGCCTCATCTGGTGGTCGTTGACGTGGCGTCCGGGCACGGCGCACCTCCCATGGCATGGAAGGTTTGTTCATACCCGATCTACCGCGACTACCAAAAAAGCTCCCGGTGAAGGTCGCCTCCTGGCGCGGCATGGCGGCAGCGGTTCCGGGCTACGCCCGTTCCCGCTGCCGCCATGCCCGTTCTCTCATCCTGACTGACGCGCTCCTCTCATCTTGATTGACGCGCGGCAGCGATGTCGCCGCTGGGTCTGAAGCTTGGGCGCAACAGGCCGCAGGCATGGAGCCGCTGCAGCCACTGCGCGTCGTTGACGTCGCTCTTGCGACCTGGCACGGCGCGGGATTCGCGTGCGTTGGCTACGATGACCTCGAGACCACGGCCCTCGAGGATCTCGTAGGCCGGGATCCAGTACACGCCGGTTGATTCCATCGCCACGGTTCTGATCCCAAGCGACACGAGCCAGTCGCCCATACGCTGGAGGTCGCTGGTGAAGGTCTGGAAAGTCTGGACCGGTTGCTCACACAGGTCTGGTGGCACCGCGACGACATGGAATCGGGATCCAATGTCGATGGCTGCAGCCCTGTCGTTGACGACGGGCAAACCTGTCAGTTTGCTATGCAGTCTGGGCATGATCGAACCTCTCACGTTGGTTGAGCACGCCGGACGGGGGACTCGGATGAGGTCACATTCCTAAACGGGGTCGCACTGGGCGCCACCACAAGCGGGTCCGCAGCTTCCCCTGGGCCAGGTTTTTTGACGGGGTCATCGCCTCCAAAATCGTAGCGGCCACTGTCCATGCGCATCTCAGTATATGCATCGGTGCGTTTCTATCCATGGGGCCGTGGAATGCCGCGATCGCTGTTTTTTAGAAAGCGCGCTCAGCAAGGCGGGACTGCTGGGCGTAAAGCGATGATCGATCGCGATCACGCCCTGCCGGTGACACAGCAGGCACGGCTGGTAGGCATCAGCCGGTCCAGTGTCTATTACCAATCGCGCAGGGTCAGCGAAGCGGATCTGAAGTTGATGCGCCGGATTGACGAGCTTCACCTCGAGCATCCATTTGCGGGGGCGCGAATGCTGGCACGGCTGCTGCGTCGCGAAGGCATCAAGGTCGGGCGCAGACACGTCAGCACCTTGATGAAGCGCATGGGCGTCGAAGCGTTGTATCGGAAGCCAAACACGAGCCGCAAGCATCCAGCCCACAGGATCTGGCCGTACCTGCTTCGCAACCGGAAAATCGATCGGGCCAATCAGGTCTGGGCGCTCGATACGAGCTATATCCCGATGGCGCGGGGCTTCGTCTATCTGACGGCCGTCGTGGACTGGGCGAGCCGCCGGGTGTTGGCGCACCGGGTGGCGATCACGCTGGAGAGCTGCCATGCTGTCGAGGCGCTGGAGGAAGCATTTGCGAAATACGGGCTGCCTGAGATCGTCAACACGGATCAAGGAAGCCAGTTCACCGCAGCCGAATTCACCGACGCGGTTCTCGGCCGGAAGGTTCTCCTGTCGATGGACGGAAAAGGTGCCTGGCGTGACAACGTGTTCGTCGAACGGGTGTGGCGCAGCGTCAAACATGAAGAGGTTTATTTGAAAGCGTACGACTCGGTAGGCCACGCGCGTCGCTCAATCGGCAATCACCTGAACTGGTATAACCAGAATCGGCCTCATTCGAGGCTGGCCGATCAGACGCCAGATGAAGCGTACTTCGCCACGCTGCCAGCGATAAAATCGGCAGCTTGATTCCCCAACAATTCCACTTAAAAATCTCGGGACCCTGTCCGAACAAGCGGCGCCACCTCTGACGAACGGCCGCTTTCGGGAAGCGAAATGCTAACGACCACTTTGAGGCGATGAGTTTGAAGAGCGGACGGACTCAGTCCGACCCACAAGCGTCGCTCGACCCAGCGACGCTTCCATGGCAGTTACCTGGGGCGGATTCAACCGGTCGGTGCAACACCTAGAATCTGAGAGCAGCGGAGGTGTTGCAAATGAAGCAGCGACCGAGAATTTACTACTCCGAGACCCAGAAGGCGCTGATGTGGGACCGATGGCGCAAGGGCGATACGATTCATCAGATTGCCAA
The DNA here is from genome assembly GCF_032806925.1 of Paraburkholderia kirstenboschensis. Taxonomy (NCBI): domain Bacteria; kingdom Pseudomonadati; phylum Pseudomonadota; class Betaproteobacteria; order Burkholderiales; family Burkholderiaceae; genus Paraburkholderia; species Paraburkholderia kirstenboschensis. The sequence continues at coordinate 1,049,961 of NZ_CP136511.1, read as the reverse complement.
ACTGTTCGATCGAGGCCATTCTTCGATTCAGCGGATACTATCGGAGACCGGCGGCATCCAGCCGCTGCAAAGGCACCGCGCGCCACGGGCATTGACGCTCGCGGAGCGCGAGGAGATATCCCGCTCCCTGGTGTCCGGATTATCGATTCGGGCGATAGCAGCCAGGCTGGGACGGGCTGCGTCCACTATAAGTCGCGAGTTGCAGCGCAACGGGGGCAGCCAGGGCTATCGAGCAAGCCAGGCGGATGTGATCGCCTGGGAGAGGGCACGTCGGCCGAAGGTTTGCAAATTGGTGCAAAACCAGACGCTGGCGCGAGTTGTCGCTGCAAAGCTGAAGCTGCAGTGGTCCCCTGAGCAGATTGCAGGTTGGCTCAGACATGCTTATGCGGTCAACAAGGACTACCTGGTGTCGCACGAGACAATCTATCGGAGCCTCTATATTCAAGCTCGTGGTGCCCTGAAAAAGGAATTGCTTGAGCACTTGCGACGCTCTCGAACCATGCGCCGGTCCCGTCATCCCACACTGAAAACTGAGGGACGCACGAACATTCGCGACGCCGTATCGATCAGTGAACGCCCCGCTACGGCGGAGGATCGCGCAATACCCGGGCACTGGGAAGGTGACTTGCTGTATGGCAACGCTACGAGCCAGATTGCAACTCTCGTCGAACGTCAAAGTCGATTCGTGATGCTGGTAAAAGTCGCCAGCAAGGATTCTGAGGCTGTGGTTGACGCGCTGATACGACACGCCAGCAAGTTACCTCGGGAACTATATAAATCGCTGACGTGGGACAGGGGTTCGGAAATGGCCGACCACAACCGCTTTACTGTCGCTACCGACATTGAGGTCTATTTCTGCGACCCACAGCATCCCTGGCAACGCGGTTCGAACGAAAACACGAATGGGCTTCTGAGGCAATACTTCCCTAAGGGTACTGATCTATCTGCCTACTCACAGACCAGGCTGGATGCCGTAGCCAGGCGGCTCAACGAACGTCCCCGAAAAACACTCAACTTCGATACGCCAGCTGAGCGATTTAACCAAATCGTTGCATCGACCGGTTGAATCCCCCGGCTACAACGGCCATTCGGTTGCACGCGTCGGCCGACGGGTGGTCAGCCAAAAACCAACGGTCAGCTGTCTCCATTAGTGAGGCAGCTTCAGCTGGCTTTGCTGGCATTCGGACATCCGCAATCGTGATGTAAGGGTTCAGCGTGCGCAAGTATTCGCGCACTGACATACGCGACGGAATGCGAGATCGCAATGATCTCTCCGTCCGACGCTTAAATTCTCCAACTTGCTGCCGATATAACGAGAGGGTCCGCAAACCGATTCGTGGCCTCCGTACGTTCACTAGCACAATGACCAGAACAATATGACCAACCCGAGAATACTTGCCTTACTCGCGCCATTGACCATGCTTGCTGCATGTTCGGTCGTCGCGACGCCTTATTCGCCTTCCGTCGAAAATATCCAGACGCTCAAGAGCGCAGCGCCCGTGCACGCGAGCATCGGCGACTTCAGCAGTCTGGATGGCGGCAACAATCGCTATCCGTTAGCCGTGCGCGCAAACGTGATGCGCTCGCCCGTCGGGAATTCGTTCGCGGAGTACCTTTCGAATGCAGTTAAGCAGGAGTTGACGCTCTCCGGCACGCTTTCACCGTCGGCATCGGTCGAGCTCGATGGAGTACTCCTCGAAAACAATGTGGATGTTGGCATCGGCACGGCTACTGGGACGATCGCCGCCCGTTTCGTCGTCAAGCGCGACGATGCCGTGCGCTACGACCAAGTGAAAACCGTGCGCAGCGAATGGGATTCCTCGTTCGCGGCGGCAATCGCCGTGCCGAGAGCTACTCAGCAATATCCGCTGATCGTGCAGAAGCTTCTCGGCGAACTCTATTCCGATCCGGCGTTCATCAGCGCCATCCGCTAATCCGTCCATTACTTCAATCAGGATTTTTTTCATGGCATTCAGCAACGTATTTCGCGCGGCATGCGCGGCCGGCGTGATCGCGCTTCTGTCGGGTTGCGCGCACGACATCACGATCTCGGGCGACAACGCCGCGCTCGTTTCGAAGACAGTTACGCCGATCGACAAGACGGTCGGTCTCGTCATCACCGACGAAGAGCGCAACAAGGAAGTCGTCACGCCGGGCGGTGGCGGCGACAAGGTCGCCTACAAGCCCTATCACGATCTTGAACTGCCGATCTATCTCGAACTGAGCAACATCTTCAAAGACGTCGTCAAGCTGAACACCGTACCCGACGCGGCGACCTTGCGGTCGAAAAACCTGAGCTACATTGTGATCCCGACGATTACGACTACCTCGTCTTCGCCTAGCCTGCTCACTTGGCCGCCGACCGACTTCACGGTGACGCTCGAATGCACCGTGAGCGACCCGAGCGGCAAGATCGTGGCGAAGAAGGCAGTTACGGGCTCGGGCCATGCCGAGTTCAGCGAATTCAAGCGCAACTTTGGACTGGCCGCTCAACGAGCCACGCTCGACGCCGTTCAGAAGATGCAGTCGGCGATGCAGGAAACCGCTGAGCTTCGGTAGTAAGCGGGCGCGTTCGCGAATGTGTGTATGCCCGGTAATCGGGCATGCACGTTGGCACTGCCGTTGTTCGTGGCGCTGTGGGACCGCTGGAGTTGGCGGGGGCGGCGAGTGGCTGGGCTCGGAGGTTTACTGCAGCCGCACGGAGGCTGAACGGTGAACGTCCGCAACGGCCGACGACGAGTCAATAGATGACGGCTCGGCATGGCCGTTCCACACATGCAATCAGCCACTACAACGCCTACCGGACACTGACCCGCGATGGTTGAGGGGCTACCGGTGCTCATCGGGCATTGGGCTTGCTGTTATGTCCTATTGATCAGGGAGCAAGCTCTGGCAGAGCAGCACAAGCCCGGCGAGATAGTGAAAACATCCGCGTTTTACAAGGTCGTGCACGAAAGCGACAGCAAGGCAGCGCGAATCATGAAACAAACGAGTGGATTGACCCCAGTTCAAGGGTTACGCTGCCAAACGATGAACGGCGCTTTCGCCAATGGCGGCCTGAATACAGTGCAGGGACTTCGGCTCGTTATGCCGACCGGTACCACTGATGTGCAGGCTGCGGGCTGTGACGACCTCGGAGTGAATCACTCCATGCTTATAAGCGCTCCATGTGTCGCAGTCATTCCGGCGTGCGCGCAGTTGATCATGACCCCTGACAACGATTCCAAGGGATGGGTCATCGCACTCAAAAGGGGCGTCCTTGGACAAGCCTCGCAAGAAGCGTTCGTAGCGGTCCCGAAATGGTCCAGGTTTTCGGATCCGTTCCTGCGTGAGGTCGCGGACACATTGAGTGCTTTGCATCGTGCGGAGCTCATCGACGCTGCCTGCGCCGACGCTTTCGCCGATGTCATCTCAGTACACATCGCTGTTCACTATGGGCACTGTGCTGAGGCGGCCGCGCCAGATACGCCTTTTACGCGTCAAATGCTGATTCGCCTTGAAGCCTTCGTTCATGAGCACATAGCCGAAACCATTTTGGTCCAACAACTCGCAGTGCTGGCGCACATGGCTCCATCAAGCTTTGCACACGCTTTCAAAAAGGTGACAGGCAACACGCCGCATCTGTACGTGACACTCGAACGGGTGAGATTTGCCAGGACGATGTTGTGCCAGCAAACCCCTGCTCTGGTTGACGTTGGCGCGTGCGCGGGGTTTCAGACTCAGCAGCATTTCACCGCGGTGTTTCATCGATACACCGGTATGACGCCGCGTGCATACCGACTGACCCACCTGAAAGTCGGCACCTGATTCATTTGGCGAAATGACCGTTGAACAATCGAAATCGACCCTTGGGACTTTGACAGTTCGGCCGGCATCAAACAGGTCGATCACGAACGGCTGCATGGAACGGTAGTCGGCCACTATCTGCCGCTGGCCCGACAAAGTCAGCGGCCGCTTCAACGGCTGGTTCGCTCCTAAACCCGCCTGATTCTGCACGCATTCATCGAATTGTCTCAGCCTGCCGCGCGGTCCCTGGCGCAAGCACGACAAAGAGGCGGTATGCATAACATAAAGTATTTCGAGTCCAATCGCCATACCACCTGGCTCGAGGCGTTCTTCGACCTGATTTTTGCGGTGACGATCGGTGACGTAACGCATATCTTGAGCCACACGCGCGAGGGTCATCTTGACCCTCTCCAGTTCTGGAAATTCGCCCTGATTTTCATACCTTTGTGGTGGATTTGGGCGAGCCACACGATGTATGCCAACCGCTTCGACGCCGATGACCGGAAGCATAGGCTGGCAACCCTGTTCATCATGTTCCTGCTGATCATCATCTCGGGCCTGATCGACCGACGATTCCTGACTAGCTTCGAGGCCATCGTCGTCTGCTATGCCGGTTCAAAGTACATCGTCGCCATAATGTATTTCATGTCCAAATACCGGCATAAGGGAAGCGAGGCACTCACAACGGCAGTTGGCTGGGTAATCGTCGCTGGCACCACCATCAGCCTCGCTTCGATCCTGTTCCCGGCGCCACAGCGATATGTCGTGTTTTACCTTGGATTACTGTTTGATCTGGTTGTGTTCATCTTTTTCTTGCCGCGTCGTCTCCAGGTCATCCCAGTGCATACCGAGCACCTGATCGAGCGTGTTGGCCTGCTCACGATCATCATGCTGGGAGAGTCCGTTAGCAGCCTGTCCACCGGACTGGCCAACATCAACTGGACTGTGGAAAGGCTGCTGACGGCCGCCACCGGCTTCGTGATGATATCGGGCATCTGGTGGGTTTACTTTGACAGTTTTCACCTGCTGACCAAACAGAAGCTCACGACCGGCCATTCGGTCCTGTACTCGCACTTTTTCGTCTTCATCGGCCTGTCGATTTTAGCGAGCCTGATCCGGCACGCGACCCTGGACGACATGGTGGTATCTGAATTCCGGGTACTGTCGGTCATCGGTGCGGTCTGCTTTTTCATTGGGAAGCAGTACGGCTACTTCTTGGAGCGGCCCGAGTTGCGGCGCCAACTGGTCGTCAACACCCTGGTCGTCTTCGTGTTGACCGGGTTTGCCCTGCTATTGTCCAGAACCGGTTACATCTTGCTCGGTCTTACCGCTGCGGTGATTTGTTATGCTTTCCTCAGCCTCAGATACCTGAACGTCCCGCCCCAGTGTCACGACCGTCCGCGCGACAGCGCTGCGACGGGAGATCGAAACCGCGAGCCAAAGTCACGCAAACAGATGGCGCGCGCTCCGAAACGACCTTTTAGAGATTCGGACTGAACCCACCTTTTTGCAATCCGCCCGCGGATAGGAGGGTGCTGCTTGAGTGGTACCCCGGGAAAACGTGCGATGTTCCCGGCGCACAACGAACAACGGTTACGGATCGCTCGCGTAATCACGCGTTTCGCGTGCCACCGCCACAAGGCGTTTGAATTCCTCGGTGGCTTGCGCGGTCGCTTCTTCTCCGAGGTTGGTGGAGTATGTCCGGTACAAGGCTCGAAGCTTTCTCAAGGCCACGCGGGGTTGATGAAAACCCTTGTTCAGCGAGACGCTCCAGTTGACGATGCGCAAACTGATGTGCCCGCTCTTGAACGCCGTGCGCGGGCGCGGCTTCCGCCCGCGCGTGCTCTCACGACGCTCTGCAACGAAGGGCGCGGTCTCGGCATTGTGATGGCCGAAGCGATGTTCACGCCCTCCATGCGAATGCGTTCCACTGGGCTTGCAGAAGCCGCTGCACGATATCGCGACGCGGGGGCGGAAGCTTTGCCGATGTTCAGACGCGTCCCAGTCATCTTGACGTCCGGCGCGGAATTGTCCACCACAAGCCAGGCAAACGCAGTAGTCCGAAAGCCGGTGACCGCCGAGCAGCTTCTCTCGAGCTTATCCAAGGCGTGACCTGGCCGACTGCATCGCCAGGAGCGCCATCCCGAAGCCTGCCGATGCGCGCCACCGCTCGGGAGGAAGGGTGGGATCGGGCGCTTGCGCTTGCCTCACTCGGTCTGCGCAGCAATAGAGAGTGCGGGCCTTAGCGCGACAGAACCTTTCAGGGGATGTAACGTTGCTCCCTGAGCTGGGTCAGCATCTCAACATACATTTCCTCTGAATCGATGCAATCATTGAAGCCATGTTTTCGCGCCTTTATCGTGCTAGTGATGTTGTCAAAGGTCGTCTTGAAAATCATGTCGCCAAACTTCCACGACACGATTTGGTCGTACGGGTAGTCTCGAAGATTGTGCTTCTCGACCAGGCTGTTCCACAATTCTGTCTTGTCGGCCATCATCTGCTGCAACGACATGGGGAACGGCTCACCGGCCGGCACATCGAAAAACTCCGCCAGACGCGGCCAGACGCGAGACCACCTGAAGTAGTCGCCATTCGTGATGTTGTAGACCTCGCCTCGGCATGCGTCGGCCTCGCCAGCCCAATCGACAGCGCTCGCGAGAATTCGAGTATCGGTCACCTGGTAGAGCGCGTCGTAAGCGGCGCGCGGGCCGGGAAATGACATTGGAACGCCCAAGGCCTTCGCCAACGTTCCATAGACAGCAATCACCATCAGCAGATTCATTGGATTGCCCACGGCAACCCCAGCCACGCCCTCGGGACGAAGTGCAGTCCACGACCATGATTTGCCGACTGAACGTTCCCGAAGAAAATCCTCCTGGTCGTAATAGAAGTTTGGCGGCATATGGCGGGGGTCGCTCTCCTTCGCGGGCGACGGAATCGGCCCAATATGCACGCCGTATGCCTTGCCTCCCTGCATCAGCGTGACGTGCTGCAGGTTCGGCGCGTGCTTCTCCATGAGCTCAACCATGTTCTTCAACATCCGCAGATTCACCTCGACCAGTTCCGCAGGCGTCGGCCTCTCCTGGTAGGCTGCGAACACGAGATGCGTCGCTTCCGGTACCTGGGCAAGCAGCGCCTCGCAGGACTCTCTGTCCAGCAAGTCGACCGCCAAATGCCTGGCGCGCGTCGGGAAATCAGGTGCGCGTCGGGAAACGGCGACCAGATCGACGCCCTTGGTTTGATAGTGTGCGAGTACTCCGCGTCCGATAACTCCGACCGCGCCTGCTACGACTACTGTTTTCATGTTCGTCTGCTCTCCAGACATTCATAACGAGAACGTTCAGCCAATCGCGACTTCAGGTCTGCTACTTCCCAGCTCCGCGAAGCAACATCGCTTTTAATCTGTAATTCGCTCTATGCGATCGAAGCTCGCTGCGGAAGTTCGGTGCCGTGGACACCGACCAGGTCTACCCGGATCGTAGCGGTGAGATCTAACGGCTGGCTGACAATTCGCACCAGCGCTCGTACTATTCTCCCGACATGCGGCGTGACGAAGCCTTGCTGTTCAAGGGGTATGACTTGCGTTACGACGGCGGTGCCCGTTTCATCCTCCATACCACCCCTTCCAGGACCCGTGCGCCGCCGGGAGCCAGGCCGCGCGAGAGTATCGAGGTTCGCACTCCGGCCTTCTCCGGTTAGGTTTTTGGCCACCTGAGCGCGGGCTTCCCCTGTGCGGTGCTTGACGCCCCCGCGCGTTATCAGGCAATCATTCGCCCGTCGGTGCCGACGACGGCTGTCGGCAGTGCTGATGCGCCGGGCATGGCGGTGACCGGAAAGAAAGCGCCGGTGGTCGCTTTCCAGCACTATGCCGGCTCATGTTGACATGACGAAGTCTGGTAGAACGAACTCACCGAGCTCCTCAATGACCTCACCTGCGGGGCGTTGGCCGTATTTCAAATTGATGATCACATGGTTAACGCCGACCTCCTCCTGCAAGCTGTGCAGCAGCGCGACCAGGTGATATCGCCCCAGTTGATAGCCCAAGTGGATCGGCCGTGGTGGTGTCTGCGGGTTATCTGTCAGGTCGATGTATAGCGACTGGGTGAAGGGTTTGAACAGTTCACCACATTCGGCACGGACCGCCGTGCGCCAGCGCTCGACAATCAGCTGCTGAGCCTTCGGTGCACGCGGATAAGTGATCCAGCCATGACTGCAGCGGGCGATCCACTCAAGCGTCTGGCGGCTATGGCCGGTGACGAAGAAAGGAATTTCCGCCGTGGTCGGCTTGGGAATCAGATCTGCCCCCTCAAGCCTGCCGCCGGGCCAGGTCAAAGGCACGAAACTGGTGAGTTGAACCTCGCGAAACACCTTGAGGTATTCGCGGAACAGGCTGCCACGTTGCTCCGGGTCGACACCGAATGCTGGAAACTCTACTGGACGGTCACCGGAAGCCACGCCGAGTAGCAGGCGGCCACCACTGATCTGATCGACACTGGTTGCGGCCTTGGCTGTGTGCAGGGGATTGCGGATTGGCAGGATGACCGACGCGGTACCCAGCGCAATTGAGCGGGTGTGCGCCGCCATGAAACCCAGGTAGACCCAAGGATCGAAGACCTGGCCCGAATCACCGAAGCTGGGGTCGCGTAACGGCACGTCGCGAAACCAGAGGGTAGAGAAACCCAGCTTTTCGGCACGTTGGGCCAGGCTCACCTGGTCGAACATCCTCGGCGTATCGCCGGTGAAGGCTTCGAGGGGAAAGAAAAGACCTAGGCTCAGGCGGCCTTGGCGGTAGGTCCGCTGAAAGCCAGGTTGCTGCTGATAGGGAATGTGATTCGGAGTAAACATGCTCTGGCCCACATATCAAAATATGGATTTCCGAGGGGCTGAAAAAGCGCCTGCGAGCAGGTATCTAATCAGCGCTTTCAAGGCTATCTGGAACGCCTCGATTTTCTGCCCATGGCTTATGTAGACGTCCATGAATTCAACTCAGGTAGAGAATTTCTCGACACAAAAATCAGGCATGATGTGCGAGACCGGCATAAGGATGCTTGCAACGAATCCTGCACTGAAGAGAGCGTAGAGTCGAAGCAGAGCGCTGCTGATGAAAACCTCTGCGCCGCAGGCGACTGTGGTCCGCACTGCGGTCGCCGCGAGGAGGACCACCATTTGGTTCAGGGCTCTCAATGCGAAGCAGTTCGACCGCGAGTTCGAATAGCGAAAGGACGATGGTGAGGACGAGTGTCATATCGAACAGGGTCGCATAATCGGGCACAGTGTTCCTGGCAGGCAGACGACGTAGTACAGGGTTATCGTCGACCGAAGACTGAAGCGATATGCTCTGCCATTTGTGGAGAAGATTCCTGCCCATCAAAACCTCCTGGTGCTTGACCCGTGACCGACCGGAGCAGAACTGTCAGATGCCTTCTTCCACAGAGACAGTTTCCAGCACTGCGGCCAGAATCATTGCTTCGATGTTTCGCGGTATGGGTCGGACATGTCTGGGTCGATATATGGCGTTGCCCTTTGCAATGGTCCGGCCACTCAGGGAGCAGACCCCGGCTTTCTTCGCGATGCAGCGCCGCCATAGCTGTGCGCCGTAGCAGCAGGACGTCGAGTCGCTCCACGCAACAGTTGCCGAGGACGGACTAGTACGCTCCAGCAGCCGGATAGCACATTTCCCAAAGTAGCCATCACCGGGCATCGGGCGAACGCGACTGGACACAATGGACAGATGCATTTCGCCTTCGCCCGAGAGGAGGGCCATCGTTGATTGCCACGTTATGTATGCTTCAAGGGGAGCTTGCATGATGCTGTTTCTCGATTCTCATTAGACAAACACAGGGAGATCAGCCGGCTGACACGGATAGCAACAGAAAACCTCGTGACGTGATCAAACGATCGTCGTGCGTGATCCCCATCGGGCAGCGACGTTGGTTTTCTGAAAGGATGCCCTGCGCGATCAAATTGAAGTGCTGTGCCATGACTCACTCCTTACTCAAGCGCCGTATCAGGCCATGGTCAGCCTCGAGAGCAGCGTTTTTGCCGCCGCTACCGACGACGCGGGATTAGGGCCGGTAATCAGGCTTGCCTCGCCGACCAAGGATAACGGTAGGGCGCGCGGGACAGATTTTCTTCCCTTCGCCTGCGCAATTTTTGCGGAATGCTGCCGTACATTCACATCTGAAAGCCGCGCAGCAGGAGAGCAGAGATTCGACACGTCTTTGCAGGAGTCAGGAAGAAGTGCGACCGGCAAGAGCCTAGTCTTGAAATCAACGCCATCGGGTCAATGGCCACGTCGACGAGATCGGCGTCATCTCTAGCCTGCACTTGACAACTTCCTGCTCATAGAAGTTATAAGCCGACTCACACGCGCGAACGACACATGTGCGGCTTTCGCGATGCACGTCGCACGCAGCCGTTTCTCTCATGCTTTGGCCCGATCAGGCAGCACTTCGCCGTGCCCAGACATCAGATGAACGCGGCATGTCATCGCGCCATACTCGAGAAACGGATGGCCGCCTAGCATGGTTGCACCTTCGACGCTGGATTCAAGAATACTATTTGATCAGGATACCGATGTTTAACCAGAAACATAGCCTGTGCAGCGCCTGATCCGGTCCACTACGCATTCAAGACACTCGCCTATACGATGATCAACCTGCGCCATTGCTACCGAGCGTCGGTGCAGAGCATGCGGTTCATTCCTGGCGCGAGGTGCCACAAACGGGCACTTCATTGCTATGCGCGTTCCTGACGATATCAGTATGTTCAACACCTTCGCCCGCTGTAACTGAAACTTCCATTTCGTGGAGTACCTATGAAAGCTGTTGTCTATAGCGAGTCGGTTCCGCTCGATTCGCCGGATGCCCTGACCGACACCACGTTGACCCGCTCGATGTACCAGACCCCGGACATGATTAAGCAGCACCATATTTTGGTCCGGGTTGCCGAGCTGGTCGACGCCGGCGTGCTGCGCACGACGCTGGCGGACCATTTCGGCACCATCAACGCGGCCAATCTGCGCCGCGCCCATGCCTTGCTCGAGAGCGGCAAGGCGCGCGGCAAGATCGTGCTGTCCGGCTTTTGAGATTTTGAGGTTCTTTTGAGAATGGAGTAGGTAACGGCCTTCAGCGGGTGTGCGCGTTGAAGGCCGAGAAGTCGGGTTTGCCAGCGACCAGAAACGGCACGGTGCTCTTGGCGCGTCGTTAGTGGCAGCGATTGTCTGTTCACTCTCTCTCGCGTGGGGGATGGGCGAAGTGACAGGATACAGGCGGTCCCTTCATGGCCGGCTCACCACAGCGCCGTGGTTCTACGCGGTTTATGTAATGTCGGTGACCGTCAGCGCTCATCTCGTCTGGCTGGCCCCGAGTCTGGTCTCGCTGAACGTTGCTGCGCAGGTGGTCAACGCGTTGATGCTGCCACTTGTATCTGGATTGCTCCTGGCGCTCACTGTGACAGCGCTTCCGCGCCAGCATCGGCCCAAGGCAGCTTATCTATTACTCGTCGTCGGCGTTGCGACGGTCGTATGCGCGGCCGGCCTTTTGGGCGCAGTGCCCGGCGCTTTCTCGTAGCCAGCGCCCGCCGCTCATGTCCCGCGGCCGGCTTTGAGTCGCTGCGGTTTGAAGCCGGGAAGCGTTCGCGCATCCGGGCTCCAGGCGAGGTGCACCGCCTGCTCGACAGCAGCCTTGAACTGATATGGATTTGTCCACATCGGAATACGCGTTCGATAGAAATCCGCCCACTGGAATTCCGCGAACGGCTCGGGTGTTTTGACGTAGCCGCCGGCGTCCCGCACAAATGCGGACAGGCTGCGGTATGGGTCGTCGGTGAGTCCGGAGACCTCGTCGGGAATCGCCGAGAGCGCGCGAAGTATGCCGCGTTCGTCGTAGGGGTGAACCCACCTTCGCTCAATGACCGCGTCCCAGAATTTCGCGTCGGGTAGTGCGGAAAAGTCCTCGACGACTTCCGCGAAGGCCTCCCTGATACCCCCATCCCACAGGGCGCGCGCCAGATGGTGACGGTCGATGACATAGTGCCGGTCCTGTTTGCCGAGCACCGTCGGAATTGGAGCGGTTCTCAGAAACTGCTTCTGCGCTTTTGCACCCAGAGATTCAATGTGCTTGCGTTTTGCCTCCACTTCGAGCATTCCGACGGTTGCCTGAAGCGGCCGCAGTCGGTCGACGTTTATCTTGATGGTCTTTGTCATCGGTGGACCTCCCCGGATTTGGTACTTTGGTGACTTCGTCACTGCCTCGCCGCAGCACACGCGTCAATTCAGGCTAACGGTCGCCGACTAACACGCTAGCAACGCCAGGGAAACCAACCGGCACGCAGAGCCGAGTTGGAGCAGCGGACGCGAATTGTTTAATTTTGCCCGACCAGCTGGAACTTACCGGCATCAGATATGGCGTCCTCTGGCGAGGAATATTGCCTGACATCTAAGTAGGTGGCGCCCCCAAGGACTGCCGCACTCAGTGTCTTGTCGACGCGCAACCCTAAAAGAGCATACAGGCGGCATGCCGCCGTTGGTACACCGCTACTCATTCCCGCACGGGGCATTGTACTTCGCAACACTCCGTGCCCCGCCACTCATCACCGAGCGGCCGGCTGGCTGCCGCCCTTAGCTTTGGCTGCCGTCTTTTCGTTCCTTGCCGCTTCATGGTGTCCAATCGCGCAATCGACGACGATTGGCGGTATCTGGAAATCACACGGGGTTTGCTGTTGAAACCGCACTGTGTCACCCGATGCTAAAAGCAACGGTTCTGTCGCGATAAGAACTGGGCGGAGAGGGCGCGATGGCCAGACATCAAAGTGTAACGACATCGACGTGCGGGGCCACGGCTAAGCCGATTTCATCTCGATGGAAGCACGTCAGGTCCGCGCGTTGCCTGAGTGTTTTCGACAGTCAGTCGGCTGGCGGGTAGCGCAGATAGATTCGGCGCGTCGGCACAACGCGACAGACTGTCTTCGACGGCCGTCACCCACGCTCTCGCGAAAACTTTCTTCTCGCGGCCGGCGCTCTTTTACGCATCGTTTGCCTGCCCAACTGCGGGGGCAAGCGCCCGCCGTTTTGCAAGGGCCTCATATAGAGCGCGCACGCCGAATTGCCACGGCGCGATCCCGGTTGACGACTGCACGGTGTTGACAAGTGCGCCGAGTTCCAGCGTTGCAATGGTGACCTTGTCCCCGAGGTGATGCGTGAAGCCGCTGCCCGGTGCATGCCGGTCTTTAATCGGAGAGAACATCGTGCCGAGGAACAGCATGAAGCCGTCAGGATACTGGTGATGCGGCCCCGCAGTCTGGGCCACGAGTTCCTCTGGGTCACGGCTGATCTCGCGCATGTGGCTCACGCCTTCGAGAATGAACCCGTCGTCCGCGCCTTCTATCCTGAGCGACACGCTGGCCGCCCGCACCGAGTCCATCGTGAAGCGATCATCGAACAACCGGACAAAAGGACCGATCGCGCATGAGCCGTTGTTGTCTTTCGCTTTGCCGAGCAGCAACGCACTGCGGCCCTCGATGTCGCGCAGATTGACGTCGTTGCCGAGGGTTGCACCTACGACCGTTCCGCGGCTGTTTACCGCCAGAACGATTTCCGGCTCGGGATTGTTCCAGTGAGAGGCGGGGTGAAGCCCGACGTCCGCGCCGTAGCCGACCGCCGACATGGGTTGGGACTTGGTGAACACCTCTGCGTCAGGCCCAATCCCGACCTCCATGTATTGCGACCACGCGCCGCGCCGTTCCAGTTCCCGCTTCAGACTGTCGGCAGCTGGCGTGCCGGGGCGAATCCTGGAGAGATCCGTGCCGATCAGTTGCGCGAGCGTCGCGCGCACCGTGTCGGCTTGCGTCGCGTCGCCCGCAGCCTGTTCTTCAATAACCCGTTCGAGCAGGCTCACGGCAAAAGTCACGCCGCATGCCTTGATCGCCTGAAGATCGCATGGCGCGAGCAATGCCTGGCCGATGTTCTCGACGGGGCCGAGCGCCTCGCCGTCGACGTGACGCGCAAACTCCAATAGGTCCTCGCGCTCGAACAGATCGGAGGTCGTCGGCGCCGACGCCGTGATATCGAAGACCTGACCGGCGCGAACAACGACGACCGACGGTCCGTCGATCGGCGCGTTTCGCCAGATGCGTCCGACCAGCAGGGCATCGGGTAGGTCAGCAGGTACGAAATGCGGAAGATTGTTCGATATCATGGACGGACTGGCTAGCGAGGGTTGGGAACCGCGAGGGAAGGGTGCTTCAGGCGAGCGATATGGGTTGCGTGCCGGGCCGAAGCTTGCCTGGCAACATCACGCGACTCAGCGCTTCGGCGAAGAAGAAATCGCCGAACATCGTCGCGCCGTCGACGCCTTCATTGTGCGGCTTCGAATAGCATGAATTCCTTAGGAGTCCGCGCTGCGCGGGTTCGGACGCAAACTCGTCACGACACAGAGCTTCGAGCATCGCAAGTCCATGTTCGCGCCAGTGAACCGCACCGGCAGGATCGGGATGCAGACGGCCCATCTCGATCAGCGCTGACGCCATCACCGCTGCTGCGGCCGTGTCCTTGATTTCCGCGTCCGCGCCAGTGGCGTCGAAATCCCACGGTGGCACCAGACGTCCATCGAGTCGGCGCAGATAGTAAGCCGCTAAGCGCCCTGCAAGGTCCAGCCAGACGCGCTTGCCGGTTTCACGCGCCGTGTTCACGTAGCCATAGACGGCCCACGCCTGGCCTCGGCTCCACGCCGATTCGTCGAATGCGCCCTGAAACGTGTAGCCGCGCCGGCGCACACCGGTTGTCACGTCGTACTCGACCGCGTGGTAAGTCGAATCGTCGGGGCGGATAAACGCCTTCGCGGTCATGACGGAGTGCGCTTCGGCGGCGAGGCGATAACTGCCGTCGCCGGAATGGTTCGCGGCCCAGTAAAGCAACGATAGATTTGCCATCGTGTCGATAGCTGAGGCGCTGCGTCCGCGCGGATCGCCGAGCGGGCCCCAGGAAGCGAGATAGGCGCCACTGTGCGTGGTGACAAGACGGGCGCGCAATTTGTCTGCGGCTTCCATTGCGATTCGCGCGTACCACGGGTCGTGGGTGATTTCATAACCGGGCACGGCGCTGCTGTCGAAGATGAAGCCAATGTCGTGCGTGTTGGGGTCCTGCGCTCGCTGCGCGACGAGGCGCATGCGCTCTCGGGCCCACGAGAGGTATTTGTCCTGGCCGGTGTGCAAATACGACGTCAGCAGAAGTCCGACCCAGAACCCGCAAAACCAGTTGCCGTGGCTCCAGGCTGAACCGCTGTAGCCTGCGGACAGCGACGCCGGAAGCAGTACCCACTTTCCATCGGGCGCCGTGATCTGAGGGAATTCGACGCCGAGCGTCGGCTCGTCCTCTGCAACTTTGGCCGCCATGCGGTCGAGGATACCGGTGAAGAGGGCGGACCGTTCAGAGGACAACCCTTGATCTTGGTAGGAAGCATTCACGCCTTTTCTCTCCTGATTTCTTTCACGTTTCCCGAGTGACGGGGACACGTAAATTCTAGGAGTGCGGCGGTTCCGGCAGTTAGGACGAAGTGCGGCTTATGTTGGACTTTTCTACGCGCACCTGGTGTGTGTCCGCCACTGCTTCAGATGCTCAGTTTTTCCAGGCTGCGGCGAAAGTCGATGGGCGAGCGGCCCGTGTGCTTGCGAAAACATCGGCTGAAGTAGGCCGGGTCGTCGAAGGCAAGCTGTGTTGCGATCTCCGCCACATTGACCTCGGAATGCAGCAGCAGACGCTTCGCTTCCAGCATCACGCGTTCACGAATCAGCTTGGCCGCCGTGCTGCCGAGCGCCTGGCGCGTTGCATCGTTCAATGCGCGTTCCGTGACGTTCAGCAGGCATGCGTAGCGGGCGACGTCGTGGATCGTGGTGAAATGTTTTTCCAGCAGGCTCTTGAAGCGTCGCGACAACAGCACGCTACGCGACGAATTGACCTCGGTGACGGCGTCGCCGCCCAGCCGCGCCGACTTGATTAGCAGAACCCGCAGATATGACCAGATCACGTCCTCGTAGCCTGCCTCTTCGCCGTGATATTCCGCATTGATTCCATCCAGCACACGGCGAAGATCCTGAGCCTGTGCGTCGCTCATATAAACCGTGTTCGGAATTCGCTCGAAATCGTAGACGGGAATCTCGGTCTGCGAATGGCGGTTCTGCACCTTGAACGCGAAAAATTCGGACGAGAAACTGATCGCGTGCCCGATGGCGTCTTCGGACAACGCAAAATCGTGGATCTGGCCGGGGGCCATGAAAAACAGCGTATTGGGCCGCACTTCGTAGCGAATCGAGTCGATGATGTGGTGACCGCTGCCCGACTCGACCCAGACGATGTGATAGAACTCGTGCCGATGAGGATACGGCAACGTCGATTTCATATCTTCGAGAGGCGCGAGATGAAAATCGATCGATTTGATTCGCGACCCATACTCGTAGTGGGCGATCTTGAAGACCGGCAACTCACAACTACAACAGCTAGGCATCTGATTTGTCTCCTGCATCCAGCGCACTTATCAGGCTCGCTTGGCCAGTTGCCCCCCAGCTAAGTCGAGCGTGCTGTTTCTCCTTCGCCGGTTCGGCATCGAAAGTAGTGTAATTGTAGTTAGTAAAGCGGCGTGACGACTGTTGTCGAAAACCCGCACACGTTCGGTCTCGCGCGGATTGTCAGCAGATGTGTCAGCTCATTTTGGCAGCTCATTGGAAACGCAATTCCTTCAGCGCCGACAGTCCGGTCAGCACTGGCTTGCCGTCCTGATTGCGAACCATCGTGTCCATCACGAGAATGCGCTTGGCGGGTTTCTTCTCGACTACGGTCACATGGATTTTGATCGTATCGTCGATGAAGACGGGTCCGAGAAAGCGCAACTCCTGCCCGACGTAGACGAAGCCGGGACCGGTCAACCCGGTATGCGTCGTCGACACCAACGCAGCGGTCAGCAGACCGTGCGCCACGCGCTGGCCGAACGGAGTGTGGGCCGCGAAGTGCTGATCCATGTGCAGCGGATTCAGGTCTCCCGACAGATGGCCGAAAGCGTTCACGTCACTTTCCGCAATGGTACGCACGAGGATGTGGCAGCGGCCAATCGCGATATCGTCAAAGCGCAGCATCTCCTGGCTCTGATTCAGATGAGTGTTCATGCGGTTCTCCGCTCGGTCAGCGCTGTGCCGGCTTCGACCAGCATATTAATTTCGTGCGGCTCGTAGCCCAGTTCGGCGAGCACCTCGCGGGTGTGCTCGCCTTGGCGCGGCGGCTGACGGGTGAGCGGTGGTGCTGCGCCGTCGTATCGAACCGGATGCGCGAGTAAGCGAACCGGCCCGGCCTGCGGATGGTCGACCTCCATGATGATGCGGTTGTGTGCCACCTGAGGGTCGGCCTCAACCTGATCGTAGTCGTTCACGGGCGCATACCAGATGTCGTGCTCGTCGAAGGTCATCATCCACTCGGCCGTCGTGCGCGTGGTCAGCGCGTCGTACACGATGCGGTTCAATTCGTCGCGGCGGCGCACATTGTCCTTTGGGTGCGAAAACCCGGCGAGCGTGGGCTGAGACAAGGCCGCCGCCAGCTTCTCAGTGGGCGTCAGCGAAACGGCGATCCAGCCGTCGAGAGTCCGGTAGATCCCGTAGGGTGCCGGATGGAACCGGCTGCCGGTCGGCGGGTTTGTACGCGGCCAGAGCGGCCCCTTGTTCAGGTAGTAGGTGAACGGCTCGATCTGAAGATCGAGCGCCGCGTTGAGCAGATTGCTTTCGACCAGCGTGCCTTTGCCGGTCCGTTCACGCGCCTTCAAGGCCGCGACGACACCGAAGGCTGCCAACGCCGCCGCGTGCTGGTCGACGATCGCGGATCCGACTGGCGTGGGCGGGGAATCGGCGTCGCCGGAGAGCATCGTCATGCCGCTGATGGCCTGCAGCAGCAGGTCCTGCCCTGGCCGCTTGAGATATGGCCCCGATGACCCGTAGCCGGTGCACGAACAATACACGAGCCTCGGATTGATCTCGCGGACATCGTCGTAACCGAAGCCCATGCGCTGCAGGACGCCCGGGCGGTAGTTTTCGATCAGGACATCGGCTTCCTTGATCAGCCGCAAGACGACCTCTCTCGCGCGCTCGTCGCGCAGATCCAGCGAGATGCTGCGCTGATTGCGATTGCCGAGCAAGAAGAACATGCTCACCCCTTCGACATACGCATCGAAGCCGGTCCAACTGCGTTCGAACGCGCCGCCCGGCGGTTCGATCTTGATCACGTCCGCGCCGACATCGGCCAACATCTGCACGGCGGCGGGGCCCTGCAAGAAGTGAGTAAAACTTAATACCTTGATGCCTTCCAGCATGACTTGTCTCCTGAGCGCGTGTTCGTATCTGTTTGACTGATGGCTCAGGCAAGCAGGTTTCGCGAAATGATCATTCTTTGAATCTCCGAGGTCCCCTCGACGATCTCCAGCACCTTGGCGTCGCCGAATGCGCGCGACACCGGGTACTCGCTCATCACGCCGTACCCGCCATGTATCTGCAACGCCTGATGAGCCGCCTCCATCGCGCGCTCGGTGGCGAAAAGCTTGGCCATCGACGCCTGCTGATCGAAGCGAACGCCCGCATCTTTCTGCGCGGCGGCATCGTAGAGCATCAGCCGCGCGGCGTGCGCGTGGGTCGCCATGTCGGCGATCTTGAACTGCAGCGCCTGGAACTCGGCGATCGGCTTGCCGAATGCGCGCCGCTCCTTCATGTACGCGATCGACCGATCCAGTGAACCCTGAAGGATGCCTAGCGCGAGCGCGCCGATCAGGATTCGGCCCGTGTTGATCTGGGCGAGCGTTTGTCGCAATCCCGCGCCGCGTTCGCCGAGCAGGTTGGCGGCCGGGATCGCGCAGCGCTCGAAGTACAACTCGTAGGTGCTCGATGCGCGCCAGCCGATCTTGCGCAGCTTGCGCCCGTAGCTGAAACCGGGGGTGCCGTTGGGCACGATGAAGTTGGAAATTTCCTTGCGGCCGTCAGGGCGCGTCCCCGTTACAGCGGCAATGACGACCGGTCCGGTCACTTTCGTGCCGGAGTTGCTAATGAAGGTCTTTGATCCGTCGATGATCCATCGATCGCCTTCCAGAGTTGCACGCGTCGCGATGTTGGCCGCGTCGGAGCCCGCGTTGGGCTCCGATAGTCCGATGGCGCCGACCTTGCGGCCGTCGAGGATTGGGCGCAAATAGCGGTCCTTCTGCTCATCGGTGCCATAGTTGGAGAGCAGGCTTGCGACCGTCGAATTGGCCATGAGCGAGTTGGCGATCGCGCAATCCACCCGTGCCAGTTCTTCCAGCACGATCACATAGGAAAGCCATTCGCCGCCGCCGCCACCCCAACTCTCCGGATAGGGAAGGCCGGCGAAGCCGAGCTCGCCGGCTCGCTTCCAGATGTCGTAAGGAAAGGCTTCGGCTTCCCAAAGCTCTTCCGAGCCCGGCGCGATTTCGTTTTCCGCGAAACGGCGCACGGCGTCTCGTATCGCGGTGTGTTGTTCGTTTAACCAATGCGGCATGTTCGGCTCTGTGAAAAGCGGGAGACGTTAAAGGTAGTGCGCTGTGTTACAGCACCTTCAGGTAGGTATCGCCAGATGCGACCACGGTGCCGTCGTGGCGCGTGACATCTGCTCTGAACACGCATACGTTGCGATCGTCGTCCTTCTCGCGCAGCGTGAGCCGGGCAGTGACCGTGTCGCCGATAAATACCGGCGCGTTGAACGTGATGTCGTAGCGATAAGAAACCGCACCGGGGCTCGGCGCCTTTTGCGCCATATAGCCCATCACAGTCGATAAGAAGCCGACCGACAGACATCCTTGCGCGATGCGCTTCTCGAAGCGCGTGGTTTTGGCGAATTCCTCGTTCAAATGCACGGCATAGAAATCGCCGACGATCCCGGCGAAGCCATAGATATCGAATTCGGTTACGGTCTTGGCGAAATCGGCAGTGTCGCCGACCGCGTAACAATCCATGTGCGGGCGTTTGGCCATGGTGGTTATGACAGTGAGTGTGGGTTGAGAAGCCGGCCTGTTTCTGTTGATTGGAGCCGGCGGGCATGGCTAAAATTTAATCAGTGAGGGTTGCCGACCGTTAGGACGGTTTGCGGGAATGCTTGGACTTTTTTGACCGCACGCACGCAGTGGTTGCAGTCTTCACCCGATCCGCAAGGCGCCCGCGGATTGCTCCCGCTCAACCCTCCGTCAGTATCGCCAAGGGTCTTCCCTCGTGTGCGCCGGATAAATCGCCAGACAGTCCGGGAAACGCTTGCTATCAAAGACGCCGTAAAAAAGTGCAAGAAATCGGGCGACCGGTCCTAACGCCCGTTGCGTGCACTCGCGAATACTTGAAGCGCCTGCAGACGGATCGGCCTGATGCGGCGCGAAAATTACATTCCAGTACGGAAGGAGACGAAATGAAATCATTGTTTAGCGCGCGCCGCGCAGGACGCGCCGTGATGGTGGGTGCGCTGCTCGCAGCAGGCGTCGTCGTCGCAAGCGTTGCCCGTGCCGACGAGCCGATCGTCATGAAGCTGGGCCACACCCTCGCTCCGGACAACCACTACCAGCTGACTGCCCAGGTGTTCGCGAAGGAGGTCGCGCAGCGGACCCACGGCAAGGTCAAGATCGAGATCTTCCCGCAGTCGCAGCTCGGCGGCGAAGTGCAGATGGCGCAAGCGCTGCGCACCGGTACCCAGGAGCTCATGATTTCAGCCCAGGCGCCGATCGGCAACACGATCAAGCAGTGGCAGATCTTCGATACGCCTTATCTCTTCAGCAGCATCGACGACGCCAACCGGGTTCTGCAAGGACCGGTCGGCCGCAAGTTCCTCGACATGATGCCGGCGGTCAACATGATCGGCCTGACCTGGCTGTCGGTGGGCGAACGCAATCTGTTCACGACGAAAAAGCCGGTCGGCTTGCTCGGTGACATGAAGGATATGAAAGTGCGAGTGATGCAGAGTCGCGGCTATATCGCGGGCTATAAGGCACTGGGCGCAAACCCGACGCCGCTGCCTTATAACCAGTTATTTCTGGCGCTTTCGCAGGGTCTGGTCGACGGCGGCGATACCTCCCCGGAGCAGTTCATTCAGGATAAATTTTCCGATGTCGCCAAGCACTACTACCTGACCCACGTGAACTACTTGCCTGTCGTGCTGGCAATGAGCAAGAGCGCCTGGACGCGTCTTTCGCCTGACGAGCAGAAGGCGTTTCAGGCCGCTGCCGCCGTGGCCGCAGACTATGACGTAAAGGAATACAAGCACGAATACAACGACGCGCTCGCCACGATGAAGAAGAACGGCACCCAGGTAAGCGCGATCAACACAGCGCCGTGGGTCGCTGCGACCGAAAGGGCGCGCCAGAGCCTGCTCAGCGACATTCCCGATGGCCAGGCGCTTTATCAGGAAATCGAGGCGGCCGACAAGTCCGCTGTCGCTTCGAAATGAAGGGAGAGTGCGATGGAAAAGCTTGCCCGTAATCTGCTGCTGATCGACGACCTGGTCCTGAAGATGACGCTGTTCCTATGCGGTGGACTGCTTCTCACGATGGTGCTCGTGGCCGGCCTCGGGGTGGTCTTTCGCTTCATCCTGCACAACTCGCTGTCGTGGTCCGACGAGCTTGCGGCTTATCTGTTCGTGTGGCTCACGTGTCTCGGTGCGGCGGCAGGAGCCAAGCTGCGGGTTCATCCGGAGGTGCGGGTGCTGGCCGATCGTTGTCCGCCCGCCTTCGCGCAGACACTGGCGGACCTGACCGACTGCATCGTCCTCGGGCTCGGCGTGGTGTTCGTCATGTATGGCGGCGACATGCTGGAGATGATGGGCACCGAAACGGCGACCTCTCTGCCGATCTCGATGGTGTACCCATATCTCTCGATTCCCGTCTGCGGCGCGCTGCTCGTCTTTCATTCCGCGGTGCGAATCGCGGTTTCCCATCTCGCGCCCGGCGCGCAAACGAGGCCCTCTCTGTTGCAGGGCGTCTCCGAACATATCTGAGGTGAATCATCATGTGGGCACTCGCTCTAGGCGCCGGATTTCTCGGCTTGGGTGTACCGGTGGCCATTTGCAT
The DNA here is from genome assembly GCF_032806925.1 of Paraburkholderia kirstenboschensis. Taxonomy (NCBI): domain Bacteria; kingdom Pseudomonadati; phylum Pseudomonadota; class Betaproteobacteria; order Burkholderiales; family Burkholderiaceae; genus Paraburkholderia; species Paraburkholderia kirstenboschensis. The sequence continues at coordinate 1,028,095 of NZ_CP136511.1, read as the reverse complement.
CGGCATTGCGGCGACGGTTGCATTGACGCTGAATGGAACCCCGCTGCTGGTGATTCCGCAGCAGCTGTTTGCGAACCTGAATAACGTCGGCCTGCTGGCCATCCCGTTCTTCATGTTGACTGGCGCCATCATGGATGCGGGCGGCGTCTCGCGTCGGATCATCGACTTTTCGCAGGCGCTTGTCGGGTTTATGCGCGGCGGCATCGGGCAGGTGACGATCGTTGCCAGCATGTTCTTCGCTGACCTCTCCGGTTCGGCGACTGCGGACACCGCAGCGATCGGCTCGGTCATGATTCCGGGGATGGTCAAGCAGGGCTATTCACGCGCGTTCGCAGTGGCGCTGCAGTCGGCAGCGGGCTCGCTCGGACTGCTGTCGCCCGTGTCGATGAGCATGCTGGTGTATGCGTATACCGCCAACGTGTCGGTCGGCACGATGTTCGTCGCGGGGATCGTGCCGATGCTGCTGGTGGTGGTTTCCTTCATGCTCGTGAACTACGTCACTGCCGTGCGCCAGAACTATACGGCGGTCGAAGCGTTTTCCGCCGCGCGGCTGTGGGCCACGTTCAGACAGGCGATCCTGGCACTGCTGACTCCTGTGATCATTCTGGGCGGCATTCTCGGCGGCGTCTTCACCCCGGTTGAGGCAGGCGTCGTCGCGGCGGTCTATGTGACGCTGGTGAGCGCCTTCGTCTTCAAGTCGCTCAAGCTGTCGCACTTCAGGGCAATACTCACGCGCACGGCTATCAATACCACGCGGGTATCGTTTCTTCTCGGGCTCGCGTTCGTGCTCGGCCGCTATCTGATCGAGGCGCAAATCCCGCTGCACGTCGCCAACAGCTTCCTCGCCGTGACGACCAGCGCGTTCGTGTTGCTGATCCTGATCAATCTCTTCCTCCTGGCAGCCCATACGGTACTGGAAACGATCTCGAGTATCGCGGTGGTAATCCCTGTGTTCCTGCCACTCGTCGTGCAGATGCATATCGACCCAGTGGTGTTCGGCGTCATTGTACTGGTCAACTCGGCTATCGGCATCAACCTGCCACCGATCGGCTTCTGCCTCTTTACGGCTGCATCGATCGGCGGCGTATCCGTCGAAAAAGCGACTCGCGCGATCCTGCCGTTCATCTTCGCGCTAGCGGTCGACCTGCTGCTGATCATTGTCTTCCCGCATATCCCGCGCTTCCTGCCGGACCTGCTGGCAGTCAAATAACACGAGGACGATGGGCCACCGGCTGCACGTGCCCGGCCCAATCTTCGAACTTCGTACGCGGCGACTGTTCGCGCGCACAAGCGATCGAATTACCGAGAGGCTCATCATGAACACGGCTCACATCGAACGAAGCGGCGCTGCGCCGGTCCCGCTGGCCGCAGGCGGGGACCTGCAGTACCTGAAGCTGGAACAACCCGTTGAGTTCGTCTGGTTGATCACGTTGAATCATCACGACAAGCGCAATGCGCTGTCTGTGCCGCTGCTGACGGAACTGGCGAGCGTGCTCGCGGCAGCCGAAGTCAGCGACGAAGTCAGGGCTGTCGTGCTCACCGGCGGCGAGCGCTTCTTCAGCGCGGGGGCGGATATTGCCGACATGGCGGCGCGTGGGGTCGCAGCGTATGCGGATCCGGTGCGCCTCACGAGCTGGAAGGCGATCGAAACGTTTCCGAAGCCGCTGATCGCGGCAGTCAACGGCTTTGCCATCGGCGGTGGCCACGAGTTGGTGATGCTGGCCGATATCGTCGTTGCGGCGGACGACGCGACCTTCTCGCAGCGAGAAATCGTGATCGGCGCGCTCCCGGGCGACGGCGCCACCCAGCGCCTGCCGCGGGTGCTCGGCAAGACGCTGGCGATGAAACTCGTGCTTACCGGCGAGCCGCTGACGGCAGCCGAGGCCGAGCGCCACGGACTGGTGACCGAGGTCGTAGTGCCGGCACGCAGCATCGCGCGCGCTATCGAGATCGCGTCGCTGATCGCCGCCCGCGCGCCGCTGGCGGTCCGACTGGCCAAGCGCGCGGTGCTCGATTCGTTCGAGACCAGCCTCCAAGGAGGCCTGGAGCGCGAGCATCAGGCCAATCTCGATGTGTTCAAGACCGAGGATCGCGCCGAAGGCCACCGCGCATTCGTCGAAAAGCGGGCGCCGCACTTCAAGGGTCGCTGATCGCTGGCGCGTCGCGCATGCGCCTTTCGACGGCAGTTGACAACGCTTGCCCCTGGTTCAGCCCGGCATCGAAGCAGGTGTCCATGCCGCGGCCTTTCGAATGTTCAGGGCGACGCCGAGTCCAGCAGGGCCTCGGTCCACCTCGCCAGATAGCCGGGCTCACGACGTAACGGAGATTGCATGAACGCGCTGAACGGTATCCGCATTCTCAGCTTCAATCATTTTCTGATGGGTCCGTTGGGCGTGCAGCATCTCGCCGATTGCGGGGCCGAAGTCATATCGATCGAACCAGTCGACGGCGCATTTCAGCGCAAGTGGGGCGGCGCGAACCGCGCCATCGACGGACAGACGATGCTGCTCCTGGTGGGTAATCGCAATAAGCGCAGTCTGGCGCTGAATCTCAAGGATCCACGAGCGATCGATATCGTCATGAACTTGCTGCCTCAAGTCGACGTTGTCGCCGAGAACTACCGTCCCGGTGTGATGGAACAGCTGGGATTGGGTTACGAGGTACTCAGGACAGTCAAGCCGGACATCATCTATGCGTCCGGCTCGGGATTCGGTCCGGACGGCCCCTATGCCGGCCGGCCGGGTCAGGACCTGATCATTCAGGCCATGTCGGGCATCGCGACAATTACCGGCACCCGGCAGGACGGTCCGCGCGCGGTGGGCGTGTCCGTCGTCGATCATCACGGCGCTGCACTGTTTGCGAACGGCATCCTGACAGCACTGCTCAACCGTGAGCGTACGGGCGAGGGCTGCCGGGTCGACGTCAGCTTGCTGGCGGCTGCGCTCGATCTGCAACAGGAGTCTCTGACGTGCTTCCTGAACGGCGACGGCCATGACGACGTGCGGCAGGCGGGGCGCATATCAGGTTGGTACTTCCCCGCGCCGTACGGCATCTACGCCACTGCGGACGGCTTCATCGCACTGTCGCTGAGTCCTCTCGACATCATCTACCAGATCCTCGAGATCGCGGAAAATGAACGGATTCCCGCGAAGCGCGCATTCGACGCGCAGCAGGAAATCTCCGACCAGCTTGCGCGCCGGCTTGCGCAGGAGACGACGGCGCACTGGTTGCCGCTCTTCGAGCGGCATCATGTCTGGCACACGCGGGTCAACGATTATGCACAGGTGGTTGCCGATCCGCAGGTGCGCCATCTGAAGAGCTTCGAGACAGTCGAAGGTGCAACCGGCAGCCCGGTGACGCTCGTCAATCACCCGGTGCGCTACGACGGCAGCGCCCCGGCTATCCGCACGCCGCCGCCGCGATTGGGCGCGCACACGATCGACATCCTGTCGGGGTTGGGAATGAACCGGTCGATGATTGATGCGTTGCTGGCGGACGGTGTAATCGGCGTTGCCGACGATGCCGGGGCCGTTGCCGCGGACGCGGCAAGGCGGCGTGGTGTGAAGCGAGGATGAAGCCGTAAATGCGGCGAGCGGGCCGCGCGTGTCGATCAAAACGGGAGGAGCAGGCATGAGGGACACATACAGGGAAGTCAGTACAGATGTGCTCGTTGTTGGCAGCGGCGGCGCTGCATTGCGGGCTGCGCTCGAGGCAGACGCCAGTGGCGCCGACGTGCTGGTCGTTATCAAAGGCGAATTTCGCAAAAGCGGCGCTACGTTTCATAGCGTAGCCGAAGTGGGCGCCTTCAATGTGCCGGACGGAGCAGGGGATCCCGACGATAATCCTGATGTTTTTCTAGCCGATATCCTGCATGCCGCTCAAGGTATGGCCGACCCGCGCTTGAGCGCGATTCTCGCGAACGAAGCGCAGGACTCCCTGCGCTATCTCGAACAGTACGGCGTAAAATTCGAGCGCGAGGATGACCACTACCTGGTTTTTCGCGCATGCTTTTCTTCCAGGCCGCGCTCGCATGTGATTCACGAGCATTTCAAGCCCATCGTGAAATCGCTGGGGACTGAAGCGTCCCGGCGTGGTATCAAGGTCATGGACCGGTTGATGCTCGTCGACCTGCTTTCGCAGGACGGTGAATGTCTCGGCGCTTACGCGATCGATTCGGATGGGAATCCGGTGTTGATCCGTGCCAAGTCGACGATTCTTACCACTGGCGGTGCGAGTCAGTTGTTCGCCCAGAACCTCTACCCATCGGACATTACTGGCGACGGCTATGCAATGGCTTATCGCGCGGGCGCGAGACTGGTCAACATGGAGTTCATGCAGGCCGGTGTGAGCGTGCTGACGCCCTTCGTCAACCTGTTCGGCAACTACCTGTGGGACGCGCACCCGAATCTCACCGACCGCGATGGCAAGGCGTTCGTTCCTGACTATCTGCCGGCGGGGCTCGCTCAGGCCGATGTCATCCGGCAAAAGGAGCGGCACTTTCCATTCAGCTCAAGCGACATCTCGCGCTACGTCGAAATTTCGATTCAGAAGGCACTCAACGACGGCCGCGGCACGGTTGAAGGCGGCGTGTTTCTCGACTTCGTCGGATGCGATCTCGAATCGATACTGGCCGACAAGAGCCGCAGCATTGCAAGGATGTGGCCGCTAACCTGCCAATGGTATAAGGAGCACGGCGTCGACCTTTATCGCGACAGAGTGCAGATCACCTGTTCCGCGCATGCGATCAACGGTGGTTTATATATCGACCAAAACGCTCAGTCCAATCTGAAGGGTCTGTTCGCTGCGGGCGAGGTGGCAGCGGGTCCGCACGGCGCCGACCGTCTCGGCGGCAATATGGCCTTGACGTGCCAAGTCTTCGGCCGCCGCGCGGGTCTCGCTGCGGCCGAACGAGCGAAAAAGATAACGCACCGCGCGACTGCCCGGAGCCTGGACGACAATCGTACACTCGCCACGCAATTCCGCGGAAAGGGCAGGTACACGGTGGACGAACTGAAAGCACGGATTCAGCAGAGTGCAAACCGGTATTTGCTGATCGTGCGCGAGGAAGCCGGGCTTCAGACTTTCAGGCAGGTCTGCAGGGACACGCGAGACCAGTTGTTTCAGGACACGATGATCGGCACGCCGGCTGAACTCATGCGGGGCATCGAATTGGCGAACTTGATCCAGGTCGGTGAATTGATGGCTTCGGCCTCGCTCGCCAGGCGTGAGAGTCGCGGCGGTCACTACCGCGAAGACTTTCCTGAGCGCAACGCGGACTTCGCCAAAAACATATTCCTCGAGCGGAACGTGCCTGAAGGCCTGTGGTTTGGGCGGCTGGCGGATTTGCCGTCGTAAGTCGGTAGCCGACCCGAGCTACCGAACGCGCCGAGCCCCGCACATAGCTTCAGGTGGCCAGCCCCGCAGTGGGCACCGTCACATTGGCGAGGTAGTCACGTAAGAGGTCGCGATGAAGAAGACAAAATCGCTTTACCATGGCCACCGGTTCCCAGCGACGGTCATTAGCCACGCGGTCGGTGGTACTTCCGGTTCCAACTCAGTCTGCGTGACATGAAAGAATTTCGCACATTGCGCCAGCCGCGATGTGGCGGTGATCGACGCGTGCTTGTGTCGGGCAAAACGCAGGTCCGGCGACGCGAAAAATGAGAGCATACGATGCCTAGGAACTCCCGCCTGCGCGTCGCCGTGCTCAGTTATCGTTCTGCAAAAGCCGGCCCGCAAATCTCAATCCGATTCCGACGCAAATTTTGTCTGTCGCCGCGTCAGCACGGTACCCATTCCGCTTGCCGCGATTACGCCGATGCCGAGTGCACATTATGTGATGATTCCAGCCAGATTCCCCGAAACAATCGTCGTGCAACGGATCGATCCAGCCAGTTTGCCTGCCGACTGGCGGGACCTCTTCGCGCGCGCTGAACTGCAGCAGGTCGGGACGACGTGGTTGGAGACGCGCGCTAGTGCGGTGCTGGCTGTGCCCAGTGCAGTCGTTCCTGCTGAAACCAATTATCTGCTCAACCCCAATCACACAGATTTTGTCCATGTTGAAATCGGAGCCCGTGAGGAGTGGCTGACTGATCCGCGGTTACTGCGGCGCGCCAGTCGATGCGCGTGGCCGAGTATCAGTTGCTTCGACAGGTGCCAGCATTCACTGGAAACAAGGCTGCCGCAGATCGATCAGATTGAAGCAGCGCTTCGGCCAGGTCTTGCGCGACGACGCCCATCCGATTCCGGGTCGTCCATTGTCCATGGACTGTGGACAAGTGCATCCATGCATTTTTAGTTTGTCAACTGAAAATGCGGCCTGAAGCCGTCCAATCCGGAAATTTCCGAATCCTCTCTGCGAGGCATCGGCTTCTACTCGACACCCTACGCAACGAGGGTGTTGTCCTGCGTTAGCGTCCGACTGTGCCATGCCCATTCACATTCACGTCGTCACCGATACGCACCGCGATCTACGAACGCTTCTTCTCAAACGACTATTGCGTTCTCGCTCGTAATTTCATCCTTATTGACGTTTTCACGCTGCAGTGCCGAACCATCCGCCAGCTCGTGGCTCACGTTGACTCCCGGAAAAGCTCACCATAAGGAGGTACGTTGATTTCGAATACGCAACCAACCATCTGTCCCAACTACGTACACCACAAGACACGAAACCACCTACAACACGTAGCCGCCTGAAAAAATTAATGAGCAGATACGTCACGTGGCGATTAATCATTGACGATCGTCCTGCGTTCAACTTCTGGTAAATTTATTGCTGCGCGGCGCAGTACAAATACAAAGGCCGCCAATATATCGTCGAGGTGCTTCATGGAAGTTCTTGATCGCGCGCCCGCCGTCTCGCCGGACGGACGCGTTGTGGTTTTCATGCTGCCGATTCGCGGGCGCGAGGTCGAAGTCGCGGTTGCACGTGACGCACTCGAAGAACACTTCTGGCTGCCGCCTGACGCCGACGCGGCACGCACACTCAAGACATTCGAAAGCGGTCGCAACCGCATCGTCGCTGTCGCACAAAGAAAGTTACTCGCGCGGCCCGACGAACCGCTGCGGCTGACCGTGAATGACTTCGTGACCCGGTAACCGGCCGTTGGCTGTCGATGACAGTCGCGTCGCGATGCGCCTCTGATATTAAAAAGCACGATCATTCAATTGTTGATCATTTCAAGCACGGGAGACGTCTTTGTGGTGGGGCTCGATGAGAAAACGGGCGCCCATGTCTGGACTTCGGGCTCGCTCAACACTGGATCAGGCGCGACGGTCACAGATCGATTGCATATGGCTGGGGGGGTCGTCTGGACACAAGACGGCCGACTGATTTTCATGGGTTTCGACGAGGTCGATTACTCGTATAAGCGACGTGATGCGTTCGGCTTTCGCACGATGTGAATCTCCTCAGGCAACGAGATCGCCACCTTCCCGCCCAGATCATCCGCGAGCAGCTGTGCTGTCGCCGCACAGAACGTTGCAGTGTTGCGCCGTCGGCTTGAGGGCGGTCACGTAGCATTCGCTGGCGTCCAGATATTCCTGTACTCTTTCCGTTCGAGTCATTGCACCTCCCTTGAGCTCATGCTGCCTTCTCCAGTCTTTCCGCAGGGGCGAATTCGCCAGGCAGTTCCTTTGTCGCTTCCAAGATGCGGCGTGTCCTTCCCCTGGCGTTTGAAACGATCCACGGTGAATCTTTATTCCATTCACCCCTATACGAGCGACCCAGAAGTTCTTTCTTTTACTCCAGATGGACTCCCTTAAAACCCAAGGTGTTGTTCTTCAGCAGTTTGCGATTTCGTATGTTTTTTGATTTGCCGAAGCTCGACCGGATAGTCGATCACAATGACACGAATAACGTTGTCCCTAATTTACCGGGAGTTGTCGGGCGCTTGTGCGCAAGCCAAGATCCAAGTAGGATTAAATCCTACTGACGGAGGTGGCCATGCGAACCACACAACAGATGAGCATTACGTTACCCAACGAAATGGCAGAGTTTGTGCGGGAGAAGGTCGCCCGCGGCGACTACGCGTCCGACAGCGAAGTTTTGCGCGACGCACTTCGTGCGCTGCGCGAGCGCGATCGCGCAATCGAAGCGTGGCTGCGAGATGAAGTGGTCCCGGCGGCGAAAGCTCTCCGGGAAAATCCTGACCGCGCACTTTCGGCCGACGAAGTCCGTGCGCAACTCGCTAAAGCGCGCGCAGGCCGCGGGTGACCTGGAGTATTCAGTTCGCGCCCGAAGCGCTGGCGCAACTCATCGATTTGGAACAACGAATAGCCGATGCCGGCGCCCCGATTACCGGAGCGCGATATGTCGACGCGATTGCAGCGTCATATCATCGGCGCACCCTGTGCCTTATGCAGTCGGCGCGACGGTGTCGGGTCCGGGCCTATCTGGATCAGGGCGTACGTCCGCACATCAATCTATACAAAGCCCGGTACACCAACAGCGTCCTGGCAGCGAGCACGCGTCTTATTGGCCAGGATCTCCTGATCTACATGAACGCAAACGATCTGCGCAGTGTGCGCGCTTTTCTATCGGATGGCACCGAACTGGGCGAACTCGAAGTGCAGGGTGTGTGACGGGTGATTCCACACAACCTGAAGCTGCGGCAGCAAATACTCAGCGATGCCGGCCAGCGACGTGGTCGTCGCGGTGTGCCAGAAGAGAACCCCATCGAGGCGTACCTCAAACGGAAGCTCGCGGAGGCGAGAAAGAACCGCAAGTCGGCTTCCCAGTTGGCCCACGCGAAGCATTGCTGGCGTCAACCGAGACTGTGCGGCCGCCCGCTGCTCAGACGGTCTGCTCACAACCGCCGAACGTGATTGGACCAGAAACCCGCGCGCCCATCGCCGCAACGACGGAACCCCATGATGCGCCGGCACCTCGTCGCGCGCGTCCGCGAAAACTGTTGATCGGTACCGGCCAGGTCTTCTAACCCAATCGTTTACGTCAGGAGGTGCGCCATGTCGCTTCAGATACCGCGTCCCATCGATCCGTCACTGCACCCGCTGGCGACCGGCAACTATCGAATCGCCACGCCGGCGATCGAAGCCTTCTATGAACTGGTGGTTCGCTGCTTGCGCTACCGAATCATGGGCGCCCTGATTTACGGCCCGTCCCGCATCGGCAAGACGCGAGCGATCGAGTACGTGCGACATTCTTTGCCGGTTGCCGAAGTTCGTAGTTATACCGCCGCGCTGCTGCGGCGCCAACTTAAGCACCCGACAGTCAACAGACAGTTGAGCATGGGAGGTCTCCGATCGTTTTCGCTCAGCGCTCGCGACACCTCTACAGCCGTGAAGCATGGTCCTTTTCGATTATTGCGCCGCAGGTTTCGACCCGACGCCTCCCATTGCCCGATCGTCGGCAAGCGGACAGTTCTCAGCTTCGAGCGCCGACGGCAGCAGGTGATCGAAGAACTGCTCGCGCAGCCTTAGTTTGTGCAGCTTTCCAACGGCTGTATGCGGCAATTCGTTGACGAAGACAACATCATCGGGCATCCACCATCTCGCGACTTTACCCTCGTAGAACGCGAGCAGTTCGTCGCGCGTGACCTCCGTGTCCTTGCGTTTGACGACGACGAGCAGCGGCCGCTGCAGCCACTTCGGATGGGCGCAGGCGATGCAGGCCGCCTCTGCGACGGCCGGATGCGCGATCGCGATGTTCTCGATTTCGATCGAACTGATCCACTCGCCTCCCGACTTGATCACATCCTTGCTGCGGTCGGTGATCCGCATGAAACCGTCCCGGTCGATCGTGGCCACGTCGCCGGTCGGAAACCAGCCGTCGACGAGCGGCGAGTCATCCTTCTGGAAATACCGCTTGATCACCCACGGACCGCGCGTGTGCAGTTCGCCGAACGCGATGCCGTCCCACGGCAGGTCGCGCCCATCGTCGCCGACGATCTTCATATCTACGCCATAAATGACATGACCCTGCTTTTCGCGCAGGCTGCGCTGCTCTTCCGGCGGCCGCCTTGATTGTTCCCAGTTAAGTTTTGCGAGCGTGCCGAGCGGTGACATTTCGGTCATGCCCCATCCGTGAATGGCTTCGACGCCGTATTCCTCGAAGGTGCGCAGCATCGCCGGCGGGCACGCGGACCCGCCGATCACCGCGCGTTGCAGTGACGACAACCGCACGGCCGCTTCCTTCATGTAGTTGAGCAGACCAAGCCAGACGGTTGGCACGCCCGCGGAATACGAGACACGCTCCGCCTGCATCAGTTCGAATAGGGATTTTCCGTCAAGATCCTTGCCCGGAAGGACCAGTTCGCGCCCGTGAGCGGCGCGGCATGCGGCATGCCCCATGCGTTCGCATGAAACATCGGCACGATGGGCAACACCGAGTCGCGCGCCGATAGACACATCGCATCTGGCAGCGCACCGGCGTACGCGTGCAGCACCGTGGAGCGATGCGAATACAGCGCGCCCTTTGGATTGCCCGTCGTGCCCGAGGTGTAACAAAGGTACGATGCCTGGCGCTCGTCGAGGAGCGGCCAGTCGAATGCGCCGTCGTGTGGCTTGAGAAACGTCTCGTAGCTGATGAGCGGTATGGGCGTCTGCACTGCCGGCAGATGCGCGTCGTCGGCAAGCGCGATCCACCCACGCACTTTCGGGCAGAGGGGCGCAAGGCATTCGATCAGTTGGGCTGCACATCCAGCGCGATAAGCGCCTGCGCCAGTTGCTTCGCGCGCTTTTCGCAGTCGCGATACGTGTAGCGATGCACGTCGCCTTCGATGCGCTTTGACACGATCTCGGTCGTGCCGAAGTGACGTGACGCATGAGCCAGCAGTGAGGAAACCGTCAGCGGCACGTCCATCATCTGTCCGAGCAGCGGTGTCGTCATAGCCGAGTCTCCCTGCTATTGCCGCAAACTCAGAATCGCGTAAGAGTGCTACAGATATCGGACATGGCACCCGCCCGGCAGCCGAGCCTTCCGCCTATTCAACATAGTTGTGGCCTGCGAGTGTTGCAAATAGATAAGATGGATATTGCTAACGTCTCGCGTCTGTAGGTCCTGGCGTTCACCGGCGGTTGGAACCCGCAGTCCGCACACGGAGACTACTCGACGATAGGCTTTTCGAGGGAACCAGTCATCGCGGCAGACCAGCCATGCACGACGAAGCTTTTCCCGGCCAAGGGACAGGAAGCACGATAACGTCCGCTCGAGAACTTGACACCCTCCCTTGCGACCGGTTGGATAATAGTAGCCGGAAATCAGCACGGGGCCGCGCGCGTCTGCGGATTTACGGATCACCATGTTCAATGCGACTAAGGTACCCCAGGAATGTCCGAGCACGACCGGTTGCTTCGCGCCAATCTGGGTGAGCGCCTTCTGTATCACCTCAGCCTGGGCCGCCGCAGTCTACAACCGGTCGCCTGGCCGCCCGCTGAATCCAAAGCCGGGGCGGTCAAACGCGATCGCGCGGTGGCGCTCAGCCAACCGGTCGATCAATCCGCTGGCGAGGAAGTCTTGCAGCAGCACGGCGTTCCCATGCAGGAGCACAACGGTGGGGCCTTCGCCCTTGTCCAGGTAATGAATCGGTACTCCGTCGACTTCGACAAAACTTCCGGCTGGCGGGTGATCGCGTTCGGCCTTGCGGGCACGACGCCAAACCCATAGCGCCCCGACGGCGGCAGCGGTCGCGGTGACCGCGAGAGCCGCGATTGTTCTGGTAGGTGCAGGAACTTGGTTAAAGGTGCGGCCCATGACTTCTCCAATTGGTGATCGCGGCGTGGAGCCGTTCGCTTCGGGAACAGATTGGCCCCGCTGTGCAGCGTGCGAATGCTAGATACTCTCGTCTGCACACTTTGCGCGGTGAGATACCTCTCCGCTTTTTGCAACGATCATGCCGCGATTGCTTGCTGCCAGAGGCAGGCGGCACCGGTCGATCCACGTCCTGACCAGCGAGCCAACAGCACCGCAGCAGGTGGAGGGGGTATCCGCTCAGGTTTTTGCTCCCTCCCAGCGACCCCAAGATGACGTCGTGTCCGAGCCGCGCAGGTACGGCAGCTGGCGCTTTTTGGTGCCAACGATCGTGCGTCGCTGCCGAATGCGTGGACTTGTCGGCGAGAGTGAAGCGGCTCAACGTCGTAAGTGGTAGGGACATTCGCTCGTGAGAAGTTGCGCCACTGATATGTCGCTCTGAAAGATGCTGGAAGACGAGACTGCTATCCGAATAATGGTGCGTTTTATGATCGGCTGGATGTCCCTTTCAGTGTGCGGGGATGCGTCCCGGACGGCCGCATTGCTCCGGTTCCGGCCCTTGACTCTCGGGAAGTGCGACGTCGGCAATGGGGCCGGGTGCCGCCGATCTCCGTCCCTTCCACTGCGCCGTAAATTAGCTTCGCCTGTGGCAGCGGAGAGTACAAGGCGCTATGAAAACCCGTACGCGGTTGGGCACCGCAATGTTCGTTATTCCCGCCGCCTGGTTCCTGTTGCAGCGTCGTCGAGTAAGGCGCCATGCGTGGTTGCCTCATGCAGTACCTTCCGCACGGAAGTGCCTTCTGTTAAAACCGGAGAAACTCAATGAAGGAAGATGATTGTTGCTGTCGCCGCTATTGCAGCTGTTGTGACGATCCCTGCATTTGCTGGTGATGATATGGCGGGGCATGAACATGTCCGCAAAGCCATCGGCCGCGAAGGTGAACCCGAATGCTGCCCTCACCGATGCGGAGTCTAGAAGGTCGACGCGGCCACTGGCATGGTCACGCTGAAGCACGGTGCGCTTGAGAACGCTGGCATGCCACCGATGACCATGGCATTCAAGGCCAAAGACCCAGACATGGTCAAGCGGGTTCACGAGGGCGACAAGGTCAAGGTGCGTGTCGAAAACGTCAACGGCACGATGACCATCGTGAAACTGAACAAGCAGTCTTGATGAGCTGCTGAATCCTCGGCCCCAGCAGGGCCTTCTTCAATAGTTAGGTGCGGCCTGATTGACTGATCGATGGAGTTCCTCTATCACAATTCAAAAGCTGCGGCCTGGTTCGCTCGGGAGACCGGGATGATGGGTCATGAAGGAAACCGCGCATATTTCGTCCGACGCCGCGGGTGTAGGATTATTCGTGTGTATGCGGCGCGTCCGCGCGTCGTTGCCTGCTTCACGGAACCTGAACCGGGGAGAAACGTGATGAAAATGCGCATCGCAATCGCAGCAGCTTCGGCGGTGGTCTTCGGCATCGCGGCGGGCACGGCCCACGCCGGCGCGACCTTCGACGCCGTGAAAAAGAAGGGCTTTGTCCAATGCGGCGTGAATACCGGGCTCCCGGGATTCTCCGTCGCCGACGAGAAGGGCGTTTGGAAGGGTATCGACGTCGACGTTTGCCGAGCAGTTGCATCTGCCGTATTCGGCGACGCCTCCAAGGTGAAGTACACGCCGCTCACCGCCAAGGAGCGCTTCACGGCGCTGCAGTCCGGCGAGGTCGACCTCCTCTCGCGCAACACCACGTGGACTCTGACCCGCGATGGCGGTCAGGGCATTGCCTTCACCGGCATCACCTACATTGACGGCCAAGGCTTCCTCGTGAAGAAGAAGCTCGGTGTGAAATCCGCACTCAAACTGGACGGCGCGACGGTCTGCGTCGGATCGGGCACGACCACGGAGCTGAACCTGTCGGACTATTTCTCGGCCCATAAGATGAAGTTCAAGGCCGTCGTCTACGACACGTCGGACGAAACCGCAAAGGCCTTCGCGGCCGGCCGTTGCGATGTCCTCACCAGCGACCAGTCGCAGCTCTATGCGCTGCGTATCAAGCTTGCCGATCCCGACAGCGCCGTCGTGCTTCCCGAAGTGATTTCCAAGGAGCCGCTCGGCCCGGCGGTGCGCCAGGGCGACGTGGAGTGGTTCAACGTCGTGCGCTGGACCCTGTTCGCGATGTTGAACGCCGAAGAGCTCGGCGTGAGCTCGGCGAACGTCGACCAGATGAAGGAGAGCAAGGACCCGGACGTGAGGCGCCTGCTAGGCGTGGAAGTCATCAAGCACGGTTTGGGCGTCCCCGACGATTGGGCCTACAAGGTCGTCAAGCAGGTGGGCAACTACGGGGAGGTCTTCGAGCGCAACGTCGGTTCCGGTAGCCCGCTCAGGATCAGCCGTGGCCAGAATGCCCTGTGGAACAAGGGCGGCCTGCAGTACGCGCCGCCGGTTCGCTAAGCGCCCTCGGATTTCGGTGGGCGGGCGCGCGCGGGTGTAGCGGCGCCGTCTCCGTCCGCCGGTCTCCGGCAAACAACCAGACGCGATCCGGACCATGGAGCCGATGCCGGAACCTGCCGTAGCGCAGCCGCGGCCGCCGCCTTGGAACGATCCCCGGATCCGGGCAATCGTGTTCCAGGTGCTGGTGAGCGCGGGTGTCATCGCGCTCGGCGTCTACCTGGTCCGCAACCTAATGCACAACCTCGAGGTGCGCGGCATCTCGACGGGGTTCGGTTTCCTCTCGAACCGCGCCGGCTTCGCCATCAACCAGTCGCTAATCCCCTACAGCGAGGAGACGTCGACCTACGGGCGTACCTTCGTCGTCGGCCTGCTCAACACCCTGCTCGTGTCCGGACTGGGCATCGTCTGCTCCACCATCCTCGGCTTTATCGTCGGCGTGGCGCGCCTGTCCCGGAACTGGCTGGTGGCGAAGCTGGCATTGGCCTATATCGAAATCTTCCGCAACCTCCCGCTGCTCGTCCAGATTCTCTTCTGGTACTTCGCCGTCTTCCTGAACTTGCCGCCGCCGAGCGAGGCGTTGCACGTCGGCGACTCGGTCTTCATCACGCTGCGCGGCCTTTACCTGCCGCGCCCTGAGGCGCTGGCCGGATTCGAGTGGACTGTCGTCGCGTTCTTTGTGGCGATCGTCGCATCCGTCGTCCTCGCGCGCTGGTCGCGGCGCCGCCAGGAGCGCACGGGCAAGCGGTTCCCGGCGTATCTCGCTTGCATCGTCTTGCTGGTCGGCGTGCCGCTCGCCGCGTTCGTCCTCACCGGCCGGCCGCTCCAATGGGTGAAGCCCGAGCTGGCGGGCTTCAATTTCGTCGGCGGCATTGCCCTGATCCCCGAGCTCGCCGCGCTGCTGATGTCGCTCTCCATCTATACGGCCGCCTTCATCGCCGAGACGGTGCGCGCCGGCATCCTTTCGGTGTCTCACGGGCAGACGGAAGCGGCTAGCGCGCTCGGTTTGCGACCAAGCTTGACGTTGCGGCTCGTGGTCATTCCGCAGGCGATGCGGGTCACGATCCCGCCGCTCACGAGCCAGTACCTGAACCTCACCAAGAACTCCTCACTTGCCACGGCGATCGGCTACCCCGACCTGGTGTCGCTCTTCGCCGGGACTACCCTGAACCAGACGGGCCAGGCCGTCGAGGTGATGTCGATGACCATGGCCGTCTATCTCGCGATCAGTTTCGTGATCTCGCTGTTCATGAACTGGTACAACGCGCGGATGGCGCTGGTGGAGCGCTAGGCCATGACGACCCCGCAGCAGCGCCACGCCGACCTGCCTCCGCCGTCCGCTTCGATTGGGGCCTTGGGCTGGCTGCGCAAGAACCTCTTCGACTCGCCCTTGAACGGCGCGCTCACGCTGCTCGCCCTCTACTTCCTCTACCGCGCGGTGCCGCCACTCGTCGAGTGGGCAATGATCAACGCCGACTGGAGGGGCACCCGCAGCGCGGACTGCTCGAGGGCCGGCGCGTGCTGGGTATTCATCCACGTGCGTCTCAACCAGTTCATGTACGGCTTCTATCCGGTCGCCCAGCAGTGGCGGGTGAACCTTGCTATCGCGCTGCTGGGCGCGCTCATCGTGCCGTTGTTCTTCAAGCGCTTTGCGCTGAAGCGGTGGCTGGTTGTCGTGCTGCTCGTAGTCTATCCGATCGTCGCGTTCTACCTTCTGGTCGGCGGTCGGTTCGGCCTTACGCACGTCGAGACGAGCGAATGGGGCGGACTGTCGCTCACGCTGGTGATCGCCATCGTCGGCATGGTGGCGGCGCTGCCGCTGGGAATCGTCCTCGCGCTCGGCCGGCGTGCCACGCACATGCCGGTTCTCAAGGCCCTGTGCGTGGCGTTCATCGAGCTCGTGCGCGGGGTGCCGCTCATCACCGTGCTGTTCATGTCGTCGGTGATGTTGCCCTTCTTCCTGCCCGAGGGTCTGGATTTCGACAAGCTCTTGCGCGCCCTGATCGGAGTAGTGCTGTTCGCGTCCGCCTACATGGCGGAGGTGGTGCGCGGCGGCCTGCAGGGGATTCCGAGGGGCCAGTTCGAGGCCGCCGCCTCCCTGGGCCTGGGCTTCTGGAAGTCGACAGCGCTGGTCATCCTGCCCCAGGCGCTCAAGCTGGTGATCCCAGGCATCGTGAACACGTTCATCGGGCTCTTCA
Organism: Paraburkholderia kirstenboschensis; assembly: GCF_032806925.1. Classification (NCBI taxonomy): domain Bacteria; kingdom Pseudomonadati; phylum Pseudomonadota; class Betaproteobacteria; order Burkholderiales; family Burkholderiaceae; genus Paraburkholderia; species Paraburkholderia kirstenboschensis. The sequence continues at coordinate 1,011,744 of NZ_CP136511.1, read as the reverse complement.
AGGACACGAGCCTGGTGCTCATCATCGGCCTGTTCGACCTGCTCGGCAGCATTCAAGCCGCCAATGCCGACCCCAACTGGCTCGGGTTTTCGACTGAAGGATACGTGTTTGCGGGATGCATCTACTGGGCCTTCTGTTTCAGCATGTCGCGCTACAGCCAGTGGCTCGAGAAGAAACTGCAGACAGGTTACCGGCGGCGCTGAGGGCCGATGAGGAGAAGCACATGACTGCCGTACAAGCCGTCGATTCGGCGGCGAACGCCGCGAGCGCCGGCTCGGCCATGGTCGAGCTACAGGGCGTGCACAAATGGTACGAGAAGTTTCACGCGCTCAGGGACATTAATGTGCGCGTCGTCAAGGGCGAGCGCATCGTCATCAGCGGACCTTCGGGCTCGGGCAAGTCCACGATGATCCGCTGCATCAACCGCCTGGAGGAACACCAGCGCGGCAGGATCGTCGTCGACGGCGTGGAGCTCACGAGCGACGTGAAGAACATCGAGAAGGTCCGCAGCGAAGTGGGCATGGTGTTCCAGCACTTCATTCTGTTTCCCCATCTCACGGTCCTGGAGAACTGCGTGCTGGCGCCGATGTGGGTTCGCAAGATGCCGCGCAAGGCGGCGGAGCAGGCGGCGATGGAATATCTCGAGCGCGTGCGCATCCCGGAGCAGGCGAAAAAGTACCCCGGACAGCTCTCCGGCGGCCAGCAGCAGCGCGTGGCGATCGCCCGCAGCCTTTGCATGCGCCCCAAGGTGATGTTGTTCGACGAGCCCACGTCGGCGCTCGACCCGGAGATGATCAAGGAGGTGCTCGACGTTATGGTGGGGCTCGCCAAGTCCGGGATGACTATGATCTGCGTGAGGTTCTGGTGCAAATAGGAAAGCAGGTTGAGACGTTTCCTATCGGAAGGATACCTTATCGAGCGGACAGGACTGCATTCCATACGGCGGGCGCGGTAGCCTTCTTGAGGCCGAGCTCCGTGAGATCGAACTGGCCCTTGCGAATGCGATGCGACAATTCGATACCTGAAATTGTGGTCGCGGCGCTCCTGAACCGCTTGAATCCAAGCATCACGTTGGTTCTGGATTTGATGCGACGATGGTCCTGTTCGATCACGTTGTTCAGATATTTTGAGGACCGGACCTTCGTGTCTTCGGGCAGCAGACCATCGGCCTTCATCTCGCGCGCCGCGCGGTGCGAGGCTGCATAGCCATCGAGCGTGATGGTCTCCGGCGACCGGCCCTGATGCCTGATAGCCTTGCTGCAAAAGGCTTTGGCCACGGCCACGTCGCGCCTCGCCCTAAGTATGAAGTCCACCGTCTGGCCAGCCCGATCCACCGGCCGGTACAGGTACACCCATTTGCCGCGAATCTTCAGGTAGGTCTCGTCGACGCGCCACGAGCGACCAGCTGGCGTAGCAAAGCGGTTCCAGCGTTTGACGAACTCGGGCGTATAACGTCTCACCCAGCGCAGGATCGTCGTGTGAGCCAGCGATAATCCCCGTTCGGCCATCATCTCCACCAGATCGCGCAGGCTGAGCTTGTAGCGCAGATACCAGCGAACGCACAGGATGATGATCTCCCGATCAAAATGGCGTCCACCGAACAACTCCTCCAGACTCTTCAGCTTGCTCATCGCGGGTCATCAGTTCGTTTTGCTCCGACAACTCTAACCGATTCGCCGACCCTATTTGCAACAGAGCCCCCTGAAAAAGGAATTGCTTGAGCACTTGCGACGCTCTCGAACCATGCGCCGGTCCCGTCATCACACACTGAAAACTGAGGGACGCACGAACATTCGCGACGCCGTATCGATCAGTGAACGCCCCGCTACGGCGGAGGATCGCGCAATACCCGGGCACTGGGAAGGTGACTTGCTGTATGGCAACGCTACGAGCCAGATTGCAACTCTCGTCGAACGTCAAAGTCGATTCGTGATGCTGGTAAAAGGCGCCAGCAAGGATTCTGAGGCTGTGGTTGACGCGCTGATACGACACGCCAGCAAGTTACCTCGGGAAGGCTGTGTCAGCTTGACGGGGAGGCGGCGGTAGAATGAAGTGATGAAGAAAACGAAATCGCTTTATCACGGTCACCGCTTCCCAGCCGTCGTCATCAGCTGCGCGGTTCGCTGGTATTTCCGGTTCAGCCTGAGCCTTCGCGACATTGAGGAATTGTTGCTCGAGCGTGGTGTCGTGGTCACATACGAAACGATCCGTTGCTGGTGCGACAAGTTCGGCGCTCGATTCGCCCATTGTGCCAAAGCGGCGCGGCGCAAGCCGGGCAGCACATGGCATCTGGACGAAATGTTCGTGATGCTGCGCGGCGAGCCGTATCTGTTGTGGCGAGCGGTCGACGAGCATGGTGCCGAACTCGACGTGCTGGTGCAAAAGCGACGCGACAAGGCTGCGGCAAAGCGTTTCTTCCGGCGGGTGCTGCGTTCAAACCCGCTGCCGCGCAAGATCGTTACCGACCAGCTGCGCAGCTATCCAGCAGCAAAGGCTGACATTCCCGAGCTCGCTCATGTGAAGCACGTCTTCGTCAAAGCGGCTGCACGCGTGAACAACCGTGCCGAGAACAGCCACCAGACGGCCCGTAGGCGCGAACGCCAGATGTGCGGCTTTCGCGATGCGCGTCGCACGCAGGCATTCCTCTCATGCTTCGGCCCAATCAGGCAACACTTTGCGTTGCCCAGACATCAAATGAACGCAGCATGTCATCGTGCCGTACTCAAAGGACGCTTCGCCACATCGCATGGTTGGACTGTTACTGCGGCAGTCGAGGATGTTATCTGATAAGGATAACTACGCTTTACCTGCGCAGGTAGTCTATGTCCGCCAAGTTGACAGAGCCCGCCGTGTGCGTTCAGTGCAATCGTCGGACCGTCACCGAAGCGATGCCGAACCACCAGGTTCGTCACGCTGATCATGCCAGCCTGAGCGACAGCGTCTGCCGGCACGATGTATCGCTCAACTTCAAAGCCGAGCCCTTCCAGCGCGCGGGCGGTCAGATCGGCGTGACCCGCACAGTCGCCGGACGGGTTGTCGGAGGGCTCGCGAACGAGCGCGGCCAGAAATTCGACTTCGGCGTGGAAGCGATCGTCGATCGCTTCCAAAAGGGCTTGCGTTGTCATTCGATCCATCAGTTTCGGGATGAAGGAGCGTAAAACGGCTGACGCGGCGGCGTTTCGGCGAAGTAGTCGGCGTAAAACGCCTTTACATAGGGAAACACTGCCGCGCCCAATTCCCGCTCCGCCTGCTTGCGCTCGTTGCGCGGCTTCGCGAGCGTCTGTTCGATCTCGTTGAGGATCGCATCGCGATCCACGCGCGTGAACCGGCCATCCCGGTACACCACTTCGCCGGCAATCATCACGGCATCGACGGCGTTCGTCTTGGCACGCTGCATGAGCGCATCCAGCATGGGAATGTTGTCGTCCTGATACGGATACGTTGCAGTTTTCCAGTTCATCAACACCAGATCGGCCAGGCGTCCGGTTTCCAGGCGACCGATCTGTGCGCCGAACGGGGTGGTTCGAGCGCCATCCTCAGTGGCCATTTTCAGTATCTGTGGGCAGGTCGGCACGTCGTCGTCCATTCCCGGCGTGCGGTGTACGCGCAGTGCGAGGCGCATCTCCTGCAACATGTCGCGGTCTTCGTTGATACCCGCTTCGTCGAGCCCCATGCCGACCGTCACACCGTATTTGGCAAACGCATTCAGGGGTGCCACGCCACTGCGCAAACGTAGATTCGAACTGCAGTTATGGCAGATGCAGGTGCCGGTATGCGCGACCATCTCGATGTCTGCTTCCGTCAGCCACACACCATGGCCGAGGGTTAGCGACGGACCGAGCAGGCCGAGATCGTTCAGATGCGCGACCGCCGTCTTGCCCGTCCGGCGGCGCGCGTATTCCTTCTGATAGGCGGTTTCGAGCAAATGCATATGCATCGGTACGCCGGCTTTGTCGGCGCGTTCCTTGATGGCAAGCAGTGTCTCATCGCTGCACCAGTGCAGGTTGGCAGGTGCAAGCTGAATCCGGGTCAGCGATTGGCCTTCGTTGTCCTGTGTCAGCATGTCGAACAACTGCAGATGGTCGGCCAGCGGGACCCGCTGCGCTTTCAGATGCGCGGCGAGCTTCGCCCCGATGTCGGCCGGCAGGCGCTTGACGAAGTGTTCATCGGCTTCATAGACAAGCAGATTCTGCTCGCGCACGGCGAAGCTGTACGACGCGCGCATACCGATGTCCTGATAGGCCTTCAGAACGCCTGAAGCGGCTTCATGTATCGACGACAAAGGACCCGGCCGCCAACCGTGGATGTGCTGCACCGTGGTAATGCCGGACGCGATCATTTCGAACGCGGAGTAGAGCGTGTCGAGATAGAGATCGATCTCGCGCGTACCCATCCGGCTTGCAAACCACAGTTCCAGTGCGTGATCCGGAGAACCGTGTTGCAGCGGCGTCAGGCCGACGTGATGGTGACTGTTGACGAAGCCAGGCAGCAACACCGTATCGGGCGAGCCGAGACGCGGCGCGTTCGGATACTTTGCGATCAGCTGCTGCGCATCGCCGATCTCGACGATGACGCCATCGCGTTGATACAGCGCGCCGTCGCGGATGACCTCTGCGGTGTGCCGGTCGGCGACGCCCTTGACGATCCAGCCAGCGACAATCAATGTTTCGGACATGGTTGCTTTTACCTGAATGGAGGAGTGTTTCAGAACGATGGTGTGTCGTATAGATCGACACGCCGATGATCGAAGTAAGACAGCTTTTCGCGGGTCGCCGCGATCTCTGCATGCGCGAGCGTCGCGCTGACGATGCCAGGTCCTTCGTTGCCGGGCCGGCGGGCGAGTACAGCGCCGTCGGCGGCAATCACACACGACTCGCCATAGTTGTCGATGCGCACTCCATCGAGGAATTCGTCACCGATCTTGTTCGCGCAAACGACTGCTAGCCCATTTTCCCGCGCGTGCGTGCGCAGCTCCCCGACGAAGAAATCCATATCGTCGCCACCGCTGCCGGCGACGGGCACGATGACGAGATCGGCGCCGGCCGCACGCAACGCGCGCCAGCATTCTGGAAAGCGGCGGTCGTAGCAGACCAGAACGCCGATGCGCCACGCGCCTACCTGCACGACGTGCAGTGCGTCGCCAGGCGTGAAGTGCGCGGCTTCGTCGTAGCCGGGCGGCGGGTCGTCGCCGACAGGTAGATGAAGCTTGCGCGCAACCGGACCGGCGCGCAGCGGATTGCCGTCGGCGTCGAAGCCGAGCACGGCGTTGTGATACCGGCCACTAGCCCGATCGATTTCGTAGAACGGTACGAACAGCGCAATGCCACGCTGCCTGGCCAGCGCGGCGCACCGTGCGGCGAGGGGACCGTCGGCGGGCTCCGCCCAGTCACGATATTGCCCGCCCGGCGCGCTCGCGAAGTACGGCACCATCGAGAGCTCGGGCAAGACGATCAACTGGGCGCCATCATCGGCGGCGGCGTGCACGGCGGCAAATGCCACGGCCTCGTTTCTGGCAAGATCAGTCGTGCAGGGAGGCAATTGCAGTGCCGCGACCCGAAGTGTGCGCAGGGTTACCAGCCGATTCATCGGACCCGCTCCTGCTCGGCGAAGGCGCGATCGACTTCGTCGCGCATCAGGTCGGTCAGGTGGACGCTGAGATCGTGGAACGCCCGGCTGCGCGTGTCTCGCGGACGAGGAAGATCGACCGGAATGATGGTCTTGATGCGCCCCGGGCGTGCCGTAAACACGACAATGCGGTCGGCGAGCGCGATCGCTTCGTCGATGTGGTGAGTGACGAAGACCATCGATACATTGCTTCGTTGCCAGACCTGGATCAGGAAGTCCTGCATCTTGGCGCGCGTTTGCACGTCCAGCGCGGCGAACGGCTCGTCGAGCAGCAGTATCTCGGGTTTCAGCGCGAGTGCGCGTCCCACTGCTACACGCTGGCGCATGCCGCCCGAGAGCTGGTCGGGCCGTTTGTCGATGGCTTCGGACAAGCCGACACGCTCGAGAATTTCCTCTGCGATGCGCCGCCGGTTTTCTTTGGGCATGTGCTGCATTTTCAGGCCGAAGGTGATGTTTTCGCCCACGCTCAGCCACGGGAAGAGCGAGGCGTCCTGGAAGACGAGTCCACGGTCCGTGCCCGGTCCGCTCACCTCGGCGCCGCCGCACATGATGCGACCGCTGGATACCTGTTCCAGGCCTGAGATCAGATAGAGCAGGGTGCTTTTGCCGCACCCGCTTGGACCAAGGAACACGACGAATTCGCGGCGAGCGATATCCAGGTCGATATCACACAAGGCAACGAATGGTGCGCCGTCTGTCTGCCATGTTTTGCCGACGCCCTTGCAGGTGACGAGCGGCGGTTGCGCGGAAGCTGATTTGTTCTGGCTCATATCATTTCCCCAGACCGTTATTGGGCACCCAGAACAGCACCTTGCTCTGGACGATTCGCAGCGCAACGTCGAAGGCGAAGCCGGTGACGCCGATCAGGGTCATCGTGAAGAACGACAGGCTCGAGTTGAAGGTATTGCGCGCGAGCATGACGACCTGGCCGAGCCCGCTGCCGACGCCGGTCGCTTCCGCCACCAGTACGACCATCCACGCGCCGAACAGGTTCATGCGCAGCACCATGAAGAGCGATGGCAAAATGGCCGGCAGGATCACATGACGGAACGTCTGCGCGCGTGTCGCGCCCATCACGGCGGCAACGTTAAGGTGGTTGCGGCTGACGTTGTCGATCTGGCTGATCGTCGAGACGGTCATGACGAAAAAGAGCGAGATGAAGACCATGAAGACGGCTGGCGCATTGCCGATTCCGAACAGGAAGATCGCGACCGGCAGCCACGCAATCGGCGAGATGGGCGCCAGTAGCGTGATCGTCGGCAAGGTGAGGTTGCCGAACAGCCGGAAGTAGCGGATCGCGACGCCCATCGCCACGCTGCACACGAAGCCCAGCACCAGGCCGCTCAACACCCGCAACGTCGACGCGACGATGGTCATTGCGAGTGACTTGAGTGCGGTCGTGTTGGAAGTCTCGCCAATCACATCGGTTGGGATGAAGTACTGCGCTTGCGATGCGAAGTTGCGCAGGAAGATGTGCGGCGGCGGCAACAGAAGCGGATCTGCCCAGCCTGCCGCCCATGCCAGTTCCCATGCGGCGATGAAGCACGCCAGCGAGGCGACTCCCCAGCCAAGCGGCACAAGTCGCCGGACGAGGTTGGAGCGTGGCCGGCCACTTGCTGCCGGACGCACCACGCGCCGGTGCGCGAAGAGGGTCGTCGGATCGGCTTTCATGCGGATTTCAGCTTGAGCTGGCCATAGAGATCGCCGTTTTCCTTGATCACCTCAGTGAGCGGCCCCCAGTCGAACATGTCAGGGCCAGGCAGTCGCTTGATATAGCGCAGGTCCTTCAGATTCTGCGCGCGCTGCAGGATGAAATTCTGGTTGCTGCGCTGATCGATCATCGCTGGCTGTTTCGCGGCCGCGTCGAGCGTGGCGTCGTAGCTCGTTTTGAAGTACTTGCCGACGGTGTCCTTGACGGCCGAGGCGCGGTCCAGTTCTTCCTGATGCTGCCCGACCATCATCGCCTTGATCAGCGCCTTCACCGCACCGCGGTTTTCTTGTAGTAGCTTGCTGCGCACGGCGAGAACACAGTCGCTGTAGTTCGCGCCGTACACGTCAACGCCGTTCGAGAGTTGCACGGAGCCCGGCCGTGCTTTTAATGCCTGCGTTGCGTAAGGCTCGATGTGGCACATCGCATCGACGTTCCCGGCGATAAAAGCCTGCGCCAGCTCCGGCGACGTGCCGAAGTAGCGCACCTTCACGTCGGCGAAGCTCATGCCGGCTTTCTTCAGGTAGTCGTAGGGCAACATTTCGAGCGTATCGGCCTGGAATGTGCCGATGGTTTTGCCACGCAGTTGCGCCGCCGACGTGATGCCCGGCTGCGCGACGATCACGCAGCCCTGTACACCCGAACCTGCGACGATCTTGATCGGTGCGCCGGCATCGTAGAGCGTCATGAAGTTGGTGTACGGAACGACAGACACATCCACCACGCCCGCGCCGAACAGCGCGGCGATGTCGGCGTTCGACGGTGTCGTCACGAAGTCGAGCGTGACGCCCTGCGCGAGATTGCGTTCCTTGACGAGAAAGAACGGACAATTGCAGAGACCCGTACCGTGCGTCGCCTTGAGGGTCAGCGGTCCGGCCGCCATGGCCTGTGGAAGATAGGCACCGCCCAACGCCGCGGCGCCGGCCAGACACGCACCGCGCATCAGGAATTCGCGTCGCGTATTGCCGAGTTCGGTCAATGGGTAACCATTCTGGTCTTGCTGAACAAATTTCCTGAACATCGCGTGGTCCTTAGAGAGATTGAACGGCAGATGGGGAGATGAAAGTTTCCGCAGGCGACTGCGCGAGCGTCTGTGCCAGCAGGTCGAAGCTGAAAATCTCTCCGATCGAGCCTGAAACCTGCATTCGTCCGAGCGCTTCCAGCGACCGGGCACGTGCGAGAATGCACTCGCGAAGCGGGCGAATATCGATGATCGGCGGCTGCGCTACGATGCCGGCCAGCAGTTCGTCGAGCGTGAATTCGGGGTAGCGGTACGCGCTGGCGCGCAGGGCCTCGTGGGGATTGTTCGTGATTGCTTCCTGCGCATCGAGCATCGCGCGTAAGGCCGCGCGGATGATCTCAGGATGCGCGTCGAGAAAACTCTTGCGGGCGACGAGCAGCGTGTCGGGATAGTCGCTGCCCCAGGCGTGCAAACCGTCGCACAACACCTGGAAGCCGCGCAGCCGAAGGCGAGAAATCCAGGGTTCGATCAACGTCAGCGCCGCGAGGCGGCCGGCGGTCAGCTCGCCGAGCGCCTCGGCGAGCGACGGGTACAGTACGCGTTCGATCTGCATGGCGTCCATGCCGTGTACCCGCAGTGCATCGTGCAGCAGGACTTCCATTGGATCGTCGGGGAAAGTTCCTACACGCTGGCCGCGCAGATCGCTCATCGACAGGCCCGGCTGCCCCACGAGCGCCATGCCGAGCTTGCCGCTGCCACCGACAATGCGCAGTGGGTCGGGCCGGGCATGATCGACCAGCGGCTGTGTAAAGCCAGTGGTGCCGAGATCAGCCTCTCCGCTTCTCAGCAAAGCGGCGGTGGAGCTGAAATGTGCCAGCGGCGGTGCTTCGACCTGCAGGCCATGACGCTCGAACAGGCCGGTATCGACCGCAACGAACAACGCGAGATTGGAAAGCGCACTGCCGTGCGCCAGGAGCAGTTTTTGCATGACAGGATCTAGGGCGTCAGGGGAGTCGCGCGGCGGATGGCTGTCGCCCGCGAGGGCTTGACGACCTTTAGCGAAGACCGTGCCAGCGAGCGGGGCTTCGTGTGCGCTCAAGCGCATCGCTTTGTTTACAGGGTGTTGAGGATATTGTTTTTAATAAAACGCAAAAGTTGTACACAATTATGTCTCATCCTGTCTTCGAAAAACGCACCACAATGTGGCCGAAAGGCTGATTTCGCACCTTCATGTCGCGCTCGGCACAGTGGCTGGGCATCATGCGTTCAAGCCATCTTTAGCTTGACTTGCAAGGAAGGACGGACATAGTCGTACAATTTGCTTTCGCAACAAAAATACAATCTGGCATATAACTTGTGTGCACATCGGCGATAATCTGCACTGCGTCGAGGCAGTGCAATTGGTGTAGTCAACCGCGCACGTTGCCCTTGTCGTGATTCAATTCATTATTAGGACCCTTTCATGCCGACTGATAAGAAGAGGGTGAAGACGGCCGAAAACGAAGTGGCTGGCTCCTTCGACGGCGCGCATCGCCACGTGATTTACGAGCGCTTGATGAATGCGATTTCGGAGCATCGGCTGCAGCCCGGCACGAAGCTCTCCGAAGACCGGCTCGCCAGTATTTTCAACGTGAGCCGGACCACGGTGCGCTCGGTGTTGCAGCAACTGGCACACGAACTTGTCGTGACGATCGTGCCGCATCGCGGCGCTTTTGTTGCGAGCCCGACGGTGGAGGAGGCGCGCGAGCTGTTCGAGGCGCGGCGTCAGATCGAATTGCCGATCATCGAAAAGGTGTGCCGTTGCGCGACGAAGAAAGACCTGGCGCGTTTGCGCGCGCATGTGGCACAGGAACACGAGGCCCGTAAGCGTGATGACCGGCGCGCCACGGTACGGCTTTCAGGCGAATTCCACGTGATGCTCGCGCAGGTGTCGGGCAATCGCTTCGTCGAGCGTACGATGCGCGGCCTGCAGATGCTCACGTGCCTGACCATCCTGCTCTACAACGCGCCGACGGCGAAGGCGTGTCCGCATGACGAACATACGCGCCTGATCGATGCACTGGAAGCGGGCAATCTGAAGCTGGCGCAAAAAGTGATGATCGAGCATCTCGAACATATCGAAGCCACGCTCCGGTTGCATGAGCCCGCGGAAGAGCACGACGATCTGGAGGCGATCCTGTTCGATGGCCAGTGACGTCGGCGTGCTTCAATGCGCGGTGAGCGTGTCGAGAACCTGCCGCAGGAAGTGGTCGCATGCCGCGAGTTGCGACAACTCGACGGATTCGTCCGCCTTGTGGGCATCGTCGATGCTGCCAGGGCCGCAGATGACAGTCGGAATGCCAGCCTGCGAGAACAGGCCGGCCTCGGTACCGTAGGTCACCTTGCGTGTCTCGAAGTCGTTGCACAGGGTCCGCACGAGTTGCGTGACGGCGGCTTGTTCCGCGCTGTCGAGCGCCAGGGTCGTGCCGACCTTTTCAAACGAGATCGACGCCTCGCCGGCCACCGCGCGCATCTCCGGTTCCAGTTGCTCGCGGGCGTAGCGGGCGATCTGTTCGAAAAAGCGTTCTGGATCTTCTGACGGCAGGTTGCGATATTCGAAGAAGAATTCGCAATCTTCGGGAATCGTGTTGACGGCGACTCCGCCCTTGATCAGGCCGGTTTGCGCCGTCGAATACGGTACGTCGAATGCGCGATCGAACGGGCCGTTGCGACGCAGGGCATCGGCGGTATCGCGGATCCGGCAGATCAGGCGCGCGGCATATTCGATCGCGTTGACGCCGCTAGGCGTGCGCGACGAATGGGCGGCCACGCCCTTCACGCAGCATCGGTAGGCGTTGTTACCCTTGTGAGCGACGACGGGCCGCATGCTGGTCGGTTCGCCGACGATGCAGCCTGCCGGCCGAATGCCGCGTTCCGCGAGTTCAGCCAGAAGCAGGGGCGCACCGAGACAGCCGACCTCCTCGTCGAAAGAGAAGGCGAAATGAATAGGCTCGCGCAGCCGCCGCTTCTGGATGTCGGGCAACAGGCCGAGCGTCACCGCGATAAAACCTTTCATGTCGCACGAGCCGCGGCCGTAGAGCCGATCGCCGCGGATGGTCGGATCGAAGGGATCGCTTGACCAATTCTGGCCGGTTACGGGAACGACGTCGGTGTGCCCGGACAGCACGACGCCGCCATTCGTCTCCCCGTTAAAGGCCGGCAGTGTCGCGAACAGATTTGCTTTTTGCCTCGCCCTGTCATAGACCAGCAGCGTTTCTACGTAATGGGCTCGAAGGCGGTCCCGGATCGTTTCGATCAGGCCGAGATTCGAGCGGCTGCTCGTCGTATCGTAGCGAATCAGTTCGTCGGCCAACGCGAGATAGGTGGGGCGCGCGTTAGTGTCCAGTATTGGCTTATCAAACATCTTGTGTGCCGTCGGGCCCTCAGAATGGCATCGAACGATTGTAGGCGGACGAAATTCGCAATGTGTACGTCAACGTATGGGGCCCCGCAAAGCTGCGCGTCGCAACCCCGGCACCAGCTGGCATCTGGATTGCCTGGTGCAGGAGTCCGTCGTCGTCAACCGGCCAGTTTCGCTGCATGAGGTTGCCAGTCGGTCTGCAGCGCCTGGGCGCGCGCGTAGACCTTCTCCATCTCCGCGCGCAGCGGCGCGACGGATTCATCCGCGAGGTCGAACTCTCTGCCCAGTGCCTGGTAAGCGGCGTTGATCTCCCGCAGCAGCGCGCCTTCATCGACGCGCGTGAGTCGTCCGTTCCGCATGACTGCCTCGCCCGCGACAAACACGCTGTCGATAGCGGCGCCGCGCTCGGCATACACCAGTTGTCGCACCGGATCGGTTAACGGCGCGAAGCTGATCACGTCAGTCCGGTAAGCGACCAGGTCGGCGCGATAACCCGGCTCGATTGCACCGAGCTGGCTGCCTAGTCCGAGCGCCGTCGCGCCGCCAATTGTCCCCGCATGCAGCGCTTCAGCTGCGGACAACCAGCGCGAATAATCGTCGCCGCGTATCTTCGACACCGCTGCGGCGCTGCCAAGCACGTTGAGCATATTGACGGTGACCGTCGACGCGCAGCCGTCGGAGCCGAGACTCACGTTGACGCCTGCATCGAGCAGCGCTCGCACCGGTTGAATGCCCGAGCCGAGCATCAGATTGCTCCATGGATTGTGCTGCACGCTCGCACCCGACCGAACCAGACACGCGATCTCCGCATCCGACAACCAGACCGCGTGGATCAGGGACGTGCCTGGCCGCAGAAATTCGAGTTCGGCAAGGCGCATCACCATGGACTTGCCGTAGAAGGCTTGCGCCGTTACCACCTGCAAGCGGGTTTCCTGAACGTGGATGATGACCGGCAGATCATGGGTGTCGGCGAATTCGCGGCAACGCGCGAGAAATTCTGGCGTGCAGCGCTGCGGTGCGGAAGGGGCGAGCAGCATGCCCACCCGATCATGCTGGGGATGGTGATGGCCCAACTCGCTTTCCAGCAGCGCGAAGAACGCATCGGGAGAGGGCCGCGGCTGCGCACGTAGTTGCGCAAGCAGCGCGGGCGGGAAGATGCTGTCGACCTCCGGGAAGTTATCGACGATCGCGCGATCCATCATCGAGAACCCCACGAGCGCGCGAATTCCCGCGTCCTCGTAGGCCTGGAAGATAGCGTCGACGGCGGCGGGGTCAATGGCCTGACCGAGGCTCACATCGTCGACGAGCGTGGTTGTGCCGCTGCGCAGCGATTCGAGCGCGCCAATCAGCGTTCGCAGATAGACCTGGCGCGGCGTCAGCTTCACGGGGCGCGGCGCGCGAACGTAGTGCATCCACAACTCGAGCGGCAGGTTTTCGAGCCGTCCCTTGTGAAAATGCTCATGCGAATGTTGATGGCCATTGATAAGCCCCGGCACCAGCAGGCAGTCGTCGAGCGGTATGCGTTCGCCGTCGGTCGCGCTGCCGCCCGGCACGATGGCGGCGATGCGCTCGCCTTCGATCACGACGTCCACCCGCCGCTCCTCATAGCGCTGTTGGGTGCCGTGTAATGCCCTGACGTTGGAGAGTATCTTGCGCACGGTTTCTGCCTGTTCGAATGACGGTCTTGGCTGCAACGGTTAGCGAAATTGCCGGGACAAGCCGGTGAGCCGCTCCATCAGCAGCATGGAAATCAAGGTGGCGATAATCAGTACGCCCGAGGCCGCGGCCGCCCGCACGTCGAGGCTGTCCTCGATGATGTGCCACAGGTGGATCGGCAACACTTCGGAGCGCGCGTCCGAGAGGAATAGCGACAGCGCGACGTTATCGAACGAATTCATGAACGCGATGAACGCTCCCGATGCAATGCCCGGCACCAGCGCCGGCAGTACGACGCGGCGGAACGTGAACCAGCCGCCCGCGCCGAGGCAGGTCGAGCTGTCGAGCAGCGCCGGATCGAGCTGCGCATAACTGGCCGAGGTCGTGTACAGCACATACGGTGCGCACAGCGCGATATGTCCGGCGAGCAGACTGTAGAACGAGAGCCCGGCGCTTTCGAGGTTGAACAGGATCAGGATACCCAACCCCAGCGCCAGCGACGGAATGGTCAGCGGCGCCATGAAAAACGAATCGAGCAGTCGCACGCCGAAGGTACGCCGGCGCGCGAGCGTCACCGCGGCGGCGACCGCCAGCACGGTCGCGCAGGCGGTTGCAGCGGCAGCCAGCTTCAGGCTCAACAGCAGATCGTCAATGATCTCCGGCGAATCAAAGATCAGCGCTCGATACCAGCGCAATGACAGCCCCGGCGGCGGAAACTTCAGCGAGTAGCCCGACGTGAGCGACGTCACCAGCACGATCAACGTGGGCCCGATCAGCATCAACAGACCGATGCCACCCAAGAATCCCATCACTGCATGGAACGACAGGCGGCCCTGATGGGAGCGGCGCGCTGGCATGAGCCCCGGCGCGGCAAGCGTGGATCTAGCCATGGACGAATCCTCTGGTCTTGCGGCCAAAATAGTTGAGCAAGGTCACCACGAACAGCACGCTTGCCAGCAGAATCACGGCAAGCGTCGCTGCAAACGGATAGTTCTGCGTCTGGATGGCCTGTTCGTAGATGTAGAACGGCATGTACATCAGCTGGCCGCCGCCCACCAGGGTTTGAACCACGAACGCGCTGACCGCGCCGGTAAACACCAGCAAGGTTCCGCTGAGCAAACCCGGCATCGCAAGCGGCACGGTGATCTTCCACCAGGTGCGCCAGCTGCTGCCGCCCAGCGCATGCGACGCCTCGGGCAAGCGCGTGTCGAGCGAAGTGAGCGTGGTGACGAGCGGCAACACCATCAACGGCAATTCGATCTGCGCAAGCGAGAAAATCACCGCCAGCGGCGTGTACAGGAGCTTGACCGGTTGGCCCGTGTGCCCGAGCGCCATCAGCAGCGCGTTGACCAGCCCTTCATTGCCGAGAATGACGACCCACGCAAACGTGCGCACCACCGAACTGGTCAGAAGCGGCAGCAGGATCAGCACGATCAACACGCGCCGCCAGGGCGGCGGGCTCACCACGTACAGATGCGCGACCGGATAGCCGAGCACGATCGTCACGAGCGTGGTCGCCACACCAAGCCAGAGCGTTTGCCAGAGGATGCCGCGGTTATAGCTGTCGCCAAAGAAGACCATGTATTGGCGAATGCCGACATGCGTCATGGCGGTGTCGTTGTGCAGGCTGATCAGCGCGACGAGCAATAGCGGCACGCCCACAAACGCGATGAAGAACAAGCCCAGCGGCAGCACGAGCAGCCAGTCGCGCGGCATCCGGTGATTCGCGTTCATGATGCGTCAGACCTTGACCAGACGGTTGAAACGGTCGATATATTCAGCGCGGCGCGGATTGATGCGTGCCCAGTCGACCTGCACGAACGACGTCATGTCATTGGCGTTATGAGCGACAGCGGCGAGCGCCGCGCCAAACGGCACCTTCGTGTTGGTCGGCGCGACGTAGTAGGGCGCGCTCGTCATCTGCTGCTGCACTTCGACGCTCAACGCGGTGTTGATGTATGCGGCGGCGAGATCCGCCGCCTGGGTGTTCTTCACGATATTCATCGTGCTGCGCACCATGCCCCAGTTGCTGTCAGGGCGCGCGAGCGCCACCGGCACGCCCTTGGCCTTCAGCGATTCCACGTTGTTGATGTAGTGGCAGGCAATATCCACCTGACCTTGCTGGAACAGCGTGCCGAGTGCGCCCGGATTGGCGGCAACCGCGCCGACGTTCGGCATCAGCCGCTTGATGTAATCGAAGGCCGGGTCCATGTGATCCTCGTCGCCGCCCAGCATTTTGGCGAGCGCCACCATCCATACCGTGCCCAAGGTGGAGTCGAGACTCACGAGGCCGACGCGGCCCTTGAATTCCGGCTTGAGCAGATCATTCCAGGATTTCGGCGCGGTCTTCACGCGCTCCGTGTTGTACGCGATGCCATAGACCTGCGCGGACACATAGACGCCCAGACCCTTCGGGTCGACGAAGTGCGCGGGCAGATTCGCCAGGTTCGGCACCCGGGCTGCCGGAATGGGTTCGAACAAGCCCTGCGCGATGCCCTGCAGGTAGGGACCCTCGTCCATCATGACCACGTCGAACGGCGGGTTGTTGCGCGCGGCCACCAGCTTGGTCAGCGTGTCGACCGCTTGCGATGCGGTGAGCACGGCGCTCACGCCCGCAGCCTTGCGAAACGCGGGCAACAGGATCTTGCGTTGCGACTCTTCCCACGCACCGGGAAACGTGGTGGCGGCGAGCGATGCGGACGCAGCCATGGCAAGCGGGCTGCCGAGCGACAGGCCGACAGTTCCCGCTGCTCCCATCAGTTGCAGGAGCTTGCGACGTTGGTGATCGATCAGCGACATAGAACCTCTGGATGGGTAGTTAAACAGGATGAACCCGCGATAACGAAGCGGGCGGCACATTGCACCTGGACGATCGTGCCCATGCGCTAAACACCTGCGGTACTGGGTTGCGCCGCCTTGAACGTGCGCACCCGCGCACCCGGCTTGAAATCGAGCGCGACGCGCATGCCCGGGCGCAAGTCGGCACCCTCTGCGCGCGGCACGGAAATCTTCACGGTCTGTCCGGCATCGGTCTGCAGATCGACCACCAGCGTGGGACCGATCGGCATCGCCAGTTGCACTGTAGCCAGTAGCTGACGCGCGCTGGCGCCGGGCTGCGGCAACTGCCACGCCCATTGCTCGGGGCGAACCGCCAGCAGCGCCGCGCCGGCGTCGCGCCACGGGCCGGGCTCAGCAACGGTCAGCACGGCGCCATCGTCGAAGGTTGCCAGGCACTGGTCGCCGTGCACGCGCAAGGTGACCGGCAGCAGATTCGCCGTGCCGACGAAGGTGGCGACGAAGGGGGTTGCGGGCTGATCGTAGATCGCGACCGCCGGGTCGTATTGTTCGAGCCGCCCGCGATTGAGCACCGCGACCCGGTCGGCCATGCTCATGGCCTCTTCCTGATCGTGCGTCACCATCACGGTCGTGATGTTCAATTCGCGCTGCAGACGGCGGATTTCGATCTGCATATCGAGCCGCAGGTTTTTGTCCAGCGCCGCAAAAGGCTCGTCGAGCAGCAGGATGCGCGGCTCGACGGCAAGCGTACGGGCCAGTGCCACGCGTTGCTGCTGACCGCCCGACAACTCGCGCGGATAGCGTTTCGCAAATGCTTCCATGCGCACCATCTCGAGCATCTGCAGCGCCTTGCGAGCGGCATCACGACGCGCGACGCCGTTGGCTTCCAGACCGTAGGCGACGTTGGCGGCGACCGTCATGTGCGGAAACAGCGCGTAGTTCTGGAAGACAATGCCCACGCCGCGCTGGCGTGGCGCAAGGCCGTCCACGCGTTGCCCGCCGATATGCACTTCGCCCTCGGACTGCACTTGCAGACCGGCAAGGATGCGCAACAAAGTGCTCTTGCCACAGCCCGACGGGCCGAGCAACGCAACCAGTTCGCCTGCGGCAATTTCAAGTGTGACGTCTTCGATCACCGGCACGGCGGCGAAACGATGCCGGATGCCGCGCATCTGCACGGCGGCACCGGTTTGCGAGGTGCGTGCCTGCGAAGCTGCAAGTTGGGCGCCCGCTGCGCTGTGCTTCGACTGTGAAACGACAGTGTGCGGGGTGCTCATGCGCTTGCCCTCTTGCATAGTTGCGTGGCGGCGTGCTTTCCAGCGGCGATCACGGCATCGGCGTCGCAACGGGTGGGGGCGCCGCCGTCCACCACAATCTCCCCGTCCACGATGACCGTCTCGACATCGCGCCCAAGGCCGGTATGCACCAGCGTGCCCAACGGATTGGGGTGCGGTGTCAGATGCGCGCGCTGGAAATTGAACACGGCGAGGTCTGCCAGCCAGCCCGTCTTGAGGCAACCGAGTTCGTCGCCGAGGCCCATGGCCTGCGCGCCGTTGCACGTCGCCATGGCGAGCGCATCGGCGGGCTGCCAGTCCGCCGAGACTTCGCCCAACTGGATGCGCGCAATGGCCAGCGCCCAGCGCATGACCTCGGTCATATCGCCGTGCATGTTATCGGTGCCCAATGCAATGCGCGCGCCCGCGCCGCGCAGACGCGGCGTGGGCGCCATCGTGCCGCCCGTCGCGTTGCCCTTGGGGATGTGCGCTACCGTGATGCCAGCCCGTCCGACGCGTGCAATGTCCTCATCGTCCAGATACAGGCAGTGCGCCGCCACGAGCCTTTCGTTGAGCAGTCCGACCTCGTCGAGCAGCTGCGCGGGGCTTTTACCGGAACGCTGCTTCACCACGCTGACTTCGGTACGGCTTTGCGCGAGATGAGTCGTCACGCCCAGATCATGCGTGCGTGCTGCGTCGGCAATCAGACGCAGAAAGTCGTCGGAGCAGGTGTCGGGCGCGTGAACGGCGAGTTGGACGCCGGTGCGCCCGTTGTGCTTGCGATGCCAGCGGCCAGCGAGCGCCAGCGCGTCGTTGAGCGTGCGCTCGCCGGTCGCGGCATGGTATTCCCAACGCCCGTCCGCGACGCCGGAAAAATCGACGTCGTGCAGGCGGCCGCATGAATAAACACGCAGGCCGAGCTCGGCCATGGCTTCCATCGTCAGGTCTGCGTGGACGTAGCTGTCGTTGATCAGCGTCGAGCCGAACAGCATCGCTTCGAGTGCGCCGAGACGCGCCAGCGCGATAGCTTCGTCCGGGCGCACGTCATGACCGTGCGGAATCCCTGGTGTGTAGGCGGGCGCGAAGCCCAGGTCTTCGGCGACGCCGCGCACCATTGTCAGAATGGCGTGGGTATGGACGTTCACGTAGCCGGGCACGATGACGCGTCCGGCAAGCCGGCGCGTGGTCCGCGCGCGTGTCTGCACAGGCAGATCCTGCGCGCGGCCGACAAAAGCGAGGCGGTTGCCGCGTATGCCGATGGCCGCGTCGTTCAGCAGCGGTTGAGCCGGGTCCATCGTCACGACGGTGGCGCCGTGCAGCAAAAGGTCGAGGTCAAGCTCGATAGGTGGGACAGTCATCAGTCAGGTGGTCCGGTTCGGTTCAGGTGTGCAGGTGCTTCAGGAAACGCCGGGTGCGCTCTTCGCGCGGACGGCCGAAGACGTCGCCGGGCGTACCTTGTTCGACGACCGTGCCGACATCCATGAAGACAACCCGATGCGCGACGTTGCGCGCGAAGCTCATTTCGTGTGTCACGACCATCATCGTCATTCGGGCCGCGGCGAGATCGCGCATCACGTCGAGCACTTCGTTGACGAGTTCCGGGTCGAGCGCCGAGGTCGGCTCGTCGAACAGGATCATCTGCGGCTCCATCGCGAGCGCGCGGGCAATCGCCACGCGTTGCTGCTGGCCGCCCGAGAGTTGCGCGGGCCGCTTGTTGACGTGCTGCGCGAGGTGGACTTTTTCCAACGCAACTTGTGCGCGGGCGCGGGCCGCATCGCGCGAGAGTCCCAGCACACGCTGCGGGCCGGCGGCGACGTTATCCAGCGCACTCAGATGCGCGAACAGGTTGAAGCGCTGAAACACGAAGCCGAAGCGGCTGCGTTGGCGCGCCAGTTCGGCTTCGGGCAGCGCGCGGCCGTGTTCCGACAGCCCGATACGCTGGCCGCCAAGGCGGATCGTGCCGCCGTCCGGCCTCTCCAGGAAGTTGAGACAGCGCAGGAGCGTGGTCTTGCCCGAACCCGACGGCCCGATCAGAACCACGGTCTCGCCGTGCCCGACCTCCAGCGAGACGGAGGGCAGAATGACCTTGTCGCCGAAGCGCTTGTGCAGTCCTTCTATGGACAGCAGCGGTGCAGCTGCGCGTTCATGCACGACGCGCGTGGCGGCGTCCATGGCGGACGCTGCGGGCAGGTCAGAGGCGGTAACGGTGGAAGACATGGTGGAACCCGAGCTGATGAAGTCAGTATTGCGGCAGCCGCCGCTCCAGGTAGCGCGACAGCCACGCCAGCGCCGAAATCAACGCGTAGTAGTAGAGGGCGATCAGCAGGAAAATCTCGAACGGTGAAAAATACGTTGCGATGATTTCCTGACCGGCGTGCGTGAGCTCATACACGGAGATCGCAGACAGCAGCGCCGAACCTTTGATTAGCGAGATCAGTTCGTTGGTGAGCGGCGGCAGGATGCGCCGCCACGCTTGTGGAAAGAGCACGTGCAGAACGATCTGGCCGTGACGCATGCCGATGGATTGCGCGGCTTCGGTCTGGCCGCGATCGACCGACTGCATGCTGGCGCGTACGATTTCGCAGATGAAGCCGCCCGCGTTCAGACTGAGCGCGATGACGCCGGCCCAGTACTCGTTGAAGTTGATGCCGATGACGGGCAGCGCAAAATAGACGAGAAAGATCTGCACGAGCAGCGGTGTGCCGCGCACGAAATCGACATACGCCAGTACGGCGATGCGAACCGCCCTGAAGCGGCTGAGCGCACCGAAACCCAGCGCGAAGCCGAGCACGATGCCAATCGCGATGGCTGCGAGGCAAACCTTGAGCGTGGCGAGCAGGCCGACCGCGAGGATCGGCAACGCCATGACGATAATGCTCCAGTCCATGGACGCCGCGCTCTCAGGACAGCACCGGAATCGCATCCGGCAAGTTCATGTCGAAACCAAACCACTTCTGCTGCAGCGTATGCAACGTGCCGTCTGCTTTGAACATGTGCAGTTGCTGGTCGATAAAGCCGATCAGCGCGGTGTCATCCGTACGTGCTGCGATGCCCGCCCAGTTATCCGCGCCGATGCCCTTGACGATGGCGTATTTGCCTGGCGCATTCTTCAGGACGAGCGCAAGCGTCGGCAATGTGTTGAGCACGCCGTCCACTTTGCCTTCTGCCAGTGCGATATAGGCGGCCGGATGGTCGTCGAAGGTTTTCACTTGCTTGAAACCCGTGCCGCCCGCTGCTTTCAATTGGGCATCGAGTTTCGGCTCGAGTATCTGACCGGGCGAGCCGAGCTTGAGTCCGAGCACCTTGCCGTTCATGCCGGTGAGGCTGGTGACCTTCTTCTGATCCGCCGCACGAATCAGTAATGCCTGCGAGGCCTCGACGTAAGGCACGGAGAAGTCCACGTGCTTTTCGCGCTCGGCCGTGTAGCTCAGGCTGCTCATCACCAGATCGAACTTCTTTGTGTAGAGCGATGGAATCACGCCCGACCAGACCGTGTCGATGAACTGCGCCTTGACGCCGAGATTGCGGCAAAACGCGTTGGCCAGATCCACGTCGTAGCCGATCATCGCGCCGCTCGTGTCGCGATACGTCAGCGGCGGATAGGTCGCTTCGCAGCCGATGCGCAGCACGCCGGCCTTCCTGATGTCGTCAAGCGTGAGCCCGGCGGCCATCGCAAAGCGGGGCAGGCCGATCGACAACAGGGCTGCACCCGCGCCAGCACGTTGGAGGAATTGGCGACGCGAAAATCGTTCGGACATCAGACTCTCCAGGGAAAATCACAATTCGTTCGCTATAAAGACAGGGTGTAAAGCGGCGCCGAAGGTGCCGAAAAGCACCGCGCGTTCCGCGCGAGCCCGCAAAGGCACTCCTACTCGCGATAGACGGCGGGAAAGGCAAAGCGCGGCAGGACCCGGTGAGCGTCAATGCGCGGGTTCAACGGCCGATGCGGCTGCGCCAGTTGCGGGCGCAAGGCCGGCAGGAACTCGCCGCGGCCGTGCGTGCCGTTGGGCTGCATGCCGTCCCACACTACCTCGCCGCGCGATAGCGTCAGCGCTGGCCACGCTTTCATCTGCCAACCCTCGTACGGGGTGTAGTCGACGTTGTGGTGCAACGCATCGTTGGTGAGCGTGAAGGCACGATCTGTATCCCAGATCACCAGATCGGCGTCGCCGCCGATTGCGATCGAACCCTTGCGGGGATAAAGGCCATAGAGCTTCGCGGCATTCGTTGCGGTCAATGCGACGAAGGCGTGAATGTCGATGCGTCCGTTCATCACGCCTTCGGACATCAGCAAGGCCATGCGCGTCTCGAGACCCGGTATGCCGTTGGGCACCTGATCGAAGCGCGGGTTTTCGCCGGCCACCTGCTTGCCGTGCGGACCTTCGAAGCGGAACGGCGCATGGTCGGAGGAGAGCACCTGAAACGTGCCGTTCACCAGACCGTCCCAGACGGCCTGGCGATTGGCTTCGTCGCGCGGCGGCGGACTGCAGATGCATTGATAGCCGCGAGGGCCATCTTCGAGCATGTCTTCGGTCAGCAGCAGATAGTGTGGACATGTCTCGGCGTAAACCGCGAGCCCATGTCCTTGCGCCCAGCGAATCTGTTCAATCGCTTCGCGGCCGGAGACGTGCACGATCAGCACGGGCGTGTCGACCAGTTGCGCGAGACTGATGGCGCGATGCGTCGCTTCGCGCTCGACCAGCATCGGGCGCGACAGCGCATGCCCGATCGGCGCTGTGATGCCTTGCTCCAGCAGCGCCTCGGTGAGCCACGCTATGCAATCGGCGTTTTCGGCATGAATCATCACCATGGCGCCGTGGATGCGGGCCAACGCGAGCAGTTCGATTATCTGACGGTCGTTCAGCTTGAGCGCGTCATACGTCATATAGATCTTGAACGACGTATAACCCTCTTCGATCAGTTGCGGCAGCTCCTGTGCGAGCACATGCGGGGTGGGATCGGTGACGATCAGATGGAAGGCGTAGTCGATCACCGCGCGGCCATCGGCGCGTCGGTGGTACGTGTCGATCGCCGCACGCAGCGTTTTTCCCTTCTGCTGGCACGCAAACGGAATCACCGTGGTGGTGCCGCCGCAGGCAGCGGAAACCGTGCCGCTCAGGAAGTCGTCGGCCATCACGCTGTCGTCGCCGGTCTCCTGATCCAGGTGGCAGTGGCTATCCACGCCGCCTGGAGTGACGAGGCGGCCGCCTGCATCGATCTCGCTGGCGCCCCGAGGCAGTCCGCTGCCCAGCGCGACGATGCGCCCGTCGCATACGCCGATGTCGGCGGTGAAGCGGTCGGCCGCCGTGGCGATATCCGCGTTGCGGATCACGAGGTCGAAGGCCGCCGCGTCGCTCATGCGACCTCCCGGAAAAGGCTGCCCCAGCCGGTGACGCACCGCGTATCGATGCCGCTCATCCGCAGCGCTTTCCAGACCACCGTCGAGATGGTGTCGTACACCGGAATGCCGAGTTCGGCTTCGAGCTCTTCAGCGAGCGGCGCGCCGCGCAAATTGGTGCAGAAAACCGTAATCGCGTCGGGTTTGCTCTTTGCGACTTCACGCGCCATCTCACGCAACGTCTCCGCACTGACTTGCGAAAACGAAAAGTTGTCCTGCTTGTTCAGATGACGCTCACCGACACATTCGAAGCCCGCGCTGCCATACGTCGAGATGACCTTTGCCTGCACGTCGTCGCGATAGGGCGTGACCAGACCGAAGCGACGCACGTCCGTCATGGCGAAAATCTCGTTGAGCGCGAGCACCGAGGTACAAGCGGCAATGCCGGTGCGTTCCGTGATGCTGCGGCACAGACGCTCGTCTGCCTCAAACCCAAGCCAGCCCGACGATGTCCCGTTCCAGCCGATTACGTCCAGCTTCGCGTCGGCGAGCAACGCTGCCGCGCCAAGAATTTCCTCGTCGTCGAACTGGGCCAGCGCCTGTTCGGACAGTGCGATCTGGGTCACCCGAAAGCGGCCGAAATGCGCGCTGACGTCGGGCAGGCCCGCGAGCATCGCCGAAGTGACCGGTTCGAGAACCGTGTTGGAAGACGGGGTCAACATGCCAATCAGAGTGCGTTGCGTCATGATTTCCATATCAAGGTAGCTTCTGGCGGGCCGCGCCCGGAAAAGATGCTTGCTGACTCCCACAACGCAATCTTTATGCCAACATAAAGCTACGCGTTTGTACGCAATATAGTCATTGTTGTATGCAATTCTGGATGCGCCTTCGCCAGTCGAAACGACCGCTTTCTGAGTATCTTCTCAGAGCAAACGGCGATAGATCATGGCGTACGGTGCCTATGCACGCTCGCATGAAGATGGTGCGCAGGCGCACCAACATCGAATCATTGGCACCAAACAAGGGTTGTCAATCAGCCAAAAAGTTGCCTGCTCAAGACATCTTCAGCTGTCAGGCTCCGATAGGGCGGATGAGGCAGTTGTATGCAAAAAACTGGAGTCGCCGGCCAGAACAGGGCTTCGATGCGAGCGTTTGATCAAAATTTTGTGTACAAAAACGCTCATGATTGCTCTATCATCAATCTATTCCCAGTTGCGTGAAGCCCTTTGAACGAGCCTCCTCCATGCCTGCCAGTAAAGCTGCCGCGCCCAAGGCGCCGTTTACGAACGAGGAAATCTATGGCCGCATTCAGAAGGCGGTGCTTGAGCATCGCCTTGCGCCCGGTACAAAATTGATTGAGGAGCGGCTCGCGGAAGTCTCGGGCGTCAGCCGCACCAAGATTCGCGAAGTGCTCAACAAGCTTGCGCATGAGGGGCTGGTCGAACTGGTGCCGAACCGCGGAGCCTTTATCGCCAGCCCGAGCGTCCAGCAGGCGCGAGACGTATTTATCACGCGGAGCATGATCGAGCCGGAAATGGCCAGGCTATTGAGCCGCACCGCGACGTCGGCGCAAGTGCGTGCGTTACGCAAGCACGTGCGACAGGAAAGCGACGCGCGCAAGCAGAATGACCGGCCCGCCATCATCCGGCTGTCAGGCGAGTTTCATGTGCTGATCGCGGAGATGATCGGCAACGAAATCCTCTTGCGGATGATGCGCGAACTCGCGCCGTTGACGTGTCTCGTCATCACGCTTTACGACAAGCCCAATGCGCCGGCGTGCCCGCATCACGAGCACAGTGATCTGATCGATGCAATTGAAGCTCATGACGAAGCAAAGGCTGCGGCGAGCATGCAGGCACACCTGCAGCATATCGAAGCGACACTGAACTTCGACGAGGTGAAGGACGCGTCGCCGGATATCGAAGCGATCTTTTCCTGAACCAGCACAGCTTCACGCCGTCGCACCGCGCTTTTCGGAACAACGACATGTTCGGCAATCTGTCGCCGGCGGGTGTCCAACCTCATCGATGCGGCGTTGATTGGGCCGCCGGCGGGGCCGTCAGCGCTCCAGCCTCAGGTCAATCCGACGTCGGCTCCGTTTGAGCGGCGGCCGCTGCCGCCGTTCCCGTCTCACCCGCGTGATCCGTGCCGTGCTGGATCGCGTAGATCTCACGGTTTCGCGCAATCGTGGCCTCCAACGGCGGATAGTCGCTGCTCCGCGTGGGCACCAGCCCTTCGGCCTGTGCCTGTTGCAACTGCGCCATCACTTCGGCCCGCGTCAATCCTGACGAGGTAGTTTGAGCAAAGGCATTCGCGCCGAATGGCAGGCTGAGGGCGGCAACGGCAATAGCGGTAAGCAGTTTCATGATGTCTCTCCGGATATGAGCAAGAAATGAGTAGCCTGAACCACGCTTCCCATTCTTGTCATTCGAGCTGTCGGAGCACTGACCCGCGGATTACCGTTCTGTTATCCAAGCGTCGCGACGCATCGCCGCGCCCGTCCTCTTTGCCGCATCGCGGCTGCCATAAGACCGCCAGATAACATTGCCGTAATCTAGCCGACCGCAGCCCGTAAGAGCCCGACCCTCACACTCCTGACTTATGAAGCCCGCGTTACGTGTCCTATGCACACTCATACGCCCATGCGGCACCGGCACGACGGGCGGGCGTTGTCAAGTTGGCGGCTGTAGGCCAACTATGCGGCATACGCGTAGTTATCCTTATCAGATAACTGTCTCGATTGCGGCAGAGACAGTCCAACCATGCCAATTGCCGAGGCGTTCTTTTAGTATGGCGCGATGATGTGCGGCGTTCATCTGATGTCTTGGAAGCGCGAAGTGCTGACGGATCGGCCGAAGCATGAAAAAAAGCCTGCGTGCGACGCGCATCGCGAAAGCCACACATCTGGCGTTCGCGCCTACGGGTTGGCTGGTGGCTATTCTCGGCGCGGTTGTTTACGCGTGCGGTCGCTTTGACGAAAACGTGCTCTACCTGAGCGAGCTCAGGAATATCAGCCTTCGCCGCCGGATAACTGCGCAGTTGTTCGGTAACGATTTTGCGCGGCACCGGGTTTGAACGCAGCACCCGCCGAAAGAAGCGCTTTGCCGCGGCCTTGTCGCGACGCTTTTGCACCAGCACGTCGAGTTCGGCACCATGCTCGTCGACCGCGCGCCACAACACATGACATCCTTGAGCGCCGCAAGGCGCTCTACGAGGTTGCGCGCGAACGTCATCCGCTACGATGGAAAGGTGCCACGCGGGACTGGCAGCGCGTTAATGTCGTGCATCTGAATCCCGATCGTGCTGAGCCGACCTCGACATTCGGCGACCTCGTAACCAGGAATTAAAAGCAGCCTGAATTCAAAACGTCGAGGCGACAACTAGCTGGAAAACTTCCGCACTGCGCGTACTGTGCGAAACGCCGGCTTGCTTCCTCGAGCAACTCGGGTGTCATGCGCAGATATCGCTGCGTTGATTTGATCTCGACGTGGCCCAGGTAGGTCGCTAGTCGCGGGAGTAGGCGCTGCACATCCTTGCCATCGCGATACCATGCGACTACTCGATGTACTGCTGCGGTATGCCTCAAGTCATGCAGCCGTGGCGGATGCAACTCTCCCTCGGGACACTCGATTCTAGCCATCTGGCGCAGGCGCTGAAACAGGGTAATGACTTGCGAATACGACCACCTCTGCCCGGTGCGTGACGCGAACAGGCGTGAATCATTTCCCTCGGGCATCGGCAGGCCCCGACGGCGCTCGATATGCACGGCCAGTTCCGTCGACAACCGTTGCCCAATTGGTACCAGACGACTCTTGAAGAACTTCGTGTCGCGTACGACGATGACACGGTCGATCAAGTCCACATCCAGAATGGTCAAGCGAAGCGCTTCGCCGATGCGCAAACCGCTGCCGTACAGCAGGAGAATCAATGTCCTATACATAGATGCCTGCTGCGTACTACGGTAGTTGTATAGCAGAGGCGTCGCATCGATCAAGCGGCGGAGCTCTCCGGTTGAGTACACATAGGGGTTTGGGGCGGAGGCAGAGTCGGCACGTTTGCGGGAAGCGGACATGTCTCGCTATATCCCCTGCTGATGGCAAACCGGTACAGGCCTGCAAGCACGTTGTATTTGAGCCGCCAAGTGGCTGTGAGCGGGCCTGTTCCTTGTAGAAATTCCACGACGGCATCCGGCGAGACGTCGGCAATGCCGACACTCCCCATCTGATGAGCAAACTGCCGCAACAGTCGGTCGGCAGCTTCAAATCGCAAGCCCAACGACCGTTGCATTGCGACGTATGCTGTCACCACGTCGATCAGTTCCATGACAGATCTCCCAGATCGAAGTCGCCGACTTCGCGTAGCGCGCGCATATCGACCTTGGCATAAGTCATCGTGGCAGATGCACTTTGGTGGCCGAGGTGATCACCGATCTCCTTGAAACTTAAACCCTGGTCGATAAGACGTACAGCACAAGCGTGGCGCAATGCGTGCGGGCCACAATGCTTTGCGTTGATTCCCAGCGCTTTGAACCTGTCATTGACCACGTCGAATACGGCCTGCGGGGTCAACGGCCGCTGGGGCGCATACAGTCCGAGAAATATCTCCGGCGCAGAAGTCTTTGGGCGAACAGTATCGATATAGCGAGCCAGTGCTTCGGCGACCGTCGGCAACAGCGGATAGACCTGCGGCTGCCGGCGTTTCAGGCGAAACACATGCAGCGTTCGCCCAGCCCAGTTCACCTGATCAAGGCGCAAGGCCACGACCTCCCCGCGTCGCATGCCGTAGATCGATAAGAGCATCAGAATCGCGCGGTTTCGGATGTCAGCGGGCTTGTCGGTCTCGGTAGTTGCCAGGATCCGTTGCACGTCGGTCCATCCAGGTGCACATGGAAGCGATTCCTGCGTGTAGACACGTGGCGAGCGTAGCGCCGTGGCAAGGCGTGAGTCGCATAAACCTTGCGTGGCCGCGTAACGCAAATATACTCGGAGGGCACCCGTTACGCCCCTCATCGAGACCCGCCCCCAACGCGACGCATTCTGAATGAAGTAGACGTCGATATCGTCTGGCTGCAGATCTTCAAGGCGACGATCAGAGTCAACGCACCACTGAAGAAACTGCCTGGTCTTGCTTTGCCACTGACCGACCGTGGAAGCGGTGAACCCTCGCTCATCGCGCATCCATTTGATGTAACTGTCAAGATTGCCTTGAAATGGAAGAGTGACGGCTGGCTCACGCCACCACCCGAGGAATCGTAACCACGGCCTGGCGGCTACGATCATGCGGTACGCCGTCGTGACGCCCGTATGCATTGATGCGCGCTTGCGGACGATCTCATTCAACACACTGATATCGACTCCTTCCGATGCAGTCGCGGGTAGAAGGCGAGCGATCCAGATGAGCTCATTTCTTTTTATACACAGCGACCCGGGCGTTGCACCCGACTCGGCACAGTGACGAAGATATCGCTCCCGTTCCTCCGGAAACGGCGCCTCGCGATGGCGATTACCTTCGGCCTTTGCAGGGGCTGGCTTCTTGGGCATGACAGACCTCCGAACGATGGTTGGAAGGTCACAAAGCTCCGAAATCTATGTCACGTCAATAGACGGGGAATGCGCCCGTTTCCTTGGCGACGATTGGGCGCCACCACATAAATTTGGACGCAACATAGCCGGCGAAATGTTATGCATAACATTTCGCCGGTTTCGATCAACTGTATGCGAGCGGCGAGATCCACGAAGCGGCATGCTGGGATCACGCGAGGAGGTACATCTTCGATGTTCACGCGCGCACACCGACTCCAGATACCCAGCAACTGCTCGAGATGATCGGCGAACTCTACAGCATCGAAGCCGACATCCGCGGCAAGGCGCCTGACGAGCGTCTGCGCTTCAGGCAGGAAAAGAGCAAGCCGTTGCTCGCGAAGCTCGAAGCGACGATCAGGGTGAAACTCGCGACGCTATCGACGAAGTCCGCGCTCGCAAAAGCAATCAACTACTCGCTGAACCACTGGGCGGCGCTCGTGTTCTATTGCGAGGACGGTCGAGTCGAGATCAGCAACGTGCTTGCCGAGAACGCGCTGCGCTGTGTCGCGCTCGGACGCAAAAACTATCTGTTCGTCGGCTCCGACAGCGGGGGCGAGCGAGCCGCCGCGATGTATAGCTTGATCGGGTCGGCAAAGCTCAACGGGATCAACCCGCGCGCCTATCTGGAATACGTCCTGACCCATATCGCTGGTCACAAGATCTCACGCATCGACGAATTGCTGCCCTGGAACGTGGCCGACAAACTGAAGCCGGCCACTCCGCCTACACCCTTAACCGGGTAGATCTGGATAGATTTGCGTGGATCGTGTCCACGATCGCCGATCATGGACACGATCCCCCGTGATCTATACGAATTCCACCACGACGGCACCATCATGCCTCACGCGCGCGCGAATGAAGGACTGGCCCAGCCGAGTCGCTTACGGTGGATTCGGCCGGTATCAAGTTAAACCGGCGGCCCGTCGCGCGAAGACCGACCGGCTCGACAGCGACAAGCTGCTGTCCATGCTCATGCGCTATCACACCGGCGAGCGCCGGGTGTGGGCAGTGGCACGTATCCCAACGCCTGAGCAGGAAGACGACCGGCGCCTGCATCGCGAACTCGAACGCCTGCGGCAGGAACGTACCGCGCACACCAACCGGATCCGCTCGTTGCTCGTGCTACTCAGCCTTCGGATCAGGTACGCAATTACCTGCCGCTTGACGCGCGGCGGACGGCGACACGTGTCGCACCGTCCAGTGGATGGTGAAGTCGCTTCAGGACCTTACCAAAACCCGGTGGCAACGTCGTGGGCGCCGTCTTCTCCGTTTTAGCCATCTTGGTCGTCATCCATGTTTGGACGCGAATCTTGTCTCAACACCTTAGTGCGACAAAACCGCCGCGCCACAGTACGTCTCCGCCAGATATTAACGACCGGCTCGTTCAATGCGTGTGAAACGGGAGAGTGAATACCTGCGCCGAGTCCAGTAAACCCTGCGCCTGTTCCTTCAGCGTCTGCGCCGCAGCGGCCGACTGCTGCACCAGCGTCACGTTTTGCTGCGTGTTTTGCTCAAGGTTCCCGATCACACCACGTACTTCGCCGATCTGCTGGGTCTGCGCACGGCAAGCCTGGTGCATCGCTTCCATGATGTGCGTCACGCGCCGCGATGCTTCGACAATGTTGGTGATCGTCGTGCCCGCCGCGTCGACCTGCCGCTCCCCCTCGTTAATCCGCGCGCTGCTCGCGCCGATGAGTTCCTTGATCTCCTTCGCCGCAGATGCGCTGCGCTGTGCGAGCATGCGCACCTCGCTGGCGACGACCGCGAAGCCGCGACCTTCAGTACCGGCCCGCGCCGCTTCGACTGCGGCATTCAACGACAGCAAATTAGTCTGGAATGCGATCGAATCGATGACGGAGATGATGTCTTCAATGCGGTTTGACGATTCGCTGATCGCGCGCATCGTGTTCACGACCTGACCCACCACGGTGCCACCCTGAGCTGAGGTAGCGGAAGCATGCTTTGCCAGTTCGTCGGCGTTGCCCGCGCTTTGGGCATTGGCCGCAACGCTGGAGTCGAACTCCTCGAGCGCGCCGCTCGCCTGTTCGAGCTCGGCGGCCTGCCGTTCGGTGCGCGTACTCAGGTCGGCGTTACCCAACGCGATTTGCTCCGTGGCGGCCGCGACGCCCTGCGCGGCGTCGCGCATCTGGGTGACGATTTCGGCGAGCCTTTGCTGCATGCGCGCCATCGCGGCGATCACGCTCGACGTATCGCCACGCCGCAATTCGATTCGGCGCGCGAGGTTGCCCGCGCGGATCGACTCGGCCAGCTCCACCACGTCGCCAGGCTCGGCCCCGAGGGCCTGGGTGATGTTGCGCACGGTCGCGTAGACGATGGCGATGCCAACCCCGCACGCGAGCAGCGTCAGCACGCTCATCAACCAGCGAAAATCGGTGCTGATCTTGCGCGCCTCGGCGCTTTCCTGCTGGTTGAGGTGCTCCTGATAGTCGATTAACGCGTTGATTCCGGCAAGCCATTCGACAAGCGCGGGACGCGCATCATCGAGCAGGATCTTGCGCGCGCCCTCCACGTCGCCCGCCTGCTGCAGGCTGATCACCTGCAGGATCAGCGGCAGGCTTCGCTCCCGCGCGGCGTTGACCCGTGCATAGATCGCCCGTTCCTCGGCTGTGATATCGGTACGTTCGGCATAGATCTTCGCGAGCGGGCCTGCCGATTCTTGATACTGGCTCGCGAGCGCATGAATGTGATCGATGACTGAAGGCAGTTCCGCCGCGGATACAAGCGTTACATCACGCACCGCGATAGAGCGGTCGTGAACACTTCCGCGAAAGTTGATCGCGTAACGTTCCTTTACGCCGTTCACGTCGATGATGTCGTCGAGCCGCGCCCGAACCATCTCGACCCGGCTGATCGCGATGATCGTCAGCGCGACGAGCGCAATGAGAACCACGCCGAACCCTGCGATCAACCGCGCCCGAATGCTCAATGTCTTCTTGTTTGTGTTCATGGGTTCCCCGTGTGCTGACGTAGCCTTGACTTGTCTGGGCCGTTGCGGGCCAAGCAACCCTGCGCGGCGCGCCGTCTCTGTTCAGGTCTAATAATAACAACAAAAAGCCCTTTTGATAATCTTTTTATATTGCAATACCTTCGTTAATTGACTTTGACTATCCTATTTCGCAGCTGTACGGCGGTTTTCTGCCGTTGCTTTGTCACTCGGACAGGGTTCCTGGATCTTCGTCGAATCGTTCATACCGGCGTCCGGCAGGCCGTTCGGCTCTCGCGGCCGTTCCAGATTGTCTTGCGGTGCCACGCAATCAGACGTTCAACGTAGGACAGACTCGACGGCCTCCGGCTTGCCATAAAGCCAGCCTTGGGCGAGTTCGATACTGCAACCCTGCAATGCGGCATGCTGATTTTCTCTTTCCACGCCTTCGGCGAGCACCAGGCAACCCAGCTTGCAGAGCCGCTCTGCTGACTCACGAATCGCGGCCATAAAGTGCGAGCCTTTGTCGGCGTTGCGTATCACCGTGATGCAAAGTTTGACGATGTCCGGCCGCAACAGGCGGACGGTGTCGAAGTCGGCAAACCCGCATCCTGTGTCATCCAAAGCCAGCCGAATCCCCAAGGTGCGCAAACGATTGACCACTTCCACAAAACCCTCTGCTTCGTTAAGGGGCAGGTGCTCAGTGAGTTCGATCATCACTTCCGGTCTACCGGCTAACGCCAGCTTGTCCGCCGCGAGGGTCAAGGCATCCGGGCCCAAATTGATGGTCAGGAAGGCGTCTGGCGGTAATTTGTCTTTCGTGCGCTCGAGAGCCAGTTCGGCACACAACAATTCCGCATCCACGGTACGCCCGGCGGCGCAGGCCGCATCAAATAACCTATCCGGGCGTTCAAGAGGTGAGCCCTCCGGACCTCGGGAAAGGGCCTCGAAGCCAACCACCGCACGATCGCTGACGCGCACGATCGGCTGCAGATATGTCTGTATGCAGCGGTCCGTCAGAATCGCTGTCACGTCGGTAGAAGATCCTGCCTGGTCCGCAACGTGACGTTGGGGTTGAGACCTCAACTGGTCTTCGGTCCATTGAGTCCAGCATGCCTTTACATCCCGCTCGCCTGTTTCGGGGGACATGAGGAATACGGACAAGTCGGCGGTTATGCGAGCGCCCGTCGCGCCGCCGAATACAGCCAGCAGTGACTCACGGATCAGGTTGCGCCCTGCGTGCTCTATGGCCTCCGCCACTTCCCTGGCATCTCGCGGTAGGCCGTCCGAAAGGACACGAAAGCATGCCGCCCATCTTCTATCGGCAGCAGAACCATATTGGTCAATCACTGCATGTTGAGCCAGCAAACGCGTGAGCAAGTCATCTGCTGCTTCGCCAAAATCGGCCATCGCCTGGCGGGCTGCTTCGTCACCGAAGATTTCAGACAGTTGCACGCTCTCCACAATGTTCACGCTCAGGACGCCAATGATCCCGGTCATTTGCGACAACCCCGATCGCCGCGGCACGTACACTTCAGCGACTTCATTTGCATGTATCAAACCATTTTCTGGATTTGGCGAGTATCCAATCCGTTACCTGCATGGCCTGTACGATCCGGATTCGGTAAATCTGCTGTGTGTTGCGTCAGACGACTGTTTCGGGCAAAGGGCAGAGGACGAAGTGGATCTGGGAATCATTTGCATCCCGTTTCTGTTTTGAATCCTGCTGCTGCACCAAACTTGAAGAGTGTGCCTTCACCAACATGACATGAGCCGGTCGTCGAGATGGCATCTTTGTCATGTCTGCCCCGACCGTCAAAAAGCAGCTTGTCGCTGTCGAGCCGGTCGGTCTTCGCGCGACGGGCCCGCCAGTTTACCTCGATACTGGCCGAATCCACCATGAGATTGGCGGCCGGCCTCATAACAGCTGTAGACGGGTGTGTCGGCGGTGAGGTGGCAGCGCGCCTTGGCGATGGCGGTGAGGACCGCCGTGGTATCACCTGCGGCGACCGTAAACCGGCTGGGCGCGCGCTGGCCACCACCCAGTGAGAGAGCTTCCAGTTCTTCTCGCCCAGTCCAAATGCCATGTACAGCCGGCCACCCACCGTCGTATTCTGCCCATGAAGGGCTGTGTAAGTCGCATCCATTTTGCGCGCTCCTTCCGAGAAAACAAGTCTGGAAATCCCGTTTAACTCCCGCGGGCTTTCCCTCCCATAGCGTCTAGTGCGCCGCGTGTACATGCCAAACTCTGCGCGCACGGGTTCGCCATCCGCTGCTCCTCTGTCTGCAACAACAAATAGCACTGCTTCACACCGCTTAACTTGTCCGCGACAACGTCGTGCGGAGACAATCACTCCAGTCAAAAGAATCACTACTTCGCGACAGTGCCGGACTGATTGCCCCTCAACTCGCGTCGAATATCTTGAATTGGCGTGAAAAACGGGGACGGGGCTTCGCTGTTGGTTTAGCCAACCGCAATTGTCTCAATGTTGACGATGCGCCTGTTCTTGGAAAGCAGTTGATCAATGCAGTCCCCGCACAGGCGGTAGCACAGCAAAGCAGCTTTACGCAGGCAGTGTGCAAGACATACGCCGCCCCGCGGGTAACGTAGTACATCCGTATGGAACCGCAACGGCGCCAGGTGGATTGTCCAGTCGGAGGTCTTAACGAACAGGTCTCGCAGGCTCCAGCTTTATGCTGGAAACCTGACGAAACGGTTTCACTCGAAGTTGCGTCAAACACTGGCCATGACGTTCATACAATCGTGACCATTCCGAAGCCAAGCCGCATGACATTCAGGCACGCGGGACAGACGCTGTTCGACGGTAGTGCAACGCGTTGCATCACGCAGGGCCGCGGCAGCGTGTAGGTGCAACGTGCATTTACAGTGCGGCATGCTTCATCTGCCTTTCTATCTCGTCGGACGCATCTTCAAGGAGCCACAATCATGAATCCTGGTAGCGCCAAAGCTGACCCCTGGCCGACGATTCTCGACTTGTTGACCCGATGTAGCGCGTGCGGAAATGCGGAGAGCCATGCGTCGCCCACTACAAAGATGATCAGCGCACACGGATCTCAAGGCTACACCGGAAGGCGGTACGGTCCGGCCTCTTTGGATACGCCAGGTTTCCAGGCTTGTGTGACGATTAACGTGCGTGAACTGACGGAATCGTCCGCGACCATTGGGTGGTACGACCCGACGTGTTGCCGCTATGAGGACCAGCACTGGTGTCGCTTCAAGGCGCGACACGGAGGTGTTTGTGCCATGACCGGTGCCCAGATCGCGGTCGGCGCCGACGTCTTTCATCCGGCTCGCATCCGCGGAGTCGCGGCCAATGCCGACGCAATGATTCTCACGCATGCGCTGCAATGTGCTGCTCCCGAGGCCGAGTGAGATGACAAATGAAAGCTACTTTATGGAGTGAAGCTTCAGCGGGAGTGCGGGCAGAAACATCGCAGGATTCTTCGTCTTTGACATCTGGCGCTCAGATCGACGTAGATATCACATCTTGCCCAGTCTCTCCGCTTGGCTGGTGTTTTGTTGGGCGCTGATCGAGCTGCCTGTGGAACTTTGGGTGTCCAAAACATGGCGAGAAGCTGTGGCGTTGTGGTGCGCCAAACTATTACTTTTTGCGGTGGTGCTGGCGATGACACGCGGCGCTGCGTGGGCAACTGCCGTTTTTCCTGGTATCTGTGCGACAAGTGTGCTGGGGATGACGCCGATGCTGCCCACCGAGTTTCATTTCTCTCCAGTTGCTGCTACTTTATCGACCGGTGATGTCCTGATCAAGCTCTGTGCATTGCTTATGGCCGTTTTGGGACCATCAATGCGTGGGCGCTAGGCGCGTCGGAGTGCAATTCTCGCCCGAAGTTTGCGCTCGCCCATGCTTCCCGCCTGCCGATGTACGAGGCAAGCGTAGCCGATCTGAAACGAGCAGAGAATGCAATTGAAAGGAGCAAACGTGACTTTTTCTGATGGACAACTGGCTGGCAAGGTGGCGCTCGTGACCGGGGGCTCGCGCGGGATAGGCGCGGCCATCGCAAGACGGCTCGCAAGCGATGGCGCGGCCGTGTCGATAACGTATTCGAACTCGAGTGCCGACGCGGATCACGTCATCGAGGACATCGAACGCGCCGGGGGACGGGGCGTGGCAATTCGCGCGGATTGTGCCGACGCGGAAGCGGTAAAAACCGCGGTCGGATCGACCTCGAAACGCTTCGGGGGACTGGATATTCTGGTGAACAACGCCGCGATGTTCCGCCGCGGCCTGATCGACGACTTCCCGCTGGAAGATATCGACCGGATGCTGGCCATCAACGTCAGGAGCCTGCTTGTCGCCATTCAGGAATCGCTGCGCTTCATGGAAAGAGGCGGGAGGATCATCAATATCGGCAGCATCAGCAGCGACTACATGCCGATTCCGGGTGTGTCCGTCTACGCCGCGACGAAAGGTGCGGTAACCAGCATGACGCGCGCGCTGGCAAGGGATCTTGGCACGCGGGAAATTACGATCAATAACGTGCAGCCCGGACGGATCGACACGGCGATGAATCCGGCCGACGGTCCGATGGCCGACCAGATCCGGGGCTCAATTGCACTGGGCCGGTACGGATCAGGCGACGATATTGCGGGACTTGTCGCCTGGCTGGCAAGCCCCGATGCGGCGTTCATAACGGGCACCAGTCTGAAGGTCGATGGGGGCACAAGTGCTTGACCGAGGGCCGCGGGCCCAGGGACGGCACTCCGTATCGTGAACGAATCACGCGGCATTGCCTTTGCCGTGCAACTCGCGGGTATTCAACGTGCCACGATATTCTTTGCTGGTTTGACGATCGCACCGGTGCTGGTTGCCTTGTCCCTGATACTTCGCCGCGACGACCGGATGATTGGGGTGACCGGTGCAGTCAATGATTGACGATCGAAATGGCAATTTGAGGCGACGAGGTTAATTGGAGCATTTCGCCCCGCATCCATCAGGGACGGGGTTCTGTCGCAATAATTATGTCGCGGTAAAGTTCGGGCTGCACTAACTTTGCTTCGGCACACGATGAAGAAGATCGCGAGACCACGCGGCCCTTGCTGCAGGCATTGCCAAGCTTTTGAAGCGGCTTCATTATCCGCTGGATGTGATGCTGCTGTGCGTGCGATCGTATGTGGCCTATTCGTTCAGTCTTCGGAATCTCGAGGAGATGATGGCTGAGCGCGCCATCGGCGTCGACCATTCGACCGTGCATAGGTGGGTGATCAAACTGTTACCGTTGTTCGAAAAAATGTTCCGCAAGCACAAACGCCCGGTGGCCAAGAGCTGGCGCATGGATGAAAATATCAAGGTCAAAGGCTCGCGAAGTATCTTTATCGCGCAGTGGAAAGGCCGGCAACACCATCGATTTTCTGTTCAGAGCCAAGTGGACAAGGCTGCTGCCTGGCGTTTTTTTGAAAAGGCAATTGGTCAGATCGGTTTACCCGAGACGGTGACCATCGACAAAAGCGGTTCCAATCTGGCGGCGCTTCATGCGGTGAACGCCGGGCGCGAGACGCCCAGCAAAGTTCGGCAGGTCAAGTATTTGAACAAAGAGGTGGAACAGGACCATCGGACCACCAAACGTCGCACCGGACCGATGCTCGGGTTCAAGGACTTTCACTGCGCGCGTGTCATTCTGAGCGGCATCGAAGTCATGCACGTAATCAAGAAAGGACAGGTGAAGGACCTTGGCAAAGTCCCACTGTCCGCCGCGCAGCAGTTCTACTCGATCGTTTCATAAGCGATACATAGCAATCGAGTTTGCTCGTCCATCCTGCCCTACTGGGACAAAACCTCCTCCATTGCACCCGGCTTAAGGATGGTCGCCGTCCAGGCGTGAAGATGACAGGGCGCGCACCGACGCACGCGTGTGAACACTACGGCGCACCGTTACTTTGGCATCAGCACCACGTCGACACCGTTACCTCATCTTCGGTCACGCCGCACGTCGGCAAGCGGACATCCTTTCGCCTGAGTGATACGCAGCCAGCGGAACCATTACCGGCGACACAAAGATGGTTGAAGTCTCCGGGGCATTCGGTGTTCTTGATACGGAAAAAAGGCTCGGCTCGCGGGACTAAAAGTCTTGAACCCCAGCATGGGCCGCGTGCGTCGCTTGATCGCCCGATGGGCCTGGTCGGGTAGCCGTACCGCATTGCTGCGGTACGGCTCCCTAAGGTAGGGTTGAGAACTGGCGCGCGCACGGTAGGCTCCGGTGGTCTCCCCACCGCTTTCGCGGTGGACCTCAGTCCGGCTACCATAGTCACGTTTACAGCTCCCGCCACGTCGAACGCAGCTTGCCGATTTCCGGCACTACGCCGGTCTATCCGCCGCCGGTCTGGGTCCGTTTCATTGAGCATGCGATTCGTTTTGTCGACCCAAATCATATCGCACCGATGATCCAACAGAACCGCTTATACCCCCGTATAAGCAAGTTATGCTAACGGGGCATTGGCATATCCCACCGTAGAGTAGATTCGCGCTTCGGGAAAACCTACTCTTCTCGCGACGAAGGACCACTTGGCGGAACGGCGGCGGATATCGCGGTTACTGCGGCGGCTGTCCAGTCGGCAACTTCATCAAGCCACGCGACTACCTGACAGCGATGGAATGGGTTCCCAAAGGGTTGGAGACAAATGAAGACCGGTAGATATCGCTATGCCGTCTCCTTGCTGCTGTTCATCGCCGGCGCCATTAATTACATGGACCGCGCGGCACTCGGCGGCGTCGCGCCGATCATCAGCAAGGAACTGAGCCTCTCGCCTTTGGAACTGGAGATCGTGTTCAGCAGCTTCTTCTTCGACTATTCCATCTTTGCGCTCGTCGGTGGCCACCAACTGGTTTCCGCGTCACGAGACCTCGACGATGATCGGCTTCGCGTTCTCCGGTCAAACCGTTGGGAGCGCGCGATCGCCGGGCCGATTGTCGGGCTGATCGCGGTTGCGTACGGATGGCGCACCTCATTCGTGATCATCGCTGCGCTCAGGCTCGTTGCATGGCGTTTGTTGGCGACCGACAGGCCGGCCGAGAGCCGTTGCGTCCGCGCAATGGAACGCGAGATGATCGAAGCGAGCCGCAGCGCGATTCATCCCGCAGAAGCCGGCAACGACAGCATGCCCCTGCGCAGCTATCTGATGCGTCCGAGCACGTTCGCGCTCGGCGTCGGACTGTTCGCGGTCAACTACACGCTGTTTGTGTTCATCTCGTGGATGCCGAGCTACTTCAACCAACGCCCTCCATCTCGACATCAAGCCGACGAGCGTCCTGAGCGCAGTAGCGTGGGCGTGTGGCGGCATCGGCTACTATGGCGGCGGCCTGACCGCCGACGCCTTCTTCGAGCGCATGAGGGACAAGCTGCTCGCTCGCGTCGGCTACGTCAGATGCTGGTGGCGCGCCGCTGCATGAAAGCGGCCCAGACAGGCGGTCCAGTCAAACGTTTCGATTTGCTGCAGGAAAAGGCGCATGATCGGGAAGTTCTATCAGACGATGGACTCACTTTCGATTATCGCTTATTAATATTGGTCTCCTACATTCGGTTCATTAGACGGATAAGATGCGATAGCAAGGAGCCCGAATGAGCAGACAAATAGATTTGTCGGCAGCGTACGCCCAGCCGAAGACGTCAGTGCGCTGGAAAATCTTTCTGGTCATGCTGCTGCTCGTGACGGTGAACTATATCGACCGAGCCTCCCTATCGGTCGCGATGCCGCTGCTCACGAAGGAATTCTCGCTGTCGCCCGTGATGCAGGGCTTTATTCTCAGTTCGTTCTTCTGGTCGTACACGCTGATGCAGATCCCAGGCGGCCAACTCGTCGATCGCTTCAAACCGCGTGCCGTCCTTGCGCTTTGTACGCTGTTCTGGGGCGGCTTTCAGGCGCTGGCGGCCATTGCGACCAGCTCGGCGGGTCTGCTGATGACGCGGATCGGTCTCGGCGTTGCCGAGGCCCCCGTTGCCTCGGCCGGCGGCGCGCTCAACGCCGCATGGCTTACGCAACACGAGCGCGTACGCGGCGCTTCGCTGATGGATGGCGGCTCGCCGCTCGGTGCGGCATTTGGTTCGGTACTGATCGCATGGCTGATTCTGGTCATGCACTCGTGGCGCTCCGCGTTCGCGATCGCTGGCATCGGCACGATCCTGTGCGGCATGGTTGCATGGCGGTATATCAGGAATCAGCCGCGCGAGCATGCGGGCGTCAACGAGGCGGAAGCGCTCCATATTGAGCGAGCTCAGGCGCTGGAGCATGCCAAGGAGGCCAAGGAGCTGTCAGGCCGATCGATTGATTTCTTCAGGTTCCGGTCGGTGTGGTTGATGTTTTTCGGCTTCATGTGCTGCACGACACTTTATTACGGGCTCCTTACCTGGATGCCGACCTATCTGCACAAGGTCCATGGTTTCGACCTGCAGAAAATGGGCAATGCGAGCTTTCTGATATTTCTGTGCGGCTTCGTCGGCGAAGTGGTGGGCGGCTTTATCGCCGACAAATGGCTTGCGAGCGGTGCAGCGCCCAACCTGGTGATGCGCGTCATGTTCGGCATTGCCGGGGTGGTGGCCACGATCTCGGTGTTTTGCGTGGCCTATGCGACTAGTCCAAGGATGGTTGTCATCCTGCTGTCGGCGACCTTGTTCTTCCTGCGCTGGGGTGGGCTGTACTGGTCGATTCCGGCGATGCTCGCTACGCGCAACAAGGTCGGGGCGCTCGGCGGCTTGCTGAATTTCGGCGGAAACCTCGGCGGGATGGCGATTCCGATCGTGGTCGGCGCAATCGTTCAATACACCGGCTCATATTTCCTCGCGTTGATGTGCTTCGCCGCGATGGGGGCGGGTCTCCTGGTGTGTTCGATTGGCATCGACTACGAACGCAAGATTCCGGTGTGAGTATGAATTTCGCACTCCATCAATTCAACAGGACTGCACGCAATGGCATTCAAGTCCATTGAAGACATCATCGGTCAGACCGTTCGGCGGGATATCAGTCGCATGGTGGGTTTTGCGCAGGGCGGTTAGGAACACGTGGCGCGTTCAACCATGTCGCCGGGCCGACAGTACCCCTGCGATTCGTCCGGACGAAAGGGGGCAAGGTTAGAGTAGTCGGCGCTCGCCGCACCCGGGACGGTGACTGGAAGACCGTGCCATGGGGCGAACGCGGGGAGACGCCCAGCACTCCCCCATGTTCCTCCTCTATCAAAACTCGCCGCCTGACGTTGCCGGCCATCAACCGCTCGAAGACCAGACTTGACCGTGTCTCACGGTAACTCTGACCCACCCCTTATCTTCAAGTCCAAACGCTATGAAGGATTCTGGTGCAAATAGGCTCGGCGAATCGGTTAAAGTATTCAGCCCAACGATCTGGTGGTCGGTGATGAGCAGCGGAAAGGCCTAGGGGCGTTGTTTGATGGGCGACATTCTGATCGGGAGATCATCATTCTCTGCGTGCGCTGGTAGCTTCGCTACAAGCTCAGCCTGCGCGATCTGGTCGAGATGATGGCCGAGCGTAGTTTGTCGCTGGTGCACACCACGATTGTGCGTTGGGTGAAGCGCTTTACGCCGGAGTTCGTCAAGCGCTGGAATCGTTTTGGCATACCCACAGGAAATGTGATGCTCGGCTTCAAACGGTTCAGGAATGCCGCAGCCACGATTTCAGGCATCGAATTGATCATCGCATTGAACTTCTCCACGTTCAGGCTCAAAGATACCGCTGCGTCCGCTGTCTGGAATGCCGTCCTGTTCAATGGATAAGGTATCGATATCTAGAGGAAGTATCTCTGCCAGACAAGCCATTGCACCAGAACCCACTACGCCATGCCGAAGCGCGACCTGGCCGCGGCCAAAGCCTTTTTCAGCAAGGCAATCAAACATCAGGGACAGCCGCCGGAGACGATCACGCTCAATGGATATGCCGCCTTACACCGG
Organism: Paraburkholderia kirstenboschensis; assembly: GCF_032806925.1. NCBI lineage: Bacteria > Pseudomonadati > Pseudomonadota > Betaproteobacteria > Burkholderiales > Burkholderiaceae > Paraburkholderia > Paraburkholderia kirstenboschensis. Next base: position 970,527 of record NZ_CP136511.1, on the reverse strand, counting down.
GCGGTGCGTGAGATGAAGGCAGATGGCCTGCTGCTTGAGGACACGAAGATCCGGTCCTCGAAGTACCTGAACAATCTGATCGAACAGGACCATCGAAGCATCAAGTCCAGAACCCCTGAACATGAAATCCACCGTCTGGCCGGCTCGATCTACCGCACGGTACAGATGAACCCATTTGCCACGAATTTTCAGGTGGGTTTCGTCAACACGCTTGCCCTGGACGACCCCGAACCGCACAAATTCGCCGCGTTGTCGCAGCAAGTGAAGACGCTCGTTTCGTAATTTATCGCGCTCTTTTCCGCCATACGCAAGCGCCGCCGTCGTTCGACGACTCACGTCCTTACGCATGCTGGAGGTGCGCATTTTCCTTTCAAGCCACAATCAGGAAAGAAAGCAAAATGTCTACTTCAACGCAGGTCTCATCGACGCGGAGCGCCGTGCTTGACTCGGCGCACGTTGACGACATCAGGGTCGCATTATTCGGGCCGTTTCGCCTGCTTGCTGCGGAACGACTTCTTTATCAGGGGGACGTTGCTCTTCGATTGGGCAGTCGCGCGCTCGAGATCCTGATCGTGCTGGTCGAACGTGCGGGCGAAGTCGTCAGCAAGCGTGACCTGATAGCGCGCGTCTGGCCGGACGTCGTCGTTGACGAGAGCAGTCTTCGGGTGCAATTGGTCAGCCTTCGCAAGGCGCTTGGCGACGGGCAGGCCGGCGCGAGGTATGTGACCAATGTCCCGGGCAGAGGCTACTGTTTTGTCGCTCCAGTTTCGCGTGTCGCCACGCCAGGGCGGCTTCGGGCCATAACAGAACAACCCGTCGCGGCCTCGAAGCCTGTTTCCGGCTATGACACCCAGCTTCCCGCCCAACTGACGCGCATGGTCGGTCGCGAAGATGCCGTCCGGACCATTTCAAGCCAGCTTGACGGCCAGCGCTTCGTCAGCATCGTGGGGCCAGGCGGCATGGGTAAAACCACCGTCGCTGTATCTGTGAGCCATGTCTTTGTTGCGGAATTCGAGGTTCCGGCATGCTTCGTCGACCTCGGCGCGCTTACCACACCGGAACTCGTCGCCGCCACGGTTGCGTCGGCACTTGGCGTCGTGGTTCAGTCCTCCAACCCGCTGCCGAGCCTTATGGCTTTTCTCCAACACAGGCGGCTACTACTCGTCCTAGATTGTTGCGAGCATGTGGTGGAGGCAACAGCCACGCTGGCGGAACGCATCTTCAGGGACGCTCCGGAGGTGCATATCCTCGCGACAAGCCGGGAGAAGCTGCGTGTCGAGGGAGAGCACGTCCATCGGTTGATGCCGCTGGAGAGCCCACCCGACGAAGAAGGGCTGACGGCCGGGAAGGCACTGGCATACTCGGCTGTGCAGCTTTTCGTGGAGCGGGCGGCCGCGGGCGACAATGGCTTCGAGCTGAGCGACGGGGATGCCTCCATCGTCGCCGACATCTGCCGCAAGCTCGACGGCATCGCTCTGGCAATCGAACTTGTGGCCGGCCGCGTCGATGCGTACGGTATTCGTGGAACCGCGGAATTCCTCAATAACCGCTTCGGGTTGCTCTGGCGGAGCCGACGCACGGCGCTGCCCCGTCATCAGACGCTGAACGCGATGCTCGACTGGAGCTACCGCCTGCTCACCGCCTTCGAGCAAACCATCCTTTGCCGGCTTTCCCTATTCGTTGGCACGTTTTCCCTTGACGCGGCGCGGTCAATCGCGGCGGATGTTGATGTCGACGAAGCCCGGGTCGTGGATGCCGTGGGCGGTCTCGTTGCGAAGTCGCTTGCGTCGGCGGAGAAAGCGGGTGACGCGACGATGCGTTACCGGCTACTCGACACCACGCGCGCGTACGTTACCTCGAAACTCGCGGAAAGTGGTGAAATGGACGCGGCCGCACGACGTCACGCGATCTATTTCTGCGAATTTCTCGAAGGTGCTAACGCCGCTGATGGCCATGGCCTGGTGGAGTGCGCCCAGCAGCTTGGAAATGTGCGCGCGGCTCTGGACTGGAGTTTCTCGGACCGCGGGGACCCCTGCGTCGGCACTGCGCTGGTCGCCGCGTCGGCTCCCCTGTTCCTCCAGCTCTCACTGCTGAGCGAGTGTCGGCGCTGGACGGAGCGCGCCCTGGCCCTAATCGAATCTGCCAGTCGCGGGAGCCGTCGAGAGATGGAATTGCAGGCATCGCTCGGGCTGTCGTCGATGTTCACCACGGGCAACCGTGAGGAGGTCCGCTCAGCATTGACTCGTGGACTCGAACTCGCGGAATCGCTCCATGAGCCGTACCATCAACTCAGGCTGCTTGGCGGTCTCAACATCTTTCTGACACGGATCGGAGATTTCAGGGGCGCGCTGAAGGTCGCGCAGCAGAGCGAGATCGTGGCCAAGGCACTGGCCGTTCCGGCCGCCGCCGCATTGACAGACTGTATGCTGGGCGTGGCGCATCACCTCATCGGGAACCAGGCGAGCGCCAGAGCACACTGCGAAACTGCGGTGGTTCGCGCGATCGCGTCCCACCGCATTAACATGATCCAGTTCGGCTGCGATCACCGTATCCGTGCGCTGGTCGCTCTGGCACGAACGTTATGGCTTCAGGGCTACCCGGACCAGGCCGTGAAGGTTGCACGTCAAACGATCCACGAGGCTGACGAGTTCAAGCATCCCGTCAGCCTCTCCAGCGCACTGATCTGGACCTCGTCCGTGTTCATCTGGAGCGGAGACTGGACGACGGCGGAAGCCATCATCGAGCGGCTGGTCGCTCACACCGCACGGCATTCGCTCGGGCCATGTCAGGCTGTAAGCCTGGGTCTGACGGGTGAATTGTCGATCAGGCGCGGCAATGCGCAATGCGGTGTCCAGTTGCTCCGCTGGTGTCTGGAGGAACTGTATGCCGGGCGCCATCACATCCTTACTCCAGTTTTGGCGAGCGCCTTGGCGGAAGGTTTGATGGTGCTGGGAAACATCAAGGACGCTGTCGCCACAATCGATTACGCGCTGGCGAGGGTCGCGGAGAACGGTGGATCGAGCGAGACGCCCGAGATTCTGCGCATCAAGGGACGGATCCTCGCTTCAGCGCCGCGGTCAGATCCGTCGGAAGTCAAGGACTGGCTTTTACGCTCGCTCGAATCGGCGCGCCAGCAATCAGCTCTGGGCTGGGAACTGCGAACAGCAACGACGCTCGCACGTTTGCTGTCCGATCAAGAACGCCGAACGGAAGCGCATGACCTGCTTGCCGGAGTCTATGGCCGGTTTACCGAAGGATTCGGCACGTCCGATCTCAAGAAAGCGAGGCGCCTTCTAGATGATCTAAGTCGCACTGTCGATTGACCGTCAAGCGAGGCGCCCAGTCAGTCCTTTGCAACGGGCACTGGCCGCCAAAGTTCACCCGTTCTGCAAACGTCACAGTCATGGCATGCCGGCTTACATGCCTTCGCATTTATTCACAACGTTTAACGCGCCATGATGCCGGTGTTTGATCATAGTGTCGTATAGAACGCCGTTCCAAAATTACTGAGTAAGCCTGATACATCATGGAATGAGCCAAGTGCGATCCCCAAGCTTTCCGGAGAACGGCGCAGCGCATGTTGGCGTTCGCGAAGGTGGTGTTCGATGTGGCTTCGTTGATCTTGATCATTAGCGAGGCTCACGCTGGAACGGTCGACGTCATAGTCAGTGGTACGCCATCCGGAATAGGCTACGCGTCCTCCGCACACAAATAAGCTAAGGAACCGAAATGACTAACACGATCATCGCCGGCATCAAGATACCGGACAGCGCAATCGCACGCGCAGCCACCCAACTGGTACGCGATACCGAAACCGACCTGCTGTATAACCACTCGCGGCGGGTTTTCCTGTTCGGCGCCCTCAGCGGCGAGCGCAAGGGCCTGAAGTACGACCCGGAACTGCTGTACCTCGGCGCCATGTTCCACGACATGGGCCTGATGCCGGCGTACAGCAGCGAAGGCTACCGTTTCGAAGTGGATGGCGCCAATGCCGCGCGTGATTTCATGACGCAGTACGGCATGAACGACTACGACATCGAACAGGTATGGTTGTCGATTGCGCTCCATACCACACCGGGCGTGCCTGAACATCTGAAGCCGGTCGTCGCGCTCGTGACCGCCGGGGTCGAGATGGACGTGCTCGGCATGGCCTACCACGAGTTCAGCGACGAACAACGGATTCAGGTGGTGGCAGCACATCCGCGTGAGGATACGTTCAAGAACGGCATCATCGATGCCTTCGCGCAAGGAACGATCAGGAAGCCCGAGACGACCTTCGGCAACGTCAAGGCGGACGTGCTCGAACTGCGTGATCCGGAGTACAAGCGCCTGAATTTCTGCCAGATCATCCTGGGTTCCGCATGGGACGACAGCAACGCCGGTCACGTTCACGATGCGGGCTGCGGTTGCAACATCGCAGCAACGGTGCAGGAAGACTGAACGAACATCGTCATCATATTGTGCAGATAGAGGATCTTTCATGAAAAAGCTGACTACCGTTTTCGGCGCACCTGTCGTCGACAACCAGAACATCAAGACCGCCGGTCCACGCGGACCGGCACTCCTCGAGGACGTATGGTTTCTCGAGAAACTGGCCCACTTCGATCGCGAAGTGATTCCTGAACGTCGCATGCACGCGAAAGGTTCTGGCGCGTTCGGCACCTTCACGGTGACGAACGACATGACGCAATACACGCGCGCCGCTATCTTTTCCGAGGTCGGCAAGAAGACCGAGATGTTCGCGCGCTTTTCGACCGTGGCGGGCGAGCGCGGCGCGGCGGACGCCGAGCGGGACATTCGCGGCTTCGCGTTGAAGTTCTATACCGAGGAAGGCAACTGGGATCTGGTGGGCAACAACACGCCGGTGTTCTTCCTGCGTGATCCACTCAAGTTCCCGGACCTGAACCACGCGATCAAGCGCGATCCGCGCACGGGCTTGCGCAGCGCGGAGAGCAACTGGGATTTCTGGACGCAGCTGCCGGAAGCGTTGCATCAAATCACAATCGTCATGAGCGATCGCGGTATTCCGAGGACGTTCCGCCACATGCACGGGTTCGGCAGCCACACCTTCAGTTTCATCAACGCCGCTCACGAACGCTTCTGGGTGAAGTTCCATTTTCGCTCGCAACAGGGGATCGAAAACCTGACTGACGCAGAAGCGGAAGCGGTCGTCGGCCGTGATCGCGAGACGCATCATCGCGACCTCTACGAAGCGATTGAACGCCAGGAGTTTCCGCGCTGGACCCTGTGTGTGCAGGTCATGCCGGAGAAGGAGGCGGGCAGCTATCCGATCAATCCGTTCGATCTGACGAAAGTCTGGCCGAAGCGCGACTACCCGTTGATCGAAGTCGGCGTAATGGAGTTGAACCGCAACGCAGACAACCATTTCGCCGACGTAGAGCAGGCCGCTTTTGCTCCCGCCAACGTGGTGCCCGGCATAAGTTTCTCGCCCGACAAGATGTTGCAAGGCCGGCTGTTCTCGTACGGAGACGCGCAACGCTATCGCCTGAGTGTCAACTACCATCAGGTTCCGGTGAATGCGCCGCGCGGAGCGAAGTACGTGCATAGCTACCATCGTGACGGTCTGATGCGCGCCGATGCCAATACGGGAGGCGCCACCCCCTATGAGCCGAATACGCGGGGTGAGTGGCAGGAGCAACCTGATTTTCGCGAACCGCCTTTGTCGATTGATGGCTCGGCGGATCACTGGAACCACCGTGTCGACGACGACTATTACTCGCAGCCAGGGGCGTTGTTCCGCCAGATGACGGCAGCGCAGCAGCAGACGCTGTTCGAAAACACGGCGCGAGCACTGAACGGCGTATCGAAGCCGGTCCAGCGATTGCATATCGAGCACTGCGCCCAAGCGGATCCTGCCTACGGCGCGGGCGTTGCCAAGGCAATCGACAAGCTTGAAGGGCAGTGAGATCCTATGTCTCAGGACATCTGCGGTCGAACTGAGTCATAAGATCAGCCGGTCGAACCTGCTACGAGGAGAGCATCATGCGCACGGATCAGACGTTCACGACGGGTAGTGAGGAACTGGTGCTGGCAGTATCACTCGAACTGGCCGCAGCAAGCTGGAAGGTCGCGCTGCACGATGGCGGGCGCGAGAAGCCCGCCGTGCACACGGTTGCGCGGCCACAGGCCGCCGCCCGCCTGCAGGCGGTGCTGGACCTGATCAAGGCGCACAAGGAGAAGTGGTCGCTGCCGGCGGGCGTGCGGACCGTCGTCAGCTACGAAGCCGGCCAGGACGCGTTCTGGATCTGTCGCGCGCTGCAGGCTCGCGGCATCGAGTGCTACGTCGTCGATCCGGCGAGCATTCCGGTCGAACGCCACCAGCGGCGCGCGAAGACCGACCGGCTCGATGTCATCAAACTGGTCACCAACCTGCGTGCGTGGCTGCGCGGCGAGCGCGACCGCATGCATGTGGTGCACGTGCCGTCGCCGCAGGACGAGGCGTCGCGCCAGCTGATGCGCGATCGCGGCGAACTGCAGAAGGAAGTCCAGCAGCATCGCGACCGGATGCGCAAACTGCTGGTCACGCTCGGCTGCTGGGATGAGGTCGATCACCAGGCCTTCGCCAGCCGGCTCGCCCGCGATGAGGTGCTGTGTCATGACGGCACGCCGCTGCCGCCCGAGCTGCGTGAGCGGCTGCTGCGCGAGTGATATAGCCGCAGCAATAACAAGAGATCTTCAGCGAATGTCTCAAATTCGTCCGATTGTGTTTGCAAGGACTTCCCCCGAAAGTCAAGATCGGGGTGAGATTGGTTGGCGCTGGCAAATGCGCGGCGCCAATGTTGCTGGTGGTCCAGTTGGTTGGGCGGTCATATCACTTCTCCGTTGTCAGTTAAGGCTCGCGCTTCGAAGCAATACCAGGAACAGACTGCGTCTTTGCAAACGGCCTTGTTGCCCGAGACGTATCGGGCGGGCCACGATATGAGCCGCACAGGAGAACCCTATTTGAAAACCGGCGAACAGGCGCGCGGTGATACGCCGCGTGCGATGATGATTCGCCAACAGAATCGGCGGGTTCTTCTCCCGTTCGGTCCGACCTCGTCTTGCTATCGCGTCGAGCAGTAGTTGAGTGTCAGGCTAGCCGGGTCATGCTGTAGCGGATGGTAACGGCGGATGCATGGGATGGCGTTGCCACGCGTTGGCGTCGTAATGTTCGTCCTTCGCGAGCATCGCCCACAACATCCGGGCATGCTTGTTGGCAATCGCAATCAGCGTCTTGTGATAGCCCTTGCGTTCGTGGATCTGTCGGATCCACCGTTGTAGCCGGCTTGCGTGCGTGGGGTCCGCACGCAACGCCGACTGCAACGTACTTCGGGCGCCCTGAACAAGCAGCGTGCGCAGATAGACGTTGCCGCGCAGGCTGATATGTCCCAGCCGGGTCTTGCCGCCTGAGCTGCGCTGCCGTGGTGTCAGGCCGAGCCAGGCGCCGAACTGCCGCCCGTTTCTGAAGACCTTCGCATCGGGGGTTCTGGTGCAAATAGGAAAGCAGGTTGAGACGTTTCCTATCGGAAGGATACCTTATCGAGCGGACAGGACTGCATTCCATACGGCGGGCGCGGTAGCCTTCTTGAGGCCGAGCTCCGTGAGATCGAACTGGCCCTTGCGAATGCGATGCGTCAATTCGATACCTGAAATTGTGGTCGCGGCGCTCCTGAACCGCTTGAATCCAAGCATCACGTTGGTTCTGGATTTGATGCGACGATGGTCCTGTTCGATCACGTTGTTCAGATATTTTGAGGACCGGACCTTCGTGTCTTCGGGCAGCAGACCATCGGCCTTCATCTCGCGCACCGCGCGGTGCGAGGCTGCATAGCCATCGAGCGTGATGGTCTCCGGCGACCGGCCCTGATGCCTGATAGCCTTGCTGCAAAAGGCTTTGGCCACGGCCACGTCGCGCCTCGCCCTGAGTATGAAGTCCACCGTCTGGCCAGCCCGATCCACCGCCCGGTACAGGTACACCCATTTGCCGCGAATCTTCAGGTAGGTCTCGTCGACGCGCCACGAGCGACCAGCTGGCGTAGCAAAGCGGTTCCAGCGTTTGACGAACTCGGGCGTATAACGTCTCACCCAGTGCAGGATCGTCGTGTGAGCCAGCGATAATCCCCGTTCGGCCATCATCTCCACCAGATCGCGCAGGCTGAGCTTGTAGCGCAGATACCAGCGAACGCACAGGATGATGATCTCCCGATCAAAATGGCGTCCACCGAACAACTCCTCCAGACTCTTCAGCTTGCTCATCGCGGGTCATCAGTTCGTTTTGCTCCGACAACTCTAACCGATTCGCCGACCCTATTTGCAACAGAGCCGGACTTCCCAAGGACTATCCCCCGCCTTGCGCTTGCCATCCCCCGACAAGGGGATTTTTTTATCGAACGTGCTATCGCAAGATACGTCCGGGCCGCGAGACGCCGCGTGTCCACTACTTCCAACCGAGAAACGATGATGCCCCAAGCTCAAGCCAAGCCCGGAAAGCTGCTGCTGTCCCCTTCCGATCACACGCTGATCCTCATCGACCACCAGTCGCAGATGGCCTTTGCCACGAAGTCGATCGACCCGGTCGTGCTGCGCAACAATGCCGCGCTGGTGGCGAAGGCGGCGAAGGAGTTCGCCGTTTCGACGATTGTCACAACCGTTGCCGCGAAGACGTTCTCCGGTCCGATCTTCAACGAGATCCGTTCGGTGTTTCCCGACGAGGCGATCATCGACCGCACCACGATGAACACCTGGGAAGACCCGCGCATCGCCGACCGCGTGAACGCCATCGGCAAGCCGCGCCTTGGGTTCGCGGGCCTGTGGACGAGCGTGTGCATCGTCGGTCCGGCGCTGTCCGCGCTCGACCAGGGTTTCGAAGTGTATGTGATCGCTGACGCGTGCGGCGACGTCACCGACGAAGCGCACGAGCGCGCGATGCAGCGAATGATCCAGGCAGGCGCACACCCGATGACCTCGCTGCAATATCTGCTCGAGTTGCAACGCGACTGGGCGCGCGGCGAGACCTACAACCAGACCGTTGCCACCGCGATCGAGCATGGCGGCGGCTATGGGCTCGGCCTGGTCTACGCGAAGACGATGTTCGGCGGCAGCGAGGCCCACTGATCCCCGGACGCGCCACACCCGCCATCTGAACCGCGGCAGGCGGCCCGGCGCAACGCTCGGGCCGCCTCCGGTTCCCGACCCGAACCCGACGAAGCAAAGACAGCACACCCATGAAGCTCTATCTGCTCTCTCTGGGAGCCGGCGCCCTCGTCGGCGTCATCTATAGCCCATGTAATAGCCGTCCTTGGCCCTGCCAACCAGCATCAAAAAATCTCGTGACTTCGGTATCGCAGGTAGTTCTTTGGCGCCGCCCGCTGGTCTTCCGATCCCTTCGCGATGATCGACGAGACCGCTACCCGGCGGTACACAGTCGCGCCCGACATTCAATCTCTCCTCCAATGGCAATGACCCGAAAGGACACACGATGACCCTGCCCCGAACCAGCGGAACGAATATTTCCCCGGACGCGACCCGCTCCGGCCGATTGTTTTTTCTCGAACTGAGCGGTGGCCGCATTCACTCGATCAATCCCGACGGATCCGACCTCAAGACGATCGTCACGGATTGCCGCCTCCCCGACGGCATCGTCGTGGACGTGGATGCCGGTCATATCTACTGGACCAACATGGGTTCGATCGGCCTCCATGACGGCTCGATTGAACGTGCCGACCTGGATGGCAAGAATCGCGTGGTCATCGTCCCGCAAGGTGTCACGCACACACCGAAGCAGATTCATCTCGACAAGGCAAATGGCAAGCTCTATTGGTGCGATCGAGAGGGCATGCGCGTGATGCGCGCCAACCTCGACGGCTCTCAAGTCGACACGCTGGTCGCGACCGGGCAGAGCGCCCAGGACCGTTTTGACCAGACCCGGTGGTGCGTCGGAATCACGATCGATCCGAAGCACAAGAAGCTCTACTGGACGCAGAAAGGTCCCGACAACGCCGGCCTGGGCCGCATCTTCCGCGCCAATATCGAGATCCCGCAGGGCGAAAGCCCGACAAACCGCTCCGACATCGAGGTGCTGTTCGACCGGCTGCCCGAGCCCATCGACCTTGAGCTCGACCTCACGAAGCGTGTCCTCTACTGGACCGACCGCGGCGATCCTCCGCGCGGCGACTCCGTCAATCGCACGCCGATCGACGGACCCGCGACGTCTGAAATCCTCGTTACGCACCTGATGGAGGGAATCGGCATCGCACTCGACGTTCCGGGAAATCGGATGTTCGTCACGGACCTGGGCGGCTCGGTCTACTCCGCCGATCTCGATGGAAAAAACCCGCGCAACTTCCTTTTCGCCCAAGGCAACCTCACCGGCATCGCCTATGCCGAACTCTGACCCACGCATTGGAGAAATGACATGACTGATACCAGGAGCCAGCCCATTCGCCGCATCGCCATCATCGGCACCGGCGTGATCGGTGCCAGCTGGACCGCGCTGTTTCTCGCCAAGGGGCTGAAGGTCGTTGCGACGGACATCGCCCCGAATGCCGAAGCCCAGCTCAGGGCGTTCGTGGAGGCCGCCTGGCCGGCGCTCACGAGATTGGGCCTGGCGCCCGGCGCGTCGCAAGCGAACCTGACGTTCACGCCCGTGCTTGCACAAGCACTCACGGATGTGGATCTGGTCCAGGAAAACGGCCCCGAGCGGCTCGAGTTCAAGCAGGATCTCTATCGGCAACTCGATGAGCTGCTGCCTCCCCACGTGATCATTGCATCGAGCACGTCGACGCTGCCCATGAGCAGCATCCAGGTGGGCGCCGTGCTGCATCCCGAGCGCTGCGTCGTCGGCCATCCGTTCAATCCGCCGCACCTGATTCCGCTGGTCGAGATCGTCGGCGGGACCAAGACCTCGGAAGAGACGATCAAGCGCGCCATGGAGTTCTATACGTCGATCGGGAAACAGGCGGTGCGCCTGAACAAGGAATTGCGGGGCCACGTCGCCAACCGTCTGCAGTTCGCGGTGGCGCGCGAGGTCTATTACCTGGTGTCAGAGGGTGTGCTGAGCGCCGCCGACGTCGACGCCGCCCTCTCCTGGGGGCCGGGCCTGCGCTGGGGCTTGATGGGCAACATGATGCTCAATCATCTCGGCGGCGGCCCGGGTGGCATCGAACACTTCTTCCATCAGTTCGCCGGCCCGATGACGGCTGGGTGGAAGGAACTGGGCTCGCCGGAGCTGACCCCGGAAGTACAGAAGAAGCTGATCGACGGCGTTCATGCCGAGGTCGGGTCGCGGTCCATCGAGGAACTGGAGGCAGAGCGCGATGAGCTGCTGCTCGGACTCATCGAGCTGCGCACCAAAGGAAAGGCGCGTTAAAGGTACGGATGCGGCCACGCCACGCGTGGCCGCGGCTCGCGTGAATTGATCGCGGGCAGTTGACACTCCCTTATCGAAGAAATTACCCAAATGACAGACTCGACCAATCTTCCAATCGAAAACGATCCGGATCGGCTCACTGGAATCATTCAATCGAATCTCGCGAATCCGGCACGGAACGCGGATATCGACCTGCACGGCGCGCTCAATGACGTACTCAAGGACGTAGGGCTATCGACGGCGGACAGCGGTGGCAAGATCACGTTCCACGGCCGGGATCCGATCATTCCCGCGCTTTTCCGGTTCGGCTCGTTGTCCGCGATCGCCCTGGCCGCGAAGGCCGTCGGCGTCGCTGCACTATGGCGACTGCGGACCGGCGAGGAACAGGACATCGAAGTGGACGTTCGTAAAGCGTTGCGGCGCTTCGCGGGGTTCTTCGATCTGAAATGGGAGACGATCAATGGACGTCCTCCAGCCCTCAAGATGGATACGAATCTCTTTCGCGAAACCCGCGACGGACGCCACGTCGTGCCCCTGAACATCTACCCAAAGCTGGCTGCCCGCGAACTCAGCCTGCTGCGGTGCGACTCCAGCCCGGAAGCCGTGCGCAACGCCATTCTGCAATGGCGCGCGGACGACCTGGAGAATGCGGCGGCGGAAGCCGGGATCGTCATCGCGAAGGTGCGCACTTTCGAGGAATTCAGCAAGGAGCTTCAGTACACGGAGGTCCTCTCGAGAATGTCGCTGATCAACGTGGAAAAGATCGGCGAAAGCGAGCCGATCCCTTTCACGAAAGAGGGCACCAGTCCGCTGGACGGCATTCGCGCACTTGGGACGGGTCACGTGATTGCCGGAGCGGCCATCGGGCGGGACCTCGCCTTGCACGGAGCCGATGTCCTCAACATCTGGCGGCCGTTCGACGACAGCGAGATCGAGGCGTTCGCGTGGGACACTCAGGTCGGGATGCGCTCGACGATTCTGGACTACTCGAAGGAGGATCGCGCGAAATTCGATCTTCTGCTGACGGATGCCGATGTCTTCTTCGCGAACAAGCGTCCGGGCTATCTGGAACGCCATGGTCTCGAGGCCGAGGAGCTCTGCGGCAGGAAGCCTGGATTGATCCATGCCAGTGTCCTGCTTCACGGTGCCAGCGGCCCCTGGAAGTATCGTCCGGGGTTCGATGAAATCGGCGCGGCCGTCTCGGGGCTGTTCGCCGTCGAAGGTACGCTCGTGCGTCCGAAATCGCCGCCGATCATCCCCATTGTCGACAACGTGGTGGGCTGGCTCGGCACGGTCGGCGTACTCGCGGCGCTGCGCCGGCGTGCGGTCGAGGGTGGCAGCTATCGGGTCACCGTTTCTCTGACCCGAACCGTGCTGTGGCTGTTCTCGCTCGGCATCTTCGACAGGGACTATGCCCGAGCGACCGCCGGATCTTCCGACGAGCACGCCTACGTCGCTCCCGATCTGTTCACGGCAGAGACCCCGCTGGGCACATATCAGGGCATGACCGACCAGGTCGTCCTGTCGAAGACTCCCGGGGCCTTCAGGACGGTGCTCGTGCCACGAGGCTCGAGCAAGCCCGAATGGCTGACGCGGTAAGGGTGCCCGACCCGCACGTTTGCGAAAGCAGCCAGGAGCGACGGCGCTACCGGTGATGTTGGTCAGCTTCCTGCAAGCAAAGGGCGGCACGCCGTCTCTGCCGTCTCCGATTGCGGTTGAAACGGTGAGGGTCGCCGCGCACCTATGGACAGCGTGCAAGGGATGAGAGCCGTTGGTTCGTCTTTTTGGCGACGTTTCTGCCGTGGCGGAAAATTCGATGGGCGATGAAAATCGGTTCTGCGCTTCGATGGGTGGACAGCTTGAGCTTGTAACTGAATCGACGACATCGAACGACTTGGTGTGCGGTTTGGCGGCGCATCGACCACTTTCAAGTACGTAGCACACGCAGGTAATCGAGTGATGCGCCCAGACAAGGGTGTCATCACCACCAGGTGGTAGGCCTGAGACCTGCGCCCGGTTTCTGACCTGCGCGGCCATGGGTTGTCCAACAGCATCCCGGATACGGTTGACAGGCCACCACAGCCTGCGATCGTTGACGATGAAGTGCGGGAGCTGAACGGCTCAAATTTGCAGAACGCCGTCCGTTATTGCGGACCGCGACGGATGCGAGGGCCTAGCCTTCAATGTCCATAAGTTGTTGACACACGTGCGCTCGCGCGATTGCGAAAGCAGCAAGCCGCGGCGTACGTCATGCGTGGATATCGTGGCACATCGCGATGCCGCGTAATCCGCCTAAAACCAAGGAGAACCTGATGTCGGAACACGTATACAAACCAAACAGATCGAACTCACCGGCTCGTCGGCGCAATCCAGCGACGACGCGGTGAGTGTGGCGCCAAGCAAAGCGGCCCGCCGGGCTATCGGGCGTTGTCCATCATCCGTTGAGTGTTTGCAATGAGAAAACCAACTCGTATCGTGATTGTAGGTGGGGGAATCGCTGGGATTCTACTTGCGACCAGGCTTGGCGACCGGTTGGGCAGGCCGGGTGAGGCTACCATCACTTTGATCGACCGCAGCCCGACGCATATATGGAAGCCGATGCTGCATACGATTGCGGCCGGTACGCGTGACGTGAACCAGCAGCGGGTAATTTATCTCGCGCACGCGCGCGACCACGGTTTCACATATCAACCGGGAGAGATGTGCGGACTGGACCGACAACTGCGCGAGGTGCAGCTTGACGCGATAAGGGCGCAGGACGGTAAGTTGGTGCTTGAGCCGCGAACGGTTCCATACGATGTGCTGGTGCTGTCGCTAGGCAGTCGCGCGAACGATTTTGGTGTGCCGGGTGTAAAGGAGCAATGCCATCTCATCGACAGCCAACAGCAAGCAGAGACGTTCAACGTCGCGTTGCGCGCGCGTGCTATTCGCAGCGTCGTCAAGGATGAGCAGTTGAGAGTGGCGATTGTCGGAGCCGGCGCGACCGGCGTCGAGTTATCGGCCGAGCTGAGCCGTCTTCTCGAGCTTGCTGGTAGCTATGGCGATACCACCATCAGGGACAGGCTGAGTCTGACTCTTCTTGAGAGCGGGCCGCGCGTGCTACCTGCCTTCCCTCAGGAGATTTCTGCGTCTAGCCAGCAACGGCTCGAAAACATCGGCTTTCGCGTATTGACCTCTACTGCGGTCACTTCGGCTGAACCAGGAGGTTTTCGGTACGGGGACGGGACTCTCGCCGAAGCGGATTTGATGGTATGGGCTGCCGGTGTCAAAGCGCCAGATTTCATGAACCGCCTCGCTGGTCTGGAGACCAACCGGGCAAACCAGATCGTGGTGTCGAGGACGCTTCAGGTCTTGCACGATGAGCAGATCTTCGCTCTCGGCGATTGTGCGAGCCTCACCCCGGAAGGTGCGCAGCGACCGCTTCCTCCTACCGCGCAGGTAGCCGCTCAGCAGGCGAATTATCTGGCCCGCCACCTGCCGGAATGGCTCTGCCAGAACAAGCCGTTTCCCGACTTTGTATTCCGGGATTTTGGATCGCTCGTGTCATTGAGCGACTATGACGCGTTCGGCACGCTAGGGCGCTTTGGCTTCTTTCCGGGTGGGCTCATTCGGGGGCACCTCGCCCAGTTCAGTCACGCGATGTTGTACCGGCGTCATCAGCAGGCGCTGCACGGGTTTCGCAAAGCGACACTGCTCTGGACGGCGGAACGGATCAACGGACTGGTTCAACCAAACATTCGCCTTGCCTGACAGGCTCATGTGCTTCGGGCGCCCGGCCACCGCCCACCAACGTGGAACTCGTTCAAGAGAAGTGAGTGCATGCCCGTGAGGGCATATACCGTCAGCGATCAACAATCCCTTGACCGTTTAGAAACTGCATTCTTCATTTGTAGAATGTGACGGAACGTTGCAACAGATAGGCGAACCCTCCTTGTGACAGCAAACACCGACCTGACAGAGTTGACCGCTGCGATTGTGGCGAGCTTTGTCTCCCACAACGCGTTGCCGGCAGATGAGCTGCCCGCGTTCATATCGAGCACGCATGCTGCCCTGGCTGCGCTGCGGGGTCATGTGAACACGCTTGCCGGTGAGCCGGGAGCGGCCGTACCAATCAGCGAGTCAGTGACGAACGATTTCCTCGTATGTCTGGAAGACGGTCACAAGCTGAGGTCCCTCAAGCGCTACCTGAAGCGGAAATATGGCATGTCTCCCGAGCAATACCGCGCCAAGTGGGGACTTCCCAAGGACTATCCGATGGTTGCGCCTGCGTATTCGGCGCTGCGCTCCTTGATAGCGAGGAGACGAATCCCCACGGTGGAACGGGTGTCGCAATTGGACAAGCAGTGATCCCGAGGATTGTTGACGACGGGGCCGCGCGTAAGTGTGACGCTCCATTAGCGGCCCTTGTCAGTGTCAATCAGTAGCCAACTCAACTGGCCTCTGAACGCCCCCGCCTTGCGCTAGCCGCCCTCGGCGCTTATTTCCCCGACTGGCTCTTCAGCATCGTTGGCGAGATCCTGCTGCCACGCGATCGTGCGCCTTCTCGCAAGGGATTTCGGCGCAGAAAAGTGGCTGTGGCCGCGTTCGCTAGCGACAGAACAGTGGCGTTTTATCAGAGAGGTGTGGCAGACAGGCTTGCCACGACGACGTCGCAGCAGCAACTCATTGCGAAAGCTCTCGCGGGTGGAACCGGAGGGGCGCACGCTTGAGGAGCAACTGGTCCTGATGAGAGCGCCTGGAGGCGGCTACCAGCGATTCGCCCGACATGCTCTCGCCACGCCGAGCACCGGCTCCGCCCGGCTCTGGCCGCTTGAGGCGGGTTTCACGGCATCTTCGTTTATAAAAATTGCAATCATCTGAACAGCTGTACAGATCAATACCGACCTGGCGGGCTCAGGAGCGCGTCACGCGTTGCGGTAATGCGGACTGGACCATTCATTACCCAATCAAGACCAAAAATTCACCCTTCTGGATGTCGAGCACCTTACCCTGACGGAAAGCGTGTGCGTCTCGCCCTGCTGGGGCGGGCAAGTTTGTTTTTCTTAGGGGTTTTGAGTTGAGTGACGCGACTATCACTAGGCGTATTTCGAAAGAACTGGTTTCATTCGAGCCTGTTTCGCCCGAAGACATTTATTACGACGATGCGGCCGGACCCGAGCCCGAGCGTGGCGCATTGCCGTCGTCTCCGGCGATGTATGGTGGCGGGTCCGGCAGAGCCCAGGAGGTGTTTCAGCTTGCACGAATAAGTCGCGTGTTGACGGATGTGAGCGTCAGCCGTCTGTCGTTAATGACGGCCCGCGCCTGGCAGGCGTTACTGCGTCTCGAATGCAAGGCGGCATTGGAGATCGTCGAGAAAATCGAAGTGTCGCTTAACGATCTGCCCTCTGTGGAGCGCGACGCGAGGCGCTGGGAGATCATGGCGTTGCGCGCTGCCAGCCTCGTCCTGCAGGACAATTGCGCTGCTGCACTAGCGCTTGCCTTGTCCACGATACGCTACTGTGGCCGCGAATCGATCGTCGCTATCGCACGGACCATCTGCCGGTACGCGTACTGGAAGCTCGGCGATTTCGAGCGCCTTCACGCGGTCGGGCAAAGCAATGCGGACGTCTTGCCGACGAGGCTGCATCGAGTCGCCAGGATGTTCGATCTGTCGTTGATGGCCGCAGTGGAGATGAATCAGTTGCGTTTTCCCGCGGCCCGTTTGCTGGCCGAAGACGCCATCAGTGAGTGCCGCAGCGTATACGGCGGCGATCTGTCGGTCGCGTCGTTCGCGGCTAGCATCGTCGGGCAGGTTCTCTACGAGCAAGGCATGGTTGACGAAGCTCAGACATGGCTGTCGCAGCGCCTTGCGCAGATTTGCAAGGGCGGGACCATCGAGAGCGCTGAGCGTGCCTATACAACGCTCGCGAAAATCGCCGCCTCACGCGGGCAGTTCGACTTTGCGCAGCTGATTCTGACGGAAGCCGAAGCGCTGGGGCAAAGGCGGAGCTGGCCACGCCTCGTGGCGGCATGCGTCGCAGGACGGATCGATCTGCTTCTCGAACAGGACGACAGATGCGGCGCAGAGGCGTGTCTTGCGCAGCTTGCTGCATTAGAGCAGGCGCATGGCGCAGCGGCCAGCCCAGGGGGCGCCGGAATTTCAGGTTACCGGGTATTGGCTCGCGCCCGTCTACGCGTGGCATGCGGCGCGACGCTCGACGATGTGTCGGCGCTGCGACAGTTGCATTGCGAAGCTGTGTGTCGGAATGAACTCTATCTCGCCGTGCAGGTGGCGGTGTGTTTGATCGATGCGCTTCTTGCCGTCGGGGAGCAGAAGGACGCCGTGTCTATTTTCTTGCGGACCCTGAAACTCGGGGCGACGGTAGGGCTTCATCAGACGTTTGTCGATAGCGGCCCTCGGGTCGGCGAACTGCTCGCGGTGCTGCAGCGGGGCGATCCCGCCGCGCAAGGCGAGGTTCGCGTACTGCTGCCGTATATTGGCAGTCTTCTGTCACGATGGCGTGCGGCTCGCAGCGTTGTAGCAAAACGTCCGATGACTGGCCAGCCTACCGTCGTGTTAAGCAGCCGGGAGCATAGTATTCTGGTCCTGATGAGTCAAGGCCTCTCGAACAAGCAGATCGCGGTCAATTTGCGCATCGCGCCTGAGACCGTCAAGTCTCATGCAAAGAAGATATTTGTAAAGCTCGCTGCGAAAAACCGCGTGGAAGCGGTCACCCGCGCCACCCAATTAGGCCTAATCTAGGTGTGAGGAGCAAGGTTGGTATGAAAGCGCAATCGAGTACGCGTTCTTCGATCAGTTTCGCCGGCTTTCGTCTGGATATGGCGAACGAATGCCTTTGGAGGCTGGATACCGGCGCGCCACCCGAACGGGTTGACTTAACGCCCAAGACCTACGGCGTGTTGCGGTTTTTGGTCGAGAATCGCGGTGTGCTGATTACCCACCACGCGCTGCTCGAAGCGGTGTGGCCCGATGTGCACGTACAGCCCGAAGTCGTGAAGGCCCAGATACAGATGATCCGGACACGGCTCGGCGATAGCGCGCAGCACCCACGCTACATCGAAACGCTGCGAGGACGCGGATACCGTTTCGTCGCGCCCGTAGAGGTCCCTTCAACGGGATATCAGCAGATTGCCAGCGACGAGAGCAACGGCCACTTTGTCGGTCGCACGAGCGAACTGCAGCAACTGGCCGCTGCGATCGAGCGGGCCAGAGCCGGCAACAGTCAGCTCGTGGTGGTTACCGGTGAACCAGGAATCGGCAAGACCGCGTTGCTCAAGCAGTTCGTTGCCGCCCAGAGGTTCGAGCATGACGATGCGTGGGTCGCTGAAGGGCATTGTGTCGAGGGTTATGGCGGCACGGAACCTTTTTATCCAGTTCTGCAGGCTCTCGGGCAACTTTGTGAGGGAGCCCGCGGCAATGAAGTCGTGAAAGCGCTGGTGACGCTTGCGCCCACGTGGGCGTTGCAGCTCCCGGGCCAGGTGGCGAGCCATGTCCGCGAGTCCCTGCTGCGGCAGATCGTTGGCGCTTCGCGCGAACGCATGCTGCGGGAAATCTGCGGCGTGCTGGCCTCTCTGACGCGGACACAGCCGCTGATTCTGATATTCGAAGATCTTCATTGGGCGGACCACTCAACCATTGATTTGCTGGCGGCGATTGCGGGCCAGTCAGGAGCTCTGCGCCTGATGGTCGTCGTCACTTACCGGCCGACGGAGGCGGCGCTGGCTGACCACCCAATTGAGGAACTGCACCACGAGCTTTCGCTGAGGGGCTTGTGCCGCGATCTGGCGCTTGGCCCACTTGCTGGCGACGCGGTGGTTTCGTGGCTGACAGGCCGCGATCATGTCGACCCTGCCGAGGAAGAACTGTGCTATCGAATCGTACAACGTTGCGGCGGCAACCCGCTGTTTATGCGGGCGACCCTCGCCGATCTCGTGGAGCGCAACATGCTTCGCAAGACGGCGACCGGCTGGCGGCCATTGGTGCCATTAGCGGTGATTAGCACGACCTCCCCCCGCACGATTATCCAGACGATCGAGGGGAGAATCCGGCGGCTGGGTAGCGACGAGCGGAATCTGCTTGAAGCCGCAAGCGTGGCAGGGCTCTCCTTTTTATCGGCGACCGTGGCCGAGGCCGCGGGTTTGTCGACGGAGCGTTTCGACGATCTGTGCGAGGCGCTGGCACGCAATCAGCGTTTCATTCGACGTTGCGGGGTGAAACGCTTACCCGACGGGGGCGCGGCGACTATGTTCTGTTTCGACCATGCCCTCATTCGCAGCGCGTTCTATGGGCATCAAGGGCTAATCCGTCGCACCCGTTTGCATCGGCAAATCGCGGAACGGCTCGAGGCGATCTTTCCTCGCGATCAGAGGGCGGAGGTGGCATACGAGCTCGCGCAACATTTCGCTGACGCGAGGGAGTGGCTCAAGGCGATCGACTATCTGCGCATTGCGTTGCAAACCGCGAGGCTTCGCTTTGCGTATCGCGAGGCGCAGTCGATTCTCGATCTTGCCGCTTCGCTCACCACAAAGTTGCCAGCTGATTTGCGTCCGCTGAAAAGTTTTGAGTTTGCCGAGGCGCGCGCGTCGCTTTACGCTGCGGGGCATGATCCGCGCGCCGAGGCGGCCTGGATTGAACTCGAGGAGCAGGCACGTACGATTGGCCGGCTCGATGCGCAATTGCGTGCCATGCTCGGCCTCGCCTACGTCTTTAGCTGGAGCGACAGGCAACGTTGCATCGGGATGCTGAACGAAGCGCTGACGCTCAGTGCATCGCATCCCGACCAGCGCGTCAGCGCGCTGGTGCGCGTGAGTGCCTATGTACGCCGTATCTGGGCCAGCGGCTGGTCACACGCGGATCTGACCGAGTGCGAGCGTGCGATTCGCGTGCTGCGCGAGACGGGGGATCCACTGATGATCGCCCGGGCGAATATGGAATACAGCATGCTGTGCATCATTTCCTCCCGGTATCGCGAAGCCCTCGGGCTTGTGCGGACGAATTATCAGATCCTCTTTGAGCACGCGGTCGAACATCCGGGCTTTAACCTCGCGATGGCGACGTGGATGATCCGGATGGGTACGCCGTGGGCTCATCTCTTCGTGGGGGAGCTGGGACGGGCGATCGAATCGTTCGATCAGGGCAAGATGTTTTTCCGCGAGAACGGTGATTATTTTGCCGCTCGCACCCTCGAGATCTATGAGGGATGGTTGTTTGTGCACACGATGGACTACGAGACGGTCATTGAAATCTACCAACGGCTCGTGCCGGCTGCAACCTCGACCGCGCGAGCGGACGAAACCGTTTCTGGCGCACTTGTGCCAGTGCAACACCGTGCGTGTATTGTGCTCGGGGGCCTCGCCTACATAGGATTGGGGGATAGCGTACGGGCCTCGTCGCTGTTTGCTGAAGCGGACCGTCAGATGGACGCCGCTCCAACCACGTTCGACTGGTACTGGAAACTGGCAATCGAATGGGGAGCCGCCGAGGCAGCAATGATGGCGGGAGACCATCACACCGCCAGATCGCGCGCGCAGGAGTTCGTGAAGCTCGCCCTCGCCACCGCAGACCGGACGTGGCAGGCCCTGGCATGGGAAGTCGTTGCGCGTGAGGCGCTGGATCGCGGCGATCCGGTCATGGCACTCGATAGTATCAACAAGGCGTTCGCGGCCGCGGAGGGATTCGAAACTCCGCTAGCGGACTGGCGGCTTCACCGCACTGCGGCGGCGATTCACGAGGCCCGCGGTGACGCTGGACAGGCGGATGTGCAACAGCGCCATTTCACTTCGAAGCTCGAGCGGCTGTCGAATTCCTTGCCGCGCGGCACTCAGATTGGCCGACGTCTGCTCGCTGTGGCAACTAGCTGATCCCTACTTCAGGTGTGAGGCATGGAGGAGCTATCATTGTGCGGATCCCTCCTCAGGGGGATACCAGATGTCAGTGCGCCCAGTCAGAATATGGTGATCATCTCACCGATCCGGTGAGCGCGAAGGGCAGTGACGGACTCCGTGCGTGGGTTTTACAAGGGTGGTTGGTCACCTCATGAACAGGCCCCCTTCAGGAGCGCCGACATGAGAAAAAAGTTGCCGAAATTATTGTAGACACCTTCGTTTCGGCGGACGTAAAGCATTGCTATGGGATCGTGGGCAACACGCTGAATCCCATCGCTCACCACATGAATAAGAGCGACATTGAGTGGCTCCATGTTCGTCATGAGGAGGCGGGAGCGTTCGCCGCCGAAGGCGAAGCCATGTTGACCGGCAACCTGACCGCTGTCGCCGGAAGCCGCGGACCCGGAGGTCTTCACCTAAATTTTTAGGAATTGCGGGGTGAAACGGGGTGGCCACAAGCGCGCTGTAATCGGCAACGCGCCCCTAACGGCCGCTCCGGGCCAATGTGTCGACGCTGCACTTCGCACAAGACACTCCATCCATCGACCCGCCGTCCCGCTTTGCCATGCATGTGGAGCTGGGCGCGGTCCGATCAGAGGAAGCAGGATATGGAAATGGGAATCCAAGGTAGAACCGCTCTGGTTTGCGGCCCAAGTCGCGGGCTGGGCTGCGGCTGTGCGGAGGCCTTTTTTTGGCCACCAAAGCCGTAAACGTCGTGATGGTGGCATCAACCCTTGGGAAGCTTGAGGCGAAGGCCACGGCCATACGCGCTCAAGGTGGCGTCACGGTCAGACTGTGGCGTGCGACATCACTACGCCCGACAGACGCGCTGCCGCGCTAGCTGCAAAGCATTTCCTGCTCGTCGACCCGGACCGAGTGCCGAATGTGGCGCTGCCTGCGCGTTTCTCTGGAGCGAACATTCCGGATAAATCACTGGACAAGAACCGCTTGATCGAAGGCGGAGCCTGTCCAGGAACGTTCCAGATCGGAAGAAAAAGGGATGCCCGCAAGAACGTATCGTTTCACTACTCTCGGCCTGGCACGACAGAACAACCTTGCCTGGCGGGTCGTAGTCTATCGACGCGAACGCTTGTGGGCAAACCGTTGTACAAATGTTTGCCAACCCAAGGGATGTAGAAATTGACCTGGACAGCTCTCTCTTTATCGCGGATTCAGTTTGCGTTCGCCGTTGTATTCCACATTATTTTGTCGTTCTTCGCCATTGGGCTTGCGGCTTGGTTGGCAGTACTTGAAGGAATCAATCTTGCAACCAGGCTGGCGTTCTATCGATGGCTTTTCGGTAGCCGCTGGATTCGTACTATGTCGAAGCGTCGCGCGCGCAAATGACCGGGTACCTTCTGCAATGTCTGAGGTTGACCCGGTTTGACGGACAGATTTGTAGTCAGCGATTCGATTTGGTCTAGCCTCCGTTAAGGGTTGACTCGCGGGTTGTCCACGGCCGGGCGGCGGGCCGCTTCTCTCGACCCTGACGCTGCCCGGCGGTGGGCAACCCGCGCTGTGGTGAGGGCTGATGCGGCGCATGCAGGGTTTCGAATTCGAGCGGCGAGCAATACCCGATGCTGCTGTGCAGGCGGCGTACGTTGTACCAACCTTCCAGGAACGAGAACACGCGCCGACGCGCCTGCTCATGAGTTGCAAGGTGTTCGCGCGATAGCAGCTCTGCCTCGAGCGTGCCGAAGAACGACTCACACATCGCGTTGACGCTCCTATGTCAAGCGAAGGCTTTGGAATCCGCTAGATCGGCGAGAATGAGAGGATAGAGTTCTCTGACTATGTACCGCTTCAAGCAGCGGTGAATTTCTTTCTTCGACATACCCTGATGGGTGCGACGTTGCACGTACGCTTTGGTTCTCGGGTCACTGCGCATGCGGACCATCGCTATTGTCCATAGCGCGTTGTTTGCAGAACGGTTTCCCCCGCGATTCAGTCGATGCCGTACTGTTTTACCAGATGACGCCTGGAGAGGGCTCGTTCCGCAAAGCGCTGCGAGAGACGCTTCATTTTTTAGTCGTTCAGGGTTGTCGCCCGCAACAGTAACGAGTATCGCGGCGGTGCGAGGTCCGACACCGAAGCGCCCCCTAAGCCGACGAGCGTACTGGTTGGTAAGCTTCTCCAACATTGCATCAAGCGCCTTCAGTTCATCCTCCAAAGCCATCCACCGCTTCGCCAGCAAGCGAAGCGTGATGGCCAGAGTCTGCAACATAGGAGTGTTGCCCAGCGACCTGACGCGAGCGCAGTTCGCAACGCATTCGGCGATCTTTGTGCTCGAAAGGCGCTCGCGAATGTCTTGAGGTGCGCTGACGAGCAAGCTTCTCAGCTGATTGATGGCTTGGGTTTTCGCCTTAACAGCACTTCGCCGTGAGACGGTGACAGCGCGCATAGCCTCAGCAGCGCCCGATTTGTCTTTTGGGATCGCTGCGGCCTTGCCTGAAAGCACGGCGCGTGCAGCGCTTTCGGCGTCGGTGGTATCGGATTTGCCTCGAAACCTGCGATCCGCGCGGTCCGGCCGATTTACCTCCCGGACTTCAATCTCATGATCCAGCAGGACGCGCGTCAGCCCGGCGCCATACGTGCCGGTCTCTTCTACGCCGGCGCGACGAAGCACGCCGAACGATTGCGCCCAGATGAGCAGATCCAGGTATCCGCTTGCACTTGCCGAAACAGTGAGGGTTCCGAGCAGTTTTCCCGTCTGATTGATGACGGCTCCAACATGAACATCCAGATGGGTATCAACGCCTAAAATCACTTCCACTTGTTCCATCCGTGTCTTCCTTGTGGGTGAACGCATCGCCAACCCCAATCGCAGGACAGGACACTCACGGCGCAATACGAAGCTCCTATCAGGTCACAGACGCTGGGCCCGGCAACGCTCGGGGAACGTCGAATCCAATCGACAGGTCAACGCGAAGGCAGCGCGGCCAATCATAGGCTGGGTCAGATCGGAACGACGTTCAAGGCGTATTTTGGACTGAGTGTCATAGGCGTCGCCGGCGGTCCCCATTGACGGTTGCACGCCGGCCTCGCGACAACGTCGGCCGAAGGCAATGGACGTGTACTGACAGCCCTGGACGCCCTTCTAAAGATCAAGCGGTAATTTGAGCCTGCGTGATCTGGCGGTTGCGTTGCTGGATTACGTAGTAGACCTCCCGCGCGATATAGCGCTTGAGGCAGCGGATTGCTTCAAGTTTCGAATGCCCCTCGCCGACACGTTTGGCGACGTAGGCCTTTGTGCGAGCGTCGGTTCTCAAGCGACCGATGGCAATGATGTGCAAGGCGCTGTTGGCTGCGCGATCCCCACCGCGATTTAACCGATGTCGCGTCACCTTACCGGAGGACGCCGGGACGGGGCTCACGCCACAAAGGGCGGCGAAGCTGGCCTCTGACTGAAGCCGGTCGCTGTTATCGCCTGCGGTCAATAACAGTTGCGAAGCCGACGCGTAACCAATCGAATTTCGCGAGACAAGATCGGGGGCGAGTTCGTCCACGAGCGTTGCGATCATGACGTCGAGGTCGGCAATCTCGTCGTGCAACTCCAGATACCGACGTCCCAGTGACTTCAGTGCAATTCGGCAAGCAGAGGTCAGGTTCCGATAGTCCGACAGATCCGGACGCCACGCAGCCAATGTTCGGATGAGCTGCATTCGTGTCATCGCGCGTAGTGATTCACGTAATTCATCGGGCGCGCTGATGATGGTACTGTGGATCAGCTGTAAAGCGACGCGACGCGCCGAAATGGCCGTCTTCCGGCAGACTTTCAGAACGCGTAGCGACTCAATCATGCCATCGCGCGTCTTGGGCGTGACGGTACGCACGCCGGCGAAGGCAGCGTGAGCCGCGTTGTAGGCGTCCAGCGTGTCGTCCTTGCCACGTTTGCGCCGGTCGCTCTTATCCGGTGCGGTGACCTCCAGCACGGTTACATGGGCCTGCTGCAGGTAGCGCAGTAAGCCCGCGCCGTAGCTCCCGGTGCACTCGACGCCGACCCGGACAAGCTCACCGAATGAGCGCATCCAAAGCAACATCTGCTTGTAGCCGTGCCGCGTGGTTGGGAAGCATTCGCTGCCGAGAAGGCGATCAAGTTCGTCAACCACAGCCGCGAAATGCAGATCCTTATGCGTATCAACGCCGCCTACGATGCTGCGACGGCCAGCAGTAGCCTGTTCTTCTTTCATACAGCCTCGCTCCGGTTGCCGATAGGATATGGGCGATCTCACCGGCATCGAGTACCTGGACAAGACAGTAAAGTGACAGGGCGTCAGGCCCTTCTTGAGTCACACGTATCGACGAGGTGAAACCTCGCCGTTCGGCAGTTCCAGAGGACCGACGGGTCCAGGGAAAGACATTGAGTCGATCGGAATGTGGGTCAGGTCGCCCGGAACGCTCTACGGCACCAGACCTCTCCCGAAAGCCCCTCTTTCGAAACGGTGACTGCCCGGAAACATCTGGTACCCGTATTCTTACTGTCCGAATGCAGAATCACCCCATCGTGGTGGCGCTGCTGCAATGCCATGTCCAGCGCTCGCAGCATCAGTTCCGTATACAGATGATTGGACATCGCCCAGCCAACGATGCGCCGGCTGAACACGTCGAGCACCACGGCCAGATACAGAAAGCCCTCGTCAGTCGGGATGTAGGTGGCATCTGCAACCCACAGCACGTTCATCGCATCAGCGCTGAAGTGCCGGCGTACCAGGTCGGGTGCGCGCCGTGCCCCCGCACGTTGCCGCGTGGTTCGTGGCCAGCGCCGCCGGCTGGCCCCACACAACCCTGCCATGCGCATGAGCCGCGCCACCCGCTTGCGTCCCACGTGCATGCCTTCGCGTGCGAGCTGCGCGTGGATACGTGGCGCGCCATACGTCCCGCGCGAGCTCGCATGCAGCGTACGGATGCGCGCCAGCAGCAGCGCATCGCTGGATGCTTGCTGCGATGGCTCGCGTACCAGCCACGCGTAGAAACCGCTCGTCGAGACCCCGAGCAGCCGTGCCATCCTGGCAATGGGCCAGCGGGCCCGGTTCGTTTTCATGAATCCGTACCCTTCGGTGGCACGGCTCCCGTCTCTCTCGCGAACCAGGCCGCAGCCTGCGAGAGAATGTCGCGCTCCATTTTTAACTGGCGATTCTCACGGCGCAGACGCGTCAGTTCCTGCCGTTCAGCCGTGGTCAGCCCGTCATGCCGTACGCCAGCATCACGCTCAGCCTGCGCGCACCAGTTGACGATGGTCTGTGCCGTCGGTTCGAACTCCAGCGCGAGCTCCTGCGGTGTACGCCCGGCCTTGACCAATTCCACCATATGCGCCCGGAACTCCGCCGGGTACGGTGTACGAGTCTTGCCCATTTCGACACCTCCTCTTCAAAAAGAATAGGTGTCCGTTTTCGCGGGTCAACTTCACATCTGGCGATTCTCGACCGTTGAGCGCGGCCTGAAACTCAGTAAGTATTGGAGTTCGAATTGCCAGCAATGTTCGCTAAAAGGGGACTGCACGCCGGGCCCTCAACGTCGCGTGGCACGCTGGGAACACGAAGCTGTTCTGGACGAGATGCAGGCGCGACTTGACCATGCGCCTGAGACGATGCGCATCCGGCGACAGACTGTCGAGCATCCATCTGGCGCGATCAAGGCGTGGATGGGTGCAACCCATTTCCTGACATGAACCATCGAGCGGGTGAGCACGGAGATGAGCTTGCACGTGCTCGCGTACAACATGAAGCGGGTGATCAGGCTACTCGGTTCAGAAACGCTTATGAAGGCGATGCGGGCGTGACGCCCGCATGGGGTTGTTGAGCCTGTGCAATATGTGCGGTTGTCATTTGACGTTTGTGTTCCCGCACTTCACCAGCCGCGACCTGCGCCGAGATAGGTTTCGTCAATTCCCAGAGGTCAGGCGTTTTGACACGCTCTGGGCCGGCAGCGGAAGACCGAATCAATGCAGCAGTATCTTCGCCCCGCCAGATATGCCTTGGCGCGACGGCCTACGCCATCGCCCTTATGGCCAAGGAATTGAACCAAAGTCCTATTGTCTCGCTAGAAAACAGGAGCAGATTGCTTGTGCGAGATTGCACAACCGTGCGCTCCGCAAAACTCGACCAATTTGACGGGATTTCTGGGGCTACGTCAGGCAGCAGCCTACTACGAACCACTGACCGGTTGCACGGTAGTGACATACCAGCAATCTCTGCGGGAACCTATGGTGGACCAACGGGAGCGAGCGATGAAAGCAATCAAGACATTCAAGCTGATGGGTAGCGCATTGATCTTTGTGGTATCCGTCAATGCGTGGTCGCAGACTAGGGAATCCGCTGCGACGTCAACTGAATCCAGCATGGCGCCAGCAAGCGGGGGAGGCGCGAAAGCCACCAGACAGGCAAATCGCGCACTCAGCAAGAAAGTGCTTCACGCACTCTCAAAGGGCGGTGTCAACACTTCCAGAATCAACATCATTGCAAAAGGTAGTGCAGTGACGCTTGCTGGATCTGTCACTGACTCGAGCCAGATTGATAAGGGCGACCCTGGTAGCGCAGGGAGTGCCCGGCGTTACGTCTGTGAAGAATTCTATGACACTTAAAGAAGCGGGTCAGTAATCCCTCTTATTCGGTTGGGCCGGGTCGCGCCGGCCCGAAATCGACGATCACGCGACGCATTGACTCAGGATTTTTGCTACCAAGCGGTACCTGTTGCCTCATGTAATTTGTTACCCGTCAGAATGCTGGCGAGGACGACTTATGACGAGGCGGCTCAGCATGACAACACGACGGGAATTGACTGAGGCGGTTGGCGAGCGGTATCGACGTTCTGACCGGACGGAGAAACGCCAGATCCTGGACGAATTCATTGAATTGACGGGCTATCACCGTAAGCATGCGATCCGGGTGCTGTGTCGGGATCCTCAGCCGCAAAGGGCGAAGCCAGGGCCGCAGCGGCGTTATGGCGATGAAGTGCGGGCG
Organism: Paraburkholderia kirstenboschensis; assembly: GCF_032806925.1. Taxonomy (NCBI): domain Bacteria; kingdom Pseudomonadati; phylum Pseudomonadota; class Betaproteobacteria; order Burkholderiales; family Burkholderiaceae; genus Paraburkholderia; species Paraburkholderia kirstenboschensis. The sequence continues at coordinate 942,315 of NZ_CP136511.1, read as the reverse complement.
GCGCTGATCACGCTGTGGGAGGCTGCCGACAGGATCTGCGGCAAGCGGTTGAAGGCGCTCATCCCGACGCTGATCGACTCGATGACACGGCATGGTCACCTGTCGCTATCGAAGGACATGCGCCAACGGCTCAAGCAGATCAGCGCCGCTACCATTGACCGGCTGCTACGCGACGTGCGCGAACAGGCCTTCTCCGGCCAGCGCCGGCGCGCCGGAGGAATCGGCAATGCGATTCGTCGTGCGGTGCCGATCCGCACGTTCTCTGACTGGAACGATCCGTTGCCCGGCTATCTCGAGGTCGATTTCGTCGAGCATTGTGGTGGCACCAAGATCGACGGCGACTTCGTGCATAGCTTCGTGATGACAGATATCGCGACCGGCTGGACCGAATGCCTGACCATGCCGTATCGCAGCGGTGCGTTCGTTCTCGAGCACATCGAGCGTGTTAGACGTGCCTTGCCGTTTCCGCTGCGTGGTCTGGATTGCGATAACGATACTGCCTTCATGAACGCGGCCATGCTTGACTTCTGCAAGGCAACGGGTATCGAACTGACGCGCTCACGTGCCTACAAGAAAAACGATCAGGCATGGGTCGGGCAAAAGAATGGCGCTATTGTGCGTCGCCTCGTTGGCTATGGCAGGCTACGCGGCCTGGAAGCCACGGCAACCCTTGCTTCCCTCTACGAGGTGTCGCGGCTGTACATCAACTTCTTCCAGCCGTCATTCAAGCTGAAATCGAAGACCCGTCACGGCGCGAGGGTGACGAAGCGCTATGAAGCGCCCTTGACGCCGCTCGAGCGCGTGCTGCGTTCTGCTTCGGTGTCGGAGGCAACCAAACGCAGACTGCGTGCCCAGTTCAGAGCGCTCGACCCACTGGATCTCTTACGTCGAATGCGCGACGCCCAGCAGCGTGTCGCCGAATGCAGTGCTTCCGGAGTGGCGCCGACGGAGACAAAAACATCCGCTCAAGTTCCACTCGCGGATTTCCTGACGAGTCTTGGAACGGCATGGCAGGCCGGAGAGGTCCGGCCGACGCATCATCGAAAAGCGCGCGTCCCCCATGACTGGCGTACCCGGGAAGATCCGTTCGAGCATACCTGGCCGAAGATACAGCAGTGGCTCGAAGCGGAGCCCGGCATTACCGCGCAAAAGCTCCATGAGCGTCTCACTTCGATGGCTCCCACCATGTATTCCGGCGCGCAGCTGCGCACCTTGCAGCGCCGCGTGAAGGTATGGCGATCGAATCGTGCCAGAGAACTGGTGACGCGGATACTCGGCGATGCCGACGCAATGACGGCTGGCGCCGCTACGCTGCGCCAGCCGTCATTGCAAAACATTCGGACAGTGACAATTACCCGGGAGTAACATCATCCCGTGAGGCAACACGCGCGACGAACATAATCGTCGGGGAAGTCGGATATCTGAGAGAAGCGGACGTTCGAATGTCCGCGTGAGAGCGCGGCCGAATGGCCGTAGTTGGCGGCGGATTCAACCGGACGCGGCCGGCGGTTGTCGATTCTGTATAGATAGTCCTGGAGTGCGTGGAGATCGGAGACAGAAAGGATGAGCTTCGCCAGCCTCGTACCGGATGACCGTGAAGAAATTGACGCGCCCACCCGGCTTCGCGACTCGGTTATTGCGCCGGTGCGCTGGCGTCGTTAAGCAGCTTCAGGTCTTCGGCAGGGAGTTGCAGGCGTGTCGCAGCCGCCAGACTCTCCAGTTGTTCCGCCGATGTCGCGCTTGCGATCGGCGCCGTCACGCTCGGCCGCGCGATGATCCAGGCGAGTGCCACGGTCGCGGGCGTCGCGTCATTGCGCTTGGCCACTTGAACGAGCGCATCGACAATCCGCAGCCCGCGGTCGTCGAAGTATTTGTCCACGAGCGAACTGCGCGCAGCTTTCGCCGCGTCCGCCTTCGAACGGTATTTTCCGCTCAGGAAACCGCTCGCCAGGCTGAAATACGTGACCACCGCCAGTTTGTGCGCCTGCGCGACCGGCTCGAGATCCGTCTCATAACCTTTCCGATCGTAAAGGTTGTACTCCGGCTGAAGCACCTGATACGTCGGCAACCCCAGCTCCTTCGATACCTTCAGCGCTGCCTCGAGCCGCTCGCCGGTGAAGTTCGAAGCGCCAATCACCCGTACCTTGCCCGCCTTGACGAGCTTCTGATATGCGCCGAGCGTCTCTTCGAACGGCGTCTTGTCGTCGTCGAGGTGCGAGAAATAGACGTCAATGTAATCGGTCTGCAGCCGGCGCAGCGAATCATTGATGGCTGCCTCGATGTTCGCCGCCGACAGCCCCGGCCGCGTCCGCCACATCCCGACCTTGGTCGCGAGCACGATCTTGTCGCGCTTGCCGCTCTCCTTGAACCACTTGCCGATAATCGTTTCGGACTCGCCGCCCTGATGGCCCTCGGCCCACTGCGAGTAGCAGTCGGCCGTATCGATGAAGTTCAAGCCGTGGTCGACGAAACTGTCGAGGATGGAGAACGACGTGCGCTCATCAGCCGTCCAGCCGAAGACGTTGCCGCCGAAGACGAGGGGGGCGACTTGAAGGTCCGAGGTGCCGATCGTGTGCTTTTGCATTTGTTCTCTCTGAGATTGGATTTGAAACGGATGCAAAAGCATACGCGCGAATGCCGATGCTCGCTTGGCAGCCCGCATCTGGCGCGATTCGGGTGAGCTTCCTTCGCGCGGAGACTTGGCGGCTTGGCTGAAAAGAGAGGAACGGCTTTCGACAAGGTGTCGCCACGTGGGACAGCGTCGGGCGTGGTACTGGCGATGTCCCTGCTGTGTTACGGGCGTGCGTGGCGCTTCCGGTGAGCTTTACGATCGAACGTCCGCTTCATTCGCTACTGCTTGTAGCAAGGCTCGAATCTCCGATTTCGGCGGTTCATGTAGGCGTTCAGTATTAGCGCTAGCCGTGTTCAGTAACGTTGCTAGCAGAAATTCCCAGAGAAGCCTCGGCAAACAGGGTCTTTTCTGCGTTTTCGCGCGGCTGGATAGTCGTTGCGTTTCTGCAACAGAAACTTGGCCAATGTTCTCTAACGTTGCTAGCACGTCGCACGAGTTCGCTAATACTGCTAGCGCACGTTTCGCGTGGATAGGTAGGGGTCCATATGGCTTCGATCGAAGAGCGGGCCGCTCGAGCAGCGAAGGTTGCGTCCGTGCTTCGACCGCTTGGCAACGGTGTGCTCTCCCGAAAACAGGCTGAGCGAGCAGCACAGCTTTTAGGCGTTCACTGCACCACCGTATATCGCCTGCGTCGGCGTTTCCTCGCAGATCCGGTCGCCAGCGCCTTGGAGCCAAGGCAGCCGGGTAGGGCGACCGGGGGCAGACTGGACGCCGCCGTCGAATGCGTCATCGACGAGGCCGTGCACGAATGGCTCCCCGATCAGCGGCACCTTGCGCATCCTGCAACTGATCTTGTACTTGAGGTGAAACGTCGCTGCAGCGTTGCAGGTCTGTCGCCTCCAAGCAGGTCGACGATAGCTCGACGGTGGCTCTCATATCGCGAGCAGGATGCTTTGGCACGAGCTGCCATCCCGGACGCCGCAATCGCCCCCGGCACCTTCCAGGTCCGCCATCCGTTAGACATCGTGCAGGTTGATCACACGCAAGCGGACATCCTGCTCGTTAGCGAACTGGACGGACGGATCATCGGTCGACCGTGGCTGTCTGTGGCTCTCGACGTTGCTACGAGATGTGTGCTTGGCTTTTATGTCGCAATGGAGAGGCCGGGAGCTGCGACAGTAAGCTTACTTCTCTCGCGCGTAGTCCTGCGCAAAGAGCCGTGGCTCGAAAGACTAGGCATTGAAGCTGACTGGCCAATGCGCGGTATCCCTCGGACGCTGCACCTTGATAACGCGGCGGAATTCAAAAGCCGCGCGCTCCGCAGCGGATGCCGCGAGTACGGCATTGAACTCATGTACCGACCGGTGGGCAAGCCGCACTTCGGTGGTCACATCGAGCGGCTGAACAGGACCTTGATGGAGCGCGTGCGTGGCCTACCTGGTTCGACTGGATCGTCAGTCAAAGGGCGCAAGGCGCGCCAGGCCGAGAAGACAGCTTCACTCACGTTGAAGCAGTTCGAGCAGTGGCTCGCTGTTGAGATCGGCAGGCGTTATCACTGCAGCCCCCACCGCGGTTTGTTGGGACTTCAGCCCATGCAGAAGTGGCAGGATACATGGCGAGCATCGGATTCGCGATGCTTGCCAACTCAACCGGATGCCGAACTGAAGTTTCTGATCCGGTTCCTGCCAGTCGCATCCCGGACCATCCAGCGGGACGGCCTCAAGCTCTTCCTGATCCGCTATTGGCATCCCTTGTTCGCGGCATGGCGGGAAACACGCCGGTCCGTGACGATCCGCTATCACCCAGAAGATCTGTCGCGCATCTTCGTAAGCGCTGGCAGAAGCAGTTTCGTTGAAGTGCGATACGCGGACTTGCGTCGGCCTCCCATCTCGCTGTTCGAACAGCGGGCAGCTTTGCGAGCTATCCGGGCTAGAGGACAACGGGCAGTATCGGAGAGGGAGATATTCGAGACTGTCGAGCAGCAGCGACAACTGGTCGTCTTCCCAGCGGGCTACTCGAGCGCGACGCCGCATGTCACGTCAAGCTGGCGGTTTGGTTCCGAAGAGCAGCATCGAAGATCTTGCACTCGCTGAACAGCGGCAGGTCGAGCAGGTGAACTACGACGCACCAGTTACCGCGTATGACGTTGAGCAGTGGTAGGGAGCCAGCATGAAGCAAGGTGATTTCGCGCATCTGCTACCCGCTGCAAGAGATCAGGTCCTACCTGGAAAAGAGGATCGCATAAAGGGTCTGCTGCGTGACCGGTGGATCGACTATCCCCGAGCGACTGAAGCCTTGCAGGTACTGCAGCGGCTCTATGAGACGCCGAGACGTGAGCGCATGCCGTGTCTTCTGCTGCACGGCGACTCGAACATCGGGAAAACCAAGATAACGGCCAAGTTCAGGCGAGCGCACCCCAGCGAGTTCGACGAGAGAACCGGGGTAGAGCGGTGTCCGGTCGTGAGCGTACAGATGCCTCCCACCCCCGATCAGCACCGCTTTTATTCCGGCTTGCTCTTTGAGCTCGGTGCGCCACATAACCCCGCTGCGGGGCTGGCCACACTCGAGCGGCTCGCTCGACATCTTGCGGCGGATGTCGCCGCAGATGCTAATCGTAGACGAGGTTCATCACCTGCTCGCCGGAACGTACCGTGAGCAACGCGCCTCTTTGAACCTTCTAAAATAACTGGCCAACGATCTGCAGATTAGCATGGTCCTTGTCGGTACGCGCGATGCCGTTCTAGCGCTTCAGACCGATTCACAGATGATCAGCCGCTACCGACCGTTCGAGATCCCAAGGTGGAGGGAAAGCGAAAATCTTCGCAGGCTCATGGCTGCGTTTGAGAAAGTCTTGCCGCTACGAAAACCATCGAATCTGTCGCGACGTGAGATTGTCCAGTTCGTTCTTGAGATAAGCGGAGGGCTGACTGGCGCCATATAGCCTCACGATGACCTGCGCGGTAGCAACCGCGTCATCCGTGAATTGGGCGGGATTGGCGGCCCCACAGCGGAACAGCAGTTCGAACGCGTTCAACGCTCCGCTGCGATCGAGGATCGGCTGCCGCCCGAGATAGACGAATTCCGGCGTGGCGACTTTACTGTTCGACGCCGGTCGACGGTCGACGGTCGGCGGGGGCGGACGAGAGTACGTTTCCCTTCAACTTTGGATACTTCCCTTTCTGTTGAGTTTCAGTCGCTGCCAATCGGGCAGGCGGCACGTCTGCTGCGATTGCAGTTACTCACTGCTGAGGTCGTGGCGACAGCATGAAATCCCACGCCGTGACCTCGATCCGCAGGCACCACGCAATGGTGCGGCTTAAAGCTACTGACGCCTGGCCGCCTCCTGGTCCAATGCGGCAAGAATGGTATCGGTGAGTTCAAGCTGTGCCGAGTGATACTCGGCGGGCAGGACCAGATCGTCCATCAACGACAGGGCATTTCAATGCCCTGCCCAATGACCGGATCACCTTGACGCGCTGCAACGTCGGGAGGTGTGGCAAGACTTGATGCGGGTGGCTGCCTAAAAACTGTTCCATTCGTCAGCCTCGGCCGTTTGCGCCGTGCGACCGGGCGGCCGCGGTGCAAACTGCTTCGGAGCTGGCTTGGCCGGCGCCCTGGCTCGCGCCGGAGCCGGCGTGCGCGTCTGCGCGTCGCTCCCCGTGCCTGCGTCGTGCGAGACGACCAGCCTGAACATCGAAACAGCGGCTTTCAAATCGCTCGCCTGCGACTCGAGCGCACCGGCGGCGGCCGCCGCCTGTTCGACCAGGGCCGCGTTCTGCTGCGTGACTTCGTCCATCTGCGTGACGGCCTGATTGATCTGGCCGATGCCCTTACTCTGTTCCTGCGAGGCGGCGGTGATTTCACCCATGATGTCGGTCACGCGTTGGATCTCGCGGGTGATCTCGTGCATCTTCGTGCCGGCCTCCTGTACATGGCTGGCGCCTGTCCGCACCCGCTCGACGGAATCGTGGATCAGTTCCTTGATCTCCTTGGCTGCCGCCGAGCAGCGCTGCGCCAGCGACCGCACTTCGGCGGCCACCACCGCAAAGCCTCGTCCCTGCTCACCCGCCCGCGCTGCTTCGACAGCCGCATTCAGCGCGAGGATATTGGTCTGGAAGGCGATACCCTCGATGATGCCGACAATGTTGGCTATCTTGTCCGAGCTGGCGTTGATGCCCTCCATGGTTTCCACCACGCGTGACACCGCGACACCGCCCTGTTCCGCCACTTGGGCGGCCTGGGCAGCAAGCTGGTTGGCCTGACTGGCATTATCGGCATTCTGGGTAACGGTCGAGGTCAGCTGCTCCATGCTGGACGCCGTTTCTTCGAGCGAGGCGGCCTGTTCTTCGGTGCGCTGCGACAGGTCCTGGTTGCCCGCCGCGATCTGGTGAGTAGCGGTGGCAATCGAGTCGGCCGAAATCTTGATCGTCTCGACCGTTTGCGTGAGCTGCTCCTGCATGCGCTTCATCGAAAACAGCAGGCTCGAACGGTCACGTGTCGCTACCTTCACCAGGGCAGTCAGATCGTTGTCAGCAATCCGGTTGGCAATTTCGGCGGCATAAGACGGTTCTCCGCCCAGTGAGTTCAGAATGCCACGGTTGAGTATCACCACGACCGCCGATAAAACCGCAGCCAGTACTACCAGGATCTCGAGGCTCTGATATAGCGACGAGCGGAAAGCCGCATCGAGGTCATCGACATAAAGCCCCGTCGTGAGAATCCAGTCCCACGGCTGATAGGCCGCGTTGTAGGCGATTTTCGGGAAGGCTCCGGTGGCTCCCGGCTTCGCAGCGCTATATGCGGTAAAGCCCTTGCCGTCGCGCTTGATGAGCGCAACCATATCCCTGAAGACGTACGCGCCGTCCGGATCCCTGTAGTCGCCGACGTCCTTGCCGTTCATGTCCGCTCGCGTCGGGTGCATCAAGACCCTCGGCTGCGAATTGACGATCTGAAAATAGCCGTCCTCGCCATACCGCATGTTTCGGACGCTGTCCATCGCCCGCTTCTGGGCTTCCGCCACGGGCATGGAGCCGGCGGCCGCCTGATCGCCAAAAGTTTTGACGGCACTCAGGGCGATTTCCGACGCGTGCTTCAGGTCCGCCTTACGCTCGGCCAGCCGCATTTCTCTTGCCTGGTAAGCACTGTAAACCGATATTCCAGCGAGACACAGCAAACTCAGCATAAGCGGCAGCCAGAGCTTCTGGACAAAAGACAGTTTCATATCTATGGAACCTCACACTGAGTATGTCACGAATAGGAAATTGCATTCAAAATACATAATGCAACCGTAGTGTTAATATCGGCCGGGGTTCGCACAACTTGAGCGGGAAGTGAGGCCGTTACGGAGGCGATCTAGCCCTTGAGGTCTAGCGTTCGGCTATGGGTGTCACCCTGATTGACGCAACTGAGTGCGACGTACTTTTTTGCCCGGTCTTGTGCAGTGCCGTGTGGCATTCTTCTTCGCGATGAAAAGTCTGTCTGAGGGACCGCTACCGGGGGCGGCTTACCGACGTTCACCCGACATTCGCTCCCATCACGCGACAGGCCCTTCTGGGTCAGGACGAGACCAGCGGCGCTTCGAACTCATCGCCGCAAACCGGTCATTTGTATTTCGCTTCCCGAAAGCGGCCGGTCGGCAACGCGTACTTCCGACCCGAACCGGTCCGTCCAACCAGAGCTACATCAAGGGCGGGTTTGAAGGTACATGAGCCGTCCGGGATCACCAGACCGCCAGTTGCGTAGCCTTTTCGAGCAAATTGCAACGGCTTGCCGCGCAAGCCCGTTTCTTTGCAGCGCACGCAAAGGACGCGTTATGAAAGTCGTACGATTAGCCATTTTGGTGCGTAAGGACAGCGCGAGTCCGTCTGGCCTGGACAGTGTGGAACGTTTGTTGCGTCACATGAGTCTGCCGGATCCTAGAGAGACGCAGAGTTCCGCGATACGAAAAACATGCCGCCGCCTATTGCTAGCCACGGTGGGCATGGCCGGAGCATGGCGGCGCTCTTTTACCTGGATGCAGGCCGGGCGATGCCCGGTTCGTTACCGGCGCCGATATCGCGAGATCCTCGACATGTCCAGAAAACTCCCTCCCCTCATCGCTGTGAGAGCGTTCGAGGCAGCGGGCAGACATGTGAGTTTCACCAAGGCCGCCACGGAGCTGAGTGTGACGCACGGTGCCGTTAGCCGGCAGGTTGCACAGCTCGAGAGATGGCTCGGCACGCCGCTGTTCAGGCGCAGCGCCTCGCAATTGTTGCTGACAGAAGCAGGCCGTGACTATCTCGCCGTCGCAACGGCGGTACTCGACCGTCTCGCCGTGGCGTCGCGGGGTCTCGTGGATCAAGCGGCGCCGACGGCGCTCACCATCAATGCACCGCCCACGTTCACGATGCGCTGGCTGATTGCGCGTATCTCGGCTTTTCAGCGCAAGCGGCCTGATGTCGAGATCCGGCTCACGACATCGATCGCCCCTGTCAATTTCCAGGAGCACCGCTACGACATCGCGATTCGCGGAGCGCATGAGCCAATACAGGGCTGCGTGTCATTCCCGTTCATGACAGAAGTCATCGTGCCGCTTTGCCACTGCGATCTGCTCGAAGGAGGGCGCCTGCGTGGGCCTGAGGACCTCGCTGGCCATACGCTCATTCATTACGTGACCGAGCCGTACTCGTGGGAGCAATGGCTCGCGCAGGCGGGCATACCGGATGTGAAGCCTGTCGGCGAGCTGAAGTTCGAGCACATGTACCTGGCTTTGCAGGCAGCAGCTGAGGGGCTCGGCCTGGTGCTGGCACCTCTTTCTCTCGCCATCGACGACATCATTGCGGGTCGGTTATGCGCTCCTCTTGGTCCGTGCGCAGCGCAGTTTCGGAAGTACTTTGCGTGCGCGAGCCACATGAGTCCGGTGATCGAAAGCTCCTACGAATGGCTCTCCAGGGAAGGTCACGACACAGAGCAGTCGATGGCAGCCTGGGCTGCGTCCGTCGGTTGGCCGCTTGGCGTCCCGTGAGCGAGACTCACGGCACTGTGAGTAAAGATGGTTTGCACCAAACGGCAATCTCTCCGACCATCTGGGAACCCCTTGGCTTTAGGACATGCGAGGTGGTGTGCACTACTGACGCAACATCCCTGCGCTTCCGTGAAAGGAATATGTCATGACTGAAACCTTGATGGGCCTGATCATCGGAGCCTCGGCCCTTGGTATCGCAATGATCATGGTGATAGATCACTAATCGCCGTGAGCGGCTGCGGAGAAGAATGCCACGACATCTGGATCATCTTGACTGGTGGCATCAACCGTGTGGTCGTACGTGATCGCCGCGCCACGCGCGGATAGCCATACCCACGAATTCGAGAGGAGTGGGTATGGCTATCCGCGCGTGACGATAATGTCTGCCGAAACGTTCGGGGTCCAATTCTCAGGCTGTTCGAGAGCATGACCAGGTGGCCGCGGCCGAACTTCGCTAGACACTCCGGCGCTGCGCCCCTGCGGGCGGCGACGGCAAGTCGTCGACGCAGCGGATCGCCCTTGTACGGACGACTCCCGATGTACCGACCGACCCAGTCGGTCACAACAAGAGATAAGTGCATGATAAAAAGCATTAAAAACGGGCCTGCAAACAGGAAGAGCCCTTACACGCGGCATACCGCCGAAGCCGCGATTTCCCATCTCGAACGGATTCTGTCAGCTGATGGCGCAGACTCACTATTCAGCCGGACCTACTGGCGCGCACGTGTTGAGCAGTTGACCGCTACACCAGGGTTAACTCCGGAGCAGCGAGCAAGGCTTACGAGACTCCTTGAGTCTCTTCGTCCCCCGCTTGCGGGCAAAATCTAGGGTAACGGGGAACGGAAATATCCGGACACAAACGCTTCGCAGGGGCCACTGATATCCATCCTGGCGCGACGATGTGTCGACCATGATCGGCATGTGAGTGACCGCCACTTCGTGCGGAAGCGACGTTCGAATGTCGCGTCGCCTTGCGTGCCAGCGGCCGAAGTTGGCCGGGTTGAGGCAGTGCCGCCCGCAATCTGCTCGGCGCAGACCGGCCATTGAGCGATGGCGGACGAGACTTAGGCTATCCAAACTGATCGACGACCTCGACCAGCGGCTTGTGACCGGTTCGAGGCTAAGCTGGTGGAAGTCGGGCCTACCATTGCATCGTCCGGTGTGATGCCGAGGCACGGCAATGGACGCGTATTGCGTACAAAATTAGTTGCGACCGGACCCGACGGTGGTAACAGATTTAGTTGACGCGGGAGGCGTTGAAGCCTTACCGAACATGCCACCCGCTGAATGCTGCACCGCACAACGACAGTAACAAAATTGCTTGCGCGAGCGCAGCGCGGGCAGCGCGCGGAAGCGGTGTGTCTGACCGCCGGAACGGCACACGTCCGGGCGTGCATGCCCGCTGCTCGCCGTCGTCAAGGCGCGGCGCCGATTGCACGCACACATGCCGATCGGGTAGGGTGGCAGCTTCACTCCACCACCTCCGCTGGAAAGACAATGAATAAACAGGAACTGATTGATTACGTCGCCGCGAAAACCGGCTCCGCCAAGACGGAGACCGCCGAACTGCTCGATGCGCTGATCGGCACCATCACCACTGCGGTCGCCCAGGGCGGCACCGTGCAGCTGATCGGGTTCGGGTCGTTTTCGACGGGGGCGCGGGCCGCGAGAGTTGGACGCAATCCGGCGACCGGTGCCGAGATCCAGATACCCGCTGCGAAGACGGTCAAGTTCACGGCGGGCAAGGCGTTCAAGGATGCCGTGAACGCGTCATGAAGAAGGGCATTATTCCGGCCGAGGAGTACGCCGGTCTTCATGGTGAAATCATCAGCGTGGTGGAGTCCGCACGGCTCACTGCGGCGAGGAGCGTGAACTCGGTCATGACCGCCGCATACTGGGAGATAGGCCGGCGGATGGTGACCATTGAGCAGGGCGGTCGCGAGCGCGCGGAATAGGGCGGGCACTTCTCACGCGTCTGGCCGGTGATCTGACACGGCGTTTTGGGCGCGGCTTCAGCCGGGCGAACCTCGTTAGTATGCGTGCGTTTTATCTGGCGTGGCCCGCAGGGGAGATTTGCCAGACAGTGTCTGGCAAATTGGCGTCCGCCCGGAAAGTCCAGACACTGTCTGGTCAATCCCACGCAAATGAGCCGATTCGCGACGCCGCGGACGTAGCGCCAGATTTCTGGGCGCTGGCCGGGAGATTTATGCTGCCGTGGTCCGCGTATGTGCGCCTGCTTTCAGTCCGGACGGCCGGCGCCCGTACCTTCTACGAGACCGAGGCGTTGCGTGAGGGGTGGTCAGTCCGCCAACTCGACCGCCAGATCAGCAGCCAGCTCTACGAACGACTGGCGTTGTCACGCAACAAGGCAGCCCTGCTCAGGAAAGCCGCTGACGCACAGCCGGGCGACGCGGAACGCCGGAGGAGGCGATCCGCGACCCGTTTGTCCTCGAATTCCTTGACATCAAGGACGAATACTCAGAATCGGACCTCGAGGAGGCACTGGTCCACCATTTGGCAGACTTCCTGCTCGAGCTGGGCGATGATTTCGCTTTCGTAGGCAGGCAACGCCGGCTGCGAATCGATGACACCTGGTTCAGGGTTGACCTAGTGTTTTTCCATCGGCGCCTGAAATGCCTCGTCATCATCGATCTAAAAGTTGGGCGCTTTAGCTACGCTGACGCTGGTCAGATGCATCTCTATCTGAACTATGCGCGCGAACACTGGATGAAGCCCGACGAAAACGGGTGAGGCGATGGACGCGTTCATGGCGGCGATCACCGCCGAAGTGACGAATGGCGGCACGGTGCAACTGGTTGGCTTCGGCTCGTTTTCGAGCGGGACCCGCGCCGCGCGCGTGGGCCGCAACCCGGCCACTGGACAAGAAATCCAGATCGCTGCGGCTAAGACGGTGAAGTTCACCGCAGGTAAGGCCTTCAAGGATGCAGTGAACGGCCAGTAACCGGCAGCGCGTCGCATCGGTGAGGTATGCATGGTCACCAGTTCCAGCCGGCCTCCCACCGTAGAGAGAGGCGAAAAGGCTGAGGCGTCCGGCCGGATGCTCATGAGGCAATCGGCGCCCGATCTCAGCGAGTGCGTCAGCAGGCGGCCATACCCTTGCAGTACTCGCGTGCTTGTCGGCGTTTGTCGTCGGGGCGGATCCGGACGCGAGTGGGTCGCCCGCCACGTCCAGTTTCTGCCCGCGCCCGCAAGCGCACGTCGCGCACTCGTCAGCGGACTCCAAGACCCAGACCCGACGGAGTGCGGCCGCGCCTGCGCGGACGGCGAGGGGCGCTCGGAAGCTGGTCGCACGCATGCCTCAGCGCACGAGCGACACCGGCGCCCGCGGTAGCAGCCGCCGACGCATGACGCGCGGCAGGGCGGCCTTTTCTGACTACCGATAGGCTGGCGATGAGTCCGTCTTAGCAGCCCGGCCGCAATGGATTTGGCTGTCAAGCGAATAGTTGCTTGCCGTTAAAATAGCGCGTGAACACAGACACTTCCTGCCAACTGTGGGGGCCACAGGCAAATGCAAACCCACGTGACAACGGGCCGGAGAAGGCAAAAGAGATTGATGAACCGACAACCTTTCCGGGACAGCATCGCAATGACGGCACTGATCGTGCTGGCTTCAGACCACGTCAAGGCTGGGCGCGCCGATGATTAACGGCGAAGTCGTCCAGATCGTCGAAATTCTGGCGCGCTCCGTCTTCGCTGTCTTCGCGGCCCTCGGCGCAGTGGCGCTCGGTGTGATCTACGGCGTATGCGATATGGCGAGCCTGGCGCTGATTGCCATGAGCGCCTGCAAACCCGGTGTAAGCAACCCGCCCTCCGCACCCGCTCGCAGGCTGCTCACTTCGATGGCGACCTTCAGAACGAGCAGCGTAGCGGCAAGCCCGATGGTCAGGTCGCTATCGAACGAAAGGGTGGCCGCCCCCTTGCCATTGCCCGCCAATTGGGGGAAAACCATCACGAGCACACCAATTGCCGCGAAATTAAGAAGCGAGAACATCGGCAAGCGCCGGTCTTTCGGGGCGCGCGCACGCGCGCCTTCAGTCAGACGGGTGAATCCCCATGCAGCGATTCCAAACAAAGGACCGCAAATCGCCGACCATACGACGAGCGGTTCACTCAACGCCAGTCGCCCAACCTCGTACTGATGTTCGTTGCCGAGCGCTAGCCATGCCGTTATCGCGGCAATGACCGAAGTGACCACTGCCGGCACAAGAGCCGACCAGTCGAAGGTGCCCAGCAAGACTTCGAGTACGAAGAGCGCGCCGGCCAGGGGTACGTTGTAGACGGCGGCCAGCCCGGCCCCTGCACCGCAGGCGACCATGATGCGACGCTCGGCAGCGTTCAATCCCGCCCGGCGCGCGAGCCAGTCGCTCAATACAGCGCCAATCTCCCGTGGCGCCACTTCTCTGCCGAGCGGCGAGCCCAGCGCGACCGTGACGATTTGCAGCAAGGCATGCACGACGGTGCTGGTCACGGGCATGCGAAAACCGTCTGGCTTGACGGCTTGCTTAATGCTTACGAGCGGCCGTCCAAAGCGGTAAAGCGCCCACCACCCCATGCCCGCTACGAACCCGCAAATGACCAGCGCAGCAAGCCGCCGCACGGGTGTGGCAGCGCTCACGCCACTCAGGAAGCTTTCGTCACGCGCTACGTGGCTGAGGCTGAGACTGTAACCGTACGCCAGATGCTGGATCGCGTGGAGCAAGAGCGCTAGCAGCATGCCGCCGAGTCCGGCGCCGACGCCGGTTAGCACGATAACTGCGGCGAGGGCGGAGAACCGGCGATAGGGGATTTGCAAGCTGCCAAGTGACGATGGTTCAGTAGCCATGATGTGTCGCAACAAGAGGTAACTGATAACAAGGCGCAAGCGATGCGTCGGCCGGAGCCACGGCACGACCCGCTGGAGCCGCGCCCCCGGTATGGCTTCAGCCAACAGCCGCCGTGATTCAAAGGGCGCGGCGCGCCCAGCGATGCGCGGCTTCCCCGGAAGCGGCCGGCGAAGCTAAAACATATTGACCACGACAATGCCCCCTGCCATTTTGTTAGGCGCGTGCGCCGGCGCGCGGTCGACGACGGCGGCGCTCGGGGCGCTGCAGCAGGAAGGAAAGTCGAACGTGCCTGTCATCGGATATGAAGTTGACCCGTGAAAACGGACACCTATTCTTTTTGAAGAGGAGGTGTCGAAATGGGCAAGACTCGTACACCGTACCCGGCGGAGTTCCGGGCGCATATGGTGGAATTGGTCAAGGCCGGGCGTACACCGCAGGAGCTCGCGCTGGAGTTCGAACCGACGGCACAGACCATCGTCAACTGGTGCGCGCAGGCTGAGCGTGATGCTGGCGTACGGCATGACGGGCTGACCACGGCTGAACGGCAGGAACTGACGCGTCTGCGCCGTGAGAATCGCCAGTTAAAAATGGAGCGCGACATTCTCTCGCAGGCTGCGGCCTGGTTCGCGAGAGAGACGGGAGCCGTGCCACCGAAGGGTACGGATTCATGAAAACGAACCGGGCCCGCTGGCCCATTGCCAGGATGGCACGGCTGCTCGGGGTCTCGACGAGCGGTTTCTACGCGTGGCTGGTACGCGAGCCATCGCAGCAAGCATCCAGCGATGCGCTGCTGCTGGCGCGCATCCGTACGCTGCATGCGAGCTCGCGCGGGACGTATGGCGCGCCACGTATCCACGCGCAGCTCGCACGCGAAGGCATGCACGTGGGACGCAAGCGGGTGGCGCGGCTCATGCGCATGGCAGGGTTGTGTGGGGCCAGCCGGCGGCGCTGGCCACGAACCACGCGGCAACGTGCGGGGGCACGGCGCGCACCCGACCTGGTACGCCGGCACTTCAGCGCTGATGCGATGAACGTGCTGTGGGTTGCAGATGCCACCTACATCCCGACTGACGAGGGCTTTCTGTATCTGGCCGTGGTGCTCGACGTGTTCAGCCGGCGCATCGTTGGCTGGGCGATGTCCAATCATCTGTATACGGAACTGATGCTGCGAGCGCTGGACATGGCATTGCAGCAGCGCCACCACGATGGGGTGATTCTGCATTCGGACAGTAAGAATACGGGTACCAGATGTTTCCGGGCAGTCACCGTTTCGAAAGAGGGGCTTTCGGGAGAGGTCTGGTGCCGTAGAGCGTTCCGGGCGACCTGACCCACATTCCGATCGACTCAATGTCTTTCCCTGGACCCGTCGGTCCTCTGGAACTGCCGAACGGCGAGGTTTCACCTCGTCGATACGTGTGACTCAAGAAGGGCCTGACGCCCTGTCACTTTACTGTCTTGTCCAGGTACTCGATGCCGGTGAGATCGCCCATATCCTATCGGCAACCGGAGCGAGGCTGTATGAAAGAAGAACAGGCTACTGCTGGCCGTCGCAGCATCGTAGGCGGCGTTGATACGCATAAGGATCTGCATTTCGCGGCTGTGGTTGACGAACTTGATCGCCTTCTCGGCAGCGAATGCTTCCCAACCACGCGGCACGGCTACAAGCAGATGTTGCTTTGGATGCGCTCATTCGGTGAGCTTGTCCGGGTCGGCGTCGAGTGCACCGGGAGCTACGGCGCGGGCTTACTGCGCTACCTGCAGCAGGCCCATGTAACCGTGCTGGAGGTCACCGCACCGGATAAGAGCGACCGGCGCAAACGTGGCAAGGACGACACGCTGGACGCCTACAACGCGGCTCACGCTGCCTTCGCCGGCGTGCGTACCGTCACGCCCAAGACGCGCGATGGCATGATTGAGTCGCTACGCGTTCTGAAAGTCTGCCGGAAGACGGCCATTTCGGCGCGTCGCGTCGCTTTACAGCTGATCCACAGTACCATCATCAGCGCGCCCGATGAATTACGTGAATCACTACGCGCGATGACACGAATGCAGCTCATCCGAACATTGGCTGCGTGGCGTCCGGATCTGTCGGACTATCGGAACCTGACCTCTGCTTGCCGAATTGCACTGAAGTCGCTGGGACGTCGGTATCTGGAGTTGCACGACGAGATTGCCGACCTCGACGTCATGATCGCAACGCTCGTGGACGAACTCGCCCCCGATCTTGTCTCGCGAAATTCGATTGGTTACGAGTCGGCTTCGCAACTGTTATTGACCGCAGGCGATAACAGCGACCGGAACCGACGCTCGCACAAGGGCCTACGTCGCCAAACGTGTCGGCGAGGGGCATTCGAAACTTGAAGCAATCCGCTGCCTCAAGCGCTATATCGCGCGGGAGGTCTACTACGTAATCCAGCAACGCAACCGCCAGATCACGCAGGCTCAAATTACCGCTTGATCTTTAGAAGGGCGTCCAGGGCTGTCAGTACACGTCCATTGCCTTCGGCCGACGTTGTCGCGAGGCCGGCGTGCAACCGTCAATGGGGACCGCCGGCGACGCCTATGACACTCAGTCCAAAATACGCCTTGAACGTCGTTCCGATCTGACCCAGCCTATGATTGGCCGCGCTGCCTTCGCGTTGACCTGTCGATTGGATTCGACGTTCCCCGAGCGTTGCCGGGCCCAGCGTCTGTGACCTGATAGGAGCTTCGTATTGCGCCGTGAGTGTCCTGTCCTGCGATTGGGGTTGGCGATGCGTTCACCCACAAGGAAGACACGAATGGAACAAGTGGAAGTGATTTTAGGCGTTGATACCCATCTGGATGTTCATGTTGGAGCCGTCATCAATCAGACGGGAAAACTGCTCGGAACCCTCACTGTTTCGGCAAGTGCAAGCGGATACCTGGATCTGCTCATCTGGGCGCAATCGTTCGGCGTGCTTCGTCGCGCCGGCGTAGAAGGGACCGGCACGTATGGCGCCGGGCTGACGCGCGTCCTGCTGGATCATGAGATTGAAGTCCGGGAGGTAAATCGGCCGGACCGCGCGGATCGCAGGTTTCGAGGCAAATCCGATACCACCGACGCCGAAAGCGCTGCACGCGCCGTGCTTTCAGGCAAGGCCGCAGCGATCCCAAAAGACAAATCGGGCGCTGCTGAGGCTATGCGCGCTGTCACCGTCTCACGGCGAAGTGCTGTTAAGGCGAAAACCCAAGCCATCAATCAGCTGAGAAGCTTGCTCGTCAGCGCACCTCAAGACATTCGCGAGCGCCTTTCGAGCACAAAGATCGCCGAATGCGTTGCGAACTGCGCTCGCGTCAGGTCGCTGGGCAACACTCCTATGTTGCAGACTCTGGCCATCACGCTTCGCTTGCTGGCGAAGCGGTGGATGGCTTTGGAGGATGAACTGAAGGCGCTTGATGCAATGTTGGAGAAGCTTACCAACCAGTACGCTCGTCGGCTTAGGGGGCGCTTCGGTGTCGGACCTCACACCGCCGCGATACTCGTTACTGTTGCGGGCGACAACCCTGAACGACTAAAAAATGAAGCGTCTCTCGCAGCGCTTTGCGGAACGAGCCCTCTCCAGGCGTCATCTGGTAAAACAGTACGGCATCGACTGAATCGCGGGGGAAACCGTTCTGCAAACAACGCGCTATGGACAATAGCGATGGTCCGCATGCGCAGTGACCCGAGAACCAAAGCGTACGTGCAACGTCGCACCCATCAGGGTATGTCGAAGAAAGAAATTCACCGCTGCTTGAAGCGGTACATAGTCAGAGAACTCTATCCTCTCATTCTCGCCGATCTAGCGGATTCCAAAGCCTTCGCTTGACATAGGAGCGTCAACGCGATGTGTGAGTCGTTCTTCGGCACGCTCGAGGCAGAGCTGCTATCGCGCGAACACCTTGCAACTCATGAGCAGGCGCGTCGGCGCGTGTTCTCGTTCCTGGAAGGTTGGTACAACGTACGCCGCCTGCACAGCAGCATCGGGTATTGCTCGCCGCTCGAATTCGAAAACCTGCATGCGCCGCATCAGCCCTCACCACAGCGCGGGTTGCCCACCGCCGGGCAGCGTCAGGGTCGAGAGAAGCGACCCGCCGCCCGGCCGTGGACAACCCGCGAGTCAACCCTTAACGGAGGCTAGACCAAATCGAATCGCTGACTACAAATCTGTCCGTCAAACCGGGTCAACCTCACATCTATTTCATCTGCACAGTCTGCCATCGCCGGAATGAACTGCGCGCTCTGCCCCGCCTTGGCCCCGATGATCCGCTCGAGCTTGAGCAGATCCACAGATAAAAGGGCACCGTCTCGCTCTTGTTATACGACGACATCAACGGCGAGGCTCTTTGCGCGTGCCAGCAGCGCCAGGGAGAGCGCCCGCATTAATTGCGTCAACCTTCTGTATTGACGGTATGCTGACATCGGCCAGGCTTTGCGGGACAAGCGTTCGCGGGCGCGAAATTGAATGTGCCAACGGCAGCGGGCCGCACAGTCCATCGAGACGATTGCGGACGTCCCTATATCGATGGAGTCGGCCCGGTCAGCTCTTAACCGCACGTCAGGGGCGTGGGCCGATTTTTTTCTAACTAACGTATTCAAGTGCGACAGCCAATCGGGCAGCCATACCTCGCAAACGACCTTCGAGTTTGAACGGCTCGCTTGTCGCCTCGTCACACGAGAGGATGACTTCGATGTTGTCAAAAATAGTGACGAGATCGAAAGCTGTTACGCCTGAATCGCGAAAGTCCCATCGACGCCCACGCAGAGAAGACACCACTTCGGTTAGCAGACGGAGCGTGAAGGGCGTGCCTTCAGCTAACCGGCCAAGCGACGACGAACTCTCACCGGCTGCAGACTGCTGCAACGAGAGCCGAATCCCAGTTCCGCATAGATCCACCGAGCGGCGACGTCGCTTTGCATATGCTTTGACGCATGCCGAATGCCGGCGCGGTCTGTTTGATGTCCATTTGCGTTTTAGCCCGGCCATGTTGCGCTGAGCCAGCTTGCCGCCGGCCGAGAATGATCACCTGGTGACCATTGGTTAATCCAGCGTTTCATCGGGCCATAGCTGCGCGCCATGCAACATCCTGAGAATGCGCACCGTGTCTCCCATGATCCGATAGGCTGCGATATACGGTGTCCTGCTTATAACTAACTCGCGGGTACCTTCGATACGGCCGGGACGGCCTGTCTCGGGAAACTGAAGTAGCTGCCTGACGTGCACACGAATCCGATCATCTACGACGGCGGCCGCATATGGACTGTCCGCTTCAATGTAATCAAAAATCGCGTCTCGATCCTCTATTGAGAAAGCGGACCATTCAAGCCTCACGCGTCACCTTCGCCGGCTTTACGAAGGGCCGCAGCCCGACGCTTCCCAAAATGAGCTTCGACTTCATCGTCCGAGGTAGCAGGTCGCGAGTCGTTCAATGCTTCCTGCACTTTCGCGCGGAACCAGGCGTCATGCGCGGCCGGGTCAGTCGCGAAGGCAAACGGCAAAGCACCTTCGTTGGCGACACGCGTCAGAAGGATTCGGACGGCATCCGAGACAGTCAGCCCCATGTTGCCGAGCACCGCAACCGCGCGCTCTTTCAATGCAGGGTCGATGCGTGTTTGCACCAATGCAGTAGCAGCCATGGCGATTCTCCTACGTAGCTCCAGATTGCATATTGTAATTCATTTGAATTACAACGGAATTCCTTTTTGACACCAGCAGTCGCCCAGCGTGTGACAGGCCGGCGACCGTCAAGCTTGGGCGGCTGGCCGTACTTACTTAATAGGAGCCGGCGGCCGCCCCAGCGGCGGCAACAACGGACGCTGTTTGTGAACCGCGCGGGCAATGTCTTCGACGCGCCCCCTGTAATTGAGATCCTTTGACAAGTCGAGGTATGCCCGCGTTGTGAGCGCCGGGATTAGCTGATACGGCGCGAACGGGGCTCAGCTCGCAAACGGAACTCTGGGTTGATTCGCCCTCCTCCCCGCGATGTCCGGAAACGAAGGGGATGAACGCTCGCGCAAGCAATTTTTCCACTATCGTTGTGCGGTGCAGCATTCAGCGGGGTGGCATGTTCGGTCAGGCTTCAACGCAACTTCCGCGTCAACTAAATCTGTTACCACCGTCGGGTCCGGTTGCAACTAATTTTGTACGCAATACGCGTCCATTGCCGTGCCTCGGCATCACACCAGACGGTGCAATGGTCGGCCCGACTTCCACGAGCTTAGCCTCGAACCGGTCACAAGCCGCTGGTCGAGGTCGTCGATCAGTTTGGATAGCCTAAGTCTCGTCCGCCGTCGCTCGATGGCCGGTCTGCGGCGAGCAGATTGCGGGCGGCACTGCCTCAACCCGGCCAGGAGGCGACGGTCGCCATTTGGCTTCGAGTGGCCGAGGTTTGAACGATAGCGGCCGACGCGGAATCGGCAATCTGGATAGGTCCGAGCGAGCCTCCGCCAGACATGATTCCGGCGAAGACGCAGACGGTTTGCGCGCTGCCCGGACCGGGGCGGTAAATCATCAGGTCAGCAGCGGCGTAGAAACTGGCACTTGTCCCGGTGACTCCGGGGGCGGTTGCCGTTGCTCCGGTCCATACCTTTGTATCATGGGAATCCGGCTGTTTTGGCACTACGCTTCCCAGCGAAGCGTTCATCTCGGACGCTGGCGCTCTTCGCTGTCGAGAGCGCCCCACGCCAGGCGATCCCTATGGATCCTCTCCAGCTTGTTTCGATTGTCGACGACGACCAGTCTGTCCGCGTGGCCACCGAAAGCCTGGTGCACTCGCTGGGGTGGCCGACCCGTACCTTCGATTCGGCCGAGGCATACCTGCAGTCGAGGCCGCCTGCGGGCACCGACGCGACGGGATGCCTGATTTCCGATGTGCGCATGCCCGGCATGTCGGGCATCGAGATGTTTGAGCACCTGCTCGCGCTCGGCGCTGCGCCGCCGACGCTCCTCATGACAGCCTTTCCAACCGATGCACTGCGCGCGCGGGTGGCCGCGGTGGGCGCCTTGGCCCTGCTCGAAAAGCCACTCGACGTCGCCGCGCTCGAGCGCCATCTGACGCGTGTGCTCGGCACGCCATGATCGAAAGCCGTCGCCGTCGTCGCTTGCGTCCCGTGCCGGGAGCGTGCCGTGAGGCGTTCGCGAGGCTCGTCGCGGCGCCCTGGTGACGACATGGCTCTACGCCGCGTGCCTCCCGTGAGATGGCCGGGTTCGCCCTGCGGATCAGACCGCGCCCGCTACGAGCGCAGAACCTCCGTGCTCGCCTGCGCGCTCTCCGTGGTCGGCAGCGTGAAGCGGAAGACGGCGCCGTGCGGCACGTTCGGTACGGCTTCGAGCCGTCCGCCGTGCGCCTCGACGATGGTTCGGCTGATTGCAAGGCCCATGCCCATGCCCTCGGCCTTCGTCGTGTAGAACGACTGGAACAGGCGGTCGACGTGCCCAGGATCGAGACCGGTGCCCGTGTCGCGTACCTCGACCATGGCGGTGTCCGGGCCGGCCCTGGCTGTGCTGATCGTCAGTTCGCGCGGCCTGCCGTGCACACCGGTCATCGCTTCAATGGCGTTGACGATCAGGTTCATCAGCACCTGTTGCAGCTGTACACGGTCGCCCTTGACGAGGCGGACGACATCCGAAAGATCGTTGCGCAACACGACGCCGTTGCGCAGCAATTCGGGGCGCGTCAGCGCCACGACTTCGCCGACAGCTTCGTTGAGATCCCAGTGCTCGATGCGCGGCGGTACCTTCTTGACGAGCGCGCGTACGCGGCTCACCACCTCGCGCGCCCGGTTGCCGTCCTTCTCGATGCGCGAGAGCGCCTGCCGGACTTCCTCAAGCACCGGCGGCCGGGCATAGAGCCAGCGCAGGGCCGCGTTCGCATTCGTGACGACGGCGGCGATCGGCTGATTGACCTCATGGGCGATCGACGCGGTCATTTCGCCGACCACCAGGACGCGGTTCAGTCGCGCGAGATCGGCCTGTGCCTGCTGCAGCGCCTCTTCCATCCGCTTGCGTTCGCTGATGTCGATGTTGGTCTCCAGGATCAGCGCGGGTTGTCCTGCATTGTCGCGCTGGAGCGACCAGCGGCTCGTTACGACGACAGGCGTGCCGTCCATCTTCCGGTTGATGAGCTCCCCTTCCCAGCGGCCTTCGCGCAGCAGCCTGGTCATGATCTGCTCGACCGGCGTGACGAACGTTGTTTGCAGTAGCGTGTGCGCGACTGCGCCGAGCGCGTCGGTGCCCTTGAATCCATACAACTCCTCGGCGCCGCGATTCCAGTAGAGGATTTTGCTGTCCATGTCGCGCGAGAAGATGGGGTCATGCGTCAGGTCGAGGAGATTCGCCTGACTGCGGAGCGTCGATACCGTTTGCTGCGCGTGCAAGGCCAAGGCCGTCACGAGGCCGATCGTAACGATGCTGATGCACCCGTTGATGAAGCTCTCCGCGCTCGGGCGGGCGGGCGGCGCGAGCGCCCAGCTCAAGATCGTGAGTGCCAAGCAGCCGAGTCCGACAAGCACGACGCTTCGCGGCTTGCAAAAGCGCGCGGCGATCAGCACAACGAGCACATAGAGCGTCGCGACGGCGATGTCGAGCACCGTGGCCGTATCGACGATGAAGATGACCGCCGCCAGCGCGGCGGTCGCGACAGCGAGTGTGACGGTAGTCTTGCGCGGCGAGCGCCTTTCGTCTGTCATCCCGGCTCCAGCTCGATGCGTTTGATCGGCACGCTAGTGTGCGGCGTGGGCGACTCACGCTTGCGTATATTTCCCGGCTGGAAGAAAACCAGGCAAGCGGGTTAAGTATAGGGATGTTGACTATCCCCTTACAAGCGGAGCGTTGCCGTGCCTGGCGAGACAGCTCAGGACAAACGAGCCCGGTGGTCGGTTTCGGGGCATCGCTCGATGAGGGCGATGACGGTCTGCAACTCCTGGTCCGTCGCCATCGCACACGGCGCGTCGGCCAACGGGCTGCTGCGCGCGTCTACTTCAACGCTATTGCCGGCCCAGCGCGCGACGCCGCGCATGACACCAGCAAGCGCGAGGCGCTTGAGCTGCTCGAGTACGCGTGGGGTCAAGGCCCGCTTCGGGATATCGCGGGGTGTTCGCCATCGTCTGACGGTCCGACGTGTTCTCGGCTGTGGGCGTCAGCGCCACCCGCTTGGGCTGCTCTATAAGAGGTCGCCGCTGTGCGATGGCCGACTCGACTGCGCCCTTGTCCAGGTGGTGCGCCGGCACAAAGGGACGAAAGACAATTTCCCATAGACCTGCGTTTCGCAGCCACGAATGTTCCGACGTTTTAGTGTCCTCCTCAGCGTCGTGGGACGCCCGTGTCTTCGACAGTCCGCTTCCGCTATCACTCCAGCCGCACGAAGGCATAATTTGAACGGCCCTTCGGGTCGAGATGACTCATTCGCCGTTACCGGAAGCCGACGTTCCACTGCATTTCATTGCGAATGACGGCAAAGCGGTGCACTGCGGCCGCACGGCGACTGGACCGCGAGCGTCGGCTTTGGCCGATGACTTGGCTGTGAGCGACGCTACCGAACGACCGTTCCTGTTAAGCGTTGTTCGACGCCTGCCCATGTCTGCCACCGCGTGAGTACACGACGAGGCATGCGGGCAGGCGTTGGACAACGCTCGAGGGAGGAAACCGCGGAGTGGTCCAGGACGGCAGGAATATTGCGCAGCTATGGGGATTTAAGTGCTCTCATGAACTGCGGAGACTCACAATCTTCAGTCGAAGCGAGGGTTTGGTGGTCACGTAAATATTCTGCTGCATCCATGCTGCACGTCTGTAGAGGTGTCGCGAGCGCGGCAAGGTCTGCTGGTAACGACAGGCACAAGCGTCTTCTCCTGGCGCTCGTTGCCGAAGAGCCGACAGTCGGTCTGGACAGCCAGGGTGATTCGTCTTCATACGTTGCTTCGGCAAGTGGGCGGAGCGCGAATTGGGTGGCTGCGCAGGAGGATGTCGATGATGATCATCGGCGCGCCGCAATGCCGGCAGACGAACTTCGGGGCGGGAGTGCCCGGTGACGGACCTTCGCTCACAATAATGGAAGCTGGCACGTCTGGCAGCGCCCGTATCGCAGCCAGATTCTGCCGACGCACGGGATTGGCCAGCAGACCATAGTGGCGAATCCGATGGAAGCCGACAGGCAGTACATGCAGCAGGAAACGCCGCATGAATTCCCGTGGCTCAAGCGTCATCGTCTTCTGGCGTGTGCGGCCGCTGGCCCGATAGTCCTTCCATCGGAAGGTCACGCCGCGTTCGCCGAGTGCTATGAGCCGCTGATTGGAGATGGCCACGCGATGCGCGTAGCGCGACAGATACGCAAGCACCGCTTTCGGTCCCGCGAACGGGCGCTTCGCATATACGACCCATTCGCACGTACGCAGCGGCGCGAGCCACTGTGCGAAGGCAGTGGGATCGGCAAGCCCGGCGTACTCACCAAAGAAACGCAACTGGCCCCGGCGATGTGCATGGGTGAGCTCTTCCAGGAAGCGCCGCCGGAACAGCCGCGACAGCACACGTACCGGCAGGAAGAAGCCGGGCCGGCAGGCGACCCACCGCTCACCGTCTGGCGAGAGGCCTCCGCCGGCAACGATGCCGTGTACGTGAGGATGGTGCGTGAGCGCCGAGCCCCACGTGTGCAGCACGAGTGTCGCGCCGACCTGCGCGCCCAGATGCTTTGTGTCGGCGGCGATAGTGCGCAGGGTTTCGGCGGCAACGTCGAACAGCAGGCCGTAGAGCACCGCTTTGTTGTACCAGGCGATCGCGCTGATCGTGGCGGGCAATGTAAAGACGACATGGTAGTACTCGACCGGTAGCAGATCGGCCTGACGTGCTTCGAGCCAACGGTGCGCGGCGCTCGCCTGGCACTTCGGGCAATGGCGGTTACGGCAGGAGTTGTAGGCAACCTCGATCTGCTCGCAGCCGGAACAGCGCAACACGTGACCACCCAGCGCCGCGCTGCGGCACTGTTCGATCGCCGACATGACCTTCAGCTGTCCCAGACTCAGCTGTGCGGTCTGTCGCCACACGGGCCCATGCGCGCGGAACACGTCCGCGACTTCGGGCACGGCCGTGCGCCGCGTTCAGCCGTTGTTCTGCAGTTTCTCCAGCGGACTGATCACCTCGCGCAGCAGGTCGGTGGCGACCGGCGCATAGAGTGCTGTCGTCTCCAGCTTCTTGTGCCCCAGCAGAACCTGGATCACGCGGATGTCGACCTTCTGCTCCAGCAGGTGGGTCGCAAAGCTGTGGCGTAGCGTGTGCATCGAGACACGCTTGTTGATGTTCGCGGCTTCGGCGGCGGCATGGAGGGCGCGGTTGAGCTGCCGCGTGCTGGGCGCATCGACCGGATCGAGGCCCGGAAACAGCCAGCCGCGCTCCAGCATCCGGCCCTGCGCGTGCGCCACTCGCCACCAGACACGCAGGCGTTCGAGCAGCACCGGCGAGAGCATGGCGTAACGATCCTTGCGGCCCTTGCCCTGTTCAATGCGCAGGGTCATGCGCTGGCCGTCGACGTCGCCGACCTTCAACGCCACCACTTCACTGGCGCGCAGGCCGGCACCGTAGGCGACCGATAGTGCGGTCTGGTGCTTCAGATTGCCGGTGGCGGCAATCAGGCGGCCCACTTCGTCCGGGCTGAGCACGACCGGCAGGACGCGAGGCACGCGCACGGGTTGCATGCGTGCCATCAGGTCGGGCTCGTGGAGCGTGATCCCGAAGAAGAACTTCAGTCCGGTGATCGCCGCATTGAGCGACACGGGTGACACGCCGTGGTCGACCAGATGCAACTGGTAGCGCCGCAGGTCCTCGACGGTGGCGGTGTCAGGAGAGCGTCCGGGAAAGCGCGTGAACTCGCGTACGACACGCAGATAACCGGCCTGCGTCTTCGGTGCGAGCTGACGCATGCGCATGTCGTCGGTCATGCGCTGGCGCAGCGGACTGATGGGCTGAGGTGTGTGGGTCATGACTCTGCTCCCGTTGAACGACGAGGCGGATTGCCTCGCCCTTCAACATGAAAACAGAGTCGGCTTCCTCTCCAGAACCACTAGCATTGGACCGGAGCCCCATACCGCGCGAGCGGTTTAGTCCAGAGACTGATACCTGCCCCTAGTGCGGCAATGGCCGAACGGCGGCAACGGGTCGAAAATACGCCTTCATTGATGTCGTCAGCGGCCCTTGCCGGCTGCCGTTGTCGAACGACCGCTGTGCTGCAGTGAGCGGGCATGCCAGTTCCAACACGCGAGGACCGCAATGGCCGACTTGCCGTCCTCGCGGATCACCTCCGGCTGCCCGACCGCTCAGCTAGCCGTCCGCTGAAGTGCCGCTTCGTCGCCGGCGAACAGCGGCTTGGCGGGGCGATGTGTCCATTCCGATACGGGCTTCTGAGGCATGTAACGTTTCCGGCTTCCCTCGTATCGACGGACGCCATCATCTGAGCAGGTAGGAGCCGCGCTGGCGCTTTCGCGTATAGGTATAGGCCGCATCGGCGGCCGATTCTCCTCTCAAGCTAAGAGGTGCTAAAGATGGTGCCGCGTTCCCGAGAATCAAACCGATTGGTTTGCGTACGCAACTAACGGTCAGGCCCTCGCAGCGGCCGGCTCGGCTCCGCCACAACAGCGTTGCCCAAAAAAGGGCCCCCGGCCAGATTGTCCATGTTTCCAGGAGGGTGCCCGATTCACCCGCGCTGTTCAGCGGCGCTCGAAATCATCGGGTGTCAGCTCCAGGCGTGCGCACGGATGCGCAAGCAGCTTCCGTTCGGCGATGGCGCGGATGCGGCTGTACCCGTCCCCGAAAATCCTCAGGATCCGGGCGTCCCCGGCCTGCGGCTCAAGCCAGAAGTGGGCCTCCAGCGCTGCAATCGCGACGATGCATTCGACGGAGGTGTTTCCGCGGACGAGCCAGAACGACACGCCTTGTCGATTTGCCAGAATCTGCGGCTCGAATTCAGGTTTTTCCATGGCTGGTTCCGGGCGTCATCTCGTAGGCGAGTGAGCAGGCGTGTCGATCGCTCCGATGATGCCAGCGATGGTCGCTGGCATCAGCCCACAGACTGCCTGACATCACAAAAGTCGGCGGAGCATTGCGCGCTCCGCTTGGGGGTTTGTACCGGCGATCGAACCGTTATCAGGAAACGGTCAACCGCCGGGGCGACTGCGAGGGGGTCGGTCACGCGGGTTGGCGCGCTCACTTCCGCGTTGTAAAGGCCTCGCTGATCTGCCGCGCGCGCTTCGCCTCGTCACTATGGAGGTAGATCGACGTGGTCGACACCGAGGCGTGCCGCAGGTTGTCGCGCACCGTCGTCAGTTCTGCGCCGTGCCCGAGCGCATAAGTGGCGCGCGTATGCCGCATCCAGTGAGGGCTGGCACGGCGCAGCTTCTCCGCGAGCGGCGGGTGATCGGCTTCGATTGCATCGGCGGCATCGCAGAAAAAGCGCTCAAGGACACCCCACACCCGCACACTGCTGATCGTCGCGGCGCTGTCCGCTGCCAGGCTGCCGATGACCGGTGTGTCGGGCCGCCAGCGTGCAGGGCTAGCCGGCAGCTGGCGCTCAGCCAGATAACGCGCCAGTGCGTCCCACGCGAGTGGCGGCAGCGCCACCCGTGCCATTCTGCCGCCCTTGCCGGTGACGCGCAGCCAGTGCTCGTCGCGTGCGTCCGTTTCGACGTGGCCGAGCGTCGCGCCGACCAGTTCACTCGCGCGCAGACCCGTTGCAAAACCAAAGTCGAGCAGGAACCGCAGGCGCTGTGCGGCCTGAACCGTCCAGCCGTAAGACCATTCGAGGCCGTCGGCGATCGTACGTAGGAGTGCCCATTCGCCGTCCGTAAAAGCGCGCGACGCGTCGAGCGCCGATGCGGTTTTGCCACCGCGCACCCTGATGCCCGCAAATGGATTGGCCAGCACGTAGCGCTGTTCGACCAGCCAGCGGAAGAGGGCGCCGACAACCGAAAGCGCGTGCGCGACCGAGCGCGCGGACAGACTGCCACTGAACGGCCGCCAGTCCGGCGACGTGCGCGGGCGCACCGGGCCGATCCACCGTGCGCGCGGCGAAGGATGGCGCAGGAACGTCCGGTAGGCGATCGCATCATCGGTCGTCAGGGACGACAGTGCACGGCTACGCTCGATGATGGCCCAGAGGATCAGCCGCTCCGCTTCCTTGCGGTAGGTCCGCTGGGTGGCGGGTGACTCATGCAGGGAGAGCCACGTCTGCACCGCCTCGTAGTCGTTGGACGCGTCGAGTGTGGAGGTGGCGGGCGGCGCGCGGAATGTTCCGGCAGAGCCGTCGACCTCATGCGGTAGTTTGAGGGTCTCCCACGGCACGATGTCAACGCGCGGCGGGCAATGACGAGCGCACGCGCTTTCTCCGTGAGAACAGGCCAGGCTGCGAAAAACGCCTGGATCGCGCGGGCGCTCGCTGTGCCGAGTCCAGGCAGTGCTTTCCACCACTGGCGCCGGCGCGGAATGCGCACCGTGAGATCGGCGAGCGTCATGATGCCGTGCGCGCGCCATCTGCGGTTGCGGCGAGCGGGCGGTGCGCAAAGCGTCGATCGCCAGCGCGGCACCTTTCGCATGCTGTTGACGTCCTGCCGCCGGATAAGTGAGGAGTGCGACAAGGTCGTCGCGATGGGCGGCGCGCGCGATGTCCACCAGCCTGCGCCGGATGCGCCCGAGCACGCCGCGTGCGGATTTCCCGTCACCGAGTGCGGAAGGGAGGTAGCGGGCGACGGCCTGGCGCACCGGTACGCCCGCATACCACGCGCGCAGCACGGCGAGCTCGCCGGCATCGGGGAAAGTCGATGCAGCATCAGCGGCGGGCGTGAAGGGCAGGGCAAGGCGCGTTTTCATGCAATAGAGGTTGCGCACAAACAGCACTATTAGGATAAGAAAACTTATCTTTATAGCCCGGTTTGGGATCACGTTTCTGCAGAAAAACTGTCGCTGCGCGAGGCGACAACACGGAGCGATAATACAGTCCACAATCTGTAAAGCAAATTCATTCTCGCGAGCGCTTTTTGCCCGTCGGCTTCCGGACCGCAGTGCGGAGCGGCCCCGAGGTTGTGCCGGCTAGACTGATCGCGAATGTCGGGATCAATCTACGCCAAAGGCAAAAAAAGTCGGACGCATCAGCGCCCGGCCCTTTTGAAGGAGCTGATCAGCTTCAAATTGTCAACGCCTTAAAACGGCAGCAGGCCCGACACGTCCGGCAGCTTCAACGCATGCACGCCGATCGCCGACGCATCGAGCCGCTCCGCACCGCCACTCGGTGTATCGACGATAAATGGCACGCCGATCTGATCGGCGCGCACCGGTTCGGTCGAGCCGCCGCCGTCGAGATTGATCGCGTCATCCGCGCCGATTGCCTTCATTAGTTGCGCCGATTGCGCGTTGGTTGTGCCCATCGAATAACCCGCGACGCGCCCATCAATCACGACGAGATAGAGAAAGCGCCCCTGCTGCGACAGGCCAACCAGTGTGCGCGGATTCGGATTAAGCGGATCGCCTTCGTTCGGGCTTTGGGGCTGACGTCCTGGCCGCTTTTCAGCAGAATCGCTGAACCGGCGACCGCCGTATCGTTCAGCTTCAGATCCTGCGCGGAAATCTGCGGCGCTTCGGCGATATACGCGCGGCCCTGCCGCGTGATCGCAAGTACCGCTTCACTTTGCGTCGGGTCGTTGGTCAGCGGACTCACGATCTGGCCGTGTGACACTAGCAAGCCGATGATCGTCTTCGGCTCGGGTGTCGTCGCGCAGCATGGCGCGAAAAAGTTCGCGTTGATGGCGAGCCGCACACCGGTGCGCGCGGCGAATTGCGAAATCGTCTCGGACGTCGTCATCAGCGGGCCGCTATGCACGGTCGTCTCGACGCTCACGCCTGGCGCGCGCAAATCGATGCGCATCACGTACGCGCGGCTCACGGTCGGCTTGCCGCCCGCAGTTGCGGGATTCGACGGCACGGTCGCCGTTTCTGCATCGACGCCGACATACACGGGCGAGTAGCCGCTTTGCGTGATCTGCGTGGTGGGATCGGGCACGTCGGCTTGCACGCTGGCCGAAGCGAGGCCGATGATCGCCGCGGCGGCGAGCGCTTTCAGCGTTGCTGAGACGGGGAATAGGGCACGCGTCATCTCTTGAGTCTCGATTGACGGCGGCGACGAGTTGGTCGCTCTTACCGTGCCGCAGACCTTAGAGAGGCGATATGACCATCACGTGATTTCTTTTTTTCATTCGGCTTTCGATCGTGCGCGGTAATTGCGAGGACGAGAAAAGCGGTGGCACAAAACGCACCTGCGGAACAGGTGCCTCAGAATCCGGCAGTGCCTGCACTGACCAGTGATAGCGCCTCGGCACCGGTCATCGCCTGATTTACGCGGCCTGATTGTGCGTGAGGTGATGGGTCATGAGCAGGACTTGTCCGTCTTGCCCGTATCGGGGAACCTGGAATGCCACCACGCTCACGGACTCCTGACACGCCGAACGTAAGAAATGTGGTTGTGGTGCAAATAGCGCAGGCGAGCGCAAAACCGTCAGGCTGATCGGCATCTCATCGAGCTGGAAGGACTGCCGTCCAAACAGCGGGCCCGGGCGGTGGAACCTCCCCGATCTTCAACTATCCGTATGCACGGACACGCGAAGCGCTGGAACGGATGCGCAGCGCGAACGCCTAGTATCCCTGTCATGGGCTGAAAATGCGGTACGTCAACCCAAACAACGGGAAGTATGCTATTGCGACCATGGCTACGTTCATGCAATTGCTGCCTCAGGGCTTTTCGACGGCGGCGTACCGTTCCACGGACGCGACAGTCTTCGTTCCTATCGAAGGGCGTGGCCGCAGCCGGATTGGAAACGACGTCATCGTGGAGTGGAGCAAGCGGGATATCTTCGTGGTCCCGTCATGGCATCGCGTGCAGCACGAGGCAGACGAGGACAGCGTCCTGTTTTCTTTTTCTGACCGGCCCATTCAGGAGGCGCTATATCTGTTCAGGGAGGACAGGGATGCGACCTGAATCGCTTCAGCCAAGAGCGCGTCACGTCGTGGCGAACTCGGTCTCACGAGGCTATTACCGATAGAAAACATACTCCGCAAGATAGGGCGAGCTACCGATTTCGTGTTCCGTCGAACATGGTGCGGCCGGCATCAACCCTCCAACGGTATGCACTCGCTGCACATACCGGACAGCCGACAATGTGCCGATACCGGACGTGCTATGAGCTTCGAGCAACAGTTGCGGTATGCTTGCCGACGTTTCGCTGGGACGCTGTGCGAGCACACGCCCTACAATCCGGCTTCCGTCTTCCGCTTCCCAGGACGGCCCGGCGCCGTGCCGAACCGCGGCGCGGCCGCTCATGTCGAACAGCGTCGCTTGTGGGCTCCTGAACATCCATCCCAGATGATGCTGCGCGTCGAACTCACACGAATAAGTCTGCACACCAGACGCTACCAACGTCATCACGCGCTCGCCCTGAGGCGGGTCGATGGAAGAACTGGCAGGACCTGCAGGCGCCGTCGCACACGCCCCAAGTATCGATACAACGACGGTCGCAAAGCCTAATTGCAAAAAATCCCTGAACATGGTTCTCACCTTGAAGAGATAAAGCACGGCGCAGAGCGGTTACCGACAAGAGACGTCGGCCGTGAATTCGAAAGTCGGGATCATACGCGTAATCCCATGCATCAGGCGCCAATCAGCCATTCAGAACCCTGAAGGCTTTGGCACCAAGTGCATATGCGAATGTCCGGCATGCGCTCCATCGCTGACTCATATGCGCCGAGGTGCGAATGTTGGCCAAGGCCGACAATGTGCCGACCGCCCCGAATGCGCGAGCGGCGGTTGTGCCCGTCATCGGCGAGATATCATGCGCAATCGAAGAGCAGGGCCGCGGCATCGAGCAGTCGACGTGGCCGTTAGTCAGATGGATCAAGTGACCCAGCGGAACGCTGCTCCCGCTGAAGAAGTCGCGGCGGCGCAATCGCTCGAGGAACACGCGGCCCGGCTCAACCAGATGGCCTCGGTGTTCACGGTGCCGATGTGACCCGGGACAAATGACCGTCCAACCTGAAGGGTTCAATCCAGGTTCAGCGAGGCGAAGCGGCCTGATTTGCGTGGCTATGGGATTCGTCGAACAGGGGCAAGGTCAGTTGCATGGGGAACCTGCGAGTTTTTTTGTTCTGAAATAATAGGTTTCGCTCACGACCGCGGCGGCTTACGCCCATGCAAACACGATCTGACGCCTCAGCCGGCAGCGAATCCGCCGGCTACTGGCGCGAACACGAAATGCTGCTATTGCAGCAGGTAATGGCGCTTGTCGGCAAAAGCCTGTCCCCCGCGCCTGCGCTGCGCGAGATGCTGCATCTGATGTCCGAGCTGCTCGGCCTGAACCGCGGCCGCATCGTGCTCGCGGACGAAACGCGTCGAAGCGGGCGCATCCGGTACGCGTACGGACTGACCCCTGAGGAAATCGGCCGGGGTGTGTATGCGTATGGTGAAGGCATCACCGGGCGCGCGCTGCAGCACGGCCAACTGACGATCATCCAGGACATCGACCGCGAACCGGATTTTCTGGCGCGAACGGTTGAGCGCTCACGGTTGCCGGACGGCCCGGTCTCGTTCATCGCGCTGCCGATCGTCGTCGAACGGCTGACGGTCGGCGTTCTAGCGTGTCACCGCATTCGCCACCGCTCGCGTGCGCTGGCCGACGACATCACGGTGTTGCGGATTCTCGCGACACTGGCCGGACAGTTGCTGCAACTGGAAGCCGGCCTCGAGGAAAAAACCCGCGCGCTCGAAGAGCAGAACGCAGTGCTCGCGCGGGCCCTCGAATCGGCGGCTGCCCGCTACGGAATCGTCGGCACCTCGCCGCCTTTGCTGCGCGCGATCTCGGAACTGGAGCGCGTATCGGATTCCGCCGCGAGCGTGCTGTTGCTCGGCGAGTCAGGCACCGGCAAGGAGTTGTTTGCAAGAGCCTTGCATCTGGCGAGTTCGCGGCGCGACCGTGCTTTCATCAAGATCAACTGCGCGGCGATACCGGATACGCTGTTCGAGTCCGAGCTGTTCGGGTACGAACGCGGCGCCTTCACGGGCGCGAACAGCATGCGCGCGGGCTGGTTCGAGCAGGCCAGCAAAGGCACGCTGTTTCTCGACGAGATCGGCGAGCTGCCGCTGATGATGCAGGCCAAGCTACTGCGCACGCTGCAGGAAGGGACCATTACGCGTCTCGGTGGCAAGGCGGAGATCCAGGTCGACGTGCGCCTCGTCGCGGCCACCAATTGCGATTTGCAACGCGATGTGACGCGCGGCACCTTCCGCCAGGACCTGTACTACCGGCTCAACGTGATTCCGATCCACCTGCCGTCGCTCGCTGAACGCCGCCAGGACATTCGCGTCCTTGCGCTGCATTTCATCAGTCATACGAATCAACTCAACCAGCGCAACGTCAATCTCACCGCGGCCGCGCTGGATCGGCTCGAAGAGTATTCGTGGCCCGGCAATATCCGCGAGCTGACCAATTTCATCGAGCGGGTCGTGTTGCTGGCGGAGAAGCCGCTGCTCGATGCAGCGGATATCGACCGGCTGTTGCCTTCACACGCGGCGGATGAGCCGGATGTTGCGCCCGCGTCTGCAGAGTCGGCGGCCGCCAACCGTGGGCAGGGCGCTTCATCGCATGATCCCGTGACCCACACGGTGCCGCTGCCAATGCGTCCTTACCGGCGTGTCAGTTCGCACCCGGCGCAGGCGCTTGTCGACGCGCTCGAACAGTGCGGGGGAAATAAATCGCGCGCGGCGCAACAGCTCGGCATGACAGCGCGCCAGTTCAGCTATCGCTGGCAAAAACTTGGCCTGCCGAATGATTGACCGCCGAGCCGGCCGCGCATCGCAGAGTGAACAATGTCGACAATGTCGACAATGTCGGTTCACCGCTTGATTGAGAATCCGTCGCGCCGAAGCCGGGCGGCGCTTTTTGTTTGCCCTAAAGCCCCGCCAGGAAAGCAGTCTGGCGATACACAGTCAAACTGGCACGCCTGTTGCAATAAGTGATGTGTCGGCGCCGCTCCACCTTCGATGCGACGCCCGCGCCTTCACTATCCACGCACCAGGAGCGTCACTTGAGCACTGCCACCGATAATCCCACGACTATTTCCACCTACCTGCGGCCGATCGACCGCGATGGGCTGATGGCCTTCGCCGAAAAGGGGCGCAATAACCCGGGGTCGCGCGGCAAGAACAACGTGCACACGGTCATGCAAGGTCAGTACCGCTCGTTGAGCTATGTCGGCAACCATACGCCCGTCGTAGTCGATGAGCCGCTGCATCTGTTCGGCGAAGACACCGCGCCTGCGCCGGGCGAGATCGTGCTGTCAGGTCTCGGGGGTTGCCTCGCGGTGGGCATCACAGCCGTCGCGACGTGGAAGCAGGTCAAGCTGTCGAAGCTCGAGGTGTTCCTCGAAGCGGATATCGGCAATCCGGCTGCATGGGGCGCAGGTGGCGCCGAGATGGAACCCGCGCAGATGGGTTTCCAGGCGATCCGCGTGAAGATCGTGATCGAAGGAGATGCGACGCGCGACGAGCTCGATGAGATCGTCCGTCATGCTAACTACTTCTCGCCGGTTGCAAACTCAATGCGCAATCCGATTCCCATGACTGTCGCGCTCGCCGACTGAAGCGCCGCTTCGCTGGTGCGCGCCGCGCGTAGCGGCTGCCCCAGGTACCCGAAGGAAACCAACATGGAACACGCAGTGGTAGCAGAAGAGTCCGGCGTCGACACCTGGTGCGACGAAGCGGTGCTGGCGCGCGTGGCCGCGATCGCTCGCGGTCCGCTCGCGGCAGCCGCGCCACGGATCGACGGCGAAGGGGTCTACCCGCTTGACATCATGGGAGAGCTGGGCGCGGCCGGCGCGCTCGGTGTTCACCTCGACCGGTACGGTGCACGGTTCGGACTGTCGCTCGCCGCGATGCAGGAAGCGAGCCGCGCGTGTGGCTCCACCGGCTTCCTGATGTGGGCTCACGATGTCTGCGGGTTGTACATGGAGCAGTCGGGCAACCCGTGTCTGGGCGGCGCGCGGCTCGACGCGCATGCCCGCGGCCAGACGTTCGGTGGCACCGCGCTGTCGAATCCGATGAAAGCGTTCTCAGGGATCGAGCCGATGATGTTCCGCGCCACGCCAACGCCTGGCGGCTATCTGATCAACGGCACGCTGCCGTGGGTCAGTCACATCGGCCTCGGCCAGTATTGCGGCGCGATCGCCGCGGTGCATCGCGATGACGGTTCAGTCTCGCACGAGGTGATGTTCTTGCTGAGCTGCGATGCGCGCGTCGAGTTGCGCCACTGCCCGGTGTTCTCCGGCATGGAAGGCACCAGCACGTGGGGCGTGAAGCTCACCAACTATTTCGTCGGCGAAGCCGACCTGATTGCCGATCCGGCGCGGCCTTTCGTCGCGCGGATCAAGGCGGCGTTCATCCTGCTGCAGGTCGGCATGGCGCTGGGCGTCGCACAGGGCGGTATCGATTCGTGTCTCGAAGTCGAGCCGGTACTCGGTCACGTGAACCGCTTCCTGCACGACCGGCCAGACGAACTGACGGCCGAACTCGACGAAGCGGTGAGCTCGACGCAGCGACTTGCGCGCACCGCCTACGACGGCAGCACCGACTATCTGCTCGAAGTGCTAGATCTGCGCACACGCGGCGCGGAGCTCGCGTTGCGTGCGGCGCAGGCGTCGCTGCTGCATCAAGGCGCGCGCGGCTATCTGATGAGCGCAGCGCCGCAGCGGCGGATTCGCGAGTCGCACTTCGTGGCGATCGTGACGCCTGCCATCAAGCATCTGCGTTGGGAAATGGCCCGCCTTTCCGCCGAGGAGCTTCCAGCATGAGCGTTCTGATAGTCGACTGGAAGAAATACATCTGCCGCGCGTGCGGCGTGATCTATGACGAAGAACTGGGGGACCCCGATAGCGGCATTGCGGCCGGTACACGCTTCGACGCGATCCCCGATGACTGGGAGTGCCCACTATGCGGGGTGACAAAAGCGGATTTCGTACTTTACGAGCCGGTTGTGCCCGGCGCAGCGGCGTGCGCGCCGGCGCAGGGCGCGCCCTCGCGCACCCCTGGGGTAATCGTGGTCGGCGGCGGCACGGCGGGTTGGGCAGCCGTCGAAGCAGTCCGGGCGTTGGATCCGGACATACCGATCACGCTGGTGAGCGCCTGCTCGGCGGACCGTTACCGCAAGCCGGAACTGTCGGTTTCGTTGAGCGAGAAACGCACACCGGAGCGGCTCGTATTCGAGACCGGCCCGGCCGCCGCAACGCGCCTCGGCGTACGGCTGGTCGCCCATACCTACGCGATCGGGTTGTCGCCGGCGCTGCATCAACTGCGCACGACAGCGGGCACGTTCCGTTACCGGCAACTGGTTCTCGCCCAGGGGGCGCGGCCCGTGGTGCCGTCCGGCTTGCCGCGCGAGCTGTGCTGGCGCGTCAACGATCTGTCGATGTGGAGCAGCATGCAGCGCCGGCTGACGGCGGGGCCGGCGCGCGTAGCGGTGATCGGCGCGGGTCTGGTCGGCTGCGAGCTGGCGGAGGACCTGGCACGGGCGGGACATACGGTCACCGTGCTGGATGTGAGCGACAGGCCCCTTGCGACGTTGTTGCCGGCGCCGGCCTCGCGCCGCCTGCTCGTCAGCTGGACGCAGCTCGGCATCCGCTTTCTGCCCGGCCGCAGCGTGAGCATCGAGGAGCGGCGTGGGATCGACGCGTGCGCCACACAGCGGACGAGTAATGCGAGTAATGCGAGTAATGCGAGTAATGCGAGTAATGCGAGTAATGCGAGGACGGCAGGCGGCAGTGTCGCCGAGGTCAGCGCCACGCGAAGCGAAAAGGTGATCACGACGCAGCACGGCGAGCGGATTGCCGCCGATCTCGTGCTGTGCGCGGCGGGGCTCGCCACCGAAGGGCGCCTCGCAAGAATGGCAGGACTCGAATTCGCGCGCGGCATCGTCGTGGACAGCCGCACGTTGCAGACCAGCGTGCCGGATATCTACGCGCTCGGCGACTGCATCAGCTTCGCCGGTGAGCCATGCCGCTTCATCGAGCCGATTGCCGCGCAGGCCGAAGCGATCGCGCACGCGGTGACCGGCTTCGAACATGCAGGCTATCGCCACCAGCCGCCCGTGATCCGCGTGAAGACGCGCTCGACGCCGATCGTCGTGCGCGGACTGCCTTCGCGCGAACTGGACTGGCAGATCGTCGAAGAAGACGACGGACACCTCGCGATGGCGCAGTACCGTGACGGCGACATCGTTTCGTCGTTGACGGTCGGCAGCCGGTGCGTCGAGCTCGCGACCTGAACCCACCCTCACGCCTCGGACACCCCATGAGTAACCGCTATCAACCGTTCGAGCCCGGCAGCACGCTGGGAGGCTGCTCGTGCGGCCGCCATGCGGACCAGGCCGCGCACCGCGCCGCCACGACGGGCGCCGCGCACGACGCGCATGACGGAAGCAGCGCGGACACTGAAGCCGCGTGGTGCGATGCCGTCGAAGCCGCGGCCGTACGCGCACTCTTTCCGCGCAACGCGATGCGGCGTGCCTTTATCCGTGCGGTCGGCAAGAGCACGGCTATCGCCGCCGTGTACAGCGTGCTGCCGATCGCGTCGCTGCAGCAGGCTTTCGCAGCAACGAAAGCCACACAGCTGGAGAAGCGCGACCTCAACGTCGGCTTTCTGCCGATCACCTGCGCCACGCCGCTGATCGCCGCGGAACCGCTCGGCTTTTACAAAGAGGAAGGGCTGAACGTCACGCTGAACAAGTTGGGCGGGTGGGCGCTGGTGCGCGACCGGATGCTGAATCGCGAACTCGACGCATCGCACATGCTCGCGCCGATGCCGCTCGCGATTTCGCTTGGCGTCGGTTCCCAGCCCACGCCGACGCGCGTCGCGACGATCCAGAACGTGAACGGCCAGGCCATCGTGCTGGCGCTCAAACACAAGGACAACCGCGACCCGCGCAACTGGAAGGGTTTTCGCTTCGCGATTCCGTTCGACTATTCGATGCACAGCTTTCTGCTGCGCTATTACCTCGCGGAGCATGGCATCGATCCGGATCGCGATGTGCAACTGCGTGTGACGCCGCCCGCGGAGATGATCGCGAACCTGCGCGCGGGCAACATCGACGGATTTCTGGGACCCGATCCGTTTAACCAGCGCGCGGTATTCGACGAGGTCGGTTTCATTCATATTCTGTCGAAGGATATCTGGGCGGGGCACCCCTGCTGCTCGTTCAGTGTGCCCGATGCGTTCGTGCGGCAGAACCCGAACGCGTTCGCCGCGCTGCTGCGTGCGAATCTGCGCGCGTCCGCCTATGCGAGCGACCCTGCGCATCGCGCCGGGTTGTCGAAAATGATTGCCGCGCCTGCCTATCTGAATCAGCCCGAGCTGGTGATCCGGCAGGTGCTGACCGGCACCTATGCGGACGGCATTGGCCACGTGCACCGCGTTGCGGATCGAATCGATTTCCAGCCGCTGCCGTGGTATTCGATGGCGACCTGGATGATGACGCAGATGAAGCGTTGGGGCTATCTGAAGGGCGGCGTTGACTATCGTTCGCTCGCGCAGCAGGTATTCCTGTTGACCGACGCGCGCAACGCGATGAAGCAGCTTGGTGAGACACCACCGGATATCGCGGATAACGGCGGCTACCGGCCGATCACGGTGATGGGTCGAACTTTCGACGCGAACCGACCCGACGCTTACCTCAATGGCTTTGCCATCAAACGTGCCTGAACGCAGGGGAAACTGAATGACTCCAATTCGACGATTCACGTTGAGAGGCAAGGCGGCGCTATGCTCGCTTGTATTGCTCGCGCTGCTGCTGGTCATCTGGCAGGCCGCGACGCTGCCGAAGACGCCGGCCGCGACAGCCGCGGCGACGGCATCGAAAGCCACGAGTGCCGAGGCCGCGGAGTATGCAGTGCTGATGGGCAAGGCGCCCGATCCGGGTGCTGGCGGCGCTGCGGCGGATTCGATAAAGGTCACCGGCTTCCCATCGCCCGCCGAGTTCGCGCACGAGGCCGCACGTCAGCTCGCGCATCCGTTCCGCGACAACGGACCGAACGACAAGGGCGTCGGCATCCAGCTCGGCTATTCGCTCGTGCGGGTCGCGGCCGGTTACGCGATTGCGCTGCTGGTTGCGGTGCCGCTCGGTTTTGTGATCGGCATGTCACGGCTTGCGTTCCTCGCCTTCAATCCGTTCATCCAGGTGCTGAAGCCGATTTCGCCGCTCGCCTGGATGCCGATCGCGTTGTACACGATCAAGAGTTCGTCGGCCTCGGCGGTATTCGTGATCTTCATCTGCTCGGTGTGGCCCATGCTCGTCAATACCGCGTTCGGCGTCGCCGGGGTGCGGCGCGACTGGCTCAACGTGGCGCGCACGCTTGAAGTGCCGCCATTGCGCAGCGCGCTGCGGGTCGTGCTGCCCGCGGCGGCGCCCACCATCGTCACCGGTATGCGGATTTCGATGGGCATTGCGTGGCTCGTGATCGTCGCGGCCGAAATGCTGGTCGGCGGCACCGGGATCGGCTACTTCCTGTGGAACCAATGGAACAACCTGTCACTGGCCAACGTGTTGTTCTCGGTATTGCTCATCGGTCTGGTCGGCATGACACTCGACCTGCTGTTCGCCCAACTTCAGCGCAAGGTGACCTATGTCGACTAAGTCCAATGCCCAGACGTCCGGCGCGACGAGTTTCGTCAGCGTCGAAGGACTGACCAAGCGCTATCGCGACGACCTGCCGCCGGTATTCGAAAACGTCAGCTTCACGATCGAGCAGGGCGAATTCATTTGCGTAATCGGCCATTCCGGCTGTGGCAAAAGCACCATTCTGAACGTGCTGGCCGGTCTCGAGCAGCCCAGCGAGGGGCACGTGATCGTGCGCAATCGCGAAATTTCCGGACCGGGGCTCGATCGCGGCGTGGTGTTTCAGAACCATGCGCTGCTGCCGTGGATGACCGTGGAAGGCAACATCGCGTTCGCGGTGCGCTCGCGCTATCCGGACTGGACACGCGAGCAGATCGCCGTGCACGGCAAACGCTTCATCGAGATGGTCGGCCTGAAGGGCGCCGAAAAGAAGAAGCCGTCGGAGTTGTCTGGCGGCATGAAGCAGCGCGTCGGCATCGCGCGGGCGTTTGCGATCGAGCCGCGCATGCTGCTGCTCGACGAGCCGTTCGGCGCCCTCGACGCGTTGACGCGCGGTGTGATCCAGGATGAATTGCTGAAAATCTGCACCGCGACGCAGCAGACCGTGTTCATGATCACGCACGACGTCGACGAAGCGATTCTGCTGTCGAACAAGATCATGCTGATGAGCAACGGGCCGCGCGCCCGGATCGCCGAGATCGTCGTCAACACGCTGCCGGCTAACCGTCAGCGCGAGACCATGCACCATGATCCGCAGTTTTATCGAATCCGCAATTATCTGGTCGACTTTCTGGTGCGGCGTTCGAGAGAACTGAGCGCCTCCCACGGCGACCGACCCGATACCGGGCGCGTGCCCGCCGCCACAACCCGGCTCGTTTATCCCGGGCTCGATGACGGCGCAGCCGCGCCGGTCGCGATCGCGCGGCCTGCCGGACCCAATCTCAAGGCAATTGCCTGATTTCTCACCCAAGGAGCCACCTATGATTGCCAGCCGCAATGAAGTAACGCAGATGATCGTTTCCGCCAAGGTCGCGAAGGGCCTGAAGTGGAGTGAGGTTGCCGGCAAGATCGGCCAGAGCAAGGAGTGGACGACGGCCGCT
Source organism: Paraburkholderia kirstenboschensis (assembly GCF_032806925.1). Lineage (NCBI taxonomy): Bacteria > Pseudomonadati > Pseudomonadota > Betaproteobacteria > Burkholderiales > Burkholderiaceae > Paraburkholderia > Paraburkholderia kirstenboschensis. Next base: position 901,118 of record NZ_CP136511.1, on the reverse strand, counting down.
TGCCTCGGCCAGATGACCTTCAGCAAGCAGCAGGCCGAGATTGCCGGTGAGATTTTCGGGCTGCCGGACGAGGCCGTCGCGTGGTTGCAGATCGTCCCGTACAAAGGTTCGCTCGAGACTGCAGTGCCGACCGATCCGTTGATCTACCGCTGGTACGAAATCGTCAGCGTGTACGGCACCACGATCAAGGAACTGATTCACGAAGAGTTCGGCGACGGCATCATGAGCGCGATCGATTTTTCGATGGATATCCAGCGTGAGGCCGATCCGAAGGGCGACCGCGTCAAGGTGCTGCTGTCTGGCAAGTTCCTGCCGTATAAATCGTACTAACCGCGTCCTTCCCGTGGCTTCATCGGGACAAGATAGCAGCGCGGCGTTGCTTTGAGAAATCGATCGCCCGGAGTGTTTGAGGAGATGACGTTGACTACCGCGAGCCCCATGCAGGTCGAAGGCTTCTTCGACCCCGGTACCTGGACGGTCAGTTACCTTTTGCTGGATGTCCACACGGGCGACTGTGCACTGATCGACAGTGTTCTCGACTATGACCCCAAGTCAGGCCGCACCTCCACGACGACCGCCGACAAGCTCGTGTCTCGCGTCCGCGAGCTTGGCGTGAAGGTCCAGTGGCTTCTCGAAACCCACGTGCACGCCGACCATCTGTCCGCCGCGCCCTACCTCAAGGAAAGACTCGGCGGAAAGATTGCGATCGGCGCGCAGGTGACGCGCGTGCAAGACGAGTTCGGCAAGCTGTTCAACGCCGGTTCGAGATTCGCGCACGATGGTAGCCAGTTCGATCACCTGCTCTCCGACGGCGAAACATTCGTGGTCGGAGCGTTGCAGGCGCGCGCGATCCATACCCCGGGCCATACGCCGGCCTGCATGACCTACGTGGTCAGCGACGGCGGGCAGACCGCAGCCTTTGTCGGCGACACCCTGTTCATGCCCGACTATGGCACCGCGCGCTGCGACTTTCCCGGCGGCGACGCCCGTACGCTGTACCGGTCAATCAACAAGGTGTTGAGCCTGCCGGCGGAGACGAAGCTATACATGTGCCACGACTACCAGCCGGGCGGGCGGCCTTTGCAGTTTGTCAGCACGGTAGCCGAGGAACGCGAACACAACGTCCATGTACGCAACGGTATCGGCGAGGACGCCTTCGTTGCGATGCGTACCGCGCGCGACGCGACACTCAACATGCCGGTGCTGATGTTGCCGTCAGTGCAGGTCAACATGCGCGCGGGACATCTGCCCGATCCGGAAGATAACGGAGTGCCGTATCTCAAGATTCCCCTCAACGCAATCTGAGCGGGCGGCCGTAGTTAATAGAAGCAGCAGGAGCAGCCGCTGGACATCACGAGACTGATGCCCGGGCTGGCGGTATCGCAACAGGTTGCAGCATCCGACCTGCAAACAATCAAGGCCGCTGGCTTTCGCGCCATCGTCTGAAATCAGGCCGGCTGGGCTAACTCGGCGGTGGCTAACAAACTGTCCGATTTCTCATGCTAACTTCACTTATCCTTGGCGCCATCGTTGGCGCGGTGCTCGGCCTGACCGGCGCGGGCGGCGGCATACTGGCCGTTCCGGCGCTGGTGGCCGGCATGGGCTGGCCGATGCAGCAGGCGACGCCGGTCGCGCTGGTCGCCGTGGCCGGCAGCGCTGCTATCGGTGCGCTTGAAGCATTCCGGCAGCGGCTCGTCCGTTACCGCGCCGCGCTATTCATGGCCGCAGCCGGTGTGCCACTGACCTTGCTCGGTGTGCGCCTCGCGCATGCGTTACCACAACGCGTGCTATTGGCGCTGTTTGCCACCGTCATGCTGGTGGTGGCCGGACGGCTGTTATCACAGGCTTTGCGGCGGGGGCGACCGGACCGCGTGGACTCACGGTTTTGCGTCGCCCGCATCAATCCCGACACCGGGCGGCTGATCTGGTCATGGACCACGGGCGCCGCACTTGCGGCAACCGGCGCGTTGACCGGGCTGATGACGGGGCTGCTCGGGGTGGGTGGCGGCTTCATCATCGTGCCGATGCTGCGCAAGCTGACCAACGTGTCGATGCACGGCATCGTCGCTACGTCGCTGATGGTGATAGCGCTGGTCGGCAGCGGCGGTGTCGTCGCGACGGTCCTGCACGGCGCGCCGCTGCCGCTCGACCCGACCCTATGGTTCAGCCTGGCGACGGGCGCCGGCATGGTGACCGGGCGGCTGGCCTCGCACCGTCTCTCCGCGCGGCATGTGCAGGTGGGTTTCGCGGGAGTGTTGATCTGCGTGGCGCTTGGGATGATGGCGAAGGCTGCGCTAGGGAAACGCTGAACAAAGCAGCATCGTGCAACGCTGTGCGCACGATGCGGATTCTTTCGTGAGGCGGCAGCGGATTTGCCCGTTAGCCACTGAGAATTTTCACTTCTGCGGGACTTTCGCCCCCGTTTTTGCGCTCTATGGCGCCTCGCAGACGGAGTTCTCCATTGATTGCAACAACGCTTTCTTTGCAATCACCAAATTGCCCAGCGCAAACAAGGTATCGTACTGCGCACCGTTTTTAGCCAGGCCCCGGTAGCGAGCCTTCTTGTGGTTGAACAAGTTCTTCACCACATGAAACGGATGTTCAACCCGCACCCGGATTTGCGCTTTGACCTTTTCCAGGGCCTGCGTCAACTGCTTCAGCGGCCCTTCGGCCATGCCCTTGAGCTTGGCTCGCTTCATCGCCACCGACCACCGCACCTCTGTCTTGATGGCACCGTTGGCTTGCGCCTTCACTATCTCTTCGCGCTTGTGCACCCCCGTGTAACCCGCATCGAGAAACACGTGATCCTCTTGACCGTGCAGCACCTCATGGGTGTGCGCCACATCAGACTCGGAGGTCAGGGGAAATTCGCGACCGGCGCGGATCAGGAACTGGGCAACCGTTTTCTGCGGCCCCCAGCGTACGCGCCAGGGCACCACAAACGCGATAGGCGCCCGGGGGCCAGTCAAGTTCCGGTTTTTCTGTCAAGCGAATGTGAGAAGGGACGCGTATTTGCCGGACGATTGGGTCGGCTTCGTGAAAATAGTGGGGCCGGTTTGTCCGGATCGAACGTCAATCACGTCGATATCGAACCGACCCCAGTCAAGAATCCGAACATGACAGCAATGTAATGTTAGCGTCAGCGTGCATCAACCCTTCGCTGTACAGAATAAGGTCTGCTCACTCTCGTTATGACGACGTGGTGAGATCGGAGGCTTCAGGCATCGCGTGCGAAGCCGACCATAACTAAATTCAGGAGGTAATCCAATATGAAGGCTCTTGTCTTTGCGGCACTGGTTGCCGGCGTACTCGCCGCCCCTGCCATCTCGTTTGCACAGGATGCTACTGCGCCGTTGACGCGTGCCGAAGTGCGCGCGGACCTGGTTCGACTCGAACAGGCCGGGTACCGGCCGAGCGCCAATGATCTGCACTATCCGGAGGATATCCAGGCGGCGGAGGCGCGTCTTCATGCGCCGGATGCCTCGGCGCCGAGCGACACGGGCGTAGGGGGAGTGTCGGATGGTTCCTCGCAGGCGGGTGCACCGACGACAACCGCAGGTACTCACTCGATCTACTTCGGTCACTGATGCTCAAGTGCCTCACAAGTCACGGTCGGCTACTTTCTTTCGCCATATTCACGGGAGACTGCGATCGACACGGGTCGTTCGTGCCTGACGCGTCGCGTCGGCCCGCGTTTGAGCAGTTCCGTTTCTAAACGGTAGAAGATCATTCGCGATGGGCAACAACGGTGGTCTACCGCAGGGCTGGGCAAGGAAGGGAACTGTTAATGTTTCGTGCACAGGTAACCGCGAGCAGCCCAATAATTGCGAGGCCTGAGGAGCGAGGTTTGGCGGATGCCACGCGGGCCCGTTGGCGTCAGACGAGCCGGGCGGCAGTCAGCTCTGACGTTCGGTAGTGGGGGCCGAAGCTTAAACGCACTTAGATTTTCGTGAGCATTTTCTCGGGAGAACGACGCAATGTACCAACGTGTACGAAACGGCGCGAAGGCGGAAAATGCCAACGCTGACGAACTCCGACCGCCTACCGGCGCCGAACTGGCACAAGGCGAGCGCGGCCACAAGGCGCTCGCGTCGCCGATGCCGCGTCCAAATTGGGCGTGGAGCCAGAGTCGTGGTCACTATGACTGGATGGATTGGCATAGCGCCTTTTGACGGCTATGGTGCAAATCTGAAGGCCGATGGGTTGAACTCAGGATTTTGACGCGCGCAGGACAACAGATCAGTAAGCTGAGGAACATAGACAAGCTGTTCGAAGGCCGCCATTTCCACCGCGAAGTCATCGTCTTATGCGTTCGTTGGTACCTGCGTTACAAACTGAGCCTGCGGAATCTGGTCGAGATGATGTCCGAGCGTGGCCTTTCGCTGGCGCACGCCCCGAAGGAAGTCCCTGTGGGACACGACGATCATGCGCTTGGTCAAGCGCTTCACACTCGAGTTCGTCAAGCCGAACAGGATCATCGCAACCTTAAAGCGCGGGCGAACGCACCGCAACCGGTTAGTGGATGAAGGCCTATTTAGTAACCCGATTTTGCGCTGGGCGCGCTCGTAATCATTTTGAACCGTTCGCCCGTTAGTCGAAAGGTATTTCACGGGGGTAGGTCGGTAGACCGCATCCGGCCTATTGACCACGCAGCGACTACGCCCAAAGAATCCGCATGTAGCAATCAATCGTACCCATCTCCGGACCTGGAGCTTCGCATGAGTGAACCCGTCGCTACGTCGGGAATACGGCGATCGCTGCGCTGGCGCATCGTAATGATCCTGCTTGCCGCGCTGCTACTGATACTGATCGCGTTCCATCTGCTGCATCGGAGGCCGGCAAATCGCCGACCGGCTGCGCAAGTAGTGACGGTGACCGCTGCAAGCCAAGGTGACATGCCGGAGGTCATGGCGGCACTGGGCACGGTCACGCCGGTCGCCACAGTCACCGTCCTGCCGCAGTTAAGCGGCTACCTCACCGAGGTCGGTTACCAGGAGGGCCAGGAGGTCGTGAAGGGCCAGTTCCTCGCGCAGATCGATCCGCGTCAGTACGAGATCGACAAGCAACAGGCAGAAGCGCAACTGGCAAAAGACCGGGCGAGCCTCGCCCAGGCCCAGGCCGATCTTGCGCGGTACGCCGAGCTCGCCGAGCGTCAGTCGATTGCAGGCCAGACGTACGAAGACGAGAAATTCACGGTGCAGCAGAATCAGGCGATGGTCAAGGCCGACCTCGCCAGCATCGCGCAGTACGAACTCGACCTGACTTACTGTCGGATTACCGCGCCGGTGTCGGGTCGGGTGGGCTTGCGGCTAGTCGACCCGGGCAACTACGTCACCGCATCGAGCACAACGGGTATTGTCGTGCTCACGCAGATGAAGCCGACGACAGTGCAGTTCACGGTGCCGCAGGACGCGCTGTCGAACGTGCTGCAGCGTTTCGGCGCCGGCACAAAGCTACCGGTGACGGTCTATTCGAGCGACAACACGAAGCAGCTCGCGACCGGCACCCTGTACGCGATCAGCAACCAGATGGCGACCGCGACTGGCACCGTCACGTTGCGCGCGACCTTCCCGAACGATGATGAAGCACTGTTCCCGAACGAGTTCGTCAACGTGAAGCTGCTGGTGGATACGCTGCATGACGCCGTGCTCGTGCCGACGCCTGCGGTGCAAAGCGGCGCGCCGGGCGACTACGTCTATCTCGTCAACCCCGACGATACGGTGTCCGTGCACAAGGTTACGCTTGGGCCGAGCGATGGCAAAAACACCGTGATCATGTCCGGGCTCTCACCAAGGCAGAACGTCGTAACCGACGGCATGGACCGGTTGAGCGATGGCGCGCGGGTCCGTGTGGCCGCTGCCGGCGAACCGGGGCATCGCACACCGGCGGCCGCCCCGCAGCACGCACATCAGTACAGGCATGCGGCAAGCGCCGCGGCGGCGTCGTGAGCAGCCGGCACGCGAGTTGATGAATATTTCCCGTCTATTCATTCTGCGGCCGGTCGCCACCCTGCTGGTGGTGATCGCGCTCGTGCTGGTGGGCATCGTCGCGATGCGCTTTCTGCCCGTGTCGTCGTTGCCCGATGTCGACTATCCGACCATCCAGGTACAAACGTTCTATCCGGGTGCGAGCCCGGACGTGATGGCCACCACCGTGACCGCGCCGCTCGAGGTCCAACTGGGAGAAATCCCCGGTTTGCAGCAGATGGTCTCGTACAGCTCGGAAGGCGCGTCGGTCATTACGTTGCAGTTCGACCTTTCGCTAAGCCTCGACGTTGCCGAGCAGGACGTGCAACAGGCGATCAACGCGGCCAACAGTTTTCTGCCGAGCGGATTGCCCGCACCGCCCACATACGCTAAGGTTAACCCCGCTGACCAGCCGATTCTCACGCTTGCCGTGACGTCGAAGTCGATGCCGCTTACCCAGTTGCAGGACGTCGCGAACAATCGGCTCGGTTCGAAGATTTCGGAGGTGCCAGGCGTCGGTCTTGTCACGACGGCGGGCGGCAACGTGCCGGCGGTTCGAGTGGAGGCGGACCCGCACAAGCTTGCCGGGTACGGTCTGAATATCGACGACCTGCGTACGCTGCTCGCCAACGTGAATATCAGCCAGCCGAAAGGCAATTTCGACGGGCCGGAGCTGGATTACACGATCAATGGCAACGACCAGATCAGCGACCCGAAAGACTATCTCGACACTGTCATTGCGTATCAGAATGGTGCACCGGTCTTCCTGCGCGATGTCGCGCATGTGTCGACTGCTCCGCAGGACGTCGAGCGCGGTGCATGGATCAACCACACGCCGGCGATCCTGCTGAACGTGCAGCGCCAGCCCGGCGCAAACGTGATCGCCACGGTCAACCAGATCAAGAAGCAGTTGCCCGCGCTTGAATCGACGCTGCCGGCCGGTATGCAGGTCAGCGTGGTGTCGGACAGCACTGGGGTGATCCGTTCGTCGGTATCCGATGCGGCAGTCGAGCTGATACTCGCCATCGCGCTGGTGGTGATGGTGATCTTCGTGTTCTTGCGCAACCTCCCCTCGACGATCATCCCCAGCATCTCGGTGCCCGTCTCGCTGATCGGCACGCTTGCGGTGATGTACGAACTGCATTACTCGATCGACAACTTGTCGCTGATGGCGCTGATCATCGCAACGGGTTTCGTCGTCGACGATTCGATCGTGATGATCGAGAACATCGTTCGCTACCTCGAAGAGGGGATGAACCCGCTGGAAGCGGCATTGGCGGGAGCCGGCGAAATCGGCTTTACGATCCTGTCGCTGACCGTATCGCTTATCGCGGTGCTGATTCCGCTGCTGTTCATGGGTGGCGTGATTGGCCGGCTGTTCAGTGAGTTCGCGGCCACGCTGGCTGTCACCATCGTCATTTCCGGGGTGGTGTCGCTGACGCTGGTGCCGATGCTGTGTGCCCGAATCCTTCGCGCGAAGGTGCAACGCCATCCGAGTGCTTTCGAGCGGATCAGCGAGGGCATCTTCAACCGCACGCTGAATGTCTATGAGCGCGGATTGCGCTGGGTGCTCCGCCATCAGACGCTCACGCTGGTCATCGCGCTAGCGGCGATGGCGCTCACGGTCATGCTGTATATCGCCATTCCGAAGGGTCTCTTTCCAGTGCAGGACGTGGGTGTCATCCAGGGCATCAGCGTGGCGGACAACTCGGTGTCGTATGACGCGATGGTGAACCGCCAGGCGAAGCTGGCTGACGCGATCCTGAAGGATCCCGACGTCACATCGATTACGTCGTATGTCGGCATCGACGGGATCAACACGACGCTGAACAACGGCCGCTTCCTGATCAACCTGCGCCCGCACGACCAGCGCTCGCTGAGCGCATTGCAGATTGCACGCCGGCTGCAGGACGAAGGGGCGCAAGTGCCCGGCATCCGGCTCTATCTGCGGCCGGAGCAAGACCTCACGCTCGATACGACGGTATCGCCGAACCGGTACAGCTTGGCGTTGCGCGGGCCGAGCCAGCAGGCGTTCAGCCAGGTTGTGCCAGAGCTGATGGCGAAGATGAAGCAGATTTCATCGATCACGGACGTACAGAGCGATGAGGACAGCAAGGGTCTGAGCGTTGACGTCGAGGTGAATCGGCAGTTGGCGGCGCGCTACGGCATCACGCCTGCAACGATCGACAATGTGTTGTACGACTCGCTCGGGCAGCGCATTGTGTCGACCATCTTCGAGCAGTCGGACCAGTACCGCGTGATCCTCGTGGCCAAGCCCCAGTCGATGCCGAATGTCGAGTCCCTCGGCGACCTGTACCTGCCGAGCCAGACCAGCAGCGCGGGCCAAGTCCCGCTACGCGAGATCGCGAAAATCCGCCTGACGAAATCGCCACTGTCGATTAACCATCTCGCGCAGTTCCCGGTCGTGACAATCTCGTTCAATCTGGCGAGCGGCGCGTCGCTCAGCACCGCAGTGGCCGAGATCCGCAAGGCAGAGCAGGAGATCGCTTTGCCGCCGTCGATCACGCCGTCGTTCCAAGGCGCGGCGGCAGCCTTCGAGGACTCGCTGTCGAGCGAGGTCTATCTGCTGATTGCCGCATTGGTTGCCGTGTACATTGTGCTTGGCGTGCTTTACGAGAGCTTCGTCCATCCGGTCACGATCCTTTCGACGCTCCCGTCAGCCGGCATTGGTGCGCTGCTTGCGCTGATGATTGCGGGCAGCGATCTGGATGTGATCGGGATTATCGGCATTGTGCTGCTGATCGGGATCGTGAAAAAGAATGCGATCATGATCGTCGACTTCGCACTGGCGGCCGAGCGGCAGCAGGGCAAGTCGCCGGCTGACGCGGTCTTCGAGGCGTCGTTGCTCAGGTTCCGTCCAATCCTGATGACGACGCTCGCTGCGATGCTGGGCGCATTGCCGATGCTCGTGGGCACCGGCACGGGCTCGGAGCTGCGCCGGCCGCTGGGTCTTGCAATCATCGGCGGCCTTACGTTCAGCCAGATCCTGACGCTGTTCACCACGCCGGTGATCTATCTGTTCTTCGACCGGATGGCTGGGCGCCTGCGCCGACGCCGTGGTCGTGATCATGTTCGCGACGATGGGCAAAACGGTGAGGCAGGAAACAGCACGAACGGCGGCCGCGAGCGAGGCCCTGACGACGGCCCGGGCGGGGCCGCCACGGAGCCCACGTCGTGAACCCCAGCGCGCTGTTCATCCGGCGGCCGGTAGGAACCACGCTGCTGGCGATCGCGATCCTGTTGTCCGGGCTGCTGGCGTATTTCCGCTTGCCGGTTGCGCCGCTGCCGAACGTCGCATTTCCGGTGATCGTCGTGCAGGCGATGATGGCCGGTGCGAGCCCTGAGATCATGGCATCCACCGTGGCCGAACCGCTCGAACGGCGTCTCGGTGTTATCGCCGATGTCAACGAGCTGACGTCGACCAACTACGTCGGCATGTCGATGATCGTCATCCAGTTTGGGCTTGACCGCGACCTCAACGGCGCGGCGCGGGATGTGCAGGCGGCGATCCAGGCGGCGCGCGCGGACTTGCCGACGACGCTGCGCGCGAACCCGACATACCGGCAGTACAACCCGGCCGATGCGCCGGTGATGGTGCTCGCGCTGACCTCGGACACACTGACCAAGGCGCAGCTCTACGACTCCGCGGACTCGGTGCTCCAGCAGCAACTCTCGCAGATCAAAGGGGTTGGACAGATCACGCTGGGCGGCGGCGCGTTGCCGTCGGTGCGCGTCGAGCTGCAGCCCGGCAAGCTGAACAGCTACGGTATCGGCCTCGAGGACGTGCGCGCCTCGCTCGGCGCGGCGAACGCGGACAGCCCAAAAGGTCACATCGAACAGAACGGCCAGCGTTATGAGATCCTGTCGAACGACCAGATCAGCCACGCCGCGCCGTATCGAGATCTCGTGATTGCGTACCGCAATGGTGCGCCGGTGATGCTGCGCGATGTCGCGGACGTACGCGATTCGAATGAGAACATCCGCAACGCCGGTCTCTACAATGGCAAGGAGGCAGTGCTTGTCATCGTCTACCCGGAGCCGGGCAGCAATGTTGTGAATACAGTCCAGCAGATCCGGGCGCGGCTACCCGCCATTGAAGCCACGCTGCCCAGTTCCATTCACGTCGGTGTCGCGATCGACCATTCGCAGTCGGTCAAGGCGTCGGTCAGCGATACCGAGCGCACGCTGTTAATCGCCGTGCTGCTGGTGGTTGTTGTCGTGTTCATTTTCCTGCTGTCCCCGCGGTTGACGCTGATCCCGGCCATCGCGCTGCCGCTGTCGATCATCGGCACATTCGGGCCGATGTACCTGCTCGGCTACAGCATCGACAACCTGTCACTGATGGCGCTGACCATCGGCACCGGCTTTGTTGTCGACGACGCGGTTGTCGTGACGGAAAACATCGCGCGACATCTGGAAGCAGGCGCGTCACCGCGGGAAGCGGCGTTGCGCGGTAGTGCGGAAGTGGGCTTCACGGTGTTCTCGATGAGCCTGTCGCTCATTGCTGTTTTTTTGCCGATCCTGCTGATGCCAGGCGTCGTGGGGCTGCTGTTTCACGAGTTCGCGGTCACCCTGTCGATTGCAATCCTGTTTTCGCTGCTCATTTCGCTGACGATTACGCCCACGATGTGCGCGTATGTACTCTCGCGCGAGCGCGCCGGCCACGCCAAAGCGCATTGGGCTGTGTGGATGGACGGGCAGTTCGAACGCTTCAACCAGGCTTATGCGCGCTCGCTCGATGCGGTGCTCGACCGCTCGATGCTGATCGGCCTTTTGCTGATCGCGTTGCTGGTTGGTAATGTATTTCTGTTCAAACTGCTGCCCGCGACGTTCTTTCCCGAGCAGGACAACGGCATCCTGATCGGCCAGATCATCGCGGACCAGAACGTGTCGTTCCCGGCTATGGAAAAGAAGCTCGCCCAGTTGCAATCAATCGTCGGTAAGGACCCCGCCGTCGCCTCGGTGGCGGGCTTTACCGGCGGGCGGGCGTTGAATACCGCCAATGCGTTCGTGGAACTGAAACCGCTGTCCCAGCGTCACGTTAGCGCCGCCGAGGTGGTGAACCGGCTGCGGCCAAAGCTCAGCCAGGTATCTGGCGCGCGGCTGTTTATGCAGGCGCAGCAGGACCTGCGCATCGGCGGCCGTCAGTCTGCCGCCGAATATCAGTACACGCTCACGAGCGACGATCCCGAGGCAGTGTACAAATGGGTGCCTCGCCTCGTCGCCGAGCTGAACAAACATCGGGGCGAACTCCTGGACGTGAACTCGGACCTTCAGCAGAACGGTCTGCAGACTTACGTGACCATGAGCCGCAGCACGGCGAAGCGCTACGGCTTCGATCCAAACCAGGTGGATAACTTGCTGTATGACGCGTTTGGTCAGCGCACCGTCTCAACAATTTACAACCCGCTAAACCAGTACTTCGTCGTGATGGAAGTCGCGCCGCAATACTGGCAGCACCCCCAGTCGCTCAATCAGATCTTCGCGAGCACCGCGGCCGGAAACGCGAGCGGGACAGCGCAGACGCAATATTCGCCAAGCACAGTCCCGCAGTCGACACAGACACTGGCCACCGGCGCGACCGTCGGGGTAGGCAGCGACGCCGTCAATAGCACGGGCAGCACCGCGAATACCAGTTCACTGAACTCGGATGCAGAAGCGAACGAGGCGACCAACAGCATCGCTAACAGCAAGGGCGGCAGTTCTAGCGGTAGCGCGGACAGCACAGCCGCCGAAACGATGATGCCGCTGCCGGCATTCGCGACGTTCAGCAACAGCCGCACGGCGACCCAGGTGAATCACCAGAGCGGGCTCGTGGCCGCGACCATCTCGTTCAACCTGCCTCCGAACGGGTCGCTCAGCGAGGCGAGCCGCGCGATCGCCCAGGCCAGCCAGGACATCCGCATGCCCGCTTCGATTCATGGTGCGTTTGCGGGCGCCGCGCAGGCGTTCGCGCAGTCGATGAGCACGGTGCCGTTGCTGATTCTCGCCGCGTTGGGCGTGGTCTACATCGTGCTCGGCGTGCTGTATGAAAACACGATTCACCCGATTACCATTCTGTCGACATTGCCCTCGGCAGGTATCGGCGCCACGCTGGCGCTGCTGATCTTCGGCACGCCGCTTTCCGTGATTTCCATCATCGGGATGATCCTGCTGATCGGTATCGTGAAGAAGAATGGCATCATGATGGTGGATGTCGCCATCCAGTTGCAGCGCGACCAGAAACTCGACGCGCGTAGCGCGATTCACCAGGCAGCCGTAGTACGGCTGCGGCCAATCATGATGACCACGGCTGCCGCCGTGCTGGGTGCAGTGCCACTTGCGATCGGCATCGGGCAGGGCGCCTCGCTGCGTCAGCCGCTCGGCGTGACGGTGGTGGGCGGCCTGCTGCTCAGCCAGGTATTCACGCTTTACACAACCCCGGTGATTTACCTGTATCTCGACCGCCTGCGGGCGCGCCTCGCGCTGTGGTCGGCGAAGCTGCCATGGAACCGGCTGCCGGATACGAGGACATGAAGATGAAGCCGTTGCCCTTGTTAAAGGGGCGGCTGCGCTGCGCCGCCCGTACCGGCTTGGCCGGGACCGCCGCCGCGCTCCTGCTCGCAGGCTGCATGGTCGGCCCGGACTATCACCGGCCACAGGTCGCCACGCCCGTGGCCTATCGCGAGCTGCCCGGCTGGACCCAGGCCGCGCCGAGCGAGGCCGCTCCACGAAGCGACTGGTGGACCGGTTTTCACGATCCGATGCTCGACCAGCTGGAGCCGCTTGTGTCGGTGTCGAACCAGACGGTTCGACTGGATTACTACAACTATCAGGAGGCGCTCGCGGAGGTACGCGAGGCGCGCTCCGGCCTGTTCCCGACCATCGGCGTCACCAGTTCGGCCACGCGTTCGGGTAACTCAGCAACGATCGCCAACGCAGGTGCGCTGGAAGGCGACGTCAGCTGGGCGCCCGATCTCTGGGGGCAGGTGCGGCGCACGATCGAAGAGCGTGCAGCCAACGCGCAGGCGACCGAGGCGATGCTCGCTTACGCGACGTTGTCCGAGCAAGTCACGCTGGCCATAGCGGTGATCAATCTGCGTACAAGCGACGCGAACATCGATCTGCTGGAAAAGACGGTGAAGGCGTACGAGGGTTATCTGCGCGTTATCGGCGACCAGGACGAGGCCGGCACGATTCCGCCGTCCGATCTTATTCTCGCGCGCACGCAACTGGAGAGCGCGCGCTCGAGTCTGATCGCGCTGCAGGTTTCGCGCGCCAGGTATGCACACGCGATCGCGGTGCTGGTGGGGCGCAATCCCGAGGATCTCGACGTCGGGCGCATCAGCGCGCTGCCGGTCCTCCCGGACGTACCCGTCAGTGTGCCTTCGACGCTTCTGCAGCGGCGCCCCGATATAGCGACTGCCGAGCGGCAGATGGCTGAAGCGAATGCTGCGATCGGCGTCGCGGTGTCCGCGTATTACCCGACCATTACCCTGTCGGGCATGGAGGGCTTGGCTGAATCGCCGCTTTCAGGTCTGCTGCACGCGGCGAACTACGTGTGGTCGCTAGGCGCTGCTGCATCGCAATCGATTTTCGACGGCGGCTTGCGCAGCGCCGACGTAGACGCCACGAAAGCCGCTTACAACGGGGCGGTCGCGAATTATCGCAACACTGTGCTCACCGCCTTTCAGAATGTCGAAGACGATTTCGCAAGCCTGCGGATTCTCGCGCAACAATCGCAGGTGCTGGACGGCGCGGTGCGCGACGCGGCGCGCGGGGCCGAAATCGCGTTGAACGAATACCAGGCCGGGACCGTCGACTATACGACGGTCGCTACCGCGCAGACCGCCCAATTGAGCCTGCAGCAAACGGCGTTGAGCGTGGAGCAGGAGCGTCTCGTTGCGTCGGCCACGCTGCTCGGCGATCTGGGCGGGGGTTGGTCCGCGGATCAATTGCACGACCCTCGGGGCGCGCACGCGGCGAATCGGATGCAGGTGTCGCAAGTTGAGCCGTCGCTGGCGGCGCGAAAGCAATCCGAGCCGGTTGTCACGGCGGGCGCTACGTCAGGCCAATGACCTCGTGCAAGCATTCCAAATGCGGACATCACGCGCTCGCCCCGTGCCTCACCCAGTACCTGTGCAATTCGGTCGCAGCAGTCCATCAGCGCGCCGCGCGAGGGATGCGCCTTTAGCATGAAGCGGGCGCGGGGCTTACACGGTTGGCGTGCGGCATCGCTCAAAAGTGCACGCGTTCATGGGAAGCAAGACCATCACGGTTAATCCGATGTCGGGGGGACTAACGGCGAAGCGCGGGTGCCGGCCACAAATTGGCGGAGTTGTTTTTCGGCTTCGACCACCCGGTGCATCGGAGCCTCGCTCAATTGCCGGTCGTGCAGCGCAAGCAAGCGTTCGATTGCGGGGGCGTCCTGCTCCCTGATCATCCACCTGGCGCGTTTCGCGGCCAGTACGACGGCGTTTCGGAACGCCGCTTGAGCGTGTTCGTAACATGCAAACGGCAACTGCCCAAAGCCCATGCGCTGAAGGTAGTAAGCCCTATACACCGAACGCAGCAACGTGTTGATCTGATGCCGGTTGCCGCTGTCGCGTCGGCAAGCAGCCAGCGCAAGATGATGCGCGAGCGAGATGTCGCGCGCGGATTGCGCCGCCATTTAATCATGGCGACAGTTTGCGACCATACGTCCGCACTAGTCTCAAATATCCAACGCTTCTTTGCGACAGTTTCACAACATTGGCGGGTTCTCGATCAAGCGAGGCTGATTTTCGGCTTCGGCACGTAGCGTGCGGTGCAAAGGGCATCGCCGCTGCGGCAAGTACACCGGCAACGCGTGCTCCAAAGACAAAAGCCTTCATAGTGAATGACCTCCCGAATTCAGGTATGGTGCGGCTTCGCACACGGTCATTGAAGCCTTGATCTCACCACCTCGTCGTAACGAGAGTGACTAGCCCACATTCTGTACAGTCGAAGGTAAATGCACGCTGACGCACAGATTAAATTGATGTTATGTTGGGATTCCCGGCACGGGCTCCTTCGAACGATGGCCGAGCGCGGCCAGGTCTGCCTACCTGGCAAAGCCGACGCTCGCGCCAACCAGGCAGACCAGTAATTCGGACAGGGCGTGTAGATTACCGGTGCCGGTGGGACATACCGGTTGCGGCGCGTAGACCGGCACCTGCGGCTGCGAAATCGTGTTGCCTTATGAGGCCATGCACTGCGCGCATGCGGCTTAAGCTGCAACGTACGAAGCGCCTCGCGTCCTCACTGCGGGCCAGTTAGTGACCTTTGAGCGGAACACTGTACACGCGATAACTGAAATACTGGAGTCGCCAGCAATCTTCTTCACAGTTGACGCTCCTCGTCGTGTGCCCACTGATGTCGTGTATGTGAATCCGGACGACCAAGAAATCCGGCCTTTCGTGACCCACCTGGAAGCGACAAAAGGCCAGCGTGCAGCTGCAGGGAATCAGCCTGACAAGCTGCCGTTTCCTGCTAGTGAACGACCAGTATAGAAAAACGCGAAAGGGTGCTTCAGATCGTCTCTGCCTTTGACTCTTCACCTTGGCTGCGCCATGCCAGTACACTACCCATCTAAGGAAAAGCAGGATTACGCGGTCGGCGCGCATGCGCCCAGGGCTCGCACCAGAGGGTTGCGCGGATCCGGTCCTCTCCTCGCAAAGTTCCTTGCATAACGTGTGATTCGAGTCAGAAATGCCGTGGATTATTTTGCCGCAGTACGACGCGTGTTGGATGCGGGATATCGTCGTTCTCGTCCAGTTCCGTACCGACCAGCGTATAGACTCCTAGATTGCCCCCCGCGATGAAGTCGAGTGCAATGGGCTGGTCTCGGTGCGGCTTCTGCATTGAGTTGGGGGGCACAGTCCCGAACGTGGCCCACAAGAACATGACTGGCTTACGGTAACGGATGCGGCCACGTCGCCGTCAACACTCGAACGCGAGCTTCCGGGATGCCTCGATGTATCCACGTAAGGTGTTCAGGCGAAACGGATTTCAAATTCTGAGCCATAGCCGGCAAGCAGCTTCGCGATCTCAGCATCGATGGTTTCCTTCGTCCATGTGACTGAAACGGTGTCTTTCACTCTTTCGAGTCGCGGCGCACCGACGAAAACTTATACTCCGCACGCTGTTGCATTGGCGATCACCAATCGCCTGTTCGGGAACGACTTACGTTATCGGGGAATTTGAAATGAAGTTGAAGAATCTGGCGATTGGATCAGCCATGCTTCTCACAGGGGTAGCACATGCGCAAAGCAGCGTGACGCTTTACGGCACCATCGACACGAGCATGGTCTATGCGAACAACGCGAGAACTGGCACCGGCCAAGGGGCCAGCCAATTCATGCTGGCATCTGGAAGCCTGAGTACCTCGCGCTGGGGCTTGCGCGGCAATGAGGATCTCGGCGGCGGCCTGCACGCCATGTTCGACCTGGAGAACGGCTTCACGGTGAACAATGGTGCGCTCAAGAATTCAACAGCCGCGCAAACGGACCTGTTTGGCCGCCAGGCGTGGGTTGGTCTCAGTTCCAGCCAGTACGGGACGCTTACGCTAGGCCGTCAATACGATTTCATCGTTGACTATGTCGCACCGAATAGCGGGACGGGATCGGGTTCGGCGGCAATGTTGCCGCACACCCGTACGACAATGACAACTTGGACAACGACTTGCGTCTGAACAATTCGGTCAAGTTCAGCAGCATCTCGTACGGCGGCTTCAAGGCCGGCGCGATGTATGCATTCTCCAACATGGCGGGCGCAGGCGGGGACAACAACGCATACAGTTTGGGCGCCAGCTATTCCAACGGTCCCATCAATATTGGGGAGTTGGTCAGCAGCCATTGCAGGGCTTTCGCCCGGTTATAGCGGCCGGCGTGTACCCGTGTCAGCCCGGCAGGGCGCGTCGACGCCATCGTTTAGCGCCCCGAAAATCCGCCTTAAGACACCATCTGCCAGATCAGCACAACATTGAGCAGGACGATCGAGACCGTCGCGACGTGTGCGGCCAATACGGTCTTCCTGCTGGCGACAAAATCGCCCATCACACTACGGCGCGACGACACCACGACGAGTGCAACTAGCGGCAGTGGCAAGATGAGGCTCAACACCACCTGACTGCCGATCATCGCGTCCATCACATTGCCGTTCAGACCGACGACGAAGGCCGGCACTGCAGTAATCAGGCGCCGTACCCAGATCGGAATTCTGAAGCCGACGAAGCCCTGCATGATCACCTGACCGGCCATCGTCCCCACCGCTGAACTCGAAATGCCGGACGCGAGCAACGAGACCAGAAACACGGTCGCGGCGCCAACACCCAGCAGGGGAATCAGCGTGTGATAGGCGACGCTGACGTCGGCCACACCCGAGCCTGATTTGCCGAACACGGACGCCGACATCATCACCATCGCAAGATTCACGAAAGTGGCGAAGCCAAGCGCGATGACGACTTCCTTGTTTGAGAAGCGCAGTAGCCGTCGACGTTCGCCGTCGTTACGCGCAAGCGTGCGAGTCTGCGTTAGTCGGGAGTGCAGATAAAGGGTGTGTGGCATGATCGTCGCACCGACGATCCCGACCGCGAGCGTCACGGCCGACGCACCATGCAGATGCGGGACAAGGGTACCCAGGAGCGCCGCATGCCAGTCCGGCGGCGCGATCACGAGTTCGTACAGATAGCTAAGACCGATCACTGCGACGAGCCCGGCAATCACCAGTTCAAGCGGACGAAAGCCGCGTTTGTCGAGCGACAGGATGGCGAACGTGACAACGCCAGTCGCACCCATCCCGACCACGAGCGAGACGTGAAACAGCAAGGAGATGCCTAATGCCCCGCCGAGGAATTCGGCGATATCCGTGGCAATGGCAGCCAGTTCCGAGGCGATCCACATGGCGATTACAACGGACGGCGAAAACTGCTCACGGCACAGCTCCGCAAGATTACGGCCTGTCACGATGCCGAGTTTCGCGGACATCGACTGGAACAGCATTGCCACGAGGTTTGAGATCAACACCACCCAAAGCAACTGATAGCCGTACGTCGAGCCGGCTTGCAGGTTCGTGGCAAAGTTGCCCGGGTCCATATAGCCGACCGACGCGATCACCGCCGGCCCGACGAACGGTAGCAAGGCCCGCAGGCCTTTGCGGCGTCCGTCGAGTGACGCGCGCACCGCACGCTCGGTCTGCTGCGTCACGCTGCCAGTCGGCCCGACGCCGGGTTGGATCAACTTGACAAATGGTGACGTCATGTTTATCGGAGAAATGAGGCGGGGCGGTTGGCGAGCACAGCGCGCATGCGCCGCGCCCGCGACCGTGCGGATCAGACCGGCAGGATGTCCGGACGATTGTTCGGGAAGCGCGCGAGGTCTTCACGACTGATCTTCAGCGTGTCCATGATCATCTGCGGCGGCGTGTGCGTCATCCAGTCGGACAGCGAAACTTCCGCGAAGTGGTCACTCTTGAAGACTTCAACCATGATCAGGTCGGTGTCGCCGGTATTCTCCACGTAATGTCCGAGGCTCTTCTTCACGTAGCCGATGTCGCCTGCACGGAAGTCGGCGGTCGCCGCCTTCGGGCCCGTGTCGAATACCGTCATCCGGCCTTGACCCTTGATGTAGTACTGCCACTCGTCCGCGTTCGGATGCCAGTGCAACTCGCGGATACCGCCCGGCTTGACCGTGACCAGCGCAGCGGCGATGTTTACCGATGCCTTGAAGTTACGGCTGTCGGCAATCTGCACCGTCCCGCCTTTGGTTTGTTTGAGCGGCGGCAAATCGCCGAGCGAGAAGATGAACGGATGCATCGGCGCGCCCAGAGGACTCGCCACTGCGCGTTGCGCGGCCTGCAGCGAGCCGGGGTCGTTGCCCTGGAAGATCCACAGATTGTCGAGAGGGATATTCTTGAATACGTCGGCCGGCACGTTGAAGTTACGGGCGAGCACCTCGGGCGGCGTATGCGCAACCCAGTCCGTTACCAGGAGCGTGTTGAATTCGGATGCGCGGCCGTTGTCGAACGCGAGGACGAATTCAGCGCCACTCGGGCCAAGGCCTTGCAACGAGTGCGGCAGGCCCGGGGGAAAATACCAGAGATCGCCGGTCTTGACGTCGGCCACCTGTGGACGGCCTTGTTCGTCCAGGATCGTGATCCGGCATTTTCCGTCCACCATGATGGCCCACTCAGCCTGCTGGTGCCAGTGCATCTCACGGATGCCGTTGGCCGAGAGACGCATGTTCACGCCCGAAATGTCCTCCGAAATCGCGAAGTCATCCTGCGTCACTTCACGCGCCCAGCCGCCGTTCTGATAACGCTTGTGCGCATTGTTGAACGAGGCCCAGAAGAGCGGCATGCCGTTGATGTCGGTTGCTGGCGGATTCTGGAATGACGGGAACTGGTTCGCGATCGCCGGATTCTGCGGGCCCGGATCGCTCAGACTGGTCGGGCTCTTCGCATTGATCATGCCTTCGGGCGGCCGGTCCGGGTTGCCGAACGAGGCGGCTTTGGCCGTGGCCGCCACGCCAAGGGCCGCAGCGGAAGCAGCAGCGCCGACCAGAACTTTGCGTCTAGACAGATCAGTCATGGTAATTGCCTTATGTGATTAAAACGGGTTAATGCACGTTGATTTGAGTTGCTTCATGTGGTGTGTCGGATGTGTTATCAGATTGAGTTGAGTGAGGTGGTCAATCGAAATGCCAGCTCGGAAATAATCTGGTGCCTCGTTGGTTTCCTGCCGTCTCACACGTCTGGCGGGCGTATCCTCCATGGAAACGGATCGTAGGGTCCAGGCCGAGCTCAAACAGTTTTTTCTGGTCAAACAACAGCGGGTTGCTTATTCTGAACTATGCGGCAGATGTTTTGAAATGTGAGTGAACTTTCTGAATCTGGATAATGAATAAATTGTAATGAGGTTAATCTGATTCGGTCATTATCTGGAACGTCATTTATTGGATTTAATCAACGGTCGGATCGGCGCATGCGTGGCGGCATCGACAATGACGTGCTGCCCGCGGCGGGTTAGGTCGATCAGCGACCAATCAGGTCGGGCACACCTAAGCTCAAGATTGGAAGAAGCGACTGAGTGGCGCTGCATCGTCACTACGGGCTACCGTAGCATTCAACGCGCAACAATCCGGTCAACAGCTGGATGAAATAGACATAATAATCGTTTCAATTGCGTGCGAGATCTAGTAGCTGTAGCATGCCAACTTTCGCGCTTCTGCGGCTTTACGGCTGGCCGCGCCATCCGAAAGTACCGCATTGCGTTTTGTCATTCGCATGGGTTAGTCACTGCTACTAACGCGCCCTCGAATGTGGGTTGCACCGTATGCGACTCGCTCGATCAGTTGTGCCGGAGTTGTCGACTGCCCCGGACCAGCCATGGTTGAATAGTCGCCTCAAGCTTTGTAATGCGTCGGCACCGGAATTCACTAGATGTTTGGTACTTCCTTAATCAGCGATCCCTGGTTCTATGTTGCGAGCATACCGGCACTCCTCCTGACCAGCATCTCAAAGGGTAGTCTCGGGCTTGGCCTCGGCGTCGTGGCAGTGCCACTTATGGCACTGCACTTGCCAGTGCCCGTTGTCGTGACACTTCTTTTGCCCATCCTTTGCCTGACTGATCTGGTCACGCTCTGGCAATATCGCGGCGAATGGAATTGGCCGTTGCTGCGTATTGCGATCCCCGCCGCACTCTTTGGCATTGGGCTAGGTGCAGTGGCGATACACCATCTTTCGGAAGCGTGGCTAAGACTCGGCGTCGGTGTGATCTCAATCGACTTTGCCCGGCGTCGCTGGTCCGAGTCTCGTCCCCCTGCACGCGAAGATCAGCATCGGTTGCACCCGGCCTTAAGCATCTTCTGGGGAGCCACCTCTGGCTTCACAAGTTTCATGGCGAACGCAGGCGAACCGGCGCTGGCCATCTATCTGTTGCCGTATAAGCTAACCAAGCGCTGCTTTGCCGGCACCACGGCTGCGTTTTTTGCCGTCGTCAACTTAGCGAAACTAGTCAGCTTTTCGATGCTTGGGCTGTTCGCCCGCACGACTTTACTCGCCAGCCTCGCTCTTGCGCCTTTTGCGGTGTTGGGCATCTGTGCAGGTGTTTGGCTGAACCGCCGGCTAGACGTCACGCATTTGTATAAGTTCGCGTACATCATCCTGTTGGTAATCGGTGTGCGACTCGTCTACACCGGCCTCAAGGTCATTCTCTAGCAGGTTGTTGAAATAACGGGATGGGGGTAACCGTTGAACGCGACGTCATTAACGGGGGCGAGGTGGAACCGATGCGCGGCACCGACAGTTTTAGCGAGTCGATGCTCATAAGTTGAAGCGGGATGATTTCGTGCCGATGGACCATCCGTTTGGTCCGATTCGTACGTGGCTCAATGGTGCGCTCGAGCGCATGGATCACGTGCTCGCGTGGATGTACGAGGCTGACGCGAAAGCAGGTCGGCCAAGCATCACGCCGGAGAAGCTGGTGCGAGCTCTTTAGCTGCCGGTGCTGTACTCAATTCGTAGCGAGCGCATGCTGATGGAGCAGATTTCCAACAACATGTTGCTCCGCTTGTTCGTCCGCCTGCCGATGGACGGGACAGTGTGGAACCACTTGACGCGCACACTTGCTGATCGAGGGGCAACAAGCAATGGATAACACCGATATGGTGAACCCGCGACCAACGTCGGATGCCCGGAGAGTTCTGCTGCGTTTCAAAAATTCGAACTCAGCATCCGTCGCAATGCACCTGAGCACCTCAATGACGAATATTTGAACAGCCTGCCAGGGCCCGTACTCCGGCAACAGCGCTGTGAGTGCCGACACACGCTCCTTCAGCACTTCATGCAGCTGCCGGATCGCGGGACAGAACTGTTTGCGATGCGTGCAGATCAGGGCCAGCGGTGCCGCCTCGCCGGGTTGCTCGCGCATCACTGCTTCGAGTCGGCCCATCTGCACGTCGGCACACACGTCGAGCCACGATTCATACGCAATACCTTGGTCCTCGATCGCCCAGCGCCGTGCCACGTCTGGTGCGCGGCGCCGCACTGCTCCTAACCGCGTCCGCTTCCGCCATGGGCGCCTGCGCTCACGTGTCCTATCCCCGCGTGTCCCGGCGCGCCAAAGCCCGAACGCCCGCTACCGAACTCCGCGCGACCGAAGCCTCCGGGGCTGACTCCGCCGAACCGGGCGAATCCGACGCCCGGGACCGTATGCGATCCGACGAAGTCTCGCGACGACATGACAGGCAGATGCGTGTGCGCCCCGCCATACATGCCGCGCATGCCGTAAGCGCCATGGGCAGGATCGAAACCTTCGTTGCTGTGAGCGAAGTGATTGGCGTCGATGATACTGCGGTTGTGCCACGCATACTGGCCGCCATGGAACCGTACCGCCTGATGATGCCAGTCGGGCCTCCAGTGTCGCCAGCCCCATCCGTAACCGCCGAAGTATCCCAAATCGAATCCAACGCCGAACACGATCCCCGGCCCATCAAGGTAGAGGTCCGGGTCGGGATACCAGCCAGGCCAGAGCGCCACCGGCGCGCCATACACGAGCGACGGATCGTATTCGGGCACGTACACAACAGTGGGATCGGCTGGCACGATGCTGATTAATCCACCATCGTTCGCTACCGTTTCCTGCTGGTTGATTTCCAGGTTACCCGCGGTGCTGGCCCGCTGTCGCATCTTCTGGATGGCCGCCATCAATTGCTGCGATTGGCTGAGGTACGCGTCGCCAAGCGATGATGTCCAGACGACATTCTGGTCCATGTCTGCGAGCACGGCGGGAAATTCTGTAAGCGCCTTGACGCTGGGATCCCAGAACTGCTGATCGACTTGAGCGGCCAGTGCCTCTCCCGTCAACTGGGAATTCAATTGCACCCAGCGGTCCGCTTCGACGACTTCCGCCGTATGCGTGGCTGCCGCGAGAATTTGTGCGACCAGCGGATCCGGATACAGCGCGATCGGAGCAACAAGCTGCTGCAGCTCTTCAGGCGTGCGCTGAATCGCCGCGGACGGGGGGACCTTTGCCTGATTGTCCTGATCGGCGAGCGCATGGCCCGCCATACCGAACGCGATGCATGACGGCACAACGATTGAGAAGACCCGTTTCATGAACTTCATGGAATCTGTTCCGGTTTTGCAATCCGAGACTCCTACTGTAGACAAATGAAGTGTCTTGGAACTGACCCGTTGGTGAAGTTTTCGTTATCTTGTGCACGACACGGAAGGATCTTTGGCAAGGAACTCGGGAGTCCCATGTGGGCCGCCAGGCAGATCGACCTGGACGAACTCGACGCGGTTGGTGAGACCTTCCTCGGCAATCAGGATACGAACGCAGGCGGGATTAGGGAAACCCTTGAAATCCTAAGCCTTCACTGCTAATGCTCCGAAGATGAAATTGGCAGGCACGGGGCGATGCAGGGATGGGCAGCATCTAGCGCCCGGCTCGAGTCTATCTGCTTCTTGTCATGGAGCCCTGCTGCAGAAGTCGGCATCTGAGCAGCCGGGGAATGGAACGCTTGCTCACGGCTTGACATGCGGCGATCGAAGACGGCGCTTCGATCAGGCAACTGCTGGTTGTGACAGATCTTCGAGGGTTTGCTGCGGGACCTAATTGGAAAATCCGTTTCATCGCCGCTCGCCGGCAACTGTCGAATACCATTTCACCATTCATGCCAGTGCGACGAAACGCCGCCCGGCCTGGTCCCGCCACGGCCCCACTCAAACTTCAAAGATGACGGGAGTTTCATCTTGCCGTCCGTCCAGTTTTATATCGCCGGTGTTAGAAAGAAAAGCTCGGTCGAACAGGCGCCGACGCATTGCGTCGTCGTCCGCCGATCCATAAATTCAGTGGAGAACTCGATTCATGGACGAAAAGTCGCAGAAACGAAGCACGAGCCAAATTGATGCCGGGACGGTGTTCCAACGCGTGTCACGTCGGTCTTTCCTGGGCCGCATGGGTGCCGCCGGCATCACGATTGGCGCCGGACAACTTTCCTCTGTCGCGCATGCAGCTTCCGGCGGTGCTGACCAGGGTGAAACACGAGGCAACGACCTCAGTGTAGATAGTACGAACGTACATGTCCGATTGAACGTCAACGGCACCAATCACGAACTGGATATCGATCCCCGCACGACATTGCTCGATTGCGTGCGCGAGCATCTGAGGCTGACCGGCACAAAGAAGGGTTGCGACCACGGTCAGTGCGGCGCCTGCACGGTCCATGTCGACGGCAAGCGCCTGAATTCCTGCCTAAGCCTTGCCGCCACCCATGAGGGTGAGGCGATAACGACCATCGAAGGCCTCGGACGGCCGGGCAATCTGCATCCGATGCAGGCCGCCTTCGTAGAACACGATGGCTTTCAGTGCGGGTACTGCACCTCCGGCCAGATCATGTCGGCTGTCGCGCTGCTCAGCGAGCCTTATGGTCACAGCGACGAGGACATCAAGGAAGCGATGAGCGGAAATATCTGCAGGTGCGGCGCCTATTCGAACATCGTCTCGGCGATCCAGCAAGTTCGCCGGAAGGCTTGAGCGGAGCGTACGAATGGAACTCTTTCAATTCAAGCGCGCTTCCAGCGTCGCACAGGCACTCGACATCGCGCAGACTGACGACGGGAGCCAGCAAACTGGCTCGTCTATGCGCTTTCTGGCAGGCGGCACAACACTGCTCGACCTGATGAAGCTCGACGTGGAGCGTCCGACGCAGATCATCGATATTCATCGCCTGCCACTCGCTCAGGTCGAAGCCATAGACGGTGGCGGCGTCACGATTGGCGCGACGGTGCGCAATTCCGATCTCGCGAATCATCGCCTGATCAAGACGCATTATCCTGTCCTGTCCCAGGCATTGCTTTCCGGCGCGTCAGCCCAGTTGCGAAACATGGCGACGACCGGCGGTAACCTGTTGCAGCGCACACGCTGCGTCTACTTTCGCGATACTGCTACGCCATGCAACAAGCGTGAGCCTGGTACGGGTTGTTCTGCGATCGGTGGGTTCAATCGAAACCTCGCCATTCTTGGGGCCAGCGATCATTGCATCGCGACGAACCCTTCGGACATGAGTGTCGCAATGACTGCACTCGAATCAACGATCCATGTCGAAAGCAGCAAGGGCAAGCGAAGCATCGCGATTGATGACTTCTTCTTGTTGCCCGGGGCCACGCCCGAACGCGAAACCATGCTCGATCCCGGCGAGCTCATTACGCATGTGACGCTCCCTGCGCCGGCTCCCGGCAGTCACAGCGTCTATCTGAAACTGCGCGATCGCGCATCGTATGAATTTGCGTTGGCGTCGGCAGCAGTCGTCATGACCGTATCGTCGGGCAGGACCGTCCACATCAGGATCGCACTTGGCGGTGTCGGCGTTAAGCCCTGGCGCTCGCGCGAGGCCGAAGCCGCATTGCTCGGCCGCGCGCCTGAGCCCGCGGCATTCCAAGCGGCGGCCGAGGCCGCGCTCCAGTCAGCGCGCCCGCAAAGCCAGAACGGCTTCAAGGTTGAACTTGCTAAACGCTGCATCCAGCAAGCACTCAGGTTGGCCACACAGAATTCTTGACCCAGCTTCGTGACGCGGAGAAAACGTGCAATTAGCTAGCAATAAAACGCAGCCGGTCATCGGCGGCGACTTTACCCGAATCGACGGACCGTTTAAGGTCAGCGGTGCGGCCACGTACACGTCGGATTTCAATTTTGCAGGGATGCTTTACGCCGTACCGGTTTGCGCGACAATCGCAAAGGGGCGCATCCATCAACTGGAAACGACCGCTGCCTCGAAGATGCCAGGGGTCCGGGCGGTCTTCACCCGCGAGAACATCGGCAAGTTCTTTCGCGTCGGCTTCGGACCAAGAATCGATGAAAGACGTCCGCCGCTCGACGACGATGTCATCTCGTACTATGGCCAGTACATTGCACTGGTAGTGGCCGATACGTTCGAGCAGGCAACGGCCGCATCCCATGCAGTGAAGGCGCGGTATGCGCAGAGCCAACCCGATGTAACGGTCCAGATGTCCGCACAGGGGGCCCCGTCCGTCGACACGCAGCGCGGCGACGCGGAGGCCGCATTCGCGGCCGCTTCTGATGCGCTGAAGCTGGACGAGACCTACACGACACCGATCGAAACGCACAACCCAATCGAACTGCATGCCACGGTGGCGGTCTTCGATGGCACGAACTATACGCTTTACGAAACAACGCAGTCGATCGTCAACCAGCGGCAGATGATGGCACAGATGCTTGGTGTGCCGGAAGATCAGGTGCGCGTGATCATGAAGTATCTAGGCTCTGGATTCGGCGGCAAGCTGTTTCCGTGGTCCCATTCGCTACTCGCCGCCGCCGCCGCCCGCAATCTGCGGCGGCCGGTCAAGCTGGTGCTGAGCCGCGGGATGATGTTCCAGAACGTGGGCCACCGTCCGGCCACGGAGCAGCGCATACGCTTGTCGGCAACCCGCGATGGACGTTTGACATCGCTGCAGCAACACTACGTCTATCAAACGGCCCGCCTGGATA
Source organism: Paraburkholderia kirstenboschensis (assembly GCF_032806925.1). Taxonomy (NCBI): domain Bacteria; kingdom Pseudomonadati; phylum Pseudomonadota; class Betaproteobacteria; order Burkholderiales; family Burkholderiaceae; genus Paraburkholderia; species Paraburkholderia kirstenboschensis. The sequence goes on along the minus strand of NZ_CP136511.1, from coordinate 874,625 downwards.
CACGAAAAGAGAATTGCGGCGAGGCGACAGGCTATCTCTACAGCTCGCCGAACCTGCGAGTGACTGCCGCCCATGCGCGCCGGGACATCGCGCCCAGTACATCGATGCGCGGCCCAGGTGCCGTGCCTGGCTTGTTCGCAGTCGAATCGGCCGTCGATGAACTAGCCATCAAGCTCAATATCGATCCGGTCCAGTTGCGCCTTGTCAATGAGCCGGCAATTGACGAATGCCTGAATGTGCCGTTTTCATCCCGGCATCTTAAGGAATGCCTGACGCGCGGCGCGGAGCAATTCGGCTGGGCGGCACGCAAGACCCCGGTCGGTTCGATGCGTAATGACGGTCTGGTGATCGGCTGGGGAGTCGCAGCGGGGTCCTGGCAAGCCCAGCGATCTGCAGCCGAAGTCATCGTTGAACTGAACGCTGACGCAACGGCGCGCGTGTTGACAGCGACTCAGGACATTGGCACGGGGACGTACACTGTAATCGCCCAGATGGTGGCGAATGCGACCGGAATCGCGCTTGACAGAATTTCAGTCGTGATCGGTGACACACGCTTGCCTCCCGGGCCGATGTCGGGGGGCTCAAGGGCTACCGCGTCGCTGATTCCGGCGGTGGCGCAGGCGGCAAAGGTCGCAGTCCAGCACCTTTTAGTCACCGCAGCCGAAGCGGGTAACTCGCCCTTCAACGGGCAGAATGCGGATGCACTTTGCTTCGAGCAAGGGATGGTCTATCGCAAAGGAACCTCACCGGCTGCAGGGGTGCCCTTTGAGCGGATTCTGGGTCCGGCGGGCATCAACGCGGTGGTGGGAAGAGGGCGGTCCGGCCCGAATCAGGACGATCCTGACGCGAAGCGCGTGTCGGTGCACTCATACTGCGCGCATTTTGCCGAGGTTACATGGCAGCCCGAAACGGCGCGGTTGCGAGTCAGCCGCGTGGTTAGCGTGATCGATGGAGGCAAGATCATCAATGCCCGTACGGCCCGCAACCAGATCGAAGGAGCGGTCGTAATGGGCATCGGCATGGCGCTATTCGAAGAGACGAACTACGACAGCCGTTCCGGCGCACCAATCAACCGGAGCCTCGCCGACTATGTCATGGTCACGCATGCCGACGCACCGAAGATCGATGTCACCTTCCTCGACTATCCGGATCTCGCATTGAATCCACTCGGCGCACGCGGTGTCGGGGAGATTGGAATCGCGGGTATTGCGCCTGCGATTGCGAACGCTGTTTATCATGCGACGGGCGTGCGCGTGCGTGATCTTCCGGTTCGGATCGAAGACCTATTGGCGGCGGATCTGGTGCAAATAAGGCGATCAATTCGGTTATTGTAACGGGCTGACCGAAAAGAGGGGCACCAATGAGCAAGCGCCAGAACCTGAAGGAGTTGTTTGCGGGCCGTCACTTTGCGGTGACGTGATCATCCTCTGCGTTCGCTGGTATCTACGCTACAAGCTCAGTCTGCGCGACCTTGTCGAGATGATGGCCGAGCGCGGCGTGGCTCTGGCCCACACGACGATTTTCCGTTGGGTGAAGCGCTATACGCCGGAGTTCGTCAAACGTTGGAATCGATTCGACACGCTCGCCGGACGGTAGTGGCGTGTCGACGAGACCTATCTGAAAATTCGTGGCAAGTGGGTCTACCTATACCGGGCGGTTGATCGAGCCGGGCACACGGTTGACTTCATGCTCCGGGCGAAGCGCGATGTCGCCGCGGCGAAAGCGTTCTTCAGCAAGGCAATCAAACATCAAGGCCAGCCGCCGCAAACCATCACGCTCGATGGATACGCAGCGTCGCATCGCGCGGTGCGCGAGCTGAAGGTCGACGGCTTGCTCCCTGAGGACACGCAAGTCCGATCCTCGAAATACCTCAACAATGTGATTGAGCAGGACCATCGCAACATCAAGTCCAGGACGAACGCCATGCACGGCTTCAAACGGTTCAGACACGCGGCCGTCACAATCGCTGGCATCGAGTTGGCGCATCGGATTCGCAAAGGACAATTCGATCTCGCGAGTCTGCGCCTCAAAGATCTCACTATGTCCGCCATCTGGAAGGCAGTTCTCTCAGCTTGATAGGGCAACGGCAAAGCAGCGGCTTTTCTTTTGATCGCCTTTATTTGCACCAGATCCGTCATTGGCACCCACTATGCCGCGCCGACCGCTGGATATGTGAAACGGGACGGAGCGGCGTTCCGGTTCGAGGTCTAGCCGCCAGACGGCCAAGCAGATAAGCGCCAGTGCCGAGGCGCCGCAAATCGGAATTGCCAATCAATGGAGTCATCGCTATGGGCAAGTTGCAGGGAAAGGTGGCCGTCATCACCGGCGGCTCGTCGGGGATAGGCTTCGCCGCCGCAAAGCTCTTCGTCGCCGAGGGCGCCCACGTCTTCATCACCGGCCGTCGCCAGAAGGAGCTCGACGAAGCCGTGAGCGCCATCGGGGACAATGTGACTGGCATCCAGGGAGACGTCGCCAAGTTGGCTGATCTTGATCGTCTCTATGAAAACGTCAACGCGACAGGGCGAAGAATCGACATAGTCTTCGCCAACGCCGGCATCGCCGGGTTCGCCGCCTTGGGCAACATCACCGAAGCGCATTTCGACAAGCTGTTCAGTACTAACGTGAAAGGAATGCTCTTCACCGTCCAAAAGGCGCTGCCGCTCATGAACGACGGCGGGTCGATCATTCTCACGGGTTCCGTCGCAAGCGTCAAAGGGACACCCGCCTTCTGGGTGTACGGCGCGACCAAGGCGGCCGTCCGCAATTTTGTTCGAGGATGGACAGCGGAGTTGAAGGACCGTCGGATCCGTTCAAACGTCCTTAGCCCGGGCCCAATCGATACGCCGATCATTGGTCAGCAGCCTCAGGACGCTATTGCGAGAGTCCTATCTACCATTCCTATGGGACGCATGGGGCAAGCCGACGAAGTTGCCAAAGCTGCCCTGTTTCTCGCTTCGGATGACTCGAGTTTCGTCACGGGTATCGAACTCTTCGTGGACGGCCGTGCGTGACCCATCCGCCAACGGCTACTGGCATCAACTGCCCACTCTCCCAGGGGACGTGACTCGACGCTTTACGTCCGGCGTGGCCGAGTTGCATTGTGACGGCGATCTTCGAGTGCTGGCGAATCGCCTCGATGATTGGCTTCAGCGCTGCTTCCGTGGCGTCGTCCCAGAGGCCGAGGTCACCGGGTGCGATGCGTCCGTCGGCCTCCACAGCGGTTGCCTCGATGATCAGCATCCCTGCGCCGGACAGCGCCATGCTGCCGAGGTGAATCATGTGCCAGGAATGCGCCTTGCCGTCGATGGCGACGTACTGGCACATCGGTGATACGACGATGCGGTTAGGGAGGTTCACGCCGCGGAGCGTGAACGGAGAAAATAGCGAGCTCATATTTTTTCCTGAAGGAGATGGGAAGGGCATTCGCCGGTCCAAAGCCTGCGTTTCAAGCGAGTGTGCTGAAACGCATGCGTAGCAGTACCTCATGCCGCTATTCCGCTTGCATTCCGCACCGTTGCCAGACGCTTGCTTGGGCTAAGGGCGGGGCTTACGCCTTGGCGCTCGGCCGCGCCGAAACCTTTTCGTGCCAGCGTTTCAGGGCCACCTGCTCGTCGGGGATAGCCAGCTTGAGGCCGCCCGCGGCGAAGTCGATCGTGACCAGCGCCGTGATGTCGGCGACCGAATAGCGATCACCGGCCACGAACGAGACCTCGCTCAGCCGAGCATCAAGATCGGCAAAGAAATTCTTCACCCGCAGCTTGCTGCGCTCCGTCAGTTCGGCGATCTGCTCGTAGTCGTGGGGACCGGCGATCGCGCGCCCCTTGAGGCCTGCCGCGGCGTTGCGTACGGCTTCCATCACCGCAGCGAAACCATCCAGTTCGGCGCGCCGTTCCCACATTGTCACTAGTGCCTTTTCCTTTGCGGTCTCGCCGAGCAACGGGTTCTGCGGATGGATTTCCTCGATGTAGCGACATATGGCCGGCACCTCGCCGATGGCGGTGCCGTCTGCCAGCGCCAAGGTCGGGACGACCCGGCGCGGGTTGATGGTCCGATAGGCCTCGGAATGCTGCTCGCCTTTGCCCAGGTCGACCGGGATGAGCGGGATCGACAGTCCCTTTTCAGCGAGGAAGACGCGCACGCGCCGCGAATTGGGCGAGCTCGCAGATTGGTAAAGTCTGATCGTGTCGGAAGTCATTCTGAAATCTCCACATCGATTGAATTGAAGTGCCGGCGCGCCTACCGCGCTGGCAGTGGGTTTTATGCCGGCAGGGCTCACAGCTTCGAACCGCCATCGACGTGCAACGTGTCGCCAGTGATCCAACGAGCATCATCGGAAGCGAGGAACGCGACGGCGGCACCGATGTCGTCCGGCTCGGCCATACGCTTGAGCGCCTGGATGCTCAGTGTGAAATCCCGTCCTGCGTCGGTCCTGGCGAAACTGGACATGTCAGTCGGAACAACGCCTGGCGCCACCGCATTGACTCGAATGCCACGTTCGCCCAGGGCTGAGGCGAAATGCTTGACCAGGGTGTCGATGGCACCTTTGGTGGCCGCATAGGCGGACAGCGTTCCCACGGAGGCGCGTGCAGCGAGCGAGGAAAGCAGCACGACACTGCTGCCCTTGCACATGACCGGGAGCAGCTGCTGCACGAGGAAATAGGGAGCGCGCACGTTGACCGCGAAGAGATCGTCGAAGTCCTCGACCGTGATCTCCTCGATCGTGCCTACTTTCGAAATAGCAGCGTTGGCGACGAGGATGTCCAACCGGCCGCCGATGATGGTACGCACGTGCGCGGCCAGCGCGTGCGGACCGTTCGGTGCTCGCAGGTCGGCTGCGATCTTCTCGGCTTTCCCACCTGCTTCGCGGATTTCGGCGACAACCGCCGCCGCTTCCTTTTCTCCGCTGCTGTAGTGGACAAGTACTTGGGCGCCGGCCTTTGCCAGCGCGAGCGCGCTGGCGCGTCCGATGCCGCGTGACGCGCCGGTAACCAGCGCGGTTCTACCGGAGAGCTTGGTCATGATGCGAATTCCTTACTGTTGATCTTCAGGTCGGCTTTGGATCCGTATTCATATAGTCAGGATGACTACTTAAGTGGGGAAAATTCTGTCGGATACGTGATGCGCGACTCCATGCTGAGAAAAATGTCGAGCGCCTTCACCTTGCGGCCGAATTCCTGCCAGCGGCTATCCGCTGCCATCGGGTCGCGACGCTCGAGTCGATCGTCGAGACTCTGATAGGCCCAGATGTGCACGATCTGGCTAATATCGCCGATCTCAGTTGTAAAAAAACCGATCAGTTCGCCGAGAAACTCCTGCTGAAGCGGCAGGCCTTCAATCTCATACAGAGCCAGCCAATCGGCGCCGCGCAGCGGCTTAAACGTATAAGTGCGAATATCGTAGAGTATGTTGTTTCCCTTGGCAGCCGACACGCTTCGAATTGGGCCGGCGGCCCGCATCGATTGGCTGGTCATCGAAATTGTCGGGTGCTCAAGCGATGGTGCCGCCATCGACAGTGAGGTTGGCACCCGTGATGTAGCTTGCCTCCGGGCCGGCGATGAAGGCCACCATGGCGGCGATCTCATCGACATGGCCGTACCGCTTTAGCGCGGTATTGGCGATCTGCGGTATCGCCCAGTCGCCTGCAGCGGGGTTCAAGTCGGTATCGATGGGGCCGGGCTGGACGTTGTTGACCGTGATGCCGCGCGAGCCGACCTCGCGCGACAGGCCTTGCGTGAACATTTTCACTGCGCCTTTGGTCGCCGAATAGGCCGCGAGGCCCGGCGTCGTCGCCCGCTCTCCCACGCAGGAGCCGATATTGATGATGCGGCCACCTTCCTTCAGGTGCTTGAGTGCGGCTTGTGTGGCGATGAACACGCCGCGCACGTTGAGGTCGATCATCTGATCCATCTCTGCGAGGGTGGCTTCTTCGAATGGCTTGGGGATCGCCGTGCCCGCGTTGTTCACCAGAATGTCGAGCTGGCCAAAGGTTTTGAAGGTTTGCTCCACTGCAGCGTTGACCGCCTTGGCGTCGGTCGCATTCGCCTGGATCGCGATGGCCTCGCCGCCGGAGGCTTTGATCGCTTGCACGACTTGGGCGGCGGCATCAGCGCCCTTGGTATAGGTAATCGCCACGCTGGCGCCGTCGGCGGCCAGCCGCTTGGCGATAGCCGCGCCGATGCCCCGGGAGGCGCCGGTGACTAGCGCTGTCTTGTTGGTCAGGTTTGCCATGGGATGTGTCCTCGCATGTTGGAGAGAGAGTCGAAGCTCAGTTGGAAGACGGCAGGGAAGGGAAAGGCAGGCTTTCGGCCGCGCCGTCGGGCGTCTCGAATGCCGCGTCGAGGAACTGGGTGGCTTGGGCCACGAACAGCTCCGGGTATTGATAGAAGGAGCCGTGATTGGAGTCCGGGTAGACGATCAACTGGGCGTTAGGCAGGTTTTGCTGCAGAACGTAGGAGTTGTGTGTCGGGATGATCACGTCATTGCTCCCCTGCACGACAAGGGTGGGCTGGCGAATGTTCTTCAGGTAGTCGAGGACACTTTCGTGCTGGGCGATGTACTTGCCGATGGCCTCGCCCTGGTGGGCGATGCCTTCGGCGCTCATCTCCGGATCGCGATCCTTGCGCTCCCACTTGCGCTTGAGAAAGGCCAGGCCCGCTTCGCGACTCGAGGCGGAGGGCGAGAAGTGGACGGCCAGCCACAGGTGCTCGGGCGCATCGTAGGTGCTGGAAAAGATTGCATGCGACTGGCTGGCCGCCATATCGGCGCCGCGTGGACCCGTGCCGACCAGGATGAGCCGGCGTACCAGATTGCCGCCTTGCAGGGCGATTTCCTGAGCGACCATGCCGCCGATGGAAAAGCCCAGTACGTCGACCCTGGAAAGACCCAGCGCCTTAATGAAGGCGATCGCGTTGGCGCCCACGTCCGGGAAGGTGGTGGGAACAACGCCGGAGCTCGAAGAGACCCCGGCGTTGTTGAAGAGGATGATCTCCCGGGTTTTGGCGAGGCCGTTGGTCACCGCTGGATCCCAGTAGTCCATGGTTCCGGTGTAGTGCTGGTTGAACACCAGCGGCACGCCGCCCGGCTTGCCGAAGCGGCGATAAGCAAAACGGATGCCTTGGGCTTCGACATACTGCGTCGGCGCCGTTTGATGGGTATAGGTGGTCATGTCAGGTGTCCTTTGAGGCACGCGAGGAGAGAAGCTGCAACGACGATCAGCCCGCGCTCTTGCCGCCATCGACGGTGATGATCTGGCCGGTGACGAAGGCGGCGCCATCGGATGCCAGGTAGAGCACGGCGCTCGCGATGTCCTCCGGCTTGCCGATGCGCGCCAGCGGAACGGAGGACACCAGCGCGGCCTTGTGCTCCGCCGTGCCGGTGAAGCGGTCGAGCATGCCGGTGTCGGTCGGCCCCGGGGCAACGGCGTTGACGCGCACACCGGTGGCGGCGACTTCCAGCGCAGCCGATTTGGTGAAGCCCTCGACCGCATGCTTGCTGCCAACGTAGACGGAGGCGTAGGCCGCCCCTTCGTGGCCATAGGTCGACGAGATGTTGATGATGCTGCCGCTCTTCTGGGCGGTCATCACGCGCAGCTCGTGCTTCATGCTCAACAACGTGCCCAGCACGTTGGTATCGAAGGTAATGGCGTAGCTCTCGGCGGTTTGGTTGACGACCGGTCCCGGCTGGCCCTCGGTGCCGGCATTGTTGACGGCCGCGTCGAGACGGCCGAAGCGGGCAACGGCTTGGTCGATTAGGTCGCGGACTTCGTCGTCGTGGCGGACGTCGGCCTGGACGAAGGCGGCTTCGGAGCCGAGCTGCCGCAGTTCGGCTTCGAGCGCCTTCCCTGCGTCCTGACGGCGGCCGGAGACGATCAGATGAGCACCGCTCCTAGCGAAGGCCAGCGCGGTGGCGCGACCGATGCCGGTCAGGGCGCCGGTGATGAGGATGACGGGTTTGCTCATGATTACACTCCTGTGAGGTATGACCACGACGTATGGGATGACTGACCGGCAACACCGGCTCGAACACTTGAAGCACTCGTCATCACGTCGCCACAGGAGGAAATCTAGGGACTTGTGGCAACATTGAAAAAGACTTTATAGGCTGGATGGCATACCTCGGAGGCATGGGATCGGAATGGAACTGCGACACCTGCGGTATTTCATCGCCGTTGCCGAGACGGGCAGCTTGACGGAGGCAGCCGAACGGCGGCTGCACACTTCGCAGCCGTCACTGAGTCGGCAGATTCGGGACCTGGAGGACCAGGTCGGGGTCGAATTGCTGAGTCGCAGCGCGCGCGGCGTGGAGCTGACCCCGGCAGGCAAGGCGTTCATCGATCACGCGCGGCTGGCGCTGACCCAGGTGGACGCGGCAGTCGAAGCGGCCCGCAGGGCAGCGCAACCTGCGAAGCCGCGCTTCGCCCTCGGCTTCCTCACCGGGCAGGAAATGACCTGGCTGCCTGAGGCCATGCATGTTCTGTGCGGCGAGTTGACGAACGTCGACGTCACCGTATCCAGCGACTATTCGCCGGACCTCGCCGAAGGACTCGCGCGCGGCAAGCTGGATTTGGCTTTCCTGCGAGCCGAACCGGACTTCGATCTCACCTACCTGGTCGTTGGCCGGGAACCGCTCGTGGTGCTCATGCCGAGTGACCATCCGCTGACGTCTCACGTTGCAATCCGTCCGCAGGAACTCGTTGGCGAGCCTTTCATCGCTATGGCTAAAAAGGCCAAGGTGCTGCGCGCGGTGATCGATGGCTACCTGGACCGCTCAGGAGTTCAGATCGCGCCGGCACAGAGTGTGGACAATCCGGCGATGGTCATGTCGCTGGTCGCCTCGACGCGAGGCGTGACCCTGATCCCGGCCTATGTCGAGAACTTGATGCCCTGGTCGGTCGTCAGTCGTCCGCTCGAAGGCGAGGTGCCGACGATCGACCTGGTCATCGGCTACAGCCCGGCAAATACTTCTCCAATTCTCAAGCTGTTCCTTTCGAGAGTGGATGAGCTGATCGCACGGGTCGCGAAGCGGTCGTCATGATCCGAGTCTCAGCCAACGGCATATGCCAACGGCGAAGCAGACGTTCGAGGCCGATCAACCTTGGTCGGCGGCGTTGCCGAGGTCGTCATCCGCTACGTCTTCGCGCTGCGCTTGCTCTTCGCGGTCGAATCATTGGTCGCAAACAGTGCGGCAAGCCAGTCGATGAATACGCGAACCTTCGTGCTCAAGTGCCGGTTTGGCTGATACGCGACGAAAACGGGAACGGAATCCGATACCCAGTCGTTCAGGACGGCTTCGAGCGCGCCGCTTCGAAGGTGCGTAGTGGCGGAAAACGTCAACGCGTGTACGACCCCGAGACCGGCCAGGCTCATGGTCAGACACGCCATGATGTCGTTCGAGGTGAGTCCGCGCCGATTCTGCACTTCCACGCGTTCACGATCTTTCGTTACGACAATCGGAAAGGGCCGGTTGGTTCGCGAAGCGATGGTTCGGATGACGACATGGCCATGCTCGAGGTCCGACGGATGCGAAGGCCGCCCGTGCTTGTCCCAGTAGGCCGGCGTCGCACACAGAATCTGCTTGACGGCGCCGATCTGTCGCGCCGCGAGCGATTGATCGAAGATCTCCCCCGCGCGCACGACGCAGTCGACGTTCTCTGCGATGAGGTCGACCGGCCGGTCGCTGAGTCCAAACTCGAACTCGATGTCCGGATAACGCTCGACGAACGCCGGTAACGCGGGAAGGATCACGGACAGACCTAACGGCACAGGCAGATCGACACGCAGGCGTCCTCGCGGGCTGCTCTTCGCACGCGACATCGCGCCCTCGAGCTCCGCGAGATCGCTCATCAACTGCAGCGCGCGCTCGTAGTACGCGGCGCCATCCACTGTCGTCGACACCTTGCGCGTCGTCCGGTTGAGCAGCTTCGTGCCCAACTCGACTTCGAGCGACGCGATCAGACGGCTGACAGCCGTCTTGGGTAAATCGAGCATCTGCGCAGCCTTGGTGAAGGTCCCGCTCTCGACCACCCGAACGAACGCCTGCATGGCCTGAAACTTGTCCACGATCCGACTCCTCGCTTTCCGACCCTGACTGCATTGTTTCACAGGAGAAACAATGTGGAATCGTAGCAGCGGTTTATCCGTTTGCACGCGCTCGGTATCGTTCACCCATCGCAATCGTTGACGACCTTAAACGGCGCTTCGATCGGACCGAGCAGGTCACTCGTGCTGCAAGCGGTTCTGCCGCCGCTCTTGTGATCGACATTGTCTTTTATGTTGTGCCGGGTGGCCCGGCCGCCAATCGAGGAAGAGGAGGGATTTATGTCACTTGCCAAGGCTGTAGTTGTGGGTGTCGGCGCCGAGGATGGTCTTGGGGCGGCAATAAGCCGTTGCTACGCGGCCAACAATCGTCACGTCCTGGTCGCCGGACGCACGCTCGAGAAAGTGGAGAAGGTTGCTGCCACGATCCGGCGCAACGGTGGCCGCGCGACCGCCTATGCCATCGACACGACGCAGGAAGAGGATGTAATTGGGCTGTTCGACGCCGCAATGACCAACGACGAGGATGGCGCTCCCGCCGACCTGGTCACCTATAACGCCGGCAAGAACCTGAAGATCGACTTTCGGCAGATGGATGCCTCGACGTTCGAGGACTTCTGGCGGATGAACACGCTTGGCGGCTTTCTGGTGGGCCGTGAGGCGGCGCGGCGTTTTGTGCCGCTCGGTCGCGGTTCCGTCTTCTTCACAGGGGCCACGGGGGCGCTTCGCGGCATGCCTGGTTTTGCCCATTTCGCTGCGAGCAAGGCGGGGCTGCGCATGATCTCGCAGAGCATGGCGCGCGAGTTCGGGCCACAGGGTGTTCATGTCGCGCACGTCGTCGTCGACGGCGCGATCGACGGCGACCGGGTGCGATCGCTGTTCCCTGGCGCCTTCGAGCAGATCGGCGAGCACAGCATGCTCAATACCGAGGCGATCGCCGAGGCCTATTGGCAGCTCCATCGCCAGCATCCCTCCGCCTGGACGCAGGAGTTGGACGTCCGCCCGTTCAAAGAACCGTTCTGATGCTTTGACACTAACCGTGACATGGAGAAAGCGATGAAACTTATTGGCCCTTGGCTTTCTGGATTTACGCGCCGGACTGCTATCACGATGAAACTGCTCGACATTCCTTTCGAGCATCTCAACCTCAACGCCTACACCGATAAAGATGAGGTTCGTCGGTACAGCCCGATGGGTAAGGTGCCGGCGCTTGTTTTCGATAACGGCGAAACCATGATCGATAGCAGCGGCATCATCGACGTGTTGCATGAGATGGTCGGGCCCGAGAAGGCGCTCATCCCACCGTCAGGCCCGGCGCGTTTCAGGGCGTTGAAGCTCAACGCAATCGGCATGAACATCTACCCGAAGCTTAGCTCCCTATATGACGAAACCCTTCGACCGAAAGAGCATCAACTGCAATCCGTGTTCGAAGGCCTCGCAGAACAGGCGATTATCGGGTTGACATTGCTCGAACAGGAGACCGGAGACGGTTGGCTCGTGAACGACAAGTTCGGCCAGGCCGATATCATGACCGCCATCTGCTATCAGGCGGCATCCATGTTTATCCTTCCCGATCTCGTCACCGCGAAGAACTTTCCTCGCCTGGCGGCGCTTACCGAGCGAGCGATGAAGATCGACGCCTTCGCATCGACTGTGCCGCACTTCTAAACACTTTGTACGGCCGAGTCGTGGTTGCGGCAGGGCGCAAGCATGGGCGGATGAATTTGAATCTCGGCTTATTGACGACGTGCTCGCAGGCCACCTTTTTGCTAGCACGAGCGTTCGTCGGGATAGCGCTCAGCGTCAGTCGGCGGGGCACACGGGTCTCCGCTAGGCGCAGAGTACATAGCCGGGAGGGGAATGGCCGTTGTTCGGTGGATTGTGTTGAAAAAGTCTTGTTTTGGTCGCAGACGCAGGAGTTAGCAGCACGTTTTCGAGTTGCGGCGATCGGCGAAGCGGCGAACCTGAGCGAGGCAACGGTCCCCCGTTGCTCGTCATGCAACTGTCTGGTTCATCTGCTTGCTTCCTGGCATGAACCGCTTGGCCATTCTTCGCAGGTTTTGCGCAGTCGCTGCCATCAGGAACTCATCATGAGCACCGCTTGGACCTCGCAGTCGCAAACGGTCGAGTTTCAGGATGCGTTTGAGATGCGCAAAGAGCATTTCCACCTTCTTTCGCTCACGGCAAGATCGCTTGTATCCAGGCGTCTTCGCAATACGCCTGGCCTCGTCGCGTGAGGCTTCATGGATGCTGCGAGCAATCTTGCGGAATGGTGTATTCGGGCAGCAGCGATCCTTCATCGAACAGCTCTCGCAGTCGAACTGGCTTGCCCGATAGATGACCGTGTCAGCCTTCGTGACACGTGAGCGCGGATTCCTGAATTTGCGCCGGTCACTGCGTAGTTCGTGCCCAGTAGGGCAGCGATATTCATTGGCCAGTTCATCCCATTGGAACTCGCTGCTGGACAATGTATTGTCCTTGCGCGTCGTCTTATCCCAGACCGGAATATGTGGTGCAATTTCCTTCTCTTCGATCATCCAGGCAAGCATCGCTGCTGAGCCATACGCAGTGTCGCCCACCAGACGTCGGGGTTTGAGATCGCGCCGCTGCGCGACGCGCTCAATCATCGTCCTGGTTGATTCCACTTCGTGGGAACGGTTCGCGGGCGTCGCTTCGACGTCAACGATGATCCCCGCTTGCAGGTCAATCAGATAATTGGTCGAGTAGGCGAAGAACGGCAAGCCACCCTTGGCGGCTGTCCAACTCGCGGCGGGATCCGTCAGAGATATCCTCTTTGGAGGCGTCGATGTCTCGGTCATCTCCGCCGCTTCGGTGCCTGCTGGATTAGCTTCTTCCAATGCTTCCAGATACTCCCGCACGGCACGGCTTTGGCCCTTGACACAACCCCAGTCGATTGGCTCAGAACCCGGAACACCGCGTACAGAACTCGCATCGGCTCTGATGAGGCTCGCGTCAATCGCGAATCCTTCACCCTTTACGAGCCCTTCGGACATGCACCGACCCAGTACCGACTCGAACACATGGCGCAGCACATCGCTATCGCGGAAGCGACCGTGGCGGTTCTTGGAGAATGTCGAGTGTTCAGGTACGGCGTCCTCCAGGCCCAGGCGGCAGAACCATCCAGCCCGACCCTGTTTAGATAGTCCGTCCCCCTTTCATCGATACAGGTGGGACTGGCAGAGAGCTGCCAGTCGAGGCGGGACATGCACCGTAAGCGGCCAGCTGTCCCATCTTGACGGACGGGCTGCGCCCTGATCTACGACTTCGCCAGTAGCCGTGCTGGCGAGCACGCTCGTATGCGACAACTACGGCGGCTACAAGGCTTCGTTCCAGCAAGGCATCACCGAGATCGGATGCGCCGCGCACGCAAGGCGCAAGTTGTACGCATTGCATGCCAACCACAGCAGTGAAGTAGCGAAGCAGGCACTGCCGTTCTTCGCTGCGCTCTACGACGTCGAGCGCGATATCAGCTTCGACAGCATCGGGCGAAGCCCGGCTGCGACGCGTTTCACGAATGGCTAGTCACACATCGCAAGTGCCAAGCCGTTATCGCGAGACGATTTACAGGCGACTCCAGTGATTGCCGTGCATGGTGGCGCTGGCGCTAATTGAGCAGTCGCAAATCACGAGCCGCCACGCACAGTGCAGTAAACCTCATCTCGAAACAACGTCCGACGACAACCTCACCACGAACGACCGGGCGGCATCGCCTACAAGGTACCGACGATTTCGCGCATCAGCGCTTTTCTGTCATCCGAAGCGCGCTGCACCATGCCGACCGTGCGCAGCGTCGGCGGGCTCGAAATCGGGATCACGCGCAGCAGCGGGTCGTTCAGCCAGTTGCCGCGTATCAGCAGCGGCAGCACCGCGACGCCTACTTTCTCGCGCACCAGCGCGGCAATCGTCTCGATCGAATTCAGTTCGAGGTACTCGTTGACCATCAAGCCCGCTTTCTCCAGCACCTGCTCGACCACCTGCCCCGTGCGCACGCGCCTGTCGAAGCGCAGGAAGCCGTGCCCACGCAAGATGCGCTGCGGGTCGTTATCGGCGATGTCGCGGCTCACTACCAGCACCATCGGTTCGGTGTAGAGCGTGGTCCATTTGAGCGTGTCGGGCAGCGTCTCGTCCGCGCGCGCGACCACGGCCGCGACGTCCACGTCGCCCGCTTCGACCATGCCCGCCAGTTCGTCCGAGCGCGCCGACAACAGCCGCACGTCGAGCCGCGGGTGCGTCGCCTTCAGCCGCGCGACGGCGAGCGAAAGCGCGCCGACCACCGACACCACCGCGCCGATCGTGACGGGGCCTTCCATCGCGTCGGTGGGCTTCGCTTCGAGGTCGGCGAGCAGGTCGAGAATCTGCTCGACCTTCGGCCAGATAGTGAGCCCGTGCTGTGTCAGCGTGATTTGTCGCCCGCGGCGGTCGAACAGCTGGCGGCCCAGCGCTTCCTCGAGCCCGCGCATCTGCAGGCTAACGGCCGCCTGCGTCAGCGCGACCTTGTCGGCGGCCGCCGAGAACGAGCCGGTGCGGGCAACGGCCCTGAAAGTCTTCAGCATACGTAGCGTCGGCATTCGTTCGATCCATGAGAAAAACTTAAGTGTCGAAAAGAAAGTTTAATATTTTTTTGTGCGTTCGCAGCCAGATAATCGTTTTCGTAACGATCTGGAAGGACGAGCCACGCAATGGTGGGTAAACAGGCATGACCGCAGCAGAACGCCGGCCGGTTCTCGATGTACAAGGCTTCTCGCTGAAGTTTTCGAATGTGCCCGACGTGCCGAACGTCGTCGACGACGTGTCTTTTCTCGTCCACGCGGGCGAGACGCTGTGCGTGGTCGGCGAGTCCGGCTGCGGCAAGAGCGTGACGTCGCTCGCGCTGATGGGACTGCTCGCCAGCCCGCCCGCGCGTCGCGTCGCGGGCACGGCGCATTTCGAGGGCGTGGATCTATTCGGGCTGTCCGAGCGCGAACTCGCCGACATTCGCGGCAACCGCATGTCGATGATCTTTCAGGAGCCCATGACCTCGCTGAATCCCGCCTACACGGTCGGCGAGCAGATCGGCGAGAGCATCCGGCGGCATCGCGGCGTCGGTCGCGCAGCGGCGCGCGAAGAGGCGCTCAAGATGCTGCGGCTGGTTCATATTCCCGCGCCCGAAACGCGGCTCGATGCGTTCGCGCATCAGCTGTCGGGCGGCATGCGCCAGCGCGTGATGATTGCGATGGCGCTCGCGAACAGCCCGCGCCTGTTGATCGCCGACGAACCCACTACCGCGCTCGACGTGACCATTCAGGCGCAGGTTCTGGCGCTCGTGCGCAATCTGCAGAAAGAGACGGGCACGGCGATGCTGCTGATTACGCACGATCTCGGCGTGGTCGCCGAAGTGGCGGATCACGTGGCGGTGATGTATGCGGGCAAGATCGTCGAGTACGGCACGGTGTCCGATCTGTTCGACGATCCGCAGCATCCGTACACAATCGGGCTGATGGGCGCGATTCCGTCCGTCGGCAAGCGCGAAGGGTCGCTCGCGACGATACGCGGCTCCGTGCCGACGCCCGAGCACATGCCGCGCGGCTGCCGCTTCGCGCCGCGCTGTCCGTTTGCCGAACAGCGTTGCATCGACGCCGCGCCGCCCGAGCAAACGCTCGAAGGCGAGCATCGCGTCGCCTGCTGGCTCGCGCCCGTCGAGCAACTCGAGAAGCCCGGGCAGCAAAAGGAGCTGACATGAGGCCCACGAACGCGTCACACACCGCGTCACACATCGCGACGCCCATCATCGAAGCCAGCGCGCTCACCAAACGCTTCGGCGGCGAGCGGCAGATGTTCACGCGCACGCCCACGGTTCATGCCGTCAACGAAGTGTCATTCGCCGTGCAGACGGGCGAGACGTTCGCGATCGTCGGCGAATCGGGCTGCGGCAAGTCGACGCTCGGGCGCATGCTGCTGCGGCTGATCGACGCGACGCAAGGGCGCGTGCTGTATCAGGGCAAGGACATCACGCATTGGCAGGGCGCGAAGCTGCGCCGCCTGCGCCGCGATATGCAGATCATCTTTCAGGACCCGTTCGCGTCGCTGAATCCGGGCATGACGGTCGGGCAGATCATCGGCGAGCCGATTGCGTTTCACGGTCTCGCGAGCAGCGGCAGCGAGCGCCGCGAACGCGTCGCGCAACTGCTGACCAAAGTCGGCCTGCAGCCGGCGTATGCGCAGCGCTATCCGCATGAATTTTCCGGTGGCCAGCGGCAGCGCATCGGCATCGCGCGGGCGCTGGCGGGCGAGCCGAAACTGATCGTCGGCGACGAGCCCGTGTCCGCGCTCGATGTCTCCGTGCAGGCGCAGGTGATCAACCTGCTCGAATCGCTGAAGGCGGAACTCGGCCTCACGCTGATCATGGTCGCGCACGATCTTGCCGTGATCCGTCACATGAGCGACCGCGTCGCGGTGATGTATCTGGGCGAAATCGTCGAACTGGCGCAGGTCGACGAACTGTTCGACGCGCCGCTGCATCCGTACACGCAGGCGCTGCTGCGCGCGATTCCCGCCAGCAGTCCGCACGAGCGCCGCACGAAGCCCGCGCTGCAAGGCGATCTGCCCAGCCCGACGGCGCCGCCGCCCGGCTGCCGCTTTCATACGCGTTGCCCGCACGCGAAACCGCGCTGCGTGCAGGAGCGCCCGCTGTCCGAAACGCTGCCGGGCGGACGGCAGGTCGCGTGTCATTTCTGGCGCGACGTGCAGAACGCGGGCGGCGGCACGCCGCTAGTCGCGAGCGTCAGCACGAAGCTCAACGAGCGCCTGGCGATCTATCGCGAGAAGCAGAATCAGACGCAGGCTGCACTGAGCGCCGAAGCGAACCGGTAACGATCACCCATGGCAACCCGAACCGCAACGAGGACACGACGCATGCGAAGAATGTTGATTGCCGCGGCGCTCGCATTGAGCGCTTCCGCCGCGATGGCGCAGACCACCATCCGCATCGGCCTGCAGGACGATATCGGCTCGCTCGACCCGGCCCGCAGCGTGCAGTTTGTCGACCGGATCGTGTTCGCGTCGCTATGCAATTCGCTCGTCGACGTCGCGCCCGATCTGAAAATCGTGCCGATGCTCGCCACGTCATGGACCACGGGCGACGACGGAAAATCGCTGACGTTCAAGCTGCGCCAGGGGGTCAAGTTCCAGGACGACGAGCCGTTCAACGCCGCCGCCGTGAAGGCGAACCTCGACCGCTACCGCACGCTGCCGACCAGCAACCGCAAGAGCGAATTGTCTTCCGTCGATCATGTCGATGTGATCGACGACAGCACCGTGAAAATCGTGCTGAAGCAGCCGGACGCCGCGCTGCTCGCCACGCTGTCGGACCGCGCGGGCATGATGCTCGCGCCGAAAACGCTTAGCGACGCGGCAGGCGTCGCGTCGCATCCCGTGTGCTCGGGGCCGTACAAGTTCGTGCAGCGCGTGCAGAACGATCGCGTGGTGCTCGAGAAGTTCGCCGGTTACTGGGACGCGGACAAGTATCCCGTCCAGCGCGTCGTGTTCCAGCCGATTCCCGACAGCACCGTGCGTCTCGCGAATCTGCGCTCGGGCTCGCTGGATATGCTGGAGCGTCTCGCGCCGTCCGACGTCGCCGCCGTCAAGAGCGATGCGAACCTGCAGTTCAAGCCGGTGACGGGTCTCGGCTTCTACTACGTGACGTTCAACATTAACAACGGCCCGCGCGGCAACGGTCCGCTGAAGGACAAGCGCGTGCGCCAGGCGTTCGAGCTGTCGATCGACCGCGATGCGATCGACCAGGTGATCGGTGCGGGCATCTTCCCGCCCGCGAACCAGGGCATTCCGAAATCGAGCCCGTACTACAACGCGTCGCTGCCGACCCCGAAGCGCGACGTCGCGAAGGCGAAGGCGCTGCTGAAGGCGGCGGGCCAGGAGCATCCGACCATTGAATTCGCGTATCCGAACAACACGGTCGCGAGCCAGATCACGCAGATGCTGCAGGCCATGCTCAGCGAAACGGGCATCACGCTGAAGCTGCGTCCGAGCGACTACGCGACGGAACTGAACGCAGGCCACACCGGCGACTTCGAAGCGATGTACACGGGCTGGTCGGGGCGCCTCGATCCCGACGGCAACCTGCATCAGTTCAACACCTGCGCGGGCAACCTGAACTACGCGCACTACTGCAACCAGCAGGTCGATTCGCTGCTCGATTCGGCGCGCACCAAGCAGACCCAGGCCGAGCGCAAGTCCGACTACGACGCCGCGGGTAAGATCCTCGCCGACGACGATCCCATCGTCTATATCTACGCGCAGCCCTGGCCGTTCGTGCTGTCGAAGAAAGTGCAGGGCTTCACGCCTTACGCCGACGGTCTGGTGCGCCTGCGCGGCGTGTCGATCAAGGGCTGAGCGTTATGCTGCCAATCATCGCGAATCGCCTGCTCGTGGCCGTGCCGACGCTGATCCTGGTGTCGATGCTGATTTTCGGCTTGCAGAAGCTGCTGCCGGGTGACCCGGTCCGCGCGATGGCGGGCGAGGATCAGGACCCGCAGCTGATCGCGACGCTGCGCGTCAAGTATCACCTCGATCAGCCCGTGCCGACGCAGTACGCGCTGTGGATGCGCGATGTCGCGCGCGGCGATCTCGGTTCGTCTTTGCGCACTGACGTGCCCGTGCGCGCGTTGATCGCGCAGAAGCTGCCCGTCACGATCCAGCTCGCGGCGATGGCGATGATTCTCGCCATCGGCATCGGCATTCCGGCGGGCGTGATTTCGGCGGCGAGCCGGGGCGGACCGCTCGACTACGCCGCGAACATCTTCGCGCTGTCGGGCATGTCGATACCCAACTTTTGGCTCGGCATCATGCTGATTTTCATCGTGTCGGTGCGCTGGCATCTGTTGCCGTCGTCGGGTTATGTGCCGCCGGGCGAGGACTTCTGGCTCAGCATCAAGACAATGCTGATGCCCGCGTTCGTGCTGGGCGCCGCGCTCGGCGCGCAACTGATGCGCCATACGCGCAGCGCAATGCTCGGCGTCTTGCGCACCGACTACATCCGCACGGCGCGCGCGAAAGGGTTGCTGCGCGGCGCCGTGGTCGTCAAGCACGCGTTCCGCAATGCGCTGATTCCCATCGTCACCGTGCTCGCGCTGCTGTTCGGCGAACTGCTCGCGGGCGCCGTGCTGACGGAGCAGGTGTTCACGATTCCCGGCTTCGGCAAGCTCGTCGTCGATGCCGTGTTCAATCGCGATTACCCCGTCGTGCAAGGCGTCGTGCTCGTCACGGCGGTCGCTTTCATCGTCGTGAACCTGTGCGCGGATGTGCTCTATATCCTGCTCAATCCCCGACTGAGGCGCAGTTGATGGCTACTTCAATCGATGCCCGATCCGCGTCGGCGGCCGCCGCGTTGCCGCGTCGCAAACGCCGCGGACTCACGCGCTTCATGCGCAATCGCGCCGCTGTGTTCGGCGCGTTTCTGGTGGCGCTCATCGTGGCCATGGCGTTGTTCGCGCCGTGGCTCACGCACTACGACCCCGTGCAGGCGAGCTTCATGACCGTGCGCCAGGCGCCGTCGCCGGCGCACTGGTTCGGCACCGACGAACTCGGCCGCGACGTGCTGAGCCGACTCTTGTACGGCGCGCGCGCGTCGTTGCTGGCGGGCGTCGTGTCGGTCGGCATTGCGGTGGTGCTCGGTGTGCCGCTGGGTTTGATCGCCGGTTATTTCGGCAGGTTCGTCGACGGCGTAATCTCGCGCATCGCCGATGCGCTGCTGTCGATCCCGTTCCTGATTCTCGCGATCGCGTTGAGCGCGTTTCTCGGCCCGAGCCTGACGAACGCGATGGCCGCGATCGGCATCTCTGCGATGCCGCGCTTCATTCGCCTCACGCGCGGCCAGGCCATCAGCGTGAAGGCCGAAGAGTATGTGGAAGGCGCGCGCGCGATCGGCCTCGATCACGCGCGAATCATTCTGCGCTACATTCTGCCGAACGTGCTGCCGCCCATCATCGTGCAGGCGAGCCTGACGGTGGCGAGCGCGATCATCGCTGAAGCGAGCCTGTCGTTTCTCGGGCTCGGTCAATTGCCGCCCGCGCCGTCGTGGGGCTCGATGCTCAACACGGCAAAAGACTTCGTGAGCCAGGCGCCTTGGATGTCGATCTTTCCCGGCATCGCGATCTTCCTGGCCGTGCTCGGCTTCAACCTGCTAGGCGACGGCCTGCGCGACGCGCTCGATCCGCGCGAATCGTGATGCTTTTCGCGCGCCACGGCTTTCGATGGCGCGCGGCCGAACCAGCAAAACCACCAGAGTGACAACATGACAAGCTTCAACTGGCAGAACCCTTATCCGACGCTGCGCATGCCCGTGTTCGCGCGCAACATCGTGTCGACGTCGCAGCCTCTCGCCGCGCAGGCCGGCTTGCGGATGCTGTGGAAAGGCGGCAATGCGATCGATGCGGCCATCGCGGCGGCGGCGGCCATCACTGTCGTCGAGCCGGTGTCGAATGGACTCGGCAGCGACGCGTTCGCGCTCGTGTGGGACGGCAACAAGCTGCACGGGTTGAACGCATCGGGCGTCGCGCCCGCTGCATGGAACGTCGATTACTTCAGGCGCAAATACGGCGAAAACAACGGCCTCGCCGTGCAGCCCGTGCGCGGCTGGGACACGGTGACGGTGCCCGGCGCCATTGCGGGCTGGGAAGCGCTGCATCGCAAGTTCGGCTCGCTGCCGTTCGCCGATCTGATGGAGCCGGCCATCGAGATCGCCGAGCGCGGCCATGCCGTGGCAAGCGTCGTCGCGCGCAAGTGGGCTGCCGCCGTGCCCGAACTGAAGAACCAGCCGGGCTACGCCGATACGTTCATGCCGCGCGGCCGCGCGCCCGAAGTCAGCGAACTGGTGAAGATGCCGGGCCACGCAAAGACCTTGCGCATGCTGGCCGAACTCGGTCCGCGTGCTTTCTACGAAGGCGAAATCGCCGAAGGCATCGCGGCGTTTTCCCGCGATTGCGGCGCGGCAATGACGCTCGACGATCTGCGCAACTACCAGCCCGATTGGGTCGAGCCGATCGGCAAGAACTATCGCGGCTACACGGTGCACGAGATTCCGCCGAACGGGCAGGGCATCGCCGCGCTGATCGCGCTCGGCATTCTCGAACAGTTCGACGTGGCCGCGCTGAAGCTCGACGGCATCGAATCGCAGCATCTGCAGATCGAGGCGATGAAGCTCGCGTTCGCGGATGTGTACCGCTATGTCGCCGATCCGCGCTCGATGGAAGTGACGCCTGCGCAAATGCTCGACGACGCCTATCTGAAATCGCGTGCGAAGCTGATCGATCCGAAGCGCGCGACGCAGTTCAGCTTCGGCATGCCGAAGGCGGGCGGTACGATTTACCTGTCGGCGGCCGACGAGCGCGGCATGATGGTCAGCTTCATCCAGTCGAACTATATGGGCTTCGGCTCGGGCTGCGTCGTGCCTGAGATGGGCATTTCGTTGCAAAACCGTGGCTGCGGTTTCTCGATGGACCCGAAGTCGCCGAACGTGGTCGAGGGCGGCAAGCGGCCGTTCCACACGATCATCCCGGCGTTCCTCACGCAGCAGGTGGACGGCAAGCAGGAAGCGGTCATGAGCTTCGGCGTGATGGGCGGCGACATGCAGCCGCAAGGGCACCTGCAAACCGTAGTGCGCACGCTCGATTACGGCCAGCAGCCGCAGGCGGCGTGCGATGCGCCGCGCTGGAAGGTCAACCGCGATTTCTCGATCGATATCGAATCGACGCTCAATCCGCAAACCTCGCGCGCGCTCGAAGGCTTGGGCCACACGATCAAGTCGATCAATGATCCGTATATGGATTTCGGTTCAGGCCAGTTCATCTGGAAGCTCGATCGCAACGAGCCTGAGCGCGGCTATGTCGCTGCAAGCGACAGCCGTCGCGATGGGCTGGCCGCAGGGTTCTGAGCGTCGAGTTACATACGATGTCGAGGCCATTCTGAAATGTCGTAGCGACAGCAAAGTAGAAATGTCGTATCCGGGGTTGGGTTTGACGTTGGGGTTGTCTCTGTCTTTAACGGTTTGAATCTCACGTAGCGTTGAAGGACCGCGTGTGAACGGGCAGGGCGTGTCAGTCCGTTCAGCGAGTGCGTGCAGACCGTTTGCCAGGTGTTGAAGGCGTCTTCGACTGCTGCGCGATCTGCACGATTGCCTGGTTCAGGTCGGCTCGTGTGAATGCGCGTTGCTTCTTCGTGCCGGGCGAGGGTTTGGGTTTGCGTACCGCCGCACCGCGATTCGTACGTGATGACGAGCCCGAGATCCGGCGGTGGTCGCGCTGCGCCTGCAGGGCTTGCGCGACCTGCAGCGCATGACCGAGGCGCTTGTGCTGGCTCTGTCGCGATAAGAACCGAACGGCGAACGAGATCGATATGCGAAGTACAACTTATATTGCGAGGTCGTAGAACTGATCAGCGGCCGACGGATGGGTTCCGCGAACACACTTCATCTGCCCTTTCGTGATCATGTGCATCAACTCGATTCCGGCCAGAAGGATCCGGGCACAGCGAAAACTCTTGAACCCCAGCATGGGTCGCGTTCGCCGCTTGATCGCCCTGTGGTCCTGCTCAACCAGGTTATTAAGAATTTTCGACTGGCGGATCCTGATGGGCGTTTCGCGGTCGGCATTGATCCCATCGAGCGCGGCGAGATTGGCACCGCTTTTGTCGATGTTCACTGTATCGGGCGCGCCATTCCAGGCGATGGATTTCTCGAAGTAACGCCGGGCTGCAGTCTTATCCCGATGGGCGCGTAGCAGAAAGTCGATGGTGTTGCCGTCCTTGTCAACGGCTCGATAAAGATATCGCCATTCGCCCTTGACGCGAATGTAGGCTCTGTCGCATTAAGACGATCTGCTATCGTGGCGCCGGGCAAACGAAAGACTTGATCTACGATGACGAGCTTGAATGCGGGTATGAACAAGGTGCTCAAACGGCTGCACTATCCGCTGGATGTGATATTGACTTGTGTGCGCTGGTACGTGGCCTATCCGCTGAGCCTGCGTCATCTGGAAGAGAAGATGGCCGAGCGGGGCGTTTCGGTCGATCATTCGACCGTGCATCGCTGGGCCATCAAACTTCTGCCGACGCTGGAAAAGACGTTTCGGCGACACAAACGCACAGTCGGTAGAAGCTGGCGAATGGACGAAACCTACGTCAAGGTCAACGGTGAATGGAAGTACTTGTACCGGGCCGTTGATAAAGCGGGCGATACGGTTGACTTTCTGTTGCGAGCCAAGCGGGACAAGGTGGCCGCCCGGCGTTACTTCGAGAAGGCCATCGATCAAAACGGTGTTCCGGAGACGGTGACGATCGACAAGAGCGGCGCCAATCTCGCAGGGCTGCATGCGATCAACGCCGACCGCGATACGTCAATCAAGATTCGTCAGGCCAAGTATCTGAACAACGCCGTCGAGCAGGACCATCGGGCTATCAAGCGCCGTATTCGTCCCATGCTGGGGTTCAAGAATTTTCGCTGCGCTCGCATCTTACTGGGTGGCATCGAAGTCATGCACATGATTAAAAAAGGGCAGATGACGTGTCGTCACGCACCACGCGGTCTGCAGCCCAGCAGTTCTACGCGTTGGCGGCATAAGTAGTACTCAAGATATCGCCTATGCTTGACCTCACCTCCTTATTGCGACACCCATTAGCCGAGCGAAGTCAAGGCACAAATTTACTCACCGCCCGATTGCAGTGGCGATGGTATTTTTATCGCCACTGCAATCGGGCGGAATTCTTTCTGTAACTTGCCATGCTGTCTGCCGATCGTAGTCGCATCCGTTTTCTCCAAACTGGTTGCGAACCGGATCGCACCAGACACCCATCGGGATCAAGCATGCCGTGATGTAACTAACGGCTGCCCTGGCGGCCATTGCCGCCCCAGAGAAACGTTGGTGCCAGACGAGGTCCAATGGGTTTCGCAGAACCGTGGCTGTTGCTTGCGCAACGCCAGTCAATGGTGGCTCATCGCCTGGGCGACCCGGTCATCCGCAAACAGTCGGTGGGGCAAAGGGAAGGCCCAATCAAAACCATGGCTTTCCACCAGTCGCAATACTGGGCTCGTTCCCCTTGCACCACCTTTTAGTCAAAGCAGCGGGTTACCTCAAATGACTTGTGCTCCCGAAGCATGTGATAGCAGGCGCGCGCCAGTTTGTGCGCCAGCGCCTTGATCGCCACAATTCCGTTTCGCGTGCGTTTCTTGCGCTCGTAAAAGCGCCTGGCTTCCGGGCACGAGCGGATCGCGAAGTTGGCCGCCTCGACAAACGCCCACGCCAGATATTTGTTGCCGTTCTTCGTATTGCCCGCCTTTCTTCCTGCTGTTGCTTTCACGCCGGCTGTCTACGCAGCGGCAATACGAACTGAAATTGCCAACCTTGGTGAAACGGGAGATGGTCCCGGTTTCCAGCATGATCGTGGTTGCGAGAACCGGGCCAATGCCCGGCACCGTGTTCAGCAACGCGTAATCCGGGCGCAGTTTCACCCGCTCCATGAGTCGCTTCTCGATGATCCCGATTTCCTCCTGCAAGGTTTGCATGACCGCGAGATGGGCTTGCATCGCGAGCGTCACGTCAGATGCAAAACCGAATCCATTCACCTGCATCTCATCCAGGCGCTTAACCCGCTCACCTTGCATCTGCCCACCAGTATGGCGTGAGAACAGATTCTCAATCGCGAGGATCTGGGCCGTACGACACTGCACCAGTTGGATTCGCTTGCGAGAGAGGTCACGCACCGGACGTTCTTCTGCTGGATAAATGTAGCCTTCAGGCAATAGTCCCAGACGCAGCAGTTGTGCGAGATGGGCGGCATCGGTGAAGTCACCACTGTATTTCAGTCCCTCGTACTGCCTGATTGCCGCGGGGTTGGCCAGATGCACCCGGTAGCCATCGTTCATCAACTGATCCACCAGCCAGTACCAGTTATACGTTGCTTCGATGACCACGCCCACCAGATCTTCGCGGTGCGGCGCCAGCGCCGCCCGGATCTGCACCGGATCGTTCGGCAACCGTCGCTGGTAGACAACCCGGTCAGCGTCATCGCTGACGACGACCACACTGTTGTTCGAGTGCAGGTCGATTCCACTAAACTTATTCATGCCGGCCTCCTGTGCGTCACGTCGGTGTTCGCACCCTGACTGTACGCCGGCCGTTCGATTCGAACGGAGTGAGGTCGGCTATATGATTATCAAAACCCGCCTGCGCGATCGGTTTTCAAGCTGCTCCTTTTGCTCCAGCAGTTCCTTGTACCGTGCCATCGTCTTGAATTTCCGTTGGGGATGATGGACGATTCTACCAGGCGAGAATCGCTGTCAAGTGCCTAACCCGGAGCCTTGCAGGCGGGAGGCGCTATGTTCGTTCCAGTCCTCGCCAGCGGTAACTCAACTTCCCACATTTGTCGTAAGGATCATTAATGAAAAGAATTTCGGTGCGCCGCTCGAGCGTTCATGGTCGCGGCGTCTTTGCGCTGCGGCTCGTATGTGCCGGCGAGCTCATCCTTGAGTACAAAGGCACCGTTATTAGCTGGAAGCGCGCGATAAGTCGCCATCGCCGGTCTGGGAAGGAGCGCCATACGTTCC
Source organism: Paraburkholderia kirstenboschensis (assembly GCF_032806925.1). Lineage (NCBI taxonomy): Bacteria > Pseudomonadati > Pseudomonadota > Betaproteobacteria > Burkholderiales > Burkholderiaceae > Paraburkholderia > Paraburkholderia kirstenboschensis. The sequence continues at coordinate 848,978 of NZ_CP136511.1, read as the reverse complement.
TCTTTGGACTTTCTGATGGCCGGGTCATTGATGGTTCGCTCGGCGGCAACAGCGCGCGTTGGCTCAACCATGCCTGCGTCGCCAACTGTGAGGCCATCGAGGATGATGGAAGGGTCTACATCCATGCAGTGTCGGATATCCAGCGAGGCGAGGAGCTGTTCATCGCCTACGGTCTTATGACAGAGGGCCGCGCCTCGGCAGCGGTGCGAGCGCAGTATGCGTGCCACTGCGGTCACCGGCGATGTCGCGGAACGATGCTCGCCGGTACGTGAGCGTTCGCCGGGACTATCCGTGCAGTGGCTTGTGCGCACCGGGTCGGTAGTTGTTGCCCTTCCACTGCCTCGCCCATTCGATTCCGCGTTCGTACGCTTGGGAGCGGTAGACGCGGTTGCCGAGGTCGGTGAAGATGAACCGCTCCTCACCGCGCGAGACGGCCACGCCCGAGACGAAGAGCCGTTGATTCACCAAAAAGTCGGTTACGCCTCGATCTTCCAGCCCTCGTAATCCGCGAACCGGTTCACGCGTTTCGTTGCAATCTCCGACTGCTGAAATTGCGTTTTCCTACTCGTTTTGGTATGCGCAACAAAGCTCCCTCGGCAAACCGGTCACCGCCATGAGGAACTCGAGGGACTCCTCGTGGGAGACGTAGCCCTCAACCGATGGCGAGTGCGTCCGCAGATGCCCATAGACTGTGCGATCCAACTCGGCTTGCACGTCGAGCGTGCCGCAGTGTCCCAAGAAAGAGTGATACCGGAGGTTTGCGGCCTGAAGCTGGTCGATCTCGGCCTCGGACAGGCCTTCGTAGGTGAGCTGCGTTCGATCTGTGTCCATGCTCCTCATCAAGCGTACAGCACGGCCTTCCAAATCTGCGGGCGCAGCGGTATGTTTGAGGTCGAGCTTCGCGAGGCTGAATTGGCCTTTGCACCGTCTAAGGAACTCCGGCGCATAGCACCGTACCCAGCGTAGGAGCGTCGTGTGCGCCAGCGAGCTTGTAGCGCAAATACCCTGCTCATCGTCGGCTCTCAATTTGTTCAGTCTGACGCCTTAGCCGATTCGCGCGCTATTTGCACCGGAGCCCTTCACACCTTGCCTTCCTCGACGAAGCGATCCGTCTCGGCAAGCACATGTAGCGCGTCGCGATGATGATGGACCGCGTAAGCGGAGTAGAGCACGTCGAGCACCGCGATCTGGCCGATCTTGGCGGTCGTGGACTCGGGCGCTTCAGGGCGCTCGATTGCATCGGCCTGCTCGGCTGTAATGAGCGAGATGTCCGCGTAGCGTGTTATCGGTGACGACGGAAAGGACGTAATGCAGACAGTAAGCGCTCCTCGTTCGCGCGCGACCTGAAGCGCGCGCACCGTGGTTTTCGTGCGTCCCGAGTTACTGATTCCGAACACGACGCATTTGTCGTCGAGATTCACGGACGCGAACTGCTGGATGCTCTGATCCCGGTAGAAAATACACTTCTTGCCCACTCGCAAGAATCGCAGCACACCATTTTCCGCAGCAAGCGCGGAAGTGCCGGTCGCAAAGAAGACCACGTATTCGCACGCACTCAAAGCTTCCACGACGCGCGCGACGACCTCCGGCTGCAACTTCGCCATGGTCTGGTCGAGTGTTTCGCGTAGCGCGCCGTGCACCTTGCGCATGACGATATCCAGCGAATCGTCGGGCTTGATATGGTCGTAAATTTCACGCGTCTCGCTTGCGGGAAGTTCCTGCCGGCGGCGTGACAATTCCTCGGCCAGCGATATCTTCATCTGCTGGAAACTGTCGAAGCTGAACTCTTTCACGAAGCGCGTCACCGTCGCTTCCGACACTTCGCACTTCTCGGCCATTTCGCGGATCGTCATCGACTTCGCCTGCGCAGGCGCGCGCACGATATGCAGGCCGATCCGCCGCAGCGCCGGGTTCAGTTCCGGCAGGCGCCCGCGTATGAGCGCGATGGTTCCGTTGGCAGTGTTCATGGATCGAATTTATACCGGTAGTGAAGCCGGATTCAAAGAAACGCCGTTGACACCGAAGGCACGGCGGCGACCAATGCCAGCCCCACAATCAGTGCCGCGAGGTAGCCCCAGATCCGGCGCATGGCGAGCGAAGGGTCCACGCGGCCGATTGCGCATGCCATGTAGTATCCCACTCCGAAAGGCGGGGCAAACAGACCGACACCCATCGCCAGCACTACCACCATCGCATACTGTACCTCGTTGATGCCGAGCGTCCGCGCAACGGGAAACAGCAGTGGACCGAACAGGACTATAGCGGGGATGCCTTCCAGTACGCTGCCCAGCACGATGAACGCGGCGACCGATACGACCATGAAAGTCGCGGCGCCGCCAGGAAGATGCGACATCACGTCGGCAAGGTCCTGCGAGAAGCCTGACTGCGTCAGCGCCCATGCCATGCCTGTCGCCGTGCCGATGATAAACAGAATCGAACCTGACAGCGCGGCCGTGTCTACGAGCATTGCTTTAAGTCTGCGCCATTCGAACCGACGGTAAATCACCAGCCCGACGGCCACCGCATACACCACGCCGATTGTCGATACTTCTGTTGCCGTCGCCACGCCCTCCACGACTGCCGTGCGAATGACAACTGGCAGTAGCAGTGCGGGCAGCGCTATCACGAGGCTCCGGCCAATCACGCTCCACGCTGGGCGCGCCGCTTGAACCTGCTCTCTGCGGCTGCGAAACCATACCACGACGCACAGCGCGAGCCCCAAGGTCACGGCCGGCAGCAAGCCGCCGGTGAAGAGCGCGGTAATCGAGACGCCCGTTACCGAGCCGATAGTAATCAGCACGATACCCGGCGGCACGGTCTCCGTCTGCGCCCCCGTTGCCGCGAGCAACGCGGTCAGATCGCCAGGGTCGGAGCCGCGCTTCTGCATTTCAGGAAACAGCACCGGTGCGACCGCGGCCATGTCCGCGGCCTTCGAACCGGAAATGCCGGACAGCAGATACATCGCGCCGATTAGTACGTATGACAGGCCGCCGCGTACGTGCCCAAGCAGGTTGGCGAGGAATGCCACCATTGCGCGTGCGATGCCGGTCATTTCCATCAACTGACCGACAAACACGAAGAGCGGCACGGCCAGCAACATGACGTGGGACATGCCCTCGTCCATCCGGCTGACGACCACAGTAAGCGGCACGGATGTCGTCAGCGCGAGATAGCTGAAGGTCGCGAGACCAAACGCGAAGGCGATCGGAACCCCCGCCAGCACCGTCAGCGTAACGATGCCGATGAAGAAAATCACCAGGTTGTAGTTGCCGAGCCGGGCAAGCAGCGGATGCGCGACAGCCAGTACGACGCCAATGGCCACGACCATCATCACGGCGGCCAGCGTCGCACGCCAGTTGGCCACGCGCGCCAGTTTCAATAGTGCCGACAACGTCATCAGCGCCGCGCCGGCGGGCATTGCTGCGGCCCGCCACATGGACGAAAGTTCGAGCACCGGCGTGGAGACATCAGCCTCGTGATATGCATAGCCGAACGCGGGCGCGAGAATCAGCAGCAAGAAGGCGAGCGACGCAGCTATCGCGAGGACATCGAAAAAAGCGCGGGTCGTGGCGCTGACCCGGTCGACCAGTGCTGTCATTCGCATGTGGTGGCCACGCCAGAACGCAATCACCGATCCGAGCATGGCGAGCCATAAGAACAGCAGCGACGCCAGTTCGTCCGACCAATCCAGCGGACGGTGCAGCGCGTAGCGCGAGACAACCCCACTAAACAGCAGCACGACCTCGGCCAACACGAGCAATGCGGCCGCCGCTTCGACCGCCCAGACGAGCGCGCCCTCGATCCTTGCCGCGATGTTGTCTGCGGGCGCCCGGAAGGGGGCGGTTTGCGTCATGTGGGACTTCATCATCAGTCTCCTGGGCCTGGAACTTGGGTACCTGAATTTGCAGACGCGTGTCGCTCAGCCGAGCTTACCCACGGCTTGCTCCAGCAACCCCCAGTAGTCATTGCCGTACTTCTGACGCATATCTGCGTAGAAACGTGTCTTCCCAAGTGCGGAGCGGAAGGCGGCAGGATCGACCGCCGAGAATTGCAGACCCTTGTTCGAAAGGTCCGCCTGCAGACTTTTGCCCAGCGCGACAATGTCGGCTCGCTGATCCTGAACGGAGCGTGCGAATTCGGTCTCGACGATTTTTTGCAAGTCGGGCGGCAAGCGGCTCCACGCGTCTTTGTTGGCGAGAGTCCAGAAGCCGTCCCAGATGTGGTTGGTCAGGCTGCAGTACTTCTGCACTTCATAAAACTTTCCGGAGTTGATCAGCGCCAGTGGATTTTCCTGACCGTCCACCACGTGCGTTTGCAAGGCACTATAAAGCTCGTTGTAGTTGAGCGGCGTTGGACCCGCGCCAAGAGCAGTGAAGAGCGACGTGTAGGCGGGATTAGGGGGCACACGAAGCTTCAGGCCGGCGAGGTCAGCGGGCGAACGCACGGGACGCAACGACGAAGTGACTTGCCGGAAGCCGTTGTCCCATAGTCCGCCGATTGCGACTATCTTTCCGGTGCGGTTGACGTCATCGCGAATCTTCATTCCGAGCGCGCCATCCATGGCCTTCCAGACCTGCTCGTAGTTGGTAAAGGCGAAGCCCGTGCTTGCGATTCCCGACGACTTTACATAGTTGCCGAGATTGCCGTGGCCGAGCGTCATGAATTCGACCGCGCCGCTGCGTGTCTGCGAAAGCGTGTCCGCATCGGAACCGAGCTGATTGGCAGGGAAAAGCTTGATGTCGAGGCGACCATTCGTGGCGGCCCGGATGCGTTCTAGCGCTTCGCCTGCCCGCTTGTTCAATGGATGCCCCGCGTCGAGCGCCGTGGCGAACTTGTAGTTGAACTCGGCCGCCCGGACGCCGCGCGGCAGAATGGCGGCGAAGCCCGCCGTGATGCCTGCCGCCAGGCTGGCTTTAAGCACTATGCGGCGTTTTGAGCCGAGCGGATTTTTTGTGTGCTGGTCCATCGTTGTCTCCTGGGCGCGCTGACCGCGCCTGTCAGTTTTATGTAGCCGGCGCGTGCCGACGTTAGCCGTGAAGGCTGCTAACGTATTCGGCAAACGCTTCGGGCGGCATGGCGCTCACCGGCTCGAACGTCTGGTGCGCGATAAATTCCGGCCGGGTAGGCTTGCAAATGGCATTCGATACAGCGTTATACGTGACATACACGATGCGGCGTGGCAACGGCGTCATGTTGCCCGCAGAGCCGTGAACGGCGTTGCCATGGAACATCAGAACGCTTCCCGCGTTACCCGTTGCGACTTCAATATCGCTACCGGAGCGAATCACGTTCTCCACATCCTTCAGGTCCATCCAGCGGCGGTTGTTTTCCTTCGGGGTGGTCGGCACCATGCCGCGCTTATGACTGGCTGGCACAAACATGAGCGCGCCATTGGTCGGGTACACATGGTCGAGAAAGATCGCGATATTCATCGCACGCGCCTCGGGCATGCCGTCGTCCTCATGCCAAGTGACGAAGTCCTGATGCCACGGGAACGTATCGCCGTCGAACGCGACTTTCGGATTTACCTTGAACTGGTGGATATACAACGGTTCCCCAATCAGCTGTTCAACCGGCTCGACGAGGCGCGCATCGCTGGAGAGCGTACGGAAAATGTCGCTGTACTTGTGACAGCCGAATGCCGTGCGCGGCGCCCCGTTCTTCTCGCGCCAGATTTCGGGGCGTTGCACCTGAGTGATATCGGTGGCTTCGCGGCGCAGGACGTCGACTTCATCGGTTGAGAAGACGTCTGGCAAAACCAGAAAACCGGCTTCGTTGTATTGATTGACCTGGTCCTGCGTGAGCTTCATTACTCTGTCTCCTGTTGGCGGGTGCACACACCCGGTTTGATGGCTCGTAGAGCGTGGCCGGACTCGTTGGTCAGCGCCAATTCCGGCCCTCGCGGGCTAACACAAAATGATCGTCGTCGCCGTTCTGACCGGCTTTCAGGAGCACTTGTGCGCCGTTCAGCGCTCCGTTCGCGGCGTGAATGCGCATGAATGCGTCCTGGGAAGCCGGGTTGATCGCATCGACACTGAGCGCGTCGATGCCCAGCCGGCGCATCGTCTGGCTGGAGGTGTCGCCGCCGGCCACGACGAAGCGCGGCAGACGCAGCGTCGCCGACACCCGCCGCAGCACTGCTCCATACAGTCCGCCGATGAGCGCAGAGGACTCCGCACCCATCTGCTCGCATATATGTGATCCAGTTGCGATGTTCGCGTCGTCGAGACCGGAGGCTGTGTAGATCACCACGCTTTGCTTACGCTCGAACGCGTTGCAAATCTCAAGCGCCAGCGATTCGGCGAGTTGGTTTTCGCCATGTACGGCGAGTTCGGCGAGCGAGAGACGCCGCACCAGCCACCCTTGCGATTTTGCATGGGCAATCTGTGCGGCAGTGTGCGGCGTGCAGCTTCCCGACAGCACCACGATGCTATCTACAGGGCGTTGCGGCACGCCGACATCGGATTCTGTACCTTGATCGCCGAGGTGCGCGGCGAGGCCTGCTGCGAGGCCATGCGATGCCATCGCAAACACAGGGCGTCGCGCTGAGGCATACCAGATGGCGTGCGCTATTTTGCGCAGGTCGGCAGGCTCGATCGCGTCGAACACGGTGGCCGCCAGCGCAGTGACCGCACTCGTATCCTGCTGGTCGACCAACGCCACAATCCGATCCACCGGAGCGCAACGCAGCTCGGTGAAATCGCATAAGCCGATGGGCAACGAGGTTTGCTGCGCAAGGTGGACTCGCAGGTCGGCCTCATGCATTGGCGTAGCGGGATGCGCGGCCATGCTCGGATGGCGGTCAAGGCGAAAAACTTCGCCGCGATAAGTCGCGAAGTGATGACCGAACGCGGTATATCGGCCGAAGTCCGGATGCGCTGCGACGATTGGAACGTTCTGAACGCCGAGGCATCGCCGCGCCAGTTCCAGGACCGCGCCGAAGCTACCCTGCTTTGGCGACGAATCAAAGGTCGCGCAAATCTTGTATTGAATGACTCGCGCGCCGGCCGCCTTGAACAGCAGTAAAGCCGGCTCGATTTCGGCAGCCATTGCGTGCGGCGGCAACGATCGCGCAACACCCGCCACACCTGCTACATCCAGGTTAGCGGTGGCTTCCTTGAATCGTTCCAGACTCGGTGTCTGGACAAACAGGATGCCGCGCAAACCTCTGCGATGAAATTCAAGCAGGTTGCCCGCGGCTCCGGTGAAATCGTCACCGTAGAATGCGATCGGAGCACCGCCAGGCCGTGGCGACATGGACGTTTCGTGCATGGCGGTTCAGGCTGCAAAAGCGCCAAGCGCCCGAGCGAGCGCGGGCCGTGCGCGCGCATACTCCTCGAGCGGTACGCCCTCAATCGCCGCGGTCCACGCCTCCTTGATACTTTCCACACCTGATGCAATCCCGTCGGGATGGCCGAGAATTCCGCCGCCGCATGCGTAGATTAAATCCGTCGATTTCATCGCGCGATAGGTGTCGAGCGCCTGCCAGACTGTTTGCTTCGACGAGAAAACCGGCATGACGGGCCACGTAGGGCCGCAGTCGGCGAACACCGGGGCAACACAGGCCCGCGCCGAGCGCACCACCGATTCGTTCGGCTCATAAAACTTGTTGTCCAGCCCGTTCACGTGGATGTGATCGGCACCGGCGATCCGAAAAAGCTTGTGCCATGCGCGAAAGTCGACGCCGAAGCCCGGCGCCCGGCTCATCGTGCCGAAGCCGTTGCGGTGCCCATGAATCGGAAGCTGCGCGTGCCGCCGCAAATGAGCCAGTGCCGACACCCCGATCCAGTTAAGGCTGACCATCACGCAGTTGCCACCGGCCGCCAGAACCTTGTCGTGACGACGCAGCATTTGATCGACTTCTCCCGTGATGTTGAAGGCGTACATGACCTTGCGCCCAGTGCGCTCCGTGTAGCGACGCAGCGTGTCGAGCACGGCGTCGACGCGCTGATCGAACGGACAGTGCGGCGGATCCGCCATCAGTTCGTCATCCTTAATGAAGTCGATCCCACCATCGGCGAGCCGCCCCACTAACGAAGCCGTCTCATCGGGCGTCAGGCCGACGCTCGGCTTCACGATCGTGCCGATGATGGGCATGTCCTCGATCTGCGTGATCCGTCGCGTACCTTGCACGCCGAACTGCGGACCCCGATACGTATCGGCGAGCACCGAGGGCAACTCGACGTCGATGAGCCGCAGTGCATTGACCGACTGCACGTCGAAGATGTTGCCGGCAAACGTGGCGAGCATGTTCGGCAGCGAAGCGCCGGTGTTCTCCAGCGGCCACGACAGCTTGACCTCGCAGCGGCGCACCGACGACGCCGACGGGTGCGCGATGGAACCCGCCAGCGGCGCTTCGACGTCTACGATTTCATCGATGCGTGCGCCGTGCATTTCGGCAATCGAGGCACGTTCGCCAGGAATCGCAACGAACGTGGCCGTGGACGACTCGCCAGCCATCTCGGCGGCAGCATCCTGCGGGTCGAGCGAGGTTTCGATCAAGTATCGGGCAGCAAATCTGTGTGACACAGCAGTCTCCAGCGGTTTTTTAGGGAGCAGTGACTATATGAAATATTATTTTTCTATATTGGTCAAAGAAAATTTAATTTTATTTGCGGCGGCTGGGGTATGTCCTGGGAAGAAGTCGGCGGACGAAGGGCATGAAAATCGGGAGGTCTGCAACCAGAAAAGCGTATGCGCCGTTCGCGAATCGACCGACAAAGCCGATTTCCATGGGGGCGACGAAGGGCTCGATCTCGTGCGTAGCGACAAGCCGATAGAACCGATAGCTCCCGAATAGCATGACGAGCGAACCACTGCGATGCGAGTGCCGTGAAGGAACGGGTGACCAAGCCATGGGAAGAGGAGCAGGGATTCAGCGATCCGAAACATACTCAGGCGCTCTTTTCGGGCGCGGGGCTGATTTTCTAGGGCGTGAGCGGTTACGGTAACGAGTTGCGCGGACAGTGATGCTCAGGCGTCGCCCCACTGCCTCGAAGGCACATACGGCTGTGAGAGGGGGCAATCGGTTCATCGCGGGGAGTCTGGCATGCGCTTGAGACTATCTCAAGCAAAGGGCGGCACCCGCGCATCTCGAATCCAGCGCGAAACGCGGCATCGCAAACGCTTGCGCCGGCGCCGGCCAGAACGATGGCGCCGGCGGGCGGCAAGTGGCCAAAGGTTTTCTTTTCCCCGCTGTTAGAAATAGTGCGTTGACCGGACTATTGGCGAACCCTAGACTCGTTTTCAACCTGTTCTGTAGGGATGCCATGCTGACCACGCCACGGTTGAAAACATGACTGTCATTGCCACCATAGAAGACTTGCGCGTGCTCGCCGAGAAGAGGGTGCCGCGGATGTTCTACGAATACGTCGATTCCGGCTCATGGTCCGAGTCGACGTATCGGGCCAATACAGAGGACTTCGGCCACATGAAATTCAGGCAGCGCGTTGCTGTCAACGTCGAACGTCGCAATCTGAAGACGCGAATGGCCGGCCAGGAAGTGACGATGCCCTTGGCGATCGCGCCCACTGGCATTGCCGGCATGCAAAGGGCGGACGGCGAAATATTAGGTGCAAGAGCGGCCGAGAAGTTCGGTATCCCATTCGTTCTATCGACAATGAGCGTCTGCTCGATCGAAGACATTGCGGAACATACCTCCGCGCCGTTCTGGTTCCAGCTATATGTTATGCGAGACCGGCACTTCATGGTTCGTCTGATCGACCGCGCCGCGGCCGCAAAATGTGCGGCGCTTGTAGTGACCGTCGATTTGCAGTTTCACGGCGTGCGACTGAAGGAGATCAGAAACGGACTTTCGGTGCCGCCAAAAATGACTGTGTCGAATCTTGTGAGCCTGTTGTCAAAGCCGCGATGGTGTCTGGATATGGCGGGGACGAAGCGCCGCACGTTTGGCAATATCGTCGGGCATGCGGCGAACGTCAAGGACATTACGTCGATGTCGTCGTGGGTGTCCCAGCAATTCGATCCGACGCTATCCTGGGACGACGTAAAATGGATCAGGCGGCGCTGGCCCGGAAAATTGATCATCAAGGGAATCATGTGCGCGGAGGATGCGCGACTCGCGGTCGACAGCGGCGCGGACGCCGTTGTCGTGTCGAACCATGGGGGCCGGCAGATGGACCACGCCCCGTCCACCATAGCGGCGTTGCCGGCCGTCGTCGATGCCGTCGGGGGCGAGACCGAGGTTCATATCGACGGCGGAATCCGCTCAGGTCAGGACTTGCTCAAAGCGCTTGCGCTGGGGGCGAAGGCGGGATATATCGGCCGATCGTTTCTTTATGGACTGGCCGCGCGAGGAGAAAGCGGCGTCACACGTTGCTTGGAAATCATCCGCCAGGATCTGGATCTCACGCTGGCTTTTGTCGGTCTTGACGATGTGAAGGCTGTCGATTCCAGCATCCTGGTCGCAGGCACCTATTGAAACGGAGTCAGGCATCTTTAAGGTAGGCGAGTAGTGGAAGGACAACTGACCGACCCGATCAAGAGGTCCGGCAGACGGCATGCGAGCAGCACATAAATGATACGCACCGAAAAAATTAATGGAGACAGCAGTAATGAAAACAGAATCGAAAAAAGCGCTCGCTATTGCCAGTTTCACGTTGCTGGCCGCTGCTTGTTCGAGTTACGCATCCGCAGCGGGAAATACCATCAAGATCGGTTTTATTACCGACCTGTCGGGCGACTATGCGGACCTCGATGGCCCCGGCGGCGTCAAAGCGATCCAGATGGCGATCGCGGATGCGGGTGGCAGCGTCAGCGGAAAGAAGATCGAACTGCTGGTGGCAGACCACCAGAACAAGGCTGATATCGCGGCCAGCAAAGCGCGCGAATGGTTCGACGTCCAGGGCATCGACTTGTTGGTGGGCGGAACCAACTCTTCGGCTACGCTGGCGATGGCGGGCATTGCCGCTCAAAAGAAAAAAGTCTTTATTTCCGTCGGTTCGGGCACGATGCAGCTGACCAACGAGGAATGCAATCCGTACACCATCCAGTATGTATTCGACACCGCGGCCGTGGCGCGGGGCACGGGTGCGGCACTCGTCAAGCAAGGCGGCAAGTCCTGGTATTTTCTGACGGCTGACCTCGCATTCGGCATTTCGCTAGAAAAAGAAACGGCGGCGACCATCAAGGCCAATGGCGGAAAAGTTATCGGCGAGGCCCGACATCCGCTAGGGGCGTCGGACTTCTCGTCGTTTCTTTTGCAGGCACAGGCTTCGAAGGCTGAAGTTCTTGGCCTCGCCAATTCCGGTACGGATTTCGTCAACGCGATTAAGGGTGCGCACGAGTTCCAGATCAACAGGACGATGAAGCTGGCGGGCATCGTCATGCCGATCAGTCAGATCAATTCGCTGGGACTGGATCTCGCCCAGAACATGTATTTCACCGACGCATGGTACTGGGATCAGAGCGACGCATCGCGCAAATGGGCGCGCCGTTACTTTGCCACGGTCAAAAAGATGCCCGGCATGTTTCAGGCGGGAGACGCGTCGGCGGTGTCGAACTATCTAAATGCGGTCAGCCTGGTGGGCACCGATCCCGACAAGGTGATGGCGAAACTGCGAGCAACGAAGATCGACGACTTCTTCACGACCAATGGCGTGATCCGTCCCGACGGCAGCATGGTGCACGACATGTATCTGATGCGTGTCAAAACCCCGGCCGAGTCCAAGTATCCGTGGGATTACGAAAAGTGGGTTCAGACGATTCCGGGCGATCAGGCCTTCATCTCCAAGGGCGAATCGAAGTGCGCGTTGTGGAAGTGAGCCAGCTGCGCGACCACGCTCGTATCGCGAACTAGCACGCGTTCAATATCGGAGAGCGCCACATGATTCGTTTGCGTCAACAGCGGATTCTAGACGCCCATCACCACTTTTGGGATCTCGAGTCCGCGCACTATCCGTGGCTGTCGACGGCGGTCGATCCGCATTTCTTTCTTTCGGACTACTCGTCACTGCGCGCCCGCAACTATCTGCCGGATGATTACCGCGCCGCATCGGCAAAGTTCACGGTCGTCGGGACCGTGCATATCGAAGCGGAGCGCGAGCGTACCGATCAGGTCGGGGAAACGCGCTGGCTGACCGAATTGAATCGCGCCAGGGGCTTACCGAGTGCCATCGTCGGTCACGTCTGGTTCGATCGGCCCGAATGCGAAGAACGGTTGCTCGCTCATCTTGAATCGTCATTGTTCCGCGGCGTTCGCTCGAAACCGGTCTGCGCGCCGAGCCGTGAAGAGATGTCGCCGGGGCGATCGGGCTCGATGCAGGATGAACGATGGCTACGGGGATTTGCGCTGCTGGAGAAGTACGGGCTTTCATGGGACCTGCGTGTGCCGTGCTGGCATCTGCACGAGGCGGCGGCCGTGGCGCGCGACTTCCCAGCGACGGCGATCGTATTGAACCACACGGGTTTTCCATGGGACCGCAGCCCGGAAGGGCTCGCCGCGTGGCGCAGCGGCATGGAGGCGGTCGCTGCCCATCCCAATGTGTGGCTGAAGGTATCTGAACTGGGTTTGCCTGCTGCTCCGTGGAGTATCGAGGGGAACCGGCAAGTGGTGCGGGAGGCGATTGAGATCTTCGGCATCGAGCGTTGTATGTTCGGTAGCAACTGGCCGGTTTCTACATTGCGCGCTTCCTATGAAACGATCGTCGATGGACTCCTGACCATTCTCAGCGATTTTTCGGAGATCGATCTCGATCGGTTCTTCTGCGGCAACGCCGCCAGGTTTTACAGGATCGACGCGCAAACAGTCACGCGCGACGATTGCTGACCGGGGATTTTTCTGACATTGGAGTGAATGGCAGTGGGCAATCGAATCAAAGACAAGGTCGCCATCGTGACCGGCGGCGCAGGCGGGATCGGCTCAGCGACGGGAACGGTTTTCTGCGAAGAGGGCGGCAAAGTCGTACTCGTGGATCGCGACGGAGTGGCACTGGATGACGCGGCGGCGAGGATCCGCGACACCGTTCCCGGCGCAACCGTTCTCACCGTGATTGCCGACGTCGCTAATGAGATATCGGCCGCGGATATCGCAGCAAAGACACTGGACGGGTTCGGGCGCATCGATGTACTTGTAAACAACGCAGGGATCCGCAGTTACTCGCCACTTGCGGAAGCATCGGCGCAATCCTGGCAGGAGATTCTCGGCGTCAACCTGCTGAGTTATGCGTTCATGTCGAAGGCGGTGATTCCGGCGATGCGCGCATCCCGGCAAGGCAGCATCATCAATATTTCTTCGACGTATGCGGTGACCGGCCGGCCCAGCATGGGCCAATACGATGCTACCAAGGCTGCGATCCTGGCCCTGACGCGCACGCTCGCGTTCGAAGAGACACCTAACGGTATCCGTGCCAACGCCGTATGTCCTGGCTTCACGTTGACGCCGTTTCATGTCGCAAAAGCGCAAGCCAACGGGCAGTCCGCTGAAGATTTGCGTACCGCTGACATCGACGGTTGCCTGATGCGACGTTGGGCCGATCCGCGTGAGGTTGCCTATCCCATTCTTTGGCTGGCGTCTGACGAGGCTTCGTATATAACCGCAAGCACGTTGATGGTCGACGGTGGCCGTCCGGTCGTCTAACGACTACGCATTCTGTGGCAGCGATGAACTGATGGCGAATCAGTCCATTGCCCCGTGATCCGTCTTCAGAGGAGAAGGTATGTCTGATTTCATCAAGGTCGAGCGCAGCGGTGCGGTGGCCACGGTCGTGCTCAACCGGCCCGAAAGGCTTAACGCGGTATCAAAGCCGATGTGGAAAGCGATCGACGTGGCCTTTACCGCATTGTCGTCCGACGATTCTTTGCGCTGCATCATTGTGCGTGGCGCGGGTGAAAAGGCGTTCAGCGCCGGGGCCGATATCTCGGAGTTTGAAACCGATCGATGCGACAAGGCCCGTGCCGCTGAATACGGCCGTGTGGTTCACGCAGCGGCCGCCGCGATAGAAAACTGCCGTCATCCGATCGTCGCGCAGATTCACGGCGTGTGCGTTGGCGGCGGCCTGGTGCTCGCCGCGCTATGCGACATGCGCATCTGCGGGGAGTCGAGCCGGTTCGGCGCGCCGGTAAAAAACCTCGGGTTGGTCGAAGCGTATACGGAGATGGCGCCGATGATCCGCCTCACGGGTCCGGATGTCGGACTCGAAATCCTGCTGGAGGGCCGCGTGTTCGGCGCCGCCGAGGCAAAAGAAAAGCGACTCGTGTCGCGCGTGGTCGCCGACGACCGGGTCGCAGAGGAAGCATGGGCAACGGCGCAGCGGGTCGCCGAAGGGGCGCCCCTGGCCGCGCGCTGGCACAAGAAATTCGTGCGCCGTCTGGCGGCGCCCGTGGCCATCTCCGACGCCGAATACGACGAATGCTTCGACTGCTTCGACACGGAGGACTTCCGCATCGGCTATCAGGCGTTTCTCGCCAAGCAACGTCCCGACTTCGTCGGCAGATAACCCCCAATGGAACGAAGGAAACCATGACAACGAATTCCTCACACGCCGGACCGCTTGCCGGAATGCGGGTGTTAGAGCTGGCCCAGATCATGGCGGGGCCTACCTGCGGAATGATGCTGGCGGATATGGGCGCTGACGTCATCAAGGTCGAAAAGCTGCCTGGTGGCGACGACTCGCGTGGCTATGGCGAACCGCGCGTGAACGGCGTGTCGGCGGCCTTCATGATGCTCAACCGGAACAAGCGTGGCGTGGCGGTCAACCTGAAGCACGCGCAAGGCAAAGAGATCCTGAAGCGAATGGTGGCCGACACTGACGTACTGATCGAAAACTACCGGCGCGGCACGCTCGAGAAGTTTGGGCTTGGATATGACGTACTGTCCAAAATCAATAGCGGCCTGATCTATTGCGCGATCTCGGGCTATGGCCGGGATGGGCCATACGGGGACAAAGGCGGTTTCGATCTGGTGGCGCAAGGCTTCTCCGGCCTTATGTCGGTAACTGGCGAGCCCGGCAGACCGCCGGCGAAGACCGGTAATTCGATCGCGGATATTAACGCCGGCGTGCTCAGTGTCGTCGGTATCGCGGCCGCCTACGCGCACAAGCTGAAAACCGGCCAGGGGCAGATCGTCGACACCTCGCTGATCGAGGCGGCGCTCCAGCAAATGTACTGGCATGCGGCGATCTACTTTGCCACAGGCAAGTCGGCCGGCCCGACGGGTTCGGCTCATCTTCTGACCGCACCGTATCAGGCGTTTCGCGCAAGCGACGGCTGGATCAATATCGGTGGGGCAAATCAGGCGAATTGGGAGCGTATTGCCGATGTGCTCGAGCGTCCGCAATGGCGAGCCGATCCGCGGTTCGCCACCAATATGGCGCGAATGGAAAATCTCGAGGTGCTGGTTGCGGAGATGACGTGCGTTCTCGTCACGCGTACCCGCGACGAATGGATCGCGGCTTTCGATAAGGCAGGTGTGCCGGTCGGTCCCGTGCATACAGTGGAGGAAGCGCTCGAGCATCCGCAGACGCTGGCGCGCAACATGGTCGTCGACCTGGTGCATCCGCAGGCCGGACCGACGCGAGCGCTGGGCTGCCCGGTCCACTTTTCCGAAACCCCGACGCAGATCACTCGTCCGTCGCCGCTGCTCGGCGAACACACGCGTGAACTGCTGCGCGAATACAACTATACCGATGACGAAATCGACGCTTTCGTGGCTGACGGCGTCGTGGAGGAGGCGGCCGCGGTGACGACCTGAACAAGGCGTTTCGCGGTCAGTGACGTGGATGGGTACCTGTTTGCATTAATTAGGAGGACATATGCCAAAACTATTGAGCCAGACGGAGATCGACCGTTATAAGGAAGAAGGGGTGCATTTTCCGGTGAAGGCTATGACGCCGGCCGATGCGAACGATCTTCTCGGGCGCTTCATGGATTTGCAGGAGCGCTATGGCGCGAAGATGTCGCGTAACAACAATCAGTTGCACAACTCGCACATGCTGGTGACCTGGCTTGCGGAGCTAGTACGCCATCCGACAATCCTCGACGCGGTCGAAGATATTCTCGGTCCGGACATTCTGTGCTGGAACTCGCAGTTCTTTGCCAAGAAGCCGCACGATCCGCGCTTCGTGTCCTGGCATCAGGACTCCACCTACTACGGCATGTCAACCAATGAAGTGCTAACCGTATGGCTTGCGCTGACGCCCAGTGTGGTCGAGAACGGCTGTCTGCGCGTGGTGCCCGGCAGTCACAAAACGCAGGTGCCGCATATCGATACCTTCGACGAAAACAATTTCCTGACCCGTGGCCAGGAAATCGCTGTTGAGGTCAACGAAGATGATGTGCTGGACGTCATCCTGCAGCCGGGCGAAGCGTCGATTCACAATGTGCGGCTCTTTCACGGCTCCGAGCCTAACAAAGCGGACTTTCCGCGAGTCGGCTTTGCGATCCGCTATATCCCCACGCACGCTTACCAGACCACTGGTTTGCCCGACAGTGCGACGTTGGTGCGCGGCGAAGACAGGCACGGTAATTTCGTCCTCGCGCCGGCGCCGGAATCGGACTTTCATCCGGAGGCGATGGCGCGCCACGCCGCTGCTGTCGATATGCAACTGCAGATTCTGTATGCAGGCGCGGCCGAAGCGGGCAAGCGCGCGACCGCACCGGCGCAATAGCCAGCTCACCGCAGGCGGCGTACGAACGCAACGCAACGCAGCGCAGCGCAACGGGGCGTCGTCGCCGACGCCTCACGGTATAAACGAACAACTGGAGCAGCCAGTGGTCGACGTCATTCTCGAGACGCGAAACCTGACCCGGCATTTCAACGGATTTACTGCCGTGAATGATGTCAGCGTCAAAGTCCGCCGCGGACATATCCATGCCCTGATCGGTCCGAACGGCGCCGGCAAAACGACGTTCTTCAATTTGCTGTCCAAATTCCTCACCCCGAGCGCCGGGGCGATTGTATTCAAAGGGCGCGACATCACGGATGCCACGCCCGCGCAGATCGCTCGACAAGGGGTCATTCGCTCGTTTCAGATCTCCGCGGTCTTCCCGCATCTGTCGGTTCTCGACAACGTGCGCATTGGCTTGCAGCGCAAGCTCGGCACGTCGTTTCATTTCTGGCGCAGCGAACGCAGCATCGCTTGCCTGAACGATCGCGCCATGGACCTGCTTGCCTCTGTGAATCTGGTTGCATTCGCGCACGATATCGCCGCTGATTTGCCTTACGGCCGCAAGCGTGCGCTCGAAATCGCGACGACCTTGGCCATGGACCCGGAACTGATGCTTCTGGACGAGCCGACCCAGGGAATGGGACACGAGGACGTCGACCGGATTGCCGAGCTGGTCAAAAAGATTTCTGCGGACCGCACGATCCTGATGGTCGAACACAATCTCACGGTCGTCGCGGGTATTTGCGACAGGATCTCGGTGCTGCAGCGCGGCAGCGTGCTGGCCGAAGGCACGTATGCGGAAGTTTCCGCGGACGAGCGCGTGATTGAAGCTTATATGGGCAGCGGCCCGCAGACGCTCGCGGGGGTGCACTGATGCTGGATATCGATGTCCGTTCGGCCGCGTCACGCGGTGCGACTCGCGTTTCGGGCTATGCGCTCGACGTATCGAACCTCGATGCCTGGTACGCAGAGTCGCACATCCTGCATAACGTCGGCATGCAGGTGAAGCAGGGTGAAGTGGTCGCGCTGCTTGGACGTAATGGCGCTGGCCGCACCACGCTGCTACGGGCCATCATGGGGCTGACGGGAGCTCGCGAGGGTTCGGTCCGGATCAACGGCACGGAGGCAATCAATCTTCCGACCTACAGCATTGCACATCTGGGCGTCGGCTATTGCCCAGAGGAACGAGGCATCTTCTCGGGACTGTCGACAGAGGAGAACCTGATGCTGCCACCGCCGCTTTCCAAGGTCCATCCGGGCATGACGCTTGAAGAAATCTACGCAATGTTCCCGAACCTCGCGGACAGAAGAGCGAGCCGGGGAACGCTTCTTTCTGGTGGCGAGCAGCAGATGCTAGCGGTCGCGCGGATCCTTCGCACCGGCGCGAGACTGCTGTTGCTGGACGAGATTTCCGAGGGTTTGGCGCCGGTTATCGTGCAAGCGCTCGCGCGAATGATCGTCACGCTCAAGCGTGCCGGCTACACCATTTTGCTGGTGGAGCAGAACTTCCGCTTCGCGGCGCCTTTGACCGACCGGTTCTACGTCATGGAACACGGGGAGATCGTGGAGTCGTTCGATGCGTCGGATCTTCTGTCGAAGATGTCCGCATTGCACACATTACTCGGCGTATAAATGAAAGGGCGAATATGTTCGGCATGTCGCTACCGGTGATTCTGAGCCAGTTGCTCCTTGGGCTGGTGAATGGCTCGTTTTACGTAGTACTCGCGTTGGGACTTGCAGTTATCTTCGGCCTGTTGAATGTGATCAACTTTGCGCACGGGGCGTTGTATATGCTGGGCGCGTTCGTGGCGTGGATGGGCCTCAGTTATGCGGGCGTGGGCTATTGGACGATGTTGTTCGTCGCGCCAATATTAGTGGCCGCTTTCGGGATGATCGTGGAGCGTGTGCTGTTACGGCGGCTCTACAAGCTCGATCCGCTTTACGGGTTGCTGTTGACGTTCGGCCTCTCGCTCATGGTGGAAGGGCTGTTCCGGTCGGCCTACGGCGTGTCTGGAGAGCGCTACGCAGTTCCACCGTCACTGTCTGGCGTATTCGATATCGGCTTCATGATCCTGCCGGTCTACCGTGCATGGGTTGTCGCTGCATCCCTGTTCGTTTGCTTCGGCAGCTGGTTCCTGATCGAGAAAACGCGCCTGGGCGGCCGGCTGCGCGCGAGCACGGAGAACCCGAAGCTGGTGGAGGCATTCGGCATCAACGTGCCACGCATGGTGACGCTCACCTATGGGTTCGGTGCATTGCTGGCAGCGTTTTCCGGTGTACTCGCGGCGCCGGTGGTACAGGTCTCTCCATTGATGGGCTCGAACCTCATCGTTATTGTGTTTGCGGTCGTCGTTATCGGGGGGATGGGCTCGATCGTTGGCGCCATCGTGACGGGACTCGGTCTGGGCGTGATCGAGGGACTGACACGTCTTGTCTACCCCCCGTTATCGGATGTGGTCGTTTTCATCGTCATGGCGATTGTCCTGATTGTCCGGCCTGCAGGCCTGTTCGGAAAAAGAAACTAGGAGAGGCGCGAAATGGATATGAAGTTCAAGTACGCGATCATGCTGGCGATCGCGTTGGCCGCGCCAGCGGTCGTTTATCCTGTACTGCTAATGAAAATGCTGTGCTTCGCGTTGTTTGCGTGCGCGTTCAATCTGTTGCTCGGATTTGCAGGCCTGCTGTCTTTTGGTCATGCTGCATTTTTCGGCGTCGCTGGCTATGTGTTCGGTTATCTGCTCGGCCCGATGGGTTGGCCGCTCGAAGCGGCACTGCTGGCGGCGGTCGGCGGCGCGGCCGCGATTGGCGCTGTAATGGGCGTGCTGGCGATCCGCCGGCAGGGCATTTATTTCACGATGATTACGCTGGCACTCGCCCAACTGGTGTATTTCGCGTGCCTGCATACGCCTGCAACCGGTGGTGAAGAGGGCATGCAGGGTGTGCCGCGCGGACATTTGCTCGGCGTGATTGGCCTGTCGAACGACACCACTTTTTATTACGTGGTGTTGGCGTTCACGGCAGGCGCCTTCGCGTTGATCTTTCGCATCGTGCATTCGCCGTTCGGCAAGGTATTGAAGGCCGTCAAAGAGAACGAGCCGCGAGCCATCTCGCTGGGTTATGACGTTGACCGGTACAAGCTGCTCGCGTTTGTTCTTTCCGCTGCGTTGTCGGGTCTTGCTGGCGCATTGCAGGCGGAAGTGCTGGGTTTTGAAACACTAACGGACGTGCATTGGGGTACGTCGGGTCTCGTGCTGCTGATGACGCTGATCGGCGGGGTCGGCACGATCGACGGTCCGATCATCGGCGCGGTGCTCATCGTCGCGCTCCAGAACAAACTGGACAGTCTCGGCAATTGGCTATCGGTGCTGACAAATATCGACTGGTTCAGGTCGCTCGGCGAGTCGGTCACTATCGTCACCGGCTTTCTCTTCGTGGTCTGCGTGCTGGCATTCAGGCGCGGGATAGTAGGCGAGGGCGCTGCGCTGATGCGGCGCTTGCATGACAATACCAGGTGCGGGCGCGCGCAGCGCTCGAAGCTGTCCATGCAGGAGCCTCAGCGACGGTGAAGGCAGTAAGGCGGCCGGGGCTCTGAGCCCAGCGCGCCATTGTGCCGCTCAGCGGCATACGGCTAGCTGTCCGCTGCGACCTCGTGATGGAGCCAGGCCACGAACTGGAGAGTTGAAGTGTCGGCCACCCGTGACTCGGGGTAAATGACGTAGTACGCAAACTCGACCGGCAGGCTGCGCTCAAACGGCCTGACCAGAACTCCGCTAGCGAGGTCGTCCGTTACCCAGCTGTTCTTGACCAATGCCACTCCACGCCCGTCAATCGCTGCGTTGATCACCAGATGGCTTGGCGAAAAGGATGGGCCGCGGGTGGCATCCACGCCTTCCACGCCAGCCGAGCGCAGCCAGGTGGCCCAGTCCGGGTTGGTGCTGCCATCGCTGTACGTGCTTTCGTCGTGCAGCAGAGTGTGATGTTTCAGGTCGCCAGGCGTGCGCAGAGGATGGTCCCCTTCTAGTAGCGCGCGGCTGCAGACAGGGAAAACCTCGACGGAAAGACATTGCTCGGAATGGAAACCCGAATAGACGCCCTTGCCGAACCGGATGGCCAGGTCGAAATCGACCCGGGCGAAATCGATAGGCTCGGCGGATGTCGTGACTTTCGTGTCGAAGTCGGGGCACGCCTTCATCAGCCGCTCAAGGCGAGGCAAAAACCATTTCACCGCGAACGTAGGCGGCATGCTGATCTTGAGTGTCGGCCGTTTCCGTTTTTGATGAAGCAGATGCGTTGCTTCGGCGATCTGTTGGAAAGCACCTTGAATTGCAGGAAGATAGCCTTTGCCCGCGTCGGTCAATTCAAGCGATTTCGGCCTGCGGTGAAACAGCGGGAAACCCAGTGCATCTTCAAGGAGTTTGATCTGCTGGCCCACGGCCGCAGCGGTCACGCAAAGCTCCTCCCCCGCTCGCGTAAAACTCAGATGCCGGGCGGCGACTTCAAACGCCCTAAGCGCGTTAAGAGGAGGGAGCGGCCGTGACATTGAAATCATCTCTTCGTTTCGTTCCAGGCGTCACATTACCATAACGGATATGCAGTAAAGCGCGCGGAGCCGCACGCAACCGCAGCACGCAACGGCTGGAGAAACAAAGCGGGCTTCGCCTCAGGCGGATGGGCGGGGATCCCCCGAAACCGGGCCGTGCTTCAGCAGGTCGAGTGCGACGTCGAGGATCATGTCTTCCTGGCCTCCGACCATGCGGCGGCGGCCCAATTCCACGAGGATATCGACGGTTTTCAGACCATACGTCGCGGCGGCAGACTCGGCGTGCCGCAGGAAGGAAGAGTAGACCCCCGCATAGCCGAGCGCCAATGTCTCGCGGTCGACGCGGACTGGCCGGTCCTGCAGCGGGCGAACGATGTCGTCGGCAGCGTCCATCAGTTTGTAAAGGTCGCAGCCGTGATTCCAGCCGAGCCGCTCGGCGGCGGCAATGAACACCTCGATCGGCGCGTTGCCAGCGCCGGCGCCCATGCCTGCCAGACTCGCATCGACGCGCAGACATCCTTCTTCAACCGCCACAATCGAGTTCGCGACACCAAGGCTCAAATTATGGTGAGCGTGCATGCCGGTCACCGTCTCGGGCTCGAGTACGTCCTTGAGCGCGATGAATCTTTCGCGCACGTCGTTCATGCTAAGCGCCCCGCCCGAATCCACCACGTAGATGCAAGTCGCGCCAAATTTCTCCATCAGTTTGGCCTGTTGCGCGAGACCCTGCGGCGTATTCATGTGACTCATCATCAGAAAGCCAACGGTGTCCATACCGAGATTTCTGGCCGTTTCGATATGCTGCCTGCTGACATCGGCCTCGGTGCAGTGAGTGGCGACGCGCACCACGCGCGCCCCTGCCGCGTAGGCGGACTTCAGGTCGTGCACGGTGCCGACGCCTGGCAGAAGGAGGGTAGCCACCGTTGCGTGTTTGACGGTCTCAGCCACCGCCTCGATCCAGGCGAGATCCGTATGTGCGCCGAACCCGTAATTGAAACTTGAGCCTGCCAGGCCGTCGCCGTGTGCGACTTCGATGGAGTCGACTTTCGCTTCATCCAGAGCGCGGGCAATATCCCTGACCTGCTTCAGGCTGTATTGGTGGCGAATAGCGTGACTGCCGTCGCGCAAGGTGACGTCGGAAATATAAAGTTTCTTGTGCTTCACGATTGATATCCCATTCCTGTCATGCGATTGTCGTGCCGGTGCGTACAATGCGGCTCGCGACGCGCTCCGCGGTGGCGAGTGCTGCGCTGGTCATGATGTCGAGATTTCCGGCGTAGGCGGGCAGATAGTGCGCGGCGCCTTCCACTTCGAGAAATACGCTGACTTTCAGGCCGGAAAGCGGTCCGATGCCCGGAACGTTGACGGGCTTCGCCGCATCGATCACCTCGAACTGCACCTGTTGATTCAGACGGTATCCCGGCACATAGGCCTGTACATCGCGAACCGTCTGCGCGATTGAATCGGCGATGCGGGCCTGGGTGCGCGCGATGTCGTCACCAGGCTCAGCGAGGCAAAATACCGTGTCACGCATGATCAGCGGCGGCTCGGCCGGGTTGAGAACAATGATGGCTTTACCTCGCCGCGCACCACCGACCATTTCGATTGCTCGTGACGTGGTTTCGGTGAATTCGTCGATGTTGGCCCGGGTACCCGGGCCTGCCGATTTGCTCGCGATCGAGGCGACGATCTCGCCATAGTGAACTGGCGTCACACGCGAAACCGCCCAGATGACAGGAATCGTCGCTTGCCCACCGCATGTGACCATATTGAGGTTGGGCCGATGCACGTGTGTATCGAGATTGACTACCGGCACACAATATGGACCGACAGCCGCCGGGGTGAGATCGATGATACGGATATCGGGCTTGTGGCTTCTCAGGCATGCTTCGTTCCTGATATGAGCCGACGCGCTGGTCGCATCGAACACGATGCCGATATCATTGAACTCCGGCATGCGAACGAGGCCTTCGACACCGGCCGACGTGGTGCTCACGCCCATACGAGCGGCGCGCGCCAGTCCGTCTGAGTCGGGATCAATGCCGACCATCACGCTCATCTCGAGATCCTGGCCGTACCTAAGGATCTTGATCATCAGATCGGTGCCGATATTTCCAGAACCAATAATGGCGACTTTTGTTTTTGACATGTGTTCCCCAAAAAGAATGGATCGCGAAGCGGGATTACGTATCTCTCATGCGAGCAGCCGTCTCCGTCGCGCCAACCTCGATTGATTCGCGACCATGGTCAACGGCGTATCTGTCCCCTGGTACAGCAGACTAGGCCGGAGCAGGTATTGGAACAAGTCATTTTTTCTTGGGAGTGTATGAAGTATTTCTAGGCCCGCTGGTAGGTCGAATACCTGATACGCGCACTCTCAGGGTAACTGGATATGCAGGAAGAGTGAGACGATGAAGAATTCGGAGCCGCCCTATTACCGCCACCGCTTTCCAGGCGTCGTCATCCATTGCGCGGTGCGTTGGTATTTCAGGTTTCAGTTGAGCCTGCGCTCCGTGGGCCGCAACCAGATCTACAGCGCCGGCGGCGGCTACACCTACGGGCCGTTCGCGCCGGGCGGCCCGTACGTCAACGCCACAACCCGAACGTGTCGTACTTCGGCGCGGCCGCAACGGTGGCTGCGACGATCAACGGGGTGCCGGGTTCGAATCTGGGTACTGCGCCGTCGCTGTCCGGATTCGCCTCCGCGTCCACGCATCAGTCGATCGCGGCGGGCGGCGCTTATCAGTTCGGGCCGGCGCGCGCCGGCATCACTGGGACGAACACGGCGTTCAAGGGTCTCGGCGACACGAGTTCGGGACCGACCCGCTCGGCTTCGCCGGCAGCACGCATTACAACGACGCCGAAGTCAACGGCGAGTACCACCTGACGCCATCGCGGTTGATCGGCGCCGCGTACGATTATAAGAAGGGCAGGCGCATCAGCAGCACGAACCGCGGACGGCTCGGAGGCGCTACGTATCATCAGGTGTCGCTCGGCGCCGACAAACCATCAGGGCGTCGTGAGGATTGGAATGCGGCATCGCTACTGATGCCTCGAAAGCGTGAGCCGGGCGGGCCCCGCTCACGCATGGCGTCGTCGCTCGGCGGCTGATGTCATCGAGTTAGCGGATGGACCGAATTCCGCCCGCTTCAGCCACGAGTCGACGAGTGCGTGTGCAGGGGTTCGGTCCCGTTCAACGAATTTCGTAGTCTGTTTTCTTCACGCTCCTTCCTGCTCGTCCAGCTTCGACGCAGCGCCAGCGCGAACTGCGCGAGTACCAGCAGCAGGCAAACGCTGAGGAACGCTGCACTGATCGGCTTGTGCACAAAGATGGCAAGGTCCCCATGCGACAGCAAAAGAGAGCGACGGAAATCTTCTTCGGCCATCGGACCCAGGACATAACCAAGAAGAATCGGCGCAATGGGAAAGTCGAGTGCCAGGAAGATTGCACCCGCTACGCCGAACACGAGTACTTCGCGGGATCCGTAGAAGATGCCGGCCAGCATCAGGATCGCGGGAATAGGATGCAGCGCATAAGTGAGCGGCAGCAGCATCGAGGGCTCTGGTGCAAATAGGTAAGGCGGTTGAGAAGTTTTCTATAAGGAGGATACCTTATCGAGTGGACAGGACAGCATTCCATATAGTGGGTGCAGCGGCATCCTTGAGGCCGAGCTTCGCGAGATCGAACTGGCCCTTGCGAATTCGATGCGTCAGTTCGATGCCTGAAATCGTGGTCGCGGCGCTCCTGAACCGTTTGAAACCAAGCATCACATTCGTTCTGGATTTGATGTGGCGATGGTCCTGCTCGATCACGTTGTTCAGATATTTCGACGACCGGACCTTCGTGTCTTCAGGCAGCAGACCATCGGCCTTCATCTCGCGCACCGCGCGGTGCGAGGCAGCATAGCCATCGAGCGTGACGGTCTCCGGCGACCGGCCCTGATGCCTGATAGCCTTGCTGCAAAAGGCTTTGGCCACGGCCACGTCGCGCCTCGCCCTAAGTATGAAGTCCACCGTCTGGCCAGCCCGATCCACCGCCCGGTACAGGTACACCCATTTGCCGCGAATCTTCAGGTAGGTCTCGTCGACGCGCCACGAGCGACCAGCTGGCGTAGCAAAGCGGTTCCAGCGTTTGACGAACTCGGGCGTATAACGTCTCACCCAGCGCAGGATCGTCGTGTGAGCCAGCGATAATCCCCGTTCGGCCATCATCTCCACCAGATCGCGCAGGCTGAGCTTGTAGCGCAGATACCAGCGAACGCACAGGATGATGATCTCCCGATCAAAATGGCGTCCACCGAACAGCTCCTCCAGACTCTTCAGCTTGCTCATCGCGGGTCATCAGTTCGTTTTGCTCCGACAACTCTAACCGATTCGCGGACCCTATTTGCAACAGAGCCTCGATGAGATCCTGGGTCGATGCATCGCATGAAACGAAGCCGCTCACGCCGCAGCGCGCGTACGCGAGAACGTCATGCTCGCGCGCCCGCGCCGCGAAGCCGAGAATATGCAGCGCGGGGGCCGCGCTCACGAGCCGGCGCCCGGCGGCGAGGCCGTCTTCGCCGGCGATGTCCAGCAGAACGAGCGTCGGATGGAAATGGCCGAGGGTCGCGAGCGCGGCTTCGGCATCGGCCACGGCGCAGACGTCCTCGACCCCCGGATGTTGCGCGAGCAGCGACGCCAGTCCTTCGCGCATCAGGCGCACCAGACTCACGATCAGAATTCTGATTCCGCGCCCGGATTGTGAATTCGCGGCTTCGGCCATGCGCTTACTCCCTTTCCGAGTGATGGCCGGACATCCGTGCCGTCCACGCCCGTTCCCGCCCGATCGAAGAGCGCGCTTTCAAGGGTAACTAACGATTCATTTATAGAAGAAAAGACATTCATGTTCCAGTCGCGCCGCTTTCAAAACACGCGCGACGGTAAGACATCTCTGCAAGAGTTACCTGCCAGGACGAATTGCGCCGCCGATTGAGCGTGCTTGAATTTCATGCCGTGAATTCCCGCCGATGATGGTTCAAAAGGAGGATCTTTTTAGCTTCTGTTAAATTGCGCGCCGAAATAAAGCGGCGGTCAGGCGGACCTGTCAAACGCCGAGGAATGTACTATTGTTCAGCCTGGTGGATGTCGCCTATCTATGACAACCTGCCTTGCCGTGTCAGGCCGCACCGTTGCGATTCGATAAACTAAATAGGATAGCGAAGTAACAAAATCATCGTGAGTCGTGCATGTCGTCCGTCAAACCACCGATGCCCTTTCAGCTCGCCTTGATGGAGCCGCTCGTCGTGCGAACCTTGCGCGGCCGGTCGCGGAGCAGCAGAGGCATCAAGCGCCGGTTGGCAGTCTGCGCCGCCCACTCGCAATATGCGTCGCTGCCGAGCACCCAGGCCTCAAGCGCCGGCTGCATCAGGTGATTGACTTCGTGTTCGTCGAGCGGCTGTGTACTCAAATGGCGGAACGCCTAGTGCCGCGCGAGCAGGGGTGACTCTGATCTCCGTGCAGTTTCCGGAGTTGCATGAAGAGCAACGGCGATCGTTGCCTCGTTCAAGTTTGCCGCTTTGCCGAGTGCAACAATTCGAAAACGTAGCGCCAACTTCTGCGCCCTCGACCAAAACAAGACTTTCTCAAATGTGAGGGACTTCCCCGTCCCGGTGCGACGCTGAAGTCGCGGGCATCAAGTGCCATGATTGAGGTGCCATCCATCAATCGGAACAGGAGGGGGAAGTCATGGACCAGCTTACTACTGTCGGCATCGACCTGGCAAAGGACATCTTCGCGGTCTGCGTGCTTGATGCTACCGGTGCCGTCTTGCAGCGACGCGTGCTACGGCGCGAAGCGTTCATGCGATGGGCCGAGCAGCTGTCGCCATGCCGCGTCGCAATGGAAGCCTGCGGTTCCTCGCACCACGGGGGACGCTGGTTTTCAGCCCGCGGTCATATCGCTCGCCTTATTCCACCCGAATTCGTCAAACCGTTCCGGCCCGGCGGCAAGAACGACGCAGCCGATGCTGAAGCAATCGCTATTGCCGCACGGCAGCCAACCATGCGCTTTGTAGCAATCAAGTCCGTCGACCAGCAGGCCATTCTCGCCTGGCACAGCGTACGTCAGGGCTGGCAGGAAGAACGTACCTCGCTGCTTAATCGCACGCGCGGATTGCTGGCTGAATTTGGCGTGGTGATTGCACGTTCAGCCGATCGCTTTCTGGGCGCGTTGCCCACACTGATCGAAGAAGCCAGACTGCCTAACCCGGTGCGTGCTATGTTGCTCGAGGTGCGCGAACAACTGGTCGCGCTGAACCTGAGGCTTGCTCGCTGCGACCAGCAGATCGCCACTCACGCCAGAAACAGCGATGTCGCCAAACGCGCCGGCGAACTGCTCGGCATCGGTCCGGTAACATCGAGTGCGCTGGCCGCCACGGTGCCCGATGCGAAGGTCTTCAGAAATGGGCGGCAGTTCGGCGCCTGGCTCGGCCTGACACCACGGCAGCACAGCTCAGGCGGCAAGACCCGGCTGGGACATATCAGCCTGCGCGGCAACGTCTATCTGCGCACGCTGCTTGTTCAGGGCGCCCGAAGTACGTTGCAGTCGGCGTTGCGTGCGGACCCCACGCACGCAAGCCGGCTACAACGATGGATCAGACAGCTTCATGAACGCAAGGGCTATCACAAGACGTTGATTGCAATTGCCAACAAGCATGCCCAGATGCTGTGGGCGATGCTCGCGAAGGGCGAACATTACGACGCCGATGCGTGGCAACGCCATCCCATGCATCCGCCGTTACCATCCGCTACAGCATGACCCGGTTAGCCTGAAAGTCAGCTACTGCTCGACGCGATAGCAAGACGAGGTCGGACCGAACGGGAGAAGAACCCGACGATTCTGTTGGCGAGTCATTACCGCATGGGGCCTGGTAGCTCATGCCTGTTCGCCGGTTTTCAAATAGGGTTCTCCTGTGCGGCTCATATCGTGGCCCGCCCGATACATCTCGGGCAACAAGGCCGTTTGCAAAGACGCAGCCTGTTCCTGGTATTGCTTCGGAGTGCGAGCCTGAGCTGAGAAAGGAGAAGTGTTATGGCTGCCCAACCAACTGGACCACCAGGACGTTGGCGTCGTGCTTTTGCCGGCGCCAACCAATCTCACTCCGATCTTGACTTTCGGGGGAAGTCCTTGCAAATAGTATCGGCCACCAACGGCCATTCGACCGTGCTCTCAGGCGGACATTCGAACATCGGCTCCGCCCCAGGTAACGAACTTTCCCCGACGATGGTGTTACTCGCGTCATCACCCTCAGCCGACATTCGTCTTCGAGTCTGATTTGTCCGCCTTGCGAAAGGGGCCAGTCGGTTCGCCAATTAGGGGCGCCCTACGGCCCAGTTGCAAAGATGTCAGTGCGTAGGGGTACGCGTGGGCGAGGCGCGCGACAAGCTTCCGTCAAACGCTCAGACATGTGGTGTTGAGGCGACAGTGAACTCGGCTCACAGGCCGCCTGTTCAACGATGCCCATGCTGTTTGATGAACATCATTAGCGCCGAAAACGCTGGTGGAACGGCAGCATCAGCGCATCGTAGTTCAAAGTTTCCGTCTCCCGATGCGATGGTGATGCGATACGTTCGCCCGTCCGGCACGGCTCTCACCGCCGCTCCGGGCGCGGCGCCCGGCAGAGCGCGTACTGCGGATACCAGTCGCGTAAACTCCTCGCGCTCGTCGGGCGACAGATCGCTTTCGTCGAGCGCGATAGGTCGGGCAAGTCCGGGAAAAAAACCGACGCCCCCATCAATCGTCAGTTCAGCGCGCATTGGCAGCTCCTCCTGCTGGGGATCGGAAGCACAGGGAGACGTCAGAAGACACGTGCATATGAGCCCGGCAAGCAGACGGACCATACGCCAGTCACTCAACTTACAATACACCAACCGTTTCCCAAGCATTGTTGACCGCGTTCGCTTCGGCGCTGCTCGAACCGTACAGGCGATTGGCGTTTGAGACCGTGAGCTTCGCAAAGGTCTTGAAGTTGGTGTTCGGCTTGATATGCGAGTCGTTCAGCGTCTCGTACCAGATGCGCCCCGCCTTCTCCCACGCATAGCCGCCAATGTTGAGCGCTCCTAGACAGAACGCCCGGTTGGGTATGCCAGAATTGATGTGAACGCCCTGATTGTCCTGCATTGTGTGCACATAGTGAGTCATGTCTGCCGGCTGAGGGTCTTTGCCGAGCACTTTATCGTCGTAAGCGGTTCCCGGCTCTTTCATGGAGCGCAGCGCGACCCCCTTAACGCCGCTCGCCAGCAGTCCGGCCCCGATGAGCCAATCCGCCTTGTCCGCCGTCTGCTTCAGCGCGTACTGCTTGATCAGCGACCCAAATACGTCGGACACCGATTCATTGAGCGCGCCCGGTTGCCCGGAATAGGCAAGACCCGCTGCGTGCTCTGTGACCCCGTGCGTGAGCTCGTGTCCGATCACGTCGAGTGCGATGGTGAAGCGGTTGAACAGCGTCCCGTCGCCATCGCCGAACACCATCTGCTGCGAGTTCCAAAAGGCATTGTCATACTCCTTGTCAAAGTGCACCGTGCCGATCAGGGGCATGCCCGCATCGTCGATTGAATTTCGGTGGAAGATCTCCAGGTAAAATTCGAACGTCGCGCCGAGCCCCTCGTAGGCCTCGTCCACGCTTTCGTCGTTAGACTTCGGCGCGCCTTCCGATCGCACCAAAGTGCCCTGCAGCGTCTCTGTATTGTTGGCCGTGTAAATGCTTCGGTGTGCAGAAGGGGCTGCCGCAACCGGCGGCACTGATGCACTGCGGCGCGGCGCGAGCATCGCCGCCTGAACGGAGCGTATCTGCCGGAAGGTGTGGTCAGCCGCCAACGTGTCGATAGCGAGCGACCGCTGCTGAGGCGTGCCATTTTTGGCGATTTCTTTCAACATATGCGGAGGCAAAATGCAATAGATCGATCGGACTCGGTCGTGCCGGGCGCGATTGCACATGATGTTCTCCCTTGAGAGAGTGAGCAAAGGGGCTGGATTGACGCGCGAGGAAGGGGCGG
The DNA here is from genome assembly GCF_032806925.1 of Paraburkholderia kirstenboschensis. Classification (NCBI taxonomy): domain Bacteria; kingdom Pseudomonadati; phylum Pseudomonadota; class Betaproteobacteria; order Burkholderiales; family Burkholderiaceae; genus Paraburkholderia; species Paraburkholderia kirstenboschensis. The sequence goes on along the minus strand of NZ_CP136511.1, from coordinate 818,778 downwards.
CAGCGTCGTGCGAGCAATCGAGGTTGTGTTCGAATTCGCGTTCTGCTAACGAACGGTCAATCGTGACCGGTTGTTATCGTTCGATTCTTGAAAAAAAGAATATGCACTCCTGATAGTAATCATACGTCATTCGTGCGGAATAATCGGCTAAGGAATAGACCTTATCGTGGTCCAGCTCTCTGAGTCCTGAAATGCGATCTGATCAACGACAATCGGGAGCTAAAGCCGTACGTCATTACCGGTTAGATGCGAGTCTGGATACCAACTCATCGACCGCTCGACTGTGTGCCGCCGAGGAGGGTTGATGGTCTCTAGAGCGATCTCGACGAGGTCATCGGATGTGAGCTTGTCGGCATAAACATAAATCCTGCGTCCGTCTCGATGTCGTTCGACCGTAGTGGTCGCGAGGGTGGATAGATCTTGGTTCAGCGCCGCCTTACGCTACGTTACGGAGACGACGGGATGCTGACGGACACGCTATTGTTTCAGAGTCGGCTGCTCCACTCGTGTGTTGACTAGAGAAGATCATCGTCGACGCGAGCTTCGACGGAAGCAAAGTATCAACGCTGTTCGCAGGTGGCGGCATGTTCGTTCCATACTCCGTCGCCAGCGTAAATTTTTAACCTGCAGCATTGAAGCGATTACTAAAGAGAACCAGGCTTTTAGGGCGTGGTGGTTGGGGTCCGTTCCGGTTGTTGGCATTACGGATGAACGCGGGAGATAAAAAAACTCCTGGAACTTCATATCCGAGCGACTACTGTAAAAGCAGCGATCATGCATGAGAATTAGAGGCCATTTCCACGCTTCACTGTTCGTGCCAACGCATTTTAGCGGGAGTGCCATGAGCCTTGCCTTCTGGATCACGCGTCCCGAACGTTCGCCCGGCCCTCGTCGTGACGAACGCCCATGTCAGCGAAGGTCGCAACTGCTGCGCTCGCATGGCGGGCTGCTCGCGTTGCTGCTGCCCGTCTCGGCGATGGCCGACACTGCGTTGGCCACGAATGCGGGTGGCTCCCCGGCGGGTGCTGCGAGCCAGGATCAGCGTTCGCTGGAGCCACTCAACCTAACCATCAACGCATTGCTTACCTACGACGACAATGGGAGTCGCGCGCGCGATTCCGTTGACAAGCTCTCGGACGAGTCATTGGCCGGGGCGGTGAACAAGGTGTTTCTCGTGCCGCTTGGCACGTCGTGGCAAGTACTGCTGAATGGATTTGCCGGTGCGGAAGGGTTTCGTACCTATACAAGACTCTCGCGGGTCTTCGCCGGCTTGCTCGGTGAGCTCCGCTACCGCTATTCGAACGCCTTCTATAGTCCGACGCTTGCTACGTTAGCCCGTTTTCAGGGTGACGATTACGGCTCGTCATCGCAGGCACCGCGGGCGACGCACCGGAGGAGAGCATGAACAAGGCGGCCTTCCTGGCACGGTTCAAGGACCGGGCCGTCGTGATCGGCGATCTCCCGGTCGGCACTGCGCGCGAGCTCGCCGAACAAGTAAACCGCACGCAGGGGCCGAGCGATGGCGTCCTCACCAGAAAGGCCGAGCTGTCGGCCTTGTTCGATCTCTTGCGCAATCAGGCTGGCGCGCCGGGCGACGATCTGCCGCTGGTCGACGGCGCGGGCCGCTCGACCGCGGCCGGTGACGCCATCACGCACTACGAGGCGGCGGCGCTCGACAAGCCGCACGTTTTCTCGGAGCCGATGTACCTCGTGCACGTCACCGGCTGGCCGCACGATCGTTTCACGCCGGAAAAGCCGATGACGGCGCCGCAGGGCGCAAGTTTATCCGTCTGGCGCACTGATCCGCACGACGCCCGCCATATTCCACCTCCGGGCAGCGGCGGCGTGCTGTTCTCCACCGCTTCGTTCTCGCTGATGAACAGCGGCAATCGCACGCTGCGTGCGCCGAAGCGGTCGTGGAAGGTCGAGATGGAGTCCGATGACCCGGGCCACGACGATCTGCTCGGCATGCACCGCTTCAACCTGAAGGCGATGTACAACGACCCGTCGCAGATGCGCGAGGCACTGGCGTGGGGCTTGTTCGCCCGCGCCGGCGTGCCCGCGTCTCAGCACACCTACGCGAAGCTCGGGTTCGACGACTTCTACTTCGGTCTCTTTTCGCTCATTGAGCAAGTCGACAAGCAGTTCCTACAAGACCACTTCGGTGCCAACCACAAGGGCAACCTCTACAAGGCGTACTGTGGCGACATCGGCTGCGCGACGCTGGAGCATCGTATCGGGGAGGGCGGTGATGATAGCGGGCGGCAGTATGCGGGCAACGATCCCGACAACCTCACGTATCGTCTGAAGGGCAACAGCGACGATCCGGCGGCGAACACCTTCGACGATCTCGCTCAGTTCGTGCGGGTGATCAACGGCGTCGGCCTGCCGGGCGGCGACAAACGATTCGACACCGACGCATTCCGCAAATCGGTAGAAGGAATCTTCAATGTGCGCGCGTTCCTGCGCTGGGCTGCTGTGAACCTGCTCATCGGAAGCTGGGACAACTACTTCGCCACGCCCGCCAACTACTACCTCTACAACTCGGGCCTCGACGGCAAGGCAGATGGCTTCATGGACAAGCCGTATTTCACCTTCATTCCCTGGGACTACGACAACAGCTTCGGCATCGACTACTTCGACACTGATTGGCAGTACACCGACATCCTCGACTGGCCGTCCAACACGGCGCGCTACTGCGCGAAGGGCGGCCATCCCGACGCCCGCTCGCGCATTCCGCTCGTCCAGAATCTGGTCTCCAACACCGAGTTTCGCAGCTACTACCTCGACGCCATCGAGCAACTGCTGGCCACCGAGTTCACGCCCGACGCGATCGACGCCCGCATGCGCGGAAGCGCAGGTGCGCCGCTATGGCCGCGTGTCGCGCAGGCCGCCTACCTCGAGTCCACGACGCCCGATGGTTCGCCGTTCACCGGGCGGCAGTTCACGAACCACGAGGTCTATCTGGCCGCCGATCAGCAATATGAGTTGCGACACGGTGATACCCATGTGGCGGGCATCATCCACTACGTGCGGATGCGGTTCGACAGCGCGAAGGCGCAAGTCGCCAAGCTGAGGGCGGCAGGATCGGCGAGGGGCGGCAGCGGCCCGACGTTCCCGGCCGTCATGGAACCACTTCCGCCCGCACCATGACCAGCGTACACCGCTCTACCGAACCCCTTGAACTCATCGTCGAGGCGAAGGTTGCCGATCTGCTCGACCGTCCTGATGGCGACGATGTTCGCGCATCGTCGCTGGAACCTAGCGGCGTGTGCGTCCACGACGGCGCCTGCTATCTGATCTTCGACGACTCCTCGGCGATCGCCCGCATTGAGGACTGGTCCGGACGCTCGCTGCGCAACCGGATGCTCGACGCGAGCGTGGGCGGCCATGCGCAGGACCGGGAGGACATCGCGTTCGATCCGGTCAGCGGCCACTTCTTCGTGCTCGTCGAAGCCGTGCGGCATCACGGTCAGCTTCTTTCGGAAGTGCTCGAGTACGCGCCCCACGGCACTCCGCTCGGCCGGGCGTTTCTGGACCTGATTCTCGAAACGCAGAACAAGGGCCTCGAAGGGCTCAGTTGCCTGGTGCGCGACGGCGAGCCGTTTCTCCTCGGCCTGTGCGAGGGAAATCACTGCCGTGGGGGTGCGGAGGGGCGACGTCCGGGCGGAGGGCGGATTCACATCTTCCAGCGGGGGCCGCATCACTGGACACACGTGGATGTGATCCGGCTGCCGAAGGACGTCCATTTTGTCGACTACGCGAGCGTGGCCGTCTCGGGCGATCGCATCGCCGTGGTGTCGCAGTCGTCCTCGGCACTCTGGATTGGGAAGCTTGCGGCGAAGGGGTTCGCAGTGGAGGACGGCGGGACGATTTATCGGTTCCCGCGCGATGCTCAGGATCGGGTCGTGTACGGCAACGTGGAGGGCGTATCGTGGCTGAGCGACGACCGGCTCGTAATGGTGTCCGACAAGGCGGAGAAGAACAGCCCGGCGTGGGCGAAGGAGCGGTCGCTTCACGTGTTCGCACTGCCGGCGTGATGCAAAGGCTGACATGACGGACACGCACGGCGCTAACAAGCTTTTCGCCGCGACGGTTCGCGTACCTCCGCGTGTAGTTATTGAAGTTCGCCATTTCTGCGAGTGGGTGCACTAATTCTGCTAGTTCCGCTGGTGCTGCGGCACCATCCGATGCACGATCGCTCTCGAGTTCGATAACAAGTGTTTGACGTTTGCCAGCTTGGGGATCCTGGACTTCGCTGCTGCCCCTGTGAAACTGCATGACCTCAGCCCGCTTCACCGCACTCCCATCGCCCAGCCTTTTTAACGGCTCCCACGATTCGCGCCTTAACGGACATCAGCAGCTGAATCTACGGACTTCAGCACCAGTCGAACAGGATCGCGTCACGGTGATACGGAGACGCGAAACCACATCGACGCCCGTGAAGCCGCATTTGCGGCGATCCCGTCGCGCGTACGACCCGGTTCAAATCGACGTATTTCGCATGAGTTGCCGCGGCTAGGCCGTCATCCAGGCGATGAGCGATGATCCGGCCTCTTCGCGACGGGCGTTCACATAGTTTAGCGCCGTCGCCTGGCCAACCAAAACCGTGCCTATGGCCTGGGAGCGAGTCGTAACCGGACGACCGGGCCGTCGTGGGGAGGTGCTGCATTCTTGACGATGGCGGGTTTCATTGCGCAACCAGCGAGCGGGGCCACCGCAACTGGCATGTGGCGATTGTCGTTGTGTGCATCAAGTGTGCCGATTGATTCTCTTCGCGTCCTCTTACCAGGACAACAGCTCAAGGAGCGCCGGCGCGCCAAATTCAATCAGTTGTGCGTTCGAGTGCGAAAATACCCGCTCCAGAACTGCTTCAGATCCATCAAGCAATAACCTAGGTTCAACATGCGGACCCATGAGGTCCGGGTCAGTCGATGGACGACCCATCGGGCTGTAGAACGGTGCAAGCTGCTGGCGTAGATCTTGTAGATCAAGGAAGGGGTCGATGCCTCTTAACAGGTGCGATTGCGGGACGTCGTTGTCGAGGTTGAACGAGTAGAAGAGCTTGTCCTGTCCGCTTTTCAGTTGCCCCATCATGACGTACCTGGCCCGACGCGTCGAACTCGACCTCGCAGACCCCACCGTCGGGCGTAGCGGTCAATGCCGATGGTACAGAATGCGGCTTCGCAACATCATCGATAACCGTCACGCGCAACGACAGTGTTTGCGTTCCCTGCTGCGATACAGGCGCCGCGTTTGCTTGCACCGCCGGCAAACCATAAGCACCCTGGAGATATTGACGGCGCCACTTGAACAGCAGATTGGGGTTGATGTCGTTCTGGCGGGCGACCAACGCAACCGACGCACCGGCTTCGAAGGACTGCTCTGCCAGTTGTCGCTTGAACTCCATCGGGAAGTTCGGCCGCTTGTACGGCCCGCTGTTGCCACGCCCATTCAATACGTCGTCCACTTTGGTGCCCGCAATGTGATTTGGTGGGCACGTGTGAAAACACGCGCCGCATGCTGCTTCCCCAAAAATCGACCCCTCAGATCGCGCTGTGCTGGCTTGGCAGCAACTCGGGAAGGGTAAAACGACACCCGAAAACCGAGTACTTTGGCGTTTTCACACGACCTCGACCCATTACAGCCCTTCGTACGGTTCTGGTGCAAATAGGAAAGCAGGTTGAGACGTTTCCTATCGGAAGGATACCTTATCGAGCGGACAGGACTGCATTCCATACGGCGGGCGCGGTAGCCTTCTTGAGGCCGAGCTCCGTGAGATCGAACTGGCCCTTGCGAATGCGATGCGACAATTCGATACCTGAAATTGTGGTCGCGGCGCTCCTGAACCGCTTGAATCCAAGCATCACGTTGGTTCTGGATTTGATGCGACGATGGTCCTGTTCGATCACGTTGTTCAGATATTTTGAGGACCGGACCTTCGTGTCTTCGGGCAGCAGACCATCGGCCTTCATCTCGCGCACCGCGCGGTGCGAGGCTGCATAGCCATCGAGCGTGATGGTCTCCGGCGACCGGCCCTGATGCCTGATAGCCTTGCTGAAAAAGGCTTTGGCCGCGGCCACGTCGCGCCTGGCCCTGAGTATGAAGTCCACCGTCTGGCCAGCACGATCCACCGCCCGGTACAGGTACACCCATTTGCCGCGAATCTTCAGGTAGGTCTCGTCGACGCGCCACGAGCGACCAGCTGGCGTAGCAAAGCGGTTCCAGCGTTTGACGAACTCGGGCGTATAACGTCTCACCCAGCGCAGGATCGTCGTGTGAGCCAGCGATAATCCCCGTTCGGCCATCATCTCCACCAGATCGCGCAGGCTGAGCTTGTAGCGCAGATACCAGCGAACGCACAGAATGATGATCTCCCGATCAAAATGGCGTCCACCGAACAACTCCTCCAGACTCTTCAGCTTGCTCATCGCGGGTCATCAGTTCGTTTTGCTCCGACAACTCTAACCGATTCGCCGACCCTATTTGCAACAGAGCCGATCGTGTCACGGTCCTCGTCACTCACGACCAAGCCAACGACTTCCGTATAGAAATCGCGGCTGCGCGCCAGGTCACTGACGGAAAAGGTCAGGTGGCTTGCCCGAGTCACTCGGAAGGGTGCCGGCTGGGCTGTCTTAGGAATCTGGATCATCACATCTCCTTGTCCTGGTGAATATTTTTGGGTAAAGCCTTACTAGTTTGAACATCCATTCTGGTGAGATCGGGTATGAAATCGCCTCACTGGATGGGACTGACATGGTGAATTCGGTGTCCCGAACGTCAAGATTGCTCATCCATCAGCCCGCAGCCGGCAACTTCGGGATGCTCACACCAAAGGTCTGAAGCAAGAGAATGGCGTTGAGAACCAGAATCGCGACGGCTCCCAGAATCGCTGCGACGGACACAGGCCAACTGTTCACGAACGGTCCCATGATGTCTCGCCGGCAAGTGAAGATGAGCAATGCAATCATGGGAACCGGCAAGGCGAAGCTCAAGACCACCTGGCTATAGACCAGCGCGTCGGTTGCATTGACACCGAGCGCGACGACGACGAACGCCGGCACCATCGTTGCAATCCGGCGAAGCCAGACGGGGATACGAAACCCTGCGAAACCTTGCATGATCATCTGACCCGCCATCGTTCCAACGACCGAACTCGAAACCCCGGAAGCAAGGAGCGCAACAAGAAAGACACCGGCCGCGGCCGCACCGAGCAATGGCGTCAAGGTGTGGTACGCGGTTTCGATCTCGCCCACGTCGGCATGACCTGCATGAAACGCACCGGAGGCCATCACGACCATGGCCATGTTGACCAGACCCGCAAGTGCCAGCGCGACGATCACCTCGAGATTGGAGAAGCGCACCAGTCTTCTGCGAGCGGCGTCAGTCCGCGCGGGTACGCGGTTCTGCATCAGGCCCGAGTGCAAATAGATGGCGTGGGGCATCACCGTGGCACCGAACATGCCGACCGCGACTGTGAGGGCATCACGGGTAGGTAGCTGTGGCACGAACAGGCCGTGTACGGCGGCGCCCCACGCCACATGAACAATGAACAGTTCGACCAGATAAGACAGCGCAATGGCAGCGACGAGACCGCCGATGATGAGCTCGACCGGACGAAATCCCCGCCTTTCGGCCATCAGGATCGAATACGTAACGAGTCCTGTAATCACCATGCCGACGATCAGCGGCAGTTGGAAAAGCAGAGACAAGCCAATCGCGCCGCCCAGAAACTCCGCGAGATCCGTCGCCATCGCGGCGATCTCGCTGATGCCCCACATCGCGTAGACCAAGGGCAACGGAAACTGCTCGCGGCACATTTCGGCGAGATTGCGGTTCGTGACGATACCCAGTTTGGCCGATAGCGCCTGAAACAGCATCGCGACGATGTTTGCGCCGAGCACCACCCAAAGCAGTGCGTAGCCGTATCGGGCACCCGCCTGAAGGTTCGTGGCGAAATTGCCGGGATCCATGTAGGCAATGGAGGCGATGACCGCCGGTCCGACAAACAGCAGCCTCGCGCGACCAGAGGTCCTGCGTCCCGCCAGAACCTCGCCGATGGCCAGCGCAGTCCGTTCGGTCAACCCCTGTCCTACGTTGAAATTATCCACTGCGTCGAATCCCTGAAGGTGCACTCGCCGTAAACCGCTTGGTACTGAAGCAATGCGTCATGTCCGTGCTGATGGAGCGGACCTCCGCAACGCTGGGTACAGATCGATGAAGCAATTTAGTACTGAACAGTACTATTTTGCAAGCATGGTAGATGTCGACGCAAGGAGCAGGATATTGGGGTAAACACCAGTTTTTGACCACCTTACTCGATAGAATGGGCGGAGCGGAGCCTGTAAGATCGAGTACCAATCGGTACAATTTCGAGTGTGCCAGCGGGGGCAAGCGGCAAGGGCTAGTGAAGGGTTCTTCTCTTGATGGAACTTATCTGGATTGAGCAGTTTCACTGCGTGATCGCCTGGAGAGGTCGTGCAATTTGCTCCACGAGTTGTGCGAGTTGCCCCCGAGATCGTGTTGACCGATGAGGAGCGAGACGAGCTGACGAGGCTGGTTCGCTCGAAGCTCACGAGCGTGAGGCTGGCACAGTGGGCGCGTATCGTGCTGCTGGCCGCTGACGGCAAGCAAACCAAGACATCGCCGAGCAGTTGGGCATGGGACGCGTTCAAGAGAAGAGCCAAGTAGGCGCTCGACAGCACGCAGCCCGGGTTGCCGCTAAAGAAGGGGCGTGCCACCATGACGCACGACTACAAGCGCTATGACATGACCACGCTGTTTGCCACGCTCAACGTGCTGGACGGGCAAGTCATCGGTTAGCGCCAGCAGCGCCACACCCACATCGAGTGGCTGAAGTTCCTGCGCCAGATCGAACGCGAAACGCCGACGGACAGACGCTGCCCCTGATCGCTGACCACTACGCCACGCACAAGCATCTGGGTGTTCAGGCCTGGCTGGCGAAGCCTCCGCGCTTGAACATGCACTTCACGCCCCCCTCCGCGTCGTGGCTGAACATGGTTGAGCGGTCTTTCCGCGATATCATTACTGAGCCGCGCCGCAGCGGCGTGCCCGAACTGGTCGCGCCATCGATGAGTTCGTCGCCCATCACAACACCAACCCCAACCGTTCATCTGGACCAGGAGCCCACGCGACATCCTACAGAAGGTCATTCGCCCGAATAGCGCCGAAGTTCCAAACAGAATGGAACGCTACACAAGGTACGGCTGGGTCGAGAGCGATCAGAAGTTCGGTTGAACACGCAACGAGGTCTACATGCCCATTAGAAAGACGCCTGCCCCAAAAAAACTGCCATCGCGTCTACCGGCGAGCAAATCGACGCAAAGACGTCGCGAACTGCTGAGCACTGCAGCGGACATGTTCTTGGCGCGCGGCTACGATGGCGTTACCCTGGATGAAATCATTGCTGAGGTAGGCGGCTCCAAATCCAACGTGTATAAGCATTTCAAGGGCAAAGAGAGTCTCTTCATTGCGGCGGTCGAATATCTCAGCGACGAGATATCCAGCGTATTTGGGGACTCCGATGCATTCTCGCTGCCGCTGCGGCCGGCGTTGACCAGCATTGGGCAAACGTTCTACAAGGCCGTGCTGCATCCTCGAGCCATCGCGCTGCAGCGCTTGGCCATTGCCGAATCGAGTCGCTTTCCACAAGTGGGACAGACGTGGTTCGATCGGGGACCGCGTATCTTTTACGAGGCAATGACAAAGTTCTGCGAGGAGCGCCAGGCACGCGGGGAACTGCGTACTTGCGACGCGCAGGAGGCTGCCATCCTCTTTCACGACATGATGGCGTTCAATTTATCGCATCAGCTCCTGCTCGGAATCATACGTCCACCCAAGGCGTCGATCGTGGAGGCAAAGGTTCGTTCCGTCGTCGATGCTTTTTTGAACGGGTTCGCTCACGAGCAGGAACAAAAGCTTTCGAGCGGCGGGCAGCACACGGCAGCGGTCGCCGCAGTTCCGAATCGTTTGAAGGTAACGTAGGCGCCCGCGCGGCGATGAGGAACGTGGCTTACGTAAAGAACGCAGCCCCGAGTCGCTCATGATGTAGTACAACATGAACCTGACGTTCCCGATCGCCGACGAAGTACGCATAGCGAAGGTCCGGTGTCTGGTTGGAACCGCCGTTCGAATGTCCGCCAAGGCGTGAGAGCGAATGCTCGTAGATGGCCGTTACACGCATCCGACCTGCGCACAGGCGGAAAGCCTGCGTTCGGCTTGCTCCGCAGCCATACGACAGTGGTCAGAGTCACGTTGATCAAGGCGTCAGCAAGCAGGCTAACCGACGCGTACGGACCCAGCTTGTCGAAATGGCATGGGCATGGCTTCGATACCAGCCCGGCAGTGCGTTGACCCAATGGTTTCACAACCGCGCTGAAAGTGGGGGACCGAACCGCCGCGCAAAGCGTACGGCAATCGTGGCCGTGGCGCGACGACTCGTCATCATGTTGTGGCGTTATCTGAAGGATGGGGTCGTGCCTGCGGGTGCGGAGTTTAAATCGCCGTGAACTTTGCGGATACATTCAACCTCTCCACTGACGACTGGACCGCGACGCGCCCGAAGGACCGGCTGGTTGCTCATCGCAACCGATGACTAGATGGGGCGTGTCGACCGAGACTGCTTGTCTATCGGTGTAACGCGCATAAAGGATGTGGCCGATTGAATCGGCGGATAGAAGTTGGTGAGACAGTGTCTGTCGCACGTGCGCAAATACCGTGGTCCAGGTTTAATCAAGGTCGGCGGCCCAAAGGTCCTCGACTCGAGAAAGTTCCTATGGTCGAAGCTTGACTCGTTGTCTTCTTGACAAGTCATTTCTCATAGAAGCCGGTCCTGCAGCGTCAGGTGGGCACGCTCCACCCGCCCCTTGGCGGGGCTTGAGTTCGCGCTGAAGGTGTCGATATTGAGCTCGTACATCGCCCGGCCAAACTGCGTGACCAGATTTGAGGCCGCCAAGGGATTTTCTCAAAGCCTGCACCCAGTTGTCGGAGAAAAGCCCGCAAACTTCCATCGGTAATACGCCGTACTCAGCGATTGACGACCTTCGCGGGCACCAGGAAAATCAGCAGCGAACCTAGGAAGAGTGCACCGGCCATCGCATACAGACCGGGATTCGTGCTATGCGTCATGTCCTTGATGAAGCCAATCAGATAGGGGCTGACAAATCCGGCGAGGTTACCCCAAGAATTGATCAATGCGATACCGGCTGCAGCGGCGGAACCGCCAAGGAACGCTGTGGGCAGGCTCCAGAACAACGGCAGCGTGCTAAGTCCCCCCATGGCTGCAAGCGTGAGACCGATCATCGCGAGAACAGGCTGGGTTCCGAAAGCGGCCGACATGATAAGACCGACACCGCCCAGAACTGCGGTGAAAGCGAGGTGCCAACGCCGCTCGCGCTGCCGGTCGGCGCTACGCGAGACCAGCAGCATGGTCGCAGCGGCAGCGCCATACGGGATCGCTGTGAGCAGGCCAATATGCAACGGATCCTTTACGCCAGTCGATGAGATCAGGGTAGGCAGCCAGAAACCGACCGTATAGAAGCCACAGATCATGCAGAAATAGATTGCTGTAAGCAGCCAGACGCGGCCGTTCCTGAATATATCGCCGAGTGAATGCTCGACCTTATGCGTGGAGTCGGCACGGATCTGCTGTTCGAGAAATTCGCGTTCGTCCGCCGCCAGCCACTTGGCTTTCGAAATGCCATCAGTCAACAGAAAGATCGCGCCGATGCCTGCCGCGATTGAGGGCAGACCTTCAATGAAGAACAGCCATTGCCAGCCGGCGTGGTTCATCGCTCCGTTAAAGGAATGGAGCACCAGGCCCGACAATGGACCCCCAACGAGACCAGAAAGCGGCACTGCTGCGGCGAATGCAGCAAACATCTTGCCGCGTCGATGTGACGGATACCAGTAAGACAGATAGAGGATCACTCCGGGATAGAAACCCGCCTCGGCCAGACCAAGCAAAAAGCGCATGACGTAGAAAGCAGTCGGCGTCGTGACGAAAGCCATACCCGATGAGATGAGACCCCATGTGATCATGATACGGGCCATCCAAAGCCGGGCCCCGACCCGATGCAGGATGATGTTGCTGGGAATCTCAACCAAAAAATAAGCGATGAAGAAAATTCCGGCACCGAGCCCATAGACGGTTTCGGAGAAATGCAGATCCGACGACATCTGGAGCTTCGCGAATCCCACGTTCACACGGTCCAGATACGCAACCAGATAGCAGAACATCAGGAAAGGCACGATTCGCCAGGTGACCTTGGCGTAGGTTCGTGTTTCAAATGACTGCGTGTCGACCTGTGTTAAGACCTCTACTGAATCGCTCTGCACTATCTCTGTCTCCTTGACGACCAGTCCCCCGTCGGCCTTTCGCTGTTCCGATCCTGGCTCTGCCACCCGACTTCACGATGGCAGCACGGCAACATGCGAGAGACGCTGTGGCGGCTATTTGTATGATAACCATACATATTACGTATGGCGTTCCGATCATAGGTAGAAAGTGGTAACGTGTCAATCAAACCACCTTTCATTCCAATTGCACCCTATGGCCCACTCGACCCAATCGGCAACAACTTTCGACCCGCCGAAAATCGCCAACGTCGGTACGCTTGCTGACCGGGTGACAGCTGTGCTGCTGGAGAAAATCAAGGGTGGCGAGTTTCCGGCAGGAACGCGGTTGCCGACAGAGCAGGTGATAGGCGAGCGCTTCGGTGTGAGCCGCACTGTCGTACGTGAGGCCATCTCGCGTCTGAAGTCGGATGGACTCGTTGAAATCCGGCAGGGCAGCGGGACCGTGGTGCGTGAGCCCAATCGAACTACGGCATTTCGCCTGGATTTGGATCCGAAGGATTCGATCGATGCCGTGCTCCGGGTGAACGAGTTGCGGCGCGGAATCGAAGCAGAAGCGGCCGTGCTGGCGGCGCAACGTCGCACGCGCGCGCAACTGGCAGACATAAAACTTGCGCTGGCCGCAATCGACAAAGCGACAAAGGAAAAGCGGGATGGTGTAGACGAGGATCTTGCTTTCCATATGGCGGTTTCGCGAGCCACCGGCAATCCGCTGTATCCGTCACTGCTCGAGTTCATCAGCCAGTTTATTCACGCCGCGATCCGCGTGACCCGGACAAATGAGGCGCGCCGCGAGGACTTTTCGACCCAGGTACGCAGCGAGCACCGTGCGATCTTCGACGCGATAAGCGCACAAGACGAGGAAGCTGCCAGACGCGCAGCACTCACCCACATCGACAATGCCGGCAAGCGGATTCAGGAGGCCGACGCTACTTTCTGGGAAGGTGTTGGCACCGCCGTGGCGCAGCCTCTTATCAACCAGGGACGTAAGGTTGCGAAGCGCGCTCCGCAAGATTAGACCTCAACCACGAACGCATCCGGACTCCGGCCAATTTGCCTGGCGCCCGGCTCTAATGTAAGATCATCATACAACTTTTGCGGCGCCGTTTCGGCCGCGTATTGTATGGAGATGAAACATGAAGATTCTGGTGACCGGCGCAGCGGGTTTCTTGGGCCGGCGTCTGATTCGCGCACTGCTCGTGCGCGGCGAGTTGACTGATGCCGCAGGGCAGCGGAAGCGCATTGAGCAGATCGACGCGTTTGACGTTGTCCCGCTCGAAGGCATCGACGATTCTCGCGTTCGCATTCTCACCGGCGACATTTCCGACCCCGCGCAGGTCGAGAAGCTGGTTGACGGAGACACAAGCTCCATCTTTCATCTCGCCGCAGTTGTCTCCGGCCAGGCCGAACAGGAGTTCGAACTCGGCATGCGAATCAACTTCGATGCCACCCGGGCGCTTCTCGAGCGCGTCCGCATTCTCGGCTCGCAGGCCCGCCTTGTGATGACGAGTTCGGTTGCCGTGTTCGGTGGCGAACTGCCGGCGACGGTCGAAGACGCTCATGTCTGGGCGCCGCAAAGCTCATATGGCACAGAGAAGGCGCTTGCGGATCTGCTGCTTGCCGATTACAGCCGGCGTGGATACGTGGACGGCCGCAGCCTGCGAATGCCGACGGTTGTCGTGCGACCCGGTAAGCCGAATCGCGCGGCGTCCAGTTTCGCGAGTGGCATCATCCGGGAACCCATCAACGGAGTCGACGCGGTATGCCCGGTTGCGCCCGAAACGATCCTGTGGTTGATGTCCCCGGATCGCGCCGTAGAGAATCTTGTACATGGTCATGAAATCGCGAAGGGCAGACTGACTCGTGGCCGCGTGATCAACATGCCGGGTCTCTCGGTTTCCGTCAAACAGATGCTGGCATCGTTGCGTCGTATCGCGGGTGACGAAGTTGGGAATCGCGTGCGTGTCGAACGTGATCCTGCAATTGAGCGCATCGTGAATTCCTGGCCGGGTAACTTCTCGGCGGAGTACGCCCGCTCGCTGGGATTTGTGTATGACGTCGATTTTGACAGCGTCGTACATGCCTTCATCAACAATAGCTCTGCGGTTCCCGCGTGACCGTCCGCTTTCAGATTGCCAGGATGACTTTGCCTTCAGTCCTGCTCGGTTGCATTGCCGATGATTTTACGGGTGCGACCGATCTCGCCAACATGCTTGTGCGCGGTGGAATGCGCACTGTTCAGACCATCGGCGTACCTGACGCGCCATTAGACACGGCGGCGCAAGCAGTCGTCGTCGCGTTGAAATCGCGAACCGCCTCGCGCGGGCAGGCGATCGCCGAATCGCTTGCAGCGCTTGAGTGGCTGAAGACGCTCGGTTGCAGGCAGTTTTATTTCAATATTGCTCGACATTCGACTCAACTGATGACGGCAATATTGGCCCGGTCGCGGACGCGTTGATGCAGGCGCTGGGCACTGATTTCGCCATCGCTTGTCCGGCTTTCCCTGAGAACGGACGAACTGTATATCGAGGTCATCTCTTCGTCGGCGACGGCCTGCTGAGCGAGTCGGGCATGCAAAATCATCCGCTCACACCGATGACCGATTCCAATCTCGTCCGTGTGCTGCAGCGTCAAACAACATCGAAAGTTGGGCTGCTGCGTTATGACGCTGTTCAGCGAGGCGCAGAAGCGGTTGCGATTGCGCGTACGTCATTGCACGGGGAGGGCATTCGTCTTGCCATTGCCGACGCGATTTCGGACGAGGATTTGTACACGCTAGGTACTGCGTGCGCGAATGACCTTCTTTTGACCGGTGGATCCGGTCTTGCACTTGGCTTGCCGGGCAATTTCGCTCGGGCGGGCTTGCTGCCGCGCGCGAACGACACTGCAGAACTTCCGGTGATTGACGGCTTTTCCTCCGTTTTGGCGGGAAGCTGCTCGCGTGCGACGCAGGCGCAGGTTGAGCACTGGAAATGCGCTGGTCGACCGGCGTTCAGGATTGCTCCGTTGTCAGTCGCAGCTGGCGAAGCTGTGGTCGAGCAGGCGATCGAATTTGCGCAGCAGCACATCGTCACGGAGCCGGTCCTCATTTATGCGACCAGCACGCCCGAAGAGGTCAAAGCTGTCCAGGAGAAGCTCGGCACTGAGGCGTCCGGTGAACTTGTTGAGCGGGCGCTCGCGAGCATTGGACAAAGGCTGTACGACCTTGGCGTGCGGCGCTTCGTTGTAGCTGGTGGGGAGACGTCTGGAGCAGTCGTCAATGCACTCGGAGTCAAGGCACTTCGGATTGGCGCGCAAATTGACTCGGGGGTGCCATGTACCGTGTCAATTGGCGACACCCCGCTTGCGCTCGCGCTGAAATCAGGCAACTTCGGAACAGTTGATTTCTTCAGCAAGGCGTTGGCCATGTTTGACAAATCCGTGGAGTTAGCCCAATGATCTAAACTGTGACGTCGGAGGCAGCGGCTGAGAGCAAGGCTCGCGAGGAAATCGCGCGAATCGGTGAAGACTTGTATAAGCGCCTGTACACGGTGGGTTCTGCCGGGAATATCAGCGCCCGGCTGAATGACGGCTGGCTTATTACGCCCACAGACGCGTGCCTGGGATACCTCGATCCAGCCATGATCGCCAAGGTCGACCGCGAAGGGCAGTGGGTCAGCGGCGACAAGCCTTCCAAGACGCTCGCGCTACACCGCAATGTCTATGACTGTAATCCCGAGATGCACGGGGTGGTGCACACGCACTCGACCCATCTTGTCGCGTTGACCCTCGCCGGTGTCTGGCAGGCGGACAACGTTCTTCCGCCAATTACGCCGTACTACGTAATGAAGGTGGGGCACATTCCGCTGATTCCCTATTGTCGTCCCGGCGACCCGACGGTCGCTGCACGCGTGCGTGAACTCGCTAATGAGGTGCGCGGCGTATTGCTTGAGAGGCTCGGTCCCGTCGTATGGGGAGCGAGCGTGTCGCAGGCAGCGTGGACACTGGAAGAGCTCGAGGAAACCGCGCGTCTCTGGTTGATGACAGAGCCGCGTCCCGTAGCGCTAACTGAACTGCAGATTGATGAGTTACGTACGACTTTCGGCGCGCGCTGGTAAGACCGAAGCGTCGCAAAGATGTACGTGCAGCTGCCTGGAGCGTGGACTTAACCCGGAACAACACTCCTCTCGCCGCGGATAAATATCCTATGGCAGCACGAATGAAGCGAGAACGAGCTTGAGGCGCGCTGGCCCTTGAAGGGAAATGACGGCCCGAATTGTTCAATATGCTTACCGTCAGCACTTGGTGTACTAGTGCCCTTCGGATCTTGCACAATGCGCTCGGTTCGGATTTCGCGAGTACGCAATGATTCGTATCGGCCGTTTGAGCAGTAGTGAGTTTCCTTGTAGCAAAAATTTGAGTTGCAAACTGACATGCGCGGTGTCGGACACCTCGCAAATGCCTATCAGCCAGCGAGATAAATATGTCAAAGTTTTCTGCAAACATATCGACGATGTTCCAGGACCTGACGATTCTGGATCGGATCGAGGCCGCGTCGAAGGCCGGTTTCCAGGCCGTCGAATTGTGGTTTCCGTATGAGATAGATGCTGCCGAATTCAAGCGCAGCCTTGATCAGCATAACGTTGTGTGCGTCGGCATTAATTCCCCGGCTGGTAATCCAGCAAACGGTGACTGGGGTCTTGCTGCGGAGCCGCTGCGTCGCGCTGACTTCGAGCAAAGCGTTCAGCAGGCGATGGCTTATGCGAAGGCCATCGCCTGCCCTAAGGTGCACGTGATGGCTGGAATCGTTCCTGAAGGACATTCACGCGTCGAGGCGTGGGATACGTACAGGCAGAACATCGCTGTGGCGTGTCAGATTGCGCGGGACTATGGACGGGTAGTGCTGGTTGAGCCTCTGAACAGTGTTGACCGTCCGGCGTATCTGCTGCACAGACAACGCCAGGCGATCGAACTCATCAAGTCACTGAACGAACCCGACAATCTCGCCATCATGTTGGACGTTTACCATGTTCAGCGCGAACAGGGGAACATCGTTGAATGTCTCCTCGAGACGCTTCCTTACGCAGGACATATCCAGATTGCGGACGTCCCCGGTCGCCATGAGCCGGGAACTGGAGAGATTAATTTTTCTTTTGTTTTCAGTGAGTTGCGGCGAGCAGGGTACGATGGTTGGATTGGTTGCGAATACTTCCCCGCTAAAAGTACGTTGGATGGTTTGGGCTGGATCGAGCCATGGTCTGTTGCTTGAACGCCGCGCCGAATTGTCGCACCAGCATCGGATAGTCTCGTAGATCACAATCACGCCGCGCTCGAAGAGCGACCGTGCCATCGTGCAGGGGGAGGAGACACGGGACTTGCGACTCAGACGAGCAGCACCGTCCCAACGTCAAGTCCAGGGCGAATGTCATGCTCGGCTTTAAACTGTCCAGCAACGCCGCAGTCATCATTGCCGGCATCGAACTGGCGCACCGGATCCGGAAAGGAGAAATCGACTGTGCGGAACTGGTTTTCAAGGAAAACCACTGCACCCGCCGTTTGGGAGGCCGTGCTTGCCGCACGATGAAGTGATTTACCGACAGGCTGCTTCTCGCATAGACCAGATATTTGAGCCGGAACTCTCCATTCATGTACTTCCTCGCTGCTTTTATCTCCA
Source organism: Paraburkholderia kirstenboschensis (assembly GCF_032806925.1). Taxonomy (NCBI): domain Bacteria; kingdom Pseudomonadati; phylum Pseudomonadota; class Betaproteobacteria; order Burkholderiales; family Burkholderiaceae; genus Paraburkholderia; species Paraburkholderia kirstenboschensis. The sequence continues at coordinate 800,750 of NZ_CP136511.1, read as the reverse complement.
AACTCGCCGCCGGGCAGGCCTTCACCCGCGCGCAGTCGAGCACCCCAGCCACGCGCAGAAAGAAATCGCGCTTTCCCTGGCTTTAGTCCGAAGTTCCAGTAGCGGCGGGGCGAGTTTTCCCTTGTGGCGCGCCGCGCTTCCTCGCGCGCGCGCTCGAAGCAGGTCGCCGCCACGGCGTTGACGGCCGGGTTGATCGCCTCGATCTGAGTGATGCAGGCGTCGAGCAGTTCGACCGGGGAAAGCTTGCGGCGCCCGATGAGTTCACGGGCTGTCACCGCCGACAGGGAAACCAGCGAATTGTCCATATCTTGTGTGTTCCTGGAATAAGCGTTTGCTTGGATCATGCGTTGGGTAAAGCGCTTTACGCCAGAGTTCGTCAAGCGCTGGAACCGGTTTGGCATACCCACTGGCCGGTCATGGCGTGTTGACGAGACCTATCTGAAGATTCGTGGCAAGTGGGTCTATCTCTACCGGGCGGTAGATCGGGTCGGCCAGACAGTGGACTTCATGCTCAGGGCAAAGCGCGATGTGAGCGCGGCCAAAGGCCTTTTTCAGCAAGGCCATCAAACATCAGGGCCAGCCACCGGAGACGATCACGCTCGATGGGTATGCCGCCTCGCACAGGGCCGTGCGCGAGATGATCGCTGACGCTCTGCTGCCTGAGGGGACGCATGTGCGCTCCTCGAAGTATCTGAATAACGTGATCGAACAGGATCATCGAAACATCAAGTCCAGAACGAACGTGATGCTCGGATTCAAACGATTCAGGTGTGCGAAGGCCACGATTTCAGGTATCGAGTTGATGCACCGCATCCGCAAGGGTCAGTTCGATCTCCGTACTCAAGGATACTACTACACCTGCCGTCTGGAATGCTGTCCTATTCAATAAATAAGGCATCCTTATGTATTGGAGACGTCTCGGCTTCACCGGCTGGTTGCACCGGAACCCGCCCCCGCGCTTCATGACCTGTCGTCTGATCCATCCGGATATGCCACTTCCTTCATCGTGTTCTTCAGGCGCGTCGCTTTCCGCCACCAATACGTCACCGTTGGGCAACGTGTAAAGCCAGCGCGGGTGCGCCAGTCCACCGGCGAACTCGGTGACACCAAAGGCGCTGGGAACGATGGGCAGGAAACCGGCGAGGCGCGCCTGAACGGGTGCGATGTTGACCATCGGAATCAACGTCGATGCTGGAGCCGGAATGGCGGGCGACGCGCCGAAGCCCGTATCACTTGAGCTTGATGATCCGATCGCGCAGGAGGCAAGCGGCAAAACCTTTGAAACAGCCAGACGATTTAACAGGCGCATGTCCATTCCCCGGCGATAAGTCGTCTCTGGGCCAACGCGCTCGACGTGCTCGCGGCCGCGGCGATCGACGGTTCGGGCATCGTGCGCGCCCCCTCGTTCCAAGTGGCGGAAGACATCGAGCGCGGCCGGCTCGGCGCATCCCTCAGGACTACGAGGCAATGCCCGCGCCCGTGAATGGCTCTTCGAACGCGCGCGACGCACGTCGCCCTCTGTGCGGGCAGATTTGTCCAATGGTAGCGAGCAGTTGCTGTCCTTGAATGTCCAACCTGCGGAGCGGGAAGATACCGACCCGCAGGAAACCGTCGAATGGCTGGAAGCGCTCGACGCGGTGGTCGCGCATGTCGGACGCGATCGCGCGCAGTTCCTGTTCGACAAGCTCGCGGGCCATGCGCTGTCGCTTGGCGTCGAATCGGCACGGACCAACGTCACGCCGTACCAGAACACGATCCCGCTCGAGCAGCAGCCGCGCTATCCGGGCAATCTTGAGTTCGTAGAGCGCCTTGCCGGTGCGCTGCGCTGGAATGCGCTCGCGATGGTGGCGCGCGAACCAGGCGTATGGTGAACTCGGCGGCCATATCGCGAGCGATGCGTCGGCGGCGGATCTGTTCGAGGTCGGTTTCAATCATTTCTTCCGGGCCGCAGCGCCGAGCGGCGAGGGGCACGGGCGACCTGGTGTACTTCCAGCCGCATTCGTCGCCAGGTGTGTATGCGCGGGCGTACCTCGAAGGCTTTCTCTCCGAGGAAAATCTGCAGCACGGCCATCGCGAGATTGGCGGGCCCGGGCTGTGCTCGTATCCGCACCCTTGGCTGATGCCGGACTTCTGGCAGTTCCCGATCGGCTCGATGGGCATCGGCCCGATCAACGCGATTTATCAAGCGCGCTTCATGCGCTACCTCGCCAACCGCGGCCTCGCGCAGACCGATGGCCGCAAGGTGTGGGGCTTCTTCGGCGATGGCGAAATGGATGAGCCAGAGTCGACCGGCGCATTGTCGTTGGCCGCGCGCGAAGGGCTCGACAACCTGGTGTTCGTTATCAACTGCAATCTGCAGCGTCTGGATGGTCCGGTGCGCAGCAACGGCCGGATCATTGACGAACTCGAAGCACATTTCATCGGCGCCGGCTGGAACGTGATCAAGGTGGTGTGGGGCTCGGACTGGGCCGCGCTGTTCTCACGCGACCGCAGCGGTGCCTTGCTGCGCGCGTTCGCGAATACCGTCGACGGCCAGTTCCAGACTTTCTCCGCAAACGACGGCGCGTACAACCGCGAGCGCTTCTTCGGCCAGAACCCGGAACTGGCCGCGCTCGCCGCGCAACTCTCCGACGACGACATCGACCGCCTGCGCCGCGGCGGTCACGACGTGCGCAAGCTGCATGCGGCTTACGCAAAAGCGCTCGCGCATAGCGGCCAGCCGACCGTGATCCTCGCGAAGACGATGAAGGGCTTCGGCATGGGCACGGCTGGCCAGGGCCGCATGACCACGCATCAGCAGAAGAAACTCGGCTCCGACGATCTGAAAGCGTTTCGCGACCAATTCCGTTTGCCGCTCACGGATGAGGACGTCGAACAGGTGAAGTTTTACAAACCCGCCGATGATAGCCCGGAGATGCAATACCTGCATGCGCGCCGGGCTGCCTTGGGAGGCGATCTGCCCAGAAGGCGGAGAGTTGCATCGAAGGGGCTGATCGTCCCACCGATGTCCTCCTGGGGCAATTTGCGCTGGATTCAAGTGGCCGCGAGATGTCCACGACGATGGCGCTGGTCCGCATGCTGACCGCGTTGCTCAAGGACCGCGAAGTCGGCTCGCGCGTGGTGCCGATTGTTGCCGACGAGGCCCGCACCTTCGGCATGGCGAACATGTTCCGCCAGGTCGGCATTTATTCGCCACTCGGGCAACTGTACGAGCCGGAAGATCTGGGTTCGATGCCGTACTACCGCGAGGATACGAAAGGCCAGATTCTCGAGGAGGGAATTTCGGAGGCGGGCGCAGTGTCGTCGTGGATTACGGCGGCGACTTCATACAGCGTGCATAACCTGCCGATGCTGTCGTTCTACATCTACTACTCGATGTTCGGTTTTCAGCGGGTCGGCGATCTGATCTGGGCGGCGGCTGACCAGCGCGCACGCGGTTTCCTGATCGGCGCGACGTCGGGCAAGACGACGCTCGGCGGGGAAGGGTTGCAGCATCAGGACGGCACGAGCCATCTGGCGGCATCGACGGTTCCGAACTGCCGTGCCTACGATCCGGCGTTCGCTTATGAGGTTGCCGCGACCGTCGATGAGGGCATGCGCGAGATGGTCGAACAACAGCGCGACGTGTTCTATTACGTGACGGTGATGAACGAGAACTATGCGCAGCCTCCGGTGCCGGGGGGGGATTTGCAGACGCTGCGCGAAGGGATTCTTAAGGGCATCTATCCGCTGGCTGCGCAAACGCAAGCGCAGGAAGCGACTTCAATGAAGCAAGCGCAAGTGCAGTTGCTCGGGGCAGGCGCGATCCTCGGCGAAGTCATCGCGGCGCAGCAGATGCTGAAAGATGAATGGCAGATCGACGCCGCCGTATGGAGCGTCACTAGCTTCACCGAGTTGCAGCGTGACGGCATGCCAGCGGAACGGCTCGACCGCCATGGCGAGTCGACAGAAGCGCCGTACGTGACGCAGACGCTCGAAGCATCGCACGGCCCGATCATTGCCGCGACCGACTATGTTCGCGCAGTGCCGGAACTGATCCGCGCCTACGTGCCGCGCCGCTACGTGACGCTCGGCACCGATGGCTTCGGCCGCAGCGACACACGCCAGGCGTTGCGCGAGTTCTTCGAAGTGGATCGCAAGGCGATTGTGATTGCTGCTTTGAAGGCGTTAGCGGACGAGGGCACGATCGAGCCGAGCGTGCTGATCGCCGCCCGCGACCAGTACCGCGGCGATCGGCCCGCGGGTGTGGCCTCATGGCAGTGTTGATGGCACTCGCGAAGGACGGCGAGCTCGGCCGCGTTGCGAGGGCCGCAATTTACGCGCGGCTTCATCGAAAGCATGACGACATCGGTCTATGTGTTGACGGCCGGTGCAATCGAACAGGCTGCATCGGAGGCAAAAGGGGCGCAACCCCTCTGCGTGGTCCTCTCGCCTGCGATGGCACGCGCCACGCGGCACGATGGCAAGTAATGGTTGAGCCGTTGCAACGAAGCGCTCTATCGCATCAAGGAGCGAAGTCGGCACAAGTATCGCGGGCACCGTTTTCCTGTCGGCGTCATCAGTTGCGCCGTGCGCTGGTACTGATATGACTTTGCGTGTCAATCGCGAAATTGGTTTCCAGGTTGTATCGACGCATGAATTTCCTGAGGGCGGCGCAGCAGTAAGTCTCGACGGTGGATCACACTGACATCCGCGGCTTGGATACCGCATTACAGAGGTCCGCCTCATGAGCCTGCCGCTAACTTCCGCCGCAAGTTGGTAATGCCCGTTGCGTAGTACCATCGCGGGTTGCTCGGATGCCGGGCTGCGCCGCCTTCAGGAAACTCCTTCCGTTGTTCGGTAAATCACACACAGGCCGCGGGCGGTTTGCTGCGAGGTATTGCAAGCGCCATGGCCAGTCGACTGATGTCCCAGGCCTGCAGGGCCAGCACTACCGGATAGAAGCGCCAGGAGATCACCGCTTCGCGTAGGGCTGTTTCGAGACGGGCGCACTGCGCAAGCCGGTCCTCGATGGTGCGCCGGTGTTCGTCAAAGGAGAGGTGCTGCCAGGTGCTGGGAAACGAACAGCGGCCCAGCCAGCGACTGTGCGCCTCGCCCCAGTTTGCGCTACCGGTATAACGGACGCCATGCGCGAGCAGGAACGACTTCAGTCGATGCCGTGCCCGCCGCAGATCCTCGCGGGCAGCCGCCCACGCGCGGGCGAGATTCCGGAATGCCTCGTCTTCAATGCCGGGCACGTACACGGCCGACAGGTCGTCGGCGCGCAGCGAGCGCGCCAGCTTGATGGCATCACGCCGGTCGGTCTTTACGCGCTCGCCCGGCTTGCGCGGGATCAGTGAAGGTGCGCAGACCATGCAGTCGAAGCCCTTCTGGACGAGCTGACGATACAGCCCGTAACCACATGGACCTGCCTCGTACACAACGCGCACGTGCGGCGCCTTGGATTGCAGGGGTGTGCACAGGCGATCGATGTCGGCGCCGGTCGTACCGGTCTTGCCCAGCAGCTCGATCTCGTCCGCGTCGATCGCGTAGGCGACCGTGATCGAGTCCTTGTGAAGATCCAGTCCAACGTACACCGTGCTATCGTTTCGCATGCTGGCCTCCGTGGAGGAAATCGCCGGGGCATGGCCCAGTCCACGCCCGTGCGGCTCTGACAGCAATGCTAACCCGCGTTCAGTTTCCCCACGGCGGGCCAGCCCTTGCCTCACGCAAAGTCATACTGCCTACCGGTATCGATTGAGCTTGCGTGACACCGAAGAAATGCTCTTTGAACGCCTACGAGACGATCCGATGCTGGTGCGATAAGTTTGGCGCAGGCTTTGCTCGTCGGGTGGAAGCGGCCCGTCGTAAGCCAGGCGGGACATGGCACCTTGACGAGATGTTTGTGACGTTGCGCGCCGAGCTTTACCTGCTATGGCGCGCAGTGGACGAGCACGGCGCCGAACTCGACATCCTGCTGCAAAAGCGGCGCAATAAGGCCGCGGCCAAGCGCTTCTTCAAGCGTATCCTGCGCTCGAGCCCAGTGCCGCGCAAGACCATCACCGATCAGCTGCGCAGCTATCCGGCCTCCAAAGCTGAGATTCCAGAGCTCGCGAGCGTAAAGCACGTGTTTGTCAAAGCGGCAGCCCGACTGAACAACCGGGCTGAAAACGGCCACCAGCCGACACGCGAACGCGAGCGTCGCATGCGAGGTTTTCGCGATCCGAAGCGGCACGCAGGTGTTCCTGTCGAGCTTTGGTCCGATCCGACAGCACTTCGCACTGAAACGACATCTGCTGCGCGCTTCTCTTTACTGGAAACATCTCGCGGCCCGGTTCGCCGCATGGCACGAATTTACCAATGTCACCCAAATTCCGTCGAATGCCTTCTGAGCCACAGTACCTTATGCTCCAACATCGACGAAGCCCCGTACGTTGACAGTGCCGTTCGTAGCCGTGTCAGCACATCTTTCAAATAGACGTATGAATCGTGCCCGTTGAGCGGCGCAGACCGAATCAGGTTCATGATTGCGGCGGCATGTTGCCCGGCGCGTAACGAACCGGCGAAGAACCGATTCGACCGTTCCTTGAGCGATCTGCGAAGGAGGGCGCTTGCCCTCCTTCGCAGATCGTCGCAAGACCGGGATCGGCGACCGTGCACGCTCAGACGGATTGATTGAGCGCAGCGCGCTGAGTGCGACCACGCCCGAGCACCGCGTATGTCGCGCCGCTTGCCACCAGCCCGACCAGCGCTTCGCCGTATTCGGGTACCCACACGTGCACGATGACCGCCGCGATCGAACCCAGCGCCCATGCTGCGAATGCCTTGCCATGGAACGGTTCCGCATCGTCGAGCCGGCCCGCGTTGCCGAAGAACAGCTGGTCCATGATCATCACGGCGCCAATCGGCGGCACGAACATGCCGAGCATGCTGAGCCAGTACGGGAACAGACTCCAGACGCCCGCAACCGCGGCCAGGCCGCCGACCAGGCCCAGCACCAGCGTCATCAAGCGCATGCGGCTGCCGAACAGGTGGCTGTAGCCCACTGCGCCGTTATAGAGGCAGTGCGCGCAGACCGACCCCAGGTTGACAAACACGAATATCAGGGCCAGTACCGACACCACCGGCCCGTGACCGCTCAGGAGCGGCAGGAAGTCACCGCCGTTCTGCGTCGGGTTGACCGCGGCGCCAGCCGCCACGACGACTGCGCCGAACAGAAAGGCAATGGAGTTGGCCACGGGGAAGGCAGAGAACGAAGCGATTACACCGTCCCGTCCATTTTTCGACCAACGCGTGAAGTCCGCCGTCATCGTGCCGGCGTCCGCGAAGGTTGCAATGACAAGCGTGACTGCGCTACCGAAGCTCATTGTCCTTGCGGTGCCGGTGTACGTCATGATGCTGGAAAGGTCATGCTCTCCCGCGGCGAATCCCACGGCCACCAGACCCATGATAATAAAGAAGGGCACCGCGATCAGGCCGACCACGGAAAGCGCTTTGATGCCAAGGAACGTGATGAAGGTATAGAGCACCATCGCGAACACGATCACGGCTGTCGCGTTCCAGCCGAACGCGGTATGCACGGTTGCGCCGGTCAGCCCGGTCTGGAACGCGTACCATCCGACCACGACGGTTGAGAGAAAGCCGCTTGCGACGGCATAGCCCTTGGTGCCGAAGGTCGCCTTGGCCTGCATGCCGAAGTTGAGCCCGGTGGAACCCGCGATATGACTGAGGGCGCCCACGTAGAGGAACAGCACGAAGTTGCCGATCAGGATGGCGAGCACGCCATGGATGAAACCCAGGTTCAGCGTGATGATGCCGCCGAACACTGCCTGTGTAAGAACCATCGGGAATCCAAACCATACGGCTGCTACTGACCTCAACGATTGTCGTCTGGCGAGTGGAACCGGTTCGTGTTCGAACTCTTCGGCAAGGCCGTTGTGTTGGGCGGTTGCAGCGCCAGGGGTGACAGAGTGATTCATGCAATTCTCCTGAAGGGATCTGCGGGAAACATCAAGGATCGGACATAAACGGCAGGACGACGAGGATCAGGTTCCTGCGGCCGGATTTGCTATCAGGTTGGCGACGACGGGAGGCTGGACATGGCGCCACGGCTGCGCGGCTTCGAATGCGGCGGCGGCACGCAGTACGGTGGCGTCGGCGAGATGGCGACCTATGATCTGCATGCCAACCGGCAAGCCGTCGCGCGTAAAACCGGCCGGTACGGATGCGGCTGGTTGACCGGTCATGTTTAGCGGGAACGTGAAGGCGAGCCACTGGGTCGTTGAGACCATGCGGCCTTCGATTTTTTCCGGACCCTGAATGTGTACGGGGAAGGGCGGCACAGCGAGCGTCGGCGTCAGGATCAGGTCGTAGTCGCGCATAAAACGCCACATCCTGTTGGTCACTTCCTTTCGCTTCAGGTTGGCGTTGGTGAAGTCCTCGGCGGTCCACGGATGCATGATCATTTCCACCAGATGCCGGGACATGCGGTCGCCATGCTGCTCGACGATTTTGCGCATGCCGACGAGGTCGGTCTCTTGTGCGACCAGGGCCCAGAAAGCCGCGAAGGGATCGGTGAAACCCGGATGCGCTATCTCGACTGTGCAGCCCAGTTCCTGTTCGAAGACCTTGACAGCCCGGCCAACAACCTCGCGCACTTCGGGGTCGACTGGTGCATAGCCCCAATCCGGGCTGTAGGCCACGCGCAAGCCCGGGATGCCGCCATGCGGCGCTTCTTTCCAGTCGAAGTCGGCGGCGGGAAGGGACAACCGGTCGCGCTCGTCGGGGCCTGAGATGACGGACAGCATCAGCGCTGCGTCTGCGACGGTGCGCGTGAGCGGACCAATGTGTTCGAGCGATTCCCAGCCCGAGAATCCCGGATACAGTTCGTCGCGGCAGCCCGGATAGAGCGGCACTCGTCCCATTGACGCCTTCATGCCGAAGATGCCGCTATGAGCGGCCGGGATGCGCACCGAACCGCCGCCGTCGCTGCCGAGCGCGATCGGACACATGCCCGATACCACCGCCGCGGCCGAACCGGCGCTCGATCCTCCGGGGGTCATCGCCAGATTCCAGGGATTCCGGGTGGTTTCGAAAATCGGGTTATGGCCGACGCCGCTATAGCCGAACTCGGGTACGTTGGTCTTGCCGATGACGATCGCGCCGGCCTGCTTCATGCGTTCGACGGCAACGTCGTCTTCGTCCGCGATAAAGTTCTGATAGGCGGCCGCGCCACCTGTCATGCGAATGCCTGCCGCGGAGATGAGGTCCTTGATTCCGAACGGCACGCCGGCGAGCGGACCGGGATCGCCCCCAGCCATCACGATGCGCTCGACTGCCTTGGCCTGCTCGAGCGCTAGTTCCGGCGTGGCGGTACAGAATGCATGCACGAACGGCTCGAGCGCGTCCATACGCGCAAGCGCGGCCTTGACCACGTCAATCGCGGACAGCTCTCGGGTCCGGACCGCATGCGCGATCCGGACGGCATCCAGGTTCGACAGTTCGTCGTTTGTCAAAATGAAATCTCCTTTTAATATTGATTGGTAGAACTAATATTTTAGTGACCCACTGGCCGTGGGCCATCGGGCGATCGTGAGCCTAGCGTTCCAGCAGGTCGACCAGCGCCGCGTTGACGAATTTGGCGTCGACAGGATTGAGACCCGCGCCGCCTGCCTGATGGCCCCAGATCGACGGAATGGGCCGGTATTCGGCATTGGGCATCTTCGATACCTCGTACTGGCTATCTTCGGGCGGAAAGTACAAGTCGGTTTGTCCTGGCATGACGATGGTTTTTGCCGTGATGCGCGAAAGCGCGAGGTCGAAATCGCCGTTGTAGAGCGGGTTGGCGCTGATGTCGCCGTGTTGCCAGGTCCACAGCATGGCGAGCAGGTCGTTGGCATCGCTTTCCAGAAAGCCACCTTCCCAGAACGTCACGAGAAAGTCCTCGAGCGACGCATATCCAAGCGCCGTGATCGCCAGCTTCTCGCGATAAAACGCCTGCGAAAAACCCCAACCGGCATAGACGCGGCCCATCGCGCGCAGCCCGCGCGCAGGCGGCTTGTCGTAAAAGCCCTCTTTCCACTCTGCGTCCGCGGTGAGCGCCGCCTTGACGCCTTCGAGGAAAACGAAGTTGTGCGGCGAACACCGCGCCGAGCCGCACGAGGTCAGCATGCGCTTCACCATGTCTGGATACATCGAGCCCCAGTGGTAGGCCTGCAATGCACCCATCGACCAGCCGGTGACGAGTTCAAGCGTCTCGATGCCAAAGGTCTCAGTGACCAGCCGATGCTGCAGCTTGACGTTGTCATACGCCGTCACGTGCGGAAATCGGCCCTGATTGTAGGGCGGCGGGGTATTGCTTGGAGAACTGGACAAGCCGTTGCCGAGCATGTCCGGAACGATGATGAAGTAGCGTGCGGGATCGAGCGCGAGGCCTGCGCCGATCAACCACTCGTTGTCGGCGTGCTGGCCGCCGTACCAGGTTGGATAGACGACGGCGTTGTCGCGCGCGGCGTTCAGGGTGCCATGCGTCTTGTAGGCAAGCTTGGCGCCGCGTAGTGTTGCGCCGGATTGCAGCACGACATCGCCCATCTCGGCAATTTCGAACGTATCTGATTTCTTCGTCATAGGTTAAGACGGTTGCGGAAACGGTAAACAAAAAAAGCCCGTGAACCAGGATTGGCCTGGTTTGGCGGGCTTCATTGGCCGGGGCCTGCACGGACGCCTTTGTCCGTGCAGGCAAGTCATCAAGAAGTTGCTGCTGTGCTTCGGCGATTGCTGGATGCATCCGGCTGGCAACGCGAGGCAATACTGCATATGTCGTGCCTGTTGCCGCGAAACGCTGGTTAATCATTCACCAAGGCAAGTGCCGGCTTGGCGCAGATGGTCGCGGTGCATCTGCTTCGTGATAACGAAGCCGTCGATGTCGTGCACCACGTGCAGGCAAACGCGCACCGCGGTTTTGCATGCGATATGAAAATGCACTGTGAGCGCCGCTAACGCCTGATGAGCCGCTACCGCTAAAAGCTCAATGTCTCGGGAGCGTTCGCGATCTCCCCCGTGAGCATGGATCGATGGCTCGGCGAGCCTGGCCGCCGCTGCGCCCGGTCAAGAAGGCCCGCACGGCGACCCTCCAGGCATTCTTCCATGTGCACCACTGTCGCAGTGCGAGGCGGACAGCGCCCGTGTCGGAGCGATCCGCGAGGCGGCATCGCTGACTGGAAGACCCGGCGATCATCGGTCTTTGCCGGCTGCACGTGCTGGCACTGACCGATAGGTGCCAGCGGCTTGTAAGCCTGGACCATAGGCCAGGTCAGAATGAGGATGCTTTGAAAAGACTGCGTTAGGGCCCCCTGTCATGCTAGGCGCATCCGCTGAGGTCCTGGACCGGTGAGTCCCCCGTCGCTGCGTCATGTGCTGAATCTCGAAAGCTGCGAAAGCCGCTTTGTTACTCAAGACACTGAAGTGGAACTCTGACCAGCCGCAAAGGGTCCGACTTGCGCTGGGTGCACGTCGATCTACGGGGTACCGTTTTCGATTGCCTCGTTGCCCGGCAATTTCTGCATCCGGCCCCGCCTTTCGTGTCATTGGCAGCGACGACGGTACAAACGTTAGATGGTGACGGTCTCGACCGCGGCCGACAAACTCCAATGTCTCTATTTTCACCTCAAAGTATTTTTTCGCGTGATTACGATCCGAATGCCATATTCTATCGTTTCCATTACAGGGAATGGAGCGCTCGCCGCGTCGCTGTGGAGTACGTTGGCCATAACGAATTCCGCGAATGCCGCCGATAACGTGATCGTGCTCGATTCTGCTGGAGCGCGACTGACACTGATCGACGAGGCCACGCACAAGGTTGTCGGCACAGAGCCGACCGGCAAGGAACCGCACCATCTGATGAGGCGGTCTCACATCAGCGCGAAAAGGAAAAGCACTATCGGGTTGGGATATGGGGTTTAACGGGCTCTATGGCCGGAGAGCCTTCATCGCATCATGTGTTTCAACCAGTAACGCTTCCGCGAGTCGCGTCAGGGGGCGGTCTTTCGAGGAAATGGCCCAGGCGTCGATCGTGCTCTTCGGCCGAAACGGCAGAGCGACAATCTGCTGCTGACCGGTATGTGCGATGGCCGACAACGTGTCGACCACCGCGACGCCGGCGCCGGCGCCTACCAGCCTGCACGCGGTTTCCGAATACCGTGTCTCGACAGCCACGCGGTACGGCACACCGGCGTCGCGGAATGCCGCGGCAATCAGCGTGCTGACGCGCGCCAGACTCGACAGTCCGATCAGCGGATACGGCTCGAGATCGGCCGGCATGACACGTTTGCGCCGTGCAAGCGGATGTCCATGGGGCACGATGCAAACCATCTCGATCGACGCGATTTTCACCATCTTCAGCGACTGGTCAAGCTCGGGTTCGAGCGCCATCGCCAGGCCGAAATCGGCCGCCAGCGCTTCGACGCTTTCGATCACCTTGAATGAATCGACGACGTCGCAAAACACCTTCACGTCAGGTTTGCCGATTATGAAACGCTGAATTGCCTGCGGAAGTATCGAGTGACCGAGCTGCGGCGTGGCGCTCACGCGCACATGTCCGAGGCGGTTCTCCTTGATGTCCTCGACGGTCTGGTCGAGAGCCTCGGAATACATGAACATGGCTTCTGACGCGCTGAACAGCAGCTTCGCCTCCTCGCGCGGGACCAGCCGGTTCCCCACACGATTGAAGAGGGAGAACCCAAGTTCCGATTCAAGTTGGCCGAGCGCAGTGCTGACAGCCGGCTGCGAGATTCCGAGCACGCGGCTAGCACCGACCGTGGTCTGCGACGTCATGACGGTCCTGAAGATACCCAGCAGTCTTGTGTTCACAATAACCTTTTCTTATACGGTGTGAATAATTTTCAATAGTTGATTATTGTAAGGCCGCTTTTGATAATGCCAGTTCTCGCATACCGAAGACCGGATGCGCGCCGAGCCGGCAAAACCCCTCAGAACGGGACACCCCGATGAATACAGTCGCAAGCGCCAACGTTTCAGGTGTCGAACAAGCGGTCATGACAAAGGTGGCGTGGAGAATCCTGCCTTTCCTGATGCTGCTTTACTTCGTCGCGTTCGTCGACCGGGTCAATATCGCCTTCGCGTCGCTGCAGATGAACGCGGACGTCGGGCTGTCGAGCGTTGCTTACGGAATCGGGGCGAGTGCTTTTTTCGTCAGCTATTTTCTGTTCGAAGTGCCAAGCAACTTCGCACTGTCGAAGGTCGGCCCAAGAAGATGGATCGCACGCATCCTGGTGACCTGGGGGCTGGTGTCCGGCGCCATGATGTTCGTATCGGGCGAGAAAAGCTTCTATGTACTGCGCTTCCTGCTTGGCATGGCAGAAGCAGGTTTCTTTCCGGGCATTGTGGTTTACCTGAGCCGATGGTTCACCGCGAGTTACCGGGGACGGGTCACAGGCATTTTCATCGTTGCAATCCCACTGTCGGGCCTGATCGGTGGTCCGATTTCCGGACTGATCCTCGACGGCATGAACGGCGTGTCTGGCCTGCGCGGCTGGCAATGGATGTTTCTACTGGAAGCCATCCCCGCGGTAGTACTCGGCATCGGTTGTCTATGGTGGCTGGCCGATCACCCTGCGGACGTGACGTGGCTGAGCCCGGACGACAAGGACAGGTTGGAACGCATGCTCGAGAGCGAGCGTCGCGCGCTCGAGTCGGAGGCGCGCTACCCATTGTCAGCGGCGTTCGCGAACCGCGCTGTCCTGCTGCTTGCCGGCACGCTGTTTTGCATCGTATTTGGCACGACCGGCATCGCGTTCTTCCTGCCGCAGATCATCAAGAGTTTTGGCTACAGCAATACGGCAGTTGGTTTTCTGAGCGCCGTACCGTATCTTTCTGGCGTGATTGCAATGGTGTCATGGGCGCGCCATTCCGATATCCATCGCGAACGCGTCGCGCATCTGGCCACGGCGACGCTGTTCGGTGCGCTCGGTTTCATTGCTCTTGCGTTCATGTTGCCCGTGCACTGGGCCGCCATGATCGCTCTGTGCTTGGCGGCGATGGGCGTTTACGGTTCCAACGCGCTGCTATGGACACTGCCTTCCGAATTGATGACCGGTACAGCGGCAGCCGTGGCAATTGGTGTCATTAATTCATTGGCTAACCTGTCTGGTGTGATCGCGCCCAGTCTGCTGGGGTGGAGTCGTCAGGTCAGTGGTGGATTCGCTCTACCGGCGTGGATTTTTGCGGGGTTTTTAATCTTGGGAACCGTGCTAACGGTACTCTTTAGTCGCACACCGATGTTCACTGCATCGCGACGTGCTTTAGGGAAGGCAGTTTGATATGACGACGGCAGGCGCAGCACCGTACATCAATGTAAAGCCATTAAGCGCGAATGCGTTCGAGGTATATGGCGAAGTTCTCGAGAACAAGACTGAACAGCGACGGCGCGATTTTTCGATGCCGTTTGCCGGACTCGACGCTGGTACTACGCCGCGTTTGTGGATTAACCGCTTGCAGCCGAGCCGCACTCGGTCAATCACAATCGATACCATGGAGTGCCATCCGCACTCGCATCAGACCTTCATTCCGATGCGCGAGGTTCCATACCTGATCGCGGTTGCACTACCCGGCGAAGACGGCCTTCCCGACCTCGCCACGCTCTCCGCTTTTACCAGTGACGGCGGCCAGGGAGTGTGCTATCGACGCTCGGTCTGGCACTTCGCGTTTACGTCGCTCGACGACGTCAATGAGGTAGCGGTGATCATGGCGGACAGCGGCCGCAGCGATGACACCGTCGTAGCGATGCTGGCCGAGCCTGTTATGGTCGCGCTGTAGAGCAGGAGCACGCAATGGACGGCAAATACGATCACCTGGAACGGAACTTCACGGGCTATGGACGCCGGCCGCCCAACCCCCGGTGGCCCAACGACGCCCGACTCGCAGTCAATATAGTCATCAACTATGAGGAAGGCGCGGAAGCCTCCTTCCCTGATGGCGACGGTGACTCTGAAAGTGGCTTGGCTGAAGGAGGGGCGGGCGGTTTCGAAGGCCGCGATCTCGCGGCCGAGTCGATGTTCGAGTATGGCAGCCGGGTGGGTATCTGGCGCGTGCTGCGCCTGCTTGAGGAGCGCAGCTTGCCCGCCACCGCGTTCGCCTGCGCGCAGGCGCTGGAGCGCAATCAGGAATTCGCGCAGGTAATCCGCGATGGCGACATTGATGTGTGCAGTCATGGTCGACGCTGGGTGAGGGCGCAAAATCTCACTGAAGAGCAGGAAGCGCAGGAAATCAGGCGTGCCTACGAGTCTATTACTCGCACCACGGGACGGCCCCCAGCGGGTTGGTATTGCCGTTATGCGCCGACCGTTCATACTCGTAAGTTGCTGGTTGAGCATGGCGGATTCGTCTACGATTCCGACGCGTATAACGACGAGCTCCCGTACTGGACGACGGTGCAACAGCAGCCGCATCTGGTGATTCCGTATAGCCTGACAAATAACGACGTCAAATTCGCGCGCGGCGCGATGGCAACCGGAGACGACTTTTACACGTTCGTCAACGACGCGGTCGAGATGCTGTGTCGTGAAGGCGCTCAAGCGCCGAAGATGATGTCTATCGGGCTGCACATGCGTTTGATCGGTCATCCGGGCCGTGCTGCTGGACTCGAGCGTTTGCTCGACAGCCTCGCGCGCCGGGAGGATGTGTGGATGTGTCGGCGCATCGATATCGCGAATCACTGGTTGCAGGAACATCCTTTCAGCGCGGCAGGGCGGAGTTGACGAAAGTGCAACGCGGCGAACTATTGGCGATCCCGGAATGAAAACAGCATCGGACTCCTATTCCGTCGTCGAGATTTCCCGCCGAGTGCAAACGGGGGGCGACGATCCACTCGATGCAGTGCGCCATGCGCTTACCGTCATTGCACGGCGGGAACCAGAGTTGTACGCATGGTCGCACCTCGCGTCCGCGGGCGACCTCACTGGCGAGTCCGCGCGGACCGCATCCGGTCCGCTGGCGGGTGTTCCATTCGGTGTGAAGGACATCATCGACGTGGCCGGCATGCCGACCCGATGCGGTTCCGAGGCCTGCAACACCTCGCCGTCCCAATTCGATGCATCCTGCGTCGCCTTGCTACGGCGAGCCGGAGCGGTACCGGTCGGCAAGACGGTGACGGCCGAATTCGCTTATATGACGCCGGGACCCACGCGCAATCCGGCAAACCGCCAACATACGCCGGGAGGCTCATCGAGCGGCTCCGCCGCTGCCGTAGCCGCCGGCATGGTGCCAATGGCATTGGGCACGCAAACTGGCGGATCGATGATTCGGCCGGCGGCGTTTTGCGGTGTCGTCGGCTTCAAACCGAGTTTCGGGGCGCTCGGTCGCGACGGTATGAAGATCATGTGCGAGTCGCTGGATGTGATCGGCTGGTACTGCGCCGATGTGGCTGACGTGGCGCGGGTCGCGGAAGTCATGCTCCCAGATGCACCACCTCCGCTGTACTCAACTGAACATATGCGGACGGCAAAGATCGGGTTTTTGCCCAGCAATCCCGGCCATGTGCTGGAACACGCTGCACAGGCTGCTCTGGAAGATGCGAGGATTGCCCTTCGCGATCTGTCGACGATCGAACCGGTCCCTGAATTAACCGACCCAGCCAGATTTCTCGAAGCGCATTCGGTGATCATGCGTTACGAATTGGCGCGCAGCCTCTTACCGGTGGCCTCGGAGCACGCAGCGCAACTGAGCCGGCCGTTGCGTGAGGCTATCGACCAGGGACTGGCGATGCCGGCGCAGACTTATCGCGAGATGAAGGCTTGGCAACACACGCAGCGTTTGCGTTGGGCGGATTACTTCGGCGATGCGGACGTCGTCCTGACGTCGAGCGCTTTGGGTCCGGCTCCCAGAGGGCTTGAATCGACCGGAACCGCGGCCTTCAATAAAGCGTGGTCCCTGCTGGGCTGGCCGTGTATCCATTTGCCCACCGCGTTGAGCGAGGATGGCCTGCCGCTCGGTGTGCAACTGGTCGGGAAGCCGGGGACGGACAGGGAGTTAATTGGCTGGGCACTCGCTCTGCACAAGTTTGTCGATCGGCGAAGCCGCGCCGAGCCGTAGGAGTTCGTCCAGATCGCGGAAAGCGCGTACATATGACGAACTACCGGGGCTCATATCGGTAGCAAACATGCTTTCTATGTAAAGCGAAAAACGGCGAGTCTGTGGTCGTCATCGGGGCCGCAAAAGAAAACGCCTGCGCTTTTCACACAGGCGTTTCCGTGGCCCCGCTACCGCGCCCCAATGAACGATTTCTCGTCCGCTTTGCTTCAGGGGCGGCTCCCGCGCGGCTCCCTTTCAGTCTGGGACGCGCAGCGGGATATCCAAGTCGACGAAACTGGCGCAGGACGCAAGTCCGGTTTCGCTACGCGAAGTAGGATGGTTCCAAAAGGATAGCTTGCCCGTATTTGAATAATATGAACGCCCCCACCCGCGGGATAGATCCGATGTGAGCAACCGACGGTTGCGCCGCGATGGCAAACGAATTTGAGAAATGGTTGATCATCCTGATCTACTCATTCGAATTTGTGGGGCCTGTCATGACACATACGATCGCGGGTGTGAACATCGCAAAAAGCGTAATGCAGGTTCACTGGGTTGATCCCGAAACCGGTGAGGTCGTGAACCGGGGTTTTGTCGCAGTAAGGCTCGCAAAGGAAAGTTGATCGATATGCAAAGTACTGCTTATGTTGCCAGTTCGTAGAATTGATCAGCGGCGGACGGATGGGTTCCACGAGCACATTTCATCTGTCCTTTGGCGATCATGTGCATAATCTCAATGCCGGCCAGAAGGATCCGGGCACAGCGAAACGTTTTGAATCCTGCATGGTCGGGTGCGTCGCTTGATCGCGCGATGGTCCTGCTCGACAAGATTGTTGAGATATTTGGACTGGCAAGCACCGGCAACAGCTTGAGCGCCCAGCGATGCACGGTCGAATGATCAACGCAAATGCCACGCTCAGCGACCATCTCTTCAATGTGACGCAGGCTCAGCGGATAGGCCACGTACCAGCGCACGCACATCAGGATTACGTCGAGCGGGTAATGCAGGCGCTTGAGCACGCGGGCCACCGGCGGATTCAACGTCGTCATCAAGCTTTCAGCCGTTCATGTTGTTCCGCACATCATAGCGGATCGCCTTATTGCAACATGTATGGACCCGACGCCTTTTGCAAGCTTCCTGTTCACGATGTCAAAACGGTCTGCACACATGTATCCGGCTTGCCGGTGGGCGATTGCCGAAGCATGCCCGCAGCCTTGATGAGATCCGCGCACCCCGTCCTTAACAGAACCGCGGCTTGCCGCGAGCGACAGCCGTCGCAATAAACAGGTTTCGGAGTGCTGGTTCAACCAGTTTCGTCATCGTTTCGCAGAAGCTTCGCAAACCAGGGTGAGTGACGGCGCATGTAAATCTGGAGTTAGTCAGCTATGCTGGCAATACCTCGGGAAACGTAGCTGGCATCGCTGCTGAGTAGTACCTGGATAACTCGCGCGTTATGATTGGCCAGCGCGACCGCTGTGCAGTTATATCCTCGTCGTGCTATGAGCTGCTGCAGCCACACGCTGTGCATGTCGGTTTTGGACTTCACGAACCGCAGCACCGCTCGCGCGCCGTGAATGAGCAATGTGCGCAGGTAGGTGTCACCGCGCCGGCTAATGTGACACAGCCGCGACTTGCCTCCGGAAGAATACTGCCGCGGCACGAGGCCCAGCCAGGCAGCCAGATGCCGACCATTGCGGAACTGTCTGGCGTCGCCGACTGCTGCGACGATGGCCGTCGCTGAAATCGGGCCGATGCCGGGTATCTGGGCGATCTTGCGGCAGAGCGCCGATCGCTTCATGAACGATTGGATAGATACCTCGATGAAGTGGATGCGTTCTTCGACCGCGCGCAGGTGCTCAAGGAGTTCGGTCAGCAGTGTTTGGCAAAACGGGGTGAGCTCGTCGGCGCTGTTACGCAGCAGTTCCGGGACCGCACGCTTGAATGCTTCCGGTGACCGCGAGATCGCAAGACCGCGTTCGCCAAGAAGGCCGCGCATCTGGTTGATCAGCGCGGTACGGTGGCGCAGCAGGATGGCACGCATGCGATGCGCCGCCTGGATGTCCTGCTGCTCGACGGATTTAACCGGCACGAAGCGCATGGTGGGCCGGCTGGCGGCCTCGACGATCGCCTCGGCATCGTTGCGATCGTTCTTGTTGGTCTTGACGAACGGTGTGACGTACTGGGGGCTGATCAGCCGGACTTCTGTTCCCATTGACTGGAAGCGCCGTGCCCAGTGGTGAGCAGTGCTGCAGGCTTCCATGACGACCAGTCTCGGCTTGAGCGTACGCACGCATTCAGCCAGCGAGCCACGCGAAACCTTTGCCCGATGTACGGCCCGTCCGCGGCGATCGGCCCCGTGAAGCTGGAAGACCTCTTTCGCGAGATCGATACCGAGAATGTCGATTTCCATGATGAACCTCCACACGTCAAGTTGACGTCCGTCAGTGTCTCCCGAAGGGAGGCGTCGGGTCCATCTCAGTAGAACCGCTCAACCTACCGGTTCACGCTCGAGCATGCTGCCTTTCGCGCGCCGTTTCGCCAGCCAATGCGACAGACGGTCGAACCACAGGTGCACCACCGGCGTCGTGAAGAGGGTCAGCATTTGCGAAAGAATCAGGCCGCCGACAATCGCGATGCCCAGCGGGACACGCAGTTCCGCGCCCGCGCCATGACCGAGCGCGAGCGGCAGTGCGCCAAACAGCGCGGCGAGCGTCGTCATCATGATCGGCCGGAAGCGCAGCACGCACGCCTGACGGATCGCTTCACGCGGCGACAAGCCTTGCTCACGCTCGGCCACGAGCGCGAAGTCGATCATCATGATCGCGTTTTTCTTCACGATACCGATCAGCAGGATGATGCCGATCATCCCCATGATCGAGAGATCCTGGCCGCACAGCATCAACGCAAGCAATGCCCCCACCCCCGCCGAGGGCAGCGTCGAAATGATGGTGAACGGATGAATCGCGCTTTCGTACAGGATGCCGAGAATCAGATACACCACGACGAGCGCCGCCGCGATCAGATACGGTTCGCTCGAAAGCGAGGCCTGAAACGCCTGCGCTGTGCCCTGGAACGACCCTGTCAAGCTGTCGGGTTTGCCTGCCGCGGTTTCGGCCCGGTGAATCGCCGTCACGGCATTGCCGAGCGATTGCCCCGGGGCCAGGTTGAACGAGACCGTCACAGCCGGGAACAACCCCTGGTGATTCACCGAAATCGGCGACACGTTGTTTTCGATCTTTGCGAGCGTATTGAGCGGCACCAGTTCATTGGTCAGCGGCGAACGCACGTAGAGGTGCGCGAGCGCGTCGGTAGTCAACTGGAAGCCCGGATCGACTTCCTCGACGACGTGGTACTGATTCAACTGCGTGAACAGTGTTGCGATCTGCCGCTGGCCGAACGCGTCGTAGAGCGTGTCGTCGATGGCTTGCGCGGTAATGCCGAAGCGCGAGGCCGTACTGCGGTCGATCACGAGCGTCGCGCTGGTAGCGGCCGCCTGCTGGTCGGAGGTGACGTCCGCCAGTTGCGGCAATTTCGACAGCTTGTCGGTCAGCACACCCGCCCAATGATTCAGTTCGTTGATATCCGGGTCTTGCAGCGTGTACTGATACTGCGCGGCGCTGATGCGGCCACCTACCTGAATATCCTGGCGGACCTGCATCGACAATGAAATGCCCATCACCTTCGCCAACTGCGGCTTCAGGCGATTGAGCACCTGCACGGCGCTGTCCTTGCGCTGACCGAACGCCTTCAGGTTGATCATCACACGGCCCTGGCTCACGGTCGGATTCGCACCCATCCAGTAGTAGACGTTATCGACGGCTGGATCGGCTTCTATGATATTGCCCAGTTGCTGCATTTTCAAAGACATCGCTCGCGGGGAAATATCCGGCGCGGCCTGCGCGACACCCATGATCAACCCGGAGTCTTCCTGGGGGAAGAAGCCCTTCGGGATCACAACGAACAGCACGATCGTCGCGACGATCGTCGCAATCGTCACGCCAAGCATCAGTTTCGGCCAATTCAACACCCAATCGAGACCACGCTCGTAACGCCGCTCCACCGCGACAAAGCGTCTTTCGAGCCAGGCCTCAAGCTTGCGCATGCGCCCTGTGTCATCCGGCTCAGGCAGTCGGATTAGCCAGCCGCATAGCATCGGCGTGACGGTCAGCGAGACCAGCGCCGACATCAGGATCGCCGCGCTCACCGTCACCGCGAACTCGCGGAACAGGCGGCCGACGATGCCACCCATCAAGAGGATCGGAATGAACACCGCGATCAACGAGATGGTCATCGAGATAATGGTGAAGCGCACTTCCATCGCGCCGAGCAGCGCGGCTTTCATGCGCGGCACGCCTTCTTCGACATGCCGCATTACGTTTTCGATCACGACAATCGCATCGTCCACCACGAAGCCCACCGCGATGGTCAACCCCATTAGCGACAGATTGTCGAGGATATAGCCGAGCAGATACATCACGCCGAACGTAGCGACCAGCGACAACGGAATCGTCAGGCTCGGAATGATCGTCGCCCACACGTTGCGCAGAAACGAGAAGATGACCATGACGACTAGCGCGACCGTCAGCATCAGCGTGAACTGCACGTCGTGCACCGACGCATTGATGGTTTGCGTACGATCGCCCACGACATGCAGATGCGCGGCGGCGGGCAGCGTCGCTTCCAGCGCAGGCAGCTTCGCCTTGATGTTGGAAATCGTCTGCACGACGTTATAGCCAGGCTGCTTGTGAATATCCAGGATGATCGCGCGTTCGTGTTGAAGCCATGCGGCCTGCTGGTTGTCTTCGGCAGCGTTCAGAACGATACCGAGATCGGATACGCGAATCGGCGCGCCGTTCTTGTACGCGACCACCAGATCGCGATACGCAGAGGCAGTCGTGATCTGGTCGGTCGCGTTGAAAATCACCGAACGATCCGGGCCGTTTAGGCTGCCCTTCGGCGCATTCACCGTCTGCACGCCGACGATCGAGCGCACGTCCTCCAGCGTGAGGCCGCGCGCGGTGAGTTTGTCCGGATCGAGTTGGATACGCACGGCAGGCCGCTGCTGGCCGTGGAAATCGACGAGACCCACGCCGGGCAACTGTGAGATCTGCTGCGCCAGATAGTCCTCAGCGTAGCTGTCGAGTTGCGTGAGCGTGAGCGACGGTGACGTCAGCGCAAGTGACAGCAACGTGAAGTCGGCCGGATTGACCTTTTCATAGGTCGGCGGGTTTGGCAGATTCTTCGGCAGAGTGCCGCCGGCCGCGTTGATCGCCGTCTGCACATCCTGCGCCGCGCCATTGATATCGCGTGACAGATCGAACTGCACGGCGATGTTGGTGGTCCCCAGCGAACTCGACGACGTCATCTGCGTGATGCCCGCAATTAACGAGAGTTGTCGCTCCAGTGGCGTCGCTACCGATGTCGCCATGGTCTCGGCACTCGCACCCGGCAACTTCGCCACGACCTGGATGGTAGGGAAATCGACTTGCGGCAAGGGCGCGACCGGCAGCATGGAATACGCGACCGCGCCCGCCAGCAGCACCGCGATGGCAAGAAAACTGGTCGCAATGCGCCGCTTGATGAACAGTTCCATCAGGCTCATAACGGATTGTCCTGGTTAGCCTGACTGCCCGCCGAGTTTGCGTTGGCCGGTGCCTGGGCGACCGTCGGCACCGTGGTCGCCGCCACGCGCAGGCCCGGGTTCAAGCGGCTTTGTCCATCGAACACAACGAGGTCTGCGGACGCGACGCCGCTGCGAATTTCCGTCATACCGTCGACCGTCACGCCGGTTTGCACCGCCCGCATCTGCGCCGCGCCATTCGCGTCGATCACGTAAAGCTGCGTGCCATTCTGCGTGTTCACCACCGCGCGGCTCGGCACGGCGAGCCGTTGCGTATCCGTGCGCAACAGCACGCATGCATTCACAAGCTCGCCCGGCCACAGCTTGCGGTCCCTGTTCGTGAACGAGGCCTTGAGTTTGATCTGACCGGTGGTGGGATCGACCGTACTATCGATGAACACGAGCGTGCCGTCGGCGAGCGCTGTACTGCCGGAACGCGTGGTGACGTTCACCGCCAAAGGCGCAGCCGCCTGATTCGTGAGCAAATCGGGCAGCACGTCTTGCGGCACGGAGAACAGCACGGTGATCGGCTCCATCTGCGTGACGGTGACGATGCCGGTCGCGTCGGTAGGATGCACGATCGCGCCGATGTCGGCCTCGCGCGCGCCCACACGGCCGGTGAATGGTGCGAAGAGCGTGGTGAAGCTCCGTTGCAGGCGATCGCTCTGCACCAGCGCTGCGTCTGCCGCGACAGTGGCGGCGAGCGCTTCGACCTGCGCCTTCGCGGTATCCACGGCCTGGGTGGTCGCCGCGCCAATGCCGACCAGTTTCGAGTAACGCGCGAGATCGAGCCTCGCGTTATCAAGCGAGGCCTGGTCCTTGCGTTGCGCCGCTTCCGCTTGATGCAATTGGGCGGTGAGCGGGCCCTGGTCGAGTTGGGCGAGCAACTGGCCTGCCTTCACATCCTGCCCTTCCGTGAAGGCCACGCGCTGTAACTGGCCATCCACACGCACCTTGACGTCCACGGTATTGAGCGCCTGCACCGTACCCACTGCGGCCACGCGAATTGGAAAGTCGCTGCTCACTGGATGGCCGGCGTTGACCGGCACCGCCGCCGCCGGCTTCACGGCTGGATGCCGTGGCCATAGCCACGCGACAAGAATCACGACAAGAAGAACAAACGCCACCACGAGCGGCGCGCGACGGCGCGCGCCGGGCGCCTCATGGTTCGGAAGGTCGGCAGGTTTCATGAGCGGGAAGGCGAAGAAGTGGAAGCGGTGCCGCTATCGGTCACGCCGAAGCCGCCGCCGAACGCGCGAAACAGGCTCACCGAAGCTTGCAGGCGCGCGAGCCGCGCCTGCACCAGCGTGTCTTCGGCCTGATAGAGCGTGCGTTGGGCGTCGAGTACGGTCAGAAAGTCGACGGTGCCAAGCTTGTATTGGACTTGCGCGAGCGTGGCCGCTTTGCGGGCGGCGTCGGCGGCAGTCTGGTCGGCGGCTTCCGCGAGTTGCTGCTGTTGCGCCGCCGAGAGCGAATCCTCGACGTCCTGCAGCGCAGTCACGACGGCCTGTCGGTAATCGGCGACACCTTTTGCTTCGGCGGCCTGGCTTGCGTGCAACTGACCACGCAGCGCGCCGCCGTCGAACAGCGGCGCGGCCAGCGACGTGGCGAGGCTGGCAAACGGACTCGACAGGAAATGCGAAAGCGACTTGCTGCTGAGCCCGCCGTCGGCGGTCAGCACGATGTTCGGCAGGAAGGCCGCGCGCGCCGCGCCAACGCTCTCATTGGCCGACTGCAGCTGTGCTTCCTTCGAGCGGATATCGGGGCGCGTTTCCAGCAGGCTGGCCGGCAGATTCGGACCCGGTTGCGGAATGGCGATGCCGGCGAGCGCGGTGTCGTTGACCGTGAACTGCTCGGGCGCGGCGCCCACCAGCACGGCGAGCGCATGGATGTTGGTGTCCAGCTGTTGCTGCAACGCCGGCACCGCCGCCTGGAAGGTGGCGAGCGCATTGCGCTGCTGCTGGACCTGCAGCTCGGTGGCGACGCCCGCCTCCTGCTGCGCGAGCAACAATTGCAGAATGTGCGCGGCATCGTCGGAAATCAACCGTGCGATCGCCAGACGGCGGCGCAGGCTCTGCACCTGGAAATACGTGTCCGCGACCGATGCGGTTAGCGTCAACGCCACCGTATCGCGATCGAACTCGGACGCGCGCGCGAGCAGGCCGGCCGCGCTGGCGTTGGCGGCGTTGAAGCCCCAGAAGTCGACCTCGTAACTGGCTTCGGCGAACAGGCTCTGGGTCTTGGTGGTCGAACCACGCCCCTGGTGACTGCGGTCGAAGGTCGCGCCTAGCAACAGCGTCGGATACTGCGGCGCGCCGGCTTTCTCGGCGTTGCCGCGCGCCTGTTCGACGCTCGCAATCGCCGACGCCAGCGTAAAGTTGTTGCGCAGACTGCGATCGACCAGCGCATCCAGCGCGGGGTCGTGATATTCGCGCCACCAGCCGCTCCTGACGGGGACCGTATCGGCGAGCGACGCGCCCGCCGCGCCGTCGAAGCCTGCCGCAAGCGGCGCACTCGGCCGTTGATAGGCCGGCACGAGCGAGCAGCCGGCCAGCATCGCGACGCCAAGCGCGGACAGCGCGGCGCACACGGCAGCGCGCATCGTCGGATAATGCGCCCGAGGACTGGCGACACGCGCGAACGGCGCCGGGTGGGACAGCCCTGACATTGGAGAACGCTCCGGCAACATGGGAAGATCGCCAGATTAGTCAGCGGGTCCTGTCGGCGCTTTCGCCCAATAATGAAAAAATTTTAATGCGCCGCAAAGCGCCGTCGCAGCGCGCGTCCACGAGGCCGTCGTCCATGTCTCGGCAAAGCGCCTGCTAAGGTGTCGGGTTCAGCACATAACCCGCCCCCACCACGGTATGAATCAGCGCCACCGGAAAATCGCAGTCCACTTTCGCCCGCAGCCGATGCATGTGCATATCGATGATATTGCCGCGCGGTTCGAAATCGTAATTCCATGCCGCCTCGAGCAGCATGCTGCGCGTCACGACCTGGCCTTCGCGACGCGCAAGGCATTCGAGCAACAGAAACTCGCGATGCTGCAGGCGCAAATCACGGCCGCCACGCGTTGCGGTTCGCGCCCGGGTATGGAGCACCAGATCCGCGCATTCGAGCCGCTCGCTCATCCGGCTGCGATCTGCGCGCCGCGCGAGCGCCTCGATTCTCGCCAGCACTTCGACGAAGGCATACGGCTTCATGAGGTAATCGTCGCAACCGGCGCGGATGCCCTCCACGCGTTCGTTCAGCCCGCCAACCGCGGACAGCATCAGTACCGGTGTGGTGTCCCCGCCGGCGCGCAATTGCCGCACGAGAGCGATGCCGTCGAGCGCCGGCAGGAGCCGGTCGGTCACAATCACGTCGTAAATGCCCTCGCGCGCGTAGGCGACCCCGGTCGCACCATCGGCGACGGTGTCGACAATGAGACCGCTTTCGCTCAGGCCACGCGCCAGAAACTGGCTGGCGCGCATATCGTCTTCGACCAGCAGAATTCGCATACGCTAAACAGGTTGATGAGGCCAACATTAAAATTATTTAATGTTGGCGCGAAATGCCTGTGCAACTTCGCACGGCATACTTCGGGACATTGTGGATACGAGCGTAGTGTACGCGGCCGCCTCGCTTAGGTTCGCCGCGCGCTCGCTTCTGGACAAACGCATGTCGAACGTACTGGTCGTCGAAGACGACGAGCAAACCCTCGCGGAGATCGTCGAAGCGCTGACCGATCACGGTTGCAAGGTGCAGACCGCGCGTACGGGCCGCGACGGTTTGATGCTCGCGGTCGCCAACAGTTATGACGCCATCGTGCTCGATCGCATGTTGCCGGGCGGGCTCGAAGGGCTCGGCATGCTGGCGGCGTTGCGCAGCGCCGGCGTGCTCACGCCGGTGTTGATTCTGAGCGCGCTCTCCGCGGTCGACGAACGTGTGCGCGGTCTGCGCGCCGGCGGCGACGATTATCTGACCAAGCCGTTCGAGTTCATCGAACTGACCGCCCGGCTCGACGCGCTGATGCGCCGGCGCGAAGCGGCGCCCGGCGTGCAGGAGTATCAGGTCGGCCCGCTGCGTCTTGACCCGCTCAAGCGCGAAGTGAGCTTCGCCGGCCGCCCGGTGCCGCTGTTGCCACGGGAATACAGGCTGCTCGAATACCTGATGCAGCATGCGGGCCAGGTGGTGAGCCGCACGATGCTGTTCGAGGCGGTATGGGACTACCGGCTTGACGAGCGGACCAATGTGATCGACGTGCACATCAGCCGTCTGAGAAAGAAGCTCGACCCGGAAGGCACGGCTCCGATGATCGATACTGTGCGGGGTTCGGGATACATGCTCCATGCGCCTGACTGACCTGCACCGCACCACCGGTTTTCGCCTCGCCACCCTGTTCCTGATGCTGTTCGGCGTGATCGCGATATTGCTATTCGGCTACCTGTACCGCGAGATCACCGGCTTCGAACAGGAGCGCATCGACGACTGGCTGATTCGCGAGCACGCCCAGTTGCAACGCGAAGAACCGGACGAACTGGTGGCGCGATTCGAACATCAACACCAGTTCGATCCGCGCCACCAGCGCCCGTTCGGCCTGTTCGACGCGAACGGCAAACATCTTGCCGGCGGCTACGCGGGCGATCAGCCGGCTATCCCGGTCTTCGACCAACCGTTTTCCATGCGGCTCGCGAACCTGCCCGGCCACCCGCCCGGCCGATGCATCGCCGCGCGCGTGCCGGATAGCCGCATCGCAGTGCAATGCCAGAACACGCGCGAGCTCGACCATTTCGACGAAGAACTGCTGCACGCGCTGCTTTCCACCGCCATGATCACGCTCGTGATCGGCCTGGTGGGGGCGAGCCTGATCGGCATTTCGGCCATGCGGCGGCTGGACGCGGTGACCGCCTCGATCGAGGAAATCGTCGCCGGCAATCTCAGCAGGCGTTTGCCGGTGCATTCGAAACGCGACGACGTGGATCGCCTCGTCGGCGTCGTGAACGGCATGCTCGACGAAATCGAGCGGCTCATGAACGAGGTCAAGGGCGTGTGCGACGCGATTGCGCACGATCTGCGCACGCCGCTCACGCGGATGCTCGGCGCGCTGGAACGGGCACAGCGGCGCGCCAAAACCGAAGCGGAGTATCGTGCGGCGATCGATGAAACCATCGTCGAGACCAATGGGCTGCTGCGCACCTTCAACGCGCTGCTCCGCATTTCGGAGATCGAAAGCGGCGTGCGCCGCGCGGGATTCACAACAGTCGATCTCGCCGCCGTCGCCGATGACGTGTTCGAGTTCTACGATCCGACTGCCGAAGACAAGCAGATCGCCTTCGAACTGCAGCGAACGGTATCGGGGCCGCTCGAGATCCAGGGCGATCCGAATCTGCTATTCGAGGCGCTGGCGAATCTGGTGGAGAACGCCATCAAGTTCGCACCGCACGGCGGCCATGTGCGGATCGAAGTGTTCCGTGACAAGAGCGGCGCGGGCATCGCCGTTTGGGACGACGGGCCAGGCATCGCGCCCGCCGAACAGCAGGCCGTGCTACGGCGCTTTTATCGCGGCGAGTCAAGCCGTCACACGCCCGGCAGCGGGCTCGGTCTGAGCCTTGTGCTGGCGGTGGCCGGCATGCACGGCATGTCGATCCGTTTCAAGGACGCGGCGCCCGGCTGCGAAGTTGTACTGTGCAAACCCAATGAATTGAACCGGGCAGTGTCGCAATAAGGCGTCGTGGGTAGAATTCGCGAACTGACTTGGTTGACGAACACGATTTCCCGGATGACAAAGACGCCACGCACGACACTACCGCCGGGCATCGCCCGGGTGCTGAAACGGCTGCACTACCCCTTGGACGTGATCCTGCTGTGTGTGCGCTGGTACGTGGCGTATTCGCTGAGCCTGCGCGACCTTGAGGAAATGATGGTTGAACGTGGGTTCGAGGTCGGCCATTCAAGCGTACATCGCTGGGTGATCAAGCTCGTGCCATTGTTCGAGAAGGCGTTCCGCAAGCACAAGCGCCCTGTCGGCGGGAGCTGGAGAATGGATGAGACCTACGTCAAGGTCAAGGGCCAATGGAAATATCTGTACCGCGCAGTGGACAGGGACGGCAACACCGTGGATTTCCTGCTGCGCGCCCGTCGCGACAAGGTGGCCGCGCGGCCCTATTTTGAGAAGGCGATCGACCGGAATGGCGAGCCAGGGCTCTGTCAACTTGGCGGACATAGACTACCTGCGCAGGTAAAGCGTAGTTATCCTTATCAGATAACATCCTCGACTGCCGCAGTAACAGTCCAACCATGCGATGTGGCGAAGCGTCCTTTGAGTACGGCACGATGACATGCTGCGTTCATTTGATGTCTGGGCAACGCAAAGTGTTGCCTGATTGGGCCGAAGCATGAGAGGAATGCCTGCGTGCGACGCGCATCGCGAAAGCCGCACATCTGGCGTTCGCGCCTACGGGCCGGCTGGTGGCTGTTCTCGGCACGGTTGTTCACGCGTGCAGCCGCTTTGACGAAGACGTGCTTCACATGAGCGAGCTCGGGAATGTCAGCCTTTGCTGCTGGATAGCTGCGCAGCTGGTCGGTAACGATCTTGCGCGGCAGCGGGTTTGAACGCAGCACCCGCCGGAAGAAACGCTTTGCCGCAGCCTTGTCGCGTCGCTTTTGCACCAGCACGTCGAGTTCGGCACCATGCTCGTCGACCGCTCGCCACAACAGATACGGCTCGCCGCGCAGCATCACGAACATTTCGTCCAGATGCCATGTGCTGCCCGGCTTGCGCCGCGCCGCTTTGGCACAATGGGCGAATCGAGCGCCGAACTTGTCGCACCAGCAACGGATCGTTTCGTATGTGACCACGACACCACGCTCGAGCAACAATTTCTCAATGTCGCGAAGGCTCAGGCTGAACCGGAAATACCAGCGAACCGCGCAGCTGATGACGACGGCTGGGAAGCGGTGACCGTGATAAAGCGATTTCGTTTTCTTCATCACGCCATCTTACGTGACCGGACCAGCAACCTGACAACGCCGCGCGACGGTGGGCTCGCTCCGGAAGCGGCGACGGGCCTTCACGCAGTCGATAAACAACTGATATTCAGTTGCGACGTTCGTGGACATCGGGCTGGGCGTGACCACACGCGCCGAGGCAGGGTAGGGGAGCGCATCACCACCGATGTGCGGGCATATCATCGCGCAACGCCGCAGTCCCGTCATCGCGGCCGCGGGCGTCGCCGCGCAGACCTGCAGGCGGGCGTTCTCCCAGCGGGCAACAAACTGACCATCGACGCTTTGATAGCGACGCAGACATTTGCTGGAGCGCTCAGTGCCGCGCCAGGCATTCGGGAGGATTACGGTCACGTCCGCAGCGCTCTCTCAACCCCCGGGCCAGTTGGTTTCTCCCAACGGGCAATCGGCCATATTCAGGTTTTGCGGATTGGACGCCCGATACATATCGCGACGGCAGTCCGGGTTTGAATCGATGTGGGAGTCGCTCGAGGGGTCTGCCTAACCTCGTCGGCAATCAGAGGCTGGCAGCTCGTCGATGCCCTACCTGCCCTGCGAACCGGGATGTGCGGCATCGCTGCCGATAAGCGACCATTGGCGACCGTACCCAATCGGCCATGTGCAGTCGTTGGTTTCCACGGCATGAAAGGACAGTCGAACGGCGGCTTTGCACCGTATAGCTGTCCGTCACCCAGCTATTGTGATCAAGACATCTCCGTGCGTCGAACATATCCCCCAATAATTCGGCCGCTGTCCTAGCTAATGCGGATCGTGCCAAAGCGAGACATGACGTTAAATGAGCTTCTTCAGCGGCTTCACACTGCCTTCCAACGCGACCGGACAAGCAGTCAAATCAACGCTACATACGGCGGCCGCAAATCAAAGCAGTTGTGCTGATGGTTCAACCGGAAAACTAACCTGTTAATCGCAATTGAAGTCGTACCGCTGCTTTACTCGACCTTCGCTTTGCCGGGTGCGCGCGCGGCTATTTCGCACGCGAGTTGAACAAAAGAGCCTAGCGCCGCGGGCGGGTTGGGTTCCTTCCACGCGAGGTAGAGTTCGCTTTGCGCGTGCTGTTCACGCAGCGGACGATAAACGACGTTGTCCATGTGCGTTCGTTGAACCGACGCAGGTACGAGCGTCACACCAAACCCGGCGCTTACGAGGCCAAGGGACGCGTAGATCTGTCCCATTTCGAAGCTCGTGGAAGGAGAGAAGCCTGCCAGTGCGCACAACTGGTTGATGGTGGCGTGATAGTCCGGCGCGACATCTTTCCGGTAATTGATGACGCGCAGGTGCATACAGTCCTTGATGGAAATCTGCCGTTTCGCTGCGAGAGGGTTGTCCTTCGCGATGGCAACGTAAAACGGCTCCTGAAGCAACAAGACGCTGTTCAGTTGGGTATCCGACGGCAAAGAGCGAACGAAGGCCAGATCGACGTCCCCTCGATCCAGCGCATTGATCTGTTCCGCAGAGGAAAACCATCGAAGTTCCACTGTCACCGCGGGGTAACGCTGCTGGAATTCACGCAAGAGCGGCGGCAGCAGCGTGTACGCGATGTGCTCAAAGAACCCGACCGCCACCCGGCCGATTTCCCCTCTTGCTGCGCGTTGCGAATCCACGATCGCGGAGTTCGTGTCCGCCAGAATTCGCCTTGCCCGTTCTTCGAAAACCTGGCCCGCCGATGAAAGGAAAACGCGTTTGCCCCGGCGCTCGAAAAGCGCCACGCCGAGTTCCTCTTCCAGTTCCCGTATCTGCCGGCTCAACGGCGGCTGGGCCATGTGCAGTTGCTCCGCCGCCTTCGTGAAGTTGAGTGTGCGTGCCACCGTCAGAAAGTAGCGAAGATGACGCAACTCCATTTGAAACCTCTTAGGTATCGATACGCAACTTATTATATCTTTTACATTGGACGCGACGGGTCTTAGGATCATGACATCACACCAACAAGTCAGGAGATGCCCTCATGAAACTTACCGCGTCACAATTGGAAGCGTACGAGCGCGATGGATTCGTTGTTCTGCCGGAGCTTTTCTCGGAAGAAGAAGTCGGGCATATGAAGAGCGAGTTGCGCCGGATCCAGAAGATCGACACCGACCATCTCGTCCGTGAAAAAACAGGCGGCATCGCGAAGACGATCTACAAAGTTCACGAAACCGAAAGTCCGACGGCATCGGCGGTCTTTCACTCCGCCGTGCGCTCCCCCAGATTGCTCGAGCCGGCACAACAACTGATCGACGATCCCGAACTCTACATCTATCACACGAAGTGCAATCTGAAGACGGCTATCGACGGCTCCGTCTGGCAATGGCATCAGGACTTCGGCACCTGGCATATCGACGGCGTGAAAGAACCGCGGATGACAACCGCGTTGGTCATGCTCGACGAGCCGACCGAAATGGGCGGATGTCTCTACTTCATCCCGGGAAGCCACAAGCTTGGTTCACTCGATCCGACGTTCGATGAGGCAACCGGTTACCGCTTCTACGTTGTGCCCAAGCCGACGATGCTCGATATTTTGTCCAGTCATCCCAAGGCCGTGCCTATCATCGGCCGCCCGGGAACAGTCGTGTTCTTCGACGCCAACATCGTGCATTCCTCGGGTCACAACCTGTCCGGTGACGATCGATGGCAGGCCTATGTCGTCTACAACCAGGTGAAGAACAAGCCTGAACAGGTCGAGCAGCCGCGACCGGATTATGTGCGCTCGACCAATTTCGTTCCTCTCGAGGTTGGCTCTGACGAGATTCTCGACAGAGTTCAGATCGGCTGAACTTGCGCGCGCGTCGCTCGCCGGGACGCATGTACTTGGCGAGCAGCGGCAAGTCACATCAACAGGGTAAGCCTTATCTCCTGAATGTCGCCGACGCGTGACCTCGCGTTTTCTCTCCGAATGCGGTCATCACGACGACGCGTCAGGCCTGTTGCTCTGATGGACGCAGGTGAAGCAATACGTCCGCAGAGTGCCGCGCGAGGACGCATGAAAGGTAAGCGACATGAGGGTCATAAAGATAAAACTAGAAGAAGCACGAGACACTACTTCCGAAGCAGCGTTTCTCGAAGCTCTGCGGGTTGCGGGACTGGAGGGCGAGATCGACGTCAGCCCATGCGACGCGCACGGTACTCGCAACGGACAATTCGATCTATCAGCGCAGACCCACGGCTGCGATTTTCCCTCGCAACGCCGCTGACGTTGAGTGCATCGCGCGGCTGCTCGCCGAGGAGCGATTTCGAAGCGTCGTGGTATCGCCCCGAGGCGGTGGCACCGGCACCAACGGCAAGTCATTGACCGACGGTATCGTCGTCGACCTGTCCCGCCACATGAACCGCATCATTGAAATCGATCCGATTAAACGCACGGCAAGGGTTCAGGCAGGCGTCGTCAAGGATCAATTGAATGCGGCTCTCAAACCGCACGGATCATTCTTTGCTCCGGAACTGTCCACGTCGAATCGCGCCACGATTGGCGGAATGATCAGCACGGACGCCAGCGGACAAGGCAGCTGCACCTATGGAAAAACGCGCGACCACGTCATCGCTCTGAAGAGCGTGTTGCTTGGAGGCGTTCCGCTCGTCTCCGAGCCGGTCGACGATGCAGCACTGGAACAGCTTTGTGCACGGACGGATATTGTCGGACGGGCCTACAAAACCGCCCGCGAGATTTCCGACAACCAGGCTGAACTCATACGAGACACTTTCCCGCCGCTTAATCGCTGCCTGACGGGCTACGACCTCGCGCATCTTCGCGAACGTGACGGAAGGCTGAACCTGAAAAGCCTGATTTGCGGCGCAGAGGGTACGCTCGGCTTCGTTGTAGAGGCGACATTGAACGTGTTGCCGATACCGCTTCATTCGGCGCTGGTGAACATCCAGTATGAAGGATTCATGGATGCGCTGAGGGATGCGCGCGCTCTGATGGAACATCGACCGCTGTCCATCGAGACGGTGGACTCCACGGTACTCGCGCTAGCCCGCGATGACGTTGTCTGGACTTCGATATCCGAGTTCTTCCCGGACTATAACGACGAGCGAAGCGCTCAAGGTATCAACCTCGTTGAATTCAGCGCCGATGATCTCGGTCAGCTGCAAAGCCGTGTCGCTGAATTTGGCGAGCACATCAGCACGGACCAGAGCGTTCGGCGTCTCGGCCGCACGATCGCCTGGGGAGATGTGGCGGTTAGCCGTGTTTATGCAATGCGAAAGCGCGCAGTCGGCCTTCTTGGCAACGTACGCGGAAAAAGGCGGCCGCAGCCGTTTCTCGAGGACACAGCTGTCCCTCCGGAGCAACTTGCGGAGTACATCGCAGAGTTTCGCGCGTTGCTCGATTCTTATGGCTTGAAGTATGGGATGTTCGGGCATGTTGACGCTGGCGTGCTGCACGTGCGTCCTGCGCTCGATCTGAGAGCCCCCGAGGATGCTGCCTTGATCAGGCCCATCTCGGATGCAGTCTCGGCGCTCACGATGAAGTACGGGGGACTTCTTTGGGGAGAGCACGGGAAAGGCGTGCGCTCGGAATACGCACCGACCTTCTTCGGGAGCCTCTACCCGTCCTTGCAGCGAATCAAGGCAGCGTTTGACCCATATAACCAGCTAAATCCCGGAAAGATCGCCGTACCGGCAGGCGTGGATAGCACACTTCTCAAGATTGACTCCACCACTTGGCGAGGTGAACTCGACCGCGAGATCAGCGACGCTGTGTGGGAAGCGAACGGTGACGCCGTCCAATGTAACGGCAATGGCGCTTGCTTTAATTTCGATCCGGACGATTCGATGTGTCCTTCATGGAAAGCGACACGTCAACGCATTCATTCTCCGAAAGGCCGTGCGTCGTTGATGCGTGAGTGGTTACGTCTGCAGGTAGCTGCAGGTACCGATCTGATCGCTCGACCGCGTGCGAAGCGCTTGCCCGTACGTTTCTTGAATTCGCTGCGTCGCGGTCGAAACAAAGATGATTTTTCGCACGAGGTCACCCGACGGTGAGCAGTGGGTCGCCTGCCGGCCCGGTTTCTTCCTGCCGTCCGAGCTGCCGGACCAACGCACCCTCCAAGCCATGGCCTTCGAAGTGCCGCGCCAATTTTGCGGGCTGGACATCCTTGACCTCTTCGTGGCGCGATGGAACAGGGCGGCGCGTAAGCGACTCAACGGTGCCTGACATCGGGCCGCGGTGAGGCGCCGTCTGGTGCTGACACCGCTCGTTCGGGGAAGGGGTTCGTCGTCCCGGCTTTCATGGCGCGCACCGTTGCGCTCGCGTCCAGGTTCCACCGACCTTCAATCGACTTTCACGCCGATTCGCGCAATGCGGGTTCATTGACGATCTGCTTGATGACTGCCTCCATCAAGCCCGGAAAGCGGGCATCCAACTCAGCGCGCCGCAATGAATTCTGATGCACGGTGCCGGCAACGCGCGTGCGCACCAAGCCCGCTTCGCGCAGGATCCGGAAGTGGTGGGAGACGCTCGACTTGGGGCGGCCACCGTCGAGGTCGCCGCAGGTGGCCTCGTCGACCGTTGAAAGTTGACGGACGATCTCAAGGCGCACCGGGTCGCTAAGAGCATGGAAGAGCCGCCCGAGCGTGAAGTCCTCGGCGGCAGGATGGGTATAGGTGCGCATTGTGCAACTGAAAGAGGTTTCTGCCATACTCCATAGTTCGATGTTTGTCGAACTACCGTACAAGCCTTACTCACAGGAGTTTAGCCTGATGTCCGCATTATTTCAGCCCTACAAGCTCAAGGACGTTTCCCTACGCAACCGCATTGCAATTCCGCCGATGTGCCAGTACACCGCCGAAGACGGTCTGATCAACGACTGGCACCGCGTGCACCTGGCCGGTCTGGCACGTGGGGGCGCGGGGCTGGTAATCGTCGAAGCAACGGCTGTGTCGCCCGAGGGCCGGATTACACCGGGCTGCGCGGGCATCTGGACCGACGAGCAGGCGCAGGCTTTCGCGCCCGTGGTCGCATCGATCAAGGCAGCCGGCGCCGTGCCGGGCATTCAGATCGGTCACGCAGGCCGCAAAGCCAGCGCGAACCGGCCGTGGGAAGGTGACGACCACATCGCCGACAGCGATCCCCGGGGCTGGGCGACCCTCGCCCCGTCGGCGATCGGCTTCGGCGGTGGCCTGCCGAAAGTACCTGAAGCGATGACGCTCGACGACATCGCACGCGTTCGCGAAGACTTCGTCGCCGCTGCCAGGCGCGCGCTCGACGCCGGCTTCGAATGGCTCGAGTTGCACTTCGCCCACGGCTACCTCGGCCAGAGCTTCTTTTCCACGCACTCCAATCAACGCGACGACGCGTACGGCGGCAGCCTCGAGAACCGCAGCCGCTTCCTGCTGGAAACGCTGGCCGCCGTACGCAAGGTATGGCCTGAGCATCTGCCGTTGACGGCGCGATTCGGCGTGATCGAGTACGACGGACGTGACGAGGAAACCCTGGCTGAGTCGATTGAACTCGCGAAGAACTTCAAGCAGGAAGGGTTGGATATGCTCAGTGTGAGCGTGGGCTTTTCCACGCCCAAGGCGGCCATCCCGTGGGCGCCGGCGTTTCTTGCGCCGATCGCGGAGCGTGTGCGCCGCGAGGCTGGTATTGCCGTTTCATCGGCGTGGGGCATCGATACGCCGGAACTGGCCGACCGCTCCGTCAAGAACGGGCAGTTGGACCTGGTGATGATCGGGCGCGCGCATCTGGCCGATCCGCATTGGCCGTACCACGCGGCGCGCAAGCTGGGTATTGAACGACCGTCGTGGACGCTGCCGGCACCCTACGCGCATTGGCTCGAACGTTACGCGGTTGCTTGAGCGCAGGTCGACGCCGATCACGGCGGTTTTTGCTGATCCGACCGGCGGCGCCACGCATCCAGTCCGGCTTTTCTCGCATAATCGTGAGATGAGTCGCGCTGTGGCACATGCCTGCAGCGCCTCTCGATCCATTGCCGACAGCGTGGATAAACCAGACTGGACGGATCGAATGCACTCCCTGAAACAATCCCCGGTCGGGCGCTTAATGCCACCAAATGAACCCTGAACCAACACGCTTGCCGGTTGACGACGTCCTCGGGCCGCGCTTTTCGACCAGGAACAGTATTCCGGCGTCGGACCCACCGTCCAGCGGATCGAAATGACCGTTGCACTTCATCAAGAGACGTCCGGTCCACCGAGTGTCGAACGACCGAGGTGGGTCGTTCTCGCCCATTGTGACTTGCTCGCCTGTCAGGCGCCGAAAAACATTGAATGTATCAAATACTCCGATCAATCGCAGCGCCCGGACGCTTTGATTCTGGCCGCTGAACGTCTACAACCAGAGAATGTCCGGCGATGTTCTTCCCGGCCGGATTCAAAACCGGAAGCGGAGGCGCGAATGAGCTATCAACTGATGGGCAGCATACTTGAAGTGTGCGAATGCAAGGTCCTGTGTCCGTGCTGGATTGGAGAAGATCCCGACAACGGCATTTGCCGCAGCGCGCTTGCTTACCACTATGAGCAAGGCACAATCGACGGCATTGATGTGTCGGGCGTGACGGTCGCGTTCGCGGCGTTCATCCCGGGCAACGTGCTGAAAGGCGGCTGGCGCGTCGCGATGTTCGTCGACGAGCGCGCGAGCGACGCGCAATTCGACGCGCTGGTGAGCGTGCACAGTGGCGAGCGCGGAGGACCACTCGCTGATCTGGTGAAGCTGATCGGCGAAGTCGTGTCGGTGGAGCGCGCTTCAATCGAATACACGGTCGTCGACGGCAAGGGCAGGATGAAAGTCGGCGAAGTCATCGAGGCCGAGATGGAACCCTATCGCGGCCCGACCGGCGAGCCGACCAAACTGGTCGAAAGCATCTTTTCGACGATACCTGGGTCTCCTGCCTTTGTCGGCAAGGCGAACTATTTCCGTCTCCGGCACGAAAAGCTCAATCTCCACCTTGCATTGACCGGACATAACGCCATTCAGGGATCGTTCAGCTTCGCGTCGTGAAGATGCTCGTACGCTCGCGGCTGTTCGCGCTGCTCTTCGCCGCATTGACGACCAGCGCGTGGATCGTGTTATGGATGTGGGACGGCGGCCCCTACGCGCGCTATCTGCGTCACGCGAGCTGGACCGAACTGCCGCTGCTCGGCGCGATATGCCGCGAGGTGCCCGGCGCAAGCGTCACTCTGGCGGCGTTGCTGCACAGCGCCGCATGGCTGCTGATGATCGCGGCGATGATGCTGCCGACCGCCTTCCCGCTCTTGGATACGTTCAGGCGCATGACAAGCAAGCGCGAAAACTGGCGCACGCTGTTGGCGTTTCTAATCGTCGGTTACGCGACGGCGTGGGCGCTGTTCGGCCTCGTCGTGCACGGCTTCGATGCGGCACTCCATCGGGTCGCAGACCAATTGCCGACATTGCTTGCGGACGGCTGGCTGATCGGCGCTGCGATGGTCGCGCTCGCGGGCGTCTATCAGTTCAGCAGCCTCAAGCATCGGTGTCTCGACAAATGCGGCTCGCCGTTGATGTTCATCACTGAGCATTGGCGCGGCAGGAGCGCGCGCCGCGAGAGCTTTCTGCTCGGCATGAGTCACGGCGCTTTCTGCATCGGCTGCTGCTGGGCGTTGATGCTGCTGATGTTCGCGGTCGGCACAGGGAGCGTCGGCTGGATGCTGGCGCTGGGCGCGATCATGGCGGCTGAGAAAAATTTCCGCTGGGGTAGGTTGATCGGCAAGCCGCTCGGCGTCGCGTTGATTGCATGGTCCGTTTGGATCGTGGCGCGGCACGCCCATATCGCCTGAGGCAGGCTCAGGTCGGCGTGAGCCGATCCCCGTCGGCCGGCTTCGGCGATCTACAGCCACTCGACCGCGCTCTCTGGCGGACATTCGAACGT
Organism: Paraburkholderia kirstenboschensis; assembly: GCF_032806925.1. Lineage (NCBI taxonomy): Bacteria > Pseudomonadati > Pseudomonadota > Betaproteobacteria > Burkholderiales > Burkholderiaceae > Paraburkholderia > Paraburkholderia kirstenboschensis. The sequence goes on along the minus strand of NZ_CP136511.1, from coordinate 762,238 downwards.
CGGCTTCTATGCCAGTTTGTCCGCCATACGGTGTCGCCCGGGTCTCCACCGAGGCAGATTGCCGCAACTGAAATTCAGTATTCCCTTAACACTCCTTTGAACATCCGTTCACAAGGAATAGGATCGTCGAGATTTTCGATCTTTGCTTCCACTTAACAACGCTTTGAGACGGCAACAATTCGCCTGCCTGTAAGTAGCATTCCCGGCAAACACGGATCTTCCAGATCATCGATTTTGGGCAATTGCAATGAAAAAAACTCTTCTGATAGCGCTGCTGACGGGTATTTTTGCAACCGCGGCACACGCTCAAAGCAGCGTAACGCTGTACGGCCTCATCGATACGGGGCTGACGTATACGTCGAATCAGAAGGAAACGGGGTCAACCGCAGGGCACAGTAAATTCGGAATGACGGATGCCAGCATCAACCCGGACCGCTTTGGTCTGCGTGGATCGGAAGATCTGGGCGGCGGCCTGAAGGCTATGTTCGCGCTGGAAAATGGCTTCACCCTCACCAATGGCGCCCTTGGCCAGCACGGCCTGCTGTTCGGCCGGCAGGCGTTCGCCGGTCTGTCGAGCGATCAGCTCGGTACGGTGACGTTCGGCCGTCAATACGATTCGGTGGTCGACTACCTGGCGCCGCTGGCGGGCGCCGGCGCCGCCAAGGGCGGCGTGTTCTTCGGGCACCCGTACGACAACGACAACCTTCAGAACACGATGCGGATTAACAATGCGGTGAAGTATGCGAGTCCGAACTACAACGGCTGGCGATTCGGCAGCCTGTACGGCTTCTCGAACGCGGCGGGTGGCTTTTCCGACAACCGCGCCTATAGCTTCGGTACTTCATATAATAACGGTCCATTCCGTTTCGCGGCGTCGTACCTGCAGCTGAACAACGGCGGCAGTGACGCCAATCTGGCCGGCGCGACAGACTCCCTCGTCAATCCAGCCGGCCAGGTGACCGGCAGCGACTCCACGTTCAGCGCCGGGCAGCAACGTACGTTCGGCGCGGGTTTCGATTATGCGTTTGGTCCGGCGACGGTCGGCTTCGTGTTCACGGAAACAAAACTGGAAAACGCAACGGGGATCAACAACACCAGCGCCTCGCCGATCCCCCTCGCTAACTCGAGTCTTCGTTTCGACAACTATGAAGTCAACGCGGTCTATAACGTGACGCGCGCATTTGCTGTCACGGGTTCGTACACGTTCACAGACGGCAGTTCCAGCCTCGCGGGCGCGTCAAGCCCGAAATGGAACCAGTTCAACCTGCTGCTGGACTACGCGCTGAGCAGGCGGACCGATGTGTATGTCGAAGGCCAGTTCCAGCACGTGAGCGGCGGTGGCACCGTATTTACGGCTGACATCAACGGTTTGTCACCGTCAGCCACCAGCAGCCAGGTCGCCGTCACGGCAGGCCTGCGTACCCGCTTCTAGGCTTCGTCGAACCAAGGTCAAAAAAAGCACTGTTCGCGTGCGAGGCAGAACCGTTGCTGATCAGCACCGAGCCGACGCATACGAGCATGTGCGTGCGCAACCTGGCTGCCCCGAGTTCAGCCTCCCTCGCTGGAATCCACGGAAACTTTACGCCACGCATGAAAAACATAACAATTCGCCAACTCAAGATTTTCGAAAGAGTTGCGTGCAATCTTAGTTATTCCCGTGCGGCTGAAGAACTGCACCTGACGCAGCCCGCCGTATCGATGCAGATTAAACAAATGGAGGAGCAGGCTGGCATCTCACTCTTCAGCCGAACGGGCAAGCGGATCTCCCTGACCCAGGCGGGTGAGTTAATGCTACGCAACAGCCTGCTGATTCTTGCTGACCTTAAGGCGGCCGAGCAGTCGTTTGCCAGCTTGAGGGCCCATGGTGCCGAACGCCTGCGGGTCGGCCTGGTGACGTCGGGCAGCTATATCTTCCCGCACCTGATCAGCGAATTCCTGCACGGCAAGACGGAGGTCGATCTCGACCTGACGGTACGCAGTCGCGAGCATCTCATCGCCCTGCTGCGGAGCGATCAGATCGATCTTGCCGTAATGGTTCACGCTCCCGATGATCCTGCCATCGTGACCGAGACCTTTGCGCCCAACCCTTTCGTGCTTGTGTCCGCCCCGACGCACCCGCTCGCCCAGGAATATGACATCCCGTGTTCGCGCATCGCGCGCGAATGCCTGATCGTACGGGAAAGCGGCACCGACACCCGCAGCGCGACCAACGACATTTTCTGCAGCCATCAGTCGACGCCGCGCTTCATGGAGATCGGCTGCGCGGAAGCGATCAAGCAGGCGGTTGTGGCAGGCATGGGAATCAGCTTTCTTTCGGCGCATACCGTTCAGCCCGAAGTGCGCTCGGGTCTGCTCAAGGTGCTCGACGTGCAGGGCCTTCCGCTTGAACGCCACTGGCGCGTGGCACATCGCGCAGACCGTCGCCTTGCGCCGGCGGCTCTCGACTTCCGGCAATTCCTTATCAGCGAGGGTGGGACGCGGCTTGAACATTTCACGGGGATCGACAGGGTGCATACGGGCGCGGAAGTTCAGCGTTCTAGTCAAGTTTCCAAAGGAACACGGACGATCGTCGCCAGTAGCGCCAGTCATGAAGTCGCGCTTCGCACTCGCGCGCTGTTACGAGACGACCGACTGCCACACGAGCATCACGTTCAGAGCCCGAATTGCGCCAGCGGCGACGATGGCCGTGCCGATCAGCCTCCGGCACGCGGTAAATCGACCCATCACTGAGCAGTGCGACGACAGCACCACCAGCGCAATGAGCGGGAGCCTGACGACCTCGTCAAGGTCGGTGGTTGACGGCGGCACGTTTTGGCCGGAACGCACGTTTTGACGCTTGTATTCCGAATGTCCGCTCAACGCCGGTGGGCCGACGGTCAAGGATCGGAAGTTCAAATGTCTCTTCGGGGTCGGGGGACTAAACCGCTCGCGCGGTATGGGGCTCCGGTCCAATGCTAGTGGTTCTGGAGAGGAAGCCGACTCTGTTTTCATGTTGAAGGGCGAGGCAATCCGCCTCGTCGTTCAACGGGAGCAGAGTCATGACCCACACACCTCAGCCCATCAGTCCGCTGCGCCAGCGCATGACCGACGACATGCGCATGCGTCAGCTCGCACCGAAGACGCAGGCCGGTTATCTGCGTGTCGTACGCGAGTTCACGCGCTTTCCCGGACGCTCTCCTGACACCGCCACCGTCGAGGACCTGCGGCGCTACCAGTTGCATCTGGTCGACCACGGCGTGTCACCCGTGTCGCTCAATGCGGCGATCACCGGACTGAAGTTCTTCTTCGGGATCACGCTCCACGAGCCCGACCTGATGGCACGCATGCAACCCGTGCGCGTGCCTCGCGTCCTGCCGGTCGTGCTCAGCCCGGACGAAGTGGGCCGCCTGATTGCCGCCACCGGCAATCTGAAGCACCAGACCGCACTATCGGTCGCCTACGGTGCCGGCCTGCGCGCCAGTGAAGTGGTGGCGTTGAAGGTCGGCGACGTCGACGGCCAGCGCATGACCCTGCGCATTGAACAGGGCAAGGGCCGCAAGGATCGTTACGCCATGCTCTCGCCGGTGCTGCTCGAACGCCTGCGTGTCTGGTGGCGAGTGGCGCACGCGCAGGGCCGGATGCTGGAGCGCGGCTGGCTGTTTCCGGGCCTCGATCCGGTCGATGCGCCCAGCACGCGGCAGCTCAACCGCGCCATCCATGCCGCCGCCGAAGCCGCGAACATCAACAAGCGTGTCTCGATGCACACGCTACGCCACAGCTTTGCGACCCACCTGCTGGAGCAGAAGGTCGACATCCGCGTGATCCAGGTTCTGCTGGGGCACAAGAAGCTGGAGACGACAGCACTCTATGCGCCGGTCGCCACCGACCTGCTGCGCGAGGTGATCAGTCCGCTGGAGAAACTGCAGAACAACGGCTGAACGCGGCGCACGGCCGTGCCCGAAGTCGCGGACGTGTTCCGCGCGCATGGGCCCGTGTGGCGACAGACCGCACAGCTGAGTCTGGGACAGCTGAAGGTCATGTCGGCGATCGAACAGTGCCGCAGCGCGGCGCTGGGTGGTCACGTGTTGCGCTGTTCCGGCTGCGAGCAGATCGAGGTTGCCTACAACTCCTGCCGTAACCGCCATTGCCCGAAGTGCCAGGCGAGCGCCGCGCACCGTTGGCTCGAAGCACGTCAGGCCGATCTGCTACCGGTCGAGTACTACCATGTCGTCTTTACATTGCCCGCCACGATCAGCGCGATCGCCTGGTACAACAAAGCGGTGCTCTACGGCCTGCTGTTCGACGTTGCCGCCGAAACCCTGCGCACTATCGCCGCCGACACAAAGCATCTGGGCGCGCAGGTCGGCGCGACACTCGTGCTGCACACGTGGGGCTCGGCGCTCACGCACCATCCTCACGTACACGGCATCGTTGCCGGCGGAGGCCTCTCGCCAGACGGTGAGCGGTGGGTCGCCTGCCGGCCCGGCTTCTTCCTGCCGGTACGTGTGCTGTCGCGGCTGTTCCGGCGGCGCTTCCTGGAAGAGCTCACCCATGCACATCGCCGGGGCCAGTTGCGTTTCTCTGGCGAGTACGCCGGGCTTGCCGATCCCACTGCCTTCGCACAGTGGCTCGCGCCGCTGCGTACGTGCGAATGGGTCGTATATGCGAAGCGCCCGTTCGCGGGACCGAAAGCGGTGCTTGCGTATCTGTCGCGCTACACGCATCGCGTGGCCATCTCCAATCAGCGGCTCATAGCACTCGACGAACGCGGCGTGACCTTCCGATGGAAGGACTATCGGGCCAGCGGCCGCACACGCCAGAAGACGATGACGCTTGAGCCACGGGAATTCATGCGGCGTTTCCTGCTGCATGTACTGCCTGTCGGCTTCCATCGGATTCGCCACTATGGTCTGCTGGCCAATCCCGTGCGTCGGCAGAATCTGGCTGCGATACGGGCGCTGCCAGACGTGCCAGCTTCCATTATTGTGAGCGAAGGTCCGTCACCGGGCACTTCCGCCCCGAAGTTCGTCTGCCGGCATTGCGGCGCGCCGATGATCATCATCGACATCCTCCTGCGCAGCCACCCAATTCGCGCTCCGCCCACTTGCCGAAGCAACGTATGAAGACGAATCACCCTGGCTGTCCAGACCGACTGTCGGCTCTTCGGCAACGAGCGCCAGGAGAAGACGCTTGTGCCTGTCGTTACCAGCAGACCTTGCCGCGCTCGCGACACCTCTACAGACGTGCAGCATGGATGCAGCAGAATATTTACGTGACCACCAAACCCTCGCTTCGACTGAAGATTGTGAGTCTCCGCAGTTCATGAGAGCACTTAAATCCCCATAGCTGCGCAATATTCCTGCCGTCCTGGACCACTCCGCGGTTTCCTCCCTCGAGCGTTGTCCAACGCCTGCCCGCATGCCTCGTCGTGTACTCACGCGGTGGCAGACATGGGCAGGCGTCGAACAACGCTTAACAGGCACGGCCGGTCGCGAATATGTGCGGCTTCGAGACACAAGCGGAGCGGCACTGTGAAGCGCTGGCAGCATGTGTGGCCGAACGCGGCTATGATTGGAGGCGGCGATCTATGCCGAACCAGAAAAGGAGAATGCCGGGATGATTCACGTCATTGCCACGATCACTGCCCAGCCGGGTCAACGCGACGCCGTGCTGGCACTATTCGCCAAGAACCGCCCAGCGGTGCTGGCGGAAAACGGATGCATCAGCTACGAGGCGGTAGTCGACGTACCGAACTTCGGGACGATTCAGACACCGCTCGGCAATGACACATTTGCCGTAATCGAGCGCTGGGAAAGCGCCGAAGCGTTGAAGGCGCATGCGGCCTCTGCGCACATGGCCGAATATGGACGGAATACCCAGCCGTTGCTGGCTAGCCGCGTCATCAATGTGCTGCAGGCTTGCTAAGGCGGCGTACTAAACGTTCACCATCGGTCCCGCATCAGCGCGTCCGCCCTTGTCGAGTGGCAAAGCTAGAGATTTTTCGACTGGCACGCCCCTTTCTGGTGCAATCAGTTACTGTCCGGCCGATTCTGTTTGCAAGGACTTCCCCCGAAAGTCAAGATCGGGGTGAGATTGGTTGGCGCTGGCAAATGCGCGGCGCCAATGTTGCTGGTGGTCCAGTTGGTTGGGCGGTCATATCACTTCTCCGTTGTCAGTTAAGGCTCGCGCTTCGAAGCAATACCAGGAACAGACTGCGTCTTTGCAAACGGCCTTGTTGCCCGAGACGTATCGGGCGGGCCACGATATGAGCCGCACAGGAGAACCCTATTTGAAAACCGGCGAACAGGCGCGCGGTGATACGCCGCGTGCGATGATGATTCGCCAACAGAATCGGCGGGTTCTTCTCCCGTTCGGTCCGACCTCGTCTTGCTATCGCGTCGAGCAGTAGTTGAGTGTCAGGCTAGCCGGGTCATGCTGTAGCGGATGGTAACGGCGGATGCATGGGATGGCGTTGCCACGCGTTGGCGTCGTAATGTTCGTCCTTCGCGAGCATCGCCCACAACATCCGGGCATGCTTGTTGGCAATCGCAATCAGCGTCTTGTGATAGCCCTTGCGTTCGTGGATCTGTCGGATCCACCGTTGTAGCCGGCTTGCGTGCGTGGGGTCCGCACGCAACGCCGACTGCAACGTACTTCGGGCGCCCTGAACAAGCAGCGTGCGCAGATAGACGTTGCCGCGCAGGCTGATATGTCCCAGCCGGGTCTTGCCGCCTGAGCTGCGCTGCCGTGGTGTCAGGCCGAGCCAGGCGCCGAACTGCCGCCCGTTTCTGAAGACCTTCGCATCGGGCACCGTGGCGGCCAGCGCACTCGATGTTATCGGACCGACGCCAAGCAGTTCGCCGGCGCGTTTGGCGACATCGCTGTTTCTGGCGTGAGTGGCGATCTGCTGGTCGCAGCGAGCAAGCCTCAGGTTCAGCGCAACCAGTTGTTCGCGCACCTCGAGCAACATGGCACGCACCGGGTCAGGTAGTCTGGCGTCTTCGATCAGTGTGGGCAATGCGCCAAGAAAGCGATCGGCTGAACGTGCAATCACCACGCCAAATTCAGCCAGCAATCCGCGCGTGCGATTAAGCAGCGATGTACGTTCCTCCTGCCAGCCTTGACGTACGCTGTGCCAGGCGAGAATGGCCTGCTGGTCGACAGACTTGATTGCCACAAAGCGCATGGTTGGCTGCCGTGCGGCAACAGCGATTGCTTCAGCATCGGCTGCGTCGTTCTTGCCGCCGGGCCGGAACGGTTTGACGAACTCGGCCGGAATAAGCCGGGCGGTATGACCGCGGGCGGCAAACCAGCGGCCCCAGTGGTGAGAGGAACCACAGGCTTCCATTGCAACGCGACAGGGAGACAACTGTTCGGCCCATCGCATGAACGCCTCGCGTCGCAGCACGCGCCGCTGCAACACGGCACCGGTAGCATCAAGCACGCAGACCGCGAACACATCCTTTGCCAGGTCGACGCCGACAGTAGTAAGCTGGTCCATGACTTCCCCCTCCTGTTCCGATTGATGGATGGCACCTCAATCATGGCACTTGATGCCTGCGACTTCAGCGTCGCACCGGGACGGGGAAGTCCCTCACATTTGAAAAAGTCGGCGGCGATGCGGAATGTTAGGTATCCTGGAAGGCATCAAACGACGGAAGTGAATCGTCATGATGGGTCGACTGGATAGCGGACAGGACAAGCTTTTCTACTCGTTCAACCTCGACCACCACGTCCCGCAATCGCACCTGCTGAGAGGCATCGATCGCTTCCTTGATCTGCGAGATCTGCGCCAGCATCTCGCACCGTTCTACAGCCCAATGGGTCGGCCATCGATTGACCCGGAACTCATGATTCGCATGTTGATCGTGGGTTACTGCTTCGGCGTCCGGTCCGAACGACGTCTATGCGAAGAGGTGCATCTGAACCTTGCATACCGGTGGTTCTGCCGCCTGGGTCTGGAGGACGCCGTACCGGAACACTCGACGTTCTCAAAGAACCGTCACGGGCGCTTTCGCGATAGCGATCTGTTGCGTCACGTGTTCGAATCTGTGCTGAGTCGCTGCATGACCGAAGGGCTCGTCAAAGGCGAGGGATTCGCGATTGATGCAAGCATCATCAAGGCTGATGCGAGTCCTGCGAATGGCGTGTTGGGAACAGAGCCTATCGACTGGGGACGTGCCGACGGCCAGAGTCGCGCTGTGCGGGAATACCTTGAGGCACTGGAGCAAACCAATCCGGTGGAAGCAGATGCGTCTGAGCCAGCAACGTCTTTGACGCCTCCAAAGAAGATATCCCTGACCGATCCTGCCGCACGATGGACGGCCGCTCCAGGCGGCCCTGCGTTCTTTGCCTACTCGACGAATTATCTGATTGACCTGCAGGCAGGGATCATTATGGACGTTGAGGCGACGCCGGCGAATCGGTCACAGGAAGTCGAATCAACCAGAACAATGATTGACCGTGTAGAACGTCAATGGGACCTGACGCCCGGCACGCTGGTAGGTGACACCGCCTACGGCACAGCAGCGCTGCTTGGCTGGATGGTTGAAGAGAAACACATCGAGCCGCACGTCTCGGTCTGGGATAAAACAACGCGCAAGGACCATACGTTCTCCCGTAGCGAATTCATCTGGAATGAACAGGCCAACGAGTATCGATGCCCTGCAGGGAACGCGCTACGCAGCGACTGGCGTCCACTAAAAAATCCACGCACGCACATCACGAAAGCCGACACCATCGTGTATCGATCGCGTGAAAAGAACTGCAGCCATTGTTCGATGAAGAATCAATGCTGTCCGAATATGTCGTTTCGCAAAATCACGCGCAGCATCCATGAAGCCGCCCGCGATGAAGCAAGGCGCATCGCGACAACCGCAGAATACAAGCAGTCTCGACGGCAGCGAAAGAAAGTGGAAATGCTCTTCGCTCACCTCAAGCACATCCTGAAGCTGGATCGCCTGCGACTGCGCGGTCCAAGCGGTGCTCATGATGAGTTCCTGATGGCAGCAACCGCGCAAAATCTGCGAAGAATGGCCAAGTGGCTCATGCCAGCAAGCAAGCAGATGAATCAGGCCGCTACATGACCAGCAACGGGGATCGCTGCCTGATTCAAGTTCGCCACTTCGCTAAGCGCCACAACTCGAAAACGTGTCGCCAACTTCTGCGCCCCCAACCACAACACGACTTTTTCAACAGAATCTGCTAGGCTTGAGCCAGTCGCAGTCAATGATTGACCGGCATGGCACAATTGTTAATCGCCGTCGCCATGACAAACTGCGAGCGGAGCAGGAAATTCCATTGGCAGCGAAAACGTGAAACCGCCCCGCCAAAATGCGAGTGCGAGGAGGCGATCATTCCGCCATGCGCCTCGACGATCGCCCGGCAAATCGATAAGCCCAGAACGTGACCAGGTTTCCCGGTAGCGCTGTCGCATCTGGAAAAGCGCTCAAACAGATATTGTTCATTCCCGGCCGGGATTCCCGGTCCGTCATCGTAGACGGACACCTCTTCCGATGTACCACGGTTAATAGCGGCGACGGCAATATGTGCCTCGGGTCCTGCGAATTTCGCTGGGTTCTCGATGAGGTTAGCCATCACACGTTCGACCAGAACGGCATCAGCGGATATGTTCGTGCTCGTCACCCACGGCAGTATTTACTTCGAGAAACTCTTGTCGCTCTGACTTAATCGCGCGCGCGGCAGTCCCGCGGTGATCGTCTTGCCGCAACTTCGCCAAATGAATCAGCTACCAACTTTCCGGTGGGTAAGAATGAAATGAACGCGTCCCACCCGTGAATGTGAGAGCAGAGGTAAGGTGGACCCTCACGGGCCAACGGCATCGATGTGCCCAAATGGGAAATGCACGCAATTCCCGGCAACCGGAGGATCCACGATGAACAGTATGGCAGTGGGCGTAGACATAGCCAAGCTCGTTTTCCAGGTGCATTACGTCGATCAGGAAACTGGTGAGATCGTGAACAAACCGATCAAGCGGGCGAAGTTCCTTGAGCACTTTGCGAATCGTGCGCCGTGCCTCATCGGAATGGAAGCGTGTAGCGGTGCGCATCACTGGGCACGTCAGCTGATCAGGATGGGACATGACGTCAAACTGATACCGGCTGAATTTGCTAAGGCGTTCAACATTCGAAACAAGAGTGATGCTGCTGATGCACGCGCGATCTGGTTGGCGGTTCAGCAACCAGGCAAGCCGGTTGCGGTGAAGACGGAGACACAGCAGGCGATGTTGGCGCTGCATCGGATGCGCCAGCAACTCATCAAGTTTCGCACGATGCAGGTCAACAACCTGCGTGGATTGCTGACGGAATACGGCGAGGTGATGGGCAAGAGCCGTGCTGCGCTTGACGAGGCGATTCCAGCGGTATTGGAACGGGTTGCCGAGCGACTGCCGGCGGTTGTGATCGACTCACTTCGCGAGCAGTGGAACGGACTGACGAAACTCGATGAGCAGGTCGCGCAGATTGAGCGTCGGATGCGGGAGTGGAAAAAAGAGGACAAGGCGGTCAAGGCCATCAGCGAAATCCCGGGCGTGGGATTGCTGACCGCGACAGCAGCCGTCGCGACCATGGGCAATCCAAAGGCATTCAGTTCAGGCAGAGAGTTCGCGGCATGGGCCGGTCTTGTACCCGGGCAAACGGGTTCCGGAGGTAAGGTGATCTTGCACGGCATATCGAAGCGCGGAGACACCTACCTGCGCACCCTGTTAATTCACGGCGCGCGATCGGTCCTGGAGCACGGGAAGGAGCCTGGTCCGTGGGTTGAGCAGATGCTCAGGCGCAGACCCAAGAACGTCGTAGTCGTCGCTCTGGCAAACAAGATGGCACGCACAATCTGGGCGGTACTTGCTCACGACAGGCCATAGAGAGCTGCAACCCAGCCTGTCAGTCTGAACAAACGAAAACTGTTGCAAAACGGGACGCGTTCATAGAGTCGGTATGCGCGCGGCGTCACACCGGTGTATCGATGAAACACTTCCGTGAAATGCTGCTGAGTCTGAAACCCCGCGCGCGCCAACATCAACGAGGGGAAGGGTTTCCTCGCACAACATCGTCCTGGCAAATTTCACTCGTTCGAGTGTCAAGTACAGATGGGGCGGGTTGCCTGTTACCGTTTTGAAAGCGCGCGCAAAGTTTGATGCACTCATGTGCACCAGCTCTGCGAATTGCTCGACCAAAATGGTTTCGGCTATGTGCTCATGAACGAAGGCTTCAATGCGAGTCAGCATTTGACGCGTAAGAGGCAGGTCCGGCTCGCCGCACCAGCACAGTGCCCGTAGCGGAGAGCGATGTGCACCGAGACGACATCGGCAAACGCGTCGGCGCAGGCAGCGTCGATGAGATCCGCATGATGCAAAGCAGCCAATGTGTCCGCGGCCTCGCGCAGGAACGGATCCAGAAACCTGGACCATTTCGGGACCGCGTCAAACGCTACTTGCGAGACTTGCCCAAGTACGCCCGGTTTGAGTGCGATGACCCATCCATTGGGATCGCTGTCAGGGACCGTGGCCAACTGCGCCCCCACCGGAATAACTGCGACAAATGGTGCACTGATCAGGATGGAATGACTCATTCCGGGACCGTCGCCGCTCCCAGTCTGCGCAACAGTGCTGCCTGTCGGTATAACCAGGCGAAGTCCCTGCACCGAATTCAGCCGGCCATCGGTGAACGCGATATTCATCGGTTGGCAGCGTAACCGGTGATCGGGGGGCGACCCTATTTCTTGCTCCATGATAAGCAGAAGTCTCCTCCTTGACTCATCGCACATCTAAGGTTACGTCGAATTCAAGGCTGTTTAAGGCTATATCGCTGGGCAACTCAGACGAAGTCGCGAGCGATTCGCGATAGCGGCGCCAATGCCCCGCTCTATGCCCGTCGCGCGGACGAATCTTCTCAGGACAATGCGTCGTCGTCATTTTTCCCAGGCGGCTCAGGTGGGGCATCTTTCATCCCCTGAAGAAACGGACCTTACCGCGGTGATATGTCCGTATAACCAGGCAACGCTAACGCGGTATCGGCATATCCAACCGTATAGTAGATTCGCCCCCCGGCAAAACTTATTCTTCTCTCATCGAGAAAGCGCTCGCCGCTTGCGAATGGTGAGAGCCATTCTCTGACAGCATGTTTGACGTCGTATTGGGTTCAGCGTTTGTGCGGAAGAAATCGGTGGATGGCTGCGACGCGCACAAGTTGCTTCGAGATAACAAGCATGTAACCCGAGAGACAGGATCGAGTCAACGGCGGTTGACCAGAATGGAATCACCCCGTCCGGATCAGCGACGAAGGGCGCCAAGGCGCGTTTGATAGTGAATGCCACAGGAGATTGCCATGTTCATCTACTCGATCCGTTATCGCGCTGGCTGCGGCCGTTGGTCGGTCGCCTTCGCACAGGCCGCCTCACAGTCCGACGCTGAAGCGATTGCAACCTGCCGTTATGGCGCTTTCCATTCCGTCAGCCGTGCCGGCTTTATCCGGGTATAGAAAACGTGGTTGTGGTCGAGGCAGCTATGGAATTCGATGCATTTATCAGACAAAGCGAACGGGACGCCAAGGTGGTCGACGCGCTGTATATCGCGCGTCACATGCTGGCGACGTACCACGGTATCATTGTCCATTCCGAACGTGAACAGTGGAAGACGGACTTCAGGCCGCAAATCAAGCAGATCGACACGGCTCTTCGCCTGCTTGGAATCGATATTGACGATCCGATGATTGCCCCTACGCAGCGGCCGTGATGACGCTAATTGAATTCAGGCCCGAACTCACGGCAATCTTGCGCAATTCAACGCTGTCGCAGTCGCAATGATCACAGGCTCGGCCATCCTCGCCATGCCATTTACGTCGAATCGTAGCGCACCCGCCCTTCGGCCTTTCGATCACGCTTACCGGAATTGCGTCCACGACGTCACTTATTTCGCTGTTGCACGACCTTCTTCCGAACTCGCGCGATGTCGGCACGGCGATGGCATTCGTTGTCGTTGGCGGCAATATTTTCGGCATGATTGCGCCCATTGGAACGGAATATGTGATCGGCGCGACAGGCAGCTACGATTGGGCGTTTGGCATCGCTGGCATCCTTCTGCTCGTCGGCGCAACAGTCGTTGTCACCATGGCGCGCTCGCCAATGACCACCAACCGCGACGCTTCTAGTGCACAGGTCGCGGTGTAACGTGATAGCGCGGCAGTGTCAGTGGCGACGGGTTTGAACGACGCCACATGCTATCTGCCGTCCGCTTCGTCCCAGCGTCCGTTCCCGCACACGTTGCGGCCGTTCGAACTACACGGACGGCCGTCTCTTGTTGGCCCAGATTGTGTCAAAGCGCCTTTGAAGCGCTAAGATTCTTCATCCGGTAGCGAAGGATGAAGCGAGATGAAGCGGTTCGTTCAAGGCGACAGTCGCACACAAAGCTTTCTTCTCCCCGAAGCACTTGACGACTACGTGACGGACACAAATCCCGTGCGCGTAGTCGATGTTTTTTGTAGATGAGCTCGATCTTCAGAAACTCGGGTTTGAAGGTGTCGAGCCCGCGCTGACCGGTCGGCCTTCGTATCACCCGGAGGTGATGCTCAAGATCTACATCTACGGTTACCTGAACCGTATTCAATCCAGCCGTCGCCTTGAACGCGAGGCCCAGCGCAACGTTGAACTGATGTGGCTCACGGGCCGCCTGGCACCGGACTTCAAGACCATTGCGCGGTTCCGTAAAGACAACGGCAAAGCGATCCGTAGCGTCTGCCGTCAGTTCGTCGTGCTGTGCCAGCGTCTGGACCTCTTCGCCGAAGCGATCGTTGCGATTGATGGCAGCAAGTTCAAGGCGGTGAACCATCGCGACCGCAACTTCACGAGCGCCAAGCTCGAACGACGCATGCGCGACATCGAGTCTGGTATCGCTCGCTATCTCGAGGCGATGGACACAGCGGATCGTCAGGAGCCTGCGATCGCGAAGGCCAGGACAGAGCGACTGCAGGAGAAGATCGCGGCCTTGAAGGAGCAGATGCGCAGCCTCAAGGAGATCGAGGTTCAACTCAACGCGGCGCCCGACGGACAAATATCGCTCACGGATCCGGATGCCCGTTCGATGAAGACGCGGGGAACTGGAGTCGTCGGCTACAACGTCCAGACAGCGGTTGACACGAAGCACCACCTGATCGTCGCGCACGTCGTTACTAACGATGGCATCGATCGTGATCAGTTGGCGTCGATGGCGAAGCTTGCCCGTACAGAGATGGATGTTGACCAGCTCACCGCAGTTGCGGATCGCGGCTACTGCTACTACAAGAGTGAAGAGATACTCGCATGCCATGAGGCTGGGATAACCGTGTTCGTTCCGAAGACGGTGACATCGAGCGCTACGGCTCATGGCCGCTTCGGCAAGGAAGACTTCATTTACGACGCAAAGACGAACGAATATCGGTGCCCGGCAGGCGAGCGGCTCATTGAGGTTGACCCGGTTTGACGGACAGATTTGTAGTCAGCGATTCGATTTGGTCTAGCCTCCGTTAAGGGTTGACTCGCGGGTTGTCCACGGCCGGGCGGCGGGTCGCTTCTCTCGACCCTGACGCTGCCCGGCGGTGGGCAACCCGCGCTGTGGTGAGGGCTGATGCGACGCATGCAGGTTTTCGAATTCGAGCGGCGAGCAATACCCGATGCTGCTGTGCAGGCGGCGTACGTTGTACCAACCTTCCAGGAACGAGAACACGCGCCGACGCGCCTGCTCATGAGTTGCAAGGTGTTCGCGCGATAGCAGCTCTGCCTCGAGCGTGCCGAAGAACGACTCACACATCGCGTTGACGCTCCTATGTCAAGCGAAGGCTTTGGAATCCGCTAGATCGGCGAGAATGAGAGGATAGAGTTCTCTGACTATGTACCGCTTCAAGCAGCGGTGAATTTCTTTCTTCGACATACCCTGATGGGTGCGACGTTGCACGTACGCTTTGGTTCTCGGGTCACTGCGCATGCGGACCATCGCTATTGTCCATAGCGCGTTGGTTGCAGAACGGTTTCCCCCGCGATTCAGTCGATGCCGTACTGTTTTACCAGATGACGCCTAGAGAGGGCTCGTTCCGCAAAGCGCTGCGAGAGACGCTTCATTTTTTAGTCGTTCAGGGTTGTCGCCCGCAACAGTAACGAGTATCGCGGCGGTGTGAGGTCCGACACCGAAGCGCCCCCTAAGCCGACGAGCGTACTGGTTGGTAAGCTTCTCCAACATTGCATCAAGCGCCTTCAGTTCATCCTCCAAAGCCATCCACCGCTTCGCCAGCAAGCGAAGCGTGATGGCCAGAGTCTGCAACATAGGAGTGTTGCCCAGCGACCTGACGCGAGCGCAGTTCGCAACGCATTCGGCGATCTTTGTGCTCGAAAGGCGCTCGCGAATGTCTTGAGGTGCGCTGACGAGCAAGCTTCTCAGCTGATTGATGGCTTGGGTTTTCGCCTTAACAGCACTTCGCCGTGAGACGGTGACAGCGCGCATAGCCTCAGCAGCGCCCGATTTGTCCTTTGGGATCGCTGCGGCCTTGCCTGAAAGCACGGCGCGTGCAGCGCTTTCGGCGTCGGTGGTATCGGATTTGCCTCGAAACCTGCGATCCGCGCGGTCCGGCCGATTTACCTCCCGGACTTCAATCTCATGATCCAGCAGGACGCGCGTCAGCCCGGCGCCATACGTGCCGGTCTCTTCTACGCCGGCGCGACGAAGCACGCCGAACGATTGCGCCCAGATGAGCAGATCCAGGTATCCGCTTGCACTTGCCGAAACAGTGAGGGTTCCGAGCAGTTTTCCCGTCTGATTGATGACGGCTCCAACATGAACATCCAGATGGGTATCAACGCCTAAAATCACTTCCACTTGTTCCATTCGTGTCTTCCTTGTGGGTGAACGCATCGCCAACCCCAATCGCAGGACAGGACACTCACGGCGCAATACGAAGCTCCTATCAGGTCACAGACGCTGGGCCCGGCAACGCTCGGGGAACGTCGAATCCAATCGACAGGTCAACGCGAAGGCAGCGCGGCCAATCATAGGCTGGGTCAGATCGGAACGACGTTCAAGGCGTATTTTGGACTGAGTGTCATAGGCGTCGCCGGCGGTCCCCATTGACGGTTGCACGCCGGCCTCGCGACAACGTCGGCCGAAGGCAATGGACGTGTACTGACAGCCCTGGACGCCCTTCTAAAGATCAAGCGGTAATTTGAGCCTGCGTGATCTGGCGGTTGCGTTGCTGGATTACGTAGTAGACCTCCCGCGCGATATAGCGCTTGAGGCAGCGGATTGCTTCAAGTTTCGAATGCCCCTCGCCGACACGTTTGGCGACGTAGGCCTTTGTGCGAGCGTCGGTTCTCAAGCGACCGATGGCAATGATGTGCAAGGCGCTGTTGGCTGCGCGATCCCCACCGCGATTTAACCGATGTCGCGTCACCTTACCGGAGGACGCCGGGACGGGGCTCACGCCACAAAGGGCGGCGAAGCTGGCCTCTGACTGAAGCCGGTCGCTGTTATCGCCTGCGGTCAATAACAGTTGCGAAGCCGACTCGTAACCAATCGAATTTCGCGAGACAAGATCGGGGGCGAGTTCGTCCACGAGCGTTGCGATCATGACGTCGAGGTCGGCAATCTCGTCGTGCAACTCCAGATACCGACGTCCCAGCGACTTCAGTGCAATTCGGCAAGCAGAGGTCAGGTTCCGATAGTCCGACAGATCCGGACGCCACGCAGCCAATGTTCGGATGAGCTGCATTCGTGTCATCGCGCGTAGTGATTCACGTAATTCATCGGGCGCGCTGATGATGGTACTGTGGATCAGCTGTAAAGCGACGCGACGCGCCGAAATGGCCGTCTTCCGGCAGACTTTCAGAACGCGTAGCGACTCAATCATGCCATCGCGCGTCTTGGGCGTGACGGTACGCACGCCGGCGAAGGCAGCGTGAGCCGCGTTGTAGGCGTCCAGCGTGTCGTCCTTGCCACGTTTGCGCCGGTCGCTCTTATCCGGTGCGGTGACCTCCAGCACGGTTACATGGGCCTGCTGCAGGTAGCGCAGTAAGCCCGCGCCGTAGCTCCCGGTGCACTCGACGCCGACCCGGACAAGCTCACCGAATGAGCGCATCCAAAGCAACATCTGCTTGTAGCCGTGCCGCGTGGTTGGGAAGCATTCGCTGCCGAGAAGGCGATCAAGTTCGTCAACCACAGCCGCGAAATGCAGATCCTTATGCGTATCAACGCCGCCTACGATGCTGCGACGGCCAGCAGTAGCCTGTTCTTCTTTCATACAGCCTCGCTCCGGTTGCCGATAGGATATGGGCGATCTCACCGGCATCGAGTACCTGGACAAGACAGTAAAGTGACAGGGCGTCAGGCCCTTCTTGAGTCACACGTATCGACGAGGTGAAACCTCGCCGTTCGGCAGTTCCAGAGGACCGACGGGTCCAGGGAAAGACATTGAGTCGATCGGAATGTGGGTCAGGTCGCCCGGAACGCTCTACGGCACCAGACCTCTCCCGAAAGCCCCTCTTTCGAAACGGTGACTGCCCGGAAACATCTGGTACCCGTATTCTTACTGTCCGAATGCAGAATCACCCCATCGTGGTGGCGCTGCTGCAATGCCATGTCCAGCGCTCGCAGCATCAGTTCCGTATACAGATGATTGGACATCGCCCAGCCAACGATGCGCCGGCTGAACACGTCGAGCACCACGGCCAGATACAGAAAGCCCTCGTCAGTCGGGATGTAGGTGGCATCTGCAACCCACAGCACGTTCATCGCATCAGCGCTGAAGTGCCGGCGTACCAGGTCGGGTGCGCGCCGTGCCCCCGCACGTTGCCGCGTGGTTCGTGGCCAGCGCCGCCGGCTGGCCCCACACAACCCTGCCATGCGCATGAGCCGCGCCACCCGCTTGCGTCCCACGTGCATGCCTTCGCGTGCGAGCTGCGCGTGGATACGTGGCGCGCCAGACGTCCCGCGCGAGCTCGCATGCAGCGTACGGATGCGCGCCAGCAGCAGCGCATCGCTGGATGCTTGCTGCGATGGCTCGCGTACCAGCCACGCGTAGAAACCGCTCGTCGAGACCCCGAGCAGCCGTGCCATCCTGGCAATGGGCCAGCGGGCCCGGTTCGCTTTCATGAATCCGTACCCTTCGGTGGCACGGCTCCCGTCTCTCTCGCGAACCAGGCCGCAGCCTGCGAGAGAATGTCGCGCTCCATTTTTAACTGGCGATTCTCACGGCGCAGACGCGTCAGTTCCTGCCGTTCAGCCGTGGTCAGCCCGTCATGCCGTACGCCAGCATCACGCTCAGCCTGCGCGCACCAGTTGACGATGGTCTGTGCCGTCGGTTCGAACTCCAGCGCGAGCTCCTGCGGTGTACGCCCGGCCTTGACCAATTCCACCATATGCGCCCGGAACTCCGCCGGGTACGGTGTACGAGTCTTGCCCATTTCGACACCTCCTCTTCAAAAAGAATAGGTGTCCGTTTTCACGGGTCAACTTCAGTCGTCGTTGATCCTCACCTCGTCGTTTGCCAGACTTGCGGTGTCGTTCTGGACTTACACGATTCCACTTTCGATGACGGCGCGTGACGTGGCTGCACCGAACAACAGTCTCTCATTCATGTTTGGGGCGCAGGTCTCTCCGTGCGTCCACTGCCGCTCGCCTATACATCCCTTGTGTATCGCGTGCTCCGCGTGAAGTTAAAGGAGGTCTCCTTTCATTCGAAGGCGGGGCATCGTCGTGGCGGGTGACCGGCGGCGGCTGCAAATGCTTGCCTTGTTTGCTCCAATGTCATCGCTTTTGGCCGTTAGGAATGCAGAAGCCCGTTGGGCCTCGATGCTGCCGGATTGCAGACGCCGGGGCTGAGGCGTACGTTTCTCTCGCCGAATGGTCGATTCCCGTGATCGCTGCCGCCATTTTCGAGGCCCAAAGGATACCCCTTTCATTCTCGAGTTAGGGGGCTGGGCGCGGGCAACCGCGCCTGCTACCCAGCGATGCTGGTTCTTCTCACGAGCGCCACGACGATTTCAGACCAAACAAACGGAGACACGTTATGAGAATTCTGGCATAGGAAATCTTGACAGAGTTTCGCTCATAGAAGTGTGATCCACCGTCGAGACTTACTGCTACGCCGCCCCCAGGGAATTCACGTGACTATGGAAGGGAAGCGACGAAAACCGATCCCGATTGACACGGAAAGTCATATCAGTCCACCGGACAGAAGGCGCCGCCCGTCGGCTCAGCCGGACATTCGTGCGTCAGCTTCGCATCTCGAAACAGCCGCTCGGCTGGTGACGCCGCTCGTCACGTCGTCGACGATGTTTCAAGCTGCAGTCTGTATGTTTGCCTGACCAACGTCGCAAATGAATCCGCTTGCATTTTTCTCATGATGCGGCCGCGATGTACCTGTACGGTGTATTCGGTGATACCAAGAACTTCAGCCGCCTGCTTGTTGAGCCGGCCGCTTGCGAGTAACGGCAACAGCTCCTGCTCACGAGGCGTCAGCGATTGGTGGAGAGCCTGGAGCGCCGCCGAATCTTCCGCCTCCTTGCGAAGAACGC
This sequence comes from Paraburkholderia kirstenboschensis, assembly GCF_032806925.1. Lineage (NCBI taxonomy): Bacteria > Pseudomonadati > Pseudomonadota > Betaproteobacteria > Burkholderiales > Burkholderiaceae > Paraburkholderia > Paraburkholderia kirstenboschensis. The sequence continues at coordinate 742,708 of NZ_CP136511.1, read as the reverse complement.
GCGCCCTGGCGAGTGCCGCATCAACTGCACGCATCAACGCGTCTTCATCGAGTGGCTTTGTGAGGAAGTCAATAGCTCCGCCCTTCATGGCCAGGACCGCGGACGGTACATCTGCCCTTCCGGTAATGAAAATGACCGGAATCTGTGAGGTCCTGCTGACACGCTTCTGGACTTCCAGCCCGCTCATGCCTGACATTCTCATATCCAGTATCAGGCATGCAACGACATTTTGATGCGGGGTGTCCAGAAACTCTTGGCCAGAGTTGAATGTCTGGACGTCTCTTCCGCTTGCGTGCAACAGCGCAGCGAGTGCTTCTCGCACGCGCCCGTCGTCGTCGACTACGTAGATTAATTCGCTCGCGGATTCCATAGAACTCTCTATCGTTAGGTGAAAGCCCTTCCTTGTCGGACTAAATGGTTTTAAATGTCTGATTGCATTAGCGGCCAACGCGTACTATCGACCCGCCCACAACCGTCGCAGCCCTCTTCGACGAGATCCGCTCGGTGTTTCCGGATGACGGATCGAACCCGAGAAGATCTTCGATGCCACCGTGGTCAGGATCGTCGAAACGGAGGACTCCTTCGCCGCCTTCGGCACCAGCGCGGCATTGTTACGCAGCACGACCGGGTCGATCGACTTCGTGGCAAAGGCCATCTGCGACTGGTGGTCGATGAGGATCAGCGTGTGATCGGAAGGGGACAGCAGCAGCTTTCCGGGCTTGGCTTGAGCTTGGGGCATCATCGTTTCTCGGTTGGAAGTAGTGGACACGCGGCGTCTCGCGGCCCGGACGTATCTTGCGATAGCACGTTCGATAAAAAAATCCCCTTGTCGGGGGACGTCTAGCGCAAGGCGGGGGATAGTCCTTGGGAAGTCCTACTTGCCGCGGGAATGCTTGGGAGACATGCCATATTTCCGCTTCAGGTAGCGCTTGAGGGACCCGATCGAAGCCGGCGGCCAGCTGCGAAACTCGCCATAGGGACGCGCGTATTGCTTCCGGAATGGATAGCAGGGGACGGTCATTGAATTGCACAAATAGTTGCGGTAGGAATGGCCGTTACCGGTCACCCCCCCGCGCAGATCCCGGCGTGCGCGATTCGCGCACCGGGCTCCTGCCTTGGGTATTTGGCGGCAAGCTTGGAAGAGACTGCTGTATTGCAGTTCAGCGCCCTCGTCTCAGCAATGGGATGGACCAACGAAATGGCGTTTGCGAAAGTCTTGTGCAGTACGGCGAGACCGGCATCAGCGGATGATGCTTTAGCTGTGCTTGAGCCGTTTGCGGTGAGAGTCGCTTGGGCGGTTCTTTGGGAGAGGGCGGCAGTGATGCCGTCTCCTTACCCGCTAATGGCTCATCGCCGGTGTTGCGAGCAGAACGACCCGCAACGCTCGGCGTAAAGAAGGGTATGGATGGCAATTGAAGTGAGTTTGGCTCGAAGGCGGACCTCACTTCTCGTTTTTTCGCACTCACGACGGATTTCCCCCAATGAGCATGAGCCGGCCGCAACCGATTCCTCGCGATCACCAGGTTCCCAGACCAACAGGCTGAACGGCTGCGCGGTGTTCTTGACCAAGCCCTTGTAGCGAACCTTGCGATGACGAAACAGATTCTTGATCACGTGGAACGGATGCTCGACCCGAGCGGAATCTGCGCCTTGGTCTGTTCGAGTTCGACCAGCAGCTCCTTCAACGGACCCTCTTGCATCGCCTTGATCTTCCCGCGCTGGCAGCGACCTGCCATCTCACCGACTTGCCTTGCATCTCCTCCCGCTTGTCCACGCCCGTGTAGCCGGCGTCGCCAAACGCCTGCTCTTCATGACCGCGCAACAGGGCATGGGCTTGAGACACGTCCGAGACATTCGCGGCGGTACCGACCACGCTATGTATCAAGCCCGACTCGGCATCGACACCAATGTGCGCCTTCATGCCGAAGTGCCATTCGTTGCCTTTCTTCGTCTGATGCATCTCCGGGTCGCGGCTCTTCCCGGCATTTTTGGTCGACGGCGGCGCCTCGATGATCGTCGCGTCCACCAGTGTGCCTTCCTTCATCATCAAGCCCCGCTCGCACAGCGAGATGCCGATCTCGTCGAACAGCTTGCGTGTCAGATCATACCCGACCGACAGGCGACGGAATTTCAGCAAGGTGGTCTCATCCGGCACATTCTCGACCGCCAGATCGATACCCGCGAAAGCGCGCATCGCAATGCTGTCGCACAGCGGTCTTCCAGACCTTCATCCGACAGGCCGTACCACTGCTGCAGAAAGTAGATGTGCAGCATCCGTTCCAATCCGATCGGCGGCCGGCCTCGCTCCCCTTCGGGTAGTACGGCTCGAGCGCCACCAGCAAGCGCGACCATGGCACCACGCTCTTCATCTCGGTCAGGAAGCGCTGGCGACTCGTCACGCGCTTCTTGCCCGCACTTTCCGCTTCTGCAAAGCTGATCTGGCGGTTTATCGTCGATCGACCGTTCCGTGAACTTCTTTTACAACGCGTTCGACCGCATCTGCGATGACGGTCGAGTCCAATAAGCTGATTTGAGGGCTATACCGTCAGCGATCAAGAATCGCTTGACCGTTTAGATCTGGAAGACGGTCGCAAGCTGAGGTCCCTCAAGCGCTACCTGAAGCGGAAATATGGCATGTCTCCCAAGCAATCCCGCGGCAAGTAGGACTTCCCAAGGACTATCCCCCGCCTTGCGCTAGCCGTCCCCCGACAAGGGGATTTTTTCATCGAAGGTCCTATCGCAAGATACGTCCGGGCCGCGAGACGTCGCGTGTCCACTACTTCCAACCGAGAAACGATGATGCCCAAGCTCAAGCAAGGCCCGGAAAGCTGCTGCTGTCCCCTTCCGATCACACGCTGATCCTCATCGACCACCAGTCGCAGATGGCCTTTGCCACGAAGTCGATCGACCCGGTCGTGCTGCGCAACAATGCCGCGCTGGTGGCGAACGCGGCGAAGGAGTTCTCCGTTTCGACGATCCTGACCAGGCGTCACGCACACACCGAAGCAGATTCATCTCGACAAGGCATCCGTTCAATCCGCCGCACCTGATTCCGCTGGTCGAGATCGTCGGCGGGACCAAGACCTCGGAAGAGACGATCCAGCGCGTCATGGAGTTCTATACGTCGATCGGGAAACAGGCGGTGCGCCTGAACAAGGAATTGCGGGGCCACGTCGCCAACCGTCTGCAGTTCGCGGTGGCGCGCGAGGTCTACTACCTGGTATCAGAGGGTGTGCTGAGTGCCGCCGACGTCGACACCGCCCGCTCCCGGGGGCCGGGCCTGCGCTGGGGCTTGACGGGGGTGGACCACGCTGAGCGCCAATTTCTATCATAAGCCTGACAGTTTTAAGGCCTGGCGTTTTCATAAGGGAGGGGCGTAGTTCCCCGTGGGCGTTTAGTCGCATCAAGCGACATATAACGCGACAATTCCCTTCTCGCTGCCCGTGGCCACCGCGCCAGGATCATTTGGTATTTGAACATCGACAACGACTGCGATGTTTCCGAATAGCTCTGTGCATCTATATAACCCTGGCGCCTATGATAGTAATTCGCGCTCAGCGTGGTCCACCCTATTTACGATTGGTGAGTGCTTCACGCGTGGGCTCGACACATACTTCTTTAATGACATGCAGAACATAATCTTATGGATCGATTCCGCGGCGTGCCGACAGGTTCCGAAGGCACGATCTGAAACAGCCGTTGCAAAGAGGTGTTCATCCGCTAAAGGAGACGTGCGTGACCACCGCTGCCGACCCTACCGAGGCCTCGGAGTATGCGTGCGCGTCGCCGAGATCACCGCGCTCTCCTTTAACGGTGTCGAGCCACGCTATACCGTCACCTGGTACATTCATGAGGAAGGTTACTTCCTTCCGGAGCACGTGATTGCAAGTTATACAGAGTCGCTTGAATTTGCGTGTCCTGAGGAGGCTGTCGCCTACGGTCAGCGTCGCGCGCATACATTTGTCGATTGCGCATTCGTTGCTTCGAACCAGTAACGTCACCACGCATGGGGCAGGTGCAAGGTCGCCCCAGATTGCGCCGGGGGCCTCTTGAAACTGGTCTTAATTCAGGTTGCCAACTGCCCCTCGCAAAAGGCAAAGTCCGTTAAGGAAGCGCCGGTCAGTCACGCCGTCGTCCAGGCCGATTTCCTCAACGATCTTGCCATCTTTGAGGCGGAGCACGTTCATGCCGGAGAAGCGCATTTTCCGGCCGGTCGCAGGCGGCAATGATCCAATGAGGAAATCGCTGAGTGCGGGACCGGTATGCGTGCCGTCACCCTCCCAACGGCCGACTACATAGTCCCCCTCGGCGATGAGATCAGCAGCGCCCCAGAAGTTGAGATCCCGGAACGCTTCGCGGAAATCGGTCATGAATGCCTGATGTCCTCGCGGCCACGGTGCGACTCGTGCAGCGAGCAGCACAGAAGCATGTCGGGAACAGCAAGTTCGTCGACGATGTCGAGGTTGCAGGTCTTGCCCCAGAAATCGGTGAACCAGCGGCCTACGATGGCCTTGTTGTGGTCTTCTCTGTGGTGAATTCTTCATTAACTGTGGTTGAAGAAGAGCAGCGCGATCGCCTCTCTCTCCCTGAACAATATCGACGCAAGCAGTCAGTAGCCCCTCGTTTCTTGCGGCTATATTCGAAGAACTGCCACGCGGTTGTGGTGCGGTCGTTACCAATGAATAGACGGCAGAGTGACATTCGAAGGCTGGCGATTGACGCCAGGTGTCGATATGCGCGCTGCGGGCAGTTCCACCAGCCCGACATGGGTCAGGGAATAACGCAAATACCCGTACTCGTAGCGCTCGAACACATGACACAGCAACGCGATCTGGCTGCGAATGCACACCTGTCCGCTGGGGCTTGTCCGCGCTGCGATGCATCACACTGGAAGTGAGCAATGGTGACAAACCGCGTAACGGTATGCGTTAGGCGGCCGCTTTACGTTCACAGGGCAACTAGACAGCAAGAAACGGAATGCCTGCATCGACCTCAAGAAACAAGAGAACCGGTCGTTGCGTTCAGGGGCAATCGTGCTTTTCGTGCGTGTATGGACCCGGCGCCTTTTGCAAGCTTCTTGTTCGTGATGTCGAAACGGTCTGCATGCAATTATCCGGCTTGCAATTGGACGATAGCCGAAGTACGCCCGCAGCCTTGATGAGATCCACGCACCCTGTTCTTAGCAAAATCGCGGCTTGCATCTGGTTCATCAGCGCGGTGCGGTGGCGAATCCATACATGCACGGAAAGTACGAATACCCCCTTCTATGGGGCGTTGATAGTCAAACCCTGTTCAGTGAAAAAATTCTGTTATGCGAAGGAAATCTCCTTGGGCTATCCGTTGTCTGCAGGCCAGCCTGCGGGGTCGCCTGCTACGACCAGACGCAGGCTGGCCTGCAGACAACCCGTACGCAGAGGACTCGCTGATGGCATACACCCTTTGCAGGTTGGCATGTCAATGTCATTCAGGTCAGAGTGTCTGCTGACCGGTCAGACCCCCAACGAGGGGATGGTGACTCTGTCAAGGAACAGATAAGCTTGTTGCTGGGTAAAGTCCGAATAGGTCGTTAGGAATTATCTGGACAGCTCGCACGAGATCCGCTTATGTAGACGGGAATACCTAAGACTCGGTTACTGGTCTCGTGTGTTTTCCGGTCTCTGCAAGCGGTCCCGTTCTGCTTCGGCACAAAGACAGGACACAAAGAAAATGCTCAAAGATTTTCGCTATCTCTCATGCCGCAGGGAGAATCGTCGCTTGTTGCACCGCCACCTTGGCATTACTCCAATGATTGTTTCATCATCGAATACCAGGCCGGTCCGTAGGCCGGAGCGGCCGCTCTTCCGGCTAGTGTCAAAGCGGACGCGAAGTCGTCGGGGCGCGCGTTCTTCAGGTTTCCCGACTTGCGCTTACCGGTTCCAACGACGAGGTCACAGACCCGGCGCGATATCGGTATCGCGAGGCGTTTGCGATGGTTGAGGCGATCTTCGATGCCGCCCCGGACGATTACTGCCCACACATCTTCGTGGACAACGACGCCGCCATCGCAGGTGCCTGCAGGCAGGTTTTCCCGAAGAAATATACGAATGGCTAAGGAGCACCCTGATGGGGGATGTCATCGAAATCGACTGCGCGTGGTTCCACACCGTGGCGCTCCTCAGCCGTGATAGCGCCACCACATTTCGGGGGCATCGGCCCGCTCACGCAGACTGTCGCCACGAAGCTTACAAAAGGTGCGCGATCCGGGTACTCGAGCGACAGAGTCGGACAACTGCTACCGTCGCATGGAGCGACTCGACCGCTTGCCGCTATGGCGAACAACTCTGGCAGCGCTGTATCGCACGGAAAACTGGAATATGCGCACTGAGCGGGCAGGCCATAGCGAAAGGTGATGCCGTGTACAGCCCTCGAGTATTGCGACGCGCTCCACAAAATATCGACGCCATGATTCTGGCGTCTGTGATGGAGGCGACCACGTCGGACGAGGGTGTTTAACTAACGAAGGGTAGGTAACACAACGGCATCAAAGTCCTCACGTCGAGGTCAATGGAGGCTGAACGCGGCTCGCCGCATCAACTCCGCAACAAAGCGAACTGGCGTCGCTCCTTCGCGATGGCGATGTTTTCACTATATCGACACCTATCTCCCAGGAATGAATCCATGAACGGCGCGGATAGCCTTTTGAAATCCTTGGTCGCAAGCGACGTTCACATCCACTTGAGGTTCCGACATGAAACTTGACGCTTTCGCGTTCCAGCAACTGCGTCGCCTTGCTCCAAGCCTAGACGACATCCTGAGCACGGGCGAGGTCGAGCACGTAGACCAGGCTGTGAATCTTGCTGCCCTGGCTACCCTGTGCGCAGAACTGTTTGAGTCATATTGCTGCCTCTGTCAAGACGATATGAAGGACCTCGTCCCGGGAAAGGCCTCCGGGGTGCCCGTATGGTAACCGGTCGTTTGTATTCGCCCTGGCGCAGAGAGCATGACTCATTGTTGCTACGTGTCCACGGGGACACGTAGCTCAGAACGCGTAATCGATCGACGCGCATATGATTGTTCGTGCCGCGTCTACGGGTTCAGTAGCAAGTCGATCGGGTCTGGCAGGTAAGCTCGGTGCTGGTGGTGCGTGGGCCGGCCCCCATCGATTAAAGCGCATCCGCTTACTGGGGGATGGTGGGCCGTGCCGCGCCAGGAGACAATGTGTTTACCGGATTGAGGTCGAACGGCGCCCCCAGAGAAGAGGTAGCGCTTGTCGATCACTGCCGGGCGGCTCACTTGCGCTTCGCCATAACGACTCGTTTTTCGCCCCAGGATACGCCGCATCGAATCCCATTGCAGGGTATCAGGCGGGAACCGGTCGGTGCGCAGCCGCAGAAGTCGCTTCGCTGGCGCTCCTTGTTAGTCGAAGCCGTGCCCGTGTTACTGATAGGCATATATCCGTGTTTGCCAGAGTTCCACAAATCAGCAATCGTTTCTTTCGGCTAGTGCATTTTCATGCGATGCGTGGTGCCTCTTTCTGCACTAGTGCGACGAATTGGTACGTCTGCAAGCTCTCGGCGAGCGGAGCGCGGGCTACTACTTGAAAAGGCGCTATCGGTTTGTTCAGACAACCCTTCGATGGCGATCCTCCGTTGGAGTTTCTCGTGTGACATTGATTCCAACCACAGGGACGACATTGAAACGACACATTCCAATCCCCAGAGGCAGATATCCAAAGCGCGCAATCGCCATGGCCGCGATTGCCGTGGTCCTCGTGTCGGGGTGTGCAAGCTCGCCCTCCATTGGTGTGCTCGGTGCGTACTTTCCCGACTGGCTGTTCTGCATCGTCGCGGGCGTTGTGCTCACGGTCGTCGTCTATGTGATTCTCAAGCGGCTGCAGGCCGACCGTCTGATGGGACCTGGGGCCCTGGTGTATCCCACCCTTGTCGCTTTCTTCGCACTCGCTGTCTGGCTAGTGCTGTTCCAACACTGAAGATCCGCAGATCGATGCAATGGCGACGACTACCAGCAAAACATCGAAGAAAAAATGGCCGGCCATCGTGATGGTCGTGGTGACGCTGTTGCTGCTCGTCTACGTCATCCGGCTGTGGGACCGCGCGCCTCGCACCGACGACGCCTATGTCTATGCGGACACGATCGACGTCGTGCCCGAGGTCAGCGGCCGCATCGTCGAACTGGCCGTGCGCGACAATCAGGCAGTGAAGCAGGGCGATCTGCTGTTCCGTATCGATCCGCGCCCGTATCAGGATGCGCTCGCGCGGGGCAACGCATCCCTCGTCGCGCTCGACCGCCAGATCGAGCTGACCCAGCGCACGGTCAATGCGCAGCAGTACAACGCGCAGTCGGTGCGTGCAGCCGTCGAGCGCGCGCGAGCCGCAGCCGGCCAGGCGTCGGATACGCTGCACCGCATGGAGCCACTGTTGTCACATGGTTATGTGTCAGCTGAAGACGTCGACCGTGCACGCACCGCGCAACGCTCCACGCAGGCCGAACTCAGCGCCGCGCAACTGCAGGCGCAGCAGGCGGCGGCGGCGGTGAGCGGCGTCGATGCGCTGGTGGCGCAACGCGCCGTCGGCATGGCGGAGATCGCGACTGCCGAACTGAATCTGGAGTATGCGACGGTGCGAGCACCGTTCGACGGACGCATCGTGTCATTGAAAACGTCGACAGGCCAGTTTGCCACGGCGCTCAAACCGGTCTTCACCCTGATCGACACGCGCCACTGGTACGTGGTCGCGAACTTTCGCGAGACCGAACTCAAGGGCGTCAGGGCGGGGACGCCCGCCATAGTCTATCTGATGAGCGATACGGGCCAGCGCTTCCAGGGCAGCGTCGATTCGATCAGCTATGGCATCGCGTCCGATGAAGGCGGCCTTGCATTGCCCGGCGGGTTGCCACACATTCAACGCACGCTTAACTGGGTCCATGTATCGCAGCGCTTCCCGGTGAAGATACGCATCGACCGTCCGAACCCGGAGCTGTTTCGCGTAGGTACATCGGCGGTGGCCGTGCTGGAACCCGGGCGCGACAACGACGGCGAGCGCCATTGAGGAGCCCATGACCGCCGCCGACTATCTGCCCGTCACCCTGCGCGATGCAGGCGCTTTCCTGAGGCGCGAGCTGGCGCCTTTCCCCGGGCGTTTGAACGTCATGTTGCGTTGCATGCTGACGAGCGCCATCGTGATCGTCGCGTCGATGGCGCTCGAGGTGCCCGAACTCGCGTTGTCGCTGCTGGTGGTGTTCTACGTCACGCAGTCGAACGTGGTCCTCACGCGGCTGGTCGGCGTGATGTTCATGGTCGGATCGACGCTCGCCATTGGCCTGTCGATCCTGGTACTGAAATTTACGTTCGACTATCCGTTGCTGCGCATTGTCATCGCGAGTCTGATGTTTTTCGGCAGCGTGTACCTCCTCCGGGTGCTCAAGATCGGCGTGGTGTTCTTCTGCGTCGCGATCGTCGTGATCTACGTGCAGAGTTTCGTGGACCAGACCGATCAGGCCGACCTGCTGATCCGCGCGGTGTTGTGGGTGTGGGTCGCCGTCAACTATCCGATCGCGCTGACACTCGTGGTCAATACGTTGCTGTTGCCTGCCGAACCGCAACTGCAACTCAAGGCGGAAATCCATCGGCAGCTCGCGGCGCTGGACACACGCCTGTCGCAGCTAATCGACGGCACCACGAGTGGCGCGCCGATCACGCTGGCGGCGGTCCAGCAAGGCGCGCTTACGCTGCAGAAGCTGCTGCGGTTCACGACGATGCGTGATGCCCACTATCTTGAGCATCAGGCATTGCAGCTTGCGTGCATTGCGACCGTGTCCCGTCTTTATCGCAGCGCGAGTGAGCTGCCGCTCAGTTGGCGAGGCGCGTCGGCAGCGCAACTGGCAATGTTGCGCGAGTTGCGTGCGAACTGCCACGCGCTTGACGAATCGGTCATGACGGGCGAACCCTATCGCTACGTCAGCACGGCGACACCTGAAGAGCGCAAGGCCGCCGACACGTTTTCTATCGCCGCCGAATTGCAGCGGGCGCTGCGCGCGTACGCCGATCTTGTGACAAGCGGTGCCGCCGCGGCCGGCAAGCCGCCCGCGAGCGAGCCGATGCTCGCGCCCGACGCATGGACCAATCCCGCGTACACGCGCTTTTCGCTGAAGACGCTGCTCGCGGTTCTCGTCTGCTACGTGTTCTACAACGCCGCGGACCGGCAGGGCGTTCACACGATCATGCTGACCTGCCTGATCGTCGCGTTGCCGAGCCTCGGCGCATCGACGCAGCGCGCGTTGCTGCGGGCGGGCGGGGCTGCCATCGGCAGCGCGCTGGCGTTGTTCATGGTCGTGTTCATCGTTCCGCATTTCGACGACATTGTCAGCCTGTTGCTGATGGCGTTGCCCGTCGTCGCGCTCGGGGCGTGGATATCGGCGGGTTCGGAGAGAATCAGCTATGCCGGCCTCCAGGTGATGTTCACGTTTTCGCTTGCGTTGCTCGGACAATTCGGCCCAACCACGAACCTCACTGAAATCCGCGACCGGATGGTGGGCATTCTGCTCGGCGTCGGCGTGGCGACCTTCGTGCAGATGTCGTTCTGGCGCGAGGGCGAGGGCGAGGTGCTGCGGCAGAAGCTCGCAAACGTGTTGCGCGCGATCGCTGCACAGCTACGCCCTCCACAGGCCGGCGTCGACCAACCGGACGATTTGCCCTATGCACAGCGCCAGTTGCAGGCGTGGGCCGTGCTGGCCGATTGCGAAGCGACGCTCTCGCGTGTCGCGCTCGAACCCGGCTGGCAGGAAGGGGAGCAGCCGCAACTGACGCTGCGCGCGCAAACGGTTCTCGCGCAGGGACGCGAGATCATGCTGGCGGGCGACGCGTTGCGCCACATGTTCGTGGCGCAAGCGGGATCGTCGAACCCACGCACTATCGACGCAGTGCGCGCGGCCCAGGATGAGGCCAGCGCCAAACTCAGCCGGTACGCCGACGAGCTCGCGGTCAACCCGCCCGATGCGCACGCACCGCGACGCATCGAGATCGCCGCACAAGCTGTCGAACTGGCCCAACCGACCGATCGGCCGCTCATCGCCGCAGCGGACGACCTGTCACGGCAGGTCGCGGGATTGCCGGACTGGCGCGTCGAGGCACCCGTCGCGGCGCCCGCATCATCGGCGATACGAGCATGAATGCGCGACCGGGTTTGCGTGATTGGCGATGGCGTCGATGCGTTTTATACGTCGCGTGGATGTCGTCCGTGCTGTCGGGTTGTGCGCTGATCCATCATAACGGCACGCCCCGTACCGAGATCCCGCCCGAGCAGATCAATCTCGCGGACGACATCCATCTCGCGCGCGATGGCTGGCCTGCCGCGCGCTGGTGGACGCGCTATCGCGATGAGCAACTCGACGCGCTGATCGATCACGCGCTCGCCGATGCGCCGACGATGGTGATCGCGCGCACGCGCGTCGCGCAAGCGAAGTCGGATGTGGAGCTTGCCAGAGCGGGATCCAACCTTCAGGTGGCGGCGCTGGCGTCGCTGGATCGCGAGCATATTTCCGCGAACGGCTTTCTCGGCCCGTTTGCGAAGAACGAACCCGCTGCGGGGTTGACGGGGCCGTGGTACACCGAGGGCATCGTCGGGCTTGGCGCAAGCCTGGACGTGGACATCTGGGGCAAGCAGCGTGCGCAGATCGCCGCGTCGCTCGGCGTGAGCAATGCGCGGCTTGCGGAGACGTCCGCTATCGAACTCGAAATCTCGACAGATGTCGCGCAGCTTTACTACGGTATTCAAACGACTTATCAGCTCATCGATCTGCTGAATGAATCGCATGAGATCGCGGTGTTCGCGGTGCAAACACACGAAGCGCGTGCGGCGCGGGGCCTCGAAGCCCGCACCCAGCTCGAAGAGGCTCGCGCGCAACAGCTGGCCATCGAACAGCAGATCGTGTCGGCGCAAGGGCAGATCAAGCAGCTTCGCGAATCGATGCGGGCGCTGGTCGGCGCGGGCCCCGCTGGTCTGCCCGCCATCGAGCCGGTCGCGCTGCCGCGCTCGCAGGCGGCCTTGCCCGCGACGCTCTCATACGAACTGCTGGTCCGGCGGCCCGATCTGCAGGCGATGCGATGGTATGTCGAGGCGTCGTTCGACCGGATCGATGCGGCGAAAGCGGCGTTCTATCCGAGCTTCGACATCAAGGCATTTTTTGGCTTCAACGCCTTGCACCTCGCCGACCTCTTCACGCACGCAAGCCAGCAGATCAACCTGATTCCGGGCCTGACTCTACCGATCTTCGACGGCGGCAGGCTCAACGCGAACCTGGGCGGCGCACGCGAGAGGAGCAACCTGTTGATCGAGCAGTACAACCAGGCCGTTCTCAATGCCGTACGCGATGTCGCCCAGACGGGCAGCCGTCTGCAGTCCCTCGATGCGGAGACCGCGTTGCAGAAACAACGGATCGAATCGGTGGCGTTCACGAGGGACAGCGTCGAAGCCTACTATCAACGCGGACTGACGAGCCGGCTCGCGGCGCTTGAAGCGCGCCAGCCGGTGATCGCGGAACAGGTCGCCCTGCTCACGCTCGATGGTCAAGTGCTCAGTCAGGAGATTGTATTGACGAAGGCACTCGGCGGCGGCTACCGCGCCGATCCGCCCGTCGAACTGAAGCCGCGTTAAATGGTGCGCCGGTGGGGTTATGCTCGGGCCGATACCGCCACCCTCACTCATTGGTGCCGCGTCGGACACACCATGGCTCCGCCAGTGTGGAGGTTCGCCCGGTCGAGGGGGCCCTGCCCTGGAGACATTGGGGTGGACGGAGTGTCGATCAGGTCGACGAACACGCGGTTCCGACCGCTCCCCGTTGATCTCCCCCGTCTAGCGGATGGCCCCGAATGCCCGATCGCACCTGTGACGGGAGTGCTCGGGTTGCCACCCTATGCGAGATGCAACGACGAACCGGTGTCAGCCCCACTATCCATTTCCAGGCGCAAGGAGATATAGGTGCAGGACACCGTACAGAGCCCGACGCCATGCTTGTTTCGCAATAGGAAGGGGATGCCGAAGCAGGTCGATCTTGTTAGGATGCTTTACATTACCAGTGAATGAAACTGCTCAGCGGCAGACGGCGGTTCCCTTCGCCGTTTTCATCTGCCTTTCCTGATGATGTGCATCACTTCGATACCGGGCTCTGGTTCAAAAATGAGGGCCGATGCGTTAGGCTCAGCGCTTTGACGTTCGCAGAGCAAACAAATGAGTAAGCTAAGGAGCATTGACAAGCTGTTCGAAGGTCGGCATTTCGATCGCGAAGTGATCGTCTTATGCGTTAGTCGGTACGTGCGTTGCAAGCTGAGCCTGCGCGATGTTGTCGAGATGATGCCCGAACGCGGCCTTTCTCTCGCGCACACGACGACCAATGGGCCGGTCCGGCGGGAGAGCTTCACCAGTTTCACGCACCCGCTCCGGGACAGCGGGTGCTCAAACGCACGTCGGTGAATTCGTGGGATGACCAGAAGGTGCGTGACGCGCTGGCTGCGATTGGCCGCAACAACACGTTCTCGCTGTCCGCCATGAATGAAGGCAGCTACGAAGTTTATACGGTGGCCGACGCATCAGGCGGCACGTCGAAAGACATACATGACTACGCGATGCAGCGCATGATCGAGGCCGGCTCCGTGCCAATGACGTGGCAACAGGTACTGCTGGAATGGCAACGCGACTGGGCGCACAGGGAGACGTACGACGCGGTAATGGCCATCGTCACGGCGCAATAAGGTGCGTACGGGATGGGCTTGGACCACGATTCTACAATGGTCCACAAGGCGCCACAGCGCACAGCGGGTGCGCACGAAGCGCTCGCGCCGGTGCCCGCCAAATAGCCTGCCGCAACCGACCGGATATTGGGCACTGCCCTTTCCGGCTTGAATCTGCATTGTCCCGCCCATTCGCCGGAGGAGCGTCTGGCCGTACGGAGCAGCGCTAGGTTTCTGACATATCGTATGAACGAATTGAAGGGCGCATTGCAGTGATCGAGTCTTATCACCTGTCATTCCCGAACTCACCCGTTGCGCTGCAGCGTTCGCCGAGAGCGTCAACCGCACAATCCGGATATCCAAAAAAGATTCCAGGATGTTGGCGTAGCCGGTATAACTCGCCAGCGTGAAGTAGTAACCATTCGGAAAGAGTGGATTGAACGTTTCCACCCGGCCGTCGTTGGGTGCCGGTCACCGGATGCCGCAGCTATCTGGATGCCGAAGCGCGGTGACCACGGCGCGTCCAGTGTGTAGCCTGCAAGCGAGCCAACCGCCCATGCGAAGATCGGCTTGCTGCCGATATGACCACTCTGTACCATCGATTCGACGTCTCAGTCGGCGTGCCCGGTTCTTCCGGCATACCGCAGGTCGAACACATCCCGATGTTCGTTGCCGCTAGCATCGAGAAACTGCGCACTGCTCCGGTTGTATCGCGAGTAATACCCGGAGAGGTCACCTGGCCCGGTATCCTGATGCTCGAAGCGCACGCCGCTGAATGTGAGGTGCCTGTTAGACACATCGTCGAACGCCGAGACGTCGCGGTACTGCACCGGCTGCGTCGCGTAGCCGATAAAGCGCCACTTGCCATGCTCATAGTCAGCCCATACGGCATCGTAGGCCTGCCGCACGTTCGGGCCGTCGCGAACGGAGATGAACCGCTGCAAGTCGAACGCCATCTCCTGGCGGCCGATGCGTAGCTTCACAGTTCCGCCAGCCAGCGGACTGACCCACGCGACGAACGCCTGCTCCAGGTCGAGCGGATTCTTGTCGACAGGTGTCACGACATCCTTGCCGAACGCGCGTGCATCTTCGAGCTGCACGAAGAACTGCCAGTGTTGCGCGACGTGGGCGTCGGCGCTCACCTCCGCGCGCTGGGTCACATAGGTGTCCGCGCGTCTCGGGCTGATACCGAAACTTGGCGCGTCGTTGAACTCCATGCGCTCGCGCAGGTTCGCACCGAGAGACAGCTACGATTCCGGATCGCCGCCCAGCGGCAAATACTTGAGCCCGTCCATCGGCTTTGCGGGCACGCAGGGATTCGCCAGCACCGACCAGTCCTCCTGCCACCGGTTGAACATCACTTGCGGCCGCTGTGCCGTGCACGCTGGCGCGGCCGTATCCATCGACGCAGCTGTGCCGGCGTCCGCACGCGCCCCAGCACTCAGGGCAAGCGCCGCTCCCGCCGCCGTGACGTACAGCGCTGCCTGCGCCACATTCGTCTTGTCGCAGTCCGAATCATTATCCTGCTATCGCACACGCGAATTTCCCCGATCGTCAGCGCGGCTTTGTGCCTGCCGCGCGATCCGTCAAGCCCGGCTCGTCACGATCTACGGCGGCCAGCCAGACCAGCACCGCAAAAGGCATTAGTAGCGCCCAGAACATGACGTACCGATAGGCGAGCGCCCCTGCGCCGAAGCACGCCACCGCATGCAGCGTCTTGCCAAGGCGCGCGCGAGCCGCTGACTTCACCTCCGCCGTCACCTCGGACGAAACGAGTTCGAGTGCATCGAGCACAGACTGCGTGACCTTGCCGGTCATGACAGTATTCGGGACGCCGGCGCGCGCGATCAAACGTCCGTGGGCGTTGTGCACGCCCATCGCTGCGGCGCGGATCATCCCGCATGCGACAGCCGGCACGCTGCTCGCGCTGACCACCGGCGTCACGCCGACTCCAGCCAGACAGAACCCCAGCAGCAGGGCCTGGACGCCATACAGCAAGACCGCGCCGCGACTCGATCCCCAGGATCGCGTCGCCGTCACGATCACGCTGCTCAGCACGACGCCGGCGCTGAACGCGGGAAACGCCATCAGCTTCATCACAACGCCCTGCCCGAAGCCGGCCGCTGCGGCGCCGGTCAGCACGAAGTTGCCGGTCACGTGCGCTGTGAACAGCCCGAAGAGGGCCACGAAGCTCAGCGTAGCCACATAGCCGGCAACGGCCGCGGGCGCGCTGTCCGCGTATTTCATAGTTTGAATCCCGTGACCGACGGCGTGCCGGCGATCAATGGGCCGCCGCGTGAATCTCGGCGATATAGCCGCCTGGAAATTGCACAAGCGCCGCCTCGCGCTTGTCAGCCGAGAACGGCTGGACCAGTATCTTCACGCCCGCGACTTCGGCTTTTTTCAACGTGTCGGCCAGGTCCGTCACTTCGTAGCCGGTCATCTCCCGGCCGAACGGCCACGGGAGATGGCCGTCCGTCGCCAGCACGGTCATCTTGCCGAAGCCTGACTCGATGCGCACGCGCCGGTACGTGTCGCCCGGTCGGCCGATTTCGACGCCCGGCGCGTTGCGCTCATCGGACACGACCTTGCCATGCGAGAACGCGACGAAGTTGTGGATCAGCGAATCGGCGCGTTCCGGCGACACGTAGACGCGGTTATCCGGCACGGTCTGCAGCGGGTCGTAGTTCGGTGCCTGGGTGTGCCAGTACAGTTGCATGCGCACACCGCCCGGCCATTCGATGATCGCGTCACGGCCGATGGGGTCGGGGAACGTCGCGACCGTTACGTCCGCGCCGTGGGCTTTCGCGGCCTTGACCGCAGCATCCATGTCGGTGACGAGATAGCCCGTACGCTCGCCGCCGAACGGCGAGGGAACAGGCGTCTTGAAGCCGAACACCGAAAGCGTGCCGACCGGCGTGAAGACAAGCTGCGACATGGTCTGGCTAGGCGTGGGCGTCACCTGAAACACGCCTTGCTGTGACTTGTGGCCGCCGAAGGTTGCAACGAGACTGTCTGTGAAACGGTCGAAGTCCTCGGGCGCGACATAGACGTGCGTCGTATCGTACTGCGCTCCGACGGCAATGGCCGGCCGCGCCGGATGCGGCGCCGCATGTGCGCCGCTCATCGGCGGCGGAGGCGTCGCGGTGGCGGGAAACGACATCGCGACGCTGGCCGAAAGCAGGGCGGTCGCGATCAGGGAACGGATCATTGGCATGGTATTGAAGTTCCTTTAGGCCAGTTCAAAAACCCCTGAGGGGGCTGTTTACTTTCTCGGCAAACTGTTAACCTTGGATGTCTGAACAAGGGAACCCAAGGGATGGAAGCGCCGATCATTGATGACGAATTGTGGATACTGATCGAACCGTTACTGCCGCCGCCCAAGCCTCGGCGCAAAGAGCATCCTGGTCGCCCACGCGTATCGGATCGGGCGGCGTTGAATGGCATCCTGTTCGTGTTGAAAACCGGTCTGCGATGGAACCACCTGCCGACCGTATTGGGCTTTGGCTCCGGCGCGACCTGCTGGCGACGACTGAACGACTGGCGCAATGCAGGAGTATGGGATCGACTGCACGAACTGCTGCTCGACAAGTTGCGCGAGGCCGGGCAGATCGATCTTTCATACGCTGCTGTCGATTCCTCGTCGGTACGCGCTGTTGGGGCGGGCGAAAAACTGGCCCGAACCCCACGGATCGCTCGCGACCCGGTTCCAAGCACCACATCCTCGTAGACGCCAATGGCGTTCCCATCAGCGCCATCCTGACCGGCGCGAACCGCAACGACGTCACCCAGTTGCTGCCGCTCGTCGACGCGATTCCCCCGATCCGCGGCGCGCGCGGCCGACCACTTCAGAGACCCAAGGTCATCTATGCCGATCGTGGTTACGATTCCGATCCGCATCGTCAACGATTGCGCGAACGCGGCATCAAACCGGTGATCGCAAGGCGCCGCACTGAACATGGCAGTGGTCTGGGCAAATTCCGTTGGGTCGTTGAACGGACTCACTCGTGGCTCCACAACTTCCGTCGTCTTCGCATACGCTTCGATCGTCGAGCTGACATTCACGAAGCATTCTTGAAATTCGGCTGCGCCCTCGTCTGCTGGAACATCTTCAGGCGTACGGAGCAGCCTTTTTGAACTGGCCTCTTAGTGTTTTTGCTGGGAGCGGGCATCGCCGCGCCGGCCATCCAGATCGGAGAGCCACGCCGTCATGACGAGGGCGGCGATCAGCCCGAGGTGTTCGAAAAAACTGTTGGTCGCCGAAAAGCGCGCGTTGCCCGCCGCGTTCCAGAAGTCGTTGGCGACGAGCATGGCGATGGCCGTCAGGCAGGCCAGCCCGCCCGCGCCCAACCAGACCAGCCGGTTCGCGATCACGCAGACCGACCCGCCAAGTTCGACGACGATCGCGAGCGTCGCCCAGAGCCATCCCGGACGAAGCCCGAAATGCTCTTGCTCGGCGACGGCCGCGGAAAAGTGCACGAGCTTGGTTACGCCGCCGAGGACGTACGCGGACACCAGCGCTGCGCGCGCGACCGGCAGGAGCCAGCGCCATCCGAGGATCGTGCTCACCCACTCGGGATTGCGTGCTTTGAGGGTGCTCATGTCAGACCGCCCAGCACGCACAGCCGAGCGCGCCCCAGAATGCGCTCAGGTCCGAGGCCGGCGCATTGCCCGACCACGCGCGCGCATGACTGTGGCCGTGCACCGAGCAGGCGCTGGAGCACCCGCACGCCGCGGCTGCGACCTGTTGCAACGTGGATTCGCCTTCGCCGCGCGAGCCCGCAGCGTCCTTCCACGCCGCGAAGCCGCCGAACCGGCGCACCGGCGACCAGTCGGGCATCGCGGGCGGCGGCGCGCTGTCATCGAGCGGACCGAAATCGCCCACGCCGTACACCACACGTCCGCCGACGATCGTCAGTTCCGATGTCGTCTGCGCGATCTCGTCCTCCGCGTAGGCGAAGAAGTCGCGGTCGGGCACGATCAGATCGGCGAACTGGCCGACTGCAATCTGGCCTTTCTTGCCCTCCTCGTTGGAGAACCAGGTGACCTTTTCGGTCCACATGCGCAGCGCTGTCTCGCGGTCGAGGCAGTTGCGCCGCGGATAGAGACCCAGACCGGCTACCGTCATGCCGGTCACTAGCCACGCAAGCGAGACCCAGGGGTTGTATGAAGCGACCCGCGTCGCGTCGGTGCCGGCTGAGGTCTTCACACCTTTTTCGAGCAGGTTCGCGACCGGTGGTGTGGCCTCGGCCGCTGCCGCCCCGTAGCGCTCGACGAAGTACTCGCCTTGATAGGCCATGCGATGCTGCACCGCCACGCCGCCGCCAAGCGCGGCGATACGGTCCATCGAGCGTTCCGAGATCGTCTCCGCGTGGTCGAAGAACCAGTTGATGCCCTCTAGCGGAATATCGCGGTTGACCTTCTCGAAGACGTCGAGCGCCCGGCTGATCGTCTCGTCGTAAGTGGCATGCAGGCGCCACGGCCAGCGGTTTTCCGCCAGCACACGCACCACTTCTTCGAGCTCACCTTCCATCTGCGGCGGCATGTCCGGGCGCGGCTCACGGAAGTCCTCGAAGTCGGCGGCGGAGTAGACGAGCATTTCTCCCGCGCCGTTGTGCCGGAAGTAGTCGTCCCCCTGCTTGTATTTCGAGGTCCTGGTCCAGTCGAGGAAGTCCTGCTTCTCCGCCTTCGGCTTCTGCGTGAACAGGTTGTAGGCGAGCCGGATGGTCATCTGTCCTTCATCGGCCAGCTTCTGGACGACCTCGTAGTCGTCCGGGTAGTTCTGAAAGCCGCCGCCCGCGTCGATCACGCCCGTGATGCCGAGCCGGTTCAGCTCGCGCATGAAGTGACGCGTCGAATTCAGTTGGTAGTCGAACGGCAGCTTCGGCCCCCGCGCGAGCGTCGCGTAGAGAATCGCCGCGTTGGGCTTCGCGAGCAGCAGTCCGGTCGGGTTGCCCTGGCTATCGCGCATGATCTGGCCACCCGGCGGCTCGGGCGTGTCCTTCGTATAGCCGACGACGCGCAGCGCGGCCGCATTCAGCAGCGCCCGGTCATAGAGGTGAAGGATGAAGACTGGCGTATCCGGCGCTACAGCGTTCAACTCCTCGATGGTCGGCAGCCGTTTCTCGACGAACTGCTGCTCGGTGAAGCCGCCAACCACACGCACCCACTGCGGCGGTGGCGTGACCGCGACCTGGCGCCTGAGCATGTTCATCGCGTCGGCGAGCGAGCGCACGCCGTCCCAGCGCAGCTCCATATTGAAGTTCAACCCGCCGCGTACGACGTGCGTATGGTTGTCGATGAGACCAGGCAGAGCCAGTCGGCCCTTCAAATCGATCACACGAGTCGTCGCACCGGCAAGCGGCACAACTTCGGCATCGTCGCCGACGGCAACGAACCTGCCTTCCCGAATTGCAACGGCGCTCGCGACCGGCTTCGCGCGGTCGAGCGTCGTGAAGCGGCCGTTGCGCAGTATGAGATCGGGAACGGTGTGAGAGGTAGTCATGAGCGTTTCTCCTCGGTGTCGGCCGGTTCGCGTCGCGCCTGTTCTGAAGCCTGGCGGCCCGGCAGAATGCCGAAGACGTGGCTCGTGCAATGGGCGTCGCGCCATGCGGCCGACAGGGTGGTGCCTGACAGCAGGCGCGTCGCAACCGGTATCACCTGCTCGCCGCCCAGCATGCCGAGCAGACCGAGCAGTGCGATGAGCGGTGGTGCCGGCGAGCGCACGTTGATCAGGCTATAGATGAGACCGACGAGGGCGCCGGCTCCCAGAGAGAGCAGATAGAGCTTCATGGGTGTGCTGTCTTCGCTTCGTCGGGTTCGGGTCGGGAACCGGAGGCGGCCCGAGCGTTGCGCCGGGCCGCCTGCGGCGGTTCAGATGGCGGGTGTGGCGCGTCCGGGGATCAGTGGGCCTCGCTGCCGCCGAACATCGTCTTCGCGTAGACCAGGCCGAGCCCATAGCCGCCGCCATGCTCGATCGCGGTGGCAACGGTCTGGTTGTAGGTCTCGCCGCGCGCCCAGTCGCGTTGCAACTCGAGCAGATATTGCAGCGAGGTCATCGGGTGTGCGCCTGCCTGGATCATTCGCTGCATCGCGCGCTCGTGCGCTTCGTCGGTGACGTCGCCGCACGCGTCAGCGATCACATACACTTCGAAACCCTGGTCGAGCGCGGACAGCGCCGGACCGACGATGCACACGCTCGTCCACAGGCCCGCGAACCCAAGGCGCGGCTTGCCGATGGCGTTCACGCGGTCGGCGATGCGGGGGTCTTCCCAGGTGTTCATCGTGGTGCGGTCGATGATCGCCTCGTCGGGAAACACCGAACGGATCTCGTTGAAGATCGGACCGGAGAACGTCTTCGCGGCAACGGTTGTGACAATCGTCGAAACGGCGAACTCCTTCGCCGCCTTCGCCACCAGCGCGGCATTGTTGCGCAGCACGACCGGGTCGATCGACTTCGTGGCAAAGGCCATCTGCGACTGGTGGTCGATGAGGATCAGCGTGTGATCGGAAGGGGACAGCAGCAGCTTTCCGGGCTTGGCTTGAGCTTGGGGCATCATCGTTTCTCGGTTGGAAGTAGTGGACACGCGGCGTCTCGCGGCCCGGACGTATCTTGCGATAGCACGTTCGATAAAAAAATCCCCTTGTCGGGGGACGTCTAGCGCAAGGCGGGGGATAGTCCTTGGGAAGTCCTACTCGCCGCGGGATTGCTTGGGAGACATGCCGTATCTCCGCGTCAGGTAGCGCTTGAGGGACCTCAGCTTGCGACAGTATCAACTGGTCCGGCGCGGCAGCATGGGCATGCCGACCGCCGTGCTCGGCGAGTTCTGGGCGGAACTGCGCGAGAAGAGCCGGGTGCGCATCGACCATCCCGACCTGCCCGCGGATCTCAGCGCGGCCGCCGGCGACCTGGTCGCGACCCTCTGGACGCGCACCACCGTATCGGCCGGAACGGCGCACGACGCGCTGCGTGGCGAAGTCGAGGCGCAGCGGGCGGAGGCGCAGCAGTCGGTCGCCGCCGCCCGGGACGAACTGGGTCGCGTCGAGACCGCGCTCGAGCAGCGCACCGCGGCGCTGCTGGCCGCGCAGGTCGAGATCCGGGAGCTGGACAAGGCGCAGGCCGAAGGTGCCACGCGCAGCACCAGGCGCTGGAGGCGGAAGTGGCGCGGATCCAGGCGGCGCTGGCTGCGCGCGATCGCGAGCTCGTGGGGGTGAGGGAAGGGTTCTCGCGCGATCTGGAAAAACTGCGGGAAGCGGCTGAACGCGCGGAGGAGCGGCTCAGGGCGTCTGGAACGCGCGCGCTGCTGGAAATTGACCGCGAGCGCAGTACCGCAACGAAGCTGCAGAAGGAGCTCGATGAGGGCACGCGTCGCGCGGACCGGAAGGACGCCGACCATCGCCGCGTAATGGAAGCCGTGCAGGCACAGCTGGGCGACGCACGGCATCAGGCGGGCGTGCTGCAAGGTCGGCTGGATGCCGTGCAGGCGGAGAACATGAGGCTGCATGCGGCGGTGATCACGCTGGGCATCAGCACGTAAATTCTGGCGCGCCACCATACGACCAGACCGGCTCAGGCCAGCCCCTGGATGGCGCCCCAGATCAGCATCGAGTCGAGATTCGGGGATATCGCACAACCCATCGAAGCGATCGCGAAGGGACGATGGTCGAGATCAGGAAGCGCTTGTAACCATAGTGCCCGGCCATCCAGACCGAGACCGGTACGCCGAGAAACAGCGCGCAGCTGTAGAGCGTCAGCAGCCAGCTCGCTTCGTCCGCCGATACGCCGAGCGTGCCGGTCTGGTCGGCCAGCACGACATTCATGGTGTCGAACGTATAGAACTCCATCCCGGTCGCGAGACCAAGGCCCATGAGCAGAAGGCGCGTATGCGCCGGCGACATGATGAGTGCCGCCATAGGCGGAGGCCAAGCCGGCATCGAGGTCGGCAGGCAGTGTCACACATTGCAACAGCCTATCCGTATTTGACAGCAGGCGATCACGTGACGAGCCGCAAGGCCACATGCATCCCCGTGGTGACGAGAAGCAGCGTGGCCACGGCCGCCAGATAGAGACCGCCGAACCAGCTCAGACGTCGGCCGCGGGGGCTCATACTTCCCATCCCCCCTCGGGCGTCTTGCCGCGGAAAGTGCGATACGCGAAGGCTGAAGAGGCGAGCACGACCGGCGTGACGATCAGCGCGCCCACCAGCAGGAAGACATGGCTGAGGGTCGACGATGCGGCAGCCCAGAGCGTGAGACGGAAGGGCACGATGCCAGGGAAGGTGCCAAAACCAAGGCCCGCCACGCCCAGCACGAACAGAGCCAGCGCCAGAAAGAAAGGACGTCCGTCGACGCGGCCGCCGATCGCCCGCAGGAGGGTGGCAGTCGTGCCGGCAAACAGAATGGAGATCACGGTCAGCGCGAACGTGTGTGCGGCCCAGGCCGCGCGGATGCCGGGTTGAACCCACGCGGCGGTGACGCAGGTTGCGACCGCGAGGCAGATAAAGGCAGGCGCTGCCAGACGCAGGCAGCGCTCGGCAAATCCACGCAGCCGCGCGGTCGTCTTCAGATGGAGCCAGCCGGCGCCGAGGACAACATAGCCGGCGAGCAAGGTGATGGCAGTCAGCGCGGGGAAGGGCCGGAAGACATCGAATACGCTGCCGCTGAAACGCTCGCCATTGACGGACACCCCCTGAATGAGTCCACCGACGATCACCCCTTGCATGAGCGCGGCCACGATCGAACCGACACCGAACGCCGCGTCCCACAAGCGTCGGCCCTGCTGGACCTGATAACGGAACTCGAACGAAACGCCGCGCAATCCCAGCGCCAGCAACATGACGATTAGCGGTATATAGAACGCCGGAAGCAACACGCCGTAGGCGATGGGGAAGGCGGCGAGCAGCGCGACACCGGCCATGATCAGCCAGGTTTCGTTGCCGTCCCAAGTGGGCATGATCGAATCGACCATGCGGTCACGCAGCCGTTCGTCGGACTGCGCAAGAAGCAGTGAGCCCACGCCCAGATCGAAGCCGTCCAGCAGGACGTAGAGCGACAGCGCGAAGGCGGTGAACAGCGCGGAGAGCAACGGCAGATTCATGGCGGGCTACTCCACGGGTGCCGGGTCGCGGCCGGCAGGATCATTCATCACAGCGGGCTTCAGCGCATGCTTGAGCGAACCGGTGGCCACGGGTTCAGACGGTGCCGTCTGCGGGCCGCGACGAATCATGCGGAAGGTGAAAATCAGGAAAGCCGTCATGAAAAGCGCGTAGATGCAAACGAACGCGATCAGCGTCGAGAGTAGCACGCTTGCGGGTACAGGCGAGACGGCGTCGGCTGTGCGCAGGATGTTGTAGATCACCCAGGGCTGGCGGCCCGTCTCGGCGAGATACCACCCGCCGAGCGTCGCGATCACGCCGGATGGCGTCATCACGACGAGCGCTCGCAGGAACCAGCGCGTGGTGAAGAGGCGGCCCTGCCAGCGCAACCAAAGCGACGCAATACAGACACCGAACATGATGATGGCGAGGACGTACATCGTCCGGAAGCCGTAGAAGACCCAACCCATGACAGGCTGCCGGTCGCGCGGCGTGTTCTTCAATCCTTCGACCCGGCCGTCCAGGCTATGGGTCAGCCAGATGCTTCCGAGGTAAGGGGTGCCGAGCGCGAAACGATTGCGCTGGTTCTCCTGATCCGGGACGATGAACCAGTAATAGGGCGCGGGCGATTGCGACTGTTTCTCCCAGAAGCCTTCTGCAGCCTGCATCTTGGCAGGCTGATGCTCGAGCATTTTCCCGTACAACATGTCGCCGACGAAAACCTGGCAGCCGATCAATAGGGTGGCAAAGGTGAGGCCGATCGAGACAGTCCGGCGTCCGAACGCTTCATGTTCGCCGCGCAGGAGATACCAGGCGCCGACACCGGCAACGAGGAACGACCCGGTGATGTAGGCCGCTAGCAGCATGTGCGGCAGGCGGTAGGGCCAGGAGGGGTTGACGATCACCTTCAGCCAGTCGGTCACCACGACCCGGCCGTGTTCGACCACCACGCCGTCAGGGGTTTGCATCCAGCTGTTGGCCGAGAGGATCCACGATGCCGATAGCAACGTGCCGAGCGCGACCATGCAGGTGGCGAGGAAGTGAAGTTTCGGTCCGACCCGGTTGAAGCCGAACAGCATGATGCCGAGGAACCCGGCTTCCAGGAAAAAGGAAGTCAGGACCTCCAGTCCGATCATCGGGCCGATGGCCGGGCCGGCGGTCTGTCCGAATCTGGCGAAGCCGAGGCCGAATTCGAACGAGAGGACGATTCCGGTGACCACGCCGACCCCGAAGCCCATCGCGAAGATGCCGAGCCAGAAGCGGTAGATTTGCAGATAGACTGGGTCTTTGGTCTTCAGCCACAACCCCTCCATAATGGCCAGAAACGCGGCGAGTCCGATGGAGATCGTCGGAAAGATGATGTGAAAGCTGACGGTGAACGCGAACTGGACGCGCGCGAGGATGGCGGAGTCGAGGCTCACGGCTGTTTCCGTTCGGTTTGTGGGCGCCGGGAGATCGTCATGGCTAGCGCGACGAAGAGTGCGAGCGCGATGATCGCCGCGGACAGACCGAAGACGCCGATGATGAAGAAGAAGAAGGCGATGCCTAGCGCGGCCGCAAAGACCGCCCCCAGCAAGCGCCACGGGGATGTGAACGTAGCATTCATGGTTGCTCTCGTCGGTCCGGGAACACAGTCAAATTCCAATGCGAATCATGGCGTTAAATATCCATTTGGTTGAGACCGCTGTATTTGGCCAGCGTTTGCGCACGCCAGCGACTCCGATAGGATCCCTAAAGTCATCGGACTGTGGTCGCTTCAGTGTTCTACCTGGTTTCGATGTTAGCTGGCTGGATGTCTGACCGCTATTACATGAATCTGGAATCAACCCAGCGAGGCTATTGGCGCTCGACGCTTGTTGAGCAGCGACGCTAGGCGTGGACACGCGGCGTCTCGCGGCCCGGACGTATCTTGCGATAGGACGTTCGATGAAAAAATCCCCTTGTCGGGGGATGTCTAGCGCAAGGCGGGGATAGTCCTTGGGAAGGCCTACTTGCCGCGGGATTGCTCGGGAGACATGCCATATTTCCGCAGGTAGCGCTTGAGGGACCTCAGCTTGCGACCGTCTTCCAGATCTAAACGGTCGCGATTCTTGATCGCTGACGGTCAACTGGTTGCGGGTTTTTCGAGCTGGTCGAATTTGTCTGCCAACCCCGCGCAGACTGGGTTTTTGAGCGTCAGGTGAAAATCGGCTAAAGTCCAGATTTCTGGACGCATCGAATTACGGGTAAGCCCAGATGGCAAGCGATTCCGACGAAATTGAGCGAGGCGCAGTTCAGGGAGTTTATCTTGCCACACCTGAGTCGTGGCCGACGCGGACCGCCGCCGACACTGTCGTTGCACGAGATCTTCAACTACACCCGGAAAGCACAGGAATACTGTCCACAACAGCGCACGCCGTTGCAGCAAACGCTCCTTGAGCGACAGAAGAGTGCCACCCCAGGCGACCAGCAGCATGATGAGGCTACACGCTACCATGACCCTGAACGTGAAGAAAGGGATGACGACCGGCGGTCGCTCGCTGCGCGGAAAATTAGTGAGTCCGACCTCCTTCGAATCGAGCGTCATTGATGCAATCAGGCTGCCCAACACCGGCACCGAGATCGCATAGTCGTTCTTTTCGTGTACCTCGTCAGGCCACGCGATCAGCACTTCGGCTGCCAGCTGTTCGTCATGCCAGCGCGCCTCGATCGCTGCGAACACCCGCGAAGGCTACTTCTGCGATCCGATCCACGACGGCATCGCGACATGGCCGGCTGGAAGATGATCGGCTTCCCCGGCGCGCGCGCCGATTTCATGGACTTCGTCAACCAGAACGGCGTGGCCTATCCGTACGGCCCGTGTCGATTCAAGGAAAGCGCACGTAATGACTACGCAAACCAAACCGCACGTCGATGCGGTGATCATCGGCTTCGGCTGGACCGGTGCGATCCTCGCGAAGGAACTCACCGAGGCCGGCCTCAAAGTGGTCGCGCTCGAACGCGGCGAGTATCGCGACACCTATCCGGACGGCGCGTATCCGAACACGATCGACGAGCTGACCTACAACGTCCGCAAGAAGCTGTTCCTCGATCTCTCGAAGACCACGGTCCCGATCCGTCATACGCCAAACGATACCGCCCTGCCGTATCGCCAGTTTAGCCGCGTTTCTGCCGGGCGAAGGCGTCGGCGGAGCGGGCCTGCACTGGTCGGGCGTGCATTTCCGCATCACGCCGGAAGAGCTGCGCCTGAAAAGCCACTACGAGGAACGTTACGGCAAGCGCTTCATTCCCGAAGGCATGACGATCCAGGATTACGGCGTCAGCTACGACGAACTCGAACCGCACTTCGATTTCGCGGAGAAAGTGTTCGGCACTTCAGGCCAGGCGTACAAGGTCAACGGCAAGGTAGTGGGCGACGGCAACGTGTTCGAAGCGCCGCGCAGCGACAACTTTCCGCTCGCCGCTCAACTGAACACGTATTCGGCGGAGCGCTTCGGCAACGCCGCGCGCGAACTCGGGTTGAATCCGTACCATCTGCCATCGTCGAATACGTCGGGGCCGTATACCAACCCGTATGGCGTGCAGATGGGCCCGTGCAACTTCTGCGGCTTCTGCAGCGGCTACGCGTGCTACATGTATTCGAAGGCGTCGCCGAATCTCAACATTCTGCCCGCACTGAAGCAGTTGCCGAACTTCGAGTTGCGTTCGCGCTGCCACGTGCTGCGCGTCGAACTCGACGACACGAAAAAGCGTGCCAAGGGCGTGACGTATGTCGATCCCGCGGGCAACGAAGTGTTCCAGCCGGCCGATCTGGTGATCGTCGCGGCGTTCCAGTATCACAACGTCCATCTGCTACTGCTGTCGGGCATCGGCAAGCCGTATGACCCGATTCCGGCGAAGGCGTGGTCGGCCGCAATTTCGCGTACCAGAACCTCTCGACCATCACCGCGTTCTTCGACAAGGACACCTTCACCAATCCGTTCATGGGCGCGGGCGGCAACGGCGTCGCGGTCGACGACTTCAACGCCGACAACTTCGATCACGGTCCGCTCGGCTTCGTCGGCGGTTCGCCGTTGTGGGTGAACCAGGCGGGCACCAAGCCGATCAGCCGCATCGCCACGCCGGCCGGCACGCCGAACTGGGGCGCCGACTGGAAGAAGTCGGCAAAGGACCACTACGCGCACACCATTTCGATGGACGCGCACGGCAGCAACATGTCGTACCGCGACGTGTTCCTCGACCTCGATCCGACTTAAGGCGATCGTGTGAAATTCGGCACTCGAAGTTGAGACGACTACGATGGCCACGACGGGCAAGACGCCGCACAAGACATTACCGCCAGGCATCGCGAAAGTGCTGAAGCCACTGCACCATCCATTGGATGGGCACTGTCAGGTTGATGGGGGAGGCGGCAGTAGAATGAAGTGATGCAAAAAACGAAATCGCTTTATCACGGTCACCGCTTCCCCGCTGTCGTCATCAGCTGCGCGGTTCGGTGGTATTTCCGGTTTAGCCTGAGCCTGCGCGACGTCGAGGAGTTGTTGCTCGAGCATGTTGTGGTGGTCACGTACGAAACGATCCGTTGCTGGTGTGACAAGTTCGGCACTGGATTCGGTCAGTGCGCGAAAGCGGCGCGGCCTAGGCCGGGCAGCATATGGCATCTGGACGAGATGTTTGTGACGCTGTGCGGCGACCCGGATCTGTTGTGGGGAGCGGTCGACGAGCACGGTGCTGAACTCGCTTCTTCCGGCGGGTGCAGTGTTCAAACCCGGTGCCGCGCAAGATCGTGACCGACCAGTTGCGCAGCTATCCGGCGGCGCAGGCTGACATTCCTGAGCTCGCTCATGTAAAACACGTTTTCGTCAAGGCGGCTGCACGGGTGAACAACCGTGCCGAGAACAGCCACCAGCCGACCCGCAGGCGCGAACGCCAGATGTGCGGCTTTCGCGATGCGCGTCGCGCGCAAGTGTTTCTCTCATGCTTTGGCCCGATCCGGCAGCACTTCGCGCTGCCCAGACATCGGATGAACGCGGCATGTCATCGTGCCGTACTCCAGGAACGCTTCGTCACATGGCATGGGTGGACTTTCACTACCGCATCTCAGAAAACTATTTAATAGGTATAACTAAGCGTTAACAAAAAAGTTGTCTATAGCCGTCGACTTGGCAAAGCCCTGCAGAGAGGAGCACCAGGTTTCGTCGATGGGGACACGTTGCTGAACCTGCCGGATAGTACGCTTGAATTGTTTCGGTCGCCCGAGAGCGCATGTGAAACGAGTCACGAGTTCGTAACGCGTTCGTGCCTGCAATAACCTTTTATTCAAAGCTGATCGCGTTACTTTCAGAGAGTAGCGTTTCCAAATTTGGTGATGTCGACTTCAGACGGGGAGGGATATATGGGTGGAAAAGAAAGTACGCGACAAGGCGCTTTTCTAGCAGTGTGGGATCGGGTGATCGCCGCTCTGGTCACGTTCAGCGGCGCGGCGATGGCGCTCCGTGGCATCTGGCTGCTGGTACTGGGCGGATCTCCGTACTACGTGATTGCGGGCGTCCTATTCGCGTGGGCTGGGGTGTTGTTGTGCCGGCGACGCTTGAAAGGTGCGTGGCTATTCGGACTGGCCTACGCCATTAGTCTGGTATGGACGCTCTATGAAACGGCGGCGCGTCTGTGGGGCTGGGTGCCCCGGATGGGCTTCATCACCGGACTAGCGTTCTTCGTCGCGCTCATGCTGCCTCGGCTCGTCGACGGCGCAGGACGGACAGGCAACAGGCGGCGCTGGTCCAGGGTGCTCGCGGGCGCATGCGTTGCCTTCGCGGGCATTACGTTCGCGCTGTCGTTCATCCCACAGGCTACCATCTCGGCCATCGCGCCGGTATCGACGGCTCCCCTCGTCGTCGACGGGGGCACACGCGCGGCACAGCGCGCCGCGCAGGCAAATTCGGACTGGGCTCATTACGGCCGGGACACCGACGCGACCCGTTACTCGCCACTCAATCAGATCAATGCCGATAACGTTAAGAATCTACAGGTGGCGTGGGTGTATCACACCGGCGATTTGCCGCCTAAGGACAAGCTAAACAAATGGGCCGCGGAAATGACGCCGATCAAGCTCGGCGACGGCGTCTACCTGTGTACCGCAACGAACAATCTCGCGAAACTGGATCCCGTCACCGGCAAAGCAATCTGGACCCACAACGTGGGGACGCAATACGAGAGCGTGCCGTATACGGCCGCTTGCCGCGGCCTCGCGCATTACGTGTCGGCCGCCGTTGCGGCGGGATCGCTGTGCCACGAGAAAATTATCGAAGGCACCATCGACGGCCGGCTGATCGCCGTCGACGCGGCGACCGGCAAATCCTGCGAGAATTTCGGCACGCACGGCGAAGTCAGCTTGCTCAAGGGCCTGGGCGAGACGGTCCCGGGATTTGTCGCGATGACGTCGCCGCCTGTGATTGTCAAGGGAACGGTGGTGGTCAATCACGAGGTGCTGGACGGCCAGCGGCGCTGGGCGCCGTCAGGCGCGATCCGCGGCTTCGATGCGGACACCGGAGCCTTCAAATGGGCCTGGGACGTCAATCGCCCAGGGCAGCGCGGTGAGCCGGGCCCCGGCGAGCATTTCAGCCGTGGCACGCCGAACTCGTGGGGGCCGATGGTCGGTGACGAGAGTCTCGGGATGGTCTATATCCCGACGGGCAACTCGGCAGCCGACTACTTCAGCGCGACGCGTTCGCCGAACGAGAATCGCGTGGCGTCGTCGATCGTCGCATTGGACGCCGCAACGGGCGAGGAGCGGTGGGTGTTCCAAACCGCTCATAAAGACGTCTGGGACTACTACATTGGTTCGCAGCCGACGCTTTTCGAATATCCGACCGACGCAGGCCCGGTGCCGGCAATGGTGATCCCGACAAAGCGTGGTCAACTGTTCGTCGTCAATCGCCGGGATGGCAAACCGCTAACGCCCGTCGTCGAGCGTCCTGCCCCGCAGGGCAACGTGCCGGGCGATCCGCGCGCGCCAACACAGCCGTGGTCCATCGGCATGCCGCGTCTCGGCTTCGCCGATCTGCAGGAAAAGACGATGTGGGGGATGACACCGTTCGACCAACTGTACTGTCGGATCAAGTTCCGTCAAGCACACTACATAGGCGAGTTCACTCCCCCTGGCACAGACAAGCCGTGGATTGAGTATCCGGGTTACAACGGCGGCAGTAATTGGGGCAGCGTCGCGTATAACCCGAACACAGGCGTGCTGATTGCAAACTGGAACAACACCCCGATGTACGACCAACTGCTGACGCGTAAACAGGCGGACGAGATCGGTCTGTACTCAATCGACGATCCACGCCATACGGAAAAATCGGGCGCCGAAGGTCCGGGGGCGATGGCGGAGACGCCGTACGGAATCGACGTTCAGCCGTTCCTGATGCCGTTCACGCAGGTGCTGTGCAATGAGCCACCGTATGGGATGATCACGGCGATCGACATGCATAGCCGCCGGGTCGTCTGGCAACATCCGCTCGGCACAGCACGATCCAACGGGCCGTTTGGCTTACCCACCTTCATGCCGATTGAGGTGGGAACGCCGAACAACGGTGGGCCGATTATCACCGCGGCCAATCTGATATTCGTCGCGGCCGCGACCGACAACCAGATCCGGGCGATCAATATCCGCACGGGCGAGGTATTGTGGAGCGCGGTCCTGCCGGGCGGCGGACAGGCGACACCGATGACCTATTCGGCGAACGGCAAGCAATATATCGTGATCATGGCGGGCGGGCATCACTTCATGCGTACGCCCGTGAGCGATGCGCTGGTGGCGTTCGCATTGCCGGATGAAGCAGCCATCCCGAAACCGGCAGTCCCGTGAGCCGGTTCCGGAGCATTCGGTCAATCCACTGTTGGCGCCGCGTCGGATCACCCATCCGTTACGCAGCGCTGACGTCGTTTCCCTGCGGTTGGCTTGCGCAACTGAGAACGCTTGGTTGCGGATCAGCATTTCCGCCGTGCCGTTTTCGGGGAATACGAGAATGCCGAAACGCAGCTGTGGCTGGGCCATCATCTTTCAGGTGTGGGATGGGGATTCGTGCTGTGTAACGGTGACTGCATCGCGCCGGTGCTGTGGCGAACGTTGACCAGGACTTGGAGTTACTTGCTTCTTTTTTATACCGTAGGTATTGGGAGTCCACCAGAACCGCGAGCGAAAACAGGGTAACTGGCTACAACAAATATGTCATACCAGGTGGCCGCTACGCCTCGTAGTATGCATTCTCAAGTTTCGGAACGTCAGGGCAGTACTCAACGATCTGTGCGAATCACGGCGAACAATGAATGGGTGCTTGCAGATCATGAACGGCACGACTGGCGGCGGCAAGCTCTTCTCGCGCCGCGCGTATATAGGCCTCAAGAGCGAGACGTGGGGCCAGTTGCAGGCCGGGCGCAATCTTTTTATCGATAGCGACGGCGTCTGCGGATTCGATCCGTTCGTGCAGCAGGGCGTGTCATCGGCTTCGCTCGTGCGCGGACGCAATTGGCAGCAGACCAGCAACAACGTCGAGTACCACAGCCCGGTCTTCCATGACTTTGACGTTCAGGGCCAGTCTGCTTTTGGCAATCAGGCTAGCGGCTTCAACAACGGCGCCGAAGGCGACTTCGGCCGCTCGGACGGCATCATGCTCACGTACCATTCTCCTCTCTTCGACGTGCGCGGCATCTACGACGGGCTACGCGATTCGAGCGGACGCTTCTCCAACATCTTCACGGCCTCGCGCGAGTATTTCGTCGGTGCAGACGTGCGCGCGCAGAAGTTCAAGATCCAGGCTGCCTACACGCACTACGCGGCGCCCGATTCGCCCGCAGGCGTGGCCGACAGCGCTGACCACTACTGGCTGGGCGCCACGTATGAGGCCACGCCGCGCTGGGCCGCGACGGCGGGGGACAACTACCTCCGCGCGTTCGCCGTGACCAACGGTGAGCAGCTGTGGCAGGCCCGCCTGCCCGCAGGCGGTCAGGCCACGCCTATGAGCTATTCGATCAACGGCCGTCAGTACGTTGTGATCGCGGCGGGCGGCCATGGCTCGTTCGGCACAAAGCTCGGCGACTTTGTGATTGCCTATGCGCTGCCGCAGCGATAGCAGCACACACCGCGTTCCAGGTTCCAGAATGATCCAATCACGCCTGGCGCCGCGAGTCTGCGTCGTGCTGGTTTCGATCGCGGTGCACGCGACTCTCGCGCATGCGCAAAGTGCCGTCACGCTCTATGGCGCGCTTGACACGAGCATTGAAATCACCAACCCGGGCGCGGGCTACGTTGCGCGCATGGATTCCGGCGCTTATCGTGGATCGCGCTTCGGCCTGCGCGGTGCCGAGGACGTCGGCAATGACGTCAAGATCCTGTTCAACTTGGAGAACGGCTTCAGTTCGGCCGACGGTTCCTTCGCCGTCGCGAACACGGCCTTCAACCGCCAGGCCTGGATCGGATTAGATACGCTTTACGGCACCGTGCGTATCGGCCGCCAGTACTCGCCTATCTATATCCCGTTCAAGGGCCAGCTCGATGCTTTCGAGGCAGGCACGATCGCTTCGGGTCTCGACAATCTCTCGAAGATCACGCCGTACGAGAGCAATGCGATCACCTATCTCTCGCCCGAATTGCACGGCTTCTCCACGACCATCCTGGCATCCCTACGCGACAGCGGCGACGACGACGGCAATGGGCTCGCCGGCCACATCGAGACCTTCACATGGCGCGAGGGGCCTTTTCGCATCTCGTACGCGCATCAACAGACGCACGGCAGCGGCGCGCTGCGCGCCAACCTGGGCGGCGTCTCGTATGTGTTCGGTCCGGTCACGAGCTTTCTATCGTTCTTCAACGGCGATGGTGGTACGCCGCGATATCACAACGACGGTGTATCCGTTTCCGCGCGCTACGCGCTCAATACACGCTTTCGCGCCTCACTCGGCTACGCCTATTTGCGTGACCGCTCGGGTGGTGACAACAATGCCGACCAGTGGAGCGCGGCATGCGAGTACGACGTCTCAAGGAGCGCGCTGCTCTATGCGAGCGCCGGTTGGTTACGCAATCACGGCCAAGGCGAGTTCACGCTGCGCGGAGTGAACGTGACGGGCCTCGCGCCTTCCTGGCCAGGGGCCTCCGTGCGGGGCGTACAGTTCGGGATGATCGACCGTTTCTAGCGTTGCGCTGTCGGAAAGCGTGAGACGCTTTTTTCTGAATTGCGCTTTGTCGCGCAGCGCCTTCGATTGCTGCGCCCGCCTGACGCTCATTCAGAACGACAGAGCGCTCCCGCCGACTCGCTCTACATGTGTCCCAGCATCTTCGATGGGAAGATGGTCAATTGTACGACGGTACCGACACCCATGGCTGGCGGCGAATCTTAGGCCTGGAAGGGATTGGGTTCCAGGATGTATGAACTGTGGACTTGCCCCTGCATGACCGGACATGACCAACTGTCGGGTCATGCAGGGGCAAGTCCAGAACATTAAGAATTGTCTCTTTCGAATCGTCTCTAGGGATATCCATCGTAACCCTCTCCCGGCGCCTACTCCTCACGCTGTCGGTTGCCCTGCTGGCCCTGATTTTCTTCGGAGCTCTCGGCCTGTGGCGGCTCAACCAGGCACAACAGCGCTTCGAATATGTCCAGGTCAATGTCATTCCCAGCATCATGGAGCTTGGAGATGCCAAGTCCGAATTGGGCAACTACGCGCGGTTGAACTATCAGTATCTTCTGAGTACCGATGACGCCGGTAGGGCCTCCGGCGAACGAGCGATCAACGCTCTCAACCGACGGGGGCATGGTGCGCAATGCGTTCGCGAAAACGTAAAATTCTCTATCGTCACGAGAGACGATGTAGCAAGGCAGTCACCCTCCGAAGCAGATGCGTGCCGGGAGGGTAGCGGTCGGCAAAGTTTGGGCGCCCGACTCGGATGGCAGTGGTGCTTTTACGGTGAAGTCTACTGGCGCCAATACGCCGAAACACTTGTGGCTCCCAAACACCGAAAAGAGTCCTGGCGCCTTAGCGGCGAAAGTTCACACCCATGACGCTGTGTTGAGCGCACCCTACCCCAGCAGCACCATACCCGACGCCAGTAGCAAGTGACACAAAATTGATTGCACCGCGGTTCCCCTCGCTCTGTCTGCTGTAATTGCAACGACGCACCTTCGTTCCCGCCGTTCAACTGTGCGGTCACCAGGCACCCGCATCTGGACCGGTTCGGCTCTGATGTAGAGAACTCGCACAAACTCGGACAAGCGGCTCAGGCGCGCTCGAAATCGCGGCATGCTGTCACGTTCGAAGCTCGGGAATAAAGCGGACGCTGGCGTGGTTATCTCAGTGTACGCAGCACGATCGACAGGTCGCAGGGTTCCGCTACCGACAGCTGATCGCCGTGAGCTGCGGCAGAAATGGAAGGAGGCGAACATGAACATCGCCGAGAAGTCCCTACGGTTCCTGGTAGAAAAATGGCTTGCGCCGACTCCGACGACGCGGCTCCGCGTAATTCAATTCGGCCGTACCGGTCGCGAGAGGAGACGCTATGTGCGAGTCGAGGCCCTGGCCCCGAGCGGTTCGCATGCGATTTTCTTCTTTCGACACAATGACGGCTGCTGGTGTGTATTTCCGCCCGCGATTGCACGCCCCGCATTAACGGGGCATCGGCTCGCAGCGTAGGGGAGCGCCATACGGTAGATCGAGCATCAAGTAAAAACGGAGACCACCGCTTTCCTGAACAACCAGAAAATCTTTAAGCGTGCCGCCATGCCCCCGTCGCAGCGGGGCAGAGGCGGTCTTTTACAACGTGGTGCCGTGCCTACCGTGGTCACACCGGCGTGTGCCCAGTGGGTAACCTGATCCAGATGCGCGATAACAGCAGGACAATCGAAGGGCACTGTTCGTTTTCTCGCAATGGCATCAAACGAAATCACCGCATACATGGAGAGCGGGTCGCAGCGTTAAAAAAGGCCCTGCTGCGCGCGCATGTCAATGTGTACGACCCGACCGTTCGCCCCGGCAATGATGGCGAGCGCGCAATCCATTTTTTTGCGCGGCATACTCCACGGCTTCGCGCAGGATTTCCACCTCCATCGTTTTCTTGCCCAGCAGCCGTTGAAGCTCCCTTACCTGCTTGAGCGCGTCGCTCAGCTCCGAGGCCGGCACGACTTCCTCGCCAGCGCTGACCGCAGATAAGCTGCCGTCGTGGTACAGCTTGCGCCAACGAAACAATTGATTCGGATTCACGCCGTGCTGGCGTGCCACCATCGAGACCGTCTTGCCCGGCTCGAAACTCTCCCGCACCGTCGCCAGCTTCTCATCCGCTGACCACCGCCGCCGGCGCTCCGGCCCAGACAGAACTTCCATCACTTCTTGCTTGTTGTTAGTCAAAAACACAGTCGTATGCCTACCCGCTATTGTAAGTGGGAGACTGTGTCCGGACTTTCAGGGGGCCGCTCCAACATCGATCCCGCGAATTTCC
Source organism: Paraburkholderia kirstenboschensis (assembly GCF_032806925.1). Taxonomy (NCBI): domain Bacteria; kingdom Pseudomonadati; phylum Pseudomonadota; class Betaproteobacteria; order Burkholderiales; family Burkholderiaceae; genus Paraburkholderia; species Paraburkholderia kirstenboschensis. The sequence continues at coordinate 706,428 of NZ_CP136511.1, read as the reverse complement.
ACTAGGCATCGTTATGCAAACTACGGAAGATTTGCAAATGGCGCGGGTCGAGCATTGGCGGCATTGGCCTTGCGTCCGGAGATCGCAGTGTCGAAGGGGTAGCCGATGTCCGCTGCGCACTGCACCGGCCAAATTCCAGAAGGTTGCACCCACTCGGCTACGGGGTATAAAACGGGGCAACCGTTAATAATGCGATAACGCGAGGGTATTTCGGAGCGCCCCCTGCACGACCGGATAGTGCAGCCCCCAGTGCAGAAGTCAGACGTTGGGCGTCCGCTGGTCCCTTGCTAGCAGCCGTTGATACACAGACATTTCCTGTGACCGTTCCGGGGTCGACCGGCGCCGGATGCGGATCGATGACAGGCAGGCCACAACGCCGGTTTGGCATTCGCCCGCGTTTGTTTAGTCGATCCCCGCTCCCAACCAACCTGTGATCAAGGTTACTTCATAGCGCGCTTGCGTCGCGAGACGCCATTGGGCCGAATATCGGACATCACCTCGCAACGGCCGATGCCGACGCCGTTGCCAGCTCGACGGCTTCGACAAGGCACGCCACAATCGACTCCATCGCTGCCCCCGGTCCGAGCACCGCAAAAATGCCATTGCGTTTGAGCAAACGTGCGTGCTCGTCCGGAATGATGCCGCCAACCACAACCGCTGCCCTCGGTCGACGGACACGCAGCGTGCGCACGACCTCGCCAACAAGGTCAAGATGCGCACCCGATAAGGACGAAATGCCGACGGCATCGGCCTTCGCTGCGATGGCGTCGTCGACCACCTCTCCGGGCGAGCGGAACAGCGCGCTGAGCGATACGTAGAATCCGGCATCGGCCAATGCCGCCGCGACGGTCTTTGCACCCCGATCGTGGCCGTCCTGCCCCACCTTTGCGATGAGCACCCTGGGCAAGCGTCCGAGGCGCCCGGCAAGAGCACTGACACGATTGCATGCGTTACGCCATGCCGCATCGACCATTCGCGCTTCGCCGTAGATTCCGCTGCTAAAACGACTGGGCATTCTGTAGCGCGGCCAGACAGCCTCCAGCGCGCGCGTGCATTCGCCGATTGTCGCGCGCGCGCGGACACACTCGATGGCGAGGGCCAGCAGGTTGCCGGTGCCGTCACGCGCACCGTCAGCGAGTGCCGCCAGCGCGCGCGAGACCAGAACATCGTCGCGCTGTGCTTTTAGTTCTGCGAGCTGCCGAATTTGCCGGGCACGAACCCGCCGACCGTCGATCTCGAGACAGTTAGACGGCGTATCCGCATCCGGTGATCGAAACCGGTTCACGCCCACGACGACACGCTGCCCTGCATCGATCCGCGCCTGCGTGCGTGTTGCGGCTTCGTGAATGTGCTGCTGTACCCAACCCGAGCGGATCGCTTCGACGACGCCCCCTTGCGCAGTAATTTGCGTCATCAGATCACGCACGCGCCGGGTAATGTCGTCGGTAATCGACTCCATCATGTACGAGCCCGCCCACGGGTCGATAACATCGCACAGGCCCATCTCATGCTGCATGATCAACTGCGTGTCACGCGCGAGCCTTGACGCATCCGCACTTGGGAGTGCAAGCGCTTCATCGTACGCATTGGTATGCAACGACTGGGTGCCGCCGAACACGGCGGCCATCGCCTCGATCGTCGTCCGGACGATGTTGTTCTGTGGATGCTGCGCAGTGAGCGACCATCCCGACGTCTGGCAATGCATGCGCAAAGCTTGCGCTCTGGCCTCACGTGCACCCAGTTCGCTCATTATCCCGGCCCAGAGAACCCGAGCGGCGCGAAGTTTGGCGATCTCCACAAAGAATTCGGTGCCAACGCCAAAAAAGAAACTCAGCCGCTCGCCGATGCGCTCGACATTCATCCCACGCTTCACGAGGGCATCGACGTAGGTGCGCGCATTGGACAGTGTCAGCGCGAGTTCGAGTACCGCGTCCGCGCCCGCTTCCTGAAAGTGGTAGCCCGAGACGGACATTGCATTGAAGCGCGGCGCGCGTTCGGCCAGGTACTCGACGACGTCCGCAACGATCCGTAAGGACGGCTCCGGCGCGAATATCCAGGTATTGCGCACCATGTATTCCTTCAGGATGTCATTCTGGATCGTACCCGTAAGGGCCTCCGTGCGCACGCCACTTTCTTGCGCTGCCACGATGAATGCAGCCAGTACGGGTAATACAGCGCCGCTCATCGTCATCGAGACCGACACCCGATCGAGCGGAATCTGCCGAAACAGGCGCTTCATGTCCTCGACGCTGTCAATTGCGACTCCTGCCATGCCGACATCGGCCACCGCGGCAGGATCGTCCGAATCGTAGCCCCGATGCGTCGGCAGATCGAAGGCGACCGATAAACCCTGTGCTCCTTCGGCAAGCGCCGTTCGAAATGCAAGATTCGAATCTGCCGCGTCTGCATAGCCAGCGTATTGACGGATCGTCCATCGCTTCTGCGTATACATCGACGCATGGGGCCCTCGCACGAAGGGCGCCTCACCGGGTCGACTGCCAAGATGCGACACCCCTTCAAGATCGCTCGCCGTATACAGCGCTTTAAGCGGAACCGAACTCGGCGCGTGCCGTACCGCGTCACGACTTTCATCGGCGAAGTCCCGGTTGCCGCCCATATCGCCCTCGCGTTTCATCGCTGCCTCCAATGCTTGCTTGTTACTACGTCGGCAATCTTCTGCTGGTCGCTGCCACGACGAAGCTCGCACCAATGGAGGAGGCCGCGCTCATCCTTATGCTCCGCGACCACGCGCAGTCCAAGGGTGTCACCAACATTAATGTTGCCGTAGAAGAACAACTCGCGGCCTGCGATAACGGGTGGCTCGTGGAACCGGTGGCGCTGCCATTCGGCACGGTCAACAAAGGACTGAAAGCTTGCAAAGTAGAGGAAATCCGCACCGTTAAAATCGTTGTTCGGACATGGCAGAAAATCGATCCAGTCGTTCCCGACACGATCGGCGCTGGTGAAGGGCAACCGCTCGTCCCACTGCCCGGCGCGAAACTGCTTGCCACGCCACGCCATGTCCACTGCGTCCGCCGGGGGAGTCGCTGTCGGGCCTCCCATTGCCGCGAACGTCGCGCGTGTCACCGAACGGTTGTTGCGCAGCTCATGCCGCCGCACGAACGTCGACGACATCGACACGATGGCGCACTCGCCATTGCCCGAAACCAGACGGTGCCGGCTAAAGTGGCGAGCCGGACCGGTTCGGGAAAGCTCAGTACCAAGCTCGAAATCGTCGTTCTCACCGATTGCGTGGAGCGTTGCCCCCGTCAATCTGATTGCGGTGAAGGCCGCATACGATTTGCTCCCACCGTCATCGACGAAATCCGGCGCGCGCCGGCCGGCATCCTCCGCCAGCGCCTCCCAGTGGCGATGTCCGCATTCCTTGATCAGCCAGTTTTCGGACAGCCCCGTATAGGCCAGTTGTGGCATCCCGGCGCGATAGCTCTGTGTCGTTTGCTGCATGCGCTTCAGGCCGCTACAGTGTCGCAAGAGGGCGTTCGCTCGCGGAGGCTCTCGAGAATTGCCTGGGTCACGTAGTCGGCATCGCGCGCGATGCCAGAGAAACGCCCTGAGCCCCATGTATGCAGCCACGGCAAGCCGATGAAGTAGAGCCCCTCAACCGGCGTGATGCCGCGCGTGTGCGCCGGATAACCGCGGCCGTTGAACACAGGCGCATCTATCCAGCTGAAGTCCGGCGTAAAGCCAATGCACCAGATAATCGATGTAATGCCGCTGCCTGCGAGTTCGAGTGTCGTACGCTCGTGAGGCGGCTGCCATAGAGGCTCATAGACACCGCCGGGCGGTGCATCAATACCGTTCTTTTCAATGAAGCCATCGATGCTCGCGTTGATGCGGTTATAGGTATCGTCCGCATCGTCGAGATTGGCGGTGAGGTTCGGCGCGAAGTGCAGCCGCCCGTCGCGCAGGTCGTCGAGCCGTCCGTATAACTCCATCCCTTCGGCCGCGAACTTGCGCAGATCGATGTCGCGTCCGCCGTCGCGGCCGGTCACATAGTGATTGGTGTTGTCACGCACCCCTTCACGCAAGGGATGCTTTTCCACCGGCATGTCGTAGTATTTCATGTCGGCCAGCCAGTCCACCACATCGCGCCCGCGGTAAAAGCGCGCACAGCGTGGCGCCTCGCCGACGGCGAGCACCACCTTGCGGCCGGCCAGATGCAGGTCCTCGGCAATCTGCGCACCGGACTGCCCCGATCCCACAACCAGCACCGCGCCGTCGGGCAGCGCCTGCGGATTGCGATATTCCGACGACTGCAACTGGACGACCTGCGCGGGCAGGCGTTCAGCCATGCGCGGCACGATCGGCGTGTGATAACCACCCGAGGCCACCACGACTTGATCGGCGGTGTAATCGCCCTGGCTCGTCGCTACCGCAAAGGTGCCGTCGTCCTGCCGCTTCACGCGTTTGACCTGTGTGCGCTCGATTACCGGCGCATCGACCATTGCGATGAAACCGTCGAGATACGCGATGATTTCGTCCTTCTTCATAAAGCCATGCGGGTCGTCGCCCCGGTACGGATATCCGGGCAACGCGCATTGCCAGTTCGGCGTGACGAGACAGAACGCGTCCCAGCGCTGGTTGCGCCAGGTGTGCGTCAGAGTGTTCTTCTCGACGACGAGGTGGTCGACGCCGGCCTGTTTCAGATAGTAGCTGATCGATAGACCGGCCTGCCCGCCACCGACGACGAGCACGCTGTAGTGCCTATTCTCGCGCGTCCCGGCGCTTAAGGAGTGCGCTGTGTTCGACATGATGCGTCCTTGCAAGTAAAAAATCGGCTCACCGTCGCGGCGCTGCCGCCCGGCGCACCAGGTTCAACGGTTCATCCTGGGTTCAAAGCAGTTCGATGACCTTGACGGTCGCGTCCGGTCTATGGCGAAAGCGGTCTGCATCCTCTTCGATCTGCGCGAGCTGATCCATCGCCGCCGAACAGGCAAAACCATACTTCTGCCGCACGCGCTCCGAGGCAATGTTGAGTGCCTCGCGCGAGCGTCTGACAAAATCGTCGAGCGGATAAGCATGGCCCGACGTAAAAAACTCGCTGACCACCTGCGACGGCGAATAGCAATTCGCTTCTTCCCCGTCGGGCCATTGAATCCGGAAGTGCATGACAGGCATAGAAATTCCCTTTTGCTGATGACTTAGTGAGTGGCAAGCGGCTGGTGTGCGAGCCACGCGCGATAGGCGTCGACATGACGGCGGGCGCTAGCCTCCCAGCTAAAGTGGGCAAGCAGCGCAGGCACGGCATGAGCAAAATCGGTCGCACTATCATCGCGAACCACGCGCAGCAGCGCTGCGGCAATCGAATCGGCGTCGGTAGGACTGGCCCAGAAACAGGTGGCGTCATTGAGGTATTCGATGAACGGCGCGATCGCCGACGCCACCACCGGCGTGCCGCACGCGAGCGCTTCGAGGACAACCAGGCCGAAACCCTCGCGCACCGACACCATCGCCAGCACATCCGCGCTCCGGAACAAAGCCGGCATCGCGGCGTCTTCGAGTGGCCCTGTGACCACGATGCTTTCGTGCGTTCCGATGGACAAACCGTACTGCCCCGCGCGCTGGACAAAACGCCGCATGTACGCGTCGTGGTCGAGGAGACTGGCACCGCCCGCGATGACAAGCTGGGCGAGCGGCAGGGCGCGGCGCACCAGGGCAAACGCATCCAGCAGCGCCAGCGTGTTCTTGCGCGCTTCGACGCCGCCCACCGCGAGGACAAGCGGCCCCGCTCCGAGTCCCAGCCGTTGTTTGAGCGCCTCGTCTGCGGGTCGCGTCTGTGAGGTATAACGCGCTGTGTCGACTCCGTTAGGCACCGTGACCGCGGCGATTCCGTAACGACGCAGCATCTCGCGGGCCCACGTGTTGCTCACACAGAAAACCTGGTCGGCGTCGCGGTACGCGCGTGCTTGCCATGCCGCAAGACGCGGATCATCGAAGTGATCCAGGTGGTGCACGGTGCGCACGAAACCGCGTATCGCACCTTCTTCCTTGAGCTCAGCGAGTGCATTACCGCTGATGCTGTCCTCGGCGTGCAAGACGTCGAAGGCCGTGGGGCCGTGCGCCCGCACACTCATCTTCAAGGCGCGGATGCGCGCATCGACCAGCGCAACGGTACCTGCCTGCGAGCCCGTGACCGGCGCGTACACCACGCGGCATGGCGGCGTACGAAATAGCGTTTCGCCGTTCGTAGCCGGTGCGAACACCGTGACGTCATGTCCTTGTGCACTGAGTGCGCTCGCCAGCTCGATCGTATGCACAACGCCGCCGCGCGGATTGACCGAGTGCGTCAGCAGCGCTATCCGCAATGCGTCCATGCTCATCGCGGCACCTGGTCGGCCGGGACGATAAACGGCTCGCCGCTGAAGTCCCACAACACTGCCACATCGTCACCGCGATGGACGACGGCCTGACGCGTTGCGTCTACTGTCCCAATCTCCGTGCAGGCCAGCGAGCGCGCCTCAAATTGCGCCCGCACGCGTTCGACGTACGCTTCACGCACCGAGAGCAGGTAGCCGAAACTCGGAAACGCGGTGACCCAACGCGCGAGCGGCACGTCAGCCGGCTTCGGGATCGCATCGAGATCGATGCGAGCGCCGACCTGCGAACATTCGAGCAACATCAATGCCGTGCCCAGCGTACCCGCCATGCTGATATCTTTCGCTGCATCACACAGCCCGTTCTCGGCTAACCACGGCAACAACTCAAGGTCGTCGCGCAGACGCACAGGCGACGCTCCGACTGAAGCATTCCAGAACGGATAGGGTTCCTCGAAGCGGCCGCGCAGATCGACCGCCATCAGCAGGCGGTCGCCCGGTCTTGCGTTGAAACTCGACAACAGCGCGTTAGCGCGGCCCAGAATCGACACCGCCAGTTGCGCCTGATCGCTTCGCGCATTGGTGTGTCCGCCGACAATCGGCACGCCATACGCCACCGACGCCGCGGCCATGCCGGCCAGCACCTCGTGCGCCGCTTCGATGCCATCGCTCCATAGCGCATCCACAACAGCGAGCGGCCGGCCGCCCATCGCATAGATATCGCTGACATTGACCATTACGCTGCTGTAGCCGGCAAACCAGGGCATGGCCTGCACGAAGTCGTTGACCATGCCTTCGATGGCGAACAACAGGTAAGCGTCACCATCCGGCAACGCTGCGCAGTCGTCGCCTAACGCCACCGCCTGGCCGAGATCGCGCGCGCCACCCGGCAAGCGGTCCGCCAGCGACGACACTACGCCGGCAATATCGGTCTTGTGTCGAAAGCCGCGGCTTTCGCGCAAGCTAGTGACCAGATCCGCCAGACTCATGACCCGCTCCGCGATTGCGTGACAAAGCCGCTGCGCGGTGTCGTACACGGCGGGTAGTGCTGAAGCTGCGCTTGCATCAGATGATGCGGACGGCCGAGCATCCTTTCCTCTGCAAGTACATCCCAACGCAGACGGCGAAACAGCGGCACATTCTGGCTCTGCACATGCGCGAGGAATGTCTGACAACCAAGCGCATGCGCGCTCGTCACGGCGAGACGGATCAGCGTTGCACCAATCTTGCCGTGACGGCGAAACGCAGCGTGCACGGCGAGCCGCGAACCGAACCAGACGCCAGGCTCTTCCTGATGGATCCGCACCGTGCCGACCACCTGCTCGGGCATCCCGGCAATACAGCTCACCGCCACCAGTTGCTGCGCACGCTCGTCGATCTCGTCGCGGTCGTCGCCGACGAAGATGCCCTGCTCGATGCAGAACACCGCGCGCCGCAGTTTATAGGCTTCATTGGCTTCCCACTGCTGCGTGGTCCATTTGATCCGGTATTCGGTAGGCGTGTAAAACGCCGGCGCAACATCCGGGTCGTTCCGTTCACTCGATGCACCCGCAATCGCTTCGCCAAACATGATCACACCTCGTACGAAGACAGGGACGAGCACGCACCGCACTTGCCGCAGCCGGCCTTGATGTCCGCTGAGCGCATTTCAGCCGCAGCAAGCATTGAGCCGAGCGGCTGCAGCACCGACTGCATGAACTCCGGCGACGGCGCCGGATGATCTTCAAGCGGCGTACCGCTGATCGGCACGAATGGCACGACGAACGGATACACGCCGAGGCCGATCAGCTCGCGCGAAATCCCAAGAATCGCTTCGGCGGTGTCACCGAGTCCCGCGAGGATATAGGTACTCACCTGTCCCCGACCGAACACCGCGACCGCCGCCTTGAACGCATCCATATAGCGCGACAGCGGCACGCCCGATTTACCCGGCATGATGCGTTCGCGCAACGACGGCGTCACCACTTCGAGATGCATGCCGAGCGTATCGATGCCGCTCGCCTTCATGCGCGCGAACCATTGATCGTCGTCCGGTGGTTCGCATTGCGCCTGGATTGGCAGATCGACCGCGGCCCTGATCGCGAACGCGCTCTCGCAGAGAATCTGCGCGCCACGGTCGCTGGTGGGCGGCGTGCCGGTTGTCAGCACCATATGCTTGACACCGTCCAGCAGCACCGCCGCACGCGCGACTTCTGCAAGCTGCTCCGGTGCCTTGCGCGCAATCGTGCGACCCGCAGCAAGCGATTGACCGATCGCGCAAAACTTGCACGTCTTACGGCGGCTCTCATAGCGAATGCAGGTTTGCAGCACGGTGGTCGCCAGCACATCGGCGCTGTGCAGCGTTGCGATGTGCGAGTACGGCACGCCGTCGAGCGTCTGCATGCCGTAAAAGCGCGGCGCCTTCGGAAAGCTGATGTTGGCAATCGGAATCGTGCCGCGCAGCAATGCGCTGGTGCCGCTTGCATCGGCAGGCGCGGCGACGAACGGCGAATGCCACGCCGTGTTCGTATGCACCGGCACCATGATGGTCACGCCATCCACCGTCACTGCCTTGTGATCGGACGGTCCCGCGCCACCGCGCCGGCTGGCGACGCCGGTACCAGGATCGGCCAGCCGCAAGCCGACCGACTGCAATTCAGTCATCAATTGCCGGCTCGCGGCCGGCAAGGTCTCGCTGGAATTCATCGCGGCATCCCATGGTTGAGTTGAAATCGGTGCTGGACGTGGCGTTCCACGCATTGCCCGGCGGCGGCATCGGCGACACTGTCGTAGCCGGCCGTTCGTTGATGGCGAGGCTCAGCAATTCGGGCCGCGCATAGTGGCCGACCGAATCCATCATGCGTTTGCGTTTGGTAATCAGCGCCATGTCGAGATCGGCGATCACCATGCCTTCGCCTTCACGCAGCGGCGCAGCCAGATGCTGCCCCTCAGGTGACACGATTGCCGTATTGCAGCCGCCACGCAGCGCCTTTTGCAGATTCGTATCAGTCGTGACAGATGCAATCTGCGCTTCGGTCAACCACCCGGTTGCGTTCACGACGAAGCAACCCGACTCGAGCGCGTGATGGCGGATCGTCACTTCGATCTGCTCGGCGAAAATCGGACCCACCAGCGAGCCCGGAAACTGGCTGCAGTGAATTTCCTCGTGCTGCGTCATCAATGCGTAGCGGGCGAGCGGATTGTAGTGCTCCCAGCAGGCCAGCGCACCCACGCGTGCCACACCGGTTTGCACGACCTTCAGTCCCGCCGCATCGCCTTGCCCCCAGATCATCCGTTCATGGAATGTCGGCGTGATCTTGCGGCGCTTGAGCAACAGTTGCCCATCCACGTCGAAGATCAGTTGCGTGTTGTACAGGCTGCCGTAATCGCGCTCGTTCACGCCGAGCACGACGACCATGCGGTGCAGGCGGGCACGCTCTGCCACCGCCTGCGTCACGGGCCCGGGCACCACCACCGCTTCTTCGTAAAGCCGCATGTGATCGGCGCCCGAGGCAACCGGTGGCCGCACGAACGAAAAGTACGGGTAATACGGCACGAAGGTCTCGGGGAACACGATCAGCTGCACGCCTTCGCGCGCGGCCTGGTCGATGGCTTCGCAGACCTTGTTGAGGGTACCGTCGCTGCGCTCGAAGTCCGGTGAAAGCTGGACCGCGGCCGCTCGAACAATGCGTTTTTCAGACATGGTGATGGCCGCCTGTGCTCAGACCGTCCAGGTGTGGATGATCAGTGCGTTGTCCTTGCGATGCAGAAGCTGGATGTCCAGCACATCGAGCGGGCTGATCGGGCGAATGCCTTCGATCAGCGACGCTTCGCCATGCCCATACAGCGCTTGCAATGCGAAACGGCACGCGTACACCTTGCCGCCTTCTTCCATGAACTTGATCAGTTGCTTATTGAAGTTCAGATGACCCGGGAATGCTTCGTCGCCGAGCGTCGGGAAACCACGCTGCAGACCGAGCGTCACGCCCGGGCCATAGAGCAGCACCGAGGTTTCGAAACCTTTGCGCTGCAGACGCGTGGCTTGCAGAAGATTGACGAAGCCGATCGAGCCTTCAAATGCCACCGTATGAAACGTGACAAGCGCCTTTTCACCTGGCTCGGCCTTCACGTCTTCGAAGACTTTCTCTTCGTAGTCGACGAGATAGTCGCCCTTCTGATGCAGCGGTTTGTTGACAGCTGGCATGGCACTCTCCAATGTGATTTGCGTGAACGGGAAATGAAACGTCATATCAAGGCGCCGCTTTACGTTTGCGGCGAGCCCGATAATGCAATGCCCGTGCCACTTGGCGTCAGGGCGAATGCGATCACTGTCCAATCAAGCAGACGATCATTCGTCAAACGCGCCCAAAAATTTTTTGGCGCGAAGGTTGCGTACAGTCAGGCGTGCCAATGGAAGCGGCCGTGCGGGCGTTGATCGCACCAGCCGGGTGCGATTCTGATGGTGCACGCGCGCCGATGAGGTGCAGTCCTTCACCGCAATCGAGCCAACCGTCGATCAAATCAATCCAATTAATCCGATCATTCGAGCCAGGTTATGCGATCACTTTGCGGCGCTGATTCGAACATACATGACGTCTTTTCCGATAGCCTTCTAGTTCCAGGAACACCATGAACACCATGAGCAGTCCCACTCACCACTGGATCAAACGTCTTGCCGAAATCCGCAAACCGGCTTATGTCGCGATCGCGGATCTAATAGAAGAAGATCTCGCGAGCGGACGCCTGCGCCCGCGCGACCGACTGCCGGGCCTGCGCGATCTGGCGGACGAACTGGCACTGAACTACACCACCGTGGCGCGCGCCTATGCCGAGGCGAAAAAGCGCGGCCTGCTCGATGCGCGCGCCGGCAGCGGCACCTTCGTGCGCGGCCGCACCGCGACGCTGCCGCTAAGCGGTGGCAGCAGCATCGAAATGACGATGAACACGCCCCCAGAGCCCGCTGACTACGCCGCACACTTGCGTGAATCCGCCGCCCGTCTGATGGCGAATAGCGACCCATACCAACTGTTGCGTTATCAGGATTTCGGCGGCACGCCGGCCGACAAAGGGGCGGGCGCGGAGTGGTTAAAGCGCCGCCTAACCCATTGCTCGCCGGACAACGTGCTGGTGTGCCCGGGCATTCACAGCGCGCTCGTCGCACTCGTCTCGCAGCTGGCACGTCAGGGCGCAACAATCTGTCTCGACACGCTCGCCTATCCGGGCATCAAGGCGATCGCAGCGCAACTGGGCGTGCGCTTGCAGGCGCTCGCACGCGACGACGAAGGGCCACTGGCGCATGCGTTCGAAGCGCTCTGCAAGACCGACAAGCCGAGCGCGCTCTATTGCAATCCGACGCTGCAGAACCCGAGCACGCTGACGCTCACGCGAAGGCGGCGTGAGGCGCTCGCCGATGTGGCGTTGCGCTATAGCGTGCCGATCATCGAGGACGATGCATATGCGATGTTGCCGCAGCAAGCGCCGGACACGCTGGCGAGTTTCGCGCCTGAGCTGACTTACTACATCACGGGAATGTCGAAAAATCTCGGTGCCGGGTTGCGCGTGGCGTATCTGCACGCTCCGACTCCGCGTCAGGCGCAGCGCCTGGCGGGCGCACTGCGCGCGACCACCGTGATGGCGAGTCCATTTACGGTGTCGCTCGCCACACAGTGGGTTGCCGACGGCACGGCGCAAGAGATGCTCAGCGCGATTCGCAGTGAGTCGAAAGCGCGCCAGGCGATTGCCGCTCGCGTGCTCGGCGCGTCGTCCTATGACGCGCATCCAGACGGCTTTCATCTGTGGCTGCCGATTCCCCGCGAAGGCGGCTGGAGTGCTTCCGAACTGGCGCTGCAGTTACGTAGTCAAGGCATTGCCGCTGTCGCCGCCGCAGCGTTCTCGACCGACGGTAATCCACCCAACGCGATGCGCATATGTCTGGGAGGCTCGAAGAATCGGATCGAATGCGAGCGGGCGCTGCGCGTAATCGCCGAAACGCTCGAGCATCCGCATCTTCTGCATTCGCCAGTGATGTGAAGTAACCTGGTCGGCGCTGATACGATCAGATGGCGCAACATGAAACACGCAGGATCGGACTCGTCTGGGTCGATGCGCGGTCGGTCAGCCCGCGGTAACGCATGGCTTAAGATGACTCCCCCAATCCGTTTACCGACGTGTTGTCCGGATGTGAACAAGCCCAGTCTGTCACAGCGTGCCCATCATCTTCATCACAGGCAACGACAATCCCGCCGTTCGCGAGAAGGCTCTCGCGCAAGGTGCCGCGGGATATCTGACAAAACCCGATAGCCGACGCCGCGCACGGTCACGATGTGCTCCGCTGCCAGCTTGCGCCGCAGATAAGAAACGTGAACTCGTTGTCGCCTATTACAATCCCGGCGTCATGAAAACGCGCGATCGCGGCGCCGAGACACACAGGCCGAGGCCGCGACTCGCCGTTGCCCACGCTGCGGTCGCAACACTGCGATAAAAAGGCATCAGTACCGCCGCGCGTTCACCGGGTCGATTCCGGGCCCACTCTGACAGAGCGGTTTCGCGCGTCAGCGCACACTGAACACCTGCAGTCCCGCCATCGCCGCGTCGGGGCCCTTCGTATGAACGACGTAGAGCCGTTGGAGCGATGGAATGTAGACCGAGGTCTTCCCGCCGAGCGTGTCGAGATGCTGTTTGACCGCGTATTGATGCGGCCCGACAGAGTCGACGACATCCAGACCAGTCGAACCTGTGATGTAAAGGTGGCAATGGACTGCGTCAACAGTCATGTCGTCCGACGTGTTGACGATGTTTAGCGACTGGATGATCGAGCCGTCGCTCGCATTCATCACGAACAGCTTACCGGGGTCGCGCGAACCGATAAACAGGCGCCCGCTCTTCGGGTCGAAGGCCATGGCCGAATTTCGGCTCGGGCCAGGAACATGCCAGGTGGCCGTCAGTTTGCGCGTACGCAAATCGATCACGCCGACTTCGTTTTTGTCGCGCATGTTCACGAACAGGCGATGCGTCGCCGGATCGATTGCCATGGCTTTCAATTGGCCGGCCGGCACGTCGATCCGGCCCACCACGGAATGGTTCTTAAGCGAAATCAGCGTGATGTAGGCATGATCCTGATGTGACTGTGCACCGCCATTCCCGATATAAAAGATGCCGCTTTTACGGTCCGCAATACCGGAGTCGGGTTGCGGGGCGAGGGCGATGGTTTTCCGGACCTTGAAGCGCGTCGTGTCGACTACCTTGAGGGCCGCATCGCCTGCGTCGGCGATCAGCAGTTCCTTGCCTCCATTTGCGAGCAGAATCTTGTGCGGCGCTTTCGCAACCGTTCTGATACTCGCGATGTGCCTGCCATCTGGCAGGCTGAACGCTTCGATGGATCCATATGCCTCGGCCGACACGTAAAGACGCGAGCGGGACAGATCGACTGCGAAATGATCGAAGTCGCCGCCGGTTATGTTGGGCAACGGAGTGCCGGAAACAGGCCTGAGTGGCACTGTGGCTAGTTCGGCCGCGAATGCGGTCGATGCCATGCAAAGGCCGGCGGCCGCCAGCAAGAAAAAAACGCGAACCCTCATGAGTTTGGTCGCAAAAAATCCCCGGGAGTCGAAACATTGGTGATCGCGGTTGCGTGTCTCGTATAGGCGCGCGTTCGCATTCGATTGCAGATTGAACTTCACTTCTTCGCTACTCCTCTCTGACGACATATTCAACCCTCCGCACCGTTTCGATGTTATCCGCGCGGAGCTTCCTGCGAAGGTCCGAGATGTGAACCTGAATCGCATTGCTCTCCACTTCCTCTTTCCACCCGTCGATGCAGTCTTCGAGCGTTGACGACGACTGAAGGAGTGCGATCGCCTGTCGCGCATGATCGAAAGCGTCCTGTTTCTGGCTCGCGCTGAACATCCGCAGTTCGTCAAACGCATGCGCGAGTTCGACACCGCTCAGGAGTTGACGCACATCGCCGACTACTTCGAAGGCATCGCCGAAGAAGCGGATGTCACGGTGCGCGTGAGCGGCGCGGCGTCCCTGAGCGCGGACCTCGAACTGTTCCGCCGCGCTGTCAGCAACCTGCTCGCCAACGCGATCCGCTATACGCCGCGCGGCGGCGAGATCCTGCTCGACGCCGGCATCCGCCGGCGCTGTGCGCATCACCCTGTCAAACCCGGGGCCGCCGGTCGCGGCCGAGCATCTCGAGCGGATCTTCGACCGCTTCCACCGGATCGATCCGTCGCGCAGCATGTTGCCTTCCGCGGGTTTGTCGCAAGCCTCCACGGGCTCGACCGGACTCGGTCTTGCCATCGTGCCCACCATCATGGAATTGCATGGCGGCACCGTGCGTGCGGAAAGCAACGTGCACGGCACGCGCTTCATTCTCACGTTCCGGCGGACTGCGTAACCGAGCGCATTTCGGACTGCCCCGCGGGCCGCATCGCACGCTTGCCGGCAACCGGGTCAATGCCGGCTTCAGCGCCGGGCTTCGCGGCAACCGCCGCAGCCGCCACATCAGCCGCCGTTGGGTTCGCGCCAACGTCATGCCACGTGCCGCCCAACGCCTTTAGCAACAACACGCTCGACTCCAGCCGGCGCGCGGCGATCTGATCCGCCGTACGCTCGTTCGTCAACGCGATCGTCTGCGCGGTCACCACGTCGAGATAGCTGACCGCGCCCGCGTTGTAACGATTGGTCGTGAGGCGCAACGACAGATCGGCGGCGCTGGTCGCGCGCTGCTGGCTGGCGGCTTCGTCCGCGAGCGAATTCAGCGCCGAGAGGTTGTCCTCGACCTGCTGGAACGCCACCAGCACCGACTGCCGGTAATCGGCGACCGTGCCGTCGTATTGCGCGGTCGCGCCGTGCAGCGTGGCGCTGCGCTGGCCGCCGTCGAACAGCGTGCCGACGAGTTGCGACCCGATCGACCAGAACAGGCTCGGCGCGCTCAGCCACGGCGCGAAGAAGGTGCTTTCCAGCCCCGCACTCGCCGACAGCATCAGATCGGGGAAGAACGCCGCATGCGCCACGCCGATCTGCGCATTCGCCGCCGCCACGCGCCGTTCGGCAGCGGCGATATCGGGCCGCCGCTCGAGCAGCTGTGAGGGCACGCCGACCGGAATGGCCGGCGGCGCCACTGCCGAGCCGTTCGGCGGCAGCGCAAAGGTCGAAGCAGGTTCGCCGATCAGGGTCGCGATCGCGTGCTGCATCTGCGCGCGGGTCACGTCGATGTCGGTGTCCTGAGTGCGTGTCGCTTCGAGCTGCGTAGTGGCCTGAGCGACCGCGGAGGCGTCGATCGCGCCGTTCTTCAACTGCTGCTGGAGCAGATTCAATGCATGGGCGTACGCCTGCACGCTGTCGTCGAGCAGCTTTTTCTGCGTATCCAGCGAGCGCAGCGCGAAATAGTCGACGGCGAGATCGGCGCTCATCGACAGACGCACCGCTTCGAGGTCCGCCGCGCTGGCATCGGCATTAGCCTGCGCACCCGCGACGCTGTCGCGCACGCGGCCGAACAGATCGGGCTCCCAGCTCGCCGACACGCCGGCCGAATAGTCGGGCACGGTCTTGCCCGCGAGCGAGCGTCCCTGGACGTTCTGCGAGATCCGCGAGCGATTCTGGGCCGCGCCGGCGGTGATGGTCGGGAAGAACCCCGCGCGCTGATAGTCGACCATCGAGCGCGCCTGCTGGACTTGCGCGACGGCCTTGCGCACGGTCTGGTTCGAGACGTCGACGCGCGCTTCGAGCTGGTCCAGCACGGGATCGCCAAAGATCGTCCACCAGGGCCCGCGCGGCGCCGCGTCGGCGGGCGCCGCCTGCGCCCAGCCGGGCGTGGCGCCCGCGAATTGCGAGGGCACGTCGACGGCGGGCCGATGATAGTCGGGTAGCGTAGAGCAGGCGGCCAGCGCGCCGGTCAGCGCCACGGCCAGCGAGCGCCGCAGCAACGGGCAACTAAAGGCAAAAGACATGGCAAACATCCTTACGATGACGGGCGCTCAGCTATGCGTGGCCGGCGCGATCTGGACGGCTTGTCCCGCATTCAGCGAATCGCCCGGGTTGTCGATCACGCGATCCGTGGCCACCAGCCCGGTGGTGATTTCCACATGTGTGCCGAAATCGCGGCCGATGTGCACAGTCTTCAACGCCACCTTGCCGTTGCCGTCGACCACCGCCACCGTCACGCCATCCGGGCGAAACAGCAGTGTGCTGACCGGCAAATCGAGCGCGGGCGTCGACGATTGCAACTCCAGATGCACCTGCACATAGGCGCCCGGCATCAGCGCGCCGTCCTTGTTGTCGACGTCCACCTCGACGCGCAACGTGCGGCTCGCCGGATCGATCGAGCCGGTGCTGCGCGCCACCCGCCCGGCAATATGACGGCCGGGATACTGCTGCGCGGTCAGATAGACGCCGGTGTCCGGCGTGATATACGGCGCGTCGTTCTGCGGTACATCGACGAAGACCCGCAGCACGCCGGTCTGCTGAATATGAAACAGCTCGCCCGAGATGCCGGCGGTGCCGGGCGTGCCGCCGGCCGTCACCAGCGCGCCGACATCGACGTGGCGGGCGGTGATCACGCCGTCAAACGGCGCGGTGATTTTTTCGTACGAGACCAGTTCGGCCAGATGCGCGACGTTCGCCTGCGCGGACGCCAGCATAGCGCGGCGCGCTTCCATGTCGCTGGTTTTCGTATCGGCGTCCTGCTGCGCGACCGACTGCGTTTTCAGCATGTCCTGCCAGCGCTGCGCGGTGGTCTTCGCATAGTCGTAGTTGGCCTGCGCGGTGCTTTCGTCGGCGCGGGCCTGGCGCAGTTGCGCGTCGAGGTCGGGGGCGTCTATCGTCGCGAGCGTCTGACCGCTTTTGACCTGGGCGCCGATGTCGCTCGTCCAGTGCGCCAGATAGCCGCTCGTGCGCGCGTAGATCGACGCTTCCGCGAACGGCGTGACCGCGCCGGGCAACAGCAACTCGTTCGACGCCGACGCGGGACGCGGCATGACAATCGATACGCTGAGCGCGCTTTGCGCCTGGGTCTGTTGCGTCAGTGCGGCGCTCGCGGAGACACGCGGCAGGATGCCGGCGAGCAGCAAGGCGGCCGCAAGGCCGGTCAGGGCGAGTGGCCACAGACGCCGGCGTGGTGCCGGGTGCGCGGCCGCTGCGGGCGATTGGGCTGCGCTTGCCGCCGCATTTCCCGCGGGATTTTCCACGTTACGGTCAGCGCGGTTCGCGGATGGCCCGGCGCGATCGTCGAGTTCGGGCGGAAGAGATGAATCGTTCATGGGGAGGCTCTCGTCGGAATCAATGGATGCGGGCGGCAAGGTCGGCTTCCTGCGTGCTCTGCCGGGCGGCGCGGCGTTTGTCCCGCCACGCATGCACCATCCCGTAGACGACCGGTACGAACAGCAGCGTGGAGACAGTGCCGAGCGCGAGGCCTCCGATCACCGCGCGACCGAGAGGGGCATTCTGCTCGCCGCCGTCGCCGAGGCCGAGCGCCATCGGCAGCATGCCGATCAGCATCGCCAGCGCGGTCATCAAGACGGGGCGGAAGCGGCTAAAGCCCGCTTCCAGCGCCGCCTGTAGGGGCGGCTTGCCGCCGTGGTGCAGTTCGCGCGCGGTGTTGATCACGAGAATGCTGTTGGCCGTGGCGATGCCGATACACAGAATGGTGCCGGTGAGCGCCGGCACGCTCAGCCGGGTCCCCGTGCTGAACAGCATCCACGCGATGCCCGCGAGCGAGCCCGGCAAGCCGCTGATCGTGATGAACGGATCGAGCCACGACTGGAAATTGACGACCATCAGCAGATAAACCAGGGCGATCGCGAACACCATGCCGCTTGCGAGACCGGCGAACGAGTCGTGCATCGCCTGCACCTGGCCGCGTACGACGATCGACGCGCCCGGCGGCAATTGCGGCCGGATCTGGTCGACCAGACGGTTCACGTCAGCGGCCACGCCGCCGAGGTCCCGGCCTTGCGCCGAGGCGAAAATGTCGAGTACGGGTTGCACGTTGTAGTGCGAGACGACGGCCTGCTGGCTCACGCGCGACAGCGTGCCAAGCGCGCCGAGCAGGTTCTGTGGCGCAGCGCCGGCGCCGTTGGCAAAAGCGGCCGCGCTACTGGCAGCCGAAGCCGCGCTGCCGCCTGGCGCCACGGGAATATTGGCCAGCGCCTGCAGCGAGTCGATGTCGTACTGTGGGGTCATTGCCACCAGTGGATAGCTGACGCCGTTCTTCGGATCGAGCCAGAAATTCGGCGTGGTCTGCGAGCTGCCCGACAGCGCGATCAGCAGATTCTGCGACACGTCGCGTTGCTGCAAGCCCGCCTGGATCGCCCGTGTGCGGTCCACGTTGACGTTGATAGCCGGCTCGTCGCCCGGCTGCTGGATGCGCGCGTCGACGAGGCCGCGCACGCCACGCAGTTGCGCGAGCAGGCGGTTAGCCACCACGCGGTTGGCAGCGAGCTTGTTGCCGACGATCTGGACATCGATCGGTGCCGGCAGGCCGAAATTCAGAATCTGGCTGACGATGTCGGCCGGCAGGAAGGCGAAGCTCACGCCGGGGAAATCCTTGGCGAGCGTCGTGCGCAGCGTCGCGACATAGGCCGCGGTCGGCTTGTGTTTTGCCGCGAGCGTGATCATCACGTCGGCGTCTTCGGGGCCGATCGGGTCCGATGAATCGTAGGTGAGGTTGATGCCGCTCACCGGCACGCCGATGTTGTCGAGCATCGCGGACATCTCCTGTTTGGGAATCACGCTACGCACCCGGGCTTCGACCTCATCGGTGAGGCTCGCGGTATCTTCGATCCGTGTGCCGGTAGGGGCGCGCAAATGCAACCGGATTTCGCCGGTATCGACAGACGGAAAGAAGTCGCGTCCGGAAAATGGCACGAGCACGAGCGAGCCGATGCACAGCAGCAGGAAGATTGCGATGAAGCGGCGCGGGCTGGCGATCGCCGCGCTGAGCACACCCCGGTAGCGTTCGCGCAGCAATTCAAAACGATGCTCGAAGGCGGCCTGAAAGCGCACGAGTTGCGCGATCGGTCCGTTGCCCGTCACGGGCGCATTGCTGCGCGGCTGCATCAGGTACATCGCGAGCGTGGGGACCAACGTGCGCGAGAAGAAATACGAGGCGATCATCGCGAACACCACCGCTTCGGCGAGCGGCACGAACAGATAGCGCGCGACCCCGGAAAGCAGGAACATCGGCACGAATACGATGCAGATCGACAGCGTCGACACGAAGGTCGGCACGGCGATTTCTCCCGAACCGTTCAGGATCGCGTCATGCAGCGGCTCGCCATTCTCCAGATGATGCGTGATGTTTTCGATCGCGACGGTGGCATCGTCGACGAGAATGCCCACGGCGAGCGCGAGGCCGCCGAGCGTCATGATGTTGATGGTCTGGCCGAGCGCGGTCAGCCCGATCAGCGAGGTCAGCACGGCGAGCGGAATCGACACAGCGATGATCAGCGTGGCGCGCCAGCTGCCGAGAAACAACAAGATCATCAACGCGGTCAGGCAGGCGGCGATCAGCGCTTCGCGCGCGACGCCGACCACCGCGGATTTGACGAACACCGACTGGTCGGACAACGCCGTGATGTGCAGCGCGCTCGGCAAGCCGGCCGCAATATGCGGCAGCATCGCTTTGACCTGCTGGATGATTGTCAGCGTCGACGTGCTGCCGGATTTCTCGATGGTCAGCAGTGCCGCGCGCTTGCCGTCGCTGCGCACGATGTTGGTTTGCGGCGCATAGCCGTCGCGCACATGGGCCACATCGCGCACATACACCACGCCGCCGGCCACCGTTTTGATCGGCAGATCGTTCAGCGCGGCGACCGTGTCCGTGCTGCCGTTCATCTGCACGTTGTATTCCTTCGTGCCGATCTTTGCCGTGCCGCCCGGCAGGATCAGGTTTTGCGCGTTCACGGCGTTAACTACGTCGAGCGGCGCGAGGCCCTTGGCCTGCAACGCGCGCGGGTCGATATCGACCATGATCTGCCGGACCTTTCCGCCGAACGGCAGTGGCACGGAGGCGCCCTGCACAGTCGCGAGTTGCGTGCGAACCTGGCTATTACCAAGGTCGTAAAGCTGCTGCTCGGACAACGTGTTGCTGGAAAGCCCAAGTTGCAGGATCGGCACCGTCGACGCGTTGTACGTGATGATGTTCGGCGGCAGCGTGCCGGGCGGCAGCACCCGCAGGATCGACGCCGAATTGGACGCGGCCTCGGCGATCGCTCGATTGATGTCCGCACCCTGATGGAAAAAGATCTTCACCACTGAAACGCCGTTCAGCGATTGCGACTCGATGTGCTCGATATCGTCGACGTCGGAAGTCAGCGCGCGCTCGTAATTCGATGTGATGCGGTTCGCCATGTCCTGCGCGGAGAAACCGTTATAAGACCAGACGATGCTGACCACCGGAATATCGATGTTTGGAAAGATATCGGTCGGCGTGCGCAGTATCGAGAGCGGGCCGACGATAAAGATCAGCACGGCGAGGACCACGAATGTGTAGGGCCGGCGCAGCGCGAGCTTGACGATCCACATGACGGATTCCTGAAAAGAGGCAGATGGAAGCGCCCGTCTTTTCAATGCAACGGACGGCGCATGGCATGCGCTTCATGAGTCAGGAGTGTGCTGGCCGGGGGCTTACCAGCTGCGGTCCGGTAAATTACAAGTCTGTTATCTGGAGTTTTTTCATCGCCTGCGTGCGGTTAACAGAACCGTAATCCGCAGGTCAGTGTGCCGACAGGTGAAATGACAAGAATGTGAAGCGTGGTTCAGGCCACTCATTTCTTGCACGCCATCGGAGAGACATCATGAAACTGCTTACCGCTTTTGCCGTTACCGCCCTCAGCCTGTCGTTCGGCAGCGCCGCATTTGCGCAATCCAATCCGCCGGGACTGACGCATGCGGAGGTCATGGCGCAACTGCAACAGGCCCAGGCCGAAGGACTGGTCCCGTCCCACGACAACGACTATCCGCCGTCGCAAGCCACGATCGCCCGCAATCGCGAGATCTACGCGATCCAGCACCGCACGGACGGGGCGTTCGAGGTGAACACAGCTGGGATGCCGGGGGATCATTCCGCCCCGGCCTCGAACTGATGCCCGGATGGTTCAACATGCCAAACCCGACGCCTGCGTGGGCGCCGACAAGATTGGCGAACGTGTCGTGCATCCCATCGAAGACAGTCATCTCCCCGCCGAAGTACGTCCCTTCACTGTGGCGATCAACCGCCTGCTCGCCCGTGCGGGTCAGGCGATGGAATCTCAGCGCCGCTCTATCGCCGACGCGGCACACGAGTTGCGCTCGCCGCTGACCGCGCTCTCGCTGCAGGCGGACCGACTGGCGAACGTGGAAATGTCTGCGCCGGCACGCGAACGGCTGACAGTGCTGCGCCAAGGGATCGAGCGCGGCCGAAACCTGCTGGACCAACTGCTGACGTTGGCTCGGGCGTAGTCCGTTGCCGACTTGCAAAAATCGCTCGTATCGATCCACAGCATCTACCGTCGTGTACTGGAAGATCTGATGCCGTTGGCTGAAGCCAAGCACATCGACATCGGGGTAGAGGGGGCCAAGATGCCCAGGTGCTGGTCAGCGAGGTGGACGCGATTGCCATAGTGAGGAATCTCGTGGATAACGCCATCCGCTATACGCCGGAGGCGTGGGCGTGTCGATCTTTTGGTGGCGACTGGGGAAGGGCACGCCGTGCTGCGAATCCAGGACACGGGGCCAGGTATTCCATTGGCCGAGCGGGACCGGGTTTTTGACCCGTTCTATCGCACGCTGGGTAGCGAGCAGGTTGGGTCGGGCCTGGGATTGTCCATCGTACAGGCGATCGCCACACGCATCGGTGCAGATATCCGGCTTGGGTTTTCTGACGAAGTGAAACAGACAGGCTCGAGCGCCGCTGTTTTCATTCCGATTCGGCCGCAATGACAGTGGTGCCCGACGTATGGCGATCGCTGCCGAGCACACGTTCCTGTGAGCGGCTTGTGTAAGGGGGCTATCGAGCGGCAAATACGGGTTGAGGCGCGACTTTTAAATATTGCACTGTGTCGCCTGAGATATGGTGGTCGCGCCAATTGGAAGGGCGGATCCAATCGATGATGAAATGCAACGGAGATGGCAACGGTGCGAATTCAATAGTCCGCCCGACGCAGGCGCGGACAACACCTAAGCAAGCCGCTCCACGCGCAAGAAGTGGCCGCAAGGTGCCGGGTACTGTACGCCGCTTTCAAGGGCGCATCGTGACCAAATGAGGTGTGGGCACTTTTCGTGGACTTGTGCACAAGAATCCCCTTTGACTAGCTGTACGCAGCGCGGTACCACATCATCGCTCGTTCCGGGTATCGGCTGAGAGCCAGACGTCTGCAGTGCCTGCGCTGCCGCTCCCGGGAAGAAGCACAAAATGACGAAACGGTAAATCTCGTAGACAAGGCCGCGTAATCCAGCAATTGCAATAATCGCCGTGGCGCTCGGTTTGGAACACGCCACGGGAAAGGAAGTGAACCCGGCGACGTTTAGAGAATTCGTTACCTCGGCAAGGGAATTCGCAATATCTAGCTTCCACCTATCTGTTGCAAGTGCGCGGTAGCCCGTCGCGCGGTGATCGCCTCCCTCTCGACAGTGCGAAGCTCAAGCCTTTAATCGATGGAAATTCAACATGGTACTGAAGCAGTGAGCGAACCGCGTTGAACTTGCGCTGGTCGTCGACAACTCGACACAATTGCCCGAATGTGGAACAACAACGGAGCGGCACATTCCTGAAGGCTGGTTTGACGAAGAAGTCGGCTACGTCGGCGGGACGCCCGCGCGAACCGTCGTTTTTTCGAATGCCGCTGGACATAGTCATGACTGACACCGGCTCGATGAATCACCAGCTACTGGGGGTGAGCACGCTGCTCCGGGCGGCCGCGGCCGGCGAGGACCTGACACCGGTTGGGATGAGTCTGCTCGAGTACGTCCAGCAACACGACCACCCTTATGCGTTACTCGATTTGTCACTTGTTCTGGAGATGAAATACCAGAAGTCGGCTGCGCTCGCGGTTCAACAGCAGGCGTTGCAGATGCGCCGCCTCTACCGGCTGAAGAACGCGAATCCCGGTTCTCCGCCGTTGAGGCGCTGTTGGTGCTGAAGGCGCCTGGCGATCTAATGGCGAATACTCCATTCGAATGTTTGCTTGAAAACGCGGACTTACAGATAGACGTTCTATACGTTGACGCGCAGACTGAGCCTAATCTGGATGTGCCGGACCACGATGTAATGTTTGTCGCCGCGTGTGCGTCGGACGACAACGCTCGCGCTCTCTCGCAGATCGCATTGCTGGCAAGCGGTACCGACCGTCGCGTGCTGAACCGGCCGGAAGGCGTTGCCTGTACGGCGCGGGAAGCCGCGTATAGGCTGCTGGGCGGAGTGACTGGCATCAGCATGGCGCCCACGATACGCATTTCCCGTGCGCGCGTTATGGAGTTGTTGCCGGGCGGCCCCGGGCTTTCGCAAGTCAGCAAGATCAATTATCCGTTGATCATCCGGCCCGTTGGCTCGCATGCGGGGCGAGCATTGGCGAGAGTTTCCGATACGCCTGAGCTGATGGCATACCTGAACGCTTCGGAGGACAAGGAATACTACCTGGCGCCTTTCGTCGACTATCGCAGCGCCGACGGCCTGTTCCGCAAATATCGGACGTGATGATAGAAGCAACCGCGTACGTGTGCCATATTGGAATTTCCGCGCATTGGATGGTGCACTACCCGTACACGGAAATGATCGACCACCCCGACCGGCGCGAAGAGGAGGAACGTTTTATGGCGACCTTCGATTCAGACTTTGCCGTGCGTCATCGCGACGCGTTCGGACAAGTGGCTGAGCTGACGGGGCATGAGCCGCAAGGAAAATTGTTGGGACAATTCGGTGATGGAGAGATTTTTCCTGAACCTCAAAATGGAGCGCGTGTGACAGCGTCAGTACGCCAACCACGATGAGGCGGAAGTTTTCCAGCTAGTTGTCGCCTCGACGTTTTGAATTCAGGCTGCTTTTAATTCCTGGTTACGAGGTCGCCGAATGTCGAGGGTCGGCTCAGCACGATCGGGATTCAGATGCACGACATTAACGCGCTGCCAGTCCCGCGTGGCACCTTTCCATCGTAGCGGATGACGTTCGCGCGCAACCTCGTAGAGCGCCTTGCGGCGCTCGAGGATGTCATGATCAAGATTCGCATGGCGCTGGGCCGGTGTCACGAAACGGATCGCACTGTGGCGGTGTTCGTGGTTGTACCAGCGCACCAGTTCTGCAACCCAGGTGCGGGCTGCGAACAGGGTATCGAACGCCTCTAACGGATAAGCGGGGCGGTACTTCAGCGTTTTGAACAGCGATTCCGAATAGGGGTTGTCGTTGCTCACGCTGGGGCGACTCAACGACGGCATCACGCCCAAGGCCTGCAAGGTAGCGTGCAAAATTACCTGGTTGGGCTGTATCGCCTCACGCGCGCATAGATCCTTGAGCACCTCGCTGGCCTGGACGCTACTCTCTTCGGCGTAGACCTGCCAGCCGACGATCTTGCGGCTGAACACGTCCATAAACAGATACAGATAAAAGTACTGCCCGCGGATCGTCGCCGGCAAGTACGTGATGTCCCAGCTGTAAAGCTGATTCGGCGCGTCCGCGCGAACCGCGCGTGGTTTGCCGCACGATTTGACCGGCCGTTCACTGCGCCGATGGGCAAGCTGCTTCCCGGCTTTCAGCACCCGATAGAACGTCGACTCCGAGGCGATATAGCGTTGCTGGTCAGCCAGTCGAGGCACGATCTGACTCGGCGGCAAATGACCAAACCCGGCCGAGTTCGCAACTGCCAGCAGTTCGGTGCGTTCTTCGGCGCTCAGCTTGTGAGATGGCTGGTGGTGTCGTAACGAGCGCCCGTCCACCGCGTCAGGTTCGCCGCCTCGCCAACGCTGAACCGTCCGTGCGCTCAGCCCCAGCATCTCACACGCGGGCGCCTGGCGAGCCCCGGCCAGCGTCGCCTCGCTGATCAGGCTGATCAATGTTTTGCGCTCTTCAAGGCCCGTCATTCGGCCTCGCCCTCGAACAGCGCACGATACTTTTTTTGCAGCACCAACAGCGCCGCCGCCTCCGCTAGCGCCTTCTCCTTGCGGTTCAATTCGCGCTGTAATTGCACATTGGCCTGCTTCAGATCCCCGTACTTCCTGGGCGTTCTCACGGCGAGTGCCGGTCCCGCCGCCGGCGCAAAAGTCCATCCGTCACTGGGTGACATGATGAGCGAACAGCCCCCGCTCACGACACCACGCGTTCAGTGCTTCGTCGACCAGGCCGTGGCTCTCGTGCAAAGCCAGCAGCCGTTCTTCCGGCGACCAGTCTTCTGGACGTTTTGCATGTCCGGAGTCTGAGCTCCGGTTCGCAGCGGCACTACCTCTCATCCACTTCCTTAATGTCAGTAAATTCATGTTCAATTCGTCGGCCACCGATCCAACGGTGCGGCTTCCGCGCTGCAGGACTTTCGACAGCGCCTGCTCCTTGAACTCGACAGAATACGTTTGTTTTTCCTTCAACCTGCACCTCTGGCTCTTCAATTTGAGAAAATTCAGAGGCGACAACTTGTATGATTTCTTTGTGACGGATTCGATGATGTAAGAAGATCGGATTCGCTCAGCAGTTCTTGGGGGGCACCCCAGGATCGAGCGGCTGGATGCCTGCGACAACTTTGGCCTTGAGCCAGGACAATAGATCTTTGCAGCAGCCGCTCACCCTCCGAAACAGATCGGACAGTATCTTTGGCCCGGCTTGGCCGGCAGCCCGCATTCACAAGGTAGATCATCAGAGGATGTTGCATGCATTCGTTTCATTGCGGAATTGACGTCGCCAAAGCCAAGCTGGATTGCCCACTGCGCCTGGTGAATGGAAAGTACAAAAATAAGGTATTCGAGCTTTGCCCATGCGACGCTCGCGCCGGGTGTGCTTCCGCAAGGCGGCACATACGTCGCCGGCACGGGCACGATAGCCAGCCAGGGGAATGGTCTCGTGATCACGCAACCGGGTTCGACGCGCGGCGTGATTGACTGGAACAGTTTCTCGATCGGCAGGCACAACAGCGTGACGTTCGACAACGGTTCGGGCGCGACGCCCCGGCACGCTCATCGCCAATTCCGCCTGGAGCACTCCGCCCTACAGCGGGCTCGTGACGCAGATAACTGGTTACCAGTTCGTCAATTCGGTCACGGACTTGCAGAACATCCAGAACGATCTTGCCGGCAATTACGCACTCGGCAAGGACATCGATGCGAGTGGTTCTACGTTCACAACGCTCGGTTTCGCTTCCAATTCGGCGTTCAGCGGCCAGTTCGACGGCATGTGGCATACGATTTCCAGCCTCTCTCCGAAGTTCGACGCGGTTTTCAACGATATTGGCGCGAACGGCGTCGTGCGCAACGTGAACGTCAACTCGAAGGTGGGCACCACGGTTTTCTTTTTCGACGGGAGCGCGATATTGGCCATCCACAATCATGGAACGGTCGCCAACGTCTTTACGTCCGGGTCTATCGTCTCCGAAGGCAGCGATGCAGGCGACTCATTCGCCGGGCTCGTCGCCACTAACTACGGGCTGATCGAGCGCTCCGGCAGCAGCGCCACGGTGGCGTCCGATGGTACTGCCGCCGGGCTGGTTCTCACTAACGAAGGCACGATTACCGAGTCATACTCGATCGGTCCAGTCTCTGGCCTCAGCTCGCATGGACCAGCAGGCGGACTCGTCGGGTTCAACGGCGGAACGGTGACGCAGTCCTTCGTGGCAGGTCCGGCGAGGTCGGTATCGCGGCAGGTTGGCGGTGTCTGCGCGAGTTGCGGTGGATTGGGGAGCGACGTCTACTGGAACGTACAGACAACGGGACAACCGACGAGCGGCGGCAACCTGCCGGCCTCGAATGGACTCACTACTGCCCAGATGAGCAACCCGGCGACTTTTGCCGGCTGGGACTTCGGTCCGAATGCCGCCTGGGTGATGTTGCCCGGAGCCACGTACCCTGTTCTCGCCTGGCAGGTCGCCAGACACTAAGCTGTATCCCGCTCGCGCCGACGCTTGCATAAGAGTCACGCATGTCGCGCGTTGCGGTGATTCGCGAGATTCGCTTTGAACTGCAACGACCGATGTACTCCCCGGAAAACGTCATTCGGTCACTAGCAGCGCGAGCGGCGGAGAAGGGTCGACCAGCGACATCCGCGTTCGGAACTGATCGGCCGTGAAGGGCCGTTCGTCCACTCCGCTGCTTGGACATTCAGACGTCGCTGCCACCCGGGAAGCGGCTGGTCAATTCACGATGTTGGCAGCTCGAGCGGACAAAGACTGGTTTCAGTTTCGGGGATCTGTGCGCGAAGGCTGGCACGGACAAGACGGAATTTTCTGGCAACATTCGCGCAGCGCAGCGTCAGCTTGCGCATTGTTCTTTGAAGATGACGGAGCACTGCGTGCGAGAGCGGAAGGGCGATAAGGTTGATCCGATGCGGTAACGATTTGAACTGACGACGTGCGATATCAGGAGACGAGAGGGCATGAGCGAATTTACGTATTATTTTACGGGCCGTGTGATTCCGGAGCGCGCCGGCATCAACTTGGAAAACGTGTCCTTCCATGTGAGCGCAGGTGACGACGTTCCAGCGGGTGTCTTATATATCCAAGCCTTTGCTGGCCAACTTTTCGGCCGCTTGATCACGCCAACGGCGATCAAGAACGTTTTCACCGCTCGGAACTTGGTCGAGGACTCGGCGCGAGCGGTGCTCGGTGCTGTCGGTTTTGTTTTCGCGCGTGGATACGCAGTTGAGATTGTGCAGTTCGTGGCCCCAGATTTGGTGGACGATAGGGTTTTTGGGGTTGACGTGCCGGCTCTGGAGAAGCTCGCGACCGACGCAGGCTTGACCATGGGGCATCTGTTGAATCTGATGTCGACGCCGTCCACATGGTTCTTTCGCCGCGCTCTCGGTGATTTTCGCGAGGCGCTCAGGAATTCAACGGACACTGGATTCTTTGTTACCGCGCAATCGAGACGCTGATACAGGAGCATGCATCTCGGACGTCGTCCATCACGGACAAAAGGCTCAAATGGACAAATTTCCGTACACACTACGGATTCACCGAAGAGCAGATTCTCTATGTGAAACGTCACGCTGACCCAGTGCGGTACGGGAACGGGCTGGGCACGGAGCAGGTGAGTTCGGACGAGCGGATGAAGATTTTTGAGGCCGGGTGGAACATTGGCATCGCGGTGCTGATGCGTGCCCACGGAGACTTGACTCCGGCCGATCCGCCGGCTGAGTGGGTTAAGTGCTCCGTGTTTGCGGAGCAAAGAAAAGGGCCTAGCCGAAGCTAAGTCCTTGAATCTCTTAGTAGGTCGAACGGGATTCGAACAAGCGACCAACGGATTAAAAGTTCGGGGGCTGTAAAAGCGGGCGCTCCGATCGCTTCTACTCAGCACTTTGCTGATCGACCCCGCACAGGGCGGCCGGATCGGACCGCGCGAACGGTCGTTGTACCTTGATACTGTTGAAAAAGTCGCCGAGGAGGTTTTAGCAGTTGTTCTGCGCGAATATTGACCTCTCAGATCGGCCTATAAGCCGCTCGCACATGCCGCCCAAGGGTAAGAGGACCCCTGAAAACCTCATGAAATAGACGACCAGCGACTTTTTCAACAGTATCCCTTGGAAACCGCCGTTGAGGGGACACCGGGTCGACCGGCAAAAGTGGGTCGAACTTGGACCTTCAAAATTGCGTTCAGATACAACAGAGCCGACTCGACGTCGGCTCTGTTACAAAGCGTATGGTTGCACTTTGTGAGTAAAGCATTTCCCTGCACTTGCTGCAAAAATATCCCACCTTTTTCAAGAACCCATCGCGGCTTGCGACGGAAAGGCATTTGTCAGGGTTCGTCCTGATGCGTGCATCGTCGCGCGCTGCACTAATCTTCATCGGCTAACCGCGCCACTGAGGCGCGCGTCCATCCCGCCGTCCGACCGGCCCAATCACGAGCGCGACCCTGCGACGGCAACACGACGAGGTGAACAATGGCCACCGCAAAGAAAAAGGCACCTGCGCAGGACGATCTGCTGATGGGCCCGGTGCTCGGCCTGCGGGCCGCGACGGCCGATGCGCCGGCTGTGTGGCGCGTCACGGTGCTGATCGTCATTCGCGCGGATGCCGTGCCGCCGAAGCTCACCGTCAACGGCAAGGCCGATCCGACCGCGCCGCGCGCGCTGCGGAAAACGAACGACGTGCAGGTGCTGCGCTACGCGATCCCAGTCAAGCAACTGGCTAAAGATCAGGTCGTCGCGTATTCGTTCGGTGGCACGGCAACGTGGCGCTTTCCTGTTCCCGCAGTCGACCAGGCGCCGCGTTTCAATTACGTGTCGTGCAACGGATTTTCGTCGGCGAACGCGATCAAGGATCTGCAACACGACGCGCAGAATGTCTGGTCCGACCTGATCACGAATCACGACGGCGCGCTGCTCAAGGCCCACGAGCGCGACTGGGACGAGCATCAGGCCTGGGTCAATTCCGTATTGTTCGACAAGGGCACCCCGCTGCGCTTTCACGCGATGCTGATGGGCGGCGACCAGATCTACATGGATTCGATCTGGGACGACATCGAAGCGCTCAAGAACTGGAGCAATCTGCCGGTCGCGGACCAGTCGGGCTTTGCGGTGGACGCGAAACTGGCCGACGACATCGAGCGCTACTACTTCGAGCTGTACATCAACCGATGGCGTTATGCGCGCGGCAAGGCGCCGTGGCCTGCGAATGCGTATGACGGCACACTCGATGTCGCGTGCGCGCTCGCGACGATCCCCACACTGATCATGTGGGACGACCACGATATTTTTGACGGCTGGGGTTCTTACAGTCCGGAACTACAGGCGAGCCCCGTGTTTCGCGCACTGTTCGCGGCGGCGCGCCGGAACTTCTGGGTATACCAGTTGCAGATGCCCGACGAACTGCTGCCGCCGCTGGCGCTTCCGGATCATCCGACGCGACTTCCGCGCTTCGATCCGATCGACTGGAACAAGGTGGTGAAGAAAGACCCGTACGCTCCGCCGTTTTTGCCGCGGCAGCCCGGGTTTTCGCATGCGGGAGTGTTCGGATCGCTCGCCATACTCGTGCCGGATCTGCGCACTGAACGCTCGCAATCGCAGGTGATCGGTGGCGCGACGTGGGACGCGATGACGCAATGGCTCACGACGCTACCCGATGCGGTCGAGCATCTGCTGTTCATCAGCAGCGTGCCGGTTGCGCATCCGAAGATCCGCCTCGCCGAAGCGATCTTCAGCTTTGGTATGTCGCGCGAAAGTGTCACAAAAGGTTTGTCCGACGACGTCCGCGATCACTGGTCCAACGACGATCATGAAGGCCAGCGCAAGCGTCTCGTTCGAAACTTGATCGCGTTTGCGGACGGCCCGCGCAAGCGTCGCGTGACGATGGTGTCCGGCGACGTTCACCTGGCCGCGTGGGGCGTGGTTGAAGCGAACGATGCGACCACGAACAACGCGCGGAGGCTCAATCAGTTGACGAGTTCGGCGGTCGTTCATCCGGCGCCTTCGGGCGTCGCGGATTTCTTCTTTCTGTCCTACATGGAGCACAAAGCGAAAGCCGGCGAGGTGATCGACTCCGAGCATCGGCTGCAGATGATG
The DNA here is from genome assembly GCF_032806925.1 of Paraburkholderia kirstenboschensis. NCBI lineage: Bacteria > Pseudomonadati > Pseudomonadota > Betaproteobacteria > Burkholderiales > Burkholderiaceae > Paraburkholderia > Paraburkholderia kirstenboschensis. Next base: position 675,447 of record NZ_CP136511.1, on the reverse strand, counting down.
GAACTGCCCGGCGCGGGAACGCGTCTCGCGCCGCGCCGGAACTGGCTCGCGATCGAACTCGACGAGCAAACGAAACGCCTGTGGGCGACCTGGCGGCTCGAGCAGGACAAAGGGTTTTCGAGCCACATGCTGGCGGTCCATCCCGCGCGCTCCGCTGCGGACGACGGCGGCGGATGAAATTGTGCTCTTTTGGGTCAAGGGCGTATGGGTCACCGGACGACGGCAGTCGGCCAGTAACGGTCCCTCGATGTTGCCACACGAATCGTCGACAATCCGGGCATTGGAGCCAGCCATATAGAGCGAAACGTAATTCGATCAGGTGATGTCCTCGGACTACGGATTGTCGTCGCAGGGTGACTCCTTTTGCCTTCAGAGTTTTTTCGCTCCGTTTTTTCGCTCCAGCAAGACCGGCCCCGACTGTTCTTTACCAAGATGATCGTTCGGATTTACTAAGGGACATTCACCAAGCGATAAACATCCGCATCCGATGCAAGACTCCAAATCGCTTTTTAAGTGGACCAACGTGTCTATCCGTTGCTGCAATACGCCGGCCCATTTCGTCGATACCTGAGTCCATTCCGCGGCTGTGGGTTTTCTATCATTTGGCAAGACTGCCAGCGCCTCCCCGACCTCAGCGAGCGGGATGCCCACTCGTTGCGCCACCTTGATGATCGCGATCCGTCTAAGCATCCCGCGACTGTAGAGCCGTTGATTCGCTGCGGTCCGCGTCGGCTTAAGAAGCCCTTTCGATTCGTAAAAGTGCAATGTGGACACGGGAACGCCACTCCGCCGTGAGATTTGCCCAACGGTCATTTGCTGCGTGGATGTAATTTGTTCAGACATAGCCCTTGACCTCAACCTTGGTTGAGGTTTTATAACACACTCCTGCACCTCTTTCCGCGACTTCCAAGGACGAACGCACGGCAGAGCGATTGCCGATGCTGCAAGGGGTACAGAGAGCGTGCCGTGCAACCTGTCGCACTTGATGGACTTGCACGGGGCCAACGCATCGCGTTTCGGAACTGTAAAGCTCTCCCATAACAGGGAAGCTTGCTAGAGGATAGTTAAATTGAACATTCTGCAAATTAATTCCAGCGCACGTAGCACTGGATCGGAATCAACCCGCCTCGCTGACATTGTCGTATCTCGGCTGCAAATGGCGACGCTCAGCGCGACAGTCGTCCGCCGCGACCTCGCCAGCGCACCGCTCCAACATATCGATGAGTTTGCCCTTACTGCTTTGTTCACCGCCCCGGAGGAACGTAATGCCGAACAGGCTGCTCGAGTAGCCATCGACGATGCATTGATTGCAGAAGTACAAAGCGCTGACGTGTTAGTGATCGGCGCACCAATGTATAACTTCGGCGTGACCGTTCAACTCAAAAGCTGGCTCGACGCGATTGCCCGCGCGCGGGTCACATTCCGCTACACGGAAAGCGGTCCGGAAGGCCTCCTCAAAAACAAGAAAGTCATCGTGGCCCTCGCACGCGGTGGGATTCACAAGGACGGTCCCTCAGACAGCCAAGTGCCGTTTCTTAAAACCATGCTCGCGTTCCTCGGTATGACGGATGTGCAATTCGTCTACGCCGAAGGCATCGCTTATGGCCCGGAAGCCGTTTCGAAGGCTCAAGCCGATGCAGAATCGCAGATCGATGCGATTCTGTCGCCTGATAGCTGGAATCGATGAGGGCGCCGCACTAATCAGGTCGGCCGCGCCAGTCATTTCGTAGCAAAGCGCCCAGCGCACCCCATCTGAACGGCTGCTTTGCGCATCTGCGACCGTCCCTTGCAGGTCGTGCAGCGACATCCGCCTCCGGCCATAGCCGGCCATGAAAAGACGGTCACGCCGCTTTTTCGAATGACCGGTAGGTCAGCCACAACAGCCGCTTGTAGTAGCGAGCTGTAACCGCGTGGCTTATCCACTGCTTTTCCGCTGCCAATGCAGCAGCCACGCGACGAGCGGGTTATGTCCGGACATGGCCGACACGTCGTACACGCCCGAATACACGAATCCGAAGCCGGCCGCGGCGGCCACGATCGCGGCTGCGACGCATGCACTTAGCGTGGAATGCCGGGCATGGAAAGAGGCTTCTCTGGCTACTGAACTGATCTTTGATCACCTGCTGGAAAGGATGGAGAAGTGGATCGGTGCGTACGGGGCGATGCTCGCGAATTCGATAGCGACCGTTGCTCGCGGCCTCGGGATACGCGTTGATGTCGCGATGGGGATACGCGCCTCACGTCGAACGCTCCGCCTTTAGCGGGCTTCGCGCAACGCATATCCCGCGAGTGCGCCGACGATGCACAGCACCGACACATAGAGTTCGGGCGCGGCCGGGTTTGACGCCGACATCAGCGACACGGCCACCGGCGTCAGCCCGCCGAACACTGCGTACGCGACGTTATACGAGAGGGAGATTCCCGAGAAGCGCACGACGGGCGGGAAAGCTTTGATCATCGCGACCGGAATGGCCGCCACCGCACCGACAAAGAAACCGGCCATCGCATAGAGGGGCATAAGCGACGAGCGATCGACCATGATCTGCTTGCACATCAGAGAGTACGACGAGCCAAGGAGCAGGCAGCCCACAAAGATCGTACGGGCTGCGCCGAAGCGCCCTGCAATCAGACCAGCAACGACGCAGCCAATCGTCTGGGCGAGAGTCGCAACGACGTTCGCCTGCAGCGCGGTTGCTGCATCGATATGAAAGCGCTTTTGCAACAGAGTTGGCGTCATTAGGATCACGACGACGATCGCTGCGGTCAGCGTCCAGGTGAGCACCATAGACACGAGTACGGCACCGCCGTGATCGCGCAGCACCGTCTTGAGCGGCACTTCCGCGGCCAGCGACTTGCGCCGCTGCATTTCGATGAATACGGGCGTCTCGTGCAGCCAGCGGCGCAGGAAGGCAGAAAGAAGACCGAAAAGGCCGCCGATGAGGAACGGAAACCGCCACGCGTAGGCAACGATCTCAGCATGCGAATAGTGGTGGCTGAGCGCCGAAGCGAACAATGACCCGAGCAGAATGCCCAGCGTCAGCCCGCCGGTGAGCATTCCGCACGCGTATCCGATGTGACGCTGCGGCACATGCTCAGAGACGAATACCCACGCGCCCGGCACTTCGCCGCCGACTGCCGCACCCTGCAGCACGCGGCACAGCAGCAAGAGCACTGGCGCGGCTACGCCGAGACTCTCGTAAGTCGGCAAAAGTCCAATCAGCAGCGTCGGCAACGACATGAGCAGCACGCTCAGCGTAAACATGCGCTTGCGGCCGATCAGGTCGCCAAAATGCGCCATGATGATGCCACCGAGTGGACGCATGATGTAGCCTGCGGCAAAAATGCCGAAAGTTTGTACCTGGCGCAGCCAGTCCGGAATTGACTGCGGGAAGAACAGTTGCCCGATTACGGCCGCAAAGAATACATAAATGACGAAATCATAGAACTCGAGCGCACCGCCGAGCGCGGCGAGAAAAAGCGTCCGGTGGTCGCTACCCGCCAGCGGACGATGCGGGACAAACGGAATCTGGTGTGAATCGGTGGTATTCATGCGAGCGTCAAATTGAACCAAGAGAATCGTTATCTTCGTGCATCACGTCAAAGCGTTCCGTACGTGGATGCGGCGGATCCTGCGAGGGCGGCAGGCGCGCAACGTCCCAACATCGGCTCACGGGACGCGCCTTTCGCGATTGCGCAGCTATCTCTGGGGCGGGCCATGCTCGACGACAGCAGACTATTCCGCGTTTGACGTCACGCCACCGGCACGGCCACGACCGTGCGCCCGGCCGAGCGCTCGACAAGTTGGTCGAGCGTCGGATGTAAACTCAACCATTTCGCGAGCCCGCGCAGTCTGCGATAACCGACGACGATCATGTCCGCGTCAACAAGCGCGGCGTGGCGGGTAATGGCGTCGACGACGTCGCCTTGGGAAGCATGGCCGCGCGGGACCGTCCCTTGGGCGGTGAGGTGAAGCACCGCTTCGTCGAGAATGACGGATGTCGCTCCCACCATGACGCTGTATGCGGCGCCACTCAGCATTCCCGCACTCGATGCGATTGCCGAGACGGTATCGGTGACTACGAGCACGTGAACTCTTTTGCCGCAGGACGAAGCCAGTTTGCCGGTGCGCTCAAGTGCACACTTGGCCTCGGCTGAGCCGTCGTAGTAAACCAAAATCGATCCAGACTGGGTCATGGCAATGTTTGTGCCGCCTGTAGGGTTCAAGGCCGCTTCTATTCTCCATCACCTCGTTTGCCGAACAGTGTCACGTCGATTACCGATTTGTTATTTTCCCGAGACGGGCCTGCCCCGTAGCCAACGAGAGGGGCGTCGGCTACGGTCCTCCACGGAGCGCAGCGGCCGGGCCATGAAGCGTCAGTCGCGGAATTGCTTCGATCTGCTGCCTGCTAAAAGGAGCCAGTCGTGTGCATTCAACATGGAGTATGTCGATCGCCGTCGCCGCAGTGAATATGAAAAACATGCCTGCGCCCACCGTGACGCGCGCGGCAGCAATCGCCGGAGCGATATCGGCGGTTCTCCGTCGGTCCAGTTTCTAGCTCTTCCGGACCGCCGGTCCCCAGAGTCTTGTTCGCGGGCGGCGCTTTGCTAGCGCCTCGCCGTTTCACGGCAAAGCAGGCAATGTCGCGAATCCCTGTTGTGTGCCGGTTCCAAACGCCGACACGCGTCGGCCAAAGCGAATGGGCAAGTGGCTGTTCCACCCTGAAAACCCGCCGTCCACAGCTTTGATCTGTCCGGAGGGAAAGGGTCGACTACGGCCGGTTGCGTCAAGCAGAGTCCATCGGCCATGGATTGACCGTCGTCAGCCGAAGTCGACAGGCCGTTACTCCTGTAAGAGCCACTCCTGGTATTTTGGAAGCCGACCTTCACTGGTCGAGCGAGATAAACTGGGCAACGGCTTGCCTCGTGAACACAGAAAACCGAATGGTTCGACTGCCTGGTTTCCCGGCAATTTCTGCATCTGGCTTCGGCTGTCATGTCATCGGCAGCGGTGGTACAAACGTTAGGTAGCAGTCTCGACCGCGTCTGCCACCCGACGAACGTCCGACATTTTTATTACATTACACCTCAATGTATTTTTCCGCGTGAATACGATCCAAATGCCATCTTCTATCATTTCCATTACAAGGATCGGAGTGCTCGCCGCGTCGCTGTGCGGCATGCTGGCCATAACGAATTGCGCGAATGCCGCCGATAACGTGATCGTGCTCGATTCTGCTGGAGCGCAACTGACGCTGATCGACGAGGCCACGCACAAGGTTGTCGGCACAGAGCCGACCGGCAAGGAACCGCACCATCTGATGATCACGCCCGACGGCGGCTCCCTGATCGTTGCTGATTCGGTGTCGAACAACCTGATGTTTGTCGACCCGCACACCGGTAAGGTGCAGCGGACTGTGCAGGACATCGAAGACCCGTATCAACTGGGCTTCTCTCCGGATCATAAGTGGTTCGTCACGGCCGCGCTGCGCATGGACCGCGTCGACATCTATCGCTATGACGGCACGAATATGGCGCTGGTCAAGCATATCGAACTGGCGAAGACGCCTAGCCACATGACATTCGCCTCGGACAACCGCACCGTGTTCGTCACGCTGCAGGATTCCGGCGAACTCGCGGCGATCGATCTGCCGACCCAGAAAGTGCTTTGGAAGATGCACGTGGGCAATGAACCCGCAGGTCTGTGGATGACACCCGGCGACCGCTACCTGCTGGTCGGTATGACCGGCGAGGACGACGTGACGGTGGTGGACTGGCACAAGCAGCAGATCGTCAAGAAGATCCACACGGGCCGTGGCGCCCACAACTTCCGCAACCTCGACGACGGCAAGCATGTGGTGGTGTCCAATCGCGTCGAAAGCACGATCAGCATTATCGACTACACCACGCTCACCAATGCCGGCGATATCACCGGCCTGATGGCCGGGCCCGATGACATGGAACTAACTCCCGACAAGCGCTATCTATGGGTGGGATTCCGTTTCGCGAAGCATGTGGGCATCATCGATATGACCACGCGCAAGCTGATCGACACTATTGCGGTGGGCCGTTCACCGCACGGCATCTATTTCTACAACCGCGCGCAGGTCGTGTCGCCCAATCCAGACTAGGCTGGGCAAGTCGTCACAAACTTGCCATTACATGAGTACTGCCGGAACTTGCTAAAGCACGAGGATTCTGATGTTTCATGAAATCGTCGCCCAACTCGACAATATGGTGTCCGTACTGCAGACGCTGTTATATGTCGACGTCGTGCAGCCGTTTTTCTATCGCTTCGGCCTGATGGGTTACGACGAAGACACCTACGACGCACTGTACTGGGTGATCATCGGCGTGCTGGAAATCGTCGTGATGTATCTCGCTTTACGGCCGCTTGAAGCGCTGCGCCCCGTCGAGCAGTGGCAGGATCGCAAGGCGCTGCGCGCCGACGTGATCTACACGTGGATCGTCAAACTCGGCATCATCAACGTTGCGTTCTTTTTCATGCTGCAGCCGCTATTCAATCACTGGCAGAGTCTGATCTCGATCTACGGCATACCGAACATCGATATCGACAGCCTCTGGCCAGGCGTAACGGATCAGCCAGTCGTGTCGTTCCTGATCTACCTGGTCGTGCTCGATTTCGCCGGCTACTGGTATCACCGCTGGCAGCATCGTTTCGGCGTGTGGTGGGAGCTGCATGCGGTGCATCACAGCCAGCAGCAGATGTCGCTGTGGGCCGATGACCGCAACCACTTTCTCGACGACATCATCCAGGCAGCGTTCTTCGCGGCGATCTCGCTGTTTATCGGCGTGCAGCCGAACCAGTTCGTGGTGCTGGTCGCGGTCAGCAACTTCATGCAGAGCATCCAGCACGTCAATGCACGCCTGCCGTATGGCTGGTTGCTCGAACGCATCATCGTCAGTCCGATCTTTCACCGCCGCCACCACGCGGTGGGCTACGGCCATGAAGGCACGGTTTACGGCTGCAATTTCGGCGTGCTGTTTCCATGGTGGGACATGATGTTCCGCACCGTTTCATGGAACCCCGCCGTCGAGCCGACCGGCATCCGCGAGCAGCTACCCGTGCCGCATGGCTCAGGGCGTTCGTATGGCGACGGATTGATCGCGCAGCAGTGGCACGCGTTTGGCCGAATTGTGAAGCGTCTGCGCGGGCAAAGGAATTACGCGGGTGGTGACGTGGAGTGAGTGCAGCTGACCCGTGCAGCTTGTTACTGCGGTCGCACAGAGCTATGTCGCATGTTTGCGACCGGGTTAAAAGAAACCCGACAGCGCCGTCGGTCCCTGGTCGGCGCGCCCGGAGTTACGCACGTTTTGTAATCGACGGCTTTGGATGGTGCAGCGGACGGTCGTGAGTCGCACCCGGATGTCTCCAGTGGGTCGAGGCCGTGTGAAAACGCAAAACTACTCGGTTTTCGGGTGTCGCTTTGCCCTTCCCGAAGTATCGCGAAGCCGATATGGCGCGATCTGAAGGGTCGTTTTTTTTGAACGTCACGTTCAGCATGCGTTTTCACACAACCTCGGCCAGTTGCGGCCGTTCGACATCAACTCCAAGATCGTTGACAATCGACGAACATACGCAGTTATAGAGTTCATCTCGTATCGAATGGAATTGCTTCATGTTAAAACCTGTAAGACATGTCGTTGCCGCGGTCGCGGTTGTGTTGTCTAGTTTTGCTGTGGCGGCGGAGCAGCCGGCGCCACACTACCTGCCTGCGTCAACTGCCGCGACGTTCGAGAACGCGCCGGCGATCGTCGAGGGTGCTTTGGGCAAAAACGTCAAATCGACGATCTACGTCTTTATGGACCCGAACTGCATATTCTGTCATTACGCGTGGAAAGCATTCCAACCGTACGAGGCTGTCGGGTTGCAGGTGCATTGGATCCCGATGGGCTTCCTGAAACCGGATTCGCCAGGCAAGGCCGCCGCGTTGCTCCAGGCGCAGGATGGTCCGGCATTGATGCGTGAACTCGAGATGAAATTCTCCGAGAAGGACGAATCCGGTGGCATCAAGCCGTTGGAAAAGGTGCCGTCTGCGACGCAAACGAAGCTGAGCGGCAATGCAAAGATGTTTCGAGACTTCGGCTTCGATGGCACGCCGACGATCATTTATATGACGAGCGGCGGCCGGTGGGCAGATGTCAGCGGCTTGCCGCCTTTGAACTCATTGCCGACTATGCTGAATCTGCCGGAACAACCGATTACCGATCCGTCTTTGCAACGGTTCCACTAAATATCATTCGCACGTGGTGCGAAGGCGGCAATGCGGCGGTTCGGGGTCCTCTGCGAGGATCGCTTCCCCTCGAACTGGCCAAATTGTTTGCAACGGTTTTTTGCCTCGACATGCACCAGTCGCAATCGGCTGAGAGCGGCCAACAAGCGACACTCGCGGACCTGTAACCAGCGGCCGAACGTTCCCGTGAAGCGGACTTTCGCATTTCAACACTATGGCTTTGACGCTGCGATCGGCTCCTCTTCACGTTAGCAGCGCCGTACCAGTACACTACCCGCCTAAGCAAATCCGGATTATCCGGTTCGCGCGCATGCGCCAAGGTCCCGCGGACAGAGCGTTTCGCGGGTTCCGGTCCTCACTTCGTGAAGCTCCTTGCAGAACGCTCAATTCGCGTCAGAAATGCCATGGATTATTTTGCCGCGGTACGGGCCTTCGTTTGCGCAGCGGAACTGCAGAGCTTCAGCAAGACGGCCCATGAGATGGCAGTCAAGACCTCGACCATCTCGCGCTACGTTAGTGAGCTGGAAAAGGATCTGGGCATTGCCCTGTTTAACCGGTCGACGCGGGGGCTCGTCCTGACGGAGGGCGGCAAGCTATTTCGTGAACACGCCATGGTTGCCCTGCAGGCGCTCGATGACGCGCGCCAGGTTACGTCGTCACTGAATCGCACACCGCAAGGCGTGCTGCGAATCACGATGCCGCCGGCATTCGGGCGCCGGCATATCGTGCCGCATCTTCCAGCGTTTATGACGCGCTACCCTGACATCGACCTCGATATCGTGTCGACCGACGAAAAGCTCAACATGATCGAAGCTGGCATTGACGTGGCGATCCGTATCGGCGTGTTGCCGGATTCGTCACTGATGGCCAAACGCATTGCGCCGCATCGTCGTATCGTCTGCGGCAGCCCGGCGTATTTCGAGCGGAGCGGGATGCCTCGTGTCCCTCAAGATCTGGCCGCGCACGATGCGCTTCGCTTGGCCCTGCTGCCCGACGACAAATGGTCTTTCACTTGCACCGCAGATGCACAGGCATCGCCGGAGCAGGTGCAGGTGGAATTGCAAGGGCGCTTGCGCGCCGACGACTCCGAAGCCGTGCTGGAACTCGCTGTGGCCGGCTGCGGCCTTGCTCTCCTGCCGACCTGGCTTGCGGCTACGGCCCTGCGCGAAGGGCGCCTGCAGCACGCGCTGCCTGAATGGGAGGCGCGCACGGGGCGAGCCGAGCCAGCGGTCTGGGCGGTCTACCCGCCGAAGAAAATCGTATCGTCCAAGGTACGCGCCTTCGTGGATTTCTACGCCGAGGCGATTGGCGAGCCGCCGTACTGGGACGACGGACTCGCACAGGCGCTTCGGCCTTAGCGGGCGAAGCGGATGTCGAGCGTGCGGAGCCAGGTTTGCAAGCCGGCATCCTGGATCGGAATCACATAGGCGTTCTCGTTCGTTTCATTGAAATGTGCATGCCAGTATCCCGGCGGTGTAACAAACGCCATCCCGGCTTCCCAATCGACGCGTGTCGGATTCGCGATATTGCCGTTCTCGTCCAGTTCGGTACCGACTAGCGTATAGACGCCTGGCGTGCCCCCGGCGATGAAGTCGAGTGCAATCGACTGGTGGCGGTGCGGCTTCTGCATTGAGTTGGGCGGCACGATGCCGAACATGGCCCACAACACATGCGTGACCGTTCGCGTCTGCGGGAAGTTGGCGTTGCCCATCAGCACGCTGATGCGGTTTCGGCGGCCCGCATTGGCTTCTTCCGAGACCTTACGCAATTCCGCCTGCGCCTGGGCGGCCGGATAGAGCGTCGGCGCAAAACGCGCCCGGACGCCGGTCGTGCCGAGATAGGTGAGCAGCGGCGCGTCGTTGACGTAATAGAGCGTGGCCGTCGCGTCGGCGGACAGCACAGCGGCTTCGCCGCCTGGTAGGGTGAAGAAATCGCCCTGCGCGAACGGGAAGCGGGTCTCAGCCTGCGTGACGCTGCCGGTTCCGCTGATGACGTAGCAAACCTGCGAGGTCGCGTTCGGGGCGAGCGTCAATGCGTCCCCCGCGTTGATGCGCAGGAAGCTGGCGCTCAAGCCGGGACCGGTCGCGGGGCCGGGGCAACCCAACTCCGCTGAGAGGTCGAGCGGCACGACTCGGGTTGCGCCGTCCGCGTACAGCGAAGGCGGGAAATTGCGGAAAGGCACGCCGGAGATGAGCTTCGCGCCGATCGGATTGGCGGACGACGTGTACTCGAAGTATTGCGCGTCCAGGGTCGCGACAGCTGGTTCGGCGAGAAGCGCCGGGGACGTCTTGGTCAACATGTTTTGCTCCTTCAGATTAGGGAAGCTTCGTGCGGGTCCCCTCATGCAGTTGGGGATAGCGTCCGAAAGCTGATCCGACTATAGGCGCGGGTCGCTGGCCTCAGAAGTGCCGGGAATCGAAATCACCTTTGCGCAAAGGGGTACACCGTGCGTCTGCTTCGGGGACGCCGCAGGTTGTTCGGGATGGGGCCGGTGCGGCAGTTCGTCGTCGACCCCGGTTCGCATAGGAAGCGACGTCAACAATGGCGTGTTGAAGGGCCGCAATCTTAGTGACAGCAGACGTTTGTCGTCCGACATTAATCGTCCGCTCGGGGTCGTGAGCACCCTGCGACTGGCCGCTTCGAGGCAGCGCAATCCACTGGCCGGTTTCGGGCGACGGATTTGACGAGCGGACTGACGCAGCTCGGCGGCGGATTCAACCGGTCGATGCAACACCTAGAATCTGAGAGCAGCGGAGGTATTGCAAATGAAGCGATAATCCCCGTTCGGCCATCATCTCCACCAGATCGCGCAGGCTGAGCTTGTAGCGCAGATACCAGCGAACGCACAGGATGATGATCTCCCGATCAAAATGGCGTCCACCGAACAACTCCTCCAGACTCTTCAGCTTGCTCATCGCGGGTCATCAGTTCGTTTTGCTCCGACAACTCTAACCGATTCGCCGACCCTATTTGCAACAGAGCCCTCTATGAGACGCCGAGACGTGAGCGCATGCCGTGTCTTCTGCTGCACGGCGACTCGAACATCGGGAAAATCAAGATAACGGCCAAGTTCAGGCGAGCGCACCCCAGCGAGTTCGACGAGAGAACCGGGGTAGAGCGGTGTCCGGTCGTGAGCGTACAGATGCCTCCCACCCCCGATCAGCACCGCTTTTATTCCGGCTTGCTCTTTGAGCTCGGTGCGCCACATAACCCCGCTGCGGGGCTGGCCACACTCGAGCGGCTCGCTCGCGACATCTTGCGGCGGATGTCGCCGCAGATGCTAATCGTAGACGAGGTTCATCACCTGCTCGCTGGAACGTACCGTGAGCAACGCGCCTCTTTGAACCTTCGGAAATACCTGCCCAACGATCTGCAGATTAGCATGGTCCTTGTCGGTACGCGCGATGCCGTTCTAGCGCTTCAGACTGATTCACAGATGATCAGCCGCTACAGACCGTTCGAGATCCCAAGGTGGAGGGAAAGCGAAAATCTTCGCAGGCTCATGGCTGCGTTTGAGAAAGTCTTGCCGCTACGAAAACCATCGAATCTGTCGCGACGTGAGATTGTCCAGGTCGTTCTTGAGATAAGCGGAGGGCTGACTGGCGCCATATCTACGATCCTCAACGATGCAGCAGAGTTGGCGATCAGGAACGGTGACGAGTGCATCGATATCGCTCACCTTGAGCGAGTTGCCCGCGCACATGTCTGACACCCACAGGCCGTGGCCCATCGCACCTCGCCCCTTCCTGGAAGAGGCGTTTGGTAGCTGGTTGGGTCGAATCGCGGCGCGGTATCAGACGAGCGTGGACAAAATCTGGGAATCGGGCACCGGGCTGGCGATGCCTGGCCTGACCAAAGGCGGCTGGATCCTCTTTCCCCAGTTCCATCCCCAACTCTGAGCCGTCTATCTCGCGTGGCGCGGCTCAACGACGGTATTCTGGACATGATCCAGACGCCGCATGAGTGGGTCTTCGACCAGAAGTACTTGGTGTATTGCTTTAGATGTCTTGTTCTGAACGACGCCGATGTCACTGCATCACGGTGGAAGAGGGAGTGGCTCGATCCGTCAGCCGACTACTGCCGGGTGCACCACAGCCTGCTCGAGACAGTTCCGCAATCGATTCTCGCCAGAGCTCCCAATTTCGACGCTGCGCTGCGGGCGATATCACGTTATCGATGCCCACCGCTTAGGCTGAGCAAAACACTACGCTAGCAGTATTAATGAACATTGCTAGCACTCCTGTGGGCACCGCTAGCATTGATTGTGAACTCCTACATCTTGAGCATCACCTCCGGGTGATACGAAGGCCGACCGGTCAGCGCGGGTTCGACACCTTCAAACCCGAGCTTCTGAAGATCGAGCTCATCTACAAAAACATCGACTACGCGCACGGGATTTGTGTCCGTCACGTAGTCGTCAAGTGCTTCGGGGAGAAGAAAGCTTTGTGTGCGACTGTCGCCTTGAACGAACCGCTTCATCTCGCTTCATCCTTCGCTATCGGATGAAGAATCTTAGCGCTTCAAAAAGGCGTTTTGACACAATCTGGGCCATCTAGGGACGTTGGCCCACGCTTTTTTCACGCAGACGTTCGAACGGCGGCTTTGCCAGATAACGGACCTTCGTGCGCGGATCATGTCAGTCGCGTCATCGGCCGTAACGGTCCTTCATGCCTCACGGAATATGACCTCTCGCGAGTATCCGCTTTCGAGGGTCTCGAACGAGCATAATCGGCCCAAAGCAGAGCGAGAGCGCGCCAAATAATATGCGCGCATCTTCTGGCACGACCTGCCGCTCGTGCCGTTGCGCGATACCTTGCTGGCGCTGCAGTGGCGGGGCGCGGTATTCGGTTCGCACGTCGGTCGTCAATCGCGTGACGCAGCCGCGCACGTCGATCGGGGAGATCTCCGACGGTGGACACGCCTGGCATCAGTTACTCCGGCACGCTTTCGCGCCGATGCAGCATCATCCAATCAGTTGTCGGATTCAAGGCACGTTGCCGCCGCATCTGTGTCAAGCGTTTCACGATCGACTGCATCTGCCGTTAGATTCAGTAACTTTGTATGTTGTGTTGGTAACCAATCGCTTGCTCCTACGCTGTAGTGTTAGCGGTTCATTTCGCGAACGGAAACGTTCCGAGCAGCGGGTCGGCCCATCGAGCGGGCGTTCGTGCTGCCGAGCTGCCCGTGGAGGGTTTCTCCTTGCGCAGCCACGGCGCATCCCTTCGGCGTTCCCGCCTGTACGCTGACGGCCGTTTCCCGTCTGGAAGTGACGTGGTTGATGCGCGTCGCATGAATGAATTTCTTGAGGAACAGATCCTGAAGCTTCCCGAGCAATATTACTGGGTGCACCGACGCTTCAAGCATCGTCCGCCAGGCATGCCGGCGGTGTATTGGATGTTATGCATCGTCAGGTATCCAGCCAGAAGCCAGTGTCCCGGCGAAATCAGGAGAGCAGTAACGACCACGATACGCGCCACAGGGATGGCTGTGGCGGCAGCACTGGTACTCGCGGGCTGCGCGACGGTACAGACGCCGACCAAGGGCGATCCACTGGAGGAGCTCAATCGTACTGTCTTCACGTTCAACGACAAGGTCGACCAGTACGCCTTGAAGCCGGTCGCTCAGGCGTATGTACGGGCAATGCCGCAGCCGGTGCAGGACAGCGTTACGAACTTCTTTTCTAACATCGGCGACGTGTACACGGCTGCCAACGATCTGCTGCAGTTGAAAATTACCGATGGCGTCGAAGATGTCATGCGCGTCGCCATCAATACGGTCTTTGGTGTCGGTGGCCTGTTCGACGTCGCGACGATAGCGAGACTGCCAAAGCACACGGCCGACTTGGGGTTGACGCTCGGCCACTATGGCGTGCCGCCGGGGCCGTATCTCGTTCTGCCGCTGCTCGGTCCGAGCACCGTGCGTGATACTGCGGGGATGCTCGTCGAGTTCGAAGCTGATCTGACAACGTTCGTCCAGCCGATATGGGTCCGCACGACCCTTTATGGCGTGCGGGTCGTCAGCGTGCGCGCATCGCTGCTCGGCGCGGAGGATCTTCTGGCGGGCGCTGCCCTCGACAAGTATTCGTTCGTACGAGACGCGTATCTGCAGCGTCGCCAATATCTGATCTCCGACGGCATTCCGCCTCCGCCGGCCTATAACGACGACTCGGGCCCCGATACAGGCCCAGCCAGCATAAGCACACCGGCGTCCGGAGCGGCTGGACAGTCCAGCACAGGTGCTCCCATGCCTGTTGCTGCGAGCGCACCTCGAGGCGCCTCCAGCACTGCTGGGTCGACCGTCCCAGGTCTACAGATGATGCCGCCGGGTCGTTATTACAGTTTGCCGAACCCGCTGCCGAGGTAAGTGGTATTCACGCCAGTGAACCTGGCAACGTACACCCACTTCAACGCAAATCGTGGGTTGGGATGCACACGTGGTCCGGCAATGAAAGATATGGCGATGATTTGCTCTGTGAAAGAAGCACGTGATGTGCTACGCGACATCTAACGTGCACAGCCGAGCTAAAAAACAAGGAGATACATAATGAACAGCAAGTTCTTTGTCGACGCGCGTTTCTACACTCGGAGCGGACCCTACAACCTCACTGAGGTCGCCGCCGCTATTAATGGAATCGCGGCCAAGTCCGACCACGTGCTGAGCGGAGTTGCGCCGCTTCAAACCGCGGGGTCGAACGAGGTCAGCTTCCTAGACAACAGCCGATATGCCTCGCTGCTTGAGACGACGGGTGCGGGTGCCGTGATCGTACATCCTGACATGGTGAACCGCGTGCCGCCTTCAGCGACCCCCATCATCACGACGGCACCGTACGAGGGCTGGGCGCGAGTTGCCGCGCTGTTCCATCCATTGGCTCCCGCTAGCCCCGGCATCCATCCGACGGCGTTCGTGGCGTCCAATGCTCTCGTCGATCCAACGGCGGAGATCGGCGCCTTCGCCTGCATCGAGGGGCACGCACAGGTCGGGCCGAGATGCCGGATCGGCCCCTATGTGAACATCGGCAGCGGGGTCGTGGTCGGAGAGGATTGCCGGATCGGCAGCCATGCCACTATCAGTCACGCGCTGCTCGGAGCGCGCGTCTGTCTCCTCCCGGGGGTTCGCGTCGGGCAGGAGGGCTTCGGCTTTGCGAATACGAAGGCCGGGTTCCTGACTATCCCGCACCTTGGGCGGGTCATCATCGGGGACGACGTCGAGATTGGCTCGAATTCCACGATAGACCGCGGATCGATCCAGGACACGGTGATCGGGGCCGGGTCCCGACTCGATAATCTTGTCCAGATTGGACACAACGTACGCCTTGGCCGCTGCTGCGTCATTGTTGCCCAGGTGGGCATCTCGGGGTCAACGGTGCTGGAGGACTTTGTCCAGGTGGGCGGCCAGGCAGCTATGGCCGGTCATCTGCGCATCGGACGTAGCGCACAGATCGGCGCTCAGGCCGGCGTTATCTCGGACGTGCCCGCGGCAGCCATCCTGCTCGGAAGCCCAGCGCAACCGCGGCACGAGTTTTTTCGACAAGTAGCTACGCTTAAGCGCATGGTCCGTCGGCCAAAGTGAGTGTCGGCCTTGTCACTGAAGAGCGCGGAACGTGCCAATGTCGTCGCCAGGTTCTAGGCGTTGGCGGGGGCCTGACTCGTTAATATTTCTGGCCCTGATGTGATGGAGAACTCCCTCCGCTTCGGGGGATAGGCATAAGCAGTCCACATCTTATCGACCTTTCTTTGCCTCGCCATCCTTGCCGCGACAGAACCCTATGGCTTTTGCGGCTTAAACTATTCAACGGGATAAAGGCGTTTATAGCGATGAGGCAAGTACCAAAGTTCCATGGCGCCTGTTGCCGCTGGTGAGCCCCCGCTTCCTCGTTTCGCGCAAAGCCCTGTTGACTGTATTTACATGTAGCCCCAGGAAATCAGCCAGCATGCGCTGTGGAGGAAGTCTGTCCCCGGCTTGAACGGATCCCGTCAGGATGGCCAGTTCGACGGCATCGGCCAAAGCCAGGTACGCGGGGCCGGCGCATGGGGCGAGCTGAAAAATGGAATTGTTCATGCTGGTCTTCCAGGAATAACGACTTACTATCGTTTCATGCCCGCGGGGGGTAACGGATTTTCTCCGCGATCGCTACGCTCGTGAGTGCCACCCAGTCGCGCGATCGCCACACTGTTCTTGCCGTCATGCAAAAAAGCCCGTTCGCAGCATGTCCACTGGAACGGGCTCCTCAAATCAACGAATTGCCACGCGAGGCGATGAGTGACCTAGCACGCCACGCGCAGCTCAAAGCCGATCAGAACGGCATCGCCCCTTTGGCGCCGCTCGGCTCGTCAGCATTCGCGTTGCCGATTTGCTGGTTTTTGCCGCCGTGACCATGACCCGAATCGAAATTAAACATGTCGAACAGATCGCCAAGCGCCGGCGCATTTACAGGCACGTACGGGTTGTTGTTCCGCTGGACCGGGTTCGGCAGGTTGTCGCGGCTGCGGTCAGTGATCGGCGGCAGTCCCCAGTTGCGTTCGATGAACTTGGCCAGCGATGCGTGGTCGGCATAGCCGTGAGCGACGTGCCCGCCCTGCGAATACGGCGACACCGCGATCATCGGAATGCGTGGGCCATCGCCAAAGAAGTCCACTGGTTGGATATAGCCCGAATCGTAGTAGCCGCCGCCTTCGTCCACCGTAATCAGGATCGCTGTACTGGCCCACAGCTTCGGATTGCTCTGCACGGCATCGACGATCTTATGCACGAACGCCTCATACAGGCCAAACTTTGACGATGTCGCATGCCCGTCGAGCTTGCCACCCGGCTTGACGAACGACACCGCCGGCAGGTTGCCCGCGCTGATGTCCGCATACAGGTCGGTTGTGTCGGCAAGGTGCGTATCGCGGACCTGCTGGTTCGTCATGATCGACGTCTCGTACAGGAACGGGTTGCAGATGTTGCAGTAGACGCTCGTCGCCGGGTTGCTGACGAACGTGTTCCAGCCTTCGCCGTAGTATTTCCACGGAATGTGACGTTGGAGCAACGTGTCGCCGATTGTGCGTACCGGTGACGGCGGGATCGTGAACGGCGACTTCGTCCTGTCGAGCACCGTACCGTCGCCGTTGTAGCCCGGGTTGTAGTTGTTCAGCAGGTAGTAATGTTGCGGCGCGCAGTTCATCTTCGGATGGTACGAGAGCGACGCCAGATACTTGCTGATCGGCCCGACACCCGCCTGGCTCGTGTCCGAACAGTCGCTATAGCTACCGCCCGAATAGCCGTCCTGCATGTACCAGTTGTTCGTACCCGTCAGCGGGTTCGGATTTTCGATCTGATTTGACGGCGGGACCGTCGCATTGCCGCTGCCGTCGGTGTAGTAGTAGGCATCGGCGGCGCCGACCATGATGCTATTCGCGCCCGTACCGCCCATCACCGGCTGATGATAGTTGTCGCTGATCGTATAGGTGCGTGCGAGCTGGGTGAAATACGGCATGTCGCCCTTGCTCGCGTTGTAGAAGCCCAGCGCGTTTGAACCTTCCTTCGTGGTCTGGTCGCTGAACGGCGTGGGTTGCGCGCTGCCGTTGCTGCCCGCACCGATGGTGGTCTCGACCCACGCGAACAGATCCATCAGACAGCCGCTCGGATTTTCGCGGGTGGCGTGGGACACGTCGCAGTCGGACTGCTGCCAATTCTGGTAGAAGCGGTGCACCGGACCGCCCATGTACGCGTCATACAGCGATGACTGCTGTGGCGATTGCAGCGGGTAAGGGCCGCTTTGCAGTGCGTTGTAGTTGGCGACTCGCGCATCCTTTGCGCCTGTCGGCAAGCCGGACGCACCGGTCAGCAGCTGGCCGATGTCGGACGCTTCGAGTGCTCCGCCTTCGGCCTGTGCGGCCGCGTTGTACGTTGCGTACGGGGCACCGGTCGTGTCGCTCGCCGCAGTGGCCGTGCCACCGGTGTTCGGCGAAGGCAGCGTGCTGTAGGGGCTCTTGATCGATGGCGCCAACGAGAACTGTGTCGTTCCCGTCACTGTGGCCTGGTATTGGCGTGCTTTCGCGAAGTTCGGGCCCGGTGAGCCATCCGCGTTGACAATGCCTTGCGACAGCAGGTTTTGCACCGATTGCCCGTTCGCCGGCTTGTACGTACCGAACACGTGATCGAACGTGCGATTTTCACCGACGATCACAATCACATGTTTGATCGGCGTTTGCGTGGAAGATTCGTTGTCTTGATTTTTCGCCGCGGCGGTGCCGGGAGATGCCGCGAACGCAAGGGCGACGACGCCTGCGCAGGCCGCGAGAACGGCGGGAACTTTTGAAACATAGCGTCGTTCGAACGCTTGGTACTTTTTCATTTATCCTCCATCTGTAAGATTAATCTTGCGCAACCTTACTGATGGCACATGACTGCGGCGAGACAGTAACTCTTCAATTACCTTTCTACCCGTGCAGTTCGACGCGCAGTTCCTCCTCATCCGTGGCAAGTGATCTGGTTCGCTAATGCCGCCAAACCCTTGAAACTGGAGGCTGAGAACGATTCGGCTGTTCCGGGCACGCGGATCATATGACCATCTTTGCTGTTTAGGTCAATTCAGTTTTGCCAAAACGACGCTAGCGCAGCGAAAATCCTTCCCTAAACATCGGTGAGTCAGATGAACATCAGTGAAGGTCATGCCGCTGACAGAATGACTGATGTTCATCCGGCACGATGATCAGGTCTTTGACAACAGTCGGCGAGGTGCTTCCTGAGGCCGCCCGGCAGCGCTGCTACGAGCACTTTCCGCGTAACGCATTGGATTACCTGCCACGCAAGGCCCACGACGACTGCCTGCAGGAACTGGTTTAAGACACACCTTTGATACACAGAGCCTGCGGACGATTTCACGGCCGGACCTGCTGGCGATGCCCAGTCCCGCATGATTGTTCGAGGCGACGAACTCCACGCCTGAGAGTCCGCGCTTCTTCAGCCCCAGCAAGAACTGCTTCCAGCTCGACTGGCTCTCGCGGTTAGCCAGTTCCAGGCTAGCACTTGCCGGTGACCCTCCCAGTTGATGCCGATGGCAATCAGCACCGCCTGGGAGCGAATCACGCCTGATTCACGCACCTTCTCATAGCGCGCATCGGCGATCCGATACGGATTCCAGTGGCCGCCAGTGATTGTTGAGTCAACCCGTCGATGTAACGGTTTGATGGAATCCTTCAGCCAGTCGAAATTCTTAAAAGCGGACGGTCAACCGGCTGTGAAGCATACGACTTTCAGTGGCCATGTTCCTTGCCGTCAAATTCGTGCCGTACGGTTACGGGCAAGTTGAACTTCACGTACTTCGTTTCGTAGATCATGTGATTCGGGTTGACCAGTTCGATCCGCACCGTGTGCTCGCCGGCTGGCAGCCCCGCGATGTCGATCGTGTTATTGTCACTTGCATCGGCCCACCACCACGGGAGGTTGTCCACAGTGATATGCAGATGGCCGACGCGTGGCGATACCTTGGTTGCGCCCGTTCCGAACACTGGAACAATTCGCAGGTTCTCAACGCGATATTGAATCCACACCACACCACACCACACCAATCGCCAAACCGTCCGGCAGCGGCGGATCGACGAAAAGCTTGGGCGGCGGTTCGTTTTCAACTTCCACATACGTCGAAGCACTGCGAATCGCTTTCGCGCTCGGTGTGGCGACATCGGCAGCACTGGCGGTGAATGACGAGACCGAAAGTACGGCGGCGATTGGTGCCGCCAAGTGTTTGATATCCATATTTGCTCCTTTAATGACGGCCAGCCGACGCGCCACCATCCACAGGCAATACTGCGCCCGTGATCCACGAAGCCTCATCAGAGGCGAGGAACAGGACAGCGTCTGCGCTATCGCCCGGCTGGCCATTGCGGCTCAGCGGGTGGAAAGCATTGAAGCTCGGCAGAGCATCCTTGACCTGCACAGGGTTCATGAAGGTGCCGAAGATCGGCGTCTCTACGACAGCCGGTGCGACAGTGTTGACTCGGATCTTCGTCGGCGCCAGTTCGATGGCAAGGTTGCGCGTCAATGGATGAACGCCGGCGTTGGCGGCTGAGCTACAGACGTTCCGAGATTGGCTGATGGCGGAAGCGGCGCTTCAGAGCTGACCGAATCCACCGTCCACCACCAGTTCGGAACCCAGCATGTGCTGGATGCGTCGCTGGCCAAGAAGAGCACCGCCCCTGCGATTTCTTCAGCGTTGCCAAGACGGCCGATCGGGATCATGTCGACGGCGCCCTGAATGTAGGCCTTGAATTCAGCGTCGCTTTGGCCTGGATGCTCGGACCGGCCGACACCGCGCAGGATAGGCGTTTCGATCAGGCCTGGGCTGACGGCGTTGACGCGAATGCGGCGTGGCAGCAGCTCAGCGGACAGCGTGCGGGCCAGGGAGCGTACCGCCGCCTTCGACGCCGACAGCGCGCCACGTCCCGGTGCGCCAACCTGGTTCAACCACGCGGTGTTGAGGATGATCGAGCCGCCTTCGCGCATAACCGGCTCCACGGCCTGGATCGTGAAGAAGGTGCCCTTCACGTTGATGTCCATCAGTTTGTCAAACTGCTCTTCGGTGGTCTTGCCCAGCGGCGTGACGAAGGCGACGCCTGCGTTGGCGAAGAGGATATCCAGACCGCCGAATTGCTCCTTGACTGTGGTACCCATGCGCTGCAGATCTTCGCTGGAGCGCACGTCTGCTTCTAGAGTCAGCACGTCAGCACCAAGGGCATCCCTGGCCTCTTTCAGCGACGCAGCATCGCGGCCGGTGATCGCAACACGCACGCCGTTTGTCAGGAACAGCTTTGCCGTTGCCAGGCCGATGCCCGAGCTACCGCCAGTGATCAGTGCGGTTTTATTCTTCAACATGATTAACTCCCGATTGAACATTCTTCAGTGCTGCGTATGCATGGAGCAACGTGCGGTGTAAGTCATGGCCGCGCCGGCATTGAGGGCGATGGCCACACCCAGCGCTTCGGCGATTTCTTCGCGTGTCGCGCCCTTGTCGACAGCGCGCTTGGTGTGCACCGCAATACAGCCGTCGCAGCGCGTAGTCACTGCCACGGCCAAGGCGATTAGTTCGTGGATTTTCGGTTCGAGCATCCCACTCCTGGCGGCTGCCGCATCGGTTTTGTCGCAACAAGGCCTTCTGTTAATCTGCGCGGATCGAAACGGTCGCGTGGGTGAGGAATGAAGACGCTGGATCCGGGTGTGGCACGGGTGCTTAAACGGTTGCACTATCCTCTGGAAGTAATGCTGACCTGCGTGCGTTGGTACGTTGCCTATCCGCTTAGCTTGCGTCATCTCGAGGAAATGATGGCCGAGCGTGGGTTTGCGGTGGATCATTCCACGGTGCACCGCTGGGCCATCAAGCTTCTGCCCGCGCTTGAGAAGGCCTTCCGCCGGTGCAAGCGAGCGGTCGGCAAGAGCTGGAGGATGGACGAAACCTATGTGAGGGTCCGGGGCGAATGGAAGTACCTCTACCGGGCCGTGGACAAAGAAGGCAACACGGTCGATTTTCTTCTGCGAGCCAGGCGGAACAAGGCTGCTGCCCAGCGGTATTTCGAAAAATCGTTCCGACAAAACGGCGTACCCGAGACGGTGACGATCGACAAAAGCGGAGCTCATCTGGCCGCGCTGCACGCGATGAACGCCGAGCGCGACACACCCATTGAGATCCGTCAGGTCAAGTATCTTAACAACGTGGTTGAACAGGACCATCGGGCCATCAAACGCATCATCCGACCGATGCTCGGGTTCAAGGACTTCCGCTGCGCGCGCGTCATTCTCAGTGGCATCGAGATCATGCATATGATTGCCAAAGGGCAGATGATACACACTGGCAAAATCAAGCCATCTGCAGCCTGCCAGTTTTACTCGTTGGTTATGTAAGCTATCCTCATCATATTGCCTTTGTACGACTTAACCGTCTTACTGCGACAGAACCATCACGCACGTGGTGGTAGTGGGGTTGCTCGCCAACACGTGCATCGAGGATACCGCGCGATATGCAACGGAACTCGGCTTTCACGTGACGCTCGTTAGGGACGCCACGGCTGCTCTCACGCGCGAAATGATGCATGCCGCCCACGAACTGAACGGTCCTACCTACGCGCATGCCATTGTGACCACAGACGAACTCATCGCCTCACTCAACTGAAGAGATCATGATGAAACTCATGGCGACGGCCATCGCGGCTGCCTTGGCAGTCTCGGCGGCAGTTGCCGTTCACGCGGCTTCCGGGACCGTCGTGCAGGATGTACCAATGGCGGAATCCGCAAAGGCCATTCGCGCCTTCCACGTCCACGTCCACGTTTCAGATGTGCAACTCGACGATCTGCGCCGGCGCATCGCGGCAACCCGTTGGCCGGACAAGGAGAAGGTGGCCGATCGGTCTCAGGGCGCGCAACTTGAACAGATGCAATAGCTCGTCCGCTACTGGGGAACGAACTACGACTGGCGCAAGGCCGAGGCGCGGCTCGACGGCGTCGACATCCATTTCATCTGGGCGCGCTCTCCGCGCCCGAGCGAATTGCCGATGATTGTCACTCATGGTTGGCCGGGCTCGGTGTTCGAGTTCACAAAGGTGGTCGGTCCGCTGGCCAATCCCACCGCTCGTCGAAAAAAGGAAAGCCGCCGGTCGAAGTGTTTATCTGCGTTGTCGAAACGTCGCGAGCCACAAAGCTCACCCGGAACCCGTAGCTTGCGGCATGTCTTCAGGCGCCAGGGTCTGTTTACATTCGATGAAATGTGTTTACATCTTGTCTTTTGCACAAGCGGGGCAAGATGATTCGAACGTTACTGAGCGACGAGGTATGGGCACGAATCGAATCTGTCTTGCCGGGCAAGGAAGGCGATCCGGGGCGAACGGCGACCGACAATCGTTGGTTTGTCGAAGCCGTTCTCTGGATCGACCGAACCGACTGCCCGTGGCGCGATTTGCCGAAAGAGTTCGGCCAATGGCATACGGTGTACATGCGCTTCTCGCGGTGGCGTCGCAAAGGCGTGTGGGAGCGCGTGGCGCAAGCAGTGGCCAACGAATCGGAGATCAAACGTGTGCTGATCGACTCCACCATCGTGCGTGCGCACCAGCATTCGGCCGGCGCTCGAAAAAAAGCGGCCCCCAAGCGCTCGGTCGTTCCCGCGGCGGACTGACGAGCAAGCTGCATCTGGCTGTCGATGAAGCTGGACGCCGCTGCGAATGATCATCACCGAGGGACAGGTTGCCGATATTTCGTGCGCGCACGAATTGGTCGAGCATCTGCGCATCGGCGCGGTGATTGCAGACAAAGGCTACGACTCGGATGCCTTTGTGCGCACGATCCGTGCTGCACATGCCAAGGTGGTCATCCCACCGCGTTCGAATCGAAAGGCAGAGCGCCGCTACAGCCGCGTGCTGTACCGCACTCGGAACATCGTCGAACGATTGTTCAATCGCATCAAACATTTTCGTCGCGTCTCCACTCGATACGACAAGCTCGCGGGCAACTATCTCGCATTCGCGACACTAGCCAGCGCCTTTGGGCCACTGGTGAGAATGTGAACAGAACCTAAGAAATGGCCGATACCCGTTCGCGACAGTTGGCGCGACAAGCCACGAACCTGGCATGAGCGGCCACGCGGCCGTCGCGCCCGCAGACTGCGCGGGCGGAGCAAGCCATGTTTGTCTCCCGTTGGCTTGGGGAGCGTAGTCAGCCTTTGAGCACTATGCCACCCTCATGGGCGAGGAAGAACAGTGAATCTTCGAGCGCCTCCGCGTCATGTTCCTCTCCGGGCCCGATCTTCAGGTAGTCGCCCGCCGACAACACTACGTTGCCGAAGCGGATGCGTCGCGACAACATGAGGACCTGCTCCGGAGCTTCATGATCGTGAAGCGGAAAGCGGGCGCCGGCCTTGAATTCCACGATGTCCGCGCCTTCGCCGTTTTCTCCCCAGACGACGCACGAACGGATACCGGGGAAGCTGGTTTCTGCGAATTGGCGAGCTGCTTTGGTAAGGTGAAGCATGGGTCCTTCCTTGTTGAAAAATGTGTAGCGCGGATTCCGCGCTGGCCGCTATCGGGAAAGCTGTAGATGCTCAGTGAAAGGCGCGTGCCTTGCCGGATCATGCCGTGATGACGTTCAGGGCGACGTCGATGTTTCCTTGCACAGCCTTCGAATACGGGCAGATTTGATGGGCCGCGTGCGCGATCGCCTCGGCGACGTCCTGTGCCAGGCCCGGCGCGCGGACGGTGAACTGGGCGCCGAGGAACCAGACGGGACCGGTCTGGCCCACGTCTACCCTGGATTTCCACGGAATAGTCGGGCGGCAGCGTGACCTTCTTCAGCGAGGCTGCGATCCCGAGTGCGCTGATGTAACAGGCCGACCAGGCGCCCGCAAACAACTGCTCGGCGGTCGGGTGCGGTTCTGCGGCGATGAACTCGTGGTTTTCGCCGCCGGGCGCCGACAGCTTGATGTCGACGACGCTTGCATGGGATGCACTGCGGGAGGGCCTCGCGATTCTCGGACAAGGGGTACGCACCGTCACGCCAGGCGAGCGAACATGACGATACTCAAAGGCGGAGAAAGACCTTGGAGGGCTATCTTGTACAACCTTGACCGTATGACGATGCTCGGGCTTTCTGAACCGTCGTGAGTGGATAAAATTGCGCCTTTCGCGCGAAGCCGGGGCGGGCCCCGGCGATGCGAGGTCGGGCGTAGGACCGCTGTAAGTTAACCGCGCAGTGCCATCCGGCAGTTCGTCTCTCATTCGTCGCCATCGGTTATCGCGGGCGGAAGTTACCGTGGTAAGCGAATGACTTTTGCCTGCTGTCGATTGACATGCTTCGCGAAAGATCCCCGCGAGGATCTCTCTGGTTCTGATGGCATGACAGTGGAAGACGTGCCCGTCGAATCTGGGCCGGAGGTTGAGATGACGGACAGCCCCTGCAGTCCAGTCAGCGACGGTCCGCTTTGACCACGCGAGCGGCCGCCCGCCGCTTCTTCGCGACCGTCGCCTGCGGGTCGCGTGCTGCCGATCAAAACACTTCAAGTCTGAAGTTGTTTATGCCGATTGCATGAGACAGCACGCGGCCGAGGTCGTGTGAAAACGCCAAAGTACTCGGTTTTCGGGTGTCGTTTTACCCTTCCCGAGTTGCTGCCAAGCCAGCACAGCGCGATCTGAGGGGTCGATTTTTGGGGAAGCAGCATGCGGCGCGTGTTTTCACACGGCCTTATATGGACACCGCCCGGTTTGCCAAGTTGATCTTGATGTGATGATGAACGAAGTATCGGTTGCGGTCTTATATTCATACATGGACTCCCGCCTATGAGCAAGATCGGTGTGCATTTTGAAGGTCTCGACTGCGTCCGTACATTCGGCTTTTGATGTGCCTGGCTTCAGCACGAGCCATCATGGAAGTTTGCGCGCTTGCTCCTCATCGGCCTCCTGGCTTCGTAACGCAGCCGCCGGATATATCAGGATCTGCAAGCGCCGGTCCGACCGGTTCGCCATGCTTTGCCGCTTCTTGCGCAATCGTGGATGGAGTGAAGGTGTCTCGCTGCGTTACAGGGCGGTTATGCCAACTTGAAGCTGTCACTACTGGTCAATATTGCCCACGCTATCCGCGCCGTCTTGTTCGCGAGAGCGATTGCAGCGACGCTCACGTGGCGGCGTTGCATCACGGCTTTGATCCAGCAACTATGCCGGTCATCATGACGCCCGACGAAGCGCATCACCGCCCGCGCTCCTTGGACCAGCAGAGTGCGGAGATAGGTGTCGCCGCGTTTTGTGATGCCACCGAGCTTTGACTTGCCGCCACTCGACCGCTGCCTGGGCGTCAGCCCCAACCATGCTGCGAACTGCCGTCCGTTCTTGAACTGCAGTGGGTCTCCGACCCCGCTGAACAATGCGGTCGCCACGAGCGGTCCAATCCCGGGCACTGTAGCGAGACGCTGGCAGCTCTCATTGCGTTTGAATATGTCGGCAATTTCCGAAGCAAGCTCGTCGATCCAGCGTTGTAACGCTGCCAACTGTTCGAGGTACATCGACCCAAGCCGGCGTAGCAGAATAGTGATGTGAGCTTCAGCATCGTTGACCAAAGCCACAATGCCCTGCCTTAACTGGACAATGCCTATAGGAAAGATGAAGCCCTCTTCGGCAAACATGCTCCGTATCTGGTTTGACTTCGCTGTTCGCTCGTGAACCAGCCGCTCACGCATACGATGAACAGACTGCAATGATTGCTGTTCGGCGCTTTTGATCGGTACCGGATGGATGCCCGGTCGTGATACCGCGGCGCAGATAGCTGAAGCATCATTTGCATCGTTCTTGCCACCGACTACAAAGGGCTTCACATATTGCGTTGGCAGCAAGCGTACCGTGTGTCCCAAAGACGTAAGTTCGCGAGCCCAGAAGTGTGAACCGTGACATGCTTCGATACCGATCAGACTCGATTCCAGTTTCGCGAAGAACTTCAACACATCTGCCCGGGGCAGCTTACGCTGTATGACCGGTCTGCAGCCACGATCGACGCCATAAACCTGGAACACGTTTTTCGCAATATCAAGACCGATGGTGAGCGTAGGCATATCAAATCTCCCGAAAGTGGCTCCGGCAGTGTGCGCCCCGGAGGGGGCAGGAGTCCATACCATCAGCTTTACGCAAGCCGAAGCCGCGAGCCCTGATGGAATTTGCCAGGAACGTCCTCATCTCGGCCACGCGCTTTTAAGTGCAAGGCCGTGTTCAGGTTTGCGTTCCTACGGTCCGACCTGTTTCGCCATCACGTTTGAGTCAACCTCAGCAACCTATCGGTAAATCTATGTTCATTCCAGTTCGTACCTGCTAGGCAGGTCTCACGCTTACGTGATTCTTCTCGTACCTGCTGTCGTGAGCAAGAATTGCCCATGCCATTCGCGCCATCTTGTTCGCCAGGGCTACCGTCACAACATTCGCTGGTCGTCGCTCCAGGATGCCTTTCTGCCAGGACGTCGGCGTCTTGACATGGCGCATTACTGAACGTGCTCCATGTATCAGTAGCGTGCGCACGTAGGGGTCACCTCGCTTTGAAGTCGATCCCAATCTGATCTTGCCACCTGTACCGCTTTGTCGTGGCACTAGCCCGAGAAACGAGGCGAATTCACGACCCGATTTGAACGTTTTTGCATCCCCCATCGTGGCGACTAGCGCAGTCGCCGTGAGTTTGCCGATGCCAGGTATTTCGGCGATCGCCCGGCAAGCCGCTTCCTGTTTGAGCCAACCGCTTATCTGCTTCTCAGGCCGATCGATGTCGCGCTCGATCGCATCGATACGTCTCAACTGGTCCTGCAGGCTGAAGATCATGATTCCGGGCAGAGCGTCTTCGAGTTCTGCCATGCGTGCACGGATCTCATTCAGTCCAGCGACGCGCCCGGTGCGGAACGACACACCGAATTCATAAAGTAAGCCTCGTAACTGGTTCACCTGCATTGTTCGGAATTTAATGAGCAGCGATCGCATTCGGTGAAGGCCGGGCATCGCCTGCTGGTCTTCCGTCTTTGCCGCTACCGCTCGCATCCCCGGCTGCTGTACCGCCGTCCAGATAGCCCGCGCATCCGCCGCGTCGGTCTTGTTCGTCTGGACAAATGGCCGGATGAACTTCGCATGCAGCAGTATCACTTCGTGCCCGAGCGCCTTGATCTTGCGGGCCCACCAGTGCGCGCTGCCGCATGCTTCGAGCGCCACACGGCCCGCGGGTCGCTGTGCCAGAAACGCAATCAGCTCGTCGCGCCGGAAGCGCCGATTGGCTATGTCTCCGGTTTGCGCGTCAACCCAGTACATCTGGAAAATCCGCTTTGCAACATCCAGACCGTATGTCGTAGCATTCATTTGGGCCCTCCGTTCCTCAAGTGGACGTGTCGAAACTCCACTCTGGCACATTGATGCCGTTCGGTTCTGGAGGGCCTCCGCGTTCCTGCTGAACCCTACCTCCCCGAAGGGAGGGCGGTGTCCATTCCATCTCGGCCATGAAGCGACGTTCATCGAGACCGTCACATAGATATTTGTGCGACTGCTCCGCCTTTCTGAGCGGCCGTCTCCATCACAACGACGTGTGTCGCGTCGATGAACCTGGCTTCGATAAAATCACTCGCTCGGGCGGTGCCACCACCGACACGCTCCCAGCACCGCACCGCAATGCGGGTTCATAGATGTTTGAGCACACCGCTCGCCAGCTTGCGCAGTTCGTCGAACTGCGTAACGAGTTCGAGGCACAGAATAAAGGCCAGCATCGCTGAAGGCCCTGGGCAGCGTTCGATCCATCGCAACGCCGGAGTCGCGTAGCGCACGCGGATCGCATCTCGCGTCATGACATAGGTAATTCCGATTCCCACGGCGGCGCCCACCAGCAAATCGGTTGGGTAGTGAAAGCCCAGATAGGCGCGCGGAATGCAAATGAACAGCAGGGTATAGGTAATCGCCAGCACACCGATGCCCCGCCACACGAGGAAGATGCCGGTGGCGACCGCCATCCATAGCATCGCGTGATCGCTTGGGAAGGAACTCCAACTTGTCAGCAGTGCGTCCTTGAGAGCGCTACCTGCAAAGTGCAGATGCAGTTCGGCGCTATAGATGGGGCGCACTCTGAACGGCAACCAGTGAGTCAGCAGTCTTCCGACGAAGAGCGCCACGAGGCCACTGAGAAGCGTCGCGAAAACCATTTCTCGCCGCCATTCACGGCGCTCGTCGTGCTGAAACCACATCCACCAGAGCATGGGAATGAGTACGAGGCCTTTGAAGGTGTAAAGGTCGGCGATGGCTTCTATGGAGTGGGTCGCGAAATGACCGAAGTGTATGTTGGACAGATATGTTTCGATAGACGAATCGAAGCTATTCATTATTTTGTAAGAAACCCTGAGCTAGTCGCATCGAGGGTCAGCATATCTCATTGGATGCGCCGCATTTTTTGGTGCTTACTTTCACTGACAACTTTTACTGCGCAATTTCATCGCCAGCTTTCACCGACGGCTTACTGCGCGAGTTTCCTCTTCGGGCGGCGTATGCCGACGAACACCGCGTCGATAGCCGCAGCGGAAATGCCGACCCGCTGTCCTTCGGTGACCCAATCGAGCTTCGGCCGGGAATCCGCCAACGACCTCATCCCGCGAATGTCCGCTGCACTCCGAGACGCGCCGCACAGTTCGCAGGATGATGACTGTCTGCACCGGTCGCGTGCTGCCGATCGCGACTTTGCGAGGTTCGCGCGGTGCATGAGGTTTGCATGAGTCAGTGACCGGCCATCGACGGCCGATCATCAGAGCCTGACGAATGACCGGAATATGCGCTCGAGCGGACGTGGCCCTGGCCATTTCGCCTAACTGCATAGATCACCGTTTCACGGGGGCTCAGGTGACGGGGTTGGCTGCGCAAATCACGCTGCTCGCCCTTCGGCGGAACCTCAGATCGAGGTGTATTTTTTACGCAGACGTTCATTCACGAGGCGAGCAATGGCTGCCGGTGCCTGGTCCGGTATGGCGAAAACCGAGCTGACGTTGATCTCACAGAGTACGTAGGTATCTTCGCCCGATTCGTTGCGCGGTCCGTGAAGAAAATCAGCATCCCAGATAATCGGCAGCGAAGCGGTGTCGATGTTCAGGACGTCCATCATCTGCGTCGTCCATTCCTGTTCCATTTTGGCCTTGAGCGCCTGGAACGGTTCCGCTGAGGCGGGGTGCATGATGCGCGGGCCAGGCTGTGCGGCGTCAGAGTCGGGTCCTTCGGGTGGCGGCGGTATCAGCGCCTTGATGAACTGGTGTCCAAACCCGACAACCTTGTCAGCTCCCATGTAGCAGCGAATCATGCCGTCGGGCAGGCGTGACTGAAAGGGTTGGTCAACAATGCAACCATCGGGTGTGAGGTAGGCTTCGCAGCGCGCCATGAAATCGTGAAGCGTTGTCTCTTCAGGCACGCTCCCTCGGCGGGCATGCAGAACGCGAACCCATACGGTGTCGCTGCCCGTCGGCGAGACTTGCTCGACTTTCCAGACCCCCTGACCACCATTGCCCCTGTTCTGTTTGAGCACGCGCGGTCCTGCCGATTCGAGCCGGGACGGGAACTCAGACTGGAACGCGGATCTGTCGCGATAGAGATGGGTATCCGTTCCCCAGCCGAGATTCCGGGTGCGATGCAGAACCTCCTTGACGCCCATCTTCAGGATGACGTCAGGGTGGGCGCTGACCCAGGGTCCGCGCGTCGCCACTTCCCGCAGCATGGCGTCAAGCGCTACCCGGGTCTGCCCGTCGTGAATCGGATCAACCCATACCAGTACACCGTCGACCTTCAGGAGCTGTTTACGCACTTCGTCCACGATATCGTCGGAATAGACAGCGGGCTCCGCCTGAATACCAATCGCCGTCAGTTCTTCGAAGACGCGATAAAAGCGATTATTCGCCGGTGTCGCACTTTTACGCGTCTCATGATCGCCGCGCCACACTACGGCCACCCTGGCCGTTTCAGTTTGACTCATCTCATCCTCCGCACACGCCTTCATCCAGGACGTCACTTAAGCGCGAACACCTTTGCGATTAGCCGGGTTGGCGCTACGCATTCAGAACGTCCGGAATCCGACCGATCACGCGGCCGGCGTGCGTGTCGAACACGATGACCTCACCGTCGCCCAGATGGGCGATGTAGAGCAGGTGGCGTTCCGGATCGAAGCTTTCGTAGTCGAGTCGGGTCGGCTGTCCACCGAGAGGAACCTCGGAGACGAGTTTTAACGGCAAGCCGCCCAGGTCAGAACCGTCATTCGCACATGACGTCTGCGGCATAACGGACATAACCGCCGCCGCGATAACGGGCACGACGGGAAACAGCCAACCAGTAGCAAATCGAGTCCAAGGTGCATTCATGACGCGAGTTTCATCAGTGTGTTCACCGTGCAGCAAAGGTCCGCGAGCAGTGCTCGTTCAATCGTCGTCGTCATCTGCGTTGGTGGCGATCACCTTTCCGTCTTCGTCGATGAGTCGCTCCTGCTTCTGGTTACCGGAACCCAACGCGACGGCATAGCGAATGGTGCCCCCGGCGGACTGCCATTCGATTTCGCCGACGCTGCGGCCATGTGCCTGTTGCTCGATCGTTGATTTGACGGGTGCTGGTACCTGCGACAGGCCGATCGCCTGCTGATAACGCCCTTCGGACGGTTTCTCCTTGCACCCGGCTAGCGCGAGGCCCGCGGCCAGAACCAGGCTGGCAAGAGCCACCGGATGAATACGAATCGGCATGACTTGCTCCCGGTGTAAGGCGCGATGCGCTGTCGACCTTGATCAGAGGCCCAGTGCGTCGAATCGCGTCGCCACCTGGGTCCAGTTGATGTTCTGCATGAAGGCATCTACGTAGGCAGCAGCCTTCGCGCCGAAATCGATGTGGTACGAATGCTCGTACATGTCCAGCGCGAGAATCGGCGTACCGTCGGCAAGGGTGTGCGCGTGGTCGGACGCCCACTGGTTCGTGAGGCGACCGAGGCGTGGCGACCAGGTCAGCAACACCCAGCCGGAGCCGCCGCCCAGCGCCTTGCCCATCGCGGTGAATTCGGCCGCCCAGCGCTCTACGCTGCCGAAGTCCCGCGTGAGTGCAGTCTCGAAATCGCCACTCACCTCGCCGTCGGCACCCAGGCTGTCGAAGTACGTCTCGTGCAGGATCATGGAATTCGCGGCGATCAGTTCTTCGCGCTTGAGTCCGTTAAGCGCGAAGACAGGTGCGCTGTTCACGTCGATCGTGGCGAGCTGCGTGGTGATCGCGTTCAGGCGTTTGACTGCGCCGCCGTAGTTGTTCTCGTAGTGACTGACGATCAGTCGCTCTGACAGGCCCGCAAGCGTGGCGGGATCGCAGGCCAGCGGTTTCATCTCGTAACTCATGGACGTCTCCTGTTGTATGAAACGTGTTTGTGCATATTCAACGACTGGAATCGGATTTCCCGGCTGCCCGGAATTTGCTTGACAGCCAGTAGTCAACCGACCACCTGCCGCTGCCAGCACCCAGAAACTCGCCAAGGAGAAGCGCGACGCCGAGATACAGTGCACCGTAGCCCCAATCGCCGTGAGGCACGATGACGCTGCTGACAAGATCCCGCACCCAGGCGAATGAGTTCGCGAAATTGGCCACCGCCCGCACGGCGAAAATAGCTACCGTTGGATACCCCACCAGCCTTGTTCCCAGGCCAGCAACGAAACTCAATCCGGCGAGGACCTCGAAGGCGCGGAGGATCGTGCCGGCGGCAACCATGCCAAACAACAAAGGCTTGTCGACGTGATAGAACGTGAACAGTTGCTGGATGCTTCCGTCGACGGGGAAAAGAATCAGCACGCCGACCGCGAGCCGCGTCGGCACAACCCACTGCGGTCCTTCCTCGTTGACTGCGGCAAGCGATCCAGATCGGGTCAAAAACCTCATGATGGTGTCCGTGGTCGCGTAGCCAGTCAGTCGGGTTCTGGGCGTTCGCGCGTCACCCGTTTCATGTCAGCCGCCGCGCAGGCGACGCTGCCTGCATCCGCATGGCCGCGTTGTCCCAGTTGATGAGGCTGAAAACCTGATTGACGTATTCGTTGCGTTTATTCTGGTACTTCAGGTAGTACGCGTGCTCAAAAACGTCGAGGATGAGGATGGGCTGGATGCCCCAGGCGGTCAGCTTCTGATGGTTCTCGCACTGCAGGATCATGAGCTTGCCTGTTGCAGGGTGGTAACCAACAACGCCCCAGCCCGATGCTTCTACAGCAATCGTTGCGGCGACCAGTTGTGCCTTGAACTTCGCATAGGAACCGAAATTCCTGTCGATCGCTTTGGCAAGCTCGCCCTTCGGTTCGCCGCCTTTACCTGAGATGCTGGTCCAGTAAATCGTGTGCAGGATGTGGCTCGATAGCTGGAAGGCGAGTTCTTTCTCGTAGAACTTCACCAGCGCGAACTCGTTTGAGTCCCGCGCTTTCGCGAGACCGTCTTCAGCCTTGTTCGCGGCAGCGACAGCAGGCTTGTGGTGAAAGTTGTAGTGCAGTTCGACGGTGCGCGCATCGATGACGGGTTCAAGCGCGTCGTAGGCAAACGGCAGCGGTCCAGCGGCATACCTGCCGTCCGCGTCTGTGAGCTTGTCTGTGTAGCCGGACTCTTCTGCGGCACGTACCGTTTGCGCCTGGGCCAACATGATTCCAGCGCCGACCGCGGCGGTGTCCTGCAGGAAGCTACGACGTGTTGCCATGATTACGTTCCTTGTGGAATGCGCGCACGCATGTGCCTTCAGATGGCGCGCTAATGGATAAGCGGATAGACGGCAAGACCAAACAGGGCAGCTGCAGCGACGACTACCGGCTCCTGCAGCTTCTTGAAACGCCAGAGCAGCACGACCGTCACAAGGGCAAGCACCACGGTCGGCCAGTCAACTATCGAGCGCCGCGCGATAACAATGACTGAGCCCGTGATCGCGCCCACGGCCGCCGCGGTAATACCATCGACGAACGCTTTGACGGCAGGTAACCTGCCGTATTTCTTGAAGTACGGTGCCGGCAGGACGGTGAACAGATAGCAGGGCAGGAAGGTCCCAAGCGCGGCGACGCAGGCGCCCGGGAAGCCCGCGACCAGGTAACCGATGAAGCCGACCGTGATCACGACCGGCCCCGGCGTGATCATCGCGACGGCCACCGCATCGACAAACTGCTTGTCGTTGAGCCAGTGGTGTTCGGTTACGACGCCACCGTAGAGGAACGGCACGATCGCGAGTCCCGAGCCGAACACGAACGCGCCGGCCTTGGCGAAGAAAAGGCCGATCTGGCCGAGCAGTGGCAGGTCGAGACCACTGAGGACGCCGCTGATGCCGGGCGCCTGCGTCACGGCAAGCGCATTCAGTCCGCCCTTGCCAAGCCATTTTGGTGGCGCACGCCAGAACCAGTTGATCAGACCACCCGCGATAAACAGCGACGCGATTTCGGACTCGGTGACAACGGTGACGATCGCGAGCGTCAGGAATATCGCCCACAGCAGCCTGTCTTGGCCGACGGTCTTCCTGGTCAGCTTGTACGCGTTCATCGCGATGATGCCGACCACCGCAGCACCCACCCCGTAGAAAACGGCCTGCATCCACGAGAGGCCGCCAAACTGCGCATAGGCCCAGCCGAGCGCCACGACCATCAGGAACGAAGGTAGGACGAAAGCAATCCCGGCCACCGTTGCGCCGATGACGCGGTAATGGACGTAGCCGAGGTAAATGCCGAGTTGTGCGGCAAGAGGACCTGGCATCATTTGCGCCAGCGCCAGTCCCTCCTTGTAGTCCTGTTCGGTGATCCAGATCCGGCGCTCGACGAGGTCGCGATGCATGTAGCCGACCAGCGCTACGGGGCCGCCGAAGCCGAAGGTGCCGAGACGCAGCATGTAAAGCATCAACTGGCCGAGGCTATAACCCGGTGCGGTCGCTGCGGTGGGGTTCATGAACGCCCTTCTGCGCTGTTATTTTTTTTGCTCGTCGCGAAGTGCGCGTAGATCGAATCCAGCACGCGACCCATCTCATCGAGCAGTTGATCGTCGTCCAACGCGCGTTGACGCGCGCCGGCCATTACGGCTTCGAAGCCGACCGCTTCGGGTACCGGTGCGCCGCCGACATCGAGCGCGTGCACCATTTCACCGAGCCGAAGAAGCGCCGCGTCGTCGTCGAGACCGAAGCTCACGACCAGCACCTCAAACGTCACGCGCTCGCCCACGTGCGTGAAGACCGCACCATCGAAGTCGAAGCCAAGTGCATCCGGCGGGCAGGCTTCCGGCGAAGCCAGCCAGAGGAAGCGTGCCTGCGGATCGATGAAGCGGCGGATCAGCCAGGCGCTGGCCACGCGGTCGACCCATAGCCGTTGCCGGGTCGCCCACGCGCGGTCCTGGTACTCGTCGCGCCGCAGGGGCCGGATGGCCCGCTCGGCCGCATGCGGCTCGCCTGGTGACAGGACCGTGTCCGCGAGCGCCAGAAAGTCTTCCCAGGCGATTTCAGCGTCGGTCGATGCCGCGCCCGGGAAGTAGTCGATCGTCCGAATCGCGTCATAGTCCTTGCGCAGGCGACGTAACAGGCGGGTGACCTCCACGGGTGGCTGGCCTGCCAGCGTCTTCCGCGCAGCGCCAAGGGACGCGACAAAGTCCCTGTAATCATCGTTCCGATCGAACAACGCGCGGAAGTCTGCTTCCTGCGACGGGCTCAGGCTTTGCGCCCGCAGCAGATGAGCGGTGCCGCCCGCTTCGTCGATGCTGCCAGCGAGTTCGCCCAGCATGTCCTCGCGCTCCGCGGTGTGCGGCAGCAGATAAATGCCGTCGCGCAGGACGGCGCAGCCCTTCGCTTTCAGCGCCCGCCAGGCCCGCATGCGCGCGGTAGCGTTCTCGGTGGGAAAGGTCAGGACCAGTACGGCCCAAGTTGTTAGAGTATTCATGTAAAGTACACTACACGTATGTAGTGCACTTTACAAACACGTTTTTTTTCAATTCCGACGGAGAGCGGATTGCCTGTGATGGAATTGAAGGGCCGGGTGCGTCAGTGCCTGGCATGCGACTGCCAGTCACTGGCGCAGAAGGTTTCCAGGACATTTGACTGACAAGAAGCCGGCTCGTACTCGAGCCGTGTCACGCACGCTCCAACGTGGCGGATGTCCGGGACGACCACGATCGCCGCAGACCAGGCCCGGGAGCTGGGGCCGGAGGGGCTCGCAAAACTAGCTGGAGAGCTGGTTGGGAGCGACGTCGAGGACCAGGTCGGTTCTGGGTGAACCGGTTTCTGGCGGAGGCTGCGGAAGGCGCCGGCCGTCACCTAGACAAAGCGAGAACTCGTTTGCAGCCTCAGTGGATGTAGCGGTGATGAATGTCGGGGAAATGCGCGTGCGTGTGGGTAATAGGCGTGTGCTGGTGAGGATGCGTGTGCGGCTCCTCACCGTCCCACTCAAAGTCGTGTGTGTGCTGATGGTGCTCGTCGTGCCGGTGCCGATGGTTATGGTCCAGGACCTCGTGAGTGTGCGGATGTTTATGCCGCTCACGGATATGCAGCCAGATTCCAAGAGCCATGAGCGCAGCCGCAATCCAGAAAGACAGCGACGGCACCTCGGGCCAGAGGAAAAGCGATAACGCGACGCCGAATATTGGGGCGACAGAAAAATACGCGCCCGTGCGGGCCGTACCGAGATTTCGCAGGGCGACGACAAAAAGAACCAGGCTCACGCCGTAGCCAGCGAAGCCGGTCAGCATGGCTGCCGCAATCTTGCCGATGCCGGGCAGATGTGCACCCAGCAGGAGCGCGATGCACAGATTGACTGAGCCCGCGACCAGTCCTTTCAGACAGGCGATGACCATCGCGTCGTTCGCCGACACCTTGCGTGTCAAATTATTGTCGACTGCCCAAGCAACGCAGGCTGCGACGACGAGCAGGGCACCCGGCGCGACGCCAGCGGCACCCGGTTGCCAGGACAGCACGACCCCCCCTGACACTATTGCGACCATCCCGAGAAATATCTGCACGTCGACATTCTCGCGGAACACAACCCATGCAATCACCGCGGTGAATACGCCCTCAAGGTTCAGCAGCAGGGAACTGGTTGCAGCAGGCGTCGTGCTGAGGCCGAGCATCAGCAGCGCGGGCCCGGCGACGCCGCCTGCTGCGATTGCGCCAAGGAGCCAGGGCACCCCGGCGAGCTGAATCCGGCTTTCGTTCTCTCGTTCACCGGTAGTGCGACGGAACCGCTGAAAGAGAATTCCGACGGCGAGACCAACACCGCTACCAAGGTAGAACAGGCCCGCGACCATGAAGGGCGAGAGAGAGCCGAGCAGCGTCTTGGCGAGAGGTGTGGTTGCGCCGAATAGCGCGGCTGCCAGAAGTGCGGTGAAAGCGGCGTTGTGACGACTATGCATGAGCGAAAGTTCTATATCGTTGAATGTTACCGTCCGGGGACCTAACCCGAAGCGCTTCGTCGGCACGGTGCAGGCGGCAGGGGTCGCCCAATAGGATAACGTCGTCAGATTACGGAATGTGACGCCAGAAGTGCCGGTCACACTGGTCTCGCCAAGCCCCCCAAGGCATCCGACTGTCCGCTCCCACCGCTACTGCAGCCGTCCGCCGCGATAACATGAACGTCGCATGAGGGTCGTGCAGCGACATCCGCCTCCGGCAATAGCCGGCGGGGGATTCAACCGGTCGATGCAACGATTTGGTTAAATCGCTCAGCTGGCGTATCGAAGTTGAGTGTTTTTCGGGGACGTTCGTTGAGCCGCCTGGCTACGGCATCCAGCCTGGTCTGTGAGTAGGCAGATAGATCAGTACCCTTAGGGAAGTATTGCCTCCGAAGCCCATTCGTGTTTTCGTTCGAACCGCGTTGCCAGGGATGCTGTGGGTCGCAGAAATAGACCTCAATGTCGGTAGCGACAGTAAAGCGGTTGTGGTCGGCCATTTCCGAACCCCTGTCCCACGTCAGCGATTTATATAGTTCCCGAGGTAACTTGCTGGCGTGTCGTATCAGCGCGTCAACCACAGCCTCAGAATCCTTGCTGGCGACTTTTACCAGCATCACGAATCGACTTTGACGTTCGACGAGAGTTGCAATCTGGCTCGTAGCGTTGCCATACAGCAAGTCACCTTCCCAGTGCCCGGGTATTGCGCGATCCTCCGCCGTAGCGGGGCGTTCACTGATCGATACGGCGTCGCGAATGTTCGTGCGTCCCTCAGTTTTCAGTGTGGGATGACGGGACCGGCGCATGGTTCGAGAGCGTCGCAAGTGCTCAAGCAATTCCTTTTTCAGGGCACCACGAGCTTGAATATAGAGGCTCCGATAGATTGTCTCGTGCGACACCAGGTAGTCCTTGTTGACCGCATAAGCATGTCTGAGCCAACCTGCAATCTGCTCAGGGGACCACTGCAGCTTCAGCTTTGCAGCGACAACTCGCGCCAGCGTCTGGTTTTGCACCAATTTGCAAACCTTCGGCCGACGTGCCCTCTCCCAGGCGATCACATCCGCCTGGCTTGCTCGATAGCCCTGGCTGCCCCCGTTGCGCTGCAACTCGCGACTTATAGTGGACGCAGCCCGTCCCAGCCTGGCTGCTATCGCCCGAATCGATAATCCGGACACCAGGGAGCGGGATATCTCCTCGCGCTCCGCGAGCGTCAATGCCCGTGGCGCGCGGTGCCTTTGCAGCGGCTGGATGCCGCCGGTCTCCGATAGTATCCGCTGAATCGAAGAATGGCCTCGATCGAACAGTTTGGCAATCTGATGAATCGTATCGCCCTTGCGCCATCGGTCCCACATCAGCGCCTTCTGGGTCTCGGAGTAGTAAATTCTCGGTCGCTGCAGGCGAGTCGCTCGAAGCCGTTTTAGGTCGTGAGCCGCGCAGGGATGCGGTTCTTTGCCTGCGTATCGGCCGCCATCTGGCGGATGCATTGGCGGGCCTCGATACCGCCGAGGTCATTCATCGCGATATCAGGCCAGCCAATATTTTGGTCACGCAAGAGACGGGCGAAGTTCGGCTAGTGGATTTCAGCCGCGCGACGACGCTTCAGGAGCACAACACCGTTTCACCAGAGGACGTCACCGTCCCCGCGGGCGATTGGGCTTACGTGTCCCCCGAGCAAACCGGCCGCATGAATCGTCCGGTCGATTCCCGGACGGATTGCTATTCGATGGGCGTGTTGCTCTATCGGATGCTGACCGGCCAGTTGCCGTTTCAGGCGAACGATCCGCTGGAATGGGCGCATTGTCATATTGCCCGCATGCCGACCCCCCCGAGTGAGATCGCGCCCGAGGTGCCGCAGCCGGTGTCGGATATCGTGATGAAGTTGTTGGCCAAGCTACCGGAAGACCGCTACCAGAGTGCGTACGGGCTACAGGCCGATCTCGATCGGTGTCTGGTGCAATGGCAGGCCTCAGGCCGGATCGAGCCGTTCCCGCTCGGCACGGACGATCTATCGGAGCGTTTCCAAGTCCCACACAAACTGTACGGGCGGGACCACGAAGCAGCGAGGTTGCTCGGCGCCTTCGAGCGCATGGCCGCCACCGGTCAGGCGGCGCTTGCGACCGTCTCCGGGTACTCCGGCATCGGCAAGTCGTCGCTGGTCGACGCGTTGCGCAGGCCGATTATCGCGAACCATGGCTATTTCATTGCCGGCAAGTTCGATCAGTACCAGCGCGATGTTCCCTATGCCACCCTCACGCAAGCATTTCGCGAACTGGTGCGGCAATTGCTGGCCGAAAGCGAGGCGCGCATCGCCGGCTGGCGGCAGCAGATCCAGGCCGCGGTCGGGGTCAATGGCCAACTCATTGTCGATGTGCTGCCCCAGGTCGAATTGATTATCGGCCCGCAATCGCCGGTGCCGGCACTCCCGCCGACCGAGGCGCAAAACCGGTTCCGCATGGTATTCCGTCAATTCGTGACGGCGTTCACGAGCGAGGACCATCCGCTGGTCCTCTTCCTGGACGACCTGCAGTGGATCGATGCGGCCAGCCTGACGTTGATCGAGCACCTGCTCACTCATCCGGACACGAGCTTTCTGCTGCTGATCGGCGCCTATCGCGATAACGAAGTCGACGCATCGCATCCGCTCGTGACCACCCTCGAGACGATCCGCCACAGTAGCGCGCCGGTGACGGACCTCCAACTCGCGCCGCTGTCGGTCGTGCATCTGAACCAGCTAGTGGCCGACACGCTCCATGCGGCACCCGCCACCTGCGAGCCGCTAACGCGGCTGGTCTGTGAGCGCACCGAGGGCAACCCGTTCTTCTTTATCCAGTTCCTGGACGCGTTGAACAAGGAGGGGTTGCTGCGGCATGATGCGCAACACCGGGTCTGGCAGTGGGACCTGGATCAGATCAAGGCGAAGGACTTCGCCGACAACGTCGTCGACCTGATGGTGGGAAAGTTGCGTCAACTGCCGACCCCTGCGCAGAAAGCGCTGCAGTTGGCCGCTTGCCTGGGCAACACATTCGACCTGCGCCATCTGGCTCTGGTCAGCGGGCATTCAACGGTCGAGGCCGAGCAAGGTCTTGCGGCGGCTACGCGCGAAAGCTTGATTGCGCGCACCGATGGCACTGGCAAGTTCCTGCACGACCGGATCCAGCAGGCCGCTTATTCGCTGATACCCGAAGCGGACCGTGCCGAAGTCCACTTGCGCATCGGCCGCGCGCTGTTGGCGAGCATGACGGCGCACGAGCTCGCCGAGCATGTGTTCGATGTCGCAAACCAGCTCAATCGGGGCGCTGCATGGCTGGTAGACCGGGACGAAAAGGCGCGGGTGGCGGCGATCGACCTGCGTGCCGGGCGCCGGGCCAAGGCCTCGGCGGCCTTTGCGTCGGCGCGCCTGTACCTCGCCGCCGGTATGGCGCTGCTCGACGAGACGTATTGGGCCAGCCAGTACGAGTTAATGTTCAGCCTGCGGCTCGAATGCGCGGAATGCGAGTTTCTGACCGGTGAACTCGATCGAGCGGAGGAACTGCTTGCGGAGCTACTGCAGCGGGGGGCGTCGAAAGTCGACATGGCGGCCGTCTACGATTTGAAGGTCCTGCTCCATATCGTGAAGTCGGAGAAC
Source organism: Paraburkholderia kirstenboschensis (assembly GCF_032806925.1). Taxonomy (NCBI): domain Bacteria; kingdom Pseudomonadati; phylum Pseudomonadota; class Betaproteobacteria; order Burkholderiales; family Burkholderiaceae; genus Paraburkholderia; species Paraburkholderia kirstenboschensis. Next base: position 634,684 of record NZ_CP136511.1, on the reverse strand, counting down.
CCGCAAGCCATCGACAGCGCGCTCGCGTGCTTGAGGCTGTTCGGTATCGACATCCCGGCGCACCCAAGCTGGGAACAGGTTGAGGCCGAATACGAGACAGTCTGGCGCAACCTGGAAGGCCGCCCGATCGAGGACCTGATCGAGCTGCCGCTGATGCAGGATCTGGAAGTGCAGGCCGCCACGCGTCTGTTGTGTGTGCTTTCGAACTCAGCCTACGTTACCGATCGCAATCTTTTTTGTCTGGAACTGTGCCGCACCCTGAATCTCAGCATGCGGCACGGCGTGAACGGCGCTTCCGCGCACGCCTGTGGCTACCTGGGGTTCAGCCTTGGACCGGCTTTTCAGCGTTACCCCGAGGGGTATCGTCTCGCGAGGCTGGGATGCGACCTGGTCGAGAAACACGGCTTCCTCACGTATCGAGCGAAGGTTCAGGATGCGACGGCAATCGCCGCGTTCTGGACCCATCCGTTGGCGACCGCGATCGATTTCGTCCGCGCGTCCCTCCGCACCGCGGCCGGGACGGGGGACCTGACCTACGCGTGCTACGGCATGCTCCATATCGTCATGCTCCTTCTCCTGCGGAACGATCCGCTCGATGCGGTGTGGCGCGAGTCGGAGATCGCCCAGGACTTCGTGCACAAGAGCAAGTTCCGCGACATTGAGGACGTCATCGTCCCCCAGCAGCGCTTCATTGCGGCCATGCAGGGCCGCACTGCTGCCTTGTCCAGTTTCAACGACGCGCAGTTCGACGAAGCGGCGTTCGAAGCGCAGCTGCTGGCGGGCAAGCGGATGCCCACCACGGTCTGCTGGTACTGGATCGTGAAAGCGAAGTCGCGGTTCCTGTCGGGAGACTACCCCGAGGCGCTCGCGGCAGCCGACCAGGCGAATGCGCTACTCTGGTCCTCGACCGCCCATTTCCCTCTGCTCGACTATTACTACTACACCGCGCTTACGGTGGCAGCGCTCTACAAGAACGCCTCTGCCGACGAGCGCAATGGTTGGCGCGACCGGCTGGCAGTGCACCAGGCGCAGCTGCGCGAGTGGGCCGACAACTATCCACCGACGTTCGCCGACAAGCACGCCCTGGTGTCGGCCGAGATCGCCCGCGTCGAAGGGCGAGACGCCGAGGCCATGCGTTTGTACGAAGAGGCGATTCAAGCGGCCCGCGAGAACGGCTTCGTCCAGAATGAAGGCGTCGCACACGAGCTGGCTGCGGGATTTTTTCTGGACCGCGGGTTCACGAGCGCAGGCCGCACCCAGCTTGACGAGGCGCGTAGTTGCTTCGCGCGCTGGGGCGCGCACGCCAAGGTCCGGCAGCTCGACGAGCGCACGCCAGTACGCGCACCATCAGCTTCACGATCCGCCACCTCGCCCGGCAACGTGGCGCAACTGGACCTGCTGTCAGTCGCCAAGGCCTCGCAGGCTATCTCGGGCCAAATCCTGCTGGAGGACCTGGTCGACACGCTGATGCACATCGTGCTCGAAAATGCCGGCGCGCAGTCTGGACAGCTGCTGCTCGCACGCAATGAGAGCCTGGTCCTCGCGGCCGAAGCGAGCACGGAACAGCAGACGATTCACGTGCAGCGGCACCTGAATCAGTCACTCCCCGAATCGGCGGGGCCGGAATCAGCAACGCTCGGCCCGGCGATGCCGAGTTCCATCGTCTGCTACGTCCGCCGCTGCCAGGAACGGGTGCTGCTGGACGATGCGACGCGATCGAATCCGTTTTCGGCGGACGACTACCTGGTCCGCCGACAGCCGAAATCGGTGTTGTGCCTGCCGCTAGTGCGGCGTTCCGACTTGATCGGCGTGTTGTATCTGGAGAACAACCTGGCCACACATGCGTTCACGCCTGAACGCGTGACGGTCCTGGAACTGCTGGCCTCGCAGGCCGCGATCACTCTTGAGAACGCGCTCTTGTACCGCGATCTCGCAGAACGCGAAGCGAGGATCCGGCGCCTCGTCGACGCCAATATCGTCGGCATCTTCATCTGGGACCTGGCAGGCGCGATTCTCGAGGCCAATGACGCATTTCTCCGTATCGTGGGACATGACCGCGAGGATCTCGTGACAGGGCGCGTGCGCTGGACGGACCTGACGCCGCCCGAATGGCTCGAGTACGACAATCAACGAACCTTGGAACTCAAGATGACCGGGACGGTACAGCCCTACGAGAAGGAGTTTTACAGGAAGGACGGCAGCCGCGCGGCCGTCTTGATCGGCGCGGCGAAGTTCGAAAAAGGTGGGACCGAAGGTGTTGCTTTCGTGCTCGATTTGACCGAGCGCAAGAAGGCCGAGGCGGAGCTTGCAACGCGGCGGGGCGAGGCGAAGCGAGCGGAGGAGCAGTTGCTGGCATTGCAGGCGGAGCTCGCTCATGCAGCTCGCGTAACAACCCTTGGGGAACTGAGTGCATCCATCGCCCATGAAGTAGGCCAGCCGCTCGGTGCAATCGTGACCAGCGGCGAAGCCTGCCTGCGATGGCTCGGCCACAGGACACCGCAACCGGAGGAGCTACGGGCCTGCGTGGAGCTTATGATCGCCGAAGGTAGGCGCGCGAGCGAAATCGTCCTTCGTATCCGCTCGCTCACCAGAGGGGCTGCCCCGCAGAAGACGCAACTGGAGTTCAACGATGTGGTCAACGACGTTGTGTCCCTGGTTCAGCGCGAGGTTCTCAATCATCGCGTTTCGTTGCGCCTCAAGCTCGCCTCCGACCTGCCTCCGCTGCTCGGCGATCGGGTCCAGCTTCAGCAAGTGATCATCAATCTGGTCATAAACGGTATCCAGGCCATGGCCGACATTGGTGATGAGCCACGTGAATTAACGATCGAGTCCCGTCGGGATAAGGAGGGGCACGTGGTCGTGGCTGTACAGGACTCTGGCCCGGGCATCGATCTGGCAAATGCGGATCGGCTGTTCGAGGCTTTCTTCACGACGAAGTCCAACGGAATGGGCATGGGATTGTCGATCTGCCGCTCGATCATCGAAGCCCACGGAGGACAGCTGTGGGCATCCAGCAATACCGGGCGCGGCGCCGTCTTCCAATTTAGCCTGCCTCCTATTGGGGAAAGCGTGTCGTGACGGGTGGGCAACGCAGGGCCACAATCGGCAATTCGTCTCGTTGCTTAAGGCTAGCCGTCCCTGTGGCCGGTTTGTATGCAGCGCCCCGAACATGGGGCATGTCGCATGGATTATGTTCCGGTATCGTCGGCCGATGACGCAACCGACAGACTCGAATGAATGACCGCTGCGCCTCTGAAAGCTGCCGATTAGATGGCGCCAGGTCCAACGTCCGGAGTGGGTCAGGAGCACCCAAGCGATGATGAGCTTAAAGAGCGTACCGACGCGGCGCGACCATAGCCAGCCGGTCGTCCATTGATCATCCACGCGTCGCGTTCTGAAACGAAGCGGTTATTCTCGCTTGCGTCGCCACCGATTTCATCGCACTAGTTACTAGCCAGCGCATGTGCCCCACCGAAAACGGGACGAAATGTGCTTGCTCCTGCACATTCGACGGCAAACACCCTGATCAATCGCGGACTCGAAGACGCTTGTATAAATTCGGTATCCCGCACGTTGCCAAGTGCGATAACCTCTACGCCGTCGTTGGCACCGAGACCGTTCAGGCGAGGCAGACAAACTGGCGTGGCAGTCCATAAATGATGCCTTCGATGCTTGGGTTCATTCGGGTTATTTGTCCGCATGCTGTCCCATGCGTTCTCATTAACAAGTCGGCGAAGCTACCTTCGACGCTGCCGTCTTCCGTTAGCCCGTTCGCAAGGGGCGATTGTCCGGCTGGCGGCAGCGCGAGTCACTTGTTACCCGGCCAAAAGAATGAGCTGCTTTTGCCTGCTCGAAAGCATCTGGCGAGTGGCGAACCTCCCCCCGCTATCTGAAACAGGATTCTTGGGGAGGACGATAGAGCAGTCTGCGCGTTGTCTACACGGACCGATTCCGGATCGTTATTCAGGGCACTCGTGCGGCGTCTTTTGCTACGGTTGTCGCCAGGGCCGCGTCGAGGGCACCGGTGTTGAAGACCTTATCGACGAAACTCTCCATGGCATTAGCGATCGCTTTCTGCGCAGCTTGACCGAGTGCGTCGGCCCCTATAGGGCATGATCCATCTTCGCTGGCGTGCCCTTGTCCCCTGAACGTCGTGGTTAACAGTTCCTTTCCTTTTGCGTCAGTCAACCGGGCCTTGATCGCGAGGTCGACGTTCGCGTCGGCTGTCGGAACCCAAAAGCCGGGAAGAAAGCGGATGCGAGGATCGAAATCTGCGAGATCAAACTTCATGACGATTCCGTCGGCAGACGACGGGACTTGTGAGCCAGTGTTGATTGCGTTCGGATAGGCAGCTTCGACGGTCCGAGAAATTGAGCTTTGCAGTGCGGGGCCGATATACATCGGGTATTTGTGAGCGCCGCATGCGAAGCCCGACTTCACATCTCGACCGGCTGTAACCAGGCTGTCTCCGAAGACGACATATGCCTTTTCTTGCCGCACCTTGTTCGTCATCACTTCCGCAGCTCCTGATTGCGACGCCACTTGGACGTTAAAGGCGCATCCAGAAACTGTTGCGGTAATGGCCAAGGCTGCGATTGTTTTGGGGAGCAACATTTTCGGTCCTCGATTAGATTGTTATTTACGGAGAGCGCTCGGTCTAACGGCATGTGAGAAGAAAACTTTAGTAAGGATTGGCTTGCTGCATGACTGTTGCTGTCCCCTGGCGGGAGCGACGGATGTGGCTATAACGGCACGACGTATCTCCGGCATAACTGCGGCGGCAAGCCTTCTAGGGGGAGAGCAGCAATCTGCTTGTCCAGACGTCGTGTGGCGACGACCTCAGCCAACCGGCCATGCGCAGCCGTTTGCCATCGTCTTTATGCGGCCGGTCCGGTGGCTGCTTTAGCCCCGAAGACAGAACACACGTGACCGCTGAGCGCAGTGTCTTTCAAACGGTGCGCAGTCTCTCAGGACAGTGCGCTATGATTCGCGATCCGCCGCGCGCCCCGTTGGCGATGATTTTGGGCGCGATATCAAAACGAATACCCGGGACGCTTCGGTGAGACCAAACTTGTTCAAATATGCGACCTCCGAATTGTCGCAAGACGCATTTATATGCTGGCTTCTAGAAGCGGCGGATTCAAAATATGAAAGCGTGTGTCCTGAGTTGTGCGCATTGGGCCGAGCGTTCCTCTCGTTGATCTTCGCTGGCCACACAGATGCCCCGGCGCCGGCACGCATCGAAACTGTGGAGATACAGCGGCAGAAGGCGCGTATCGACATCCTTTGCTGGGTCAATCGGGACATTGTTATCGTCATTGAAGACAAAGTCGGCACCGAGCAAAGCCGCGGACAGCTTCGGCGATATAAGGATCACGCCGAAACCGGCCTCAAGCAGCCTATTAGTCGCCGGTTGCATACATACATACAGACGGGCGATCAGAGCAATTATTCGCCTGTGCTGCTTGATGGATATTCGATACTGCGGCGGTCAGATCTACTCGAGCTTTTCGAAAGTGAACTCGGCAAGGCGCGCGCGCGACCAGTCATATCCTTGACGATTTCGCGAGCCGACTGCGGCACATTGAGAATCAGGTACAGAGTTACAAATCCACACCGATTGCGAAATGGGGTGGAAAAGCAAGAATCGGTTTCGTGTCGCGACTGAAGGAGGAATTAGGCAGCGGGCAATGGGCTTATGTACACAACGGTGCTGGCGGCTTTTACGGCTATTTCGGAAAGCGCGTTCCAGCAGCCGGCTGTAAGGTCTATCTTCAAATCGAGACGAGTCCGAAGGAAAACAAACTTTGCTTTAAGATCGACGTGCCGGAGCAAGGCCAGCAAAAACATCTGCGTGACCTTTGGCACAAAAAGCTGATCAGCGAATCCGGAAGACAGGGTGTTTCCATTGTAAGACCCGGGCGCTTACTGACCGGGGAAACAATGACCGTCGCGAAGCACGAAAAACCATTTCCCATACCCGACCAATCGGGGTGTGCCGACATTGCCCGCACGGTCGAACTGCTGCGTGAGTGCCAATCGATTATCCAAGCTTGTGCGCATGCGGACTTCCCACCGGGACAGCAGGTCGAATTGAGGACCTCAAAAATGGAAGCGGATGCCTGCCTCTGCCCGGGGCACGGCGCGTCAACTGGCGCCACTGATCAACATGAAGGTATTTCTGGATGACGAACGCATCCCCCCGGTTGGCTGGGTGAGGGTGTATTGGCCGTCTGAGGCCATACGGCTGCTTGAGTCCGGGGAGGTGACGGAGATTAATCTGGACCACGATTTGGGTGATGACGAGCATGGAACCGGCTATGACGTGATCCTGTGGATAGAGGAGGCCGTAGCGCTTGGAGGATTCGCTCCACCCAGAGTCAGCGTTCACTCAGCCAACGCTTCCGCTGCTGAAAAAATGCGTGCAGGTATCGAAGCGATAAAAAATATCGCAAATCGCGCAGCTGGCGGCACTGATAGGTAAGGCATGCACGCCAGCGTGGCTCCCGAAAGACCGTAAGCCGGTTCGCGCATCACGCGCTGCCCTACCGGCTCTCTGTACTAGTGCCGTGCCGAGATGACCGTTCGACATACATGAACGGCCATTTGTCGGCAGAGAGCCGCAACGGCCGAGTTGGGGTCGATCTGTGACGTTGCTCCTGGTTGCCCCGATCTTTTTCGCACAAGTTCGGCCAGTTTCGGACTTGAAACAGCGACGAGTGCTGCCGCGACGCATTCGGGCGTAGATGGAGGATACTTCATAGCAGCAAGCCAACGCATCCAGCCAGGACTCTGCACATGAAGACACTTTCTCTACTGACTCTTTGCGCAGCGTTGTTCTCGTTCGGCGGTGCGGCGTACGCGCAAGTCGACCAATCGGAGCCTCAGCTTCTGATCAAGACCGCGACGCAACAGATACTCGACGAGGTGCGGACCCGAGCGATCGCGCCGGACGATATTCCTCGCATCATTGATATCGTAAACCGGGACATTCTTCCCTACACCGATTTTCACCGCACCACGTCACTGGCGATGGGTCGTTACTGGCGGACGGCTACGCCCGCGCAGCAGCAGCAACTGGTCGAACAGTTCAAGATGCTCCTGATCCACACCTATTCGGGTGCTATCGGTCAGCTCCGTCCAGACCAACGGATCGACTACCCGCCGATACACATCGCTCCAACCGATACGGACGTGGTGGTGCGTACGGTTGCAACCAGGAACGGCGAACCAGCAGAGATCGACTACCGGCTGTATAGCACACCGCAGGGCTGGCGGTTGTATGACCTGAATGTGCTCGGCGTCTGGCTAATCCAGACATATCGGCAGCAGTTCAGTGACAAGATCAAGGAAAGCGGTGTTGACGGTCTGATCCAGTTTCTTGCTGAGCGCAACCAGCAACTCGCTTCCGGCAAGCAGTAAGTGATCGCTGGGTATGATGGCGGCGGACGCATACCTCGTCGCACGGTGGGTGAGGGAAGGCGATAGTTCATCTGCTGGCATTGGCGGGAATGGCATCCGCGGCCTGTCGTACAGATCGCCACTCAATGTCAAGGCGCGGCGGTGCTCCAAAAGCATGAGGTTCTCCATGAGCGGGCTATCGCAACAATGCCGCAAGCTGCTTTACCGGATGGTGTGGCAGACGCCTGACGGGATCGTCGACGCGTTCGCGCTGCGTGCCACCCGCAAGGAAGCGCGGCGCTTCTTCTGCTCGGCTATATCGCTGGTGTCGGGTATCCATCAGGACGAGCTCGAACTGTTCAACCTCGAGTCCTTCGATGATCTGGTGAACGCGGGCGTGAGCGACGACGAGGATCTGCGCATCTTTGAGACGCAATGGAACGGCGCCCATGTCGTCGGCTGGGCAACGCGGCCGCTTTTTCTGACGCCAGATACTACCTTAATCGCCAGATGGGCAGACCTGCGGGCGGAACTGGCCGCCGCTCAAACCAACTCGGTCATCTCACGCATAAGCGGTCGCAGCTACTGAAGGGCGATACGCGAGCGTCCGTCGCATTCTCATTGCGGAACGAGCGGCATTCGCAGGATCAGGCAGCAGTCGACTCCGCTGCGGCCCTTCGGTTTTCTCCAGAACGGACGGTCAGCCTCGGATCAAAAAGTACCCCATGGCAAATTTGTCATGTCCGTGTCCGCTTCGTGTTAACTACTACCTGATATCCTCGCGTGGTTTCCGCAATTGCATCATGACACGGATAGATCCGTAGACCGTCCGGCGTCGTGTTTCCAGCGCATGAGTGCCGCGCGTCAATCAAGATGAGAGGAGCGCGTCAGTCAGGATGAGAGAACGGGCATGGCGGCAGCGGGAACGGGCGTAGCCCGGAACCGCTGCCGCCATGCCGCGCCAGGAGGCGACCTTCACCGGGAGCTTTTTTGGTAGTCGCGGTAGATCGGGTATGAACAAACCTTCCATGCCATGGGAGGTGCGCCGTGCCCGGACGCCACGTCAACGACCACCAGATGAGGCTCTACATGAAGCACAGACTCAAGGAAGCGCCACCCGAGGCGGCTGCCCGGGCCGGGTTTAGCGTCGCCACCGCCTACCGCATCGAAGAGGATCCACGGTTGCCATCGCAGAAGAAGGCGCCGCGCGAGCGCCGGCGCGCGGATCCGTTGGCCGGGATTTTCGACGCGGAGATTGTTCCACTACTGACCTCCGCTCCAGGCATCCGGCCCGTTGCAGTATTGGAAGAGATGCTTCGGCGCCATCCGCAGCTCTCACGTGACGTGCGCCGCACACTGGAGCGGCGCATCCGCGTCTGGCGGGCACTGCATGGCGAGGAACGCGAGGTCATGTTTCGCCAGGTACATCAGCCCGGTCGGCTCGGGCTGTCCGATTTCACCGAGATGCAGGCTCTCGGCGTCACCGTGGCCGGCGCCGCGCTGGACCATCGCCTGTATCACTTCCGTCTGGCCTGCTCGGGCTTTGAACACGCTCACGTCATTCTCGGTGGCGAGAGTTATGTTGCCCTCGCCGAAGGGCTTCAGAACGCGCTCTGGGCACTTGGCGCAGCACCGCTCGAGCATCGCAGCGACAGTCTGTCGGCGGCGTTTCGCAATCTGGATCGCGATGCGCGCGACGATCTGACCACGCGTTACGAAGCCCTATGTGCTCACTACGGCATGCAGCCCACGCGCAACAACCGTGGAGTCGCACACGAGAACGGCGCCATTGAGAGTCCTCATGGTCACCTCAAGAGTGCGATCCGCGACGCGCTGCTGCTGCGCGGCAGCGTCGAGTTCATCGACCTTGCCGCTTATCGCTGCTTCATCGACGAGATCGTCAGCCGCATCAACGCGCGTAATGGCAAGCGCATCAAGGCGGAAGTGCCGTTCCTGCAGCTTCTGCCCAACACGCGCACCAGCGATTACGAGGAAACGCGTGTCTACATCACCTCCACCGGCGGTTTCGTATTGCGCAAGGTCTTCTATTCCGTTCCGTCGCGGCTGATCGGCCACCGGTTGCGGGTGCGGCTGTACGACGACCGGCTGGAACTGTTCCTGGGCGGCACGGCCCTGATGACGTTGCGGCGTGGCCGCCCAGGCACCAGCGGCAAGCATGGCCACGTCATTGACTACCGGCATGTCATTCACGCGCTGCGCCGCAAGCCGATGGCGCTGCTCAACCTTGTGTACCGCGACCAGCTGTTCCCGCGCGAGGCCTATCGGCTGACCTTCGATCGCCTGTGCGAGCAACTGTCCTCGCGCGCGGCGTGCAAGACCATGGTGGAGTTGCTGAGCCTGGCTCACGAGCGCGCCTGCGAGGCCGAGCTGGCCCATGCGCTCGAACAGAACCTGGCCGATGGTCGACTACCCGATCTGGACGAACTGCGCTCGCGTTTTGCTCCGGATCCGGCAGCTGTCCCACAAGTGCACGTACAACTGGCTTCGTTGCGCGACTACGAAGCCCTGCTTACCCTGGATCAGGAGATGACAGCATGAGCCACGATTTCGATGCTACCCGCCTGTCGCTGCTGCTCAACGATTTGCGGCTACCCGCTGTCAAACAGATCTGGCCAGCCTTCGCCGAGCGCGCCGACAAGGAGGGCTGGCCCGCGGCACGCCTGATCATGGCGCTGGCCGAACACGAGATTGCCGAACGCGATAGACGTCGTATTGAACGCCATCTGAAGGAGGCCCGGCTGCTACCGGGCAAGACGCTGGAGACCTTCGATTTCGATGCAGTGCCAATGATCTCCAAAGCACAGGTCTCGGCACTGTGTGCCGGCGATGGGTGGCTGCGCAACGGCGCCAACCTGATCATGGTCGGGACGCCTGGCGGCGGCAAGTCGCACCTGTCGTCGGCCATCGGACTGAGCCTGCTGGACAAAGGCTGGAAGGTCCTGTTCACCCGCACCTCCGACCTTGTGCAGCGGCTCCAGGTTGCACGTCGCGAGCTGGCGCTCGAAGCCGCCATCAACCGTCTGAACCGCTTCGACCTGCTCATTCTCGACGACTTTGCATACGTCACCAAGGATCAGGCCGAAACCTCCGTGTTATTCGAGCTGATCAGCGCCCGATACGAATGCCGATCCCTTCTTCTAACCGCCAACCAGCCGTTTGGTGACTGGAACAAGGTCTTCCCCGACCCCGCCATGACGCTGGCCGCGGTCGACCGGCTGGTCCATCATTCGACCATCTTCGAGATGAATGTCGAAAGCTACCGGCGGCGCACCGCCATGCAGCGCAAACAGCAGGGGCCAGGACGCCCTGCGCGCTATGCCACGCCAAACAATGTCGGCATGCCTGCGACTCCAGAGAACGAATCATGACACGCGTCGCCTGACGCACACTCTAATCCGACATTGCCCAGCGTCAATCAACGAACGCGCGTCAATCAACTTTAATCGCTTGTCAGCGTCAATCAACAACGGCATCATCAAGCTCGCCGCGACATTCTCATCCTGTTTGTCGCGCGCCTCTCATCCAGACTGTCGCGCCACACATGAGCCTGAGTTTCTTCAAACAATGGTTAAAAGCCCCTGCAACCGTAGGGGCAGTGGCTCCTTCGTCGCGCTGTCTCGCCGACGCCATGGCGGACGGTGTCGAGTCGTTCGAGGCAATCGTCGAGGTGGGCGCCGGCACCGGCGTCGTGACGGATTCTCTCGTGCGCAGGCACCCATCAGCGCGGCTGATCGTATTCGAGCTCGGAGATCAATTGGCCGCCGAACTGAGAGGGCGATTTCCTCGGGCACATGTGGTCGGCGGTGCGTTTCATAAGAACGTCGCGGTATTGCAAAACCTGCCAGCGAAGACGGTTATTGTCTCCGGACTGCCGTTTCGTTCGCTTTCGTCTGGTGTCGTCGAACCAACGGTTGCGGCCTTCGCCGAACTCCTTTACGCGGACCGGGCTCGACGTCTTGTGCAGTTCACGTATCAACCGCGCGTCCCGTTCGTCGCCCCTATAGGCTTGCGCTGGCACCGCATCAAAACAGTGTGGCTGAATGCGCCGCCAGCGAACGTCTGGCATCTCAGCAGCATGACCAACTGCTGAGGTAGCGCAACGCGAGGCGTATAACCGGTGATATACAGCGCAGCTATTGAGCTACGTATTGGCGCCGGGCTACCTCGAATAGCCTGAATGGACGACGGCCATGCTGTCGGAAGAAGGCCAACACGACCGGTTACTCCTTCAGGGCAAACTGCACGTCGGTTAGCAATGATTCACGGGCCGTGTCGAACGGCAGTAACTGGCCCGAAGCCGGTCCGACGCTGCATCGACAAGGTCGTACGCCGTCGATTGGGTAGCATCCGGCAGAAGTCGACCGAGATGGAATGGACACCGCCCTCCCTCCGGGGAATTGGGCCGATAGAGGGCCTCCAGGACCGAACGGCATCAATGTGCCAAAGTGGGAGTTGCGACACAACCACTTAAGGAACGGAGGCCCCAGATGAATGCTACGACATACGGACTCGATATTGCAAAGCGGGTGTTCCAGATGTACTGGGTCGACGCCCAAACTGGCGAGATCGCGAATCGGAAGTTCGGACGCGACGATTTAATTGCATTTCTGGCGCAGCGCCCCGCTGGTCGCGTCGCCCTCGAAGCTTGCGGAAGTGCTCACTGGTGGGCGCGCAAGATTCGCGCGCTCGGACACGAGGTGGTGCTATTACACGCCCAATTCATTCGACCTTTCGTGCAAACGAACAAGACTGACGCGGCGGACGCCCGGGCAATCTGGACTGCGGTGCAGCAACCCGGCATGCGCACAGTTGCCGCCAAGACAGAGGATCAGCAAGTGATGCTAAGCCTTCATCGTATGCGCTCGTTGCTCGTCAAGTTTCGAACGATGCAGATAAATCAGCTGCGTGGGTTGCTGTATGAATTCGGCGTTACGTTTCGCGCAGGACGCGTAGCAGGACTCGACGAGATCAGGGAGCGCATGGCAGAACTCGAAGACACCCTGCCAAGATCGATACTTCTTAACCTTCTCGAACAATTGCGTCGCATCAACCTGTTTGAGGAGGACATCGATCAACTTGAGAAGCGGATTGGCGCCTGGCAGAAACACGAAGCGGCATGTCGTGCGATCTCCGAAGTGCCGGGTATCGGCCGCCTGACTGCAACGGCGTTGGTAGCTACAATTGGAGATGCGAAGACATTCAGGTCGGGGCGCGAGTTCGCTGCGTTTCTGGGACTTGTTCCTCGTCAGAATGGTACCGGAGGAAAGATACGGCTGGGCTCGATCTCCCGACGTGGCGACCCATACTTGCGTACGTTGCTGATACATGGGGCGCGTTCTGTTCTGTGTCACACCAAGGTACCAACCGCATGGCAAAAGGCAATACAGGTGCGACGTCCAGCAAATGTAGCAACAGTGGCCATGGCGAACAAAATGGCACGAATCGCTTGGGCGATCCTCGCTCACGGGACTTCGTATGAAGCGCATCATGTGAGCAACAGACCTGCATAACAGGACGAGCACTTTGAATCGTTGTGGAACTGGTAGGTTGCTAAGGTTGATTTCAATGTGATGGCGAGACAGGTCGGACCGCAGGAACGCAAACCTGAACACAGTCTTGTGCTTCAAGCACGTGACCGAGATGAGGACGTTCCTGGCGAATTCCATCAGGGCCCGCAGCTTCGGCTTGCAAAAGGCCGCATATAAGACCGCAGCCGATACCTTGTTCACGTATCACAAAGGATCAACTTGGCAAACCGGGCGGTGTCCATATAAGGCTGTGTGAAAACACGCGTTGAATGTGGTCTTCAAAAAAAATCGACCCGTCAGATCGCGCTGTATTGGCCTAGCAGTGCGTAGGGAAGGGTAAAGCGACACCCGAAAACCGAGTACTTTGGCGTTTTCACACGCCCTCGACCCGGAGGCGCCAATGGCGTTTTACTTTTGAACGACCGTTGTTCGGTCCAGGACGGCCGCTCAGGCCAGCGCTGCCAAACCAGTGGGGAGTCTATCGAGTAAACGGGAATATCTTCCTTCGGCTCCAGATAGCCGCCACGGTTCGCCAGCGCGAATGTCTGTTGCCTCCTATCGGGTCGCACCGTGGTAACGGACACCGCGGAAGCGTCCAGCCGTGAACCCTCCGTCGCCGGCGTAATCCGGAAAGCGGGCGGTACCCATCCTCGAAAATGGAAACGGTAAACACACCGGACAGGGCGAAAATCTTCTGGATCTCGTCTTCATGAGCATGGTCGTCGCGATTATGTGCGTGGCCGTGATTACCCGGGAGCCACCCGCTTTCAAAGGGCACTTCGACTCGTTATTCGATATCCCATCCGTGGCACCGTCTCTATCATGTGCTCACGGCCGACCTGGCGCAGTATTGCCCGTATGTTGTAAACCTGCACATCTATCATGCGCGGCATCACCGCCCCCTCTTCATCCCAGACGCTTTTCACGATAGTTTCGCGCGACAGGACCTCGTCCGCATGTTTTATTAGAAGTCGCAACAATTTGAACTCGGTGGGGTCATGTCAAAATCAGTCCGTTTGTCGGAATCCATCTGGAAAATGCTGTGAGTATTAGGGTCTAGCGATAGCCCATCAAAAACAAGAACCGGATCCGGTGCCGACACAGGCCGTGGACGTAAAATCGCTCTAACCCGGGCGAAGAGCTCGGCCGGAGAAACGGGTGTCGTAACATAGTCGTCGGCACCCGCCGCGAGGGTGCGGATGCAGTCGTCTTCGTCGCCTGCGGGAGCGATGACAATAACGGGAAGGCGTTGGGTACGGATTGAGAAACGAAGCGCTTTCAGAGCGGAACGACGTCCCAGTTTGTGTTTGCCGCAGGCCACTATCAACGCATCAGGCAAAGGGTCATTTTGCAACATCGTTATTGCCGCATCCAGATCGAACGCAATCTCGACGTGGAAGCCGCAGCTAACGGCACTTTTCCACAGGACTTCCGCCGATTCCAGGCGCTCTTCGACAAGAATAATACGCCCACTCATTCTGTTTTTCCTGCGGAAAAGAAATTTCGCATTACCGCACTGCACATAGGGCGAAGTGCGTTCATTTTTCCACATAGCGACGGAAAGGGGCTGTCAGGACCCTTTCCGTCGCTATGTACCTTTCCGGCTGTCCCGCTGCCGACGAACAGGTTCGCCTTCGTCACCAGAACATCGTATCAAGAGGCGGTTTGTGGCGGAACGGCCGCAGTTTCTGATTGAGCAAAACGAGGTGACGCTTCAGCCGACTGAACCGGGGCATGCCGGTAAGGAATGCATTCCCAGCGGTGAATTTTGAGGCGTCAGCGCAGCAATCTTCACAATGGCGGCGCACAATAGCGCACCCTATCCTTTTTTTGAATTGACATCAGATAAACAGATCAATGGCCGCCGTGGCACTCATCGCAATTTGCTCCGTCGCGCACGCGAGTCCAGTGTCCGATACCAACAACGCGTTTCTCACCGGAAAATTATTTCGAGGAGGAAGTCAATCACTACGTACCGCGTACGTAATTGGCGTGCTCGATGGCTTTTCCTATGCTCCGGCCTTTGGCGCGCCAGACACTGAAATCGAGAAGCTTCAGCGCTGCCTCGGAACAATGCATGCTGATGCGCGACAGGTCCAGCACAATCATCGATAAATACCTTGATGCGCACCCCGACTCGTGGAGCGAGAAGATGCAACCGATTGTCCTGCGCGCAATGCGGCAGGCTTGCGCGACTAGTGGGACCGCGATCGACTGAAAGCCTGCGATTGCGACGCCCTCGTGCGAGGGGTGCACATCTCAGCGATTCCTCTCAATCCTTGCTGCACAAGGGTTCCAGCCAATTCGGTCCATTCAGGGATTACTTGCGAACGCTCCCGTAGCCGTCATCGAGCGTCTTCATGAACGCAATGATGTCGTTGATGTCCTCATCTGTCATCGCAGGCTTGTCGCCAAACTTGCGGTCAAACGGGGCATCCGCAACGTCGACATTCGAATGGTATTTTTCAGGCAGATCGTCATACACCAGGACTTTGCCCGCCGCGTCATGTGGGTAGATTTTCTCCGGGCTCGTGTTGCGCAGGTTATAGAAATCCATGACCTGCTTGAGGTTGTGGTACACGCCATTGTGGAAGAACGTACCGCGGCTTGCCGCGTTACGCAGCGTCGGCGTCAGGAACATGCCGCAATACTGCGTGTCCTTCGCCATGTCGGTCCGGAACGGGCCACAAATGCCCATATCATAGAACTTGGAATCTTTATTCCGCACAAGTTCGTGATTGCGTGGGACGCCGAGCGCCTCATACTGTGTGTCCGTAAATAGCGGCGGAAGACCGTCAGACGTTGGTTGACTCAGGTGGCAGCCTGCGCAATTCGCTTTGTCTTTGTCGTTGAACAGGCGCAGGCCCCGTAGTTCGGTTTGTGTAAGGCGGGCATGTCCTTCGAGCCAGGCGTCATATTTGCTCGAGAATCGATGAAACGCCGGATCTTCGAACTGATACCTGCCAATCGCGAACATGGCCTCCGACACAAGCAGGTTTGGGTCGCTGACGACGCGCGTACCGAAGAGCTGCTCGATCATACCGATGTACTTGGAGTGCATGAGCTTGTCAGCGACCGCCGCCACGTTCGGGTTCGCCATTTCGACTGGGTCCGTCAGCGGTCCGATCGCCTGATCCTGAAGCGTGCTTGCGCGGCCGTCCCAGAAGAATCCGCCTTGCGGCACCATGGCCGGCGCGGCAGGTGCGACGCCTGCGTTTTTCTGGGCGCGTTGCACACCTTGTACGGCGGATGCAAGTACGTCGAGGCTGACCGGTGCGGTGTCTGTCTCCCCCTGGTCGGGACCGATGCTGAATGGAGCCTGGCGATACAGGTAGGCAAGCGACGGCGCCGGCCGATAGCCTTCGTCCGTCATGTGAGGACCGCCAAGCTGTACCGAAAGATCGTTGGGTGGTCCGAAAGCGCGTGCGGCGCTGTGGCACGACGCGCACGACTGTTTGCCCGACGCCGAAAGCGACGGGTCATTGAACAGGTCTCTACCGAGCACGGCCGCCGCGCTAAGGGGCGCGACTGGGGGACGCAAGAGCTTGACCGGGTGGGCGTTCGCGCCCGTCAAGTCCTCAACCCTGTCACCGATCGCCGTGGGCATACGTTCGCGGTAGACCAGCGCATAGCCGACTACGACGGCGCATGCCAGCACGATGCACAAAAGTATCCACAGGATCCGGCGGCGCATCTTGCGGCTCGCAGCGTCGGCCGACGGGCCGCTTCCGGTGGGTAGTTGCGAAGGCAACGTGGCATTCGAAGGAAGATTCATGAAGATAGCTGTAGCAAATCTGAACTGCAAATAAGCAAGTCGAGCCACCGTACCAGCTGGCTCGACGCCTTTACTGACTGTCTGTTATCAATCCCGTTCATCGAACGTCACGCCGCAGGATTGACCAGCAGGCTCCCTGCGGCATGACAGACAAACTAGGCGTGTCAGTCTTAGTTAGTTCATCGCCGGCGCGGAGGACAGCTTGGTGCCAGCGTTCGTGTCGAGAAACACCGCGGGCGTCTTGCCACCATTCGTGAAGTCGAACAGCGAATTGAGGCTGCCCGTCGCCGCATCGTGCGATCCGCCACCGATGCGCGTGCCGCCGAGCCAGTTGTCTTCGATGAACTTGACAACAGAGGCTTGCGTAATCAGCGTATGGTCGACGAAGTTGCTACGGGCATACGGCGAGATCACGATGAACGGAACACGCGTGCCCGGACCGCAACGGCCGTTCACAGCAGCGCCCGTCACGCCGACGCCCTGAGTTGCGCCCGCTGCGTTACAGGTACCTACGCCATTCAGCTGATCGGCAGTCGGGTCGAACGATGAAGTCGTCGGCGTCGTGTAAGCATGGTCGTACCAGCCATCCGAATCGTCGTAGGTGATGACGATGGCGGTGTTCTTCCAGTCCGGCTGTTGCTCCAGGAAGTTGACGACCTTCGTGTAGAACGCCTGCTCGTCAATCGGATCCGAGTTGCCCGGGTGCCCGTCGCCGACGGCCGGTGCCTTCAGATAGCTGACCGACGGGTAGTTACCTGACGAGACAGCCGCGAAGAAGTCGTTGATGTCGTACTGATGGTGAACCGGCTTGGCCGTCGAATCGAGCGGATCTGTCTGCCCAATCAGCGCGGTCGACGTCGGGCGGGTGTGCGCCAGGTTGGCCGTCGTCGCATAGTACTGGAACCAGTTGTGGTGAGGTATGTAGTCCACCTTCGTTGCCCCGAGGACCGACGAGAACGTGCTGCGCTGGCATGACGTCGTGCCGTTCGGATTCGTGGCGGACAGGTCGAAGCCACCCATGAAGCCGCCCCACGTGATGTTCTTCGCATTGAGCAGGTCACCGATGTTCTTGTTGTTCGCGGACATCGTGACACTGGTCGTCGCCGAGCACAGGTCGCCTGTCGGATCCGAGTCACCATTGACCGTGAAGCCGCCGGCGCCGTCGGCGATGACGTTGTCGCCTTGCGCGGCGCCGGTCGAGGAAACACCGCCGTTCGTTTGGCCCGAGACGACTTCAAGCGCACCCGGCGTCGACGGTCCGTACGTGCCCGTGTACATGTTGTCGCTCATCGCGAAGTTCTGGGCGTAGTTCCAGAGCGCCGTGACCGTGTTGCCGTCGAAGTAACCCATTACGAGACCCGGCGTACCGAATGTCGAACCGCTACCGGCACCGTTGTTACCCGTAAACTTGGGGAACAGGTCCGCCGCGCCATTATTGTAGGCGAGCTGTTCGTTGCGATAGTCGTGCGACTGGCCGTTCGTGTTGGCCTGGCTGCGGTCGAGGCGAAACGGGTTCTTGCCGCTACCTGCGGAAAACGCGTTGTTAGCCGTGTTCAGGAAGTTCGGGTTGCTCGTCAGAAGCGATTTCTGATTCAGGGTGTTGATCTGGGTCGGCGTATTCGCCGCCGCTGTGAACGCGGGCTCACCGGCCGGGTTCTGCGCGTTCGGGTAGGTGCCGAAGTAGTGATCAAAGGAACGATTTTCACCGAAGATCACGACCAGATGCTTGATCGGCGTTGCAGTGGTCAGCGCGTCCTGCGCGGACATGCTAACGGCCGGCGCAGAGGCGGCCGGGGCAGAGGCAGAAGAGCTGCCATTGTTGCTTCCGCATGCGCTCAGCACAAACAGTGCGGCGGCAAGCGGAATGGGCAAAAGGGTTCTGTGAAACATCAGGGGACTCCACATTCGCTATCCAGCCCTTCCATCGATACGTGCGGACGGTGCTGGAAATTGTTGTTAGAAAAGCGACGGCCAAGCTGTTGGATAAAGCCGGCGAATTGGACCACTAAAGAGTGAAAGTTTTCGGGCAATTTACTAACCATCGCCTTTCATTGGCGCAGAGATACTGCTTTAAGCGGCATCCCGATTCAAAAGCGCGGCGCCTGAACAGCTGCTCAAGGCATGACCGCAAGGTCGTCGCCATATGCAGCCAGCAGAACAAGCTTTCGAACTTCGCAGGCGAACGGCCGATGCTGGCTGTACTTCGGTCGATCGCAGCAAGGCTGTGACTGTCTCCTGATGGCCGATTCTGTTTGCAAGGACTTCCCCCGAAAGTCAAGATCGGGGTGAGATTGGTTGGCGCTGGCAAATGCGCGGCGCCAATGTTGCTGGTGGTCCAGTTGGTTGGGCGGTCATATCACTTCTCCGTTGTCAGTTAAGGCTCGCGCTTCGAAGCAATACCAGGAACAGGCTGCGTCTTTGCAAACGGCCTTGTTGCCCGAGATGTATCGGGCGGGCCACGATATGAGCCGCACAGGAGAACCCTATTTGAAAACCGGCGAACAGGCATGAGCTACCAGGCCCCATGCGGTAATGACTCGCCAACAGAATCGTCGGGTTCTTCTCCCGTTCGGTCCGACCTCGTCTTGCTATCGCGTCGAGCAGTAGCTGACTTTCAGGCTAACCGGGTCATGCTGTAGCGGATGGTAACGGCGGATGCATGGGATGGCGTTGCCACGCATCGGCGTCGTAATGTTCGCCCTTCGCGAGCATCGCGCACAGCATCTGGGCATGCTTGTTGGCAATTGCAATCAACGTCTTGTGATAGCCCTTGCGTTCATGAAGCTGTCTGATCCATCGTTGTAGCCGGCTTGCGTGCGTGGGGTCCGCACGCAACGCCGACTGCAACGTACTTCGGGCGCCCTGAACAAGCAGCGTGCGCAGATAGACGTTGCCGCGCAGGCTGATATGTCCCAGCCGGGTCTTGCCGCCTGAGCTGTGCTGCCGTGGTGTCAGGCCGAGCCAGGCGCCGAACTGCCGCCCATTTCTGAAGACCTTCGCATCGGGCACCGTGGCGGCCAGCGCACTCGATGTTACCGGACCGATGCCGAGCAGTTCGCCGGCGCGTTTGGCGACATCGCTGTTTCTGGCGTGAGTGGCGATCTGCTGGTCGCAGCGAGCAAGCCTCAGGTTCAGCGCGACCAGTTGTTCGCGCACCTCGAGCAACATAGCACGCACCGGGTTAGGCAGTCTGGCTTCTTCGATCAGTGTGGGCAACGCGCCCAGAAAGCGATCGGCTGAACGTGCAATCACCACGCCAAATTCAGCCAGCAATCCGCGCGTGCGATTAAGCAGCGAGGTACGTTCTTCCTGCCAGCCCTGACGTACGCTGTGCCAGGCGAGAATCGCCTGCTGGTCGACGGACTTGATTGCTACAAAGCGCATGGTTGGCTGCCGTGCGGCAATAGCGATTGCTTCAGCATCGGCTGCATCGTTCTTGCCGCCGGGCCGGAACGGTTTGACGAATTCGGGTGGAATAAGGCGAGCGATATGACCGCGGGCGGCAAACCAGCGGCCCCAGTGGTGAGAGGAACCACAGGCTTCCATTGCAACGCGACAGGGAGACAACTGTTCGGCCCATCGCATGAACGCCTCGCGTCGCAGCACGCGCCGCTGCAACACGGCACCGGTAGCATCAAGCACGCAGACCGCGAACACATCCTTTGCCAGGTCGACGCCGACAGTAGTAAGCTGGTCCATGACTTCCCCCTCCTGTTCCGATTGATGGATGGCACCTCAATCATGGCACTTGATGCCTGCGACTTCAGCGTCGCACCGGGACGGGGAAGTCCCTCACATTTGAAAAAGTCGCCGTCGATGCGGAATGTTGAGTATCCTGGGAGACATCAAGCGACGGGAGTGAATCGTCATGATGGGTCAACTGGATAGCGGACAGGACAAGCTCTTCTACTCGTTCAACCTCGACAACCACGTCCCGCAATCGCACCTGTTAAGAGGCATCGACCACTTCCATGATCTACGAGATCTACGCCAGTACCTTGCACCGTTCTACAGCCCGATGGATCGTCCATCGATTGACCCGGAACTCATGGTCCGCATGTTGATCGTGGGTTATTGCTTTGGCGTCCGGTCCCAACGACGTCTATGTGAAGAGGTCCATTTGAATCTCGCATACCGGTGGTTCTGCCGACTGGGCTTGGAGGATGCCGTACCAGAGCATTCGACGTTCTCAAAGAATCGTCACGGGCGGTTTCGCGATAGCGACCTCTTGCGTCACGTGTTCGAGTCTGTGCTGAGTCGCTGTATGGATGAGGGGCTCGTCAAGGGCGAAGGATTCGCAATTGACGCAAGCATCATCAAGGCGGACGCGAGTCCTGCGAACGGAGTCCCGGGAACAGAGCCTATCGACTGGGGACGTGCCGATGGACAGAGCCGCGCAGTACGGGAATATCTTGAAGCACTGGAACAAACCAATCCAACGGCAGAAGATATATCCGAGCCGGTAGCGTCTTCGACGCCTCCAAAGAAAATATCGCTGAGCGATCCTGCCGCACGGTGGACTGCCGCTCCTGGTGGCACAGCTTTCTTTGCATACTCGACCAATTACCTGATTGACCTGCAGGCGGGCATCATTATGGATGTTGAGGCGACACCGGCCAATCGGGCACAGGAAGTTGAATCAACCAGAACAATGATTGATCGTGTTGAACGTCAACGGGACAGACACCTCGCAAGCTGGTCGGTGGGTCGGCGACACCGCCTACGGCACGGCGGCGTTGCTTGGCTGGATGGTTGAGGAGAAACACATTGAGCCACACGTTTTGGTCTGGGATAAAACGATGCGAGAGGATAATACGTTCTCCCGTAGCGAGTTTATCTGGAATGAAGAGGCCAACGAGTATCGCTGTCCTGCAGGGAACCCACTACGCAGCGACTGGCGTCCAATGAAGAATCCGCGCACGCACATCACGAAAGCCGACACTATCGTGTATCGATCGAGCGAAAAGAATTGCGACCGTTGTTCGATGAAGAATCAATGCTGCCCAAATATGGCGTTTCGCAAAATCACGCGCAGCATCCATGAAGCCGCTCGCGATGAGGCTCGACGCATCGCGGTGACCTCCGAATACAAACAGTCTCGCAGACAGCGCAAGAGGGTGGAAATGCTCTTTGCTCACCTTAAGCGCATCTTGAAACTGGATCGTCTGCGACTGCGTGGTCCAAGTGGCGCCCATGATGAGTTCCTGATGGCAGCGACCGCGCAAAATCTTCGAAGAATGGCCAAGTCGCTTATGCCAGGAAGCAAACAGATGAACCAGGCAGTTGCATGAAGAGCAACGGGGATCGTTGCCTCGTTCAGTTTGCCGCTTTGCCGAGCGGAACAATTCGAAAACGTAGCGCCAACTTCTGCGCCCTCGACCAAAACACGACTTTTTCAAATGTGAGGGACTTCCCCGTCCCGGTGCGACGCTGAAGTCGCGGGCATCAAGTGCCATGATTGAGGTGCCATCCATCAATCGGAACAGGAGGGGGAAGTCATGGACCAGCTTACTACTGTCGGCATCGACCTGGCAAAGGACATCTTCGCGGTCTGCGTGCTTGATGCTACCGGTGCCGTATTGCAGCGACGCGTGCTGCGACGTGAAGCGTTCATGCGGTGGGCTGAGCAACTGCCTCGGTGCCGTGTCGCAATGGAGGCCTGCGGCTCCTCTCACCATTGGGGGCGCTGGTTTTCCGCCCGCGGACATATCGCTCGCCTCATTCCACTGAATTCGTCAAACCGTTCCGGCGCGGCGGCAAGAACGACGCAGCCGATGCTGAAGCAATCGCTGTTGCGGCCCGGCAGCCAACCATGCGCTTTGTAGCAATCAAGTCTGTCGACCAGCAGGCCATTCTCGCCTGGCACAGCGTACGTCAGGGCTGGCAGGAGGAACGTACCTCGCTGCTCAATCGCACGCGTGGATTGCTGGCTGAATTTGGCGTGGTGATTGCACGTTCAGCCGATCGCTTTCTGGGCGCGTTGCCTACACTGATCGAAGACGCCAGACTGCCTGACCCGGTGCGTGCCATGTTGCTCGAGGTGCGCGAACAGCTGGTCGCGCTGAACCTGAGGCTCGCCCGCTGCGACCAGCAGATCGCCACTCACGCCAGAGACAGCGATGTCGCCAAACGCGCCGGCGAACTGCTCGGCGTCGGTCCGGTAACATCGAGTGCGCTGGCCGCAACAGTGCCCGATGCGAAGGTCTTCAGAAATGGGCGGCAGTTCGGCGCCTGGCTCGGGCTGACACCACGGCAGCACAGTTCGGGTGGCAAGACCCGGCTGGGACATATCAGCCTGCGCGGCAACGTCTATCTGCGCACGCTGCTTGTTCAGGGCGCCCGAAGTACGTTGCAGTCGGCGTTGCGTGCGGACCCCACGCACGCAAGCCGGCTACAACGGTGGATCAGACAGCTCCATGAACGCAAGGGCTATCACAAGACGTTGATTGCGATTGCCAACAAGCATGCCCGGATGTTGTGGGCGATGCTCGCGAAGGACGAACATTACGACGCCGATGCGTGGCAACGCCATCCGATGCATCCGCCGTTCCCATCCGCCACAGCATGACCCGGTTAGCCTGAAACTCAACTACTGCTCGACGCGATAGCAAGACGAGGTCGGACCGAACGGGAGAAGAACCCGACGATTCTGTTGGCGAGTCATTACCGCATGGGGCCCGGTAGCTCATGCCTGTTCGCCGGTTTTCAAATAGGGTTCTCCTGTGCGGCTCATATCGTGGCCCGCCCGATACATCTCGGGCAACAAGGCCGTTTGCAAAGACGCAGTCTGTTCCTGGTATTGCTTCGGAGCGCGAGCCTGAGCCTGAGCTGAGAAAGGAGAAGTGTCATGGCTGCCCAACCAACTGGACCACCAGCAACATTGGCGCCGCGCATTTGCCAGCGCCAACCAATCTCACCCCGATCTTGACTTTCGGGGGAAGTCCTTGCAAACAGAATCGGCCGATTGTCGTCCGATGAGCGCGTGAGCCGCGGCCGCGTAAGTCGGCCGATGCTAGAATGGGAAGTTGCCTGTGCAACAGGTTTGCTACAGTAAAGGTAGAAGCCTATATCTGACAGGCGTTGCTCCTGTCATTCCAGCCCCTGAACTATCGCCGCCCGAGGAGACTCGGCAAAGTGGCTACGAACGGCTCAGTTCGACCCTTTTGGCGGCAAAGTTGCAGGTCGATTGCCAGACGGATGGCATCGGGGTGTTGAGGGTCGTGTAGCGGCTAGCTCGTTTTCAATTCGCGTTCGCAAGCCGCGCAGATTTTCCAGACGATTGGCGAACGATAATCCATTCGCCAGCCGTCCGTGAACAGTTTGGCAAGCCCAGCCGAATCAGCGAAGGGGGGAGTCTGGCAAAATCCAGTGCGGTTTTTTGCGACAAGGCCTCGAGGCGCACGCCCTGCAGCCAGGCAGCTTCTGCCCCATTGCTGTGAAACCAGATATTCAGCAGTTCCACGTAATGATCGGTTCGCAGCCACCCGCCCGTACGCGCTAGAGCGACCAGTTGCCCCACTACCAGATAGCAAAGCAGTCCGGCGCGGGCTTCGTCGTCAAGATTGCTAGAACTGGTCATCTGTCGTGGCTTGATTGGTCATCTGTCGAGCCGTGTTCGCCTGAACGCGTGTGCAGTTCACATTCCACTGACTTCGATCCGACTGAGATGCGACTAGGGTAAGCGAGCGAGCAGAGACGGCTAACGTTCCGCTGATGCCCTAAGACGGGGGTTTCGCGTGCCACATTTCTGATACAGCAACGAATGCGCAGGTTTCCAAAATTACCCAGGATCAACGCGGGCGCCAGCACAGCGACAGCTTTGTTACAAAACGGTTTGCTGCAGTGCACCCTCGGGTTTGCCCGGTTGTCGTGGAGGAACGCGCAGCATAGCCTTCGTAATGATTTGGTAATAATTTATTCGCAGGTTGCCGGGTAAGCCAGCCGCTCTCGCGCTCTGCGCAATACGCACAGGTTTCACGACTGCGCTCCACACGCTGGCGTGTCAAACGATGCTCCGAATGACGACTGAAGTGTTGTGCGCTGTTCTCGCCAGCGCAGCTTCGACAAGCCTCGATTGAAGCGTGCGGTTTGACACAGCCGACATGGCCGCCGACGGTGGTCCTGCCCGGTGTGAGCATAGGTCGTGATGATTCCGGTGCGGCTCGGTCGGTTCCCCGCACGACCTTATTTTGATGGTCGAGCGCCGACGCACGCGTTCCGCGACGACGCAAAGTAGCCCTTTTGATGCAAACCCAAGGTTGATCTAGATGAACTCCGCTTACTCCTCGGCCGAAAGCGCGCATCAGCTGTTTCATCGTCGCCCGTATCTGGCTGCTGCTGCGATAGCACTGACATTGTCTTCGTGCGGGGGTGGTTGGGACTGTCTGGACGAGGGCACTTGCTATACGGTCGGTGGCAGCCTTTCCGGGCTTCTCGCCAACAGTTCGGTTACCCTTCAAGACAACGGCACCGACAATCTGACGCTGAGCAACAACGGAGGATTTTCGTTTAACAACACGGTGGACAGCTCCCGCAACTTTAGCGTCACGGTTCTAACCCAGCCGGTCGGGCAGTCATGCACGATCTACCACCAGGATGGAAGCGGCTACGGCCCGGCCGACGCAAATGTTAACGTCATCTGTACTCCGAACAGTCATACCCTGGGTGGCACCCTGAATGGCCTCGCACCGGGTACGACCATCACGCTGCAAAACAACGGCGCGAATTCCCTCGCTCTCGCAGCTAACGGCAGTTTCAACTTTCCCACGAAGGTGCGATACGGTGATGTTTATTCGGTTACGGTCTCGGCGCAACCGATCCCACCAACGCGGACGTGCGTAGTGACGAACGGCACCGGCACCGTCCCGGACGGCGACATCTCCAACGTGAGTGTGACATGTCAATAGCGCTGCGCTGATGCAAACGTCCAATCGTGTTGATTGCACGCAGCGCGTCGCTGGCGAGCAACACTGACGGCCACCTCGGCGACCTGGAATGTGCCCTTCTTTGTCGGCCGCAATCGTTACCGCCCTTACCGGCACGGATGGCCTCTCACCGTTGCGCTCCTTATCCTTGCATGCAGCGGGCGACCGTGTCGAAATCAGCAACCGAAGTTCAACTTTCCCAGGGATCGCAGGAAGAACCGTTACAGCAGGCACGACATGGCACATGAGCGATGCGAACAATGCGGCAACCCGACGCCGCCCTGGGACACCATCCACTGCGGCTCCGGCGATGGTAGCTATGAATTGCTCTGCACTTCGTGCTTCAATGCCACGATTGCCGAGTCCACCGGATTCACCGGTTTTGAGAACGTCCTGGACCCCATCCGGATGATTGACTGCAAAGGGGAGTCGCACCGGTTCCATTTCCAGCTCCGGCTCCTGGGCGACCGGCTTGCACTGGATGCCTTTGAGCTTCGCGGAGAACTTCGAGCCGGCTACCGGTTCCAGCTCATCGGCGAACCTGACGACGACGTGTTCGCGCTGCTCGGGCGTCTCGTCGAAAAGATGCGTCGCGCACTGTCGGTCAGGCACATCGATTTTCATGAACGCCAGATCATCGACGGCACGGTGCGTGGGCGTATCGAATGGGACGAGTCGCAGGCAGGACAATTGGCACTCGTGGTGGTCGACGGCAAGGAGGTCTCGTGGAACGATCTTGGGCGAATGCTCATGAGCATGGAAGGTTGGCAGTTCCGGCTCGATATCGCTGATCCGAGCGAAGAGCTTTGAGTTGTGACGCCGACGCCGCGAGATGGGCGGTTAACCTTGGCCCCGAAACGGGATGCCAACCCGGCCGCTCGAACGTTGCAACCCTATCGGAGGAGAGCCATGGTCGCAGTCAGCCGCGACGATCTTGCTATGGCCTTTGACTTCGTCAGCCACGCGGGGCCAATGGAGCATAACGCGTACATCTCGCTCGATACGGGCAAGGTCTGGTGGACCTCCGATTCCAATGAAACGTTTGACGAGGAGATCCCTGACGACCTTGAAACTTCGGATCGCTACCTCGCCATACCGCATAAGAACGAGCTTGATCTCGGAAGACGTCTCGCCTTGCGCTTTGTCGCACAGGAGTTGCCTGCACGTTACGAGCAGGTCGAAGGATTTTTCCGGCGGCAAGGGGCCTATGCGCGTTTCAAGGAATTGCTGGAGCGCGAAGGCGTTCTGGAGCGCTGGTATTCGTTTGAAGCTGATGCGGTCGACAGCGCGCTGAGGAAATGGTGTGCCGAAAACGGGCTTGAGGTCGTTGAGCCCTGACGGGCGCTATCAGTTTTCCCAACGCCAGGCAGGTGTGCTCCCTTCGGTGGTCCATGCCGATCGAGACGGCCTCCCATGCGCGTGCCGGACGTGCCGTCACGAATTTCGCCGACCGGCTGCCACCTCCGCAGTGCGATCTTGCGCGCGACGCGCTCAACGGCTGTACCTCTTCGATTTCCTCGGGCTGGACGAAAACGTCCAGGAGCGCGACAGCGAGCGCGGGTTTTGTCGCAACAAGGCCTTCTGTTAATCTGCGCGGATCGAAACGGTCGCGTGGGTGAGGAATGAAGACGCTGGATCCGGGTGTGGCACGGGTGCTTAAACGGTTGCACTATCCTCTGGAAGTAATGCTGACCTGCGTGCGTTGGTACGTTGCCTATCCGCTTAGCTTGCGTCATCTCGAGGAAATGATGGCCGAGCGTGGGTTTGCGGTGGATCATTCCACGGTGCACCGCTGGGCCATCAAGCTTCTGCCCGCGCTTGAGAAGGCCTTCCGCCGGTGCAAGCGAGCGGTCGGCAAGAGCTGGAGGATGGACGAAACCTATGTGAGGGTCCGGGGCGAATGGAAGTACCTCTACCGGGCCGTGGAGAAAGAAGGCAACACGGTCGATTTTCTTCTGCGAGCCAGGCGGAACAAGGCTGCTGCCCAGCGGTATTTCGAAAAATCGATCCGGCAAAACGGCGTACCCGAGACGGTGACGATCGACAAAAGCGGAGCTAATCTGGCCGCGCTGCACGCGATGAACGCCGAGTGCGACACACCCATTGAGATCCGTCAGGTCAAGTATCTCAACAACGTGGTTGAACAGGACCATCGGGCCATCAAACGCATCATCCGACCGATGCTCGGGTTCAAGGACTTCCGCTGCGCGCGCGTCATTCTCAGTGGCATCGAGATCATGCATATGATTGCCAAAGGGCAGATGATACACACTGGCAAAATCAAGCCATCTGCAGCCTGCCAGTTTTACTCGTTGGTTATGTAAGCTATCCTCATCATATTGCCTTTGTACGACTTAACCGTCTTACTGCGACAGAACCCCATATCGCGCATGACCTGCTGCCCAACCCTCGCAGCGGGGCAGCCTCTTAGTATTCGGTCATCCGATCTACGATATTTTGAAGCGGCCGGCCGGTAAGGTGTTGCTGCAAATTGGCGAAAAGCAATCGCATCGTTTCCGTCATGTAAGTGGTTGGGTCGTCCGCGCCTACATGTGGATTGATAATCAGGTTCGGGCAGGCCCAAAGTTCCGACGATGAGGGCAACGGCTCTTGCGGCAACACGTCCAATATCGCGCCGCTTAGCCTGCCATTCCTTAGCAAGTCGACGAGCGCGCCGTGATCCAGAACGTCCGCTCGCCCAATATTCAACAATGCTGCCGATTGCTTCGTCGCTTCCAAAACTGACCGACTAACGAGGTTCCGCGTACCGGAAGTCAAGGGCGTAGCGATCACGATGAAGTCAGCTAATTCGACCGCCTCATGTAGTTGACCCGGCAAATAAACTCGCTCGACGCCAGGTACACTCATGCCCGAACGCCGTACGCCAAAGACTTTCATGCCGAGCGTGTGGCCAGCTGCCACTGCTGCCTGTCCCATGTCACCAAGCCCAATGACCAGGAGCGATTTTCCTCGAATGAGCGGTGTGAAAACCTGATCCCATTGCGCCCGCTGCTGGTGCCACACTATTTCCGGGAGGCGCGCGTTGAGTGCGAGCAACGACATGATCGTGAATTCGCGTGCCTTCTCTACGTGTACGCCGCTGTTGTTGACTAGCTGGACGTTCGCCGGCAGCCAGTTCAACGGCATGACGTCTTCCACGCCTGCATCGATCAGGTGAATAAATCGTAGATTGGGCGCAGCCGCGGCCAGATCACCGCGCGGAAACCGCGGATCGCAAATGACGCCCGACGATGTAACGAGCACTGTCGCAGTCGATAAGCTGCCGGCGAAGTTTTCCAGATCCCTACCGACGGTGAACCGCACTTCGCCCGGCAGCGCGGCATTGCTCGAGCGCGCGGCGTCGACTAGTTCAGGCGTAAGCCAGAACGGACGGGGCTTGGAGGTCGTATTTTCTAGGTGGACGTGCATCTATCGTGTTCCTTCTATTGAGCGGTCCGCACCATAAACCTTCGTGGTTGACGGCGCGCGGCCGCGAGAACAGGCAACCGCGTTACGAGCCGCGCTTATTGCGTCAGTCTGTCGTAAATCCACTGCGCGCTCGAAAGCAGGCGATGGTCGTCGCCCCAGCGGCCGACTAGCTGCAGTCCCACTGGAAGCCCGTTGCTGCCACGCGTGAACGGCAAATGCACGCAGGGCAGTCCTAGCAAAGTCCAGCCGCGGCAAAACAGCGGATCGCCAGTTGCGTCGACGCCAACTGGCGCTTCACCCGCAGCACTGGGCGCGAGCAACACGTCAAACCGGTCGAACAGGGTGTCAATGCGATGCCTTGCGCGTTCGGTACGCGCGAGGTTCGCCGCGTGTGTGCCACCGGAAATCACGCTGCCGCTGTCCAGATGAGCCTGCAATTGAAGGCTAAGCTGATCCCGGTGATGCAGCCGCTCAACGCTTAGTGCACGGAACATTTCGAATGCCATGACTTCCTTTTGCAACGCTACCAGATCCGGCACATCGTCCGGTAGCGCGACGTCTGCAAGCGTTGGCGCAACATGCGTTAGTGCGGCAGTCGCCGTGTCCCACGCACGTTGCGTGTCCGCTTCCGCATGGGCCCACTCAGGCGTCCGGCACAGGCCAATGCGTGGTGCGGCTGATTCGTCCGGGCTGGTACTGAGCCGCGCGTCGCCGGTGAGCACAGCACCGAGCAGCGCCACGTCGCGCACGCAACGTCCAAATCCTCCGGGCGTATCGAGCGCCTCCGAGATGCTCTTGATGCCAGCACGGGGAACGCGCCCAAAACTCGGCTTATAGCCGACTACGCCGCAATACGCGGCCGGCCGGATGACCGAGCCGGCCGTCTGAGTACCCAGCGCCAGCGGAAGCATGCTGTCAGCAACCGCCGCTGCAGAGCCGCTCGACGATCCGCCTGGCGTGCGCGTCAAGTCATGTGGGTTACGGGTGGCCCCGGGATAAAAATAGGCGAATTCGGTCGTGACTGTCTTTCCCATCACCAAAGCGCCAGCCTCGCGGCACAGAGCGACGGAAGCCGCGTCTGCCCTCGGGCGGTGCGCGCCGTAGACCGGCGAGCCGTAGCCGGTAGGGAAATCGATGGTGTCGAACAGGTCCTTCACACCGATCGGCAGCCCGTGCAGCAGCCCACGCACGGGGCCCTTATCGAGGGCGTTTGCCTGCACTAGCGCGTGAGCGCGATCGAGATGCGCAAAGGCGTGTACTTCGTCGTCGCGTTCCGTGATCCGGT
Organism: Paraburkholderia kirstenboschensis; assembly: GCF_032806925.1. Classification (NCBI taxonomy): domain Bacteria; kingdom Pseudomonadati; phylum Pseudomonadota; class Betaproteobacteria; order Burkholderiales; family Burkholderiaceae; genus Paraburkholderia; species Paraburkholderia kirstenboschensis. The sequence goes on along the minus strand of NZ_CP136511.1, from coordinate 604,321 downwards.
CAAGGCATGCATGCAGCAAATCGACCGCGCGAACTTCGCGTTTCGCTATCAGGCGTGCCGCTTGCCATGCGTCCAGTTGATTGAGTTTCGAAGAGTTCATGCCTCAAGCTCCCGCACGCTTGGCTGCGATCGTCGGTAAGACATGGCGAAGAAATCCGCGGCTTGTCCCCGATTACTTTTTGACAAGGAATACAGATAGATCATTTTTTAGCTTTCGATTGTCATTCGAGTGATAAACGAGTCCGGACCGGCCGCCGGCCTGATTGCCCGAACTCGTCCGCGCGGCCGTGAGATTATGTCACCCGTCTATGCCGGCTGCGGAGCGGCGTCCCATATCATCACGCGTACAGGCGTCGGGTTGAAGTCATTGCTAGGGTTGTTGATCTGCGGACAATTGGAGAACACACATAGCAGATCCATCTCTGCAACCAGATCAATGTAGCTTCCCGGTGGCGATATGCCGTCGAGCACGGCGAAATTGCCGGCGTCGTCAATCGGCACGTTCATGAAGAAGTTCACGTTGGGCGCGATGTCCCGCTTGCCCATCCCATACCGCCCGAGCTCCAGCACAAAATTCTCCCTGCATGCGTGCTGATAGCGGGTTGCTTCGCCAAACCGGACCACGTTGCTCTCGCATGAACAACAACCTGCCAGCGTGTCATGCCTGCCCGAACTGTCTTCGACCACCTGCGCCATCACGGCACCCTGGTTGGATACGAGTCGTGTGCCGAGTCCTATGTAAGCCGATCCCTGTTCGCGCACCGTGTCCTGTGCGCTGTAGCGTTGCGCGGTGTCCGCGGCGCTGTAAAACAGGGCATCGACTGCTTGCTGCCCCTCAACGTCGATAAGGCGCAGTTTCTGTCCGCGACGCAACACGTGGGACCACGGCGAGCGGGCGGGTATGACCACGTCGAGCACGAGGTCTGTAAAAGCGGACGTTCCCATCATGACCTGCTCCCGCGGCGGATGTGCCGCTCAGTTTGTTCGAATGCACGTTCGACTTCTCTGCAGGCATGGCGACAGGAGTCGCCGGGCCCTAGTTGAGGTGTGACAAACTGGATCACATCAACAGGCGCAGGCACTGCTTGCACAGCCGGATCAAGCGGATGGCCTGCGTTGGACAACACGACGAGGAGTTCCATTTCCGCGCGAACGTCGACAAAATCTGCCGGTGTCCGCCGCTCCGGGTGCCAGACGAACCGGCCGTCGGCGGCGATCGCCACTGGTGCGAAAAAGTTGATGCAGGCCGGCACGTCGCGACGCGCCAAGCCAAGCTTTGCCGCGGCCAGGAAGAAGTTATCGCGGGAGTTCCTCGCCGCCGAGTGCCCGAGTGCCTTCTCCATCGATTCTTTCGTGGTTGGCCCGACGAGCGGGTCGTGCGCGCCGGAGGTGTCTTCCACAATGGAGAACGCTAACCGTCCCATTTCCGTATAAATCACGCGACCCTTGCGCAGCCCGGTGCTCCACTGCACTTTCATCGTGTCCGCGGTATTCAGGCGTTCAGAGGGATCCGTTTCGCACCACGCCACCATCGAAACAGCAGAGGTGCCCGCCGTGTTCACAATGCGCAGCGCTTCGCCACGCGCCAGACGTGTGGTCCAGTACCAGCCGCCCGGCACGTGTTCGCGGTGCAGGACGGCATCGTCATGCACTGGCTGATCGCGCACGGTAAGCGGCGGTAGCGCTTGCGCCGACGCGCCTTGCCCTTCGGCACGAAGTGCCTCGTAGCGGGCTCGATGCGCTTCGCGCTCGGCCATTGGGGTATTCGAATGGATAGTCATGCCAGCAGTTCTGTATATGTCATCGCTCGGAATCCTAGCGTGGTGGTTTAGCAGTGCTCGTGGTCAACTGGATGCCAACGAACGGTCGGATGCAGCGGAATAGCGCTGCAGAAATTGGCGTGCGCGCTCTGTGGCCGGAGCGGAGAAGAAAACGTCAGGCGCCGCGCTTTCGACGATCGCGCCTCGATCCATAAAGGCAATGCGGCTTGCGGCGTCCCTTGCAAAAGCCATTTCGTGGGTAACGACGACCATGGTCATGCCCTCGCTTGCGAGATCCCGCATGACGGCAAGCACTTCGCCGACGAGTTCGGGATCGAGCGCACTGGTCGGTTCATCGAAGAGCAGCAGTTCCGGTTTCATGGCCAGCGCTCTTGCGATTCCAATCCGTTGCTTTTGACCGCCCGAAAGACGCGCTGGAAACGCGTTTCTCTTCTCATACATTCCAACGCGGCGCAAGAGTGCTTCTGCTTCCTCGCGCACCACGTCTTTAGGGCGGCGCTGCACGTGCACCGGCGCCTCCATCACATTTTGCAAAACGGTCAGATGAGGCCACAGCGCGAAATGCTGAAACACCATGCCGATGCGCATGCGCATCCTCGCGAGATCGCGGTCGCTCATGACGACGCCGGCATTTGAGACGCCGACCTGTTCTCCCTTCAGCAGAATGCGCCCCTGGTCTGGACGCTCAAGCCAGTTAGCGCAGCGCAGCAGCGTCGATTTTCCTGAACCGGATGGTCCTAAGAGGCAGACCGTCTCTCCCGCGGCAACGCTAAAGCTGACGTTGTCGAGCACCTGCAAGGATCCAAAGCTCTTCGAGAGTCCAATAATGTTCAGAACCGCCTGGGAATCGTCCATTTTCGTAGGGTAGTGCATCATATTCATCGGCGCGCCTCCGCCATCCGGCCCAGGACGGATACAAAGGCTTCGACTACCAGGCAGAGCGCCCAATACAGCAACATGGCCGTGATAAAGGCCGCAAATGGGACGAAATACTGCGACTGAATGGCGCTCGCCGCGTTGGTGAGTTCCGGTAGCGCAATGATCGTCAGAAATGCGCTGTCCTTGACGATTTGAATGATCTGATTGCCTATTACCGGCGCCGCGTTCATAGCGAGCGGCGGCATCACGATGCGGTGAAAGAGGCGCAGGCCGCTATATCCGAACGCATGGCCCGCTTCGATTGGGTCGCGCGGCAGAGAGAGCCAGGCCGACCCTATAATTTCGGCCATGTAGGCGGAGTGGTAGACAATCAATGCCAGCACCCCTGCGCCCCAGTTGTCGAAACGCAGTCCGAGCGAAGGCAGGCCGTAGTAGACAATGTAGGCAAATAGAAGGAACGGCGTGCAGCGTGCGACGTCTATCAAGAAGCGGACAATATGGCCAGCGACGCGCGCGCGGCGAACGAGGACCGTTGAAACCAGCGCACCGATCAGGAGCGCACTCAATGCCGCCGACACAGACAAAATGACGGTGTTCGCAAGGCCTGACAAAAGCATATCGCGGTGTAACCAGACAATGCCGAAATCGTGGATCACGCTGATGCCTCCAGGCGAGCCTGCCTGCGCTCAATCCAGCGCTGAACGCTGACGAGCGCGAAGATGATCGGTATGTAAATCGCCAGGGCGACGTAGAACGGCGGCAAGGGCTGATAGGTGTCGGCGCCGATGCGAACCGCAGCCCGTGTGATATCGACCACACCCACAATAGCAAGCACCGGCGTGACCTTGATCAATTGCGACATCTCGTTGACCAGCGCGGGGAGGCTTGTGCGTGCGATCTGCGGGAGCACAATGCGGCGAAGACACATGCTCCGCCGCATTCCCACTGCCCGCGCAGCCTCCAGTTGTTCCCGCGGAAAGGCAAGGAGTGCCGAGCGCCAGATCTCGCAATAGAAAGCTGAGGTATTCATCGTGAGCGCAAGCACTCCGGCGGCAATCGGACCGATTTCAATGCCCATATTGGGCAATCCGTAGAACAGCAGCAGCAGGAGGGTGACTAACGGTGACGCCCGCAGCAGACTCACGTAAACGGCGACAAAGCGGGCAACGGCCGGTACGCGGCCCCAGCGCAGCAAGGCCATACCGAGTCCAATAGGCAGGCCCAGGGCAATGCCAGCAACCGACAGCAGGAGCGTGGTAAACGCCCCGCTAAAAATCGACAGTACGTCGGAGTAACTCATTCGCGCTCAGTATTCAGGGGTGAACGTCACCGGTAGGTTGAATGATTGACCGAACCATTTCTTCTGCAGGGTCGCCACCGTGCCGTTTGCCTTTTCCTTGGCGATGAACTCGTTGACGTACGCGAGCAGGTCGGCATTGCCCTTTTGCACAGACCACGCCGCCATCGACTGAGCGGCTACAGGTTGTCCCAGCGCGAAGACGCCGGGTTTCTGATTGACGAGCGTCGTGAGGTTGATGATCGTATTCACGACGTAATCAGTGCGGCCCAATGCCAGGTCCTGGTATGCCTCGGGATACGAGGTGTACTGCACGATCTTGCCCATCTTGCCGCCGCTCTTCTCGATCTGTGCCTGCAGTTGAGACAGGTGAGCGAGTTGCGCGCTGCCGGCCTGAACGCCGACTGTTTTGCCGCTCAGGTCCATGATCGACTTGATCGAGTCGTCGTTCTTTCGCTTGACGTAGTAGTCGGTCGCGTCCGCAATCGGGCTCGCGAAGTCGAGCGATTGCATCCGGTCCTTCGTCATTGTTGCCCCGGTGATCGCGATGTCGTATTTACCCGTCGCGACGCCGGCGAGGATGCCGGTGAAGGGCAAAATTTCATGACGGATCTCGAAGGGCGCGTACTTCCGCATCGCATCGACCATTTCATTATCGAAGCCCGTGGGCTTGCCGTCCTTGACGAATTCAAAGGGCCGGTAGTCGTCTTCGGTGGCCACGACAATGTAGCCGCGCTTTTTGATTTCCTCGAGGGACGCCGCGTGCGCAGTGCCGATGGTTGCCCACGCAACCAGGGGAAGCAACATGGCGGCGAGAGCGCGGCGTCGGGCAGCTAAGGCCTTTGAAAGCTTGGTCATCTTCAGATCCTGAAAGGTTGGCAAAAGTCGAGGCGACGGTTTAGCGCACGAACAGACAGCTAGTTAAAATCACCTGAAGCAAAACGGCACGCAGGCAGCACATCGGCGCGCACTGAAATCCCGCTCGCCGATAAGAAAAGTATTGAGAATCAAAATTGGAGGGTCCAATATATTGCACACGCATATTTGATACGCGGGACATATCAGTGACCGACATACGACAGCTACGCCAGTTCGTCGCCGTTGCGGAGGAATTGCATTTTCGACGTGCAGCCGAGCGGCTCCACATGACTCAACCTCCTCTTACGCAGGCTATGCACAGCCTTGAGGCGTCTCTCGAGGTGGCGTTGTTTGACCGCACCCGGAAAAGCGTGACGTTGACGCCAGGCGGCGAAGCACTACTTGCCTATGCACGGCAACTGATTCGCGCTTCAGACGAATTGCCGAGGATCGTCAAGGCGGCTGCGGAAGGACAGACCGGCCGTCTGCGCGTTGCCTTCGCGTCAACGGTGGCCTATGGCAGGATGCCCGGCTGGGTCAGTGGTTTCCGGCACGCGAACCCGGACGTTCTGCTGGAGCTTCGCGAGGCAACGCTCGATGTGCAGCTCGAGGCGCTTGGTGCAGACCAGGTGGATGCCGGCTTTGTCCTGCACGCTATGGGCGCTGCGCCAGTCGGACTTTCGGCGCTAACTTTGCTGGTCGAGCCGTTTCTCGTTGCGCTTCCAGTCAATCACCGGCTTGCGAAGCGCCAGCCGGTGTCCTTCGCAGACATTGCGTCGGACCCGATTGTTCTCTTTCCCCGCCAAATCATGCCGTCGCTCTTCGATGCACTGCTGTCGTACTACCACGTGAAGGGGATCACCCCTCATATCGCGCAGGAGGCTATCGAGATGCAGACTATCGTGAGCCTCGTCGCAGCGGGGATGGGCATTGCATGGGTGCCCCAGGTCTTCGCGCGTTTCGCCCGCCCCGGCGTGGCGTACCAGCAGGTGGAAGATATGCCGGTTGCGATCGAAACGAGTCTGATCTGGAATAGCTGCGAGAGTCCAATCGTCGACCGATTTGTAAACCATATTAAAAGTTCTCCTAATTTCTGGCCACCTGTCTTCGATCCGATCTTATAGTTGAACGATGATTCCCGGATTGCGTGAAGGATCGGGGATGTCGACGAACGTACACCACCGCTACTTATTCCAAAGCGCGTTTGATCCGGCGTCGCTTGCGAAAGCTAATGGAGGTATCGACGGCACATTTGAAAGGCGCATAGCCGAGTTCACCTCCGCTTTGGGAACGACCTGGTGAAACCAGTGGCTCGGTATTTGCCGTATGCAACGTTTCGGCAACCGGGCGCCGACTTATATGAAAGCGGCGCGAATGCACATTGCGCGTTCCCAACCGGTCGGCTCCGGGCATTAAAATTTCTCGCATGCAGTCATTCGCGGCACTCTTAGCGGTAGTTCTGTGAATGTCTGAGGTTGACCCGGTTTGACGGACAGATTTGTAGTCAGCGATTCGATTTGGTCTAGCCTCCGTTAAGGGTTGACTCGCGGGTTGTCCACCGCCGGGCGGCGGGTCGCTTCTCTCGACCCTGACGCTGCCCGGCGGTGGGCAACCCGCGCTGTGGTGAGGGCTGATGCGGCGCATGCAGGTTTTCGAATTCGAGCGGCGAGCAATACCCGATGCTGCTGTGCAGGCGGCGTACGTTGTACCAACCTTCCAGGAACGAGAACACGCGCCGACGCGCCTGCTCATGAGTTGCAAGGTGTTCGCGCGATAGCAGCTCTGCCTCGAGCGTGCCGAAGAACGACTCACACATCGCGTTGTCATAGGCGTCGCCGGCGGTCCCCATTGACGGTTGCACGCCGGCCTCGCGACAACGTCGGCCGAAGGCAATGGACGTGTACTGGGCGGATTCGACCGGTCGTCGCAACACCTTTGATCGAGGAGGCGTTGCATGGGACGAAGTGCAAAGCAGGTGTATCGGTTGACAGGGCGAGCAGCGATGTACTCGCCGGGCGCGCCATCACTTGGACATGAGATCGAGCGTCGGTTTTGGCAACAGATCGCGACTGGTATTACAAGCGAGAAAGCAGCGGAGGCGGTAGGCGCATCTCAAGCGGTGGGCTCGCGCTGGTTCCGCTATCGTGGCGGCATGCCACTATTCATGTCCAAACCCATCGCTGGTCGATACTTGTCGTTCGCTGAGCGAGAAGAAATAGCCTTGCTCTCTGTCCAGGGGTTCGGGGTGCGCGAGATCGCCCGCCGTATCGGACGAAATGCATCAACCGTATCACGAGAACTTACGCGCAATGCTGCGACTCGAGGTGGGTGTCTCGAGTATCGTGCTTCCGCATCGCGGGGACCGAAAGTGGGTCAACGGCTGGTCACCCGAACAAATTGCTAATCGGTTGCCCGTAGATTTCCCGGATGATGAGTCTATGCGCATCTCTCACGAAGCCATTTATCAAGCGCTTTATATTCAAGGGCGCGGCGCACTCAAGCGCGAGCTGGTGGGCTGCCTGCGCACCGGGCGCGCGTTGCGCGTTCCGCGAGCGAGAGCACGTGCTAAGGCGTGGGCGCATGTCAGTGAACAGGTGATGATTTCCAGTCGGCCTGCAGAGGCGGAAGATCGTGCTGTGCCGGGCCATTGGGAAGGCGACCTCCTCATTGGCCTGAATCGATCCGCCATCGGGACGCTGGTGGAAAGATCAAGCCGTTTCACAATGCTCGTGCATTTACCTCGAGAGAAAGGCTACGGGTTGATTCCGCGGACGAAGAACGGGCCTGCGCTAGCCGGCTACGGGGCCGTCACGATGGCCAACGCACTCAAGAAGACTGTGACAGGCTTGCCTGCTGAGTTATGGCGGTCATTGACATGGGATCGTGGCAAGGAGCTTTCCGATCACGCCCGCTTCACTATAGAGTCTGGCGTGAAAGTATTCTTCGCCGACCCGCAAAGCCCGTGGCAGCGTGGCACGAATGAAAACACCAACGGACTTCTACGACAATACTTTCCAAAAGGCACAGACCTGTCCCGGTGGAGTGCTCGGGAGATCCGAGCCGTTGCTAATACGTTGAACTCAAGGCCGCGAAAAACTCTTGGATGGAAGACGCCTGCGGAAGCCCTGGACGAGTACCTAAGGTCTGTTCAACAATCCAGTGTTGCGACGACCGGTCGAATCCGCCCTGACAGCCCTGGACGCCCTTCTAAAGATCAAGCGGTAATTTGAGCCTGCGTGATCTGGCGGTTGCGTTGCTGGATTACGTAGTAGACCTCCCGCGCGATATAGCGCTTGAGGCAGCGGATTGCTTCAAGTTTCGAATGCCCCTCGCCGACACGTTTGGCGACGTAGGCCTTTGTGCGAGCGTCGGTTCCGGTCGCTGTTATCGCCTGCGGTCAATAACAGTTGCGAAGCCGACTCGTAACCAATCGAATTTCGCGAGACAAGATCGGGGGCGAGTTCGTCCACGAGCGTTGCGATCATGACGTCGAGGTCGGCAATCTCGTCGTGCAACTCCAGATACCGACGTCCCAGTGACTTCAGTGCAATTCGGCAAGCAGAGGTCAGGTTCCGATAGTCCGACAGATCCGGACGCCACGCAGCCAATGTTCGGATGAGCTGCATTCGTGTCATCGCGCGTAGTGATTCACGTAATTCATCGGGCGCGCTGATGATGGTACTGTGGATCAGCTGTAAAGCGACGCGACGCGCCGAAATGGCCGTCTTCCGGCAGACTTTCAGAACGCGTAGCGACTCAATCATGCCATCGCGCGTCTTGGGCGTGACGGTACGCACGCCGGCGAAGGCAGCGTGAGCCGCGTTGTAGGCGTCCAGCGTGTCGTCCTTGCCACGTTTGCGCCGGTCGCTCTTATCCGGTGCGGTTACCTCCAGCACGGTTACATGGGCCTGCTGCAGGTAGCGCAGTAAGCCCGCGCCGTAGCTCCCGGTGCACTCGACGCCGACCCGGACAAGCTCACCGAATGAGCGCATCCAAAGCAACATCTGCTTGTAGCCGTGCCGCGTGGTTGGGAAGCATTCGCTGCCGAGAAGGCGATCAAGTTCGTCAACCACAGCCGCGAAATGCAGATCCTTATGCGTATCAACGCCGCCTACGATGCTGCGACGGCCAGCAGTAGCCTGTTCTTCTTTCATACAGCCTCGCTCCGGTTGCCGATAGGATATGGGCGATCTCACCGGCATCGAGTACCTGGACAAGACAGTAAAGTGACAGGGCGTCAGGCCCTTCTTGAGTCACACGTATCGACGAGGTGAAACCTCGCCGTTCGGCAGTTCCAGAGGACCGACGGGTCCAGGGAAAGACATTGAGTCGATCGGAATGTGGGTCAGGTCGCCCGGAACGCTCTACGGCACCAGACCTCTCCCGAAAGCCCCTCTTTCGAAACGGTGACTGCCCGGAAACATCTGGTACCCGTATTCTTACTGTCCGAATGCAGAATCACCCCATCGTGGTGGCGCTGCTGCAATGCCATGTCCAGCGCTCGCAGCATCAGTTCCGTATACAGATGATTGGACATCGCCCAGCCAACGATGCGCCGGCTGAACACGTCGAGCACCACGGCCAGATACAGAAAGCCCTCGTCAGTCGGGATGTAGGTGGCATCTGCAACCCACAGCACGTTCATCGCATCAGCGCTGAAGTGCCGGCGTACCAGGTCGGGTGCGCGCCGTGCCCCCGCACGTTGCCGCGTGGTTCGTGGCCAGCGCCGCCGGCTGGCCCCACACAACCCTGCCATGCGCATGAGCCGCGCCACCCGCTTGCGTCCCACGTGCATGCCTTCGCGTGCGAGCTGCGCGTGGATACGTGGCGCGCCATACGTCCCGCGCGAGCTCGCATGCAGCGTACGGATGCGCGCCAGCAGCAGCGCATCGCTGGATGCTTGCTGCGATGGCTCGCGTACCAGCCACGCGTAGAAACCGCTCGTCGAGACCCCGAGCAGCCGTGCCATCCTGGCAATGGGCCAGCGGGCCCGGTTCGTTTTCATGAATCCGTACCCTTCGGTGGCACGGCTCCCGTCTCTCTCGCGAACCAGGCCGCAGCCTGCGAGAGAATGTCGCGCTCCATTTTTAACTGGCGATTCTCACGGCGCAGACGCGTCAGTTCCTGCCGTTCAGCCGTGGTCAGCCCGTCATGCCGTACGCCAGCATCACGCTCAGCCTGCGCGCACCAGTTGACGATGGTCTGTGCCGTCGGTTCGAACTCCAGCGCGAGCTCCTGCGGTGTACGCCCGGCCTTGACCAATTCCACCATATGCGCCCGGAACTCCGCCGGGTACGGTGTACGAGTCTTGCCCATTTCGACACCTCCTCTTCAAAAAGAATAGGTGTCCGTTTTCACGGGTCAACTTCAGTACGCCCCGGTAACACGCCGAACAAGATCGTGGGCTGAACGTCCCTTAACTGAGTGAAGCGGCCGTTCTAACGTCCGCCTCAGTAGGCAGTCGACCGGCCGTTCATGGCCCGTTTGCTGCCGCACGCGGGACGAGACATGCCGACCCACGAGGACGGTCAGCCTTTCAAACAACGACGTCCCTGGATAGATGCAGGCTGGGCGTCTTCAGAGAATCCGCAGATGCCGGATTTTCCCGATTCGCGGCGAGCGCTTCAGGATAAGGTCGGTAATTATTCAGGCAGAAGAGCGCGTGGCACATTAGCTGGTAAATAAACCGGACGAATTTATCGTCCAAGTTCCATCGCAGCTCGTCGAAGATGTTCTGCAGGCTGTGTTCATAACTGACGCGGTAATCCATGACTGCCCTGACTTTGAAGGGCGATCCCTTCTGTGCAGGATTTATCAGCGCACAGAAGGGAGTCCGCATTACGGCGATAACCATTCGGCGAGCTTCGACCAGCGACGTTCCGTCTGCTTGCCCTTGACCGCAATCGCCAGCGCACGCTTCTGCCCGACCAGTACAACGAGGCGCTTGCCTCGCGTGATGCCGGTGTAGATCAGGTTGCGCTTGAGCATCATGTAGTGCTGGGTCGAGACGGGAATCACCACAACCGGATATTCCGATCCCTGGGATTTGTGGATGGTCGTCGCGTAACACAGGACCAGCTCATCCAGTTCGCCAAATGCGTAGGTTACGATGTGCTCATCAAAGGTCGCTGTGAGCTCCTGCTCTTCAGCGTCGATGTGGGTCACAAATCCAATGTCGCCGTTATAGACATCCTTGTCGTAGTTGTTCTCGATCTGCATGACCTTGTCGGCGACGCTGAAGCGATAGCCGAACTTCTCGATACTGTGTTCGCCCGGCGGGTTCAGCGCCTCCTGCAACATCTGGTTGATGCCGCGAGCACCGGTGAGACTGCGGTTCATCGGGCACAGCACCTGAATATCGCGCACGGGATCCAGCTGGAATTTTCTGGGTAACCGGGTCTTGACCAGATCTACGACGGTCTGGGCAATCGCCTCGGGTTCGTCGGCCGGCACGAAATAGAAATCTGACTCTTCGCCTTTTTCCGGAAGGGACGGGAACAGCCCCTGATTGATCTGGTGGGCGCTCCGGACGATGCGTGACGTGGCGGCCTGCCGGAACACTTCGGTCAGGCGCACGACAGGCACCGCGCCCGACTCGATCAGATCCGCGAGGACCTGTCCCGGGCCAACCGAGGGCAGCTGATCCACGTCCCCGACGAAGATCACGGCAGTGGTGCTCGCCACCGCCTTCAGCAACTGGTTTGCCAGCGGCACGTCCACCATCGAGCACTCGTCGGCCACCAGCAGATCACATTCGAGCGGCGACTCCTCGTTGCGCTTGAATTGCCCATTGGCTGGATTGACTTCAAGCAGCCGGTGGATCGTCTTCGCTTCTAGCCCGGTCGATTCCGACAACCGCTTGGCCGCCCGTCCGGTTGGGGCGCACAACAGCGCCTTCACCTGTTTTGCACGCAGGATCGTCAGTATCGAATTGACCAGTGTCGTCTTCCCGACGCCAGGCCCGCCGGTGATGACCAGCAGCTTTGACGAGAGAGCCAGACGGATCGCCTGCTTCTGGCTATCGGCAAGCTGGATCGCAAGTTTTTGCTCAACCCACGGTATTGCCTTGTCGGCGTCAAATGCGGTCCATGGCGGCGATCCAGACTCCAGGCGCTGCACCTGCGAGACGATGGAACGCTCGGCGTTGTACAGCTGCGCGAGGAAAACGCTGGGAACGCCGTCAACGGTATCGGCGATCACGATTTCCTCTGCCAGTTCCTGGTCGATCGCATCCTCGACGATGGGTTGCGGGATTTCGAGCAGCTTCACGGCAAGCGACACGAGCTGGCTCCGCGGCAAGCCGCAGTGACCTTCTCCGGCCGCTTCGGACAACGCGTAGGAGACGCCGGCCCGCGCACGCAGCGGGGAGTCATGTGCGATACCGATCTTCTGCGCGATGGTATCGGCCGACAGGAACCCGATGCCACGAATGTCCCGGGCCAACCGGTAAGGATTTTCCGTGACGATAGCAATGGCGGCCTGGCCATAGGTCTTGAAAATCCGCACGGCGCGGGACGTCGAAACGCCGTTGCCATGCAGGAAGACCATGATCTCGCGGATGATCTTCTGGTCAGCCCAGCCCGAGGTGATCTTTCGGGCACGTATCGCACCAATCCCCTCGACCTCCCGAAGCCGTTCCGGTGTCTGCTCGATGATGTCGAATACGGCGGCACCGAAGGCCTTGACCAGCCGACCGGCGTACACCGGACCAATACCCTTGACCATCCCGGAGCCGAGGTAGCGCTCAATGCCGTTCAGCGTGTTCGGTGGCGAAATCCTGACGAAGACTGCCTTGAACTGCCTGCCGTGCTCTCGATCCGTGACCCATGTACCCGACGCTGAGGCGTACTCGCCTGGCGCTACGGTCGGGGTGTGCCCGACCAGGGTGATGAGTTCACGCTCGCCCTTGACCTTCAGCCGCAGGACGCAGAAGCCGCTATCGGCGTTGTGGAACGTAACGCGCTCGACGAGTCCCGCGAGCCGATCTGGTTGGTTCTGTCGCAGTAAGACGGTTAAGTCGTACAAAGGCAATATGATGAGGATAGCTTACATAACCAACGAGTAAAACTGGCAGGCTGCAGATGGCTTGATTTTGCCAGTGTGTATCATCTGCCCTTTGGCAATCATATGCATGATCTCGATGCCACTGAGAATGACGCGCGCGCAGCGGAAGTCCTTGAACCCGAGCATCGGTCGGATGATGCGTTTGATGGCCCGATGGTCCTGTTCAACCACGTTGTTGAGATACTTGACCTGACGGATCTCAATGGGTGTGTCGCACTCGGCGTTCATCGCGTGCAGCGCGGCCAGATTAGCTCCGCTTTTGTCGATCGTCACCGTCTCGGGTACGCCGTTTTGCCGGATCGATTTTTCGAAATACCGCTGGGCAGCAGCCTTGTTCCGCCTGGCTCGCAGAAGAAAATCGACCGTGTTGCCTTCTTTCTCCACGGCCCGGTAGAGGTACTTCCATTCGCCCCGGACCCTCACATAGGTTTCGTCCATCCTCCAGCTCTTGCCGACCGCTCGCTTGCACCGGCGGAAGGCCTTCTCAAGCGCGGGCAGAAGCTTGATGGCCCAGCGGTGCACCGTGGAATGATCCACCGCAATCCCACGTTCGGCCATCATTTCCTCGAGATGACGCAAGCTAAGCGGATAGGCAACGTACCAACGCACGCAGGTCAGCATTACTTCCAGAGGATAGTGCAGCCGTTTAAGCACCCGTGCCACACCCGGATCCAGCGTCTTCATTCCTCACCCACGCGACCGTTTCGATCCGCGCAGATTAACAGAAGGCCTTGTTGCGACAAAACCCGAATTATTGACGGACGCGCCAACCCGGGCGACGCTGCTCAGTTTCTGCGGTTCGTACGGGGCGGTCGCGTCGAGCGGGACTTTGACCTTGCGGCAGTTTTGATCTGAGCCATCCGGCGATCTCAGTGGTGTCGGCAGTCGTGAAGTCGACAGCAGACGCGACAGCGTCTTGGGTTGCAAGTTGGTGAGCCAACCCGTCAGGGACGGCGCCGCACGCGACGAGCACGGCGGGCCCGGCGAGCACGCGTTCGATCACCTTGCCCGCGTGCTGCAGACGTAGGCGGAAAGAGGGTTGCTCGTCCGCGTCCGGATCGTAGATCAGATCCACGCACGAGTCGGGATCGGCGGCGTTTGACCACAGCGTGTCCAGCTGGGGCGCTTCGCTGCCAGTCAGTTCGGCCGCGCGAGCGAATCCTTCTTCCACCTGTTCGATGGATCGTCCCGCCGGATCGATCAGGTAGCACCGGAACATCGCTCTCTCCCGCCACGCGCCTTATTCACGATAGTGCATGCCGAGCAATCCGTCTGCCCGCGTGAAAAGCGTCGCGTCGGTGGTCGAACCTTCAGTCAGGTTCGTCGTCTGTCAACGCTGGAAGGCGCGGCCACGGCCATGCCTTGAGTGCCCAGAACGGCGGCTCTGCGACCACTTCAAACTCATACTCGGCCGGCTCGTCGAAGATGTCGTCGAAAGTCTCGTCCAGTATCTGCTGCATATACATAAGGTCGGGCACGCTCATGTAGTGCCATGCCTTGTAGTAGCGATGCTCGCCAGCAACGACTTTTCTTGTACGCAGGTCGATGAGGATGCGGTGCGACATGTAGGGATGGCTGGCCCACAGCGACTCCCATCGGCCGACGGCGTATTGGGGAGAGAGGGCGTCATTCATCGCAGCATTCTCGCAACGACGGCGCTCGCCGGCTTGCCGCCCTCGTGGTCGACATAAAACGCGACCGAACCGCCGACCACGTCAATCGAGCGGATGTGGATCGGCTGATCGGTAGTGCCCGGTGTCCGCGGCGCGCGGCCACCCGAGCCCTTCAATTCCAGCGCGTTATAGGTGATGGGATAGTCGGTGAGTTGCGCGCCGGTCTGAACCACAACCCGGATGCAGTCGTGCCGCACGCCCCTCAGTTCTCCGTCGATGATTCGGTTCAGGATCACGTCGATAGCCGCGGGAAGGTCGGTGCTTTCTGGCTGCGCCGGCTCATCAGCGACAAGATGAACGATCGCGCGCACGAGTCGCGAGGTTTTTTTCGCCAGCACGATGCGGTAGCGCGTGGCGCGCGGCTCCCGGTTCTGCGCCGGGTAGATGATGTCCCGGAAAGCGCTTTTGTAGATCATGGCTGAGGCCCCGTAAGTGTGGCCGCACTCCGTGTACGGCTCACTTACCAGGCTACGCGTCGCTCGCCAAAGTCAAGGCGGCGGCGGAACGCGCGAGAGCTAGGCTGTGGCCCCCGTCTGATCGTCGTCATCGCCGGGGTCCGCGATGGTTTCGCGTAACCGCGTGGCCGTTCTGTGGCTGGAGAGGCCCAACAGGTTGCTCACCTGTTCGTTGGTCTTGCCTTCCAGCAGATGCCTGCGTCCGTACGTGTTGCGAAGCAGTCGCGGGCTCTCGTCAGTGGCCGCCGCGTCGACGAGCCGCAGTGCCGCGCGCACACACTGCCCAAGCGTGGCGGGCTTCATCGGCTTCCCCCCAGCCGTCGCGATGAAAAGCAGACCATCACTGACGGACAGTCCGATCCGCGCCTTCCCGTAGGCGCGCAGCAGTTCGGCTGCAAACCCGTCAACGGGCACACGGCGCGCAAGACGTGGCCCACGTTTCCTGACGAACACGCTGGGTCGTGCGCCTACCTCAAGGTCATCGACGGTGACGGCCGCCAGTTCAGCAGCGGTGATCCCGGTGCCAAGCAGCATCGCGACGATCGCGCGGTTGCGCATCTCCTTGAACGACTCGAAGTCCACTACGCGGCAAAGCTCCTGCAATCGCGCATCCTCATCTGGCCACAGGAAAACCGGCATCGGCTCGTCCTCCGGCCAGTGCTCCTGGGGAAGCAGGCTTGCGGCCGGGTTGTCGGCGCGCAGGCCGAGCAGCGCAAGGTGGCGCGAGAGCCGGTCCAGCAATTTCAGATAGCGCAGTCGTGTCGATGTGCCCGGCGCGCAGTCGCGATCGAGGTCGGCGAAGAAGCCGTCGATATGATCGGTGCCGAACTCCGCAACCGTCACGCCTCGGCTTGTCAGATAACGCTGGAAGCGGGCGAACATCGAGCGGTGCTGGACGATGGAACGCTCGGAAAACGCCCGCCTGTCCGCGCCGGTGGCTTCTGCGCGTTGCCATTCACCGTAGGCCGTTTCGGGATCGGACCGCCACAGGTCTGCATTCATAAATGTATATACTGAAAAGACGCTTTCCTCATCATAGCGAAGCTGACGCTTCGCGAAGACCTTGCCATCAGAAGGACGGGGGGCTGCACGGCCGGCGAGGGGAGACGATAATTCATCTGCGGGTATTGGTGAAAGGCAAGAAAGGCATCTGCGGCCTATCGTACAGATCGCCACGCAATGTCAAGGCGCGCTGCTGCGCCGGAAACATGTGGTTTTCTATGAGCGAGCAATCGCCGCAGTGCCGCAAGCTGCTTTACCGGATGATGTGGCAGACGCCTGACGGGATCGTCGACGCGTTCGCGCTGTGTGCCAGCCGCGAGGAGGCGCGGCGTTTCTTCTCCGCAGCGATATCGCTGATATCGGGCATCCATCAGGACGAACTCGAACTGTTCAACCTCGAGTCGTTTGAGGATCTGGTGAACGCGGGCGTGAGCGAGGACGAAGACATGCGCATCTTCGAGACGCAATGGAACGGCACTCATGTCGTCGGCTGGACAACGCGGCCGCTTTTCCTGGCGCCGGATCCAACGCTGATCGCCAGATGGGCCGACCTGCGCGCGGAGCTGGCCGCCGCTCAAACCAATTCGGTCATCTCACGCTTCAGCGGGCGTGGCTACTGACGGCGATACGCGACTGTCCGTCGCATTCACGTCAAGGAACGAGCGGTCGTTCGCGGGGTAGGGCAGCAACCGACCTGATCGACGCCAAAGTGCGCATCACACATCCTCTTGCGAAAGTGGCTGACAGCACGCTAAAAGGCCCGTAAAACGGGCCTTATTTGTTACTTCGAGAGCTTCTTTTTAAGCAAAATAGTCATTTTTGCCTTGGCTCTTGCAACGAAAGCATCTTCAGTCTCGGTAGGCAAAGGCTTACCGATGACGCGGCTCAGTTCATCAGTGAAGTCTTCGCTCTGGACAATGTCCGTCACCCCCTGAGCAAAGCGTTCTTCAGTCTCTTTGCTCCCGAAGATAGATGCAGTTCCAGCGATTCCCGCAATGGTCGTGTGCAGGCTGCTCGTGAGTGCAAGTCCGGTCCCCTGAAGGGCAGCTGCTCCCTGTTTCGAACTAAGGAATTCCTTGAGGCTCGTCTTCTTGCTTTCATCCCCGCCG
Source organism: Paraburkholderia kirstenboschensis (assembly GCF_032806925.1). Classification (NCBI taxonomy): domain Bacteria; kingdom Pseudomonadati; phylum Pseudomonadota; class Betaproteobacteria; order Burkholderiales; family Burkholderiaceae; genus Paraburkholderia; species Paraburkholderia kirstenboschensis. Next base: position 587,203 of record NZ_CP136511.1, on the reverse strand, counting down.
CCAGAAACCGCCACGCTGGACGGAAGTTTTGGTTTGATCTCAAGCATTTGCTTCTCCTCCCTTCTGCGACTTGAAATAGGCTCGGAAGATGGCTTCGAACGTATCTACCGCGGCCTTTATGATCGCCTCCTTGGCAGACTCAGGGAGCTTGTCCCAAAGTCCCATGATCATGTTGAAGAGTTTCACGAGTAGGTCAAACATGCTTTTTTCCAGTAGGTGGTCCCGCGACATGTTATCGGTCAAACGTCCAGTAAACTTGAGGCTCAGATTCAAGATGTGATGAACCTCAGGCATGGCTTGCAACTTAAGCTGCCTGCTTCTCGGTTGTCCTCTTTGGCGCCCTAACATCCGAGCAGCGATGAACGAATTGCGATTTATGGCCGCACTGTTCCTGACGGGCTATCGTCTGCCGCATTCTTTGCAACGAAATATGCACCGGCATATTTCTACCTGTCCCCGCGGTTTGTCCAGCACTCGTATTGGCCGCTCCCGAGGTAAGCGGCCGCTCTAGCGACTCGCATGGCGAAGTTGCGAGCGGCGCTTCTTGGCCGACTCCGGTCCACAATCCTCACGGCCCACGCTGCGCAGCGGGAAGAGGGGTGATGTTCTTCCAGGTAGATGAGCGCAATCTCTTGTGGCACCGGGGCTGACTCCATGGCCCCGGGCTCGCCGCACGTCACATCTTTCCGCTGTTGCTGCCAGTACTGCCAGTGCCGGAAGAAGGTGCGGACGTCGCTCTAAGCGGATGGGCGAGACCCGCCGCGGACAGCAGCGAGACGGCGGCCTGATCGGGCATGCCATTCGCGTCGAGGGCGCCTGCTGCCGCTAGCGCGCCCAGGTCGCTGTCGACACCTATTTGGCCAACGGTAAAGGATGTCGTTAGAAACGCTGGTGCCATCAGCGTGACCGCATAGCGCTGCTGCAGATTCGTGACGACTGCCGATTGCGCAGCCTGCACGTCGGCCTGGTTTGCCAGCACCTGCTGAAACCGTGAATTGGTCGGGAAGCCCGCTATCAGACCGCTCTCGCTCGTGCCGAGTTGCGAAGCGATGTAGACAAACATCAGTTCGGTCTCTGGCGTCGTATTGAAGGTGCCGCCGGCAAATGCCAGTGAATGCAGGCCAATGCCACCAGAGGTCACGGTGAGGATGCAGGGAGGCGTGGCATTGAACGTGATCGCGTAGTGTCCACCGCCGTCGGACAGGGTGGAGCCCGAGCCCTGCACGCAACTGAAGCTGACCGTCGCGCTGGCGACCGCACTACCGGTGGCGGCCGTGCCGGATATTGCGACGGTGGTTGGTGTCACGTTTCCGCCACCGCAACTGTCGAGGCCGATACAGGCGTTTGGGCCGCAAGCGGCGAGCGTTGCGAGGGAAGCCACGCAAATTGCAGCCAGCGCCGGACGAACGAAACACGCGTAGTGAGTGTTCATGGTTGCCTGCCGTTGATAGATCGGGATGGGGCAATCGATTCCACGAAACGGACCAATGCTACGTACAATTTTAGCGCCCCATGCCTGGCGACCGTTCTACACGTCAATCACATTCGCCGGTGTTATCAACTGCTGAACGGTGGCTCGTCTGCTCGCCGACAGGCGAAGATCGACCCGGAGCTGCCGCTCGGTGGCGCTTACGATCTAAGACTGCTTTCAAAGGCGCAGCGGTCATGCATCGAGTCACGGGGTTGGTAGGTTATCTTGCCTCTGAGACATAGCAGCTGCGACAAAGAATGGTCATTGCGTATTGCTGAAGATTGCCTATATTCATTTGTGTCGGGGCGACCCTAGTTAGCACAGATACAGGGGTCTGAGCCCCGACGCAGTTCTCGGCGGAAGATGAACGTAAATTTAAAGCGCACCTAAAAAATCATGCCCACTCCCGACTATGAACACGTTATCGGTGGTTTCCATTTTAGCCATGACGCTTCGGTCGAGGTGTACCAACTGGCAGATGCTGGACTGCAGGAGTTATACGCGAGGAATGTCGTTCCTGGCGGCGGTGTGTATCAAGGCGCCCTTCGAGATTTTCAATCGTTTCTAGAAGATGCCCATCGAGAGTCGATATTTCAGAACCGACGAGAAATAGACGTTAACGTATTACTGATTATAAAAGGCCGTCGCATTCATGTTTGGCCTTTTTTCTAACGAAAATGGATGCCAACGATAGAACCAAGGCCGCCTACACAACCGCCCTGGAGAGCATTAAGGCGATTCTTACCCTCGCGACTGCGATACTGGGCTTCGAGGTAACCTTCGGAACAAGCCTTCTGGTGAAACTAAGCGTCGGATGGGCCACCGTTGTAAAGTTATCATGGTTCATTCTTTTCTTCGCGATTCTGATGGGTGTCGGGAGCCTTTTTAGTATGGCGGGTCGTCTAGGGCGACATCCGGATGATCCCAAAAAGGGGGATATATATGAGCCGGAGATAAAGTGGCCTAGCGCTCTCTCAGCAATTGCATTTGTCGTTGGGGTTTTTCTTATGATGTTGGTGGGTGTTTTTGCTTTGCCGGCGTCCAAGGATGATCAATCTAAAGAGACAGTTAGCGGGTATCCGTTCTATTGGATTCCCAATCTCACTCCCTCCGCATCTTCACCCGAGAAGATCGTTGTTGAGGGTTCACAATGCGACTGTTCGAATGGCGGGATTCGAATCATGCCTTCCACCTGCACTCGTTCTTCTAAACAAAAAAAGCCCGCATCGGGGTGTCCGATGCCAAACGTGACCGGCAAATAAAAGCAATGCCCAGCTACAACTCCGGCGGCCTGTCTCTGCTTCCAGGACACCACGAAGCACTATGAAGTGGCGTGCAACACTTGCCGCGCACTGGCCGGCACACAAGTTCGAACTCTTCGACGCTAGCAACGTCCCGCACAGGCGCCGGTCGACGGACTGCTTTTTGAGCGAACCGGCCCTTTCAGTGGCCGCTTTGTAGGATAGGCCAGTGACCGCAGCTGGCCGACCCCAGCCCGATGCCGAACCTCGCCAGTTATCCGATTGTCGTCCCTACGACGGCGTTCTCCGCGAATGCTGCCGCTCAATTGTGGCCGAACTCAATCCGCCTTAACCTATCACCTGGCCCCGAACCAAAAACCGCGCGATGCAAGCACATCCGTTGCGTCTCTTTCCCGGTGACGATCTACGTGTCGCCCTCGAAGACGTGCTGCGCCAAGCCAAGGTGCCGGCGGCCTTCGTGATCCAGGGCATCGGGAGCCTCAGCGTTGCCCAATTCCGATTTGCCGGGAACGAAGATCCTACGGAGCTGCGCGACGATCTGGAAATCCTGACGCTCGCTGGGTCCATATCATTTGATGGAGCGCATCTGCACATGTCGGTTGCCGACCCGCGCGGTCGAGTATTCGGTGGTCATGTGGGACGCGGTTGCACGGTCCTGGTCGAGTCCACTTCGTATGTTCGGTTCGCGGCTGTCGCTTCGACGTCTACGATGATCCCCGCGTGCAGATCAATCAGATAGTTGGTCGAGTAGGCAAAGAAGGCAGGGCTACCGGAAGCCGCTGTCCAGCTCGAGGCAGGATCGGTCAGGGATATCTTCTTTGGCGTCGCCGATGACCCTGATGGTTCCGCTGTGTCGGCGCTCACCGGATTGGCTTCCTCAAGCCCACGGAGATATTCCCGGACGGCGCGACTTTGCCCGGCGACATGCCCCCAATCAAAAGGCTGCGTTCCCGCCACCGCGCTGAGACGGCTCGCATCGGCCTTGATGATACTTGCATCAATGGCGAATCCTTCACCCTTGACGAGCCCCTCGGCCATGCAACGGCTCAGCACCGACTCGAACACGTGACGCAACACATCGCTGTCGCGAAAACGCCCATGGCGATTCTTGGAGAACGTCGAATGTTCAGGTACATCGTCCTCCAGGCCCAGGCGACAAAACCATCGATAGGCAAGGTTGAGATGGACTTCTTCGCATAGCTTGCGCTCGGAGCGAATGCCGAAGCAGTAGCCCACTATCAGCATGCGAATCATGAGTTCTGGGTCAATCGACGGTCGGCCCATCGGGCTGTAGAACGGCGCAAGATGCTGGCGAAGATCACCGAGATCAAGAACCTGATCGATACCTCGCAGCAGATGTGTACGAGGCACGTGACTATCGAGATTGAACGAGTAGAAAAGCTTGTCTTGCCCGGCACCCAACTGACCCATCATGACGATGCACTCCGGTCGATCGATGTGTTCTAGGATACCTAGTCGAACCTGAACAATCCGGAAGTCCTTGTGTGGTGAGGCTTTACGGCCGAAATGGTGTTGTGGGAATTGCAGGGACCTGGCATATTGGTACGGGAATCCTGCAATTTCTGACGAGGTGCGGATGGGTCCCAAGACACCTGTGACGGAAGGAGATTTCTTCCGGCAACCGCTGCGTGAACAGATCAACCTGAAGCATCCGCTGGTACGCCTGACGGACCTGATCAACTGGGAACGGCTGGGCGCGTCGATGAGCGAGAGCTTCGTGTCCGGCAAGGGCCGCCCGGCAACATCACCGCGCCTGATTGCGGGTCTGCTCTACCTGCAACATGCCTTCGACCTGTCTGACGAAGAGGTTGTGTGGCAATGGGTTGAGAACCCGTATTGGCAGGTGTTCACGGGCGAGACTTACCTGCAGACGCAGCCACCAATCGACCCATCGAGCCTGACGCGCTGGCGCAAGCGGCTGGGTGAAGCCGGCGTTGAAGAGTTGCTGGCAGAGACGATTGAAGCAGCGAAGCGCGCCGGCGTGATCAAGGCCTCGAGCGTAAAACGCGTAATCGTCGACACGACGGTCATGGAGAAGGCGATTGCGTATCCGACCGATTCACGCCTGCTCGAACGATGTCGCGAACACCTGGTGAAGGCCGCTGCGAGACACGGCCTGAAGCTGCGGCAGAACTACAATCGCGAGGCGCCACGGCTGGCAAGCCAGATCAGTCGTTACGCGCATGCGAAGCAATACAAGCGGATGAGAAAGACACTGCGCACGTTGCGCTCGCGTGTGGGTCGGGTGATGCGCGACGTCGAGCGGCAAGTCGACGCGGTGGCCGATTGCAGCCGCGCGGCATTGCAGGAACTGATTGGCCGCACGAAGCGGATTCTGTCGCAGAAGCTGAAGGACAAGAACAAGCTGTATGCGCTGCACGCGCCGGAAGTCGAGTGTCTGGCCAAGGGCAAGGCGCGCATACCGTACGAATTCGGCGTGAAAGTGTCGATCACGACGACTCACAAGGAAGGGCTCGTGGTGGGGATGCGTTCAATGCCGGGCAACCCATACGACGGCCACACGCTGGCTGAGGCGCTGGAGCAGGCCGCGATCCTCAGCGACGTTACGCCAGAGGTCGCCATCGTGGACCGTGGTTACAAGGGCGTTGCGCTTGATGGCGTGAAGATCTATCACCCCGGCCTGCGGCGCGGCATCACATGCGGACTACGCGCGATGATCAAACGGCGAAGTGCGATCGAGCCTGCCATCGGTCACATGAAGAGCGATGGCAGGCTCGGGCGCAACTGGTTGAAGGGTGCGCTGGGCGATGCACTGCACGCCGTGCTGTGCGGCGCTGGCCACAACCTGCGGATGATCCTCAGGAAGCTACGGCTTCTTTATGCCTTCGTTCTTGCTGTTTTGTTCAGAATGGCCACCGACGCGATGGTGTGACCGCCGGAACTCAAGACGAATTGTTCAGGGCCGACTACCTATGAATCCGAGTGCCAGGCGACTTTTTCAACACAATCAGATGGTTACCGTAATTCAATACGTTGTAAATCTGATTATTAATGGGTGTCCGTTGCGGGCCACACGCTCCCTGGGGAAATTCGAACGAGAGAAACCTTTGGCATCGCTAGTCTGCAACGCAATGGGCGCGCTCTCCTGCCCCGTGGAAACGGGCCATGTCACGCGCGGGAGACACTCCAAATTGGCGTGCGTATTCACGGCTGAATTGACTCGGGCTTTCATATCCCACGCTAAAGCCGACGCCTGCGACATCTCCTTGTTGCGCTAAAAGTCGGGCGCGAGCGGTCTGGAGGCGGATTTGCTTTTGATATTGAAGCGGGCTCATGGCGGTTGCCGCCTTGAAATGGCGGTGGAAAGATACTGGACTCATCCCTGCCAACGCGGCCAAGCGTTCGACCCGCACCGACTCCGAAAAATTGGTGCGCAGCCATGTGATGGCACGGCTCACCTGCGAGAGGCGGCTGTCCGCCATGGCAATCTGACGGACCATGGGGCCACACGGGCTTTGCAGAATCCGCCAGAACACCTCGCGCCGAATCATGGGCGCAAGGACTGCAATGTCCTCCGGCCGGTCGAGCAACCTGACCAATCTCCACATCGCATCAAGCAAATCGGGCCCAGCGTGGTTGACCTCCACGCCGGCGGCGCCCCCTGAGGCGTCATGGGCTCCGCGATCAAGCTCGCGAGCATGCCTAAGTCCAGGTCCAGCGTGACGGCGGAGTATGGCGCCTGGGTGACCTGCCCTGTCGCTGGCAGGTCCACGGACACGGCTACGTAGTCGCCCGGTACGATGTCGAATATCCGGCCGCCGAGCACAGTCCGCTTTGCCCCGCCGAGGATTAGGGCCAAAACCGGCTGGTGGACCACGTAGGTGACCACCGAGAGATCCGTCTCGACATAAAGCGTCAGCCCGCCAACGGCGGTTTCAGTCGGGCCTTCCTGGCCATGGCGCTCGACCAGCGCGCGAAGTTCATACAAGTGGTCCAAGCCTGCCTCCAGACGCCTCAGCGCATTGCACCCGCTCCGGAAACACCAATTGATAGGATTGTGCAAGAAATTGGCGGCATTGCGCTACCGCCGCGAACGGTCCCTGCGATTCAATGGAGCGTCCCAAACGCAGAATTGAACGAGGAAACCGTATGACGCACACCCCTCAAAAACCAATCGGTTCAGGCTTCGGCCCCGCCTCGACCGCCGACGAGGTGATCCGTGGCATCAGTCTTACAGGCAAGACCGTCGTGGTAACCGGCGGCGCTTCAGGTATCGGAATCGAGACCGTCCGCGCATTCCGTTCTGCAGGCGCCAGGGTCATCGTGCCGGCCCGCGATACAGCCAAGGCTAAAGCAGCCCTCGCGACCATGCCTGACGTCATAGTGGAGGTGATGGACCTGCCGGAGCCTACAGCGATAGACCGATTCGCCAGTCGCGTACTGTCGCTGACGGACAAGCTGGACGTTCTTGTCAACAACGCTGGAGTCATGGCCGAACCGCTGACACGCGATGCGCGCGGCTACGAAATGCAGTTCGCGGCCAACCACCTCGGCCATTTCCAACTCACCTGCCGGCTATGGCCCGCACTTGTGCGCGCGGAGGGGGCTCGCGTCGTAGCGCTCAGCTCCTACGGACATCGCCGCGCCGGCATCGATTTTCGCGACCCTCATTTCGAGCGGCGTGAATACGACCGATGGGTAGCCTATGGCCGAGCCAAAACCGCGAACGCCTTGTTCGCCGTCGCGCTGGATTCAATCGGCCGCCAATGGAACGTGCGCGCATTCGCCGTCCATCCCGGTGGCATTGCCACCCCGCTAGCTTGCCACATGCTGCCCTCCGAGATCGAGGCGAGCCAGATCTTCGATGCCGAGGGCAAGCCGGTCATTGATCCGGAAAACAACAAGAAGACGCCCGAGCAGGGGGCCGCCACCTCGGTGTGGTGCGCGACGAGCCCTCAACTAGCCGGCATGGGCGGCGTCTACTGCGCCGATTGCGACATCGCCATCGCGCTTCCCAGCGACGGGAGCGCTGAAATGCACGGCGTCAGGCCCCATGCCATCGACCCCATCTCCGCCGGCCGTTTGTGGCAGCTCAGCGAACAACTGACGGACGCGACGCTGGATTGAGCAAATTCGATGCGATTCGGGACAACCAGTCGCGCCTTATCACTAACCACTATGGCAACATAGCCAGGAGAGAAAAACATGCGAACAGTATCACTCGGGAGCCAAGGCATGGCGGTCAGCGCGCAAGGCCTTGGGTGCATGGGAATGAGCACTACCTACGGGCCCAGCGACGAGCAGGAAGGCCTTGCAACCCTCATGCGAGCCCTCGACCTCGGTGTGACGTTCTTTGATACGGCGGAGGTCTACGGCCCATTCATGAACGAGGAGCTTCTCGGCAAGGCCTTTATAGGCAAGCGCGACAAGGTCATCCTGTCGACCAAGGCAGGATTTCGCTTCACCGAGCACGGCAAGCTCGCCATGGAAGGTGAGAAGCCCTTGGTCACGGGCGATCCGTCGCATATCCGAAAGTCGGTCGAAGGATCGCTGCGGCGCCTGAGGACCGACGTCATCGACCTCGTCTACCTGCATCGCATCGATCCAGCAACGCCGATCGAAGGGACGATCGGCGCGCTGGCCGACCTCGTGCACGAAGGCAAGATCCGCTACCTCGGCCTTTCCGAGGCATCGGCAAAGACGATCCGGAAAGCCCACGCGGTTCATCCGCTCACGGCCGTCCAAATGGAATATTCCCTGTTCGAGCGTGGCGTCGAGCACAACGATGTGCTGGCGACGGTCCGAGAGCTGGGAATCGGTTTCGTCTCCTACTCGCCGCTCGGCCGGGGCTTCTTGACCGGTGCGCTGAAGAATCTGGATAACCTGCATCCGACCGACTTCCGCCGGTTCGATCCACGCTTCTTGGGAGAGAACCTCCAGTCCAATTTACTGTTGGTCGACCGCATCACCGAGATCGCTGAAGCAAAGGGCGTCATGCCTTCTCAGCTCGCCCTTGCGTGGGTGACAAGTACCGGAACGGTGCCCATTCCGGGAACGCGACGCATCAGGTATCTCGAAGAGAACGTCGCCGCAGTCGCTATCACGCTGACCCAGGACGAGATGAAAGCCCTGGATGCAGCCGCTCCGTTCGGCGCTGCAGCTGGCGAGCGCTATTCGTCCGGAATGATGGCTACGCTCGGTCACTAGGACACCCCCCTCAATCAGGGGCAAAGCCGTGTCGAAAGAGTTTAGTTTGTCGCGTCGCACCGCCCCTTAGCGCTCTGGCGCTCGGGGCCGCCTTGGCGTAGCTGGTTGTTATCGGGTGTTTTTCTTACGTGTAACGGCTCATACCGGATTGTTGACATGATTCAAGAGCATCCGAACAGGTGTGACGGCGCATTGTCATCTTGCGTCCTGCAATTGAAGGATTTGTGTTCGTTTCGATTGGGCTTGCGACCTTTTTCCAATCGACTAACATTTGGCGAAGGCACACTCGTCCAGCCGTTCTTCCGTTAGCCGAATCGACCAGGGAGAAAAAATGCCACAAGAGATTAACTCACGTCGGCGTGGCTTCGCGCGCATGGCGGCCGGTGCGCTCGTTGCGGCGCAATTCGAAGTGCTGCGATCCGCCCAGGCCCAGAATCCATCTTCGAAAACCCCATCGATTCCGCGAATCAACCCGGGCACTCACACGTCGTTCACGTCGATCAAGCAGGTGAATGCGGGGCTCCTAAACATCGGCTACGCCGAGGTCGGTCCGGCCGACGGGCCACCCGTCATGCTGCTGCATGGCTGGCCGTATGACATACACAGCTTCGTCGATGTTGCACCGGCGCTCGGCGCGAAGGGATACCGGGTGATCGTCCCTTATCTGCGCGGTTACGGCACGACGTCCTTCCTGTCGGACCAGACCATGCGCAACGGTCAGCCAACGGCCGTCGCGCTCGACATCATCGCGCTGATGGATGCACTCAACATCCAGAAGGCCGTCTTTGGCGCGTTCGACTGTGGCGCGCGTACCGCCGACATCATCGCCGTGCTGTGGCCGGAGCGATGCAAGGCACTGGTTTCGGTGAGCGGCTACCTGATCGGCAATCAGGAGGCGGGAAAGAAACCGCTGCCACCGGAGGGCGAGTTGCAGTGGTGGTATCAGTTCTATTTCGCAACGGACCGCGGGCGCGCGGGCTACGAGAAATACACACACGACTTCATCAAGCTCATCTGGAAGCAAGCCTCTCCGAAATGGAACTTTGACGACGCCACCTTCGAGCGAAGCGCACCGGCTTTCAAGAACCCCGACCACGTCGCGATCACGATTCACAACTATCGCTGGCGACAAAGTCTCGCCACGGGCGAGCCGAAATACGACGAATACGAGCAGCGGCTTGCGTCGGCGCCGCCCATAACCGTTCCCAGCATCACAATGGAGGGCGATGCCAACGGCGCCTTTCACGTGCCGCCGGGCGTGTACGCGTCGAAGTTCACTGGCAAATACGAACATCGCACGCTCACCGGCGGCATTGGCCACAATCTGCCGCAGGAGGCGCCGCGAGCGTTTGCGCAGGCGGTGATCGATGTTGACAGGTTTTGATCCGGCAGACACCCGGCCTTAAAGGGGCGCGCGGTACACATTTGCGGGCATGCGGCGCCGACTGTACGCGCATCGAGCAGTTAGCAGCAGTTCAGAGCACGGTATCATGGGACTGCGTCCTGATCCCAGCGGCCGCTTCTAGCCTTGAACCGACACCTGAATGGCTGAGCAACAGACCCGTCGACTGTCCGTTCATGGCCGAATCCGGTCCCATGGCGCATTTCCGTCATTGCCGCTCATATTGCGCCGGCTCGTCTCCGTGGCGGACCGTTTACGTTGCGCCTCGTGACGGCCTCTTGCCTTCGTTGATTTAGGTTTCAACGACCAGAGGTGCACCGGCTAGATGTGCGGACGACACGTTAAAGCAACTCATCCAGCAGCACCTTCGTCTGCCGCAGGTCGACGCTCTCGAAGCCTTCAGTAAAGGCGGCCTGGAGCTGCATCAGCCTATGCCGGGCTGCGGCTGTCTTGCCCTGTCGTTGCCATAGCCGAGCCAGGCTCAGTAGTGCCCTCAGTTCGAGCGACTTGGCGTCCTGGTGGTGCGCAACTGCGATGGCCTTGTGAAAACACGCTTCTGCTTCCTTTGCGCTGGCGGCCCCACCAGTCTTAATGTTCGCTTCCGGAAGCATTAGCAACTCTCCCTTGAGCCGATGCAACTCCGCTTCGTAATAACGTTCCCCTGTCTTGTCGACCATGGCCATCGCCTCGACCAGCACGCTCAGCCCGGCCTGCGCTTGCCCGGCGTTCGCATAGGCTGAGGCCAGGAGGCCCAGAAAGTACGGCCGTCCCAGCTCAGCCCCTGTAGCCCGATAGGCGGCAAGGCCGTGGCTCATCTGCGCCATGCCCTCCTCGATGCGCCCCTGCTCGGCCAGCGCCCAGCCCCGAAGGATGGTCGCCCACGCCAGCCAGAACGGAAAGCCCTGCTCGGTCGAAAGCGTGATGGCGGCTTCGGCGTATTCCTGAGTCAGTTGCGCCTCACGCCGAAATTGGTGGAGTTCGGCCGTAAAAGTCAGGCAGTGTGCCAGACTAAAGGAGTGAGACATGGCCCGTGCCAAGGCAAGGGCCTCCAGGCTCCGTTCGCGGGCCTGATCCGGATAGCCCAAATACCACAGAACCCACGCCGAAAAGGTCTGTCCGCGTATGCCTGGCGCCAGGCCATACTGAAAGTCGCGGGTGGGATGCTGAGTGCGGTCATGGCGTGCCACGATCCGCTCCAGGTGCACGCGGGCCGTGCCGATCTCGCCCAGAAAAAACGAGGTTGACGCCAACGCGCTATGCGCCTCACCTAGCAACACCGGGTCTCGGGCGTTCTCAGCCAGGCTGAGCAGCCGCTCACCCAGTTCCAATGCCGCCTTGTACTCCGCACGCAACGTAAAAAACGTCCGCAGTCCCACTTGCACTGGGAAGAGCTGCGGGGTTTCCCCAGCCTGCCTGCACAATGTCAGCGCGCGGGCGTAGGTAGCCTCCACCTCCGAAGCGGCATAACCTCGCGCGGCCATCAAGGCAGGCCCGATGGCAAGCTGCAGCGTGAGTTCCTGACGGGCACGTTCGGGCGTCTCGGGCAACCGTGTGAGCAACTCCAAGGCGGCGCTGAAATGACGGATTGCTTCGAGATTGGCCGAACGCTGGAAGGCCTGTCGTCCGGCACAGTGCAGGTACTCCACGGCTTTTGGGGTATTTCCACTAAGGCTGTAGTGGTGTGCCAACTCGTTGCAGTAGTCCTTGAGCCGACTATGGAAAAGTGCCTCGACGGCCTGCGCCGTGCGTTCATGCAGCACGCTGCGCTGTTCTGCGAGTAGGGAGTTGCCCGCCACCTCCTGGGTGAGGGCGTGCTTGAAACTATATTCCTCCCCCCGGAATGTCGAGCGCTCGTAAATGAATTCTGCGGCCTGCAGGTGGCACAAAAGGCGGCGCAACTCGTCCTCAGGCTGCCCGACAACCGCATGGATCAGCCTCCAGGGAGACTCCTTGCCGACCACGGCGAGGGTCTGCAGCAACGCCTTTTCCGCGGTGGGGAGCCGATCCATGCGGGCCGCGAGCACACCCTGCACGGTGGTCGGCATATGCAGCGTCGTCGGCGTCGTCTCGATGCGGTAACGTCCGGGGGGGCCGAGCAACAACTTCTCCTCGGCCAGGGTCTGGACGATCTCCTCCATGAAGAACGGATTGCCCTCAGTTTTCTCCAGGATTAGCTGCTTGAGGGGCGACAGACTGAGATCGTCCCCCAGCAGGGACATGAGCAGTCGTGGGGCTTCGACCTGGTCCAGGGCATCGAGCCGCAGCTGGGTACAGTAGCTTTTTTGACCCCAGCCGTGCTCATACTCGGGTCGGTAGTTCATAAGCAGGAGCATCCGGGCGCTCGCCACGCGGTCGACGAGAAAGGCGAGGAACGCCTGGGTCTCGCCGTCCAGCCATTGCAGGTCCTCGACCAGGAGCTCGATCGGCTGATTGAGGCTTTCGCGCACCAGGAGGCGTGTGATTGCACCGAACGTGCGGCCGCGCCGGATCTGAGAGTCCATCTCCGCAAGTGCCGAACCGGGCTCGCTGATGCCCAGCAGATACAGCAGGTAAGGCAAGAGGTCCTCCAGGCTGCGCTCCAATGTCAGCACCTTGTCCGTGACTTTCTCCCGGCATCGGCGATCGTCGTCCTGGGCGGTGATCTGGAAGTAGTTCCTCAAGAGCTCGATCAGCGGCAAATAGGGAAAGGCTTTGCCGTGCGGAACCGCAAAAGTCTCTAGCACCAGGCAGCCGCGATGCGAGCGTTCCTTGAACTCGTGGAGCAGCCGCGACTTTCCGACCCCGGCCTCGCCCACCAGCGCGACGATCTGTCCGCGCCCCGCCGTGGCCTGTTCCAGCGCATGATGCAATTGCCCGAGTTCGGTCTGCCGGCCTACGAACTGGGCGAGGCCAAGCCGCGCCGCCACCTGGAGCCGCGTGCGCAGTGCACCCGGACCAAGCACCTCATAAACGGCGAGCGGCTCCGGGATGCCCTTGACGTGGGTGTTTTCGAGAGCCTTGAACTCGAAATACCCCTTCGCGAGCTTGTAGGACGACTCGCTCACGAGGATGGAGGAAGGCGCGGCGATCGTCTGCATCCGAAAGGCGACATGGATCGTGTACCCCACCGGCTCGTATTCCGTGTGCAGATCATCCTTTCGAATCGAGCGCACCACCACCTCACCGGTATTGATACCTACCCGGAGCTGGAGCGGGATGCCGGACTGCAGACGGATCCTGTTACTGTGGCGACGCATCTCGTCCTGCATACGCAACCCCGCGTACAGCGCGCGCTGCGTGTGGTCCTCATGGGCAATGGGCGCACCAAAAAGCGCCAGGATACCGTCACCCAGGGACTTTGCAACGTAGCCTTCATAGTGGTGCACAGCCCCCATCATCAGTTCGACGACCGGTCCAATCAGCCGGTGCGCGTCTTCCGGATCCAGGTCGCGAATCAACGCCGTCGAGTCGGCCAGGTCAGCGAACAGCACGGTGACGCTCTTACGTTCACCAGCAGTCTCCCCCCGCGCTTCCAGCGCTGCCGCGCGTCAATCAAGATGAGAGGAGCGCGTCAGTCAGGATGAGAGAACGGGCATGGCGGCAGCGGGAACGGGCGTAGCCCGGAACCGCTGCCGCCATGCCGCGCCAGGAGGCGACCTTCACCGGGAGCTTTTTTGGTAGTCGCGGTAGATCGGGTATGAACAAACCTTCCATGCCATGGGAGGTGCGCCGTGCCCGGACGCCACGTCAACGACCACCAGATGAGGCTCTACATGAAGCACAGACTCAAGGAAGCGCCACCCGAGGCGGCTGCCCGGGCCGGGTTTAGCGTCGCCACCGCCTACCGCATCGAAGAGGATCCACGGTTGCCATCGCAGAAGAAGGCGCCGCGCGAGCGCCGGCGCGCGGATCCGTTGGCCGGGATTTTCGACGCGGAGATTGTTCCACTACTGACCTCCGCTCCAGGCATCCGGCCCGTTGCAGTATTGGAAGAGATGCTTCGGCGCCATCCGCAGCTCTCACGTGACGTGCGCCGCACACTGGAGCGGCGCATCCGCGTCTGGCGGGCACTGCATGGCGAGGAACGCGAGGTCATGTTTCGCCAGGTACATCAGCCCGGTCGGCTCGGGCTGTCCGATTTCACCGAGATGCAGGCTCTCGGCGTCACCGTGGCCGGCGCCGCGCTGGACCATCGCCTGTATCACTTCCGTCTGGCCTGCTCGGGCTTTGAACACGCTCACGTCATTCTCGGTGGCGAGAGTTATGTTGCCCTCGCCGAAGGGCTTCAGAACGCGCTCTGGGCACTTGGCGCAGCACCGCTCGAGCATCGCAGCGACAGTCTGTCGGCGGCGTTTCGCAATCTGGATCGCGATGCGCGCGACGATCTGACCACGCGTTACGAAGCCCTATGTGCTCACTACGGCATGCAGCCCACGCGCAACAACCGTGGAGTCGCACACGAGAACGGCGCCATTGAGAGTCCTCATGGTCACCTCAAGAGTGCGATCCGCGACGCGCTGCTGCTGCGCGGCAGCGTCGAGTTCATCGACCTTGCCGCTTATCGCTGCTTCATCGACGAGATCGTCAGCCGCATCAACGCGCGTAATGGCAAGCGCATCAAGGCGGAAGTGCCGTTCCTGCAGCTTCTGCCCAACACGCGCACCAGCGATTACGAGGAAACGCGTGTCTACATCACCTCCACCGGCGGTTTCGTATTGCGCAAGGTCTTCTATTCCGTTCCGTCGCGGCTGATCGGCCACCGGTTGCGGGTGCGGCTGTACGACGACCGGCTGGAACTGTTCCTGGGCGGCACGGCCCTGATGACGTTGCGGCGTGGCCGCCCAGGCACCAGCGGCAAGCATGGCCACGTCATTGACTACCGGCATGTCATTCACGCGCTGCGCCGCAAGCCGATGGCGCTGCTCAACCTTGTGTACCGCGACCAGCTGTTCCCGCGCGAGGCCTATCGGCTGACCTTCGATCGCCTGTGCGAGCAACTGTCCTCGCGCGCGGCGTGCAAGACCATGGTGGAGTTGCTGAGCCTGGCTCACGAGCGCGCCTGCGAGGCCGAGCTGGCCCATGCGCTCGAACAGAACCTGGCCGATGGTCGACTACCCGATCTGGACGAACTGCGCTCGCGTTTTGCTCCGGATCCGGCAGCTGTCCCACAAGTGCACGTACAACTGGCTTCGTTGCGCGACTACGAAGCCCTGCTTACCCTGGATCAGGAGATGACAGCATGAGCCACGATTTCGATGCTACCCGCCTGTCGCTGCTGCTCAACGATTTGCGGCTACCCGCTGTCAAACAGATCTGGCCAGCCTTCGCCGAGCGCGCCGACAAGGAGGGCTGGCCCGCGGCACGCCTGATCATGGCGCTGGCCGAACACGAGATTGCCGAACGCGATAGACGTCGTATTGAACGCCATCTGAAGGAGGCCCGGCTGCTACCGGGCAAGACGCTGGAGACCTTCGATTTCGATGCAGTGCCAATGATCTCCAAAGCACAGGTCTCGGCACTGTGTGCCGGCGATGGGTGGCTGCGCAACGGCGCCAACCTGATCATGGTCGGGACGCCTGGCGGCGGCAAGTCGCACCTGTCGTCGGCCATCGGACTGAGCCTGCTGGACAAAGGCTGGAAGGTCCTGTTCACCCGCACCTCCGACCTTGTGCAGCGGCTCCAGGTTGCACGTCGCGAGCTGGCGCTCGAAGCCGCCATCAACCGTCTGAACCGCTTCGACCTGCTCATTCTCGACGACTTTGCATACGTCACCAAGGATCAGGCCGAAACCTCCGTGTTATTCGAGCTGATCAGCGCCCGATACGAATGCCGATCCCTTCTTCTAACCGCCAACCAGCCGTTTGGTGACTGGAACAAGGTCTTCCCCGACCCCGCCATGACGCTGGCCGCGGTCGACCGGCTGGTCCATCATTCGACCATCTTCGAGATGAATGTCGAAAGCTACCGGCGGCGCACCGCCATGCAGCGCAAACAGCAGGGGCCAGGACGCCCTGCGCGCTATGCCACGCCAAACAATGTCGGCATGCCTGCGACTCCAGAGAACGAATCATGACACGCGTCGCCTGACGCACACTCTAATCCGACATTGCCCAGCGTCAATCAACGAACGCGCGTCAATCAACTTTAATCGCTTGTCAGCGTCAATCAACAACGGCATCATCAAGCTCGCCGCGACATTCTCATCCTGTTTGTCGCGCGCCTCTCATCCAGACTGTCGCGCCACACAGCGCAGCATGCTCGGCCAGAATTCGTTCGGCCAGGTGGGGTGGCGTGTAGTGAATGGGGGGCGGCGAGGGACCCACAGGCGTGCCACACGCACGGCAGAACTGCGCACTCGGGCTCAGTTCGTGGCCACATTTCGGGCAGATGCGTGCCAGGCTGGCGCCGCACTGCTCGCAAAAGCTGGCTGCAACGGCATTCTCGAACCCGCACTTCATGCAGCGCATATCGCGATTCGCGCAAGGTTGCGGTACGGCGCGGCTTTCGATCAACGAGGCGAGCGAGATCGAGTCCGTTGTATCGCTTCGCAAGAGATGACAGGTGCAATGGGCTGAAGCTCAAGCATGTAACCCCTGTGAGGGACGGTCCGGATCACACGCTGTCGATGCCCGCCCAAGGCCGAGCGCAGTTCGCCAACGCATTGGGCCAACGAGTCGTCGGTCACAATGGCGTCACGCCACACCGCCTGGAGGAGTTCTTCTGCTCGTCGAATTGCATGACCTGTCTCCTGTTCAGTTTTGACGGGATGGGCCTGCCGATGCGAAGGGCAGAAATGAATCAATACACTTTGCTTTCGCTACGCTCGCTCAGCAAGGCAAAGTATAGGCGAAGTAGTGAATTCTGAAAGGAAGAAGGTCCGGACCATGGAATGGCCTTGTCTGGATGCCCGGAGTTCCGATCGCCGTCGCGTTCTGAATGCGCTCCATACATTCGAAGCGCGACTCGCCTCCGCCTGAGGGGGCGACTGACGTATGTGGAACCGGGGTTTCGGGGCGTCGCGGCCTCGCTGAAGATATCCTCTCTGTCGGGTCGCGATATGCAAAGCGTTTGCTTCAGCTCTCACCAGGCAAAGTTAGTGGTTTAGCACCGAAGGCACGCAAACGGGCGCCTTGCATAGGAGTCTACCAACAATCATCAACGGCAGTTATCGACCCCACTACGGTCAGACGACTCCCTCCAAAGCGGTCAGTCAGCCGAATCGGGGTTTTCCGGAATGGAGCACCGTAAAGCGGACGTTGGCGACCTCACCCAGTCGGGCCACCTTGCGACGTTCACCATCTACACATGAATGGCCGCTCCTCCGGGCCACTGCGGACGGTCGCAGCGTGCACAAATGGCAGCCCGTCCACGGTGCAACGCTGAAACGCGAAGCCTCCAGAGGGCGCTGGGAGCCCGACAGAACGGATCATCGCGTGGTGCCCTAGTTTTTCATGGCGATTCCGCTCGGGTGCGGATTCGCATCGCTGATGTCCTCGGGGAGTAAGTTACCGTCCGCGAGACCTTCATCAGCCTGTGCCGTGGCCGGATAGCGCTCCGGATAGAGATGGCGCTCGGCAACCTGCACATCGAACGTGCCCGACCACTTCGCAATCACGACCGTCGCGAGACTGTTGCCGATCGTGTTGCAGGTGGCGATCGCCATCGACATGAAGCGGTACACGCCGAAGATGATTGCGACCCCTTCGATGGGCAGGATGCCGGTCGACGCCACCGTCGCCGCGAACACAACGAACGATCCACCCGAAACCGTGGCCGCGCCTTTGGACGTGAGCAGCATCAGCAACAACAAGCCAATCTGATGCTCAAGCGTGATCGGCACGCCGTACGCATGAGCGATGAATAGCAAGCCCATCGACATGAACAGTGACGTCCCGTCGAGATTGAATGCATATCCGGTGGGCAACACGAGACCAACCGTCTGCTTGGCACACCCAAGCCTTTCGAGTTTGATCAGAAGGCGCGGAAGCGCACTCTCGGATGAAGCGGTACCCAGCACGATGAGGATCTCGTCCTTGATGTAGCGCAGGAACCGCCAGAGACTAAAGCCTGCCAGCCTCGCGATGATCCCCATAACCACGACGATGAACAGGATCACAACCGCGTAGAAACTGAAAACGAGCTGGGCAAGCGCGATCAGCACAGCAGTACCGTTGCTGCCCACCGAGTATGCGACCGCGCCGAAGGTACCGAGGGGCGCCAACTTCATCACCAGGTTGATGAACGAGAACAGCACTTCCGACACGAGATCGAGCCCTTCGTTGATCCTGACGCGGCGGCCTTCGGGAATCGCGAGGATGCCGATACCGACCATGACGGCCAGCACCACCACCTGAAGCAGTTCTCCCTTGACGAACGCGCCGATGAAGTTGTCCGGCACGATATGCATGATGAAGTCGACAAAGCCATGTGGCGCCATCTTCCCGACTGCCGGCGGGGCCGATCCGACGGCGACGGCTGTCATGCCCTTTCCAATTTGCAGCAGGTTGCCTGCCAGCAGCCCGACCATCAAGGCAATAGTCGATACCACTTCGAAATAGACGATAGAGCGCCATCCGACTCGGCCTGCACTCTTGATATCACCGGCCGATGCGATGCCATGCACGATCGTCAGAAACACCAGCGGCGCGACGCCCGCCTTGATGAGCGACAAAAAGATGTCGCCCAGCACTTTGAGCTGTCCGCCAAACTTGGGGAAAATCAGACCGACGGCAATGCCGAGGATCAGCCCGAGCAGAACCTGCATGCCCAGCTTGCGATACCAAGGCAGGCGTTTGGACGGCGTAACGCTGGGCGCTTCGTTTGGTGCGATATGGTTATTCATCATGTGTGCTCCTGCACGGCTTTCCCTTAGATGTCGCTGGACAATTCGACGGCGCGGTCAACCATCTGCGGCGCGAGACCGAGATAGTTCGCGGGATCGGTCATGCGGTCGATCGCCGCGCGGTCGAAATGCGTGGTGACTTCGGGCAGCGCCGCTAGCGCTTCGGCGAGCGTGCCGCCTTTCTCGTTCACGGTGCGGCAGGCGTCGTAGACGATATCGTGAGCCTGCTGGCGCCCGATGAACGGCGCCATGCCCATCATGACCGCCTCCGCGACGATTAGCCCCCTGGTGATACCCAGGTTGTGTTTCATGCGCTCGGTGTCGACGATCAGTCCGCCCAGCGCGAACTTCGCCTGATGCAGCGCGCCCGCCGACAGGATGAAGCTCTCCGGAATCGCGATCCATTCCGCATGCCACGGGCCGGTGGCGCGCTCGAAGTCCTGAATCATCGCGTCGACCATCAGGCCGGCGTGTTGACGAACGGCTTTCGCCGCAGCGAGCATAAGTTCGCTCGAAATCGGATTGCGCTTTTGCGGCATCGTGCTGCTGGCTCCGCGGCCTTTGACGAACGGCTCGTACACTTCGGCGAACTCGGTGGACGCCATGATCATGATGTCGAGCGCGATCTTGCCGAGCGAGCCCGTCACGAGTGCGAGCAGGTTCACCGCTTCGGCGAAACCATCACGTGCCACGTGCCACGTGGTTGCGGGCACGCCGAGTTTCAGCTCTTTGGCCATCGCCTTTTGCACTTCGAAACCTTTGTCGCCGAGCGACGCCAGCGTGCCCGCGGCTCCCGCGAATTCGACGATGGCGACGCGCGGGCGCAGTTCCGCCAGTCGTTGCTGATGCCGGTCAAACATTGCGAGCCAGATCGCCACCTTGTAGCCGAACGTGACCGGCAGTGCCTGTTGTAAGTGGGTGCGGCCCGCCATCGGCGTATCGCGGTGCTTCTTCGCAAGATCCACCAGAATCGTGCGCAGTTCGCGGATGTCGCCGTCGATCACATCGAGCGCATCGCGCACCTGCAGCGACACCGCCGTATCCATGATGTCCTGCGTCGTCGCGCCCCAATGGACGTAGCGACCTGCGTCGCCGCACATGTCGACGAGTTGGTGTACAAGCGGCAGGATCGGATAGCCAACGATGTCTGTCTCGTCGCGCATGTGATCGAAATCGATCCGATCGATCGTCGATTCACGTGCGATCACTTCCGCCGCGTCCGCCGGAATCACGCCGACCTGCGCTTCGGCCTTCGCCAGCGCGACTTCTACATCTATGTAGCGCTGCACGAGCGCGTAATCGGAGAACAGCGCACGCATCTTCGCCGTGCCGAAGGCGTCGCGAAACAGGATTGAATCGACCACAGTGCTGGCCATAGGGATAGTGCGACTTGTCATGACGACCTCTGGGAAGTGCAGGAACCGGTTAAAGGGCCGGGACGGTACGCGAAAGCCAACGATATGTCCGGACATATGTAAATTAATATGTTCGAACATATCGGGCAAGCTATGATTTACCCTAGCCCCTGATAATTGACTGCATCGCCACCCCCAAAAATGAACAGACCGCACTTCGCCGACATCGCTCGCGACTTGACTGAGGGCATTGCGTCCGGCCGCTATCCGGTCGGCTCGTACCTGCCCACCGAACTTGAACTGCGCGACCACTATCAGACGAGCCGGCATACGGTTCGCGCAGCGCTGCACGAATTGCAGCAGTTGGGGTTCGTGTCGCGGCGCAAGAACGCCGGAACGCGCGTCGAATCGGCGCAGCCTAAGAACGAGTTTCGGCCGTCGCTCGCATCGGTGGACGATCTCGTGCAGTTCGGCTCCGAGCACTTGCGTCTGGTGCAATCGACGGAGGAGATCCTCGCAAGCGGCAAACTCGCTAAGACGCTGAAATGTGCAGACGGTGCGCGATGGCTGCGCGTTTCGAGCCTGCGCATCGACGGCGACAGAGAGAGTCCGCCGGTCGGTTGGACCGACGTGTATATCGACCCGGCCTATACGGAAGTCGCAGATGCTGCGCGAGCTCAACCGGATGCGCTTATCAGTTCGTTAATCGAAGCGCGTTATGGTCGCTGCATCGCGGAGATCCAGCAGGACGTGCACGCCGTGCTGATTTCGCAGGAGATGGCGGAAAGGCTGAAAGTCAAAAAGGGGATGGCGGCGCTTGAGATTGTGCGGCGCTACCTCGACTCGGCGGGGGAAACCTTTGAGGTGTCGATCAGTGTCCATCCGGCTGAACGCTTCTCCGTTTCGATGCGACTAAAGCGCTCCGACGCTTAGCCGTTGCAGGGGTTGTACGTGGACCAATCGGCCGCAGGTTGCGGCCAATTGGCTGTACCGATCGACAGCAACGCTTAAGGCAATCGCCGCTCGGTGACCGCTATGAATGTCATTGCTGACCGTGGAAACGTCTTGATGAAGGGCAGTTCAGGGTCGGGCTGCGTCAGTCCGCTCCCCAAACTCATCGCTCGAAAGCGGTCACCGGAATTCTGCGGCCCCGAAGCGGCCAGTCGGCAGTGCGTACTCCCGACCCGTTTCGGTCCTCGGAAATAAGTCCACTGCAAGGGCGGCTCTCTGACTGGGGACTAAACCGCTCGCGCGGTATGGGGCTCCGGTCCAATGCTAGTGGTTCTGGAGAGGAAGCCGACTCTGTTTTCATGTTGAAGGGCGAGGCAATCCGCCTCGTCGTTCAACGGGAGCAGAGTCATGACCCACACACCTCAGCCCATCAGTCCGCTGCGCCAGCGCATGACCGACGACATGCGCATGCGTCAGCTCGCACCGAAGACGCAGGCCGGTTATCTGCGTGTCGTACGCGAGTTCACGCGCTTTCCCGGACGCTCTCCTGACACCGCCACCGTCGAGGACCTGCGGCGCTACCAGTTGCATCTGGTCGACCACGGCGTGTCACCCGTGTCGCTCAATGCGGCGATCACCGGACTGAAGTTCTTCTTCGGGATCACGCTCCACGAGCCCGACCTGATGGCACGCATGCAACCCGTGCGCGTGCCTCGCGTCCTGCCGGTCGTGCTTAGCCCGGACGAAGTGGGCCGCCTGATTGCCGCCACCGGCAATCTGAAGCACCAGACCGCACTATCGGTCGCCTACGGTGCCGGCCTGCGCGCCAGTGAAGTGGTGGCGTTGAAGGTCGGCGACGTCGACGGCCAGCGCATGACCCTGCGCATTGAACAGGGCAAGGGCCGCAAGGATCGTTACGCCATGCTCTCGCCGGTGCTGCTCGAACGCCTGCGTGTCTGGTGGCGAGTGGCGCACGCGCAGGGCCGGATGCTGGAGCGCGGCTGGCTGTTTCCGGGCCTCGATCCGGTCGATGCGCCCAGCACGCGGCAGCTCAACCGCGCCCTCCATGCCGCCGCCGAAGCCGCGAACATCAACAAGCGTGTCTCGATGCACACGCTACGCCACAGCTTTGCGACCCACCTGCTGGAGCAGAAGGTCGACATCCGCGTGATCCAGGTTCTGCTGGGGCACAAGAAGCTGGAGACGACAGCACTCTATGCGCCGGTCGCCACCGACCTGCTGCGCGAGGTGATCAGTCCGCTGGAGAAACTGCAGAACAACGGCTGAACGCGGCGCACGGCCGTGCCCGAAGTCGCGGACGTGTTCCGCGCGCATGGGCCCGTGTGGCGACAGACCGCACAGCTGAGTCTGGGACAGCTGAAGGTCATGTCGGCGATCGAACAGTGCCGCAGCGCGGCGCTGGGTGGTCACGTGTTGCGCTGTTCCGGCTGCGAGCAGATCGAGGTTGCCTACAACTCCTGCCGTAACCGCCATTGCCCGAAGTGCCAGGCGAGCGCCGCGCACCGTTGGCTCGAAGCACGTCAGGCCGATCTGCTACCGGTCGAGTACTACCATGTCGTCTTTACATTGCCCGCCACGATCAGCGCGATCGCCTGGTACAACAAAGCGGTGCTCTACGGCCTGCTGTTCGACGTTGCCGCCGAAACCCTGCGCACTATCGCCGCCGACACAAAGCATCTGGGCGCGCAGGTCGGCGCGACACTCGTGCTGCACACGTGGGGCTCGGCGCTCACGCACCATCCTCACGTACACGGCATCGTTGCCGGCGGAGGCCTCTCGCCAGACGGTGAGCGGTGGGTCGCCTGCCGGCCCGGCTTCTTCCTGCCGGTACGTGTGCTGTCGCGGCTGTTCCGGCGGCGCTTCCTGGAAGAGCTCACCCATGCACATCGCCGGGGCCAGTTGCGTTTCTCTGGCGAGTACGCCGGGCTTGCCGATCCCACTGCCTTCGCACAGTGGCTCGCGCCGCTGCGTACGTGCGAATGGGTCGTATATGCGAAGCGCCCGTTCGCGGGACCGAAAGCGGTGCTTGCGTATCTGTCGCGCTACACGCATCGCGTGGCCATCTCCAATCAGCGGCTCATAGCACTCGACGAACGCGGCGTGACCTTCCGATGGAAGGACTATCGGGCCAGCGGCCGCACACGCCAGAAGACGATGACGCTTGAGCCACGGGAATTCATGCGGCGTTTCCTGCTGCATGTACTGCCTGTCGGCTTCCATCGGATTCGCCACTATGGTCTGCTGGCCAATCCCGTGCGTCGGCAGAATCTGGCTGCGATACGGGCGCTGCCAGACGTGCCAGCTTCCATTATTGTGAGCGAAGGTCCGTCACCGGGCACTCCCGCCCCGAAGTTCGTCTGCCGGCATTGCGGCGCGCCGATGATCATCATCGACATCCTCCTGCGCAGCCACCCAATTCGCGCTCCGCCCACTTGCCGAAGCAACGTATGAAGACGAATCACCCTGGCTGTCCAGACCGACTGTCGGCTCTTCGGCAACGAGCGCCAGGAGAAGACGCTTGTGCCTGTCGTTACCAGCAGACCTTGCCGCGCTCGCGACACCTCTACAGACGTGCAGCATGGATGCAGCAGAATATTTACGTGACCACCAAACCCTCGCTTCGACTGAAGATTGTGAGTCTCCGCAGTTCATGAGAGCACTTAAATCCCCATAGCTGCGCAATATTCCTGCCGTCCTGGACCACTCCGCGGTTTCCTCCCTCGAGCGTTGTCCAACGCCTGCCCGCATGCCTCGTCGTGTACTCACGCGGTGGCAGACATGGGCAGGCGTCGAACAACGCTTAACAACAGCGGACATTTCGCCTGCACCTTTGAGCCAACCGCCTTCACACGGCAGCGACGCCCCGCGGCCCGATTTCAGCAACCGGGCACCCTCCAAAATTCTCAAGCGTGTTCGGAGGACGGCCTAAGGGGGAAAGCGGAGGGCCGAGCACGGGCGCTGTCCTCACAGATTACCGGACCAATTTTCGGTCTGGGTGCGCTACAGTTCTGCCAAACCACACCGGGGGAAGACCATGAACAAATGGACCGTGCATTCTGTCGTCGCGCTTCTGGTCTGCGCTTGCAATGTCGCGGTCGCTGAGTCGCCTCCACCTCGCATTCTTCACTAGCCGCAAAAAATCGAACAACACCGGAGAGCGCTTATGCCGAAAGACCAAATCGAGGGCAAATGTATTTACTGTCCGAGCAATGGTCCCTTCAGTGCCGAGCACATGGTTCCAGCGGGCCTGGGCGCTGATGACAAGCGATTTATGCTTCGCAACATCGTGTGCAAGGTCTGCAATACAACGATCTTCTCTCCACTCGAACTGGAGTTCTTGCGAAGCTCGCCGACTGCAATCGGAAGAATATTTATGCAGGCGGAGGGGCGAAAGCGCGGTAGCAAGAAGAACCCACCGAAGTTTGATGCGAAGACGAAGGTTGTTATAACGCCGGAAGGCTACACGGCAGAGGCCGAGATCGGCTTCAAGGGTAAAGCGACGCTTCTCCCGCAACTGATTCTTGTTGATGAACACAAGTGCAGCGTGTCGGGTTCAGATAAAGACGGGTTCGCCGCATTCATCTCGCAGGCCCAAGAACTGTTGGGATCGTCAATAGCCTGCGTCAGCAAGATAACCGAAATCGGGCGGCGCAAGTTCCAGATTACGACTTTTGGCTGGGCGGAGTGCGGTTACGTTACCCGAGAACGGTCCGAAGCTGACGAGCTACCCGACGTTCGCATATGGCACTCGCCCATCGAGCCGGATGCCAATGGAAAATTTCCTTCAAACACCAGACTCTTCCGACGCCCCGACAATCAGATCGTATTGCGCCTTCGAAACGACCTCCCCCTCGACCGCGCATTGACCGCATTCCGAAAGGTCGTCGAGCAGCTAGACCTGACGGCAATCCAGAAAAGCGACATCCAGAATCCACTCATCAGCCTGAATTTTTCTGTCCAGCTGGACGTAACGGGGCGAGTACTCGCCAAGACCGGGTTGAACATGCTCGCGTATCTTTTAGGTGCCGACTATGTTGGACATCCTCAGTTTCAGGAGATCAAGAAGGCGATCAGAACCGGTGAGGCGCTTGTTCCACCCCACACGGAAGAGGCGAAAGCCCCATTCAAGTGGTTCTTTTCTGGGCTACCTGACACGCATCATGGTTTCTTGCTCTCTGCTCACCCATCGTCCGCAGGAACCTGAGGGATAGGTTTGGTAGCGAGGTTGTACGGTTCGCAGATCGAGGTTGTTAGTCTCGGGCATGGTCTGCCGCCCCCACCAATTCCTCTTCCCATTGTGTTCACCGTGGACTACAACGCACATTTGATCCAGCAATATGGCTTGATGGACTACATGCAGAGTTATCCAATCAAAGCGCAGTCACCCGCCCAAATTAGCACGGCTTGGCTGACGGGTCTCGTGCGACAGAGGCGTCAAACCGGCACTCGTTCGGGCTGTCACTGGTGGGGAAAGAGGGGGGCGGGGCTTGGGGTGCGCTCGCAACGAAAGAGGGTGGCGCTTCTGCGGCGCGCTCGCTATAACGCGGCTCGACAAAGACCGTGACCTTCTGCCGGGTGGGCGCCAAAGAGAATTGACGGCTTCGTGAAGACGGCATTCTGGCAAGTCCCCGACAATAAGCGGCCTCTCGAATACCTGTCTCGTGAGCGCGACGACCGGCAGCAATTGGCCGAACTTCGCCTGAGGACGAGCGGCTCAGAGCGACCCCGTTGCCGTCATACGGGTCGCCGCGCCGTCGACGGCCGCTCTCAAAGGATACTGTTGAAAAAGTCGCTGGTCGTCTATTTCATGAGGTTTTCAGGGGTCCTCTTACCCTTGGGCGGCATGTGCGAGCGGCTTATAGGCCGATCTGAGAGGTCAATATTCGCGCAGAACAACTGCTAAAACCTCCTCGGCGACTTTTTCAACAGTATCAAAGTCTAACGGCCATTCGCTAACGTAAGGTCGCTTCCGTCTTGTCGGAGTCACTGCAGAGCTGGAAAATTTCGTGCCCTTGTCGGATTGCTACAATCGGGTACCGAACGCGTCCGGGAGAAGGGGCGAGGCCCCTGCTTATAAGGCCAATGCACAAGACCGCCGTCAAAGCTATCGTCGTAGCCATCGGATTTGCCGCGATTGCGGCGCCGATCGCCTTCTCCGTCTACGCGGCGCGCGAGCTCTCCACACCATGCGCTACTGGTCCACGACCGACCAGCAGTGGCGTCCCTAGTTCCTGGATGCCGCAGCGCTGGCCGGACCTGCCGAGGGTGAGCAACGGCGGGGTGATTTCCGCCCGTCGGAACTGCTGGCCGGCCGAACAGTTTACTTCTGGGCAAACGACAGCCGCCCCGGCGCCTTGGTGTACCGGATGCGGGTGCTGGAGCGCAGCCCGCAGCGGATAGCGCTGGGCGAGGAAAATGTGTCGCCGGTCCGTGCCTTGGGACTGACAGTGTTTCGGCCGACTGCGCTGCAGACGGTAGTGTTTGCGCAGCGCCAGACGAACGACGTATGGGGTCTGTATATTCTCGCGCGTATCGATCGACAAGCCAGCAGTTTCGTTGCGAACGGGCACGAGGCCTCGACGGCGAATCGGGCGCTGGCACTTTTCCGGTATCTGGCTGACATTCCGACCGACGCGGAACCACCGGCTGCGATGATCCAGATCGTTATGCAACAGGTACCTGGCAGAACTATCACAATCGCATGCGATGCACTGCGAGCGTGCCAGTACGACTGTGTCAGTGCGACGTGAAGTCGCGTAGAAGATTGTTTCATCTGGCTGTGACCCGAAGGAAACCGATTGTTCCATCAGTCGTAACCTACCGTTGCATGCGGAATTAGTGACGGCTCCGTGTGAAGCCACCGGGACAATGTAACCCGCTCGTTGAGCGGCGGTAATCTCGCGAGAGAAAGTTGTTGTCTGCCAGCGCCGAGGCGGATGGGGTACTAGGTTGGGCAGTATGGTTAGCAGAAGCGAACTGCTGATAAACGTCGTCATCGTAAGCAAGCCAAAGGCGCTGTTAGGCTTGAGCCAACAGGCAAGCAGTCGGATGTCCCGCTTAACACTCGGGGCACACGGGCAATGCGACTGCCGGCGAATAGGCAGGACCTAACGTGCTCGTGCCTTCTACGCGGAACACGGTAAGCCCGATTGTCTGCCAGCGCCTCAGTTCGTCGTGGCAACGGCAGGTAACCCGCAAGGGAAACTGTCGGACAAGCGGGTATGAGAATGCGGAGCAAGCGAATGGCGGCATGTAACGGGTCGCATAGGGGTTCAAGATTTGCCCCGCCCCAAAGCGTGCAGACTTCCGCGTGATGCAGTTGTCGTAGGCCCACATTTGAGGTTCGACGGAGGGCAGCTTGAGATAGACGGGCAGGCTGCGGTTCAGCGCCCTCGTCTCAGCGATGAGGTGAATCGACGCTTCCCTCAATCGGCGAAGGCCTTCCTGGATCTGGCTCTGTAAAAGCATGCGAAGGCGGCTTGGCACGATAGCTGGCCGTCGTTTCAACCAAAAACGGAGGAGCGTGAAAATGATCGATTCAAGAAGCGAACTGTGGAGACGGAAGGGCGCAATGCTGGCCGCCGCCGGACTTCTGGTGTTATCGGGCGCGGCCCTCGCCACTACCCAGTCGCAACAGCGCCAACAAGGCAGGAATGCAAACCAGGCTGCCAAACACGAAGCGCGCACGGGCAAGGTCGACTGCCGGGCCGCGAACCAGAAGAGCAATTCGCAGTGCAGGCAGGACAAGCGCGGCACGAAACAGGAAGGTCGTCAGCAAAAA
Organism: Paraburkholderia kirstenboschensis; assembly: GCF_032806925.1. Classification (NCBI taxonomy): domain Bacteria; kingdom Pseudomonadati; phylum Pseudomonadota; class Betaproteobacteria; order Burkholderiales; family Burkholderiaceae; genus Paraburkholderia; species Paraburkholderia kirstenboschensis. The sequence goes on along the minus strand of NZ_CP136511.1, from coordinate 558,950 downwards.
AGGGACATCAAGTACTGACGCAGAGTGCCGGTCGAATGCCGTCTTGCTGCAGCGGAGCAAGCATCGCCGCCCCGCAGGCTTTGTCGATCAGAACTTGAAGGTCACATTCAAGCCTGGTCCGCTAAAGCGCAGCGTTTGTACGAGCTGATTACCGGAGCCGTAAAATGCGAGGTACCGATATATCAGGCCGACATCAACCCACTTTGCCGCATAGGCGAGCCCTGTCAGCGCCTGCCATGTGAGCTTGGAGCTACCCGTCCCCACGTCGAGATAGAAGGGGATGTACCAGGCGCCGTCCTCGGTGATAGCTGCACGGCCGCGCACGCCCGCGAACCCGTCGAAGATGTTCTGCATCTGCGCAACATGAAAGTCCGAACTGGTCCCTGGGCCCGAGCCACCAGTCGTGCCGATTGCAGCGTCGAGTATTGCTTTCACACCGAGATAGCGCAACCCCGCGATCGCATCACGTGTCCCCACTCCTGACGCACAACAGTGCGACTGCCGCCCCAGTTGCACCAGCGTTCCCACGAAGCTCGTCTGAGCGTCCTGCTGTGTTTCACGCGTGCCGAGAACACCGCTCGTCGCGTTGACTGAGCTATCATGCCGGCCGAAGTTAAGGTAGATAGTGTCGGCGAAAACACACCCCGCTCGCCCTTGCGCGCCTGCCCCTGCAGCGTCAAGGCGAATCTGAGGTCCTGCAGATGGTTGTATCCGCCGCTAGACGCGTCGTCGGCGGCGCCGCCGCCGGGCACCGTGAATCGGAGCGTCCCGCTTACGGTGGGCAACCACAAGTAAGACCCCCACTGCGATCTGCTATTGCGCGCTGGAGTCGCCCGGAGGGGAGTCGGTCGCAAGCCCAGCCACTCAGCCTCCGTTACGCCGCCATTTTCTTCCCTCGATTAAACGGACGCTCACGGGCATCGACCGTTGGCGCGACGCAGATATTCCGCGCGGAGCGGCACGTCAAAAGCGCCGATCGTGACGATTCCCGTGGCCTAGATCTCGACCCGCGCGCCAAGTTCGATCACACGGTTGGCCGGCAGCTCGAAGAAGGCGGCGACATTGCCGACGTTATGCAGCATCACCGCGAAAAGCCGTTCGCGCCATAGCGCCATTCCGCGGCCGGGCTTCGGCACGAGCGCCGCGCGGCTCAGGAACCACGACGTTTCCGACGGCTCGAACGCGAGCCCTGCTGGCTTGCACGTCACGAGCGTCTGCGGCAGATCGACTTCGTCCTTGAACCCGTAGACAATCGTCACCTGATAGCAGCCCGGGCATAGCGGCTGGGCCGTCACACGCTCACTGTCGGGCACCCACGGCACCTCCTTCGTGACCACTGTCAGGAATACCACGCGTTCATGCAGCACCCGGTTGTGGAGCAGGTTGTTGACGAGCGCATGCGGCACCGCCTCCGGGTGCGGCGTCAGGAAAATCGCGGTGCCGCCCACACGGACCGGCGAGCGTTCGAGCAGCGATGTCAGGTAGGGTTTGAGCGGCGTCTTGCCGGCGCGCACGCGTGCTTCGGCCAGCATCATTTCCCAGCCGCGGCCCCAGGTCGCCATGATCGTAAACACCACCGCGCCGGTCACGAGCGGGAACCAGCCACCCTCGACAATCTTCAGCACGTTCGCAGAAAAGAACATCGCATCGATCACGAAGAAGAACGCGGTTGCGAATACGCACAGCAGCCAGTTGTAATGCCATGCGTACCGGACGACGAAGAAAGTCAGGAACGTCGTGATCAGCATCGTGCCGGTGACCGCGATGCCGTATGCGGAGCCGAGCGCTGTCGACGAGCCGAAGCCGAGCACCGCGGCAATCACGGCGGCGAGCAGTGTCCAGTTAATGCCGGGCACGTAGATCTGGCCGATTTCCTGCTCCGACGTGTGGACGACGTTCATCCGTGGCAAAAAGGAGAGCTGCATCGCCTGCTTCGTCATCGAGTAAGTGCCGGAGATCACGGCCTGCGACGCGATGACCGTTGAGATCGTCGCGAGCACAATCATCGGGAAGATCGCCCATTGCGGAAAAAGCCGATAGAACGGGTTCGACAGCGCGCCGGGATTGACGAGCAGCAGCGCTCCCTGACCGAAGTAATTGAGTACGAGCGACGGGAACACGATGCCGAACCAGGTGACGCGAATCGGACGCTTGCCGAAATGGCCCATGTCAGCGTACAGCGCTTCGGCGCCTGTCAGCGACAGCACGACGGCGCCGAGCGCGACGAAAGCAAGCCAGCGATGATGCAGGCAAAAGCCGAGCCCTTGCAGCGGATTAAGTGCAACCAGAATGACCGGCGCCGCGGCAATATTGACGAGCCCCGCGATGCCGATCACGACGAACCACGCTACCATCACCGGCCCGAACACTGCGCCAATGCCGCTCGTGCCGTGCTTTTGCATGACGAAGAGTACGACGAGCGCTGCCAGCGTGACCGGAATCACACACGACTTCAGCCCCGGCGCCGCGACCTCGAGGCCTTCGACGGCGCTCAGCACGGAGATCGCCGGCGTGATCACGCTGTCGCCGAAAAAGAGCGCAGCACCCATCACCCCGACGATGAGCAGCGCGCGGCGTAGCCGGGGGCGTGTCGCGACCGACGAAGCGGCGAGTGCGAGCAGCGCCATGATGCCACCTTCACCGTGGTTGTTCGCGCGCAGGATCAGTACGACGTATTTGAGCGAGACGACCACCATCAACGACCAGAAGATCAACGAGACGATGCCGACGATATTGAATGCGTTAAGCGGCAGCCCGTTGCCTGGAGCGAACACCGTGGACATTGTGTAGAGCGGGCTCGTGCCGATGTCGCCGTAGACCACGCCGAGCGCGGCAAGCGCAAGCGCCGGGAGGGCCTTCCGGTGCGGACCGGGCTCACCGACCCGGTCGGCGTCGGGCGCGGCGGATACGGAATGTCCCATGTCTCCGTCCTGATTCGGTGGTGCGCCAGCGCAACGGCCGCACGGGCCGCTGTGCCGCTGCGCGCCGTCGTTCGTTTCTTTATCGGGGCGATCACGATGCCGCCTGGGTTGCCGGTCGATCGCGGCTTTAGGCATTACGGTTACAGAAAGTATAGGAACTGCCCGCAAAAACGCCCCGCACGCGGCCCTCACGGTTCCACACTCACAGCGCTAGCGCGATCTGCTCCGTGCACGCTTCCTGGCGCTCACGGCTTGAGGCGCATCGTTACCCGCCAGGGCACCGCCGCCGTTTATCTGCTCCATCCACGACAATGCATCGACATGCGACGGGAACTGGCGGCGATAACCCAGGCAAGATCGCGCCATCAGCGAGAGCGACCGGTGCACGAGACTGCTCGAGTTGAGCGGACCGGCACGTCCGTAGATGGCTGACCTATGCCCTACGAGCGATCGGCCGTAGCGGATCCCACTGCGGCCAGTCAATCTCTCCGAAGCAGCCATCCAACGTTCGACATGAGTCACGTGCGCGGCTTGTCCGCGACTCGCCGCTCGATGAAGAGAAAAACGGATTGCCGTACGTTGAACCGGCGAGCGGCGTGGTGCTGCTTGTCCCCTGAGAGCGCTGCCGCGTTCGACAAGCCATCCGCAGCCCAGCATCAGATCGCCGAATTCTCAATCGCCTCAGTGGGCGCTTCCTTCGAGAAGTGTGCGTGGGGAGCAGCTGGTGAGGCGGCTTGCGTACTTCGCAATCCGCCCGCTGAACTCTCGCGCGCTGCCAGTCGCGAGACGAAGTTACTTCAGGTGAATGAGGACTGATCCCTCCGATATTTCAGGCGCGGCCGCGCCCGTGTTTCCGGCGTTCTTCTCGATCCAGTCCTTCGCCTTCTCCACGCTTTCATCAATGCCTGCCTTGTCCTGGCAGACAGTAACCGAGAATCCGCCATCGCCGCTGCGTGCGAGGGTGTAGCCGACAAAGCCTTTGACCGAACGCAGCAATTCTTCGACGTCAGCCGCTCGTTCCTCCAGCAGATCGAACAACTCCTTTGCACCCTTTCCGGAATATGTCCTTATAACAGTTTGCATGATTGGATCCTCCTGTTTGATGGACGAACGGGACGAGCACGCCACACAACCAATGTGTGCAGCTTCCTCGAACTGCTCTTTCCGACAGCGTCGAGTGTGTGCAACTCATTGAGAAGGCCGCGCACCTGATATCCGCGAGCCTTACCTAGTGTAGTAACTGTGCCGCCGCAGTAAACCCGGGAAGCGATGGAAAATCCTGGCGCCTTCACCCAACGTATGCAATTGGACAGACCTTGCTCTCCGGGCGGTCGGCCGCACCCGGACCCTCAACAGTCGTTTGCCGCAACGCGGCTCCGACGGCAGCTTCCAGGACAAAGTGGCCTTAGGCAGTTCGATAACCTCATCGGCCCAGCCTGACTGCTGTCGGCGAATGGGCCGATGAACGCGGGCAGCAATTTGCGCTCGAAGGCCACCACCCTCTTGCTACTCGCCTGAATTTTCCAGTCGAGCCGCCCGCTAAACCGGGACACGGTAACGCCGGGCGCACGGGAAATGTTCGCGGTCGCCGGACCCGCCTGGAGCTGCGGATCGACGACGGAAACGGACACGATAAAACCCGAGGCGCTCGGCGATGTCGTCCATGCCCGCAAGCGGGTCACGTATGTCTGGGATCGCCGGGGAAGGTCGCGGTCGCTAGTGGTGATACCAATCCTTCATAACGTCGACCTGCTCCGAATTCTTGCCATTCCAGCGCCAGGCGACTTTGTAATTCGCCCGGAAGTTTTCGTCCGAGAGCCGCTGGGCGTCGTCCTTGAGCCCGAGCCGTTTGAGATCGTCTGTTGGCACCGCTATGAGCTTATGGCCCCGGTTCTTCTCATCCGCATATTTCGGATTGCCCGGCACGGCAAATGCCTCCCTACTCGCTGGGTGGTCTGCGTAACCAACAAACACCTGAACCGTGTAGCCGCCTACGAGCGCGTCGGTGACTTTCAGGGTGTCACAGAACTGTTTGACGTAACTATCCGTCCCTTCGGGTGGTTCGGCTCCCAATGTGCAAGCGACGATGCAGACTTTCTTCAATTTCCAGCCCATCCCATTTGGGGCGGCCTCCTTCAGGAGTTTCGCCAATTTATCGACCGTCGTTTTCCCACGTGCTTCCCGGCCGCCCCTTCCGTGCAGGATGAGGTAGGCGCCCCATGTGAGATCCGTGGCTCCGCCGGTCTTCTTGCCTGCCTTATCTGCAGCCTCAAGTTTGCCTTTGGTGTCTTTCAGGTATCTCAGCTTTGAGTTTTGGCTCTCAAAAGGCATCAAAAATGCAGGCGTCATGCCATTTCCCTTGGCCTTGGCATCGGCCCCTTCGGACAGAGCAAGCTCGTCAGCGAGTCGACTCATTCTCTGTAGTTGCTTCTCCAGCAGCGCGTTCGCAGAAGGGGCCACCTCGCCGGCTTTGTCTTTGGACTTTCCAGCCTCATACAGGATAAGAAGGCGATCGACTTTCATGTGTCTCCCGGTCTTGGAATGATCCTATCAAGGAGTTCTAGATCATTCGGGTGAATGTGCAACCTGTCCTGAGATACGTTTCACCAATGAAAACGTGTCCTATGTGCTGCAGGCCGAAAACGCAGAAACCGCATCGCGGATAACGTGTCTACCACTGGTCGAACAGTAAGTGGCTGATCACTCATAACGAAACGCCGTCGCTACATCGTGCACGACACTTGGTGATCAGCTTGCCGGCGAAGGTTTGAACGTCCTCAGCCCGGCGCGGAACGGCCGTTGGAGCGTCCGCGGGCGCACGCCAGCGAATGGCAGAAGATGGCCGGGTTGAGGCGTTGCCCCCGGCAATTCGCTCGCGGGAAACCGGCCTATAAGGACCTCCCCGATTTAGCAAGATTGGTTTAGCGGATGATCGAACAAGTCTCCTTTGTCGTGAGAGGGGACGTATCTCGCAGGAATGGCGGCGAGACAGACTGCATGCCTATAAACGGCCTCGCTGGGCGCGCTGGCGTTGCTGCGCCCGGGCCCGGATAATAACCGCGCAGCAGGACTCCATTCATTGAGCGGCATTTGCACTGGGCGCATCGCCTTGCCGGTTTTCGAGTTCGCCTGCTGCCGGTCTGACCTGTCGCTATCCTTGCCTGTTGGGTCCTCGAGTTGGAAGTGAAATTGCTGTGGGCGTGGCGTTTCAGGGTTCGGGGCTTACGCGCTCGCCGCCCCGCCATGGCGGGCGGGCGCGTGCGATGGATCGAAACGTTCGCCCCTGGCGAGCACCGCCCACAGGACGCGGGCGTGCTTGTTGGCCACGGCAACGCGGGTCCGGGAGTAGCCCACGCGCGCCTGCAACTGAACGATCCAGCGGGAGAGCCGGTCGTTGCGTCGGGGCGCGGTGAGGACCGCGGAGCGCGCACCCTGGAACAATAGAGTGCGCAGATAGTCGTTACCCTGTCTGGTTATGCGCCCGAGCCGCTGCTTGCCGTCGCTGCTATTTTGCTTGGGCACGAGGCCGAGCCACGCGGCCATCTGCCTGCCGTTCTTGAATTGTGCTGCGTCAACGATGGTAGCCACGGCGGCCGAAGCGGTGACCGTCCCGACTCCGCACAGCTCCATGCAACGCTGTGCCTGGGAGTCGTGCTTGGCGTGGTCGCCGATCTGTCGATCCAGCCACGAAATCTCGTCGTCCAGCGTCTGCCATTGGGCCCAGCCACGCATGAGAGCCTGACGGGCCTGACCGTTGAGTTCGTTGTTGCCGTCCTCAATGTGCTCAACGAGGTGTTTGCGCAACTGGTTGATGCCTTGGGGCAGGAAGACACCGAACTCGCCCAGCAGCCCTCGCAACCGGTTCACGAGTGCGGTACGCTCCTCGACGAATCCGGTGCGCATGCGGTGGAGCACCAGCACGCTCTGCTGGGCGGGTGACTTCACAGGCACGAAGCGCATGTTGGGGCGACCCGCAGCCTCACAGACAGCTTCGGCATCCTGTGCATCGTTTTTTGTCTGGGCGCCACCTTTGCGGTAGGGCGCGACAAATTGCGGGGGAAGGAGCCGTACCTGATGTCCGAGTGCGCGCAGTCTACGGGCCCAGTAATGTGCGGCACTGCACGCTTCCATGGCGACGAGGCAGGGCTGCAGATTGGCGAACCAGCTGAGGAAGTGCTCACGGCGAACGGCTTTGCGGACCACGACGTGTTCCATGCCGTCGACTGCATGAATTTGCATGACGTTCTTCGCCAGATCCACGCCGACACGAGTAATCGTTTCCATGATTTCCCCCTCCCGGAAGGTTGTGTAGCACCAGCCATGATGGCACCGATCGGTGCCTATGCTGGGATCGGGGAGGTCCTTACTAATTCATTGAGCGGGGGCAAACGAGACCTTGGCTGATCAAACTGGATTTCGGCATCGACCGGCGGCTCCTGGCCGATCTCTGCCGGACGGCCACCGGTTGAATCCGCCACCCGTTCCCACCATTCGCCGACAGCCGACAACCGAGGGCGACGGCGCGTGTTTGATATAAAGCGGTCATTGGTGCCTCATCGCGGCAGCATCGAGCAGCGTGATCGTGCGCAGGCGGGCCATGCGCTGGCGCACCTGCCGCTCGAGCTCGATTGCGACACCGCAAGCAAAGGCGTCCAGCAGCCGCCAGATCAAATCCAAAGTCATATTCGAGAAGGTAAGCCGCAACACCGGGGTACCGGAACGATGACTAGATCATTACAGTCTTGTGCTGCGCCCACTTGAAGCCTGCGAACACGCTCGGGCATGCAGGGCGACCTCACCGCTTTTCCGCCACTTCGACATTCAATGCTTGCGATCCGTCGCGATTTCTGAGAAAACTCTTTCGATTTCGCAAACGTTTGCCGATTGCGTATCAAGTTCGGCGGCGTGCTGCCGTCAAACCGGATACAGCGTCCAACGACCACCGGGAGCGGTATTTGAAACAGATCGCACTGGGTGCGGTTCTCGTCGCTTTGGCCGGCTGCGCGCAACTGCCCGCAACCACCGCCACGCAAGCAGAGAAGCCGCCCGTATCGAATGAAGTGATCAGCTTTGCGATCCCGCCCGACGCGCTCGGCGCGCGTGATCCCCAGCTAACGGCCGTGCTGGTGAAAGCGGGCGCGCTCGCCGCCGCGCAAAAGCAGCCGACGACGATCCTCGTGACCGCCCTGGGCCAGGACTTCCCGTACCTGAACCAGGCGATATGGAAAGGCGTGCCTGCGCAGCACACGGCGAAGCTCAGCCTCGAAAACCTGACGGCCGGCGCGAATCAGCCGTATAGCGTGTCGATCAGGCCGACGCCTTGACCGCCCGCGCAACGACGCCTCAACGCCGTTATAAGGAAGTCAATATCATGTACCGGATTGCCGTTCTCGCAGCGAGCCTGTTGCTGGCTCCGCCGGCGTTTGCCGGTCAGCCGCTCGCCACAGCGATGCTTTCGACGACCGCCTCGACCAGCGCGGCCGCCGCCGCGGACAAAGTCTATCCGCCGCTGCCGACGCTCGCGATGCTGCCGCCCTCGACGGGCGATGATGACGAACCACTCGCGACGAAACCCACTACGAAGAAGCGCAAGACCCGCGTGCCCGATATACGGCCGACGACTCCAGCTGCGCGACTCGTCGTCTCCGACGCCTCGCGCGCCTACCTGAAGATCATCGACCACCAGCTCGACCTCGCGTCGGCCAGATAACCGTCGGCGCGTCCCGCCATCATCGCGGACCGTCACAACGGAGACATCCATCGTGTTCACTCAACGCTTCATTGCAGCGCTGGCCCTTGCCCTGTCCTGCGCCGCCGCACATGCCAACGATTGCTTCGAACAGGCCGCCGTCTATCAGGGCGTCAATCCGTCGATCCTGCGTGCGGTGGCCTGGCATGAGTCGAAAGGCGACCCGTCCGCCATCAACCGCAATGCAAACGGTTCGATCGACGTCGGCCAGTTGCAGATCAACTCCGTTCACTTCGGCGATCTGAAGCGCGAGGGCATCCCGCATCGCGCGCTCACCGATGCCTGCGTGAACATCTATGTCGCTGCGTGGCTGTTGAAGCAGAAGATGGTGAAGTACGGCAACACGTGGCGCGCGATCGGCGCGTATCACTCGGAGTCGCCGAAAGAGCGGGACGCATACGCGCGCAGCATTCAAAAGATTCTGCTGGCGTGGGGCGAATTGCAAGCTGCGCACTAGCCGCTGATCGTCACCATGCGTTACTGCTCGCGCGACCTGGTCGCCGGTGGCCAGGCGCGAGGTTCGTGGCGATCTGCCACGTGTAGACACGAGAGTAGTTGACGCCGAAGCCCGCGAGTATCAGTTCGCGCAAGCGGTTGCAGCCAAAGGTCTGCCGCTCTCCACCCAACGCCCGCGGATTATTGGCCCAGGGCGGCCTGGGCCCGCTGCAGCGACTCGCTGTTATGTTCGCGGGCATGTCGAGGCCAATGCCGGGCATCCTGCACAATCTCAGCGTAGAGTTCGCGCGCACGCTGGCGGTCGGCCTCGTCGGGCTGCACCGCTAGCCAATCGGCGTACAGGCAACGCGGTGCAGCGTCGCTTGCGCTTGCGAGCGCAATCTCGAACGCGGCGCGCGTGCCTGTCCCGCCAATCGCGGCCAGGGCCCGTGCATACAGCAAGGCAGGCTCCGGCTGCCGGCGGGTGAGCGGATGGGCGGCGAACAGTTTTTCCAGCGCGTCCTGCGTGGCCGTAGCACTACCATTGGCAAACTGCGCACGCGCCAGCCCCTGCAGTAACGCCGGATCGGATGAGAACGGCCCGCTGGCCGCCGCCTGGTAATGCTCCACGGCTTCGGCAGCATTTCCTGCATCGAGAGCGCTGCAGCCAGTCGCATGCGGTGTGCGACGGTCGGCGCACGATCGAAATCCATGCGCGCCTCGCGCACCGCCCGGTTGGGATCGACAAGCTGCGAGATGGCCCTGGTTGCCGTCCTTGCCCCACGCGACTGCCGCCGGGAAGGCAAGTAAATCACAAAGAAGTAGACCGCACTGCCAAGGCCAGGGAAAAGAAACAGGATCAGCAGCCAGTACATGTTCTGCTGGGTACGCATGGCATGCACCGCAAAGAACGGGGCGATGATGACGTAAAGGCTGATTCCGAAGATGCGCATTTACAGGAAGGTCAATTGTGGGGCGTCGCCGACGGTACGCCAGCGAAACGACAGAGCGATATTGTGACAGCAGCGCGCTGCCATGCCTGATAGCTCAGCCGCAGCCCTCCCGCGACCTGGCAGTTAGCCCGGCCCGCCACAGCAAATGCACATCATCCGGCCGACGCTGTCAGACCGGGCATCGCCCTTTGCGGACTTCCCGGTGCCGCTCATCGCGAGCTAACTACAGAAGGTTGCTTTCCTGCCGTTCGGACCGTTGCGGTCGCGAATGACTGGTCTCATCGCGAGCGAATGCGTACGCTCGACCCCACTCGGTCATTCGAATCATCGTTTAAGCAATGGCAGCTTCCGCTAGGATGCTGTTGAAAAAGTCGGCGACCGTCGAATCGCGAGGGTTTCATGGGTCGCTTTACCCTTACCCAAGGGCTGCGAGCGGCTTGTAGGCCGATCTGAGAGGTCGATTTCTTTGCTGTTGCACGACAAACCGTATGGCGCGACTTTTTCAACAGCATCGCTAGCCCGACGGTCATTCGCGGCTTCGCACCACGCGACAAATACTCCGACGACCGCGGTACGCGGGTGCCACCGGGGGGCGGTGACTCGAAACAATCACTTATCGCTACATCCCTTTGCGGGCGTGACAGTGTGCGTCGGCTGACCGAAGCTTACGGTAACTCATCTCGATGGCCATGGCAGTGGCTCCGCCACCGCCGATGTAAAGGCTAAACTGAGGTTGACCCGGTTTGACGGACAGATTTGTAGTCAGCGATTCGATTTGGTCTAGCCTCCGTTAAGCGTTGACTCGCGGGTTGTCCACCGCCGGGCGGCGGGTCGCTTCTCTCGACCCTGACGCCGCATCAGTTCCGTATACAGATGATTGGACATCGCCCAGCCAACGATGCGCCGGCTGAACACGTCGAGCACCACGGCCAGATACAGAAAGCCCTCGTCAGTCGGGATGTAGGTGGCATCTGCAACCCACAGCACGTTCATCGCATCAGCGCTGAACGTGCCGGCGTACCAGGTCGGGTGCGCGCCGTGCCCCCGCACGTTGCCGCGTGGTTCGTGGCCAGCGCCGCCGGCTGGCCCCACACAACCCTGCCATGCGCATGAGCCGCGCCACCCGCTTGCGTCCCACGTGCATGCCTTCGCGTGCGAGCTGCGCGTGGATACGTGGCGCGCCAGACGTCCCGCGCGAGCTCGCATGCAGCGTACGGATGCGCGCCAGCAGCAGCGCATCGCTGGATGCTTGCTGCGATGGCTCGCGTACCAGCCACGCGTAGAAACCGCTCGTCGAGACCCCGAGCAGCCGTGCCATCCTGGCAATGGGCCAGCGGGCCCGGTTCGCTTTCATGAATCCGTACCCTTCGGTGGCACGGCTCCCGTCTCTCTCGCGAACCAGGCCGCAGCCTGCGAGAGAATGTCGCGCTCCATTTTTAACTGGCGATTCTCACGGCGCAGACGCGTCAGTTCCTGCCGTTCAGCCGTGGTCAGCCCGTCATGCCGTACGCCAGCATCACGCTCAGCCTGCGCGCACCAGTTGACGATGGTCTGTGCCGTCGGTTCGAACTCCAGCGCGAGCTCCTGCGGTGTACGCCCGGCCTTGACCAATTCCACCATATGCGCCCGGAACTCCGCCGGGTACGGTGTACGAGTCTTGCCCATTTCGACACCTCCTCTTCAAAAAGAATAGGTGTCCGTTTTCACGGGTCAACTTCAAAACACAGAGATGAGTCTTGACCTACAGGCGTGCGACATCAAGCGGGTCAAGCTGGAACCCGCAGGTCTCGCGCCGATGCAGAGCGGCTCAAAGCAAATGAAGACCTGCCCCTATGCCTGCCCTGTTTCGTGCCAATCATCGATGGCGGCCCGGGATTTGTGCTCAAGTGCGCTGATCGCCATCAAAGGATCAATCTTAGCCCTAGGAAGAGTTAGTTCGATGCCTGCGGGCGCGCCTTTCTTCGCATCACCGTCGGTACGTTCGATAAGGGCATGACATACCCACTGAACGCCAAGCTCGTCCGCCACAGCATCGGCAGTCACCCGAAATCCACGATGTTCGAAAGCCACAAACGCTCCTGAAAAGTTATGAAATATTGGGCCCTCGACGGTCTATCCGGCAAGGTCCATGAAAAACCTGACACGGAAGCTCAACACCCTGCGGTGAAGCTGCCCGTTCCATTCTTGGGCCAGATCTTCGTCATCATTCTGACTAACGCGCTCTCGGCAATGCGTAAGGCCAACGTCAACATGATGCGACGCGCGTCAGTTGAGAGAGCAGTGTCGCAGGAGTTGATGGCCGCGAGAGCGCGTTGACACCGCAAATTGGGCGCACTCCTGATCTGAAGCACCCGTCCCATTGACGGGGTTGGCTGTCGAGCGCTTCGCAGTAGTCGATCCGCGCGCGGCTCCATTTGTGTGGCTCTCAAGGCCATTTCGCCCCGCTGTTAGCGCGACTCCAAGAGTACGGCGGGAAGACCGGATGAGGAGTTCCGTGTCGCACCAGCCGACGCAACCACCCGTCGTGATATGTATTGTCGGGGACGCTGCACGTGCCGTCACCCGCGATTCAGGCAAATAGCGTTCTCACGAATGCGAATAATCAGATCCTGTCCGCACGGCATGAGAGCGTTCGATACCTATTTTTTGGGGCGAGTTGTTGGGCGTTTCGTTGTAAGGCAAGTCTCGCGGGACTCAAGGTGGCGGCGAGCCGAGGGCATGATCTGAGGCAGTGAGGCCAACGATTCGATTGACATGATTCGAGCACGAAGGTCCGTTGCCTGGACGGAGCGGACCTGCGAATGCCCGTGTGAACTCGTGGGCCAACGACCGTAGTTGGCCGCTTCCAGCCCCGCACAGGCAGGACTCCAGCTTTCATCGATGACGCACTACTCAGCCGTTGGAGCGCCGCCACGCGCTCAGGTGGCGGATAACGGCCCGGTCGTCGCCTCTCTGCTCGTGAAGCCGCGTCAGGTGGCGCAACGCTTCTTCGTTGCCAGGGTTGATTTCAAGGCAGCGTGCGTAGGCCTCTGCGGCCTTGTCAAGCCGCCCGAGTTCTTCGAGCAACATGGCGTGGTTTAACACCGCCTGGTCGTTTTTACCGTTGATCTCGACGCAGCGCAGATAGCTGGCTGCGGCCTCTTCAAGCCGCCCGGCTTCTTCAAGCAGCACGGCGCGGTTGGCATGCAGCAGTTCAGCATCCGAGAAATGCTGCAGCGCCTCGTCGAAGACCTCCAGCGCGTGTGCGCAACGGCTTTGATCCCCGGCCAGCAGCGCACCCAGGTTGTTATAGGCGTGGAAGTCAGGCTCCGGCGACAGTTCGATCGCCTTGCGGTACGCCGCTTCTGCGCCCACAGGGTCCGTTTACTGAAGTTGCTCCGCGAGCGAATACCAGTTCTCCGACTGTTTGCGGCGGGCGCTCAGACTTGTGGGGGCGTTATCGAGGAATGTCACCTCACCTTTGACGTCCGCGATTTCAAAATCCAGCAGTAGCTGTCCTGAGACGGCATCCCACTGGGATTCGCCAGAGATCACGGCCACCGCGTCGCCCACTGCGGTTATACGGACGCCGGAGAGGGGCGCGGAATCGGGCAACTGATCCTTGATGCGTGACAGCGCCCTGAGAATGCGGCGTGGGGGTATCCGCGATCCGCGCAGTTTCAGTGCCGTGCGCAGCAGCACAACGTCGCGGAAGCTGAAGCGCAAATTGTTGCGCGCGCCGTTCGACGGCCGCGCGAAGCCCGCGTCGATGAGCATCCGTACGGCGCGGCGCGAGACGCCGAGCAGCGACTGCACTTCCCGCATTGAGAAGGTATGCATGGCCGAGCCGTCCGTCACCGCCGGGCGCGAGTCCTGGCAGGCGCGGCGACCGGTTCCTCGACCTTCACGGCGCGCTTCACGGTCTTTCGCGGCGTGGCGGGCAGTTCCGCGACCGGAGCAGCAGATTTCGTACGAGCGGGCGAGGGAGTCCGCTTCATGTTCCTCGCAAGGCTGGCGCGCAGCGCTTCTCAGGTCAATGACCTGGCCGGTATCAGCCGCAACATCGTCGTGCGGCGTCACGATCTGCTTGCCTTCGATCTTTGCGTCGATCGCTTCGAGCACGCGTTTCTTTTCCTTGTCCTCGTACTGGTCTGGCTCATAGCTCTCGGTTTCGCCCTGTTCGATAATCTTCAGGGCAAGCTGCAATTCATTGTCGGTGACTGGCGTGTCCTCGATGTCCAGGTCTTTGAGGGAGCGGACAGCGTCGCCCCACAGCAGTTGCTGGAGGATAAGTCCGTCGTCGGTTGCCCGCACCTGCACCATATGCGTCTTGGCCTTCCAGTTCCAGCTGGCCAGCGCGCATCGCTTGCTAGCGAGCAGAGCCTTCTTCAGCAGGCAGTACGGCTTGCCGCCGCGTTTGTCGGGCGCGACGAAATACGCCTTATCGTAAATAGACGGGGTCGATGGAGCGGTCAGGCAGAAAGGCCAGAATCTCAACGATGTGGCTTGGGCTTTCCTCCAGCGCCTTCAGTTCGTCCTTCGTGAAAACGACGAGCTTGTCTTTTTCGAACTCATAGTCTTTTTGCATCTCGGCGCGCTCGACCACCTTTCCTGTGGCTTTCGACACGTATTGTTGCTGGACGCGCGAGCCGTCTGGAGCGAGTAGATTAAAGCTGATGCTTTCCGACGCTGACGTCGCCGAATACAGGCGCACAGGGATCGACACCAGTCCAAAGGAGAGCGAGAGCGATGCAATCGAACGGGGAGCCATGGAAGTCTCCTGTTGAACAGAAGAAAAAGGGCGTCTGAGCGCTACGGCGCCGATGCAGAGAGGTTAGCACTCGTTCGCCCGGCTGTGGTTGGTCAACAACAGCAGGGCGCGTTCCCGCGCGAGACAGGCGCGGAGCTTGCTGCGAGCTTGCGGTCACCTCGAACAACAGGAGAGCCCAAATGGCAAATCAGCACAAGCCCGGTGAGAGAAGCGCCAACCCGCGGAGCAAAGCGTTTAGATGCCGCTTCTCATCTGCAGCCAGCGTGAACTATGAAAGGAAGCTCACGCGCGGGAGGTCGCCATGTGGGTATGCAACGGCTGTCGGATGCTGACGACGCTGGAGGTCGCCGAGCCAAATATGGATGACGAAGGACTCTACTTCACATGCCCGGTTTGTCACCGTCGCAATCCGTTGGTGGCCCTCCGCCAACCGCTCGGTCGATTGCACTTGTCGTCAAAGCGAAGAAGGTAGCCTTCGGCGAGAGCTATCTGGTCCAGCAGGGCTCGCTGTGAAAGCAGGAATGAGGCGATCACGAACACGATTGGCAACGTAAATCCTCCCCAAGAACTCTCAAGCAGTAACCGCCCTGTGCAGTCGGTGCGAGTGAGCGCATCTTTAAAAATAGCGATCGAAAGACCTAAGCCCGCGTTTGCGTAGGTCAGAATCGCTTTATCGAAGTTCTCAGCGTTTGAAAGATGGCGCTTGTCGATTTCGGTGCGATAAGCGTTAAATATTGCGCTTCTGGCTGCTATGTCTTCCGGACCTGGCTCGCACAACTCGCCATCGTCTATCAGCACAGTTCGCTTTTGATCGCCGATGTACTTTCTCACCGGAAACTCCAAGATCGAGGGCCAAGGAAGGCGATTGTTCGACTCACCTTTGTCAAGGCGAGGCTTTTAACAAGGTCTGTTTGTAACCACATCCAGCTCGCCCGCCGACGGTTGCAACCCGTCCCGAAGGTACACCCAACTGAGCCGGCACAAAACCATTTAGGCCGAAGCTTCTCTCGGTGACAGAGTTCGACAATTGCATAACGGTCGTTCGACCATGGTGGCCCACCGTCGCTTTCGGGTCGGTAGCGGGCCGCTCGAGATGGAGCAGACTTGCCGGGGCTAACACCAAGACATTGCAGACAGCTTCCAGGGAACTATGTAGACACTTCAGAGCCGCCACCACCGCGTGGGAACCTCGGATGAACAGGCAGCTCACGCCATGACCAAACCGAGCGTGCTGTGCCGCTCAGTCGGTCGAAGCGCCAAAGCAGCCGCCGCACGAACGCGCCCGGCCCAATCGCAAGCGCCCGGCACTCACTGTCGCCTCACCACCGCAGTCGCACCGGCAAACCCACAAACCATCGCCAGCGTACCGATCCGTCGTCAACTGGCCGAACACCTCGCCGCCCCGCAGCGCAGGTGAGTCCGGTCGGGACCGCCACACACGACGCTGCTCACGGCAGCCGCAATCCCGCGTTCGGCCGCGCTCCACCGCATCCAGCCCGGCGGTCACGTGGCCGCCGCACCGGCACTTCCAGAGCCACACGTCAGCGCCGCGGTATTGAAGCGCGACAAGATCGCCGAAGGTGCGACCAGCGACATCGCGACTCGGCGGAAAGGGCCATTCAGGCGGCAAGGGGGGACGGATACGCTGGTTCACGAAAGGAAAATGGGATTGGGCATCCTACTTTCAAGCGTAACCGCCTTCGATTCGCGGGCTTGCGGCTAAGCAAAGGGGGTGCAGAGCGGGCCCATACGGTCGGTGTGGCGGCACCTCGTTACGGGAAGTGCGTGCGCATTTTGGCACCTCGCGCACACCGCGAAGGATAGTACATAAACCATAAACACCCTTGGGTGAGTGATGAGCCGCGGAAACGGCGCCACGAACGCTGCCGCCAACGGACACCTCTCGGCCATCTTCAGCCATGGCAGCGACTGTTGAGAGGGCCGTTCGAACGCCGGCTAAGACACCGAGAGCGGACAGCAGACAGGGACAGCCGCACGATGTACGAACGGGAAGCCCGCAGCGGGAATTTCTCTGAGGTCTATAAGCGCTTCGCGCGCAATGACGCTACTTTTTGCTTTCATTAGGCTGTCAAAAATATACAATCAGAATTACGTCCTTTCTGCGTGCCGTTGGCGGCCGGAGCGCGTCCCTCAGACTGGTTCTTCGACTCAGCCGATCTAGGGTTTCGCGGTGCGTTTAAGCCGGACCATCATGCGCGTTGCCGCAGTCGGCCGCCAGCCGTTTCGTCAGGGCGCGACCGCAGAAGCGTCCTCGCTACCTTCGCATTCGGTGTTCGCCGAAGCCGAAAACGAACCGAGATGAAGATGAAAAGCTCAACGTTTCGTGCGATCGTTCGCAAGGTTGCGCTTGCTGTTCTCACGGTTTGCGGGGCACAAATCGCCAGCGCGGCAAATGTCACCATCGCGACTTTCAACGGTCCGGCCATGCTTGAACTCAAAAAGCTCTCCGCGAGCTTCGAGGGTGCGAACCCGGACATCAAACTGAATTGGGTAATCCTCGAGGAAAACGCACTTCGTCAGCGTGCGACGACTGACATCACCACTGACAGCGGCCAGTTCGATGTGATTGCAATCGGTACTTACGAAGCGCCGCAGTGGGGCAAGCGCGGCTGGCTGGTGCCAATGACCAATCTGCCGGCCGATTACGATCTCGACGACGTCGTAAAAACCGCTCGCGATGGTCTTTCCTACGATGGTCAACTGTACGGGCTGCCTTTCTATGTCGAGAGTTCGATGACCTATTATCGGAAGGACCTGTTTCAGGCAGCCGGGCTCAATATGCCGGATCAGCCGACTTACGAGCAGGTCAAGCAATTTGCAGACATCCTTACGGATAAGGCCAAGGGTCAGTATGGCATCTGTCTGCGCGGAAAGGCGGGTTGGGGCGAAAACATGGCATACGTATCGACAGTGGTGAACACCTTTGGTGGACGCTGGTTCGATGAGAACTGGAAAGCGCAGATCGATACGCCGGAGTGGCGCAAGGCGATCGGCTTCTATGCCAACCTGTTGAAGAATGACGGGCCGCCCGGAGCGAGCTCGAACGGCTTCAACGAGAACCTGACGTTGATGTCGTCCGGCAAGTGCGCGATGTGGATCGACGCGACGGCCGCCGCTGGCACGCTCTACAACAAAGCGCAGTCAAACGTGGCGGACAAGATAGGCTTCGCTGCCGCACCGGTCGCAGTGACGCCGAAGGGATCGCGTTGGCTGTGGTCGTGGTCGCTCGCGATACCCAAAACGTCAAAGTCACAGGATGCCGCGAAGAAATTTGCCGCTTGGGCAACCTCTAAACAGTACATCGAAATGGCTGGAAAGGACGAGGGTTGGGCATCCGTTCCGCCGAACAGGAAGTCGACTTTCGCACGTCCCGAGTACAAGCGGGCCGTTCCATTTGGCTCTTTTGTATTGAAAGCGATCGAATCCGCGGATCCGAATGATCCGTCGCTCAAGAAGGTGCCATACGTTGGCATTCAGTTTGTTGCCATCCCTGAGTTCCAGTCTTTCGGAACCGTTGTCGGCCAAGCAATCTCGGGCGTCGTTGCCGGGCAAATCAGTGTGGATGAAGCGCTGAAAGCGGGCAACTCCGCCGCTGATCGCGCTGTGAAGCAGGCGGGTTATCAAAAGTAAGACCCAGAACTTGTCGTATGCAGTGGACGAGCAGGCCCGCTTCCGCTCAACGACCGGGCATTGCCTGAAAGGCCGCAATGCCTAGGGGAACAGCCTTTGGCTCGTGCGCACGACGAACGTCGCTGATGGGTCCAGGTCGTGTAAAAACGCAAGGCGGACCCAATGACGACTTCACGCGATGAGCGCAGGCGTCAGCGGCCCAATGTGGGCTTTGCAAACGGTTATGGGCGCCTTGCCTTCTTTGTGAGAGGAAGGGGTACTCAGGCGCCGTAATGCGCCCCGGCGCGACCGCCGTGGTGCGAGCCTATCCTCACGCTCGCATCTTTTGCATCATCGCCGCCGTGCCGAGGATCGCCATGACGCGCCTGAGGTTGTATGCAAGGACATGAAGGCTCATCTCGGTGCTGACATGCTCGCGTGTTTTCATAAGGAAGTGCGCCGCGCCCATCCAGAATTTCAGCGTGCCAAACGGGTGCTCGACGGTCTGACGGCGTACGCGCATCATTTCCGGCTTATGGTCGAGCCGTTGCTGCATCGCTTCGACGACGGCCTCATGTTCCCAACGCTTTATCCGGCGAGCCTGCTTGCCTGATGTGCATTGTTTTCTGATGGTGCAGGTAGAACAGGCCGAGCTCGAATAGCAATGCAGCGTCATGCCGTGCTCGATGTTTGTGAAACGCCAGTTCAGCCGCTGCTGGGCCGGGCAAAGATATTCGTTATCTTCGGCGATGTAGATGAAATCCTGCTTGCCGAAATATCCGTCAGCGTTCTTGCCCGAAGTCAACGGTTTGGGAACGAAGGTCGTAATGCCCGCCTCATGACATTGCAGGACTTCTTCGCTCTTGAAGTAGCCCCTGTCGGCAACAACAGTCAGATCCTTGATGCCGGTAGCCGCCCGTGCCTGGCTGGCCATGTTCGTCAACTGGCTGCGATCGTTGCCGACGTTGGTGACCTCGTGTGCGACGATCAGATGATGCGTGTCATCAACGGCCGTCTGAACGTTATAGCCAACCATTCCCGTTCCCCGACCGCTGGTGGCCATTGAGCGTGCGTCTGGATCGATCAGGGAAACCTGTCCATCTGGCGACTCGCGCAATCGCTGCTCCATCGCCTTGAGGTCCTGCATCTGCTGCCTGAGCTTGCTGATCTTGTCGCTGATCCGACTCGTCTTCGCCTCGGCAACATCGGATTGAGTCCGGTCTGCAGTCCCGAGCCCTTCAATTCTCCAGCGCGTTATAGGTGATGGGATAGTCGGTGAGTTGCGCGCCGGTCTGAACCACAACCCGGATGCAGTCGTGCCGCACGCCCCTCAGTTCTCCGTCGATGATTCGGTTCAGGATCACGTCGATAGCCGTGGGAAGGTCGGTGCTTTCTGGCTGCGCCGGCTCATCAGCGACAAGATGAACGATCGCGCGCACGAGTCGCGAAGTTTTCGCCAGCACGATGCGGTAGCGCGTGGCGCGCGGCTCCCGGTTCTGCGCCGGGTAGATGATGTCCCGGAAAGCGCTTTTGTAGATCATGGCTGAGGCCCCGTAAGTGTGGCCGCACTCCGTGTACGGCTCACTTACCAGGCTACGCGTCGCTCGCCAAAGTCAAGGCGGCGGCGGAACGCGCGAGAGCTAGACTGTGGCCCCCGTCTGATCGTCGTCATCGCCGGGGTCCACGATGGTTTCGCGTAACCGCGTGGCCGTTCTGTGGCTGGAGAGGCCCAACAGGTTGCTTACCTGTTCGTTGGTCTTGCCTTCCAGCAGATGCCTGCGTCCGTACGTGTTGCGAAGCAGTCGCGGACTCTCGTCAGTGGCCGCCGCTTCGACGAGCCGCAGTGCCGCGCGCACACACTGCCCAAGCGTGGCGGGCTTCATCGGCTTCCCCCCAGCCGTCGCCATGAAAAGCAGTCCATCGCTGACGGGCAGCCCGATACGCGCCTTCCCGTAGGCGCGCAGCACTTCAACCGCGAATGCGTCAACGGGCACGCGGCGCGCTATGCGCGGCCCGCGTTTCCTGACGAACACGCTGGGCCGTGCGCCTACCTCAAGGTCATCGACGGTGAGCGCGGTCAGTTCTGCGGCGCTGACGCCGGTGCCTAGCAGCATCGCGACGATCGCGCGGTTGCGCATCTCCTTGAACGACTCAAAATCCACTACGCGGCAAAGCTCCTGCAATCGCGCATCCTCATCCGGCCACAGGAAAACCGGCATCGGCTCGTCTTCCGGCCAGTGCTCCTGAGGAAGCAGGGTTGCGGCCGGGTTGTCGGTGCGCAGGCCAAGCAGGGACAGGTGGCGCGAGAGCCGGTCCAGCAGTTTGAGGTAGCGCAGGCGGGTCGATGTGCCGGGCGCGCAGTCGCGATCCAGATCGGCGAAGAAGCCGTCGATGTGGTCGGTGCCGAACTCGGCGACCGTGACACCGTGGCTTGTCAGGTAGCGATGAAATCGAGCGAACATCGAGCAGTGCTGAACGATGGAGCGCTCCGCAAACGCCCGCGGGTCCGCGCCGGTGGCTTCCGCGTGCTGCCATTCAGCGTAGGCCGTTTCCGGATCGGACCGCCACAGGTCTGCATTCATAAAATGTATATACTGAAGTGGCGCTTTCCCCATGGTAACGAAGCTCGCGCTTCGCCGAAACCCGGCCATCAAGGGCGTGGGGGCGCTGCGGGGTAGGCGAGGGAAGACGATAATTCATCTGCTGACATTTGGCGAGAAAGGCATCTGCGGCCTATCGTACATACCGCGACTCAATGTCAAGGCGCGGCGGGGCGCCAGAAGGACGAGGCCTCTATGAGCGAGCTATCACAGCAGTGCCGCAAGCTGCTTTACCGGATGATGTGGCAGACACCCGAGGGAATTGTCGACGCGTTCGCGCTGTGCGCGAGCCGCGAGGAAGCGCGGCGCTTGCTCTGCTCGGCTATATCGCTGGTCTCGGGTATCCATCAGGACGAGCTCAAACTGTTCAACCTCGAGTCCTTCGATGATCTGGTGAACGCGGGCGTGAGCGACGACGAGGATCTGCGCATCTTTGAGACGCAATGGAACGGCGCCCATGTCGCCGGCTGAACAACGCGGCCGCTTTTTCTGACGCCAGATCCTACGTTATTCGCCAGATGGGCAGACCTGCGGGCGGAACTGGCCGCCGCTCAAACCAACTCGGTCATCTCACGCATAAGCGGTCGCGGCTACTGAAGGGCGATACGCGACTGTCCGTCGCATTCTCATTGCGGAACGAGCGGCATTCGCAGGATAAGGCAGCAGTCGACCCACTGCTGACGTTGACCGACTTTCCTTCAATGGTCCGCTATTCGGATACAAGAGCCCTCCGCCTAACTGCTCAACCGCCCGTTAACCTGACAGACGGTGGCGCGAGGAAACGAGGAATCTCCACCGTGAATACCGTCTCATTCTGATCAGATCGAACCCCAATCGATCCGTCATGGGCACGCGCAATGCACCGGCAGATGTACAGGCCAAGGCCAATCCCAGACGATGGCTTCTTCTAACCGGGTGACGGACCTCCGCACGTCAATGGATCAAAGATCGTTGGGAGAGCACTTGCCGGTATCGGCGCACCGCCATTGAAGACTGAAAGAATTATCTGCGCACCGTCACCCTCAGCTTCCAGGCGGACGGCCCCGGAGCCATGTTGGACTGCATTGTTTAGCAGATCGACGATCAACCGGTTCATACGGGCACCGTCCAGAATACCGGCGAGTTCGCCCGTCAATTGCAGATCGGCTCAACATTCTTCGCAAATTGCCGGACCGCCTCCGCGAGCATCTGGTCGATTGCCTCGTTAAAGCGGATCATCTTCTGAAACGCCGCCGCATCGAGCTTGGTATCGTCGCCCGGCTTCCCGGCTGCGAAGCGGATGGCACACGTCGCGAAGACAACCAGTGCCACGTTGAACCACAACGCCACCGCTGCTGCAAACCTGATTTTGTCGGCCGTGCTTGCGACAGCAAGAGGCAGGAGGGCGTGGGTGTCTCGAGTGCGGTGAAGATCGCAGCGGCGACCGCCACACCAAAGGCGGTGCCGAGCGAAGAAGCCATTTTGTAGATTTGTTCCTTGGGATGCTGATCCCGAGCAGAAAGCCTTCCTGCTCGGTATCTGTCAGCGCGACCCGTGTTGACAGGCGCAGGGCGACAAATGCAATGGACGCCCCCACGCACCGGGCGGGACGCGTCAAAGGAGGCGGACCCTCGCGGGCCGACGGCACCAGAGTGCCAAGATGGAGGATCATTGATGATTTTCACAGGCAAACCGGAGGGTCCAAATGAAGTAGACGACGGTCGATGTGGATATCGCGAAGTACGTGTTCCAGCTTCATTGGGTCGACCCCAACACCGGGGAGGTGTTCGTCAAGGCATTCAACACGGGAACAAGAACGATCTTGGTGATGCCCCGCGCGATTTGGATGGCGAGCAGGCTGTCCTCGCACTGCATCGGTTGCGGCAGCAAAGAATCAAGTTTCGCACCATGCAGATGAATAGCCTGCGAGGTCTGTTGACCGAATACGGCGAGTTGATGATCCTCCTTCCTCATGCAACGCTGACCCCCGACTAATGCGACAATCGTCGTCTTAGAAAATACAAGTACGGGCCGGGAGGTACACATGACCACGCGAGCGGATGAAATCCTGACGACACTAGAAAGCGAAATTCTTTCGGGCCGTCTGCCGCCCGGCTCGCGGCTGGAGGAAACGGAACTCTCGGAGCGCTTCGAATGCTCGCGCACGCCGATTCGGGAAGCGCTGCGCCAATTGGCGTCCGAAGCGCTCGTCACCATGCGCCCGCGCCAGCCGGCAATGGTCGCTGCGCTGTCGGCGCGCAAGCTGCTCGAAATGTTTCAGGTCATGGCCGAACTCGAAGGCCTGTGCGCGCGCCTCGCCGCGCGCCGCGCAACCCCGCAGCAAATCGCGCGGCTGCGCGACACGCAGGTCGAACTGCGCGGCGCGCTCGATGCCGACAACGTCGACAGCTTCTACGAGATCAATCGTCGCTTTCACGAACTCGTCTATGAGGCGAGCCAGAACGAATTCCTCGCGGATCAGACGCGCGGCCTGCGCAACCGCGTGTCGATCTATCGCAAGATGGTCACGCGAAAGGTACGGCGCCGTCTCGATACGGTCGACGAACACGAACAGGTGATCGCCGCCATCGAGCGCGGCGACGGCGACACGGCCGCCAAGGCCATGTCCGCGCACGTCAATCTGCTCGGCGAGCAGATGCTCGACTTCATCGCCCTGTTCCCTGAACCCGCCGAAGTCACCGAATAGGCGCGCTTCATCCGCCTGAACGGTCGGCCGCGCTCGCGGCCAGCGTGGCGCGTGCCCGCGCGCACCGGTTTTTTTGAAAATCTCCTTGCTATGTATTTTGAATCGGTATTATTTGGATACAAACAATCCGACTGAAAATACAAACAGCCGGGTTTTCACGGACGACACCGGCCGATGCCAACACAAGGAGCAGGCGATGAGCGACACGCTGCATGCCGCGAGCGACGTAGAGCAAACGCAGAAAATCGAGGACCGCATGTACCGGAAGGTCACGCTGCGGCTCATCCCTTTCCTGATCCTCTGCTACGTGGCCGCGTATCTCGACCGCGTGAATATCGGCTTTGCGAAGCTGCAGATGCTGAGCGACCTGCAATTCAGCGAAACCCTCTACGGACTGGGCGCGGGCGTGTTCTTCATCGGCTATTTCCTCTTCGAGGTGCCCAGTAATCTGATGATGCAGCGCGTCGGCGCGAAGGCGTGGATCGCGCGGATCATGGTGACGTGGGCGCTCATTTCCGGCGCGTTCTTCTTCGTGCAGACGCCGACGCAGTTCTACGTGCTGCGGTTTCTGCTCGGTTCGGCCGAAGCGGGTTTCTATCCGGGCGTCGTGTTGTATCTGATGCAGTGGTATCCCTCCAGCCGTCGCTCGCATGTGCTTGCCATTTTCATGGTCGGCATTCCGCTCGCGGGCATCATTGGCGGACCGTTGTCGGGCTGGATTCTGGAGGCGTTCAACGGTACGCACGGGCATCCCGGCTGGCGCTGGCTGTTTCTCATCGAAGCGGTGCCGTCGCTTGCGCTCGGTATCGCGGCGTTCTTCTATCTGAAAAACCGTCCGTCCGATGCGAGCTGGCTCACGCGTGAAGAAGCCCGTCTGATCACCGATGCGCTCGACACCCCCGAAGATCGCCACGCGCGCATTTCCGAAACCGTCGGCCAGGTGTTCCGCGATCCGCGCATGCTGCTGATGGCGCTGATCTACTTCTGCGTGATCATGGGCCAGTATGGTCTGACGTTCTGGATGCCCACGCTCATCAAGGCGTCCGGCGTGTCGGGCGCGCTGAAAATCGGCGTGCTGTCGGCCATTCCGTTCGTGGTCGGCGCCATCGCGATGGTCTCGTTCGGGCGCAACTCGGACCGCACCGGCGAGCGCCGCTGGCATCTGATCGTGCCCATGCTGATCGGCGCGGCCGGCTACGCGATTACGGCATCATCGGGGTCCAACGTGCCGCTGGCGCTCATTGGCTTGTCGCTCGCGGCGGCGGGCGTGCTGACGCCAGGGCCGCTGTTCTGGGCGCTGCCGTCCGCGATTCTCGCGGGAACTGGCGCGGCGGCGGGCATCGCGGCGATCAACGCGTTCGCCGGTCTCGCCGGATTCGTCAGTCCGTATCTGATCGGCTGGCTGCGCGACCTCACGCACACATCCGTGGTCGCGATGTATGTCTCCGGCGGCGTGCTGGTGGTCGGCGCGGCCATGATCCTGTTGATACCGGCCAAGCTCGTGAATCGCTGATTCGATCGCAATCTCATCGTGTTCGACGGAAACGGCATGCCGCCACGCATGCCATTTTTTTTGCTTTCTATGGCGTTTATGTATTTGCAAGTGGTAGTCTTTGTATTCGCACAACGGCTGTATGAATACACAAGGACGGGCACATGGAACTGAACTTCAAGGGCAAGTCGGCGCTGATTACAGGCGCGTCGAAGGGCATCGGACTGGCGACGGCATGGGCGTTCGCCGCGGAGGGTATCGAGGAACTGCACCTCGCGGCGCGCTCCCCCGACGCGCTGCATCGCGCGCAGGATGAAATCGCGACCCGGCACGGCACGCGCGTGCACGTGTACGCGACAGATCTGTCCGTCACGCAGAATGCCATCGACCTCGCGCGCGCATGCTCGAACGCCGACATCCTCGTGAACAACGCCGCCGACTCCAGTCCCGGCCCGCTCGACAAGATGACCGACGAGCAATGGCGCGCGAGCCTCGACATGAAGATCTTTTCCTACGTGACGCTGACGCGCGAACTGTATGCATCGATGAAACAGCGCGGCAGCGGCGTGATCGTCAACGACATCGGCAATTCGGGCGAAAACTGGGACGCGAACTACATCATCGGGTCGACCGGAAACGCCGCCATGATGGCCTTCACGCGCGCGATCGGCGGCTGGGCGCTGGACGACGGCATCCGCGTGGTCGGCGTGAATCCGGGGCCGGTCGCGACCGATCGCATGGTCAAGCTCATGAAGCGGCGCGCGCTCGACTGGTACAGCGACGAGAGCCGCTGGGAGGAACTCTTCGACAAGTATCCGGGCAAGCGCGCGGCGAAGGCCGAGGAAGTCGCCGATCTGATCGTGTGGCTCGCGTCGGAGCGCGCGGCGTATATCACGGGCACGGTCGTCACCATCGACGGCGGCATCGCATCGCGCCGCTCGATCATCTGAAGGAGCGACCGACATGCGCCGATTCGAGGAACGCAACGCCTATTTCGACCGCCTCTGCAACAGCGAAGGGCTGATGTGGCTCGGTCAGAACACCAACCACTTCGAGCCGCATCCGGCCGTGCGCCAGGCCGTGATCGACGCGCTCGACGGCGGCGAGTATCACGCGTACGCGCCGCCGCTCGGCTTCGAGGAACTGCGTCGATTGATTCGCGATGACATCGGTCTTCCCGATGCATCCGTGATGATTACGGACGGCGCCGTCGAAGCGCTATACAACGTGTGCCGCAACATCTGCGAAGCGGGCAAGGACTTCGTCACGACGAATCCGAGCTGGGCGTGGCCGATGCAGTTCGCCGCGCGTGCCGGTTCGCGCGTGATCGAACTGCCGATCTATTCGCCGGAACAGAACTACAAGCTCACGCCCGCGCAACTGCGCGCGGCGGTGAACGAAAACACGGGCGTAATCTATCTCGTCGATCCGAACAATCCGCTCGGCACCTGCCATACCGAAGACGAGATTCGCGAATTCGCGGAGATCGCGCGTTCGGTCGGCGCGTATTTCATTCATGACGCGACGTACTTTCAGTTCGCGGACAGCTTCACGCCGGCGTATCGCTTCTATCCCGAGAAGACCATCGTCACGTACAGCTTTTCGAAGTGGCTCGGTCTCGCGGGCATGCGGCTGGGCGCGGTGATCGCGCATCCCGATCTGATCGAGCGATTCGCGTCCGCGCCGCCGAACAATCTCGGCAGCAACGTGTTGTCGCAGCGCGCGGCCATCGCGGGATTGCGCACCAAGGGCGAATGGTTTCCGGAGATCAACCGGCGCCAGCGACGCAATCAGGCGGCTGTCGTCGAAGCGGCGAAGAACGTCGAAGGACTGAGCGTGCCGGTGTTTCCGTCGCAGGCGAACCTACTCGTGGTGGAAACCATCGGCGCGGGCATCACGCCCGAAGCGCTCGTCGAAGCGTTTCAACAGGAGCGCGTGATGATCCGTCAGGGCGCGTATCACACGAAGCAGTTCGGACATCGCTTCGTCAAGGTGAGCCTGACGGTGCCGGAAGCGTGGGCGGACCGCTTCTGCGAGCTGCTGCCGTCGATGGTCGAGCGCGCGCGTTCGATAAAGGAACCCGCGAATCAATTCTGACTTTCGACGAGGACTGGACATGCCGTATCTGACGACATCGGATGGACTGAAGCTGTATTACGAGGAAGCGGGCGAGGGCACGCCGATCGTGTTCGTGCACGAATTCGGCGGCGACCTGCGCAGCTGGGAGCCGCAGATGCGCTACTTCAGCCGGCGCTATCGATGCATCGCGTTCGCGGCGCGCGGATACCCGCCGTCCGACGTGCCCGACGACATCGAGCAGTATTCGCAGGCCATCGCCGCGCGCGATATCCGCGATGTGCTCGACGCGCTGAAGATCGATCGCGCGCATGTCGTCGGCCTGTCGATGGGCGGATTCGCGACGCTGCATTTCGGCCTCGACTACGCGGATCGCGCGCGCTCGCTGGTGGTCGCGGGCGCGGGCTACGGCGCGGAAAAGGAGTTCGAGGATTACTTCCGCGAAGTGTCGCTCGAAGTCGCGAAGCAGTTCGAAGCGCAAGGCGCGCCGCAGTTCGCGAAGACGTATTCGCTCGCGGCATCGCGCATTGCGTTTCAGGTAAAGGACCCGCGCGGCTGGCTCGAATTCGCGACGATGCTCGGCGAACATTCGGCGCGCGGTTCCGCGCTCACGATGCGCGGCGTGCAGGCGCGACGTCCGTCGATCTACGACCTCGACGCGCGCCTGAAAGCGATGACGGTGCCCACGCTCGTCGTAGTCGGCGATGAGGACGATCACTGTCTGCAGCCCGGCATCTTCCTGAAGCGCACGGTGCCCGCGAGTGGACTCGTCGTCATGCCGAAGACGGGCCACACGCTGAATCTCGAAGAGCCGGCGCTCTTTAATCAGCACATCGCCGAATTTCTCGCGATGGTCGAACAGAACCGCTGGCTGCCGCGCGATCCGCGCGCCGTGCCCGCACAAATCATGAAGACGTCATGAGCGCCAGTGCGTACGTCGATGAAAAGCGCCTTGCGCAACGGCTCGCGGCGATGGCGCGTATCGGCGCGACCGGGAACGGCGGCGTGAATCGTCAGGCGCTGTCGCCGGAAGACGCGGCGGCGCAGCGCCAGCTCGTGCAGTGGGGCGAGGCGCTCGGCCTGAAACCGTCGATCGATGCCATCGGCAATCTGTTTCTGCGGCTGGAAGGCGCGGACACGGGCGCGCCGCCCGTGCTGTCCGGCTCGCATCTGGACAGCCAGCCGACCGGCGGCAAGTTCGACGGCGTGTTCGGTGTGCTGGCGGCGCTGGAAGCCGTGGAAGCGATCATCGCATCGGGCGTGAAACCGCGCGTATCGATCGATATCGTCGCGTGGATGAACGAGGAAGGATCGCGCTTCGCGCCGGGCATGATGGGCTCGGCCGTGTTTGCCGGCGCTCGCGCACTCGATGCCACGCTCGCCGTCGTCGACAGGCACGATGTGAGCGTGAAGCAGGCGCTCGCCGAGGTGCGCGAGAGCCTGAGCGACGTGCCCGAACGCATGCTGAGAGAACGTGTGTCGGCGTATGTCGAGGCGCACATCGAGCAAGGTCCGCATCTGGAGAACGAGGGGCTTACGATCGGCGTGGTGACCGGCATTCAGGGCAAGCGCACGTTCAAGGTTCGTGTGGACGGCGAGGCAGCGCACGCCGGCACATCGACGCGCGCCGAGCGCAAGGATGCGCTGCTCGCCGCCATCGCGATGGTGCAGGCGCTCGCCGACGAGATGCACGACGACGAGGACATCGTGAAATTCACGGTCGGGCGCTTCGACGTGAAGCCGAGCGCTCCGTCCGTCGTGCCGAGCGCGGTCGATTTTTCCATCGACTTGCGTCATCCGGACTCCGGCGTGTTGCGCGCGCTGGGCGACCGGATCGCGCCGATCTGCGAGGCGCACGCGGGGGTGTGCGAGGTGCGCGTGACGGAGCTGTCGTCCGCGATGTCGCTCGAGTTTCCCGAACCGATGCGCGCGCTGATACGCCATGCGGCGTCGCGTCTGGATTTGCCGTATCGGGACATTCTCTCGACGGCGGGTCACGACGCTCGCTATCTCCATTACGTGTGCCCATCCGCGATGATTTTCGTGCCGTCGCATCTCGGCCTCACTCACTGCGAATCCGAATACACGTCGTCGTCTGATCTGGCGGCGGGCGCAAGAGTACTCGCGGATGTGTTAGGCGAGCTTGCGGCATAGCGGTCGCGGGGCGCACGTTAGCTTCGAGTCGTGCGGCAGCGAGCCGGGTCGGACGGATATCGGTAAGCTCGGCTCGCCGACGCTCGAGCAGAGTCACAGGCGCGCCCGATTCGAATGTGATGGGTAATGGTCTTGGACGGCAGACGGCTATGAAGGGACCTTCATCCGAAGTGTCGCGCGGACATTTAGAAGGCGGCTCCCGTTGTCAACGGACATCTAAGCACGATACAGCGCCGTTGCCCTATCGCGTCTCAGGCCGCGCTCGAACGCGCAAGACGACCTCATCGGCGCAAGTCGGCGCTTCCAAATTTTGAAAGGGCAGGATTTCAAGCTTTCTGGGGTGCTGTGACGGCGTCCAATATGCACCGTCAGCGCGGCAGGGGCAACCCGCTAAGGCCAAGTTAAGTGTGCAACGCGTCCATTGTCAAGACCCGCCCCTGTAGCCCGAGCGATTCAATCAACGCCTGCGCGGCCGGAATCTCATTCGTCCGGTCGCAGAGCGGTGGAATTGCGCGGTGGGCGCCCGTCCGTCCCGGACGACATCCGATGAATGTTTTTTCCAAGCACTGTCGTCCTACGGACGGCGTCATCACCACACGTACGCGGTTACGTCGTCAACCACGGTTCTGCCCTTGTAGTAGTTATCGAAATTGAAATCTTTCCCGACCTTGTAACTTGCGTTTGGCGCGGAGGATTCTATCGAGGCTTCGAATGCCGGTTCTACTGAGATGGACCCGACGCCTCCCTTCGGGAGACACTGACGGACGTCAACTTGACGTGTGGAGGTTCATCATGGAAATCGACATTCTCGGTATCGATCTCGCGAAAGAGGTCTTCCAGCTTCACGGGGCCGATCGCCGCGGACGGGCCGTACATCGGGCAAAGGTTTCGCGTGGCTCGCTGGCTGAATGCGTGCGTACGCTCAAGCCGAGACTGGTCGTCATGGAAGCCTGCAGCACTGCTCACCACTGGGCACGGCGCTTCCAGTCAATGGGAACAGAAGTCCGGCTGATCAGCCCCCAGTACGTCACACCGTTCGTCAAGACCAACAAGAACGATCGCAACGATGCCGAGGCGATCGTCGAGGCCGCCAGCCGGCCCACCATGCGCTTCGTGCCGGTTAAATCCGTCGAGCAGCAGGACATCCAGGCGGCGCATCGCATGCGTGCCATCCTGCTGCGCCACCGTACCGCGCTGATCAACCAGATGCGCGGCCTTCTTGGCGAACGCGGTCTTGCGATCTCGCGGTCACCGGAAGCATTCAAGCGTGCGGTCCCGGAACTGCTGCGTAACAGCGCCGACGAGCTCACCCCGTTTTGCCAAACACTGCTGACCGAACTCCTTGAGCACCTGCGCGCGGTCGAAGAACGCATCCACTTCATCGAGGTATCTATCCAATCGTTCATGAAGCGATCGGCGCTCTGCCGCAAGATCGCCCAGATACCCGGCATCGGCCCGATTTCAGCGACGGCCATCGTCGCAGCAGTCGGCGACGCCAGACAGTTCCGCAATGGTCGGCATCTGGCTGCCTGGCTGGGCCTCGTGCCGCGGCAGTATTCTTCCGGAGGCAAGTCGCGGCTGTGTCACATTAGCCGGCGCGGTGACACCTACCTGCGCACATTGCTCATTCACGGCGCGCGAGCGGTGCTGCGGTTCGTGAAGTCCAAAACCGACATGCACAGCGTGTGGCTGCAGCAGCTCATAGCACGACGAGGATATAACTGCACAGCGGTCGCGCTGGCCAATCATAACGCGCGAGTTATCCAGGCACTACTCAGCAGCGATGCCAGCTACGTTTCCCGAGGTATTGCCAGCATAGCTGACTAACTCCAGATTTACATGCGCCGTCACTCACCCTGGTTTGCGAAGCTTCTGCGAAACGATGACGAAACTGGTTGAACCAGCACTCCGAAACCTGTTTATTGCGACGGCTGTCGCTCGCGGCAAGCCGCGGTTCTGTTAAGGACGGGGTGCGCGGATCTCATCAAGGCTGCGGGCATGCTTCGGCAATCGCCCACCGGCAAGCCGGATACATGTGTGCAGACCGTTTTGACATCGTGAACAGGAAGCTTGCAAAAGGCGTCGGGTCCATACATGTCGCGATAACGAGATGGGTTAAGATTTTCTGATGAAAAATCTGCCAGAAGCGCCGGTGAGTAAGGAACGGATTTCGCGAAAGGCGTTGGCGCCGGGCGTCGCCAAAGTTTTAAAACGGGCTGCATTTCCCGCTGGACGTGATCCTGCTGTGCGTGCGCTGGTATGTGGCGTATTCGCTGAGCCTGCGTAACCTGGAAGAGATGATGGCCGAGCGCGGCATCGAGGTGGATCATTCGAGCGTGCATCGCTGGGTGATCAAGCTCGTGCCGCTGTTCGAAAAGGCCTTTCGCAAACGCAAACGTCCGGTTGGCAGGAACTGGAGGATGGACGAAACCTATATCACGGTGCGGGGTCAGTGGAAGTATTTATATGATTCGCAAAGGGCAGATGCGGTTGGAAAAAGGCATCCGCCCGTCAGCCGCCGAACAGTTCTATTTACTGGTGATGTAAGTCGTCCTGATCTTATCAATCAGGCTTGCCCGTTAACCGTTATCGCGACAGAACCGCAGATGTTCTGCGACGTGCTATGAGGCGTGTGCGTGAGGCATGCCGATAGCCAATCCTCAAATGACCGCTTGATGTAGTCATTTTTCTGCTATGCTACGTGACTATAGGCAATGACCATAGGCGAAACGATGGAACGCAATCATGTATCGAAGTCCGAATTCAAGGCGAAGGCGCTTGAATTCTTCCGTCAGATTGAGGCGTCGGGCGAAAGTGTCGTCGTCACCGACCACGGCAAGCCAGCGCTAGAAGTGCGGACCTATCGGAGCATGGAGCGCAATCCGCTGGACGTGCTGCGGGGGTCGGTTGTGCGGTACGAGAATCCGACCGAGCCAGTTGCTGAGGGTGAATGGGAGGCGGCTCAGTGATCGTCCTGGATACGCACGCTTTGGTATGGTGGGTTACGGGTGATCCGGCATTGAGCACGAAGGCGAAGGCAGCGATTAATCGAGAACTTAACGGCGGGAAAATTCTCGTTTCGGCAATCTCGGCGTGGGAAATTGCGATGCTTGTCGAGCGCGAGAAACTTGTTCTTTCGATGGACGTGGGTAGCTGGCTCGCCACGGTACAGGCCATCGAGACAGTGCACCTTATCCCCGTCGATCCTGAAATTGCAGTCAAGTCCGTTGAGCTACCGGGCGAATTTCACAAGGACCCGGCTGACCGGATGATTGTCGCGACCGCCCGCAAGTTCGCCGTGCCGCTTGTGACCAAAGACGAAAAAATCCGCGCCTACGCGCACGTTAAAACCATCTGGTGACAGTAGATTCAAGGTCGGCGCACGTGCGTCGATAAACAGACAGGAAAACATAGTGAACATTGTAGAAATCGAACCAGCCATGTCGATTCTGCGCGAAGCCGCCGATAAGCTCAAGGCGATCGGCGTGTCGTGGGACATGCAAATCGGTCATTCGACCCACGGCTCCTCGATCGCGCTGATTGCGTCGCCGACAGAGGAAGGCGCGGCCGCCGGGTATGTCGCCAGTTTCCTTGGCAACGAGCAAGTGAACATTGACGCTAAACGCTTCGCTAACGAGTTAGCCGACCGACTTGCCGAGCGCGCTATCGAGAGCGCGAAACGCTCGGGCAGCTGACAACGGAAAACGAGAACAATGAGATCCGCCGCATACATCGTTCGCGTTTTGCCAGGATGGACGGTGCTCCTGTCTCTGGCGGGATGCGCGGCTGCTCTTGCAATTCTGTGGA
The DNA here is from genome assembly GCF_032806925.1 of Paraburkholderia kirstenboschensis. Lineage (NCBI taxonomy): Bacteria > Pseudomonadati > Pseudomonadota > Betaproteobacteria > Burkholderiales > Burkholderiaceae > Paraburkholderia > Paraburkholderia kirstenboschensis. Next base: position 525,697 of record NZ_CP136511.1, on the reverse strand, counting down.
CATGTCGAGACACGGGCTTGTCGTGGTGGGTTGGCGTGCCGGTAGCTGTAGCGGTGGTGGTCGGCGGCGTCTTGTTGGAGCGTGCCATCGAACGTAAATACCTGCCGTCACGGCATAACGATTGACCACGTAGAAACTATGTCACTTATCAGCCTTGTCACATGCCCGTACCGAATGCCCGATGGTTGCGTTCAGAACGGCGACTACGAGACCAAGGATCTGGCGCATCTTGGATACCGGATGCGCTTTTGCGTCGTGACCGAGGATGGGCGACTGGTTTGTGGCGAGGACGGCGACCTCCGCTACAACGGAAGCGTGGCAATCAATGATGCGGAGCACGCCTATGTCCTCGATTTTGAGAGTGGGAAGTTGAGCCGCATCGGATGTTTCGATGCAGATGGCGCGTTGGAAAGACACGAGTTCGACGCGTCCAACTACCGTGCGGGCGGAGCTACGAAGGCACACGAAAACAAGGACTAGCAAATGGATGAAATATTCCGAAGCCTCAAAGCGCTGGCGAAGCGCTCGATTCTTCCGGGCGCGATCATGCGGTTTTGACGGCCACGAACCGCATGCCGGGACGCTGGGCCGCTTCCCAGATCGCCGCAGCGTCGGCCGCGTCGTTCTTGTTCGACTTCACGAACGGCCGCACGAACTGGGCAGCGATGAGCCGCACGTCGTGGCCAAGCCGCACCAGGACGCGGGCCCAGTGATGCCCGCTGCCACAGGCCTCCATGACAACACGGCTCGCAGGCCGGTTGGCGAAGAACGGCACGAGCTGGGCGCGTTTGAGTACCTTGCTGTGAATCGCGCAAGACTCAGGCTCGACATAGTGAATCTGGAAAACGTGCTTGGCCAGATCGATGGCAATGGTCGTGGGTTCCATCAGGTTCTCCTTGACGGCAGGACTGCCGAACCTCCAATGTCTCACGCTCGGGGCGCAAGCCTGCTGCATCGGACGGCCCTAAAGGCGGGAGGCGACCATTCCATCTATTTAGCTTGCGGTACGACATTTGAACTTAGCGGAGACACTGATTGTCGAGGCCATTCTGAAATGTCGTAGCGACAGCAAAGTAGAAATGTCGTATCCGGGGTTGGGTTTGACGTTGGGGTTGGGTTTGACGTTGGGGTTGTCTCTGTCTTTAACGGTTTGAATCTCACGTAGCGTTGAAGGACCGCGTGTGAACGGGCAGGGCGTGTCAGTCCGTTCAGCGAGTGCGTGCAGACCGTTTGCCAGGTGTTGAAGGCGTCTTCGACTGCTGCGCGATCTGCACGATTGCCTGGTTCAGGTCGGCTCGTGTGAATGCGCGTTGCTTCTTCGTGCCGGGCGAGGGTTTGGGTTTGCGTACCGCCGCACCGCGATTCGTACGTGATGGCGAGCCCGAGATCCGGCGGTGGTCGCGCTGCGCCTGCAGGGCTTGCGCGACCTGCAGCGCATGACCGAGGCGCTTGTGCTCGACCACGGCACCCTGATCAATCTCCGCGAGCTTATCGTACGGCATACAGGGCAGCACGACGCCGTCCGCGCGGATCTCAAGGCGCCCGTCCGGATATTCCCACACGTCGATGTAGCGGCCGATCAGCCTGCGGGTCGCCGGCGTATCGTCGAGCAGCCAGATCACGCGATCGTTCAGCAGCGTCAGCGCATCCGACACCTTGCGCTGTACCCGCCATGTCAGGATCGTGTCGAGAGTCTCGCCATCGCGCAGCGGCCGGTGCGCATCGTACGTGCTTCTGGGCAGCTTCGCGAAACGCGCGTTATAAGCGGCCATGAAAGCGCAGGCATACGCGTTCGCGGCTTCGATGGTGTTGATATCGCGCAAACGCAGTTCCTTCACGAGGCGGTCCTGCAGCGTCAGGTGAGCCCGTTCGACACGCCCCTTGGCGGGGCTGCTGTTGGCGCAGAACGTGTCGATGTTCAGCTCGTACATCGCGCGGCCGAACTGCGTGACGCCTGTGCCCGCCGTCTCGGCGCGCTTCTTGACATGGAACACGCTGGCGCGGTCGCTGTAGAACGCCACCGGCTTGCCATGCCTTTCGAGATACGCACGCGTGGCCTCAAAGTAGCTGAAAGTCGATTCGGTCGCCGTGAAGTGCAGCGCCATGATCCGGCTGGTGGCATCGTCGACATACACCAGCAGCGTGCAGGCCGGTGCCCGTTCTTCAGACCAGTGATGGTCACTGCCGTCGATCTGCACCAGTTCGCCAAAACAGGCCCGTCGGGCACGCGGCTGATAGACCTTCGGCGGCCGCTGTTTGCGCGGCACCCACAGGCCCGCGTCCGTCATCAGGTGACGCACGGTTTCCTTCGACAGCACCAGCCCATGGCATTCACGCAGCTTCTCGCACGCGAGCGTCGGCCCGAAATCCGCGTAGCACTCGTGGATCAGTCCGAGCGCCCGGTCAAGCACCGTCTGCGGCAATTGATGATTGCTGCGCGCGCCGCGCCGCTGCGAAATGAGCCCAGCGGCGCCTTCGTCGCGGTAGCGGATCACAAGCCGCTCAACCTGGCGTCGGCTCAAACCCAGCCGTTCAGCAGCGCGCCAGGTCATCAGCCGCGCCTCGGCAACCGCCTCAATAACCTTCAGCCGGTCGAGCTCCTGCATGCTCATCGTGATCGTCCCGGTGCGCGTCATGGCGGTCTCCACAGGCGGGAAAACCGCACCAGCATGCGCTACAGATCCTTGGGATAGGACATCTGTACTTTGCTCAGGTACGACACTACTACTTTGCTTCTACACACGATGTCGAGGCTTTTTTTAAATGTCGGGGTCTGGGCTAATTAGAAATGTCTGATCTCAGAGGTTGGTGTGGAGTCTGTCTTTCACGGGTTTCAACTCATACAGTGTTGAAGGACTGCTTATGAACGGGCAGGGCGTGTCAGTCCGTTCAGTGTGCCCTTGCAGACCGACGGCCTGGTTTTGATGCTGCCTTTGGCTGTTTTGTGTGTTGCGTGGCGAGCTGCAGGATCGTTTCATTCAGATCGGTCTGCGTGAATGCGCGCGGCTTCTTCGTGCCCGGCGAGCCTGTCAGTTTGCGTACGGCCGCACCGCGATTCGTGCGTGACGGCGAGCCCGATACACGACGATTATCGCGTTGGGCCTGCAGGGCCTGCGCGACCTGCAGCGTATAACCCAGCCGCTTGTGCTCAACGACGGCCCCCTGGTCGATCTCCGCGAGCTTGTCGTACGGCACACAGGGCAGCGCCACGCCACCGGCCCGCAGTTCGATGCGACCGTCCGGGTACTCCCATACGTCGATGTAGCGGCCGATCAGCCGGCGGGTGGCCGGCGTATCGTCGAGCAGCCAGATCATGAGGTCATTCAGGACCGTCAACGATTCCGACACCTTGCGCATCACCCGCCACGTCAGGATCGCGTCCAGATCCTCGTCGGCGCGCAGCGGCCGGTGTGCATCGAACGGGCTCCTGGGCGGCTTCGCAAAGCGCGCGTTGTACGCGGCCATGAAGGCGGGCGCCCAGGCGTTGGCGGCCTCCTGTGTGCTGATCCCGCGCAGCCTGAGTTCCTTGACGAGCCGGTCCTGCAGCGTCAGGTTGGCGCGCTCGACGCGCCCCTTGGCGGGGCTCGAGTTCGCGCAGAACGTGTCGATATTGAGCTCGTACATCGCGCGGCCGAACTGCGTGACGCCCCGCGCGCCGTTGCGGCTGTACGTTGGCCGGAATACGCTGGCCCGGTCGCTGTAGAACGCCACCGGCTTGCCGTAGCGCTCGAGGTACGCGCGCGTCGCCTCGAAATAGCTGAAGGTCGACTCCGTGGCCGCGAAATGCAGCACCATCAGGCGGCTGGTCGCATCGTCGACATACACCAGCAGCGTGCAGGCGGGCGCGCGCTCCTCGAACCAGCGGTGGTCGCTGCCGTCGATCTGCACCAGTTCGCCGAGGCAAGCGCGCCGGGCACGCGGCTGGTGGATCTTCGGTGGCCGTTGCCGGCGCGGCACCCACAGCCCGGCATCGCGCATCCAGCGCCGCACAGTTTCCTTCGCCAGCACCAGGCCATGACATTCGGCCAGCTTCTCGCACGCGAGGGTCGGTCCGAAATCGGCGTAGCGCTCACGCACGAGTGCCATGGCCCGTGCACGCAGATTGATGGGCAACTCGCGGTTGCTCGGCTTGCCACGCTTGCGCGACACCAGCCCGGCTGGACCCTCGGTCTCATAACGCCGGCACAGCCGGCTGATCTGACGCTCACAGAGATCCAGCCGCTCGGCTGCCTGAAAGCACCGCAGACGGCCTTCAACGACAGCCTCGATGACCTTGACTCGTTCCAATTCGCGCATGGTTGCCGTGATCAGGCCACGCCCATTCATGATTGCCCCCTGGGTCAACGCATCGGGACAGCGTGCGCCTGAGGGCGGCAAACCGGACATTTCTAATTAGCCCAAACCGGACATTACTAAAAAGCTCCTACAACGATTTGGTTGATAATTTCTTTTATGTCAAATTGCAAAGGACTTGAGACCGCCTTGCACGCCCAGAGCCTGATACTCATGACAGCCTGGTCGGGAGCGGCACTCGACAATCAGAGAAAGCAGATTCCATTGACATAGGCCTTTCGCCAGCGCACGATGTTCACGTGTTCGAAAAGGCCCGCGAGTGTGAACGGATCATGTGCGATGAAACGTTCTGCTTCTTCGCGCGTCTGCACATCCACAATATATACCCCGCCGCCTGAATTCTCCCCATCGTCAGTCAACTTGGCGCCGCACGCAAGTAGCAGGCGCTTATGTCGCTCGAGAAACGCCAGATGTTCGTCGCGCTTGTCCAGACGCATCTGCGCATGTCCTGGCTTGTCGAAAGTCTCGATAAAAAACGGCATCGAATACCTCAGTTCTGGACGATCGCGGACGGGTGCTGTGCAAGCGGCGTCACACTAACCTTCATGTACGGAAACAGCGGCAAAGAACTGATCAACGTGTGCAGTTCATCGTTCGACTCAACGTCGAACACACTGTAGTTCGCGTACTCACCCGCAATACGCCACAGGTGGCGCCATTTGCCTTCGTGTTGCAGGTTCTGCGAATACGCTTTCTCCTCTGCCTTTTTACGTTCGATCATGTCCTTGTCCGCATCGGGCGGAATCTGAACATGCATGTGCACGAGAAATAGCATCCACTACTCCCAAGTTCAAAATATTGATGCGGCGCATCGAATTCAACTTCAACATGCGCCGCTTCGGAATTCCATCAACCCCAGGCGAGAATCGCCACCGTATACACAATGCCGATCCAGAACATCATGATCACGGTATATCCCATGATGTCCTTCAGCTTGAGCTTGGAAAGCGCGAGCGCCGGCAAGATCCAGAACGGCTGCACAAGGTCGTTCCATGCATTGCCGAGCATCACGGCATGCGACGTATGCGCGACGGACGCGCCGATCGCCTTCGCAGCCTCGATCATGAACGGCCCCTGAATGACCCAGTGACCACCGCCAGACGGTGCGAAGAAGTTGATGACGAAAGAACTGACGAGACCCCAGAACGGCAGTGTCGCAGGCGTCGCCACCTTGACGAAGAACTGCGAGAACGTATTCACCAGGCCCGACGAAGCCATGATGGCCATGATCCCGGCGTAGAACGGGTACTGCAGAATGATGCCGCTGATCGTGCGAATGCCCTCGTTCAGCTTCTCCACATAACGGATCGGCGTGCCCAGCATGATGACGCCAAGGAACAGGATGATGAAGTTGATCAGGTTCAGGTCCATCGACCCGCCGTTACGGAAGTACAGCACCACATAGCCCACGCCGATCAGGCCGATCACATAGCTCAGCAGCCGGCTGTTGTTCAGGCGACTAGCGAGCGTGTTGCCCTCTTCGATATCGACGGTGGGCGCGTCTGCTTTCGCCGCGGCTTCGAGGCTGCGGTCGATTTCCTTGACGGGCTGGCCCGGCTTCGGGTGCAGCCATGCATTGAGCAGCGGCAGCGTGATGATGACAACGAGGCTCGTCAGCAGCATCGCCGGCGAGAAAATCGTCTCTGAAAGGGGAATCACGCCCATCTGCGCTTCGAGCGGATGGCCCTTCGTCGAAATGAGAACAGGGATGCTTGCGGACAATCCAAGTCCATACAGCGTGAAGCCGCTATACGCTGAAGCGATGATCAACGGATAGTGCACGCCCTTCACGCGCAATGCTAGCTTGCGCGCAACGATTCCGCCAATCACCAGACCGAACCCCCAGTTCAGGTAACTGCCGATCCCACCGACCAGCGTCGCCACGATGATAGCCATGCGCGGATCGTTCACGCGCGCGACCAGCCGGTCCAGAAAGCGTTCAGTGAGCGGCGCGGTAGCCAGCACGTAGCCCATCGCGAGAATCACCGCCATCTGTGTCGTGAAGGCGAGCAGCGCCCAAAAACCCTTGCCCCAGCTTGCCGTCAGCGACGTGACCGCCTGGCCTTGCACGACGGCGGCGAGCGCCATCGTAAGCAACGTGAGGCCGATCGCAAACACAAAAGGATCGGGCAAATACCGGCGCATCAGCTCGGTGAAGAATGCGGTGACTTTCTGCATGTGGTGTCTCGTTGATAGTCGTAGTAGTTATCGGGTGCGCGCTCGTCGCGACGCAAATGGGTTCATTCGGTCTTCAATCGTCGTTGGCCGCCTGTCCGCGTTCGCGCCGGTAGCGTGCTAGGTTCATCAGCGCGCGGTCGCGCCATCCAACGCGCGCTTCCCATTGGTCCAGCGGCAGTGCGACGCGCCGCTGTGCCTCGACATGGCCCACGAGTTCAGGCGTCCACGGATCATGCTGGCCACGCTCGGCGCCCATGCGCGCATAGGAAGGCCCCATCTTCTGCGCGTGCGAAGCAATACCGCCGCGCGTATTCAGGTCGACGGTTTCGAATGGGCCGATGACCGACCAGCGCATACCGAGGCCTTCGCGCATCACCGTGTCGATGTCATCGACCGACGCGACGCCGTCGCGTACCAGGCAGTAAGCCTCACGCAACACAGCGCCCTGCAGACGGTTGAAGACAAAGCCTTCGACCTCCTTGCCGACCAGCACGGGTTTGAGTCCTGCTTCCCTGAACAGCGCGATGGCGCGCTGTGTCGCGTCATTCGACGTGAACGGCGCGGGCACGATTTCCACGACGGGAATCAGGTACGGCGGATTGCCCGGATGCGCAACGAGGCAGCGGCCGTGGCCACGCAGCGTTTCGTCAACGAATTTCGATGTCGCCAGAAATGACGACGCACTGACCAGAACAGCATGTGGCGGCGCCGTGCGATCCATCTCCTCGAATAGCTCGCGTTTGATCTCGATACGCTCGGGCGCGCATTCCTCGACCAGATCGGCATCGGCGGTTGCAGCTTCGATGCTGTCCACCACCGCGACGCGAGCGGCCACGTCACGCGCGGGTTCATCTAGCAAGCCGAAGCGCGTCAGTTCGTCGAGCCGCGCACGAACTTCGGCAGGAACGGCTTCACGCCTTTGCGCCGCAGGATCGAACACGCGCACTTGCCATCCGGCCAGCGCGAACGTGACGGCGAACGCCACGCCGATACTGCCGCCACCGACAATCCCCGCGCGCCGCACCGGGCGCTGAACGTCATCCGCGCCCATCTCACACTCCTGCGACGCCAACGGTCATGCCGCCGCACACGTACAACACCTGCCCCGTCACGAAGCCGCTGCGCGCATCGAGCAGATACGAGGCAGCGTGCGCGACATCGCCGGGCGTGCCGACACGTTTGACGGGAACCGCGTCGATGATGGCCTGCGTACGCGGCGCGCCGGGAGGATTCGCGCGATCGAACAATTCGGTGCGAATCGGCCCCGGGCCGATCGCGTTGGCGGTCACGCCGAACGCGCCCAGTTCGAGTGCCCAAACCCGCGTCATGCCGATCAACGCCGCTTTGGTCGCCGAGTAAGCCGTGCGCAATTCCTTGCCAAGCGCCGCACGCGACGACATATTGACGATCCGTCCGAAACCCGCTGCCTTCATGCCGGGCAGCAGTGCCTGCATGCACTGCTGCGCGCAGCGCACGTTGAGCGCCCATGCGCGCTCGAGTTCTTCGAGCGTCTGATTTTCCGCATCGGCCGGGACCACCACGCCGACATTGTTGATCAGGCGTGTGATTGGCCCGCCTTGCAGCGCGCGTTCGAGTGCCCGCGCTGTCGCTTCCGTATCCGACAGATCAGCGATGATGCCGTCCCCCACGCGGTCGATCACGATGGGCTCGTAACCGTCCGCTTCGCAACGCGCGGCGCATGCGGCGCCGATGCCGGCCGCGCCGCCGGTGATAAGAACTCGTTCTCTGGTCATGTTGGGTGTTCGTAATGCAATAAGGATCAGACCGTAGCGACGGGCGTGACGGGCGAACCCATCGCGCCCGGCAGGCGCAACGGCGGCGCAGTCAGCATGAAACGCGAGCGCTTGTGTTCGCGAAGCCATGACGCGAGATCGCGCAGATACCAGAGTTCGCCGAGCGGCAGACCCAGTTTGAAGAGGCAGTGATGATGCAGCGGCATCAACGGATGCTCGCCCTTCGTTGCCGGCGGGCGTGCCGGAAAACGCTCGACCGCATAGTTGTCCGCCGCGAGCGCGGCGATACCCGAGTCGGTAATCCATTGCAGCAGCCGCTCGTCCCGGCCGTCGAGCGCACCACAATGGCTGTTCAGCACAGCCTCATCCGGCTGACGGTTCATCTCAAGCAGCAACTCGGAAAAGCCCGTGCGCAGCACGAGCATGTCACCGCACTCGATCTCGATGCGATCGGTGTCGATCACATGCATCAGGTCGTCGTAGCCGATGTTGCGAAACTCGCGGCCGAAATGCGCGGCAAAATCGATCAGTACGCCCCGGCCCTGCATGCCCTTGACCGCCAGGTTCTCAATGCCGAGCACGTCCGCATGACTGTGTTCGCCGCCGCAGGTGTGCGGCGCGAAGCCGTCGTCCTGCCGGTATTCCATCGGCCCGACAATGTCCTGGTTCGCCCGATATCCGTTGTAATAGACGCTCTCCGCGATGCCGTCGCTGTCTGCGTCGAAGCGCGCGCCAACGTGCGCAAGCGCATCCCATTGCGTCGAGTACTGTAGCGACAGCAGCACCTGGTCGTCGCTGACGACATCGGTCGCGCCTTCTTCGTGACGCGCAAACGGAAAGTTGACGTACGGCAGGCCGTCACGAAACGTCGGTCTCAGGACAGGCGGGTGGCGACGCACGTTCAGCTTGTTCTCGCCCGGATAGTCGAGTGGCAGGGACAGCGAAAAGCTCAGACCGGCCTGAATTTCCCGCGCACCGCGTATCACCTGTTCGGGGCCGATCAGATTGGGACGGCCGAGCTGGTCGTCCTGTCCAAAGTCGCCCCAGTTCGACCCTTGCGGTCGGTTCTTCCAACGCATTGCTACTTTCCTTGTCATTCCAGCCAGCACGCCGTTGCGCGCGGCCCGTCATCCGTTCACGCGAGCAGCGCCGGCGGAATCTGCCCATATACGTGGAGTAATGCTTTGACCGCGTTCTGCTCATTCTTGAGAAGACGTGTCTTCGGCGCGCCGATCACGAGCGCGAACGCCTCGCCATGAATCAGGAAGCCGCGCGCGAGACCCGCGACGTCCTCGACGTTCTCGCCCGTCGAGCGATGCCAGCCATTGACGACGCCCTGCTCCACTTCGCGCTCCAATGCCTTGCGCTCGATGATCGAACCGTCCGTCAAAGCTGGAAACGGCTCACACGTATCGAGCAGCTTGCGACGCGCTTCAGGCGCAAGCGCGCCAGCCAGCGCTTTGCCAGCCGCGCTCGCGTGCACGTACATGAAACCGCCGGGCTCGTCGCTGTAACGGATCTTCTGTCTCGACTCCATCACTTCGAGGTAGACCACACGGTTGCCCGCCAACGTGGCTAGTGCAGCCGTTTCATTGGTAGCGTCGCGCAGTGCGCTCAGAAGCGGCTGGAAGGTCAGGACCAGCGGGTCTTCGCTACAGATGTCGCGCGCGACATGCAGCAGCCGTTGTGTCGGGTAATAGCCCGCCTTGACGCCCGGCGCGTACAGATAGCCTTTGGCCACCATCGTCTGCAACAGCGCGTGGCAGCTCGATAGGGGGATCTCGGTTCGACGCGCAATCTCGCTGTAGATCATCGGCTGCCGGACTTCGGCAAAGAGGTTGATCACGTCAAAGACGCGCACTGCAGTTTTCACATCCATGAGAGCATTATCGACATATCGATAACTCGCTGACAATATCTCAAGGGTAAACACCTACTTCTGCATGGTCTGGACAGGAGCGAATAGTGCGAGGATGTCGGTTGCGTGGGCGGCAGCCATGTCTCCCGACGATCGTTGAACGACCATCTCCTCATGCTTACGCAGCAACCGCGCCGCGCGCCCCGGAGTCTCGTATAGGGCCAATCGCATCTGCGCGACGGCATTGTTCATCCCCGGATGCCGCAGTTCGTCCGCGGCTTCTTTGAAGACGAGTCGTTCGACATTGGAAAGACCCGCCGCTTGGGGCGTGAGGAGGCAGTCATGCCTGAACTGCATTCATTGCCGACGTTTGCGCAGTTGTTTCAGCAGTTCTTTCTGGAGCACCTGATGCAGCAACCTAACGCCACCGGTCACTTGAGCGCGTGGCACTCAACGATCTTGATGCGCCGCTGATCCTTGAGTTCCTTGACCACCTCGAAGAGGATCGCCACAATACAGCATCCGCAGCCGCAACCTCTGACTCGCCGCCATTCGCTCGTTTCTGCACTACGCAGTATTGCGCGCCCTGGAGTCGCTTCGCACGATTCGACAAATTCTTGCGATCCCGATGAACCATTACGAACGCTCGCCGGTCCGCTTCCTCTCACGAGAAGTATGTGCCTTGCTCGATGCACCCAACCCCAGCACATGTTGCGGCCAGCGCGATCGAGTCATGTTGGCAACCCTCTAAAACACCGGCGCCAGGGTGTCCGAACTCATCGGCATACGCGTGAGTAACGTCGAATTGGACAGAGGCCCTCCGGTACGTCTTCACGGCAAAGGTCACAAAGAACGTGCGGTCCCGCCTTGGCGCAGCACCACTAACCTGAACAGCGGCTCTTTCCCAAATCGCTTCGGTTGACCGATGACGCGCACCGGCGTTACCGATCGACTTAACCTCGCGTACCAGGCAGCGGCAACTCGTTGCTCAGGGTCCAAGGCAGTCGCGTGCCTAACAGTGGAGTGAGATGCGCCGGCCCATGCATCCGCTCCAGGCTGGTGTTGATCTGACAGTCATCGCGCTGTCGCTGGGCCACGAGAATTCGGCGACCACGCACAGGGGGGTGCGGCGAGAGATGCATCGTAGCGCGCTTCCTCGATCTCGCAGGCCAACGCGCGACGCACATCGTCATCTGCGCGCGATGTTTGCTGTGCAGCGCGAAGCCCACTTATGCATCATCCCTTCTGCACTGTGGACTTGATTGCCGCTTTGAGTTCAGCGGTGGTGAGAACTTCGTGTGCGTATGTTGGACCGTCGACATTCATCGCAGCGTGCAACGCTTCGTGTGAACGTGCCGATGTCGCGTCGCGCACCAGCGTGACGTAATAGCCCAACTCAATGCCAATTCGAGCCGTCGCTTCGAGACACCGTCGCTGGGAACCATGTGACTACGAAGGCTGGGATCATCCCGCTCCAAGTCAACGGCTTGTCATGGATGGCCATCATTTCGCCCTCGGCCAATGGGGCGGGGACTGGCATCCCGACCTAATGCCCAAAGATGGCGACGTTGTCGTTGCCAAGCACTGGGGCTCCAGCGGGTTCGCGAATACCGATCTCGACGTCAGGCTCAAGCAGAACGGCATCACGCACGTGATCATCGCTGGGCTGCTCGCCAATTCTTTGGCCGATTTGGATTGGAACTACTGTGGTTAATCGTCTTGAGCACGCTCGCCGTCATGACAGCGACCGCGATGACCGTCGAGTTGGCTTTTCGCTGGAGAACACGCATTGAGCACAATTGATGCATCCGCCGCGTCAAGGGTGATTCAGGTGATCGCGTGGTCGTGCGCGACAATTGGCCTGTACCTCTCGCTTCAACCGCTGACAACTATGCGGCGCTCATGCCATGGGCGATGCTGGCTGCTCCCGACCTCTTAGGGGCGTGGTCAATAGACCACTTACACAGCATTCACTGAGGGTTGACAGCCGCTTCGTTCATTTTGTTAAGGGTTCTAAAAGGAGAACGGTCCAAAACGAAACGTGTATCTCATCGCATCCTCAACGACCGCCCCCCACTTGCGTCGCCCATCGGGCACGTCGTTAAGCTTTTCACTTAGGAGTCGGAACTCATCCTGCGCGTTGCGATGAGTCTCGATCTCGCGCACAATCCCGCCGGCAGTCAAAGGGCTGACGTCCATTTCCAGGAGCGCGACCTCCCACGCGTCTTCCTGGGTGACGGCATCAAGCACTGCACGTGCAAGCCTCCTGCAATAGTCCCATGACCAGTACCGCCCTAAGTCCGGCAGGCTCTGGTCAAGGATGCTTTGCTCCTGAAGTGTAAGAGCTCAATTCCAGGCAACCATATAAAGCAAATCAAAGCTGACAGCGCGTAGAATCCTGCCGACACTCCCTTGGGACGACATCCCTTTAGCAAATAGCAGCGCTGCCAAAGTGCTCTCGTGACGCTCTAGCCGGGTGACAGGATCTGTTGCAGTAAGACGCTCCGTTATGATGTACTGAACGACACGAACAACTGAAAGCCCGATGAAGACGTTGAATCTGGTAGTGGCCCGAGTGCTCAAGCGCTTGCATTTTCCGCTGGACGTGATTCTGACCTGCGTGCGCTGGTATGTAGCCTATCCTCTGAGCCTGCGGCACCTCGAAGACATGATGGCCGAGCGCGGCGTTTCGGTCGATCATTCGACTGTGCACCGCTGGGCCGTCAAGCTGTTGCCGGTGCTGGAGAAAGCGTTTCGCCTGCGCAAGCGGCCAGTTGGCAAGAGCTGGCGCATGGACGAGACGTACATTCGCGTCAAGGGCGAATGGCGATATCTTTATCGAGCCGTCGACAAGGACGGCAACACCATCGACTTTCTGCTACGCGCCCATCGGGATAAGACTGCAGCCCGGCGTTACTTCGAGAAATCCATCGCCTGGAATGGCGCGCCCGATGCAGTGAACATCGACAAAAGCGGTGCCCATCTCGCCGCGCTCGAAGCCATCAATGCCGATCGTGAAACGCCTATCAAGATCCGCCAGTCCAAATATCTCAACAATCTTGTGGAGCAGGACCATCGCGCGATCAAGCGACGAACGAGGCCCATGCTCGGGTTCAAGAGTTTTCGCTGTGCCCGGATCCTTCTGGCCGGAATCGAGTTGATGCACATGATCACGAAAGGGCAGATAAAGGGCTCTGTTGCAAATAGGGTCGGCGAATCGGTTAGAGTTATCGGAGCAAAACGAACTGATGAGCCGCGATGAGCAAGCTGAAGAGTCTGGAGGAGTTGTTCGGTGGACGCCATTTTGATCGGGAGATCATCATTCTGTGCGTTCGCTGGTATCTGCGCTACAAGCTCAGCCTGCGCGATCTGGTGGAGATGATGGCCGAACGGGGATTATCGCTGGCTCACACGACGATCCTGCGCTGGGTGAGACGTTATACGCCCGAGTTCGTCAAACGCTGGAACCGCTTTGCTACGCCAGCTGGTCGCTCGTGGCGCGTCGACGAGACCTACCTGAAGATTCGCGGCAAATGGGTGTACCTGTACCGGGCGGTGGATCGGGCTGGCCAGACGGTGGACTTCATACTCAGGGCCAGGCGCGACGTGGCCGCGGCCAAAGCCTTTTTCAGCAAGGCTATCAGGCATCAGGGCCGGTCGCCGGAGACCATCACGCTCGATGGCTATGCAGCCTCGCACCGCGCGGTGCGCGAGATGAAGGCCGATGGTCTGCTGCCCGAAGACACGAAGGTCCGGTCCTCAAAATATCTGAACAACGTGATCGAACAGGACCATCGTCGCATCAAATCCAGAACCAACGTGATGCTTGGATTCAAGCGGTTCAGGAGCGCCGCGACCACAATTTCAGGTATCGAATTGTCGCATCGCATTCGCAAGGGCCAGTTCGATCTCACGGAGCTCGGCCTCAAGAAGGCTACCGCGCCCGCCGTATGGAATGCAGTCCTGTCCGCTCGATAAGGTATCCTTCCGATAGGAAACGTCTCAACCTGCTTTCCTATTTGCACCAGAACCCTCGCCGGCGTCGATCTGACCCAGATCCATGGAATCGGCTCCTACCTGGCTGTGCGTCTCGTCGCCGAATGCGGCACCGATCTCAGCCGATGGCCGACTGCCAAGCACTTCACCTCCTGGTTGACCCTGTCGCCCGGGTGCAAGGTGAGCGGCGGCAAGGTTCTGTCGTCACATACGCGCAAGACCACCAATCGAGTGGCTGCCCTGCTGCGGCTGGCCGCCGTCACGGTGGGAAAGACCAGCACGGCGCTCGGTACGTTCTACCGCCGACTGGCGGCACGCATTGGCAAGGCCAAAGCCGTCACCGCCACCGCGCGCAAGATCGCCGTGCTGTTCTACAACGCCATGCGCTTCGGCATGCAATACGCCGACCCGGGAGCCGACCACTACGAACAGCGCTACAAGGAGCGTGTCATCAAGCAGTTGCACCGGCGGGCAGCCGAGTTCGGCTTCTGCCTTCAACCCGCCGAGGGCGTTTCTTAAGAATCGTCCTCCAGCGTCAACTGCCCGATCTTCGCGTGCAGTACCTTCACGTCGACTGGCGGTGCCGCTGGCGCCGAGTTGCCCGCGTCGAACACATCGGCAACCCGCTCCTGCAGTTGCTTCTTCCAGTCCGTAATCTGGTTCGGATGGACATCAAACTGCTGGGCCAGCTCTGCCAGCGTCTTGTCGCCCTTGAGCGCTGCCAGGGCCACCTTTGCCTTGAACGCTGGCGAGTGGGTCCGTCGGTTTCGTTTCGTCATCTTCTGGTTCCTTGTTGCCGGCCATTATGGCCGACTCACGCCCCAGCTTTTCCACTCAACGAACTGTCCGAATTCCCGGAGCCACCTCTAGCAGAATCGTTCGCTCAGGTACGCCGTGCGCCGAATTCCATTAAAGCGTCGGCTAGGACGTCTACGGCATTTGGTGTCACTGCGTTGTACAGCGACGCCCGCAAGCCGCCAATTGAACGATGCCCCTCGAGACCGACTATGCCGCGTTCGCGCGCTGTGGCGATGAACGCGTTATCGAGCCGCGAATCCCCGAAAGTGAACGCCACATTCATCTGCGATCGCCAGGCGTTCGCAGCGTGTATCGAGACGACACCGTCAAGGCAGTCGAGCGCGCCATATAAACGCCGTGCTTTTTCCATATTGACGGCTTGCATCGCTTCCAGGCCACCAACCTCGAAGCGCAGCCAACGGGTCACCAGCGTCAGAACGTAGATGGCGAAAACGGGCGGTGTGTTGAAATTGGAACCGTGCGAGATATGCGTGCGGAAGTCCAGAATGGCAGGCAGGCCATCAGGAATACGTTCCAGCAGCGAACGGTCTAGCACTGCCACCGTGACCCCGGCAGGCCCGAGGTTCTTCTGCGCATGCGCGTACATCATCGAGTACAAATCCGGGCGCAGCGGCCGCGACAGAAAGTCCGACGACATGTCGGCAATCAGCGGCACATTGGGCCTGCTATCGCAATTGGGAAACTGCAGACCCTCGACCGTTTCATTCGACACATAGTGCAGATAGGCCGCCGAGCCGTGAACGTCGAGTTCGTCGAGATCGGGCAAACACCGGTAGCCCGTCGCGCGGCCGTCCCATGCCACGTTTGTGGCAGTCACCTTTGCCGCCTCCGAAGTCGCTCTGTCGCTCCAGTAGCCGGAGCTCACATATTCGGGCGGCGCAAATGCAGCGGTGGCGAAGTTCATCGGAATCATCGCAAACTGCAGGCTACTCCCGCCCTGCAGGAAGGTGATCGCATATCCATCGGAAAGTCCGAGCAGCGCACGCAGATTTTGCTCTGCTTCCGCAAGTATAGAGCGGAACCACTCCGACCGATGACTCATGCCGAGTACGGAAACGCCAGTCTCTGGTAGCGCAACGATGGCCTCGCGGGCCTGCTCAAGAACCGTCTCCGGCAGAGCGCCCGGTCCGCCAGAGAAATTCAGTACATTGGGAGTCATGTCAGATCTGGATTGGAGTGGATTGCAGGCCGGGAGCGCGTGCTGCGCGGCACAGCATCTGATGGAACGCATCGCATACCCGGCGTATCTGAGGAAGCTTGTAGGGAAACACGACCGCGTCATCCATATCGTGGACCACCATGCCGGTGGCAATTTCAAAGATCAGCAGTTTTCCGTCACTGGTTTCGGCGCAATCGAATCCGACATAGTCCAGCCCCGTCAGCTCAGCCACTTGTCCGAACGCGTCGCGATGACGCACGGCAAAGTCTGAATCGAAGGTCGCCATAAAACGTTCCTCCTCTTCGCGCCGGTCGGGGTGGTCGATCATTTCCGCGTACGGGTAGTGCACCATCCAATGCGCGGAAATTCCCATATGGCACACGTACGCGGTTCCTTCTATCATCACGATCCGATATTTGCGGAACAGGCCGTCGGCACTGCGATAGTCGACGAAAGGCGCCAGGTAGTATTCCTTGTCCTCCGAAGCGTTCAGGTATGCCATCAGTTCAGGCGTATCGGAAACTCTCGCCAACGCTCGCCCCGCATGCGAGCCAACGGGCCGGATGATCAACGGGTAATTGATCTTGCTGACTTGCGAAAGCCCGGGGCCGCCCGGCAACAACTCCATAACGCGCGCACGGGAAATGCGTATCGTGGGCGCCATGCTGATGCCAGTCACTCCGCCCAGCAGCCTATACGCGGCTTCCCGCGCCGTACAGGCAACGCCTTCCGGCCGGTTCAGCACGCGACGGTCGGTACCGCTTGCCAGCAATGCGATCTGCGAGAGAGCGCGAGCGTTGTCGTCCGACGCACACGCGGCGACAAACATTACATCGTGGTCCGGCACATCCAGATTAGGCTCAGTCTGCGCGTCAACGTATAGAACGTCTATCTGTAAGTCCGCGTTTTCAAGCAAACATTCGAATGGAGTATTCGCCATTAGATCGCCAGGCGCCTTCAGCACCAACAGCCTCAACGGCGGAGAACCGGGATTTGCGTTCTTCAGCCGGTAGAGGCGGCGCATCTGCAACGCCTGCTGTTGAACCGCGAGCGCAGCCGACTTCTGGTATTTCATCTCCAGAACAAGTGACAAATCGAGTAACGCATAAGGGTGGTCGTGTTGCTGGGCGTACTCGAGCAGACTCATCCCAACCGGTGTCAGGTCCTCGCCGGCCGCGGCCGCCCGGAGCAGCGTGCTCACCCCCAGTAGCTGTTGATTCATCGAGTCGGTGTCAGTAATGACTATGTCCAGCGGCATTCGAAAAAACGACGGTTCGCGCGGCCGTCCCGCCGACGTAGCCGACTTCTTCGTCAAACCAGCCTTCAGGAATGTGCCGCTCCGTTGTTGTTCCACATTCGGGCAATTGCGTCGAGTTGTCGACGACCAGCGCAAGTTCAACGCGGTTCGCTCGCTGCTTCAGTACCATGTTGAATTTCCATCGATTAAAGGCTTGAGCTTCGCACTGTCCAGGGCGAGGCGATCATCGCGCGATGGGCTACCGCGCGCTTGCAACAGATATGGTGGAAGCTAGATATTGCGAATTCTCTTGCCGAGGTAACGAATTCTCTAACGTCGGCCGGGTTCACTTCCTTTCCCCTGGCGTGCTCCGAACCGAGCGCCACGGCGATTATTGCAATTGCTGGATTACGCGGCCTTGTCTACGAGATTACCGTTTCGTCATTTTGTGCTTCTTCCCGGGAGCGGCAGCGCAGGCACTGCAGACGTCTGGCTCTCAGCCGATACCCGGAACGAGGGATGATGTGGTACCGCGCTGCGTACAGCTAGTCAAAGGGGATTCTTGTGCACAAGTCCACGAAAAGTGCCCACACGGGGGTGCGGCTATTTTCTTGGACTGAATTATGCCGCGATTCCAAGACTTTTCCGGTATTCGACGGGGCTGAGGAAACCGAGCGAGAGCTTGATCCGTTTTGCGTTATACCAGCGGATGTACGAGTCAACGGTCTCGATGAATTGATCGATGGTCGTGGTTCGCCAGTCACGAGGATAGAATAACTCCGTCTTGAGGCGCCCGAAGAACCCTTCGCACGCGGCATTGTCCGGCGAACATCCTTTGCGCGACATCGAGCGAGTCAGTCTGGCAGACTGCATACGCGAGAGCCATCCTGGCCAGCGATAGTGCGCACCACGATCCGAGTGAACTACGGGCCGCTCCTTGCTGCCAGCCACCGATTCGATTGCCGAATCCAGCATGGTGTTGACGAGTTCGGCGTCCGGCCGCGTACCGATTGACCAGCTCACAACGAGACCGTCGAAGCAGTCGATAACCGGTGACAGATACACTTTGCCGGCCGGGATCTGGAATTCGGTAAGGTCCGTGAGCCATTTCTGGTTAGGAGCAGCGGCGTAGAAGTCACGATTGATAATGTTCTCCGGCGCGGGACTAATTTCTCCACGATAGGAGCCGTAGCGACGTCGCCTGATCGCGGCGGCGGCCAGACCTTCCTCTCGCATCAAACGACGCACTACCTTCTCCGAGATGAAGACCCGCTGCCTGATCAATGCTGCGCGAATTCGACGATAACCGTAGCAACGGTGGTTGACTTCGAAGATGTCCGCGATGATGCGACGCGCGTCAGCATGCCTGTCAGCGACCAACAGCCGTGCACGGTGATAGAAGTAAGAGCTACGGGCGAGACCCAAAGCGGCTAGCAATTCTGGCAACGCATAGGTCTGTTTCAGGGCATCAACCAACTTCGCCTTCTCCCGGTTGCTCAGGAGTTGCGGGTTGATGCCCATCCCTTTTTTTATCAGTTCGTTCGCCTTCCTCAGGATATCGTGCTCAAGCTGCAACCGTCGGATGTCGCGTTGAAGCGATTCGACCTGTTCTTCCAACTGCGCACGCTCATGGTCGGATGCTGGTTTCTTTTTTCGTTTCATAGACGCTGGAACTTCTCGACCGAGTAGCTGATTCTTCCAGTTATACAGCGTTGGCCGACTCACACCGGCTTTCTCGGCAACCACGCGTGCGCTTTGCTCTCTGGTGCACAGCTCGATCACCGCGGCCTGCTTCACCTTTTGTGACTTTGGAACGCTACCAACGGCTCGGCCAACGACACGTTTTCTGATATCTGGACACAGGTCTTCGATCCAGGCTGCAAGCGTCTCGCGACTCGGATAACCCAACGCCCTCAAAGTTGCGGCAGCACAGCGGCCATGGCTCAGATAATGATCGACGGCCGCCTTCTGCTGCTCATCCGAATACCTCGGCCTCGAACGGACATAGCCCGCCCGTAGATCATGGCACTGCTCGTATTCGCGATGCCAGGCCTTGAGAGAGTTCTTGGTCGGATAGCCCAACTGCCGAATGGTGGCTCCGATGCGCTTGCCCAGCTTCAAATAAAGTCGAACCGCTTGAATGCGATCTTCGTATGAGAACATGAACTACCTCCAGGTAGTCCAAGAATTTGTCCGCACCTCCCACCTCGTTTGGTCACGATGCGCCCTTGAAAGCGGCGTACAGTACCCGGCACCTTGCGGCCACTTCTTGCGCGCGGAGCGGCTTGCTTAGGTGTTGTCCGCGCCTGCGTCGGGCGGACTAATTGAATTCGCACCGTTGCCATCTCCGTTGCATTTTTAGAACCGGCAGATAGAAGTTATTGTCGCGTGTGCGC
This sequence comes from Paraburkholderia kirstenboschensis, assembly GCF_032806925.1. Lineage (NCBI taxonomy): Bacteria > Pseudomonadati > Pseudomonadota > Betaproteobacteria > Burkholderiales > Burkholderiaceae > Paraburkholderia > Paraburkholderia kirstenboschensis. Next base: position 505,947 of record NZ_CP136511.1, on the reverse strand, counting down.
CCGGAAGCCACCCGCTCGATACGTCAGATAACAAATCTGTACTCAGCAGCGTGGAAAGGCCTCAACGACGGTCTGGATTAACCGTTAGAGCACATCGTCAAGCCGATCGATTTCGAAGAGCTCTTTTTGCGGATGAGTAGACTGGACAATGAGCACCCTCGATCGACGGTCTATCGTCACGGCGCGCTGCAGCTGGATGACGAGCGGAAGACGGCTTTTAAGGGCGACAGGCCATTGCTCCTGCGGCCGCGCGAGTTTGCCTTGCTGAAGATATTGATGAAGGAGCCGAATCGCCCGTTCGCGAGGACCAAGCTATCGGAGGTTCTATCGGGAGGAGGCGCGAAGCTTCGCGACAATGCAGTCGATCTGCTAGTGCGTCGTCTAAGGAAAAAGCTCGGACCAGAAACGATCCTTACGCTGTTGGGACGCGGCTATAAGCTTTCGGGCGCACAATAGAGCTATTCCAATTTCCGCTTAGGAAGTGCGCATTTGCTGTGCAACACTCTTGAAGCGTCGGTCTATTAGACGGCCCCAGGGCGGAATCGAATGATACAGAGCTGCGTTCGCTCATACATCATCGATTGGATCCGCTCTTCCAACTGGCGCGACCACCATATCTCAGGCGACACAGTGCAATATTTAAAAGTCGTGCCTCAACCCGTATTTGCCGCTCGATAGCCCCCTTACACAAGCCGCTCACAGGAACGTGTGCTCGGCAGCGATCGCCATACGTCGGGCACACTGTCATTGCGGCCGAATCGGAATGAAAACAGCGGCGCTCAAGCCTGTCTGTTTCCCTTCGTCAGAAAATCCAAGCCGGATATCTGCACCGATGCGTGTGGCGATCGCCTGTACGATGGACAATCCCAGGCCCGACCCAACCTGCTCGCTGCCCAGCGTGCGATAGAACGGGTCAAAAACCCGGTCCCGCTCGGCCAATGGAATACCTGGCCCCGTGTCCTGGATGCGCAGCAGCGCGTGCCCTTCCCCAGTCACCACCGAAAGATCGACACGCCCACCCTCCGGCGTATAGCGGATGGCGTTATCCACGAGATTCCTGACTATGGCAATCGCGTCCACCTCGCTGACCAGCACCTGAGCATCTTGCGCCCCCTCTACCCCGATGTCGATGTGCTTGGCTTCAGCCAACGGCATCAGATCTTCCAGTACACGACGGTAGATGCTCTGGATCGATACGAGCGATTTTTGCAAGTCGGCAACGGACTGCGCCCGAGCCAACGTCAGCAGTTGGTCCAGCAGGTTTCGGCCGCGCTCGATCCCTTGGCGCAGCACTGTCAGCCGTTCGCGTGCCGGCGCAGACATTTCCACGTTCGCCAGTCGGTCCGCCTGCAGCGAGAGCGCGGTCAGCGGCGAGCGCAACTCGTGTGCCGCGTCGGCGATAAAGCGGCGCTGAGATTCCATCGCCTGACCCGCACGGGCGAGCAGGCGGTTGATCGCCACAGTGAAGGGACGTACTTCGGCGGGGAGATGACTGTCTTCGATGGGATGCAGTTCCCGCTCGGCACGCTGGTCAATCTCCCTCGCGAGCGTCGCTATGGGCAGGAACATTTTCCGCATCAGATCGGCGACGATCAGTAGCAGAACCGGTACAAGAATCAGAAACGGCATCACGGTGCGGAGCGCACCATCGCGCGCGATTTCATTGCGGAAACCGGACTCCTGGGCAAGCGCAATTCGCTCCCCGGCGGCCGTTGTCCTGACCAGCACACGGAACGTTTCCCCGCCGACGTCTAGCGTGTGCAGGCCATCATTCAACACCGGAGGCAGGGGTAGCACGCCTCCGGCATCCACACCTGCCACAGACAGAGTCCCTTCGTCCAGGCGCTGCACGATCAGCCGCGATTCTTCATTCCCATCTTTGAGGCGGGTATCGGTGGCCGGAGGGATTGGTGACAGGCGCTGCCGGTCCATGAGTTCTGCCACCTGACGCAAGACATCGTCTTGCAGCTCGTGCGCTTCGTCCAAGGCCGACAGGAACGAGAAGACTCCAGCGACGAGCGCCACAACAAGAATGGCGAGGGACACTGTAAAGGACAGCTTGCGCTGAAGCGATTGGTTCAAGTGTTTTTCGAAACCATCCATCCGACGCCTCTGACGTTCTTGATGACATCGCTGCCGAGCTTGCGCCGCAATGCGTGGATAAGATATTCGACGGCATTGCTCTCGACCTCTTCGCCCCAGCCGTAGATGCGATCCTCCAGCTCGCCGCGAGACAGGATGGCGCCGGGCCGGACTAGCAAGGCTCGCAGCAGCGCGAACTCCCGGTTCGACAGTTGCACCGGGGAGGCGCCATTGACCCGCGCCTCTTTCGTTGCGGGATCGAGCGATACCACTCCATTGCCGATGACAGGGACGGCGTTACCGCTCTTGCGGCGCAGCACAGCGCGCATCCGGGCCAGCAGTTCCGCTATCTGGAAAGGTTTGAGCACGTAATCGTCGGCCCCGCCGTCCAGACCACGCAGACGATCGTCGAGGTCATCGCGCGCCGTGATTATAAGCAAGGGAACCGGATTGTCCTTGGCGCGGATGCTGGCCAGCACGTCTAGCCCGTCTTTACCGGGGAGGCCAAGGTCGAGCAGCACGAGGTCATAGTGCTGGCAACCGAGTGTCGTTAGGGCGGTCTGTCCGTTCTTCACCCAGTCGGCCGCATAGGACGCATCCTTCAATGCGTTCTTAATCGCTTCACCGATCATGGGGTCGTCTTCGACCAGCAATACCCGCATCTTCCCTCCACTCAGTCCTGGATCTTCAGAGAGCCCTTCGAGCAGCCTGTTGCCTGCATACCAGGATACCAGTCAACATGAAGGCAAGCAGCGCAGTCGATGCAGAATAGCGGCTCAGCGCCAAACCACCCGCGCTCAACGGCTTGTCCAGAAAGTCATCCACCACGGCACCCAGCGTGCCGGTCAGGATGTGGAGCAGCCCAGAATAGCAGCGTACGGGACACAGGGGTCCAGTAGTAAGCCGCCACGATGGTGACCTCGGGGACTTTTGCCAGAGCGCGTTCAGCTGATGTTCTCATAGGGCATGCTCGCGGGTTAGACCTTGCCTTCAAGCGAGTCGAAGGTTTTCAGCAGGTTGGCCATGGCTGCCTTGCAGTCAGCCTTATTCGACGCACCGGCGCGGAGCGCTGCCAACGCCTTGTCGATGGCCCTGTCGAGAACGTGCCAGTCATCGGCCGCCCGCGGTTTCAGTCCTGCCTCGGCCGAGTCCCAGGCGACCTCCAGATCCTTGATACGAGCCTTGGCCGCGGACAGATCGCCTTTGTCTACGATGGCGGTAACGTCGGCGGCGATGCTGCGGAAAGCAGTGAGGTCGCCCAATCTGGAGAGGGCCTTACCTTGGGATACCGAGGCGGCCCGAGCAGACTGGGCCGAGGCCGTGCCACCCTGGTCGGCAGATCTGGAACAGCCAGTAGCCAGAGCCAGAATCAAAGGGGCCGATACGGCGACCGCACGACGGGCCAATGAGTGCATGGACATAGCTTCTCCTTGAAACGTGGAAAGAGGGTTATTTGGCGGCCTGAGTTGATCTGCTGGCGTTCATGCCGAACTGGGCGACGGCAACGAGCGTGATGATCACCGACAGGAACAGGGCGCTCGTCCACATCGCCCCCATACCGAGGCCACCATACGTCCTCGACTGCGTCAGCTGATCCCCAAGTGCGGCCCCGAAGGGGCGGGTCAGGACGTAGGCGATCCAGAAGGTCAGTACGGCGTTTCCTCCCATGCGCCAGGCCACGTAAGTGGCGCCGATCAGGGCACCAAAGGCGACCGCGCCCCACGCGAAGCCCAAGCCCAGCGCCTCGGTCGCCAGATCGCCGGCGGCTGTTCCCAGTGCGAAAGTGCACAGGACGGCGGCCCAATAGAACAGCTCTCGCCTGAGCGTCACGATGTCGTGGATGGAAAGCGTGCGTTCCACCCTATACCAGACGAAGAAGATGGCGGCGAGCGCCACGGCGAACACGGAAGTGCTGACGTACAGGCTAACGCCCAAGCCATCGGTCAGCAGGTCGGTGATCTGGGTGCCGACTACACTGACCAGCACCACCGTAAGCCAGTAAATCCAGGGAGTGTAGCGACGGGTACGCAACTGAGTGAACAAGGCAGCCGTCAGTGAGGCGACCATGGCAGTGCGAGTCACACCCTGCCCCCAGCCGGCATCGACCGCGAGAAAGTCGGCGCCTGTCTCCCCCACCGTGGTGGACATGATCTTGATGATCCAGAACGACAAGGTGACTTCCGGGACTTTGTTAAGCCAGGCGTTTGATGTGGCTGATGGCAATCTGTTCATGAGGTTCTCCTGCCGGATTGAAAGCGTTTGCGATCAGTCTGGCCGCTCCGGCTTAGCCCCGCCATAGGTTCACTTGCGAACCCATCCCCGCGCGATCAGCCTGCCGAAACACCTGCCGTGGATGCCGGTCGCCAGTCGGTAAGTCGGGGCGAGATACCGGTGCGCTCCACGCAAACCCAGCCAGGCACTGAGCGCAGCGACCGCGACCGCCCCGAGCATGTCGAGCGGGAAATGAACTCCCAGGTAAATGCGTGCCCAGGCGATAGGTGCGCCCAACATGGCCAACGTGACGCCCAGGCTGCCTGTGCCTCGCTGTACCGCGAGGCTAAAGGCAACCGACCACCAAAGCGTCAGGTGATCGCTCGGAAATGACGAATCGGCAACATGAGCGATAAGAGTGTGGCCCAAGCCGATCATGAAAGGCCGCGGATGGGACCAAACCAGGCCGATGATCTGGTTCAGAAGCAATCCCAGCATTCCAGCAGCGGTGGCGACGAGCATCGCTTTGCGAATGCCCTCGTTGCCAAACAGCCAGCCAATGCCGATCAGAGTCGGAGCTCCCCAGATCAGCCGTTCGGCGAAAAAGATGGCGAATTGGACGGCCAAAGCATTCGGGTGCGCAGGCGCGTTGACCCAGAGAAAAAATGCTTGATTCAGGAATTCCATGGAGTCTCCGGACCGGAGCGCCGGGTGACGAGCGATTTGGCCAAACTGGTCAAGTGTCAGTCCTACTTGTCGTGGTCGTCATCGTGATCCGCCTTGTCCTCAGCGGCCGAGATGACCGCCCCCTTTTCAGCATCGACCCTGACGTCGATGACCTTCGCCCCGCTGACGACTTCGACGTCGTACACCCAGCCCTGCTTCGAGTTTTCAAATTCGGCGCGCGACGCTTTGCCATTGGCGTGCTGCTCCGCGGCGTTGACGGCCTGGATGAGAGGAATCCTAGCCTTGGTGATGGCCTCGGCGTCATTTTCCATGCTGCCCTGGGCGGCGTAGGCAGCAGCGCCCGCGCAAGCAATGGCGATAGCCAGCACGGAAAGCTTGGTATAGCGATACATGGTGCCTCTCCATAAGAGCGCAGAAATTTGCGTAATGAGAAGGCTACCGAGGCAGACTTAGCTAGGACTGAGCCCAAAGGTCTTTTTTTGTGGGCCGTGGTGATTGCCTCCTGGTCGGCCATCAAGGCGCGCTGCGCCGCTTCGGACGGGTTCTGCCCTGGCTGCGATGCATCTCAGGCGTTGTTCCGCCCCTCCCGGCATTGGGAGTGCTCGCGGTTGCTTTGCTGCGTTAATTTTCTGGAACAACGCCCCCACTTAACCTGCGGCGAGTCCCACACCTTCGCGAGCATCGCGGCATAGGTGTCCTGATGCCCCTTGTACCCCAAGGGCAGCCGTTGAATTCGCCTTGTGACGGGTTGCTGAGAGGTGGCCCCGGAGATCTGGACAGTCGGTTAGGTGGAATCGCTGGGTTCTGAAATGGGCATAATGCCTACAAAGGAAACCAGACGATGACGAAGAGAACCCGGCGCACGCACTCAGCGGCGTTCAAGGCGAAGGTGGCACTGGCAGCCGTACGCGGCGAGCGTACGCTGGCAGAATTGGCGCAGCAGTTTGAGGTTCATCCGAACCAGATCACAGAATGGAAGCGGCAGTTGCAAGAACGAGCGGCCGATGTGTTCGGCGCGGCGGGCGCGCCCGTCAATGAGCCGCCGGTGGACCTGAAGACGTTGCACGCGAAGATCGGCCAATTGGCGCTGGAGAATGATTTTTTGTCCGGCGCGCTCGGCAAGGCAGGCCTGCTGAGCGCAAAGAAATGATTGATCGTGCTCACCCCCTGCCGGTTTCCCGGCAGGTCAAGCTGGTCGGCATCAGCCGATCCAGTGCGTACTACGCGCCGAGCCCGGTCAGTGCCGCGGATCTGGCGCTCATGCGCCGCATCGACGAGTTGCACCTGGAGCACCCGTTTGCCGGCGCGCGCATGTTGATGCGCCTGCTCAAGCGAGAGGGCATAGTGGTCGGACGCAAGCACGTCGGCACGTTGATGCGCAAAATGGGCATCGAAGCGCTATATCGCAAGCCGAACTTGAGCCGCAAACATCTGGCTCACAAGATCTGGCCATACCTGCTGCGCAATCGGAAGATCGAGCGTAGCAACCAGGTGTACGCATTGGACACAACATACGTGCCTATGGCACACGGCTTCGTGTATCTCACTGCTGTGATCGATTGGGCCAGCCGCCGTGTTTTAGCGCACCGAGTCGCGATCACGATGGAAGCTGAACATGCGGTGGCAGCGCTTGAAGAAGCATTCGCGAAATATGGATTGCCTGAGATCGTCAACACCGATCAAGGCAGCCAATTCACCAGTACCGTCTTCACCGACGCGGTCCTCTCGCGCGGAATCGCCTTGTCGATGGATGGCAAGGGAAGTTGGCGGGACAACGTTTTTATCGAACGGCTGTGGCGCAGCGTGAAGTACGAAGAGATATATTTGAACGCCTATGAGTCCGTCGGCCAGGCACGGAAGTCCATCGCTAATTACCTGACGTGGTACAACCAGCAAAGGCCTCATTCAAGTCTATCGAACAAGACCCCGGATGAAGCTTACTTCGCGATGCTGCCCGCGATTAAATTGGCAGCGTGACCACCCAGCGTTCCACTTAAAAATCGAAAAAACTGTCCGAACGAACGGGGCCACCTCTCTGGGCTGGTACTACCGGGCAGTCTTCGGCTAGTTTTCTTGCTGTCGGAGTCTGTAGTTGCCATCTGGTACATCAATAAAGCTTTGTTCTACCCGGATTGCGAGCGCTCCATGGGCACTTGGGTGATCACGCGAGGAAAAGCGCATAGGGGCATCTTTATATGCACGCTTTGATTGCCACATACGTGGCCCGCGTAATCCACGATCTCGCCGCGCGTGCTGCAGTTGGGCGTGCGAGAGCTGATCGATGTCTAGTTGCGAAAAGGCCTTAAGATTTTCGTGCCCAGACGTTGTCGTCCGCCGTGTAATTCAGATGCTGAGGACTGGCGCATCAGAGGTACTAACTCAACGCAAAGCCACAGACGAAGAGGTTGCCCGCGCGGAGACTGCGATCGGTCGTCGACTCAACCGTCCTTACTGAAGAAAGCGCCGGTCATGTTGCCTATCTCGACGCGTTGAACCCCGAAAATGACTTGCGGGAAATGCTCGTGATGGACTTGGAACCATGGTTCAGATTAAGCAGGGCACGCGAGCGCTTGTACAGCCAGTCCGCTCCGGGCTCGCTCCCCTCCCCTTTGCGGATTCGAACAACGTCGGCTGCAACAGTATCGAGCTGGAAGGCGAAACTCCAGAGGCGCTCCCGGTTTTCGTTGGCAGCGATATCCCTGTCGAACTGCCGGGACATGTCTTCGAAATCGACACCAAAGTAGCGCGCGCCACAGTCCTTCCCGATGTTCGTTACGCGGGCGTCCTTCGTCACTACCAGATAGCCGCGGCCGTGCGGCGTGCGGCAGTTCGACAGGCCGCAGGCAATGTAGTCGGAGAATAGATAGCTGCCTATGATCGCCGCCAGTTCATGAGCGGCCGGGTCGAGTTGACCGTCGAAATCGGGACGCGCCTCAATGGCCTCCCAGTTCTCCACCCGAATAAGTTCCTTGTCGCCATTCAGCGTAATCATCGTGCCCCCGGTGATCGCTCGCGCGCGATGCTTCGTTTTCACCGGATTATATGGCCTCGGGCCGCGTACGACGTAGGAGAAAGGCGTCCATCAGTTTCCCGGTCCCCGGTCAAACGATGCGGCAATGCGATCGCGCGAGCGGCGCCGGCAGCATCAGAACGGACACATCTCGGCACGCTCTACCTTTAGACGGCCGACGGGCCAGTCTTTAGGCAGAATGGCCGGCGGAATCGTATAGCTAGCGTAGAGCCTTCTGCCCGATGCGCATATTAAGTTTCACGTTGCCCCGGTGGCTGACTATTCACCGGCGCGGCTGGCGTTGGGGGAAAAAAGGCCGCGTTTGCGGCTTGGTGTGCGGCGTTCGCTCGCACGCTCCACGGATGACGTGAAGCAACGGCCTCGCCGTCCTGCACCGCGTGCGCGGCAGCCGCTGCGCGACGTGCCGTCGCGGCCGGAAACGCTGCTTTGTAAGTCTGGCGTCTCTTTTGTTGAAAAAAGTCTTCCCCTGCGCTCGGGTCGTGACGCCACGCTGAGGCTTTCAACAGCGCAGGAGCGCAGCACATGTTCATCACATTCAATTTCAATTGCCCTGCCATCGCGATTCGCGTGACCCTTACCCGCGAGACGCTAGCCTATTCAGGCGTGGGCAGTTCTGCGACCTTGAGCCAGCACGATTACGGCTGCTCGCGCGAGGACCGCTGCGAGCACCGTACAACGCCCGCATGCCGTTTGCGGCAGCTGAACAGATAGAACCGAGTAAAACGCCGCCGCTTGATGAGGGTGCGGAAAGGCCTTTCGCTCGCACAAGAAAATTTGTTACTACCGTTGTGCGACGCACTATTTCTCGCGTTTGCGCACGCAGAAAGGCGCCGGCGCGTATTCCACGTCAACTAATTTCGTTATCACTGTACAGTCGTGTTGCAACTAATTTTGTAACGCAATGCGCACCAATGGCCGGGACGCGGCTGCGAACTAGCCGAACGGTACGGTAGTTGACCGGCCTCCTTCGGGTCGGGCGCAAACCGGCCTGGCGCCGGGCTGATGCGTTCGCGTGATCGGCGGAGGCCGCCGCCGGCGCACTATCGGACCGGGGCGGTCGGTCGAAGTCGCCTTCCAACTCGGATATCAAGGTCTCGCCCGCCCCCGCTCAATGAATTAGTAAGGACCTCCCCGATCCCAGCATAGGCACCGATCGGTGCCATCATGGCTGGTGCTACACAACCTTCCGGGAGGGGGAAATCATGGAAACGATTACTCGTGTCGGCGTGGATCTGGCGAAGAACGTCATGCAAATTCATGCAGTCGACGGCATGGAACACGTCGTGGTCCGCAAAGCCGTTCGCCGTGAGCACTTCCTCAGCTGGTTCGCCAATCTGCAGCCCTGCCTCGTCGCCATGGAAGCGTGCAGTGCCGCACATTACTGGGCCCGTAGACTGCGCGCACTCGGACATCAGGTACGGCTCCTTCCCCCGCAATTTGTCGCGCCCTACCGCAAAGGTGGCGCCCAGACAAAAAACGATGCACAGGATGCCGAAGCTGTCTGTGAGGCTGCGGGTCGCCCCAACATGCGCTTCGTGCCTGTGAAGTCACCCGCCCAGCAGAGCGTGCTGGTGCTCCACCGCATGCGCACCGGATTCGTCGAGGAGCGTACCGCACTCGTGAACCGGTTGCGAGGGCTGCTGGGCGAGTTCGGTGTCTTCCTGCCCCAAGGCATCAACCAGTTGCGCAAACACCTCGTTGAGCACATTGAGGACGGCAACAACGAACTCAACGGTCAGGCCCGTCAGGCTCTCATGCGTGGCTGGGCCCAATGGCGGACGCTGGACGACGAGATTTCGTGGCTGGATCGACAGATCGGCGACCACGCCAAGCACGACTCCCAGGCACAGCGTTGCATGGAGCTGTGCGGAGTCGGGACGGTCACCGCTTCGGCCGCCGTGGCCACCATCGTTGACGCAGCACAATTCAAGAACGGCAGGCAGATGGCCGCGTGGCTCGGCCTCGTGCCCAAGCAAAATAGCAGCGGCGGCAAGCAGCGGCTCGGGCGCATAACCAGACAGGGTAACGACTATCTGCGCACTCTATTGTTCCAGGGTGCGCGCTCCGCGGTCCTCACCGCGCCCCGACGCAACGACCGGCTCTCCCGCTGGATCGTTCAGTTGCAGGCGCGCGTGGGCTACTCCCGGACCCTCGTTGCCGTGGCCAACAAGCACGCCCGCGTCCTGTGGGCGGTGCTCGCCAGGGGCGAACGTTTCGATCCATCGCACGCGCCCGCCCGCCATGGCGGGGCGGCGAGCGCGTAAGCCCCGAACCCTGAAACGCCACGCCCACAGCAATTTCACTTCCAACTCGAGGACCCAACAGGCAAGGATAGCGACAGGTCAGACCGGCAGCAGGCGAACTCGAAAACCGGCAAGGCGATGCGCCCAGTGCAAATGCCGCTCAATGAATGGAGTCCTGCTGCGCGGTTATTATCCGGGCCCGGGCGCAGCAACGCCAGCGCGCCCAGCGAGGCCGTTTATAGGCATGCAGTCTGTCTCGCCGCCATTCCTGCCAGATACGTCCCCTCTCACGACAAAGGAGACCTGTTCGATCATCCGCTAAACCAATCTTGCTAAATCGGGGAGGTCCTTATAGGCCGGTCTTCGGCGAGCAGATCGCAGGTGGCATTGCCTCTACGCGGCCATGACCCGTCGTTCGACCGCGCTCTCAGGCGGACATTCAAACGTCGGCTTCACTGAGTTAAGGAACCAGATGATCATGCTGGTCGCGTGATTGATGACCATCTTCAAAATTCAGGGTCGGAGTCGGGCCGTGTACTCCTCACACGATCGTGACGCGCTTCAGCAAATTTACATATCAATAGGACTCCTTTGGTGATTATGCTCATGTTCACCAACTGCGCCACGCTCGACTCGACCAGCTTGCCCGGTTCAATCCAAAGCGAATCTTCCAATCCTCAAAGAGCGCACGTCGCGCTTTAGGGGCACGACGTTGTCGTCATGTCAGGCGCTCGAGCAACTCCTTGTGGAGCTGGCCGCGCTCAATGTAGTCGTTGGCGTTGTCGCGCAGATTGACAACTTCGTCCTCGCTCAGCTTGCGTACCGCCTTGGCGGGTGCACCGAGGATCAACGAGTTATCAGGAAACTGTTTGCCCTCGGTGACCACCGCCCCCGCAGCTACGAGGCAGCCGCGTCCGATGACTGCACCGTTCATGACGATCGCCTGGATGCCGATTAACGAGCCATCACCTATGTGGCAGCCGTGCAGCATCGCTTGATGTCCGACCGTGACGCCTTCGCCAATCACCAGCGGAAAGCCGGGATCGTTGTGCAGTACCGCGCCCTCTTGAACGTTGCTGCCTTGGCCGACAAGAATCGGCTCGTTGTCGCCCCGAAGGACTGCCTGCGACCAGACGCTGGAGTCGCGCGACAAGGTAACTCTGCCGATCACGGTCGCAGAATCAGCGACATATGTACTTTCGTGAATGTTCGGGGCGTGCTCGCCATAGCGGTAGGTGGCCAAAGGGAGACTCCAAATTTTGATAAGGTTGAGGAATGCGATTGCATGAGGCACTCGCCTGCAAAGCGGACCTCGGCAAGCCTGGGAGCGCCCAGATCCTGACCTGCGTACAGGTTGCTTACTCTGGTCCTAAATCGTTGAGAGCGATGTCCGGTCGGGTCGCGCTTAAAGGTTCGGTGCGATGTGGAGCTGTGCATCGGTAGCAGACAAGACTTCTTGCGCCGTGACGCCTGGTGCTATCTCGATGAGTTCCAAGCCACGTTCCGTCGGACGGATCACTCCCAATTCCGTCACCACCAGATCCACTCGGCGGATGGACGTGATTGGCAGCGTGCACTGCTTGACCAGCTTGGCACCTGCGGGCGAGCGATGAGTCATTGCGACAATAACTTTTTTTGCTCCAGTTACCAGGTCCATTGCCCCGCCCATGCCGGGAACCATCCTGCCCGGCACCATCCAATTGGCCAGACGACCCTTTTCGTCGACTTCGAGCCCGCCAAGCACAGTTACGTCAAGATGGCCTCCGCCAATAATGCCGAACGAGAACGCGGAGTCGAATGCGCAAGCACCAGGCAGAGCCCCCACAGGTCGTCCGCCTGCATCGGTCAAATTTCTATCCTCGTAACCCTCTCCGGGCAACGGGCTCAAACCCACGATGCCGTTCTCCGAGTGAAAAAATACATGGATCGAACTCGACAAATGGGAGGCGACCAGCGTTGGTAAGCCGATTCCAAGGTTGACCCGATCGCCGTCGCGCAACTCCCGTGCGACGCGACGGGCAATGACGTCTTTCGCTTCTTCGCTCACTTCGTGCGCTCCTGACCCACCAGACAGTGCACGAGCACGCCAGGGGTAATGACAACATCCGGAGGGATAACGCCTACGGGCACGATGTCTTCCGCTTCGGCAATCGTCCGGTCCGAAGCCATCGCCATTAGAGGGTTGAAGTTGCGCGCTGTCAGTGCATATTCCAGGTTACCGAGGTAGTCAGCCCGCTTGGCCCGGATCAGTGAGAAATCCGCTTTTAGCGCAAGCTCGAGTAGATACTGGCGGCCATCGATCTCGATAGTTTGTTTCCCCTCCGCGACCAGCGTGCCAACACCTGTGGGCGTCAATACGCCGCCCAACCCCACGCCTCCAGCGCGGATCCGCTCTGCGAGAGTGCCCTGCGGAACCAACTCGACTTGCAGCCGCCCTTCGAGCAATAGCTGTTGGGTCTGGGGATTGGTGCCGATATGACTTGTAATAAGTCGTTCGACAGATCCGGCTGCGATCAGCTTGCCGATGCCAACCCCGGGTCGAGCTGTGTCGTTCGCGATGACGGTGAGATTGCGCTTGCCCTGTCGAAGCAGTTCTTCGATCAGGCGAGTCGGTGTGCCTACGCCCATGAAGCCACCGATCATGAGGCTCGCCCCGTTCGGAATGGTCGCTACCACGTCATCGATCGGAACTGCTTTGGGTTTCATAGTCTTCCCTTCCTCTATGGTCTTTGGGGGCCCAAGCCCAAAAAGTGCTTACGTCCTCTCTTGACCTTGACGGAGACGGGTGCTGGCCAGTGCGGCGATAACCAGCATGGCCGCAATTATCAGTAGCCCGTTCTTCGTGCTGCCCGTAGCCTGTTCAATAAAACCCATGACAGTGGGTCCAATGAAGCCACCAACCAGACCGCAAGTGTTGACAAGCGCCAATCCGCCGGCCATGGCCACACCAGCAAGGCGCGAGGAGGGGAACAGGAAGATGACCGACTGGACGACGAAGAACATTGATCCCGTCAGGCAGAAGCCAATGAGTGCGACGGCTGGGCTTGCAAACGCCGCGAGCAACAATCCACCGGACATTACGCAAAGGCCGATCAAGAGCATGCGACGGGACCGCTGCGCAGTGGTAGCCAAGCGCGGCAATGTCGCAGCACCCAGCGCGGCGGCGATCCATGGTAATGAGTTCAGCATGCCGATCTGAAGCGGCGATATCTTGCCGTAGGTTCCGATGATGCTCGGCAAAAAGAAGATCACCGTGTAGATGCTGATTTGGTGGCAGAAATAGACGAAGATCGCCAGCCAGATCTGCCGATCGGCAAAGCAGCCGCGGAACGAATGCCCAACCTGCCCAGCAGACTCTTCTTCGGCAAGCTCTGCCGCAAGACCGCGTTCGACCTCCTGCGATTGTTCTGGACTTAGCCAAGAAGCGGTCGCTGGGCCGTCGGGCAGCTTCTTCCACACAACGAAGGCGAGCGCGACCGCTGGCAGGCCTTCGAGCAAGAACATCCATTGCCAGCCGTGCCAACCCATCACGCCGTCCATTTGAAGCAGTGCGCCGCCGAGCGGTCCGCTCACGATGTTGGCGATGCACACGCCTAGCAGGAAAAATCCCGTTGCTTTGGCGCGCTCTTTGCGTCCGAACCAGTAGGTCAGGTAAAGCATCACCCCGGGAAACAAGCCAGCCTCCGCCGCGCCTAGGAGGACACGCATGATGTAGAAAGACGTCTCGCCGGTAACGAACGCCATGCCAGCAGAGAGCAGTCCCCAGGTGACCATGATTCGTGCGATCCAGAACCGTGCGCCGACCCTGTGCATGATCAGATTGCTGGGAATCTCCAGCAGTGCATAGCTGAGGAAGAACAGTCCTGCGCCAAGGCCATACGCGGCCGCCGACATCCCCAGATCAACTGCCATGTGGCTTTTCGCCAATGCAATGTTGGTCCGGTCAAGAAAACTGATGACATACGCCAGCACCAGCAATGGCATCAGCTTCCGAAATAGCAGCGCGTTAAGCGACCGATGTTTGTCGCTTGATTCCGCGGCGACATCTCGAGATAAGATTGTTGGCATGACTTGGTCTCCTGTTGCGGCGTCGCGAAAACTTCAAGTTTCGATACCGGCCGTTGTCAAAATGACGCAGCTATCCCCGAGCCGGTGGCGACAAACGCCTTCCGAACTTTTGTTGGGATGAAGCGGAGTGACCTCCGGCAGCCATGCTTTAGCGCGCATGGCCGCGTCTGGTCCTGAATCTGTCCTAGAAGGCGACGTTCCCGGCGCCCTTCAGGTCGAGGATTTCGCGTGCCTCGTCGGGCGTAGCAATATCGATGTTCAGCGCTTCCAGGACGACGCGGATGCGCTGTACCTGTTCCGCGCTGGAGACAGCCAAGCGGCCCGGACCAATCCACAGCGAGTCCTCAAGGCCGACGCGCACGTTGGATCCCATTGCCGCGCCAATGGTCGCCAGGGGAACTTGGCTCCGACCGGTACCGAGAATGGACCAGCGGAACTGGTCTCCGAACAAGCGGTTTGCGGTGCGGTGCATGTGCATCAGGTCCTCCGGATCCGCGCCAATTCCGCCCAGAATGCCGAAAACGGTCTGTACGAACACCGGGGCCTTCACGAGACCGCGGTCAAAAAAGTGCTTCAGATTATTCAGGTGACTAATGTCATAGCACTCGAACTCAAAGCGCGTGCCGTTGGCGTTGCCGATCTCGAGGATGTTTTCGATGTCGCTGAAGGTGTTCTTGAAGATCAGGTTGCGGCTGTTTTCCAGGTGTTCGCGCTCCCAATCGTGCTTAAATTCCTTGAAGCGATTCAGCATCGGAAACAGGCCGAAGTTCATCGACCCCATATTTAGCGAAGCTAACTCCGGCTTGAAAGTAGTCGCCGGCAGCATGCGCTCCTCAACCGACATGTGCGGGCTGCCGCCGGTCGTAATGTTGATCACAGCGTCCGTTGCGGCCTTGATCTTTGACAGGAACGGCCGAAAAAGCTCTGGGTCCTGTGAAGGGCGGCCGTCTTTTGGATCACGGGCGTGAAGGTGCAGGATGGCGGCGCCCGCCTTGGCTGCTTCAATTGCGGCGGATGCGATCTCATCAGCCGTCACGGGCAAGTGGGGCGACATGCTCGGCGTGTGGATCGCGCCGGTAGGAGCGCAAGTGATGATTGCTTTGGAGCGGGTTGCCATGGTGGACTTCCTTGGATGCGGAGGTAAAGGGGGATGTGCTCGAAAGGAGCGATCGATGTCGCCGGCTGCGGTCAGCTCAGCGCCTGCGTGTGCCCATCGACAACGAGTTCTTGTCCGGTGACGTTGCCGGCAAGGTCACTGGCGGCGAATAGCACCATGTTGGCAATATCGCGGGTCGTGACCATGCGTCCGAGTGCTGCTTGAGCGGTGTAAGCCCGGGTCACTTCTTCCAGCGGTTTGCCCAGCGCTTCGGCCTTCGCGGCAATCACCGCCCGGATGCGGGGACCATCCACGGCACCCGGCAGGATGGCGTTGACTCGGATGCCGTCGCCCCCAAGTTCGATTGCAAGGGTCTTGGTCAGGCCCACGACCGCCCACTTGGACGCGGAATAGGGAGAGCGTCCCGGCATCCCGAGATGACCGGCGGCTGACGCCAAGTTGACGATCGACGGGTCGCTGCCTTTGCGCAAACGCGGGACGGCTTGCCGAATGCACAGAAACTGACCCGTAAGGTTGACGGCCAAGGTGCGCTCCCAATCGGCCAGCGACAGGGTCTCGATACCGCCCGTGGGACCTGCGACGCCGGCGTTATTGACGAGTACATCAAGGCCGCCCAGCTTCTGGTCCACCACGTCGAACAACGACGCGACGGCTTCCTCGCGAGACACATCAGCAATGCAGCCGTACACATCAGGCAACTCCTTCGCGAGCCGATCGAGACTTTCGGGCTGAATGTCACAGACCAGAACCTTCGCGCCGGCCGCAGCGAAGGCGCGGGTGATTTCAAGGCCAATTCCATCGGCGCCAGCAGTCACGAGGACACGCTTGCCGGCCAGGGAGGTTTGATTCCACATTTCGAGAGCTCCAGAAGAATTTCGATTCGGATATAGCTATATTATATCTGTGATCACAGATCTCAAAGACGGGAGATACCCTTATGCCTTATACTTGAGCCATGATTTCTGACCTCGTCACCCCTCTAAAGCGCCAGACGCTGAGCGCGAACGTTTACGAGCAACTGAAGGAACTCGTGATGAGTGGCCAGATGATGCCGGGCGAGCAGTTCTCGCTGCGAAGTACGGCGTTGGCGCTCGGTGTGAGTGTGATGCCCGTGAGAGAAGCAATGCAGCGCTTGGTTGCCGAGCAGGCGCTGGAGGTGACCCCGAACCGGGCGATGCGCGTGCCTACGATGACGGCCAGTCAGTTCCGCGAGATCACGAGGATTCGCGTCAATCTCGAAGGACTGGCAACGGATCAGGCGGCCAGTTCTTGGACGGACGCGGATTTCCGCCGAATCATTCAGTGGGATGAAAGGTTTTCAAGCGAGATGGCAACCGGGAAACCCAATGGCACGCGTCTCATCACCTTCAACAAAGAACTCCATTTCGCGATCTACAGCGCGGCGAAGATGCCTCTTCTCCTTCAGATGATTGAAGCGCTCTGGCTGCGCATCGGCCCCATCCTGAACTACGACCTGCGATCAGGTTCCAGGCGCATCGAGGAGCGAGTAGCGGTATCGCATCATGCCGCCCTCGTCAAAGCGCTGCGGCAACGCGACGGGGCTGCGGCACGCATCGCTTTGCAAGGAGATATTGAAAGCGCGGCAGATTTCATTTTGTCCGCGGGAGGTTTGGTGTCTGCTGATGCGCCCGAGCAGCCCGAACCGCCCGAACCGCTCGCGTCCCGAAAGGCGACGAAACGGCCACGCTCCGTTTTAATGGGCTAATTAAGGCAATTGCTTTATGAGAACAAGCGGTCTTTGACAACTTGGCTCAGAGGCCAGGGTCGCGGCGAAGCGCGCTCAAGCCGAAGAAGCACATCCGTTTTCTGCGCTTTTCTAGGATTCGCCGTGCCTCGCCGATCTGGCGCCGGACACTCGGCTCAAAGAGCTGCGATTATCGCGCACTTCCACAGAGCTCCGTCCCGGTGCGCGATTGCTTTTGGACTTTATCGGATGCAGCTAAGACGAAGCTTGTATCTACCACGAGGTGCACTGCGCGATTTGCCGCGCGTGAGCCGGCTTTGGTTCGTGTTGAAGCCCTTCCCGCTCGCACAAGGAAATTTGTTACTACCTTTGTGCAATGCACCATTTCTCGCGTTGCCGCACGCAGAAAGGCGCCGGCGCGCATTCCACGTCAACTAATTTCGTTATCACTGTACAGTCGGGTTGCAACTAATTTTGTAATGCAATGCGCGACAATGGCCGCGACGCGGCTGCGAACTAGCCGAACGGTACGGTAGTTGACTGGCCTCCTTCGGTCCGGCGCAAACCGGCCGCCTGCCTGATGCGTTCGCGTGATCGGCGGATGCCGCCGCCGTCGCACCGTCGGACCGGGTGCCTAAGCGGTCGGTCGAAGTCGCCATCCAATTCGGATGTCCAAGGTCTCGTCCGCCCACGCTCAATGGCCGGTGTTCGGCGAGCAGATCGCAGGTGGCATTGCCTCTAAGCGGCCAACAAGAGTCATTGACCGCCCGCCCCGCTTGGTCCATCGACCGTCAGTTACGCACCAGCGAGCTGCCGTTCCAGGTCCCTTGTCAGCGTTCCCATTTGCAGACTCTCCAGTTCCGCGGCCTTCCATGTGTCGCCAGCGGAAAAAATGCTGCTATCTTGTACTAACCACTGAAGCGATTGCGGCGGCCGGAGGCAGATATTTTTATCGTGCTCATCAGACATGGGGCCAGGGATAAGCAGTCGGCGGCCCTTGAGACCGACCAGAACCTCAGCTTTTTTGGTGAGGAACGAGTCTTGGCTACTGCGCGCGCCGCGGCGGCGGTTCTGGACGGAAAATCCGTCTTGGTGGCGACCAGCCGGTACAAGCCCGCGACCCGGACGGCGGCAATCATTGCCGGTCAGCTAGACAATGCCGAGGTTGTGGAATGGGACAGCTTGACACCGACGGATAGCGGCGCGGACCTTGGTCCCAAGGTACGCGACGTCGTTAGAAAAAACACCCATGGCGGCTTGGTACTTGTCGGTCACCAGCCGCGCTTGTCGCAGGCGCTAGAGAGGATCACCGGCTCGCCCGCGGGGATCGAACACGGCGAGGGCGTTTGGTTCGAGGCATTCTGGGAACGCCGTAAGATTGCGGCCAAGGGAACGATCGCGAAATTAGATGTCGGAGCCACGTCTTCCCGTACGGGCTCTGCGCAGAACGTCGTTGCCCGAAACCTCTCGCTGATTGTCGACCTTGCTGAGGGGTTAGACACGCTTGCGCAGCTTGAGGCAAAGGACCCTAAGATGGGAGCACGTGTCAAGGACTTTAGCGTTGAGATCAAGCGCGTCTGTGAGCTTGCCTACGATCATATCCTGCAGGTTCTGATCAAGATCTCTGTGTTGAGCACCGTACCGTCAACGGCGGGGCATGAGAAGCTCATGGCCGAGCTTGCGGGTACCCACAATCACGATTGGTTTAAGGATGTAGCGAAGATTTGCGACGCGCTCGCGGCGCTCCGGATTGAGTTCGGCGAAGCACTTTCGGCACACGGTGAAGCGCACAACGAAGAAGGGCTTGCATCGCACTGCGGTCCCTCGGGATTCCAGTTGATGATCGATGCCATTTATGAGGGCGAGCGATCATTCGAGAATGATATTGCTGGGATGGCCTACTCACTGGAGGGTCTGCTACGGAACTCCCAGCGAACCGGCGATATCGGCCCCGCTGCTGATGCCGCGTCCAAATGGCGCCGGCAGATCCAGGATGGACTCGGCCGGCTTCGCGTCGCGGCCAATCGGATCATCGCGTCAGGCAACGAGGGAGCCGAATTACTAGAGGAAAGAGCAGAGGAGGTGCTCCGTGAGGACCCCTATTTCATATTCAAGGCGGCGTCACTGCTGCTGATTGTGCTCTTGGCGGCGGCAACCGTGATTGCGCTTTCAGTGCCTTTTTACATGTTCCCGCTTATCACAGGTTTCGGCCTGACCGGTGTCATTGTCATCAGCGCGCTGCAGCTGAGAGCTTCGGGCAAATTACCCGATGCAGCCTTCCTCAAGCTGATGAAACTGGCGCTGCTCAAATTCTTTGCCCCGCTTACCAAGCGAAAGAAGTCTTAGGTCGGCACCGAGCATTGGGCGATGGATGCAAGTTTCGCTCGAGCGCTCGACCGCCTGGTATTGCCCTTCGGATGCGGCGAGAATCGGCTAGCGTCCATGCGCATGGCCAGCGAAATAAAAAACGAAGGACCGTGATTGGCCTGCCTAAGGCTTTTAATCGTTCTCGGGTCGTGATGGGTGCACTGAGCTTTTCCATTGTTCGCGGAAAGCGAAGCCAACAACCTCAAGCGCACGAGAAAGCTGTTCGCTCAAACCAGGCTGCGCGGCCTCCGATATCAATAACCGTCAATTCTTACATGAGACAGCACCGCCCAACCTGATTGGCAGAATGTGGAGTTCGAGGAGCTAACGCATCTCGCCGCAATGTCGCGGATCGACGGTGACTATCCGACATGACCGTATAGACGCCGATGAAGGCGATGCCATGCTTTCTCGCGGGCATAAGTGTGACTGTGTCAACAAAGGACATGGACCAGTGACCGAATTTACCGATGTGCGTCCGCTGTGGTTCTCTCATCGGCTATGAGCGAAGTAACCTGGTGAACGGCGGTTCAGGGTCGGGTTGCGTCAATCCGCTCTTCAAATTCGTCGCCGGAAAGCGGCCAGTGGATATCCGCTTCCCGGGAGCGGCCAGTCACCAGTGCGTACTCACGACCCTCAGCGGACTTCCGGCACATCGAGGCATCAATGGCTCTTCACGAAGTGCAGCGGACGTTCATCGGGCGATGTTTGCTGACGGGTCATCGGCCGTTTCCAACGTTCAGCTGTCGTCGCCAGTGGGCAGCTTCAAGTCGCTTTCCTGCCGTTCCCACATCGATTGCCGCGAACTGCAGTTCTCCATAAGTGAACGCGTGCCGCCATCGTCGGACCCCCGGGAAGTTTTGAACCGAATGCCACCGCATGATCGCGGCGTCGGTCTTTCTGTCCACGGACAAGTCGATGGATCTGAACCGTTGATGGAGTGGGCCTCAGGTCGAACATATGGCAGCGGTTGCATAAGGCGCGCCGCGCCTGTCAATGCACCGAAGTGACTGGTATCACGGCTGGCACTTCAAGTTGGCTGGGGACAGTTGCACCTCGCGGCATGATCGTTGCGCGGAAAAAGTCGGAAGACCCATTGTTTGGCTGCGCGAATCGGCGCAGACGAATTATCGAACATTCACGCCGCGGCACGGCGGCCGATCTTCTCCTGAAGTGGATCGTCTTCCGCCCGTCGGCATTCCGGAGAAATCATGCGCCGCTCGTTCAACAAAGTTGCCATACCCACCAAAACCATCGGAGCACTTGCAGCTGCAGCGACCGCCGCCGCTATCAGTGCGGTATGGGTCGAGCATCGCGCCCGCAAAGCCGAACGCGACAACCCGCCCGTCGGCCGCTTTGTCGAAGTGGACGGCGTATCGCTCCACTACGTCGACAAGGGCACCGGGCCCGCTGTCGTGCTCCTGCATGGAAATGCCGTACTGTTGCAGGATTTCATCGCCAGCGGGTTGATCGACCGGTTAGCTGAGCGGTACCGCGTGATTGCGTTCGACCGCCCCGGCTACGGGTACAGCGGCCGGCCACGCGACCGACTGTGGACTGCAACGGCTCAGGCAGCGCTGATTCGACAGGCGCTCGTGCAAATCGGCGTCGACCAACCCGTGGTGCTCGGACATTCCTGGGGCACGCTGGTCGCACTGGGTATGGCGGCGGACGCCGCCGCGGACTTACGCGGTCTCGTGCTGGTTTCCGGTTACTACTATCCGACTGCACGCGCCGATGCAGCGCTCGTCGCGCCGGCAGCGCTTCCCATCGTGGGTGATGTCCTGCGTTACACGGTTTCGCCATTGACCGGGCGGCTGTTGTTAAAGCGGACCGTCGAAGCGATGTTCTCCCCGTTGCCCACGCCAGCCGACTTCTTTAACTTTGTCTCTCGGGAAATGATCCTCCGTCCGGTGCAGATCAAAGCGGAGGCCGAGGATGCCGCGTTCATGATTCCCGCCGCAGCACGGTTCAGTGCCCTTTATCCGGACCTCAAGATGCCGGTCAGCATCTTTGCGGGAGTGGATGACAAGGTCATTGATCCTCAAGCGAATTCTGTGCGATTGCATCGTGAAATCGCGCATAGCACGCTCGTCATCGCGCGTGGGGCGGGCCACATGGTGCATTACGCGGTCCCCGCTGAAATCGTCGAGGCGATCGACCTGATGAGCGCGGGACAGTCCGTGGAAACGGGCGATAGCAACGCCTCCATTGACGAGACGTCGGCGGCTGAGAGGTTGCCGGTCACGCCGGCGGAAGCATAACCGGGACTCGTGCGCGCCCACGCTTTCTTGTCCTGTGTGAACAGGGAGTCGTCTGCTGTGAGCAGCTTATGGAGCTTCGTTTGCGAATGACCAGTTCAATTGACTGTGTAATCGTCGGCGCGGGGCCCGCCGGCCTGACCGCCGCCTTATATCTCGCTCGATATCGCCGCTCGGTGAAAGTGTTTGATTCGGGCGAAAGCCGTGCGCGGCTCATCCCGCTTGCGCGAAACGTTCCGGGCTTTCCATCCGGCATAAGCGGCGAGGCCTGGCTGGCTAGTCTGCGCGAGCAGCTCGAACCCTATTTGTTGACGCCCCAGCCAGCTCGGGTCGAGACCATTGAAGCTGCCGACAACGGATTCAGGATCGACTATCGCCCGCTGCCCGGCATCGACGAAGGAGCGGTGCGCTCGGTGCATGCTAGCCGTGTGTTGCTGGCCGCAGGCATTCGGGATGGACTGCCATCGATACCCAACGCGGCGGAACTGACGCGTCGCGGTCTCTTTCGACTCTGCCCCATTTGCGACGGTTACGAGACCGACGGTCAGCGCATCGCAATGCTGGGACCAGCTAAATGTGCGCTATCGCATGCTGTCTTCATGCGAACGTTCTCGCGCGACGTTTCCGTGGTGGCGTCCGACCTCGATGCGTTATCGGGCGCCGAAGTGGATTCGGCTGTCGCCAGTGGTATCGGTCTGATCGAGCTATCGCGACTTGACGAACCCGAAGGTGCCCATCGAGGGGTTCAGATCATCAGTCTCGATGGAGCCGTCCATAGGTTTGACTCTGTTTATCCCGTCATGGGCTGCAATGCTCGGACCGACGTGTTGGGACTGAAAGTGGAGCGGGACGACGACGGAATGGTGCGAACCGACAAACATCAGCGGACTAGCATCCGGCATCTTTACGCGGCTGGCGACATCGTCAATACCCTCAATCAGATCAGCGTTGCCTCGGGCGAAGCGGCCATCGCCGCGACGGAAATTCATCGAAGCCTGCCTCAGAACCCCAGGTGATGCGGCTACGGTGGCTGTTTACTCCTCCGACAAGATTTGTTCAAAATCGTGTTCGGGTTTAGAACCGTGAAAATATCAACGGGCGGTGCATCGATGTAGCGCAAGTGCATGTGTGGGAATCGAGACTAACAGTGCCTGATGCCCGTTAATCGACACAGCACCTGCATCTCAACGCAGGCCTCGTTGGGACAACTTACCGTTGTGCACAATCCGGCTCGCTTTACGCGTCTCGCTCCCCGCTAGCTTTCGCAACGAAGCCTGCGATGCGCAAGGACCATCGTTTCCATCGCTCGACATTTCAACAAACGTATGGCAAGGCAGAATTTGCCCTTGGGAGCGACAATCGCGACCGCAGCTCGCGGACCTGGGCGAACAGTGCCAGTGCTTGGTGAGGCGGAAGCTTCCTCTGTTCGTCACCCCGAAGCAGTCGTGTGAAATACGCGCAAATGGGTTTCGACAACATTGCTTCGCTTTTGGTGACGACTTTACTTTGTTCTACGGCAAGGGCTGTATTAGCCACCGATCCCCCTTGATCTTGCCCTCGAGATAGCTCTTCGCAGCAGACACGAGCAGATCCACCGGGAAACCACCGGCCGCCTACGCGGCCTGCCGGGTCCGGTCCCACACATCCGGGCTGCGCATGGCACCGAGAAAGTCATGGCCCGCCCAGGTCAGGCGCAAAAGCCCACCCCGGTGCCGAATCCGGGACCCGACATGCCGAAGTCCAGCCCTCCCGCATGGATGAAACGGGCCTGCTCCATCAGCGACAGGTGATAGTCGATCTGTTCCGCCGTGTAGCCTTCGATGCTCACCCTGGTGGCGTCAACCACCACCATTCCAGCGGTCGGCACTGGCAGCGTCTCCAGCTTCAGCATCAGCTCGCGGATCAGGTCCATGTCGCGCTTCATTCCTGCTCCCGGCCACGTTCAATGATGTGCTCGCGGTACTTTTCCTTGAAGGCTTTTACGACCGGGTCCACGAAAGGATTGCCCCGATAGGGCGCGGCCCTTTGGTCAATGGCAGCCTCTATCTGTTCGATTGCTGCCTGCACACTGGCCTGATCCCCAGGCACAACCGAGACGGGGGCAATTTCCCCCTTCAACGATTCGAACGCTCGCGACGCGTCCTTCAGTTGTCGCACAAAGCCGTCCAGTCCTTTGATCATTTGTCCATGCTCGTATATCTGATGCGGGACATCATCCTATATATAAACATCAGCGGAAGCCGCAACAGGTCAGTGGCCAAAAAAATCACCGACCCGTCACGACTTCAATTTGTGACGGTAGGAACGCTCGGGATTTGGCGCTTAGCTGGAATGCGGATGGTCGAGCCAGGCCACGATGATCGCGGTGATCGCGGTGATCGCACGGATCGCCGCAACTACGACCTTGGTCCAATCGATCTTCTTCATTTGCTGGTGCCAATAAAAAACCCGCCTCGAGGGCGGGCCAGAAATGCAAAAGGCCGCACGAGGCGGCCTTTTGCGAACAAGCGGGGCGCACGAAGGCCCACTACGACTCGCTAGTTGTCGGGGGATTGCGGCTTGTCTACGGTAGCGCCTGCCGGGCCGGGCGAAATGGTATTAGATTCGTTTTTTATGGAAAACATGGACGAAACTGTCCAAGCGCAATGGTGGTGGTTTTCGTAACGCTTTTCAATATTTTTTTGGTGGTGCAATAGATGCCGACATCGAGAACGTGAAAATAGGCTCAGGCTGCCTAAGCAGTAAAGCAAGTTCGTGTGCGGCTGGAGAGCAAGCGACTGAGAATTGGTCGATGCTGCGGCACCCACAGATTCTTTCGCCTCGAGATACAGCCATAAGAAATCCGCCCTCGCTAGCCAGACATCCGGCTGAACAGATGCAACAGTGCGTCGGGCGCCCCGGCCTTTTGACAGTATCCGTCGAACCCGGCCGCAATTCCGCTTCTCCAGACCGTAGAGGAGCCCTGTGCGGTGAACGCCACAATGACGAGGTCCTCTGTTCGTGGGTCCTGCCGCAACTACCGTGCGACGCTAAACCCGTCCATTCCGGGCATGTTGATATCCAATAAGGCGATGTCAGGTGTCCAGTCAGTAACGGCTCGGGCGGCCTCCTGGCCACTCACGACAAAATGCGTCTCGTACCCCGACAACGAGAGGAACATGGAAATTGCTTCTGCTCCGTCGTAGTAGTCGTCGACAACCAGCACCCGTCGCCGGTCCGTCATGTTTGGAGGCAATCTACGCGGCATCCGGCGTGCGGTGTGAGTGAATGACATATACGGTTATATATCGGCGTCTTTGCGTATATTCTGAAGCGGCTGCTGTTCCTGGCGGGTGTAGAGCCGGAGCCACACCGGGCGGGGGAAACCCAGGGTCAGACGGACAACAGGTGAGCGAGGGACCCAATGACACTCTCAGATTTTATTGAAGCGAACCTCGATGGACTGATCGACGACTGGGCCGACTATGCGCGCGCCATGAGCCCGGAGAACAGCCGTCTCAGTGCAGAGCAGTTGCGTAACTCGGCCCGCGAACTCCTGACGGGGATCGCGGAGGATATGCGAGGGGCGCAAAATCGAACGCAGCAACGCGAAAAGTCGCACGGCGACCGCCCTGACCCCGATTCCGATTTCAACGCGATCGGGCGTAGGCACGCGGACGACCGGCTGGGCCACGGCTTCCAGATAAATGCTCTGATCGCAGAATTTCGTGCGCTCCGGGCCAGCGTCCTGGTTAAATGGCAGCAGGTTTCCCGGCTCGACGCGGCAGCATTTGAGGAGATGATTCGTTTTAACGAGGCGATCGATCAGATGCTTGCGGAGTCGGTCAGGCAGTTCGCGAAGCGCACCGAGCGCGTTCGGGACCTTTTTGCCGGAGTGCTTGCACATGACATGCGCTCGCCAGTAGGGGCGATATCGCATTCAGCGCATGTCCTGCTCCGGGACGAAAATCTGTCGTCCAGCAGCATGCGCGCGGGGGCCAGTATCCAACGTAGCGCCGAACGGGTGAAGGTGATGATTGACGATCTTTTCATTTTCACCCGCACGCGCCTCGGGGACACGCTCCCCGTTGAGCCGACTCAACAGGATTTCGGGCGCATTTGTCTTGACGCAGCCGATGAAGTATGCGCTGCGAGCCCCGACGCACGGATCGAGGTTCAACTGGCGGGCAAGCTCGCCGGCATCTGCGACGGCGCCCGCATGAACCAGCTGGTCGTCAATCTGCTGACGAACGCTGTTCAGCACGGGTCCGGGGCGATCCGTGTGAGAGGTGCTGCTGAGGGTGAGCAGATAATTCTTGCAGTCTCGAGCGGAGGCTCACCGATTCCGGCAAGCGCGCTGGCTACGCTTTTCGATCCACTGACGCGCGCCAGTCCATCACCGGAGCATAAGAGATCTTCTCGCGGCATGGGTCTTGGTCTGTACATTTGCCGATGTATCGCGAACGCCCATAACGGTACGATTGCAGTGGAATCGGACGAGAGCGGAACCACGTTTACGGTCAGCATCCCCCGGTTCCTGACGCCGCCGCCCTGAGCGTGAGCGGCACTGATGTCCCTGGCCTTCGCGGACCATCGTCTGCCGGCTTCCATCGGTCAACATACCGTGCAACTGCGACAGGGAAGTAGAGGGCGGCTGCGTGCACCCACTCGATGCGGTTTGCGTGAGGGAGGAACCCGAGCCGACGGTCTTTAGTCGGATCTGAAAAAACCTGTGAAGCACCGTCTGGCCTGGCGTAGCAGTTGGTTTTCGGATAACCTGGCTCCCAGGAAGATTATCGAAGAGATAAAAATTCTGGGAGTTTTGGCCGATGAGCACACCGGATTTTTTTCGTAGCCGTCTGGACGCGATGATTGATCTGCGCCACCCACTTGCGGTGCTGGCCACGAGGATGCCGTGGGCTGCCATCGAAGCGAGGCTCGCGCCCCTGTTTGAGCGGCGCTCACGCGATGGCCGGTTAAGCGAAGCGGTGGACCTGTTTGGTGTGAGTTCTCAGGAACTGGCCGGTGGCGTCAGTGCGGCCGGACGTCCGCGCCTGCCAGTGCGGCTGATGGTCGGGCTGCTGTATTTGAAGCACACTTATAACGAGAGCGATGAGTCGGTGTGCGAGCGCTGGGCGCAGGACGTGTACTTCCAGTTCTTCTGTGGTGAGGAGTACTTTCAGCCACATCTGCCATGCGACCCGACCAATCTGGTGCGTTTCCGGCAGCAGCTGGGCGAAGTCGGTGTCGAGGAGCTGCTCGCGACGACGATCGCGGCGGCGGTGCAGATGAAGGCGGTGAAGCCGGCCGAATTCGAGCGCGTGATTGTTGATACGACGGTCCAGGAGAAGGCCATTGCGTATCCGACTGACAGCCGTCTGCTGGAGGTGGCGCGGGCCAGACTCGTGCAACTTGCGCAACGCGCTGGTCTTGTATTGAAGCAGACGTACGAACGTGAAGGCAAACGGCTGCGTCGCCGCGCGGGCGGCTATGCGCATGCGAAGCAGTTCAGGCGAGTGCGGCGTGTACTCAAACGTCAGCGCACCGTATTGGGACGGCTACTGCGCGACATCGAACGCAAGCTGTCTGGAGCCTCAGATGAACGGAAGGCACAACTGCGCGTGTGGCTGGAGCGGGCGTGGCGCATTTGTCGCCAACGTCCAAAGGACAAAAACAAGCTTTACGCCCTGCACGCGCCCGAAGTCGAGTGCATCGGTAAAGGCAAGGCGCGCCAGCCCTACGAGTTCGGCGTCAAGGTAAGCCTTGCGATCACGGAAAAACAAGGGCTGATCGTTGGCGCGCGCACGTTCGCGGGCAACCCATACGACGGCCACACGCTGGCAGAACAACTTGAACAGAGCACCATCCTGTTGCAGGATCTGCCCGGTACGCCGCAACCGAAGACCGTGCTGGTCGATCTCGGGTTTCGTGGGGTCGATGACGAGGTATCGTCAGTAAAACTGATTCATCGCGGCAAACACAGGAGCCTGACGGGCACGCAGCGACGCTGGCTAAAACGGCGGCAGGCGATCGAACCGATCATCGGCCATGTGAAGCATGATCACGGCATGCGGCGTTGCTGGCTTAAAGGGAAGGCCGGCGATGCGCTACACGCGGTACTGTGTGCTGCGGGGTACAACCTGCGATGGTTGCTGCGCGCAATCGTCCGTCTGGGCCTGGCTCCCGTATTTTTTATCCTCGCGACGCTGCAGTGGCTCGTCACTGTCACGCTCACGCCAGCACCGGCTTGCTGGAACGGTCTGCAAAGGCACTGATTCCCTTCGTTGACATCCAGGCGTTCCACTGCCTCGCCGCGCAGACGGAGACTGTGGCCTCATTGGCCCCATGAAGTCGCGCTGAAGCGCAAACTGAATTTTTCAGGACCGACTCTTTACTTCGCGGTGCTGCCAGCGAACATTCAGTATACCGAGGCCATGCCCGGTGGCCGGTGCTTGAAGCGTCGGTGCACCCAGTAATACTGCTCGGGAATCTTGGCGACCTGTTCCTCAAGGAACGCATTCATGCGGCGCGCGTCGACCACATCGCTCCCCGATGGGAAGTCGGCGAGTGGCTCGAAAATCGTCAACTTATACCCTTGATAGTTCGGGAGCACCTCGGTCACGAAGGGAACCACCCGCGCGCGCCCCAGTCTGGCGAGACGCGAAACGGCTGTGAGCGTGCAGGCGGGAACGCCGAAGAAAGGAACAAAAACAGAGTTGTCAACGCCGTGGTCCATATCCGCCGCGAGCATGACCGGTATCCCCGAACGCAACAATCCCACGATTTTTCTGGCACTTGTCGAGCGCTCGATCATTTCCGCGCCAAATCTGCCGCGTTGCCGCTTGGCCAGGTCGCATAGGGCCGTGCTTGACATACGCGTATACAGTGAGGCGACGGGGCGGTAAGTCGAATAGACCATGCAGCCAACCTCAATGCCCACGAAGTGAAAGCCCATGAAGATGGTGGGGGCGGCTGCAGCGTCATTGAGATCGATCTGGCTTTCAATCTGGACGATATCGCGGATCGACTGCGCACTGCCAAACCACTGGATGCCTCGCTCAAGATAGCTGCGAACAACATGCCGGAAGTGAGCTCTTGCGAGCTTCTGCTGTTCGCGGCGAGTCATGCCAGGGAAGCAAAGCCCCAGGTTCACCAGGACGATATGCTTGCGGCGGCTCGGAAGCGCATACAACGCAGTGCCGACAACCATCCCGAGCCTTGCGACGAACGGGTAAGGAAGTACGGAAAGCGTGCGTAGCAATGCCAAGATGAGCGCCATGCTGAGCCGTTTCAAGCTTGTCTCCTTGGGGGGGGGTGACACAAAGGCTGGCCACCCGGCGAGCCGACTTGCGGTGATTACCGCGCGGGTCCGGAAACTGCCTGCCGCGGCAGGTTCACTGTAAAGACAGTCTCCTGTTCGTCGGACCGCACGTCGATCCTGCCGCCGTGTGCTGCGGTGATCTCGCGGGCGATGTACAGTCCGAGCCCGAGATTGGCGCCCTGCCGGGCTCCGGCATCCGGGCCACGCTGGAGCGGTTCAAACATCCTTTGCTGCAGCGATGGTTCGATGGCGGCACCGGCATTTCTCACTTTGGACCGGACCTCCGTCTCGTCGGCTGTCAGCACCACCCGCACCGGCATGTCCGGCGCCCCATACCTGATTGCATTCACGACCAGGTTGCCCAGCACCTGCTGCAGGCGCAGACCGTCCCAGACACCCCGCACGCTGACAGGCGCCTCCAGCACGATCCGGCGGTCGGGATGGGCCGCACGCAGCTGGTCCATCTCATCGGCACAAACCGCCGCCAGGTCGACGTCGGCCGGCGCGATCCTGATTCCCAGACCCAGCTCGGTGCGGTTGAAGTCGCACAGATCGTCCAGCAGCGCCTGCATCCGGGCACCGGTCCGGATCAGACGGTCGGCGGCCGCCGATACACCTTCACCCGCACTCATCCTGACGAGATATGCAGCCGTCGCCTGGATGGTCTGCAGCGGGCTGCGCATGTCGTGGCCGAGCATCCCGAGAAACAGGTTGCGCGCCCGCTCGACCTCGGCGCTGAAAGAACGGACCGATTCGGCAATCGCCTGGTCCATCGCTTCATTGAAGCGGATGATGTCATTTACGTGGGGGCCTTCAGGCTGGCAATCATCCATCCACAACTGCAGCACGCTGGCGCGCAGCGCGCGATACTCGGCGGCCAGCTGGTTGATGTCAAAACCGCTTTGCGCGCGCAGAATGGCGTGCGTCTGTGCCGCTGTCTCCGGCGCATCGGTCAGCTGCGGGGCAAGTCCCCATGCCTTCTGCGATTGCGCTTCCCGGGTCTGCGAGGTCGACAGGTCGGCCACCATTGCCTGAAGCAGCGGCTTGGCATGGTCGCACAAGGCGAGGGAGTCCATGCTTGCCGCCGCTGGCAGCAGGGTCACGGCAAACGCCTCCCATTGCGTCAGGATGCGCTCCATATTGCGCACAATGAAATCAGCCAGTCGCATGTCATTCCTTGAAAAAGCAAAACTTCCGCTGAGGCTCCACGCGCGGGTTCATCGTAGCCGTCGTATGCACCGGTTTGCGGGGTATAACGTCCAGTGAAACGCCTACCCGCAGGCCATCCACCTGGCGCAGGCGGTCATTTTACCAATGCAAGTCGCGCCTACCACTGCATTGCCAACGCATCCCGATCCATAACAGCCACCTGACCATGTGGTTTTTTGCCTGTCATCGCGACGCGGGTACCGCGACCGGCAACAGCACTGGGGATCTGGGGAGCCAGCAAAGCCGCCCGCGCCTACGTCACCGTGCCCAGCGTTCGCACGAGATCGGCCAGCCGGTACGGTTTATGGAGAAATGCGAACTCGTCCAGCTGGCCGTGCTGTGCCCTGAGGGCGGGAAGGGGGTATCCCGAGGCAAGCACGATCCTGACATCCGGCCGAAGGTCGCGCGTCGAACGCGCGAGCTGGATGCCATCGATTCCCCGGGGCATCACGACGTCGGTGAACAGGACGTGGATATCGTCGCGACGACTCAGCGCGTCCATTGCCTCAGATCCGTTGCTCGCGGTCAGCACCTCGTAGCCGAGGCTGCGGAACAGCGCCGCCGTCGCGTCCAGCAGATCCGGTTCGTCCTCCACGACCAGCACCGTATCCAGTGCCGGGCCGGTCAACGTGTCCGCGTCGCCAGATGTGTCCTTCGCGACCGGCAGATAGATGCTGACGACCGTGCCCTGGCCCGCCTCACTGCGGATCAGCACGTCGCCGCCGGACTGCGCAATGAAGCCGTAGACCTGGCTCAGGCCCAGGCCGGTGCCCTTGCCCACCTCCTTGGTGGTAAAGAACGGTTCAAACGCACGGGCCGCAACCTCGGGCGCCATCCCCGAGCCGGTGTCCGCGACGGACACCCTGACGTACGGGCCCGCCGCCAGCGCTTCCACGGTCCCTTCGCCCAGTTCGGCGTTCTCGACGGCGATGACAATCTTTCCGCCCTCTGGCATGGCATCGCGCGCATTGACGACCAGGTTCAGCAGCGCGGACTCGAACCGCGCGACATCGAGCAGCACCGGCCGGGGCCCGGGCTCCTGCCTGACTTCAAGCTCGATCATGCCGTCCGCGGCCCGGCGAAGGACCGCCTCGATGCCACGGATCACGGCGTTCAGATTGCATTTCTCGACCTTGAGCGGCTGCTGGCGTGCA
Organism: Paraburkholderia kirstenboschensis; assembly: GCF_032806925.1. NCBI lineage: Bacteria > Pseudomonadati > Pseudomonadota > Betaproteobacteria > Burkholderiales > Burkholderiaceae > Paraburkholderia > Paraburkholderia kirstenboschensis. The sequence continues at coordinate 474,512 of NZ_CP136511.1, read as the reverse complement.
AACGATAGCAACTGCTGTGTCAGTGTCGCGCCGCGGGCGACCGCGCGATGCATGGTTTCCAGCATCCTGAGACCGGCGTGGTCCTGCACACGCAGCGAAAGCACATCCAGTCCGTTGGACATCACCGCCAGCAGGTTGTTGAAGTCGTGGGCGACGCCACCGGTCAGCTGGCCCAGCGATTCCATCTTCTGTGACTGGAAGAGGGCAGCGTTGGCGCGCTCGAGGGCCTCCGCTGCCTGTTTGCGCTCGGTCACGTCGCGCGTCACGTTGGCAAAGCCCACAAGTTCGCCGGCTTCATCGCGGATTGCGTCGACCACCACATGTGCCCAGAAGCGCGAGCCGTCCTTGCGGACGCGCCAGCCCTCCTGCTCAAACCGGCCTTCTGCCGCGGCGGTTGACAGCGTCCGGGCAGGCGCCCCGCGGGCGCGATCTTCCCCGGTATAAAAGCACGAGAAATGTTTGCCGAGAATTTCGTCGTGCTTGTAACCTTTGATGCGCTCGGCGCCGGCATTCCAGTTAGTCACCTCACCCGCTGGCGATAGCATGAAGATCGCGTAGTCGGTGACCCCCTGAACCAGCAGCCGGAACTGCTCCTCGCTTTTACGCAGCGCTTCCTGGGCGGCCTTTCGCTCGGTAATGTCGCGTGTGACCTTGGCAAACCCGATGAGCCTGCCGGAATCGTCGCGCAGCGGATCGATCACCACGCTTGCCCAGAACTGGCTGCCGTCCCTGCGCACGCGCCAGCCCTCGTCCTCGAATTTCCCTTCGGCCAGGACGGTGCGCAGGGCAAGCGCCGGTCGACCGGCATTGCGTTCCTTTTCTGGATAGAACACGGAAAAGTGCTGGCCGATGATTTCATCCGCGGCATAGCCCTTGAAGCGTTGCGCCCCCGCATTCCACGTTTTGATGAAACCATCCGTATCGAGCATGAAAATTGCGTAGTCCCTGACGCCTGCCACGAGAAGCTGGAAAGACTGTTCTTCGGAACTTTCTCCGGGGGGCGGGTTACGGTGTCATGGTGTTGTGTGGGTAGCGCCCGGTCAGCGGTTCGGCCACGCGTGGGTACATAGGTCTCTGGCCCAGATGCCCGCAAGACTCGCGCCAGCTCGGTGCATCATACGCACTTCAAACCGCCGGCGGGACGCCTCTGGAGCCAGGCAGGTCCCGTGGTTAGCCAGGGGAACCGGCCACCACCCTACATCAAACGGACAAACACGAGGAAGACAATCATGACCGAGCGACTGGTCGACGTGATGGATGGCAGCGGCAATGTCCTGCATACCTACGTGATTACGCTGAGCGAGTCGGGCAGTGCTGACGATTGCGCATACCAGGCCAAGGCGCTGGAAGCCGCAGCGCACGGGCGCCTTGTGCCGGACGCCAAACTCGGCACCCTGACGGCCAGAATGCACACGGGTCGTGGCGGTCAGATGGCGCCATACGGCGATGACCTGCAGGGAAATTCGGAAACCAGACAAGGTCTGGAGCAAGCTGTCCGGGAACGCGCTTATCTGCTCTGGGAGAAAGAAGGACGACCTGATGGGCGCGCCGAGGAATACTGGCATCGCGCGCTCGACGAGCATCTTCGGGAGCGGGCCTACGTCCTGTGGCAGCAGGAAGGAAGTCCCGAAGGGAGACAGGATGAATACTGGCGTCGGCTTGTCGAGTTCCAGGCCCAATGATTCCCCCTGCCGGGGAAAATCCGGTGTGTACGGAACGGACGGCGGATAAGCATGTGACGACATCCGCCTGGACCGGTCGAGTGGATTCGTCCAGGCTTCGCCGAACCGTTGCTATTCGAATTGGCGACAGGCTTTCGCTCAAAAGCCTGTCCCGGCCTGACACGTAATTGCGCCGCCGGAGCCTCTGATTAAACAGGAGCGCATTACGAAAAGCATTGACAGCCCCCCGCCCACACTATATTGTGAACTTCGAAATATTCAAGAAGCTCGATTGCTGATCACCATTTTCCGCCTCCTCTGCGCGGTACTCGCTGTCCTCTCTTCTTCCTTGAAGTTTTTGTCGCTCCGCACCGGAGCTGTTATTTTTTATTTCAGGGAATTCTCATGGATACCGGTACTGTCAAATGGTTCAACGATAGCAAGGGCTTTGGCTTCATTACTCCTGACGCTGGCGGCGACGATCTGTTCGCTCACTTCTCGGAAGTTCGCGGCGACGGCTTCAAGACGCTCGCCGAAAACCAGAAGGTGAGCTACGAGACCAAGCGCGGCCCGAAGGGCATGCAGGCCGCAAATATCTCGCCGCAGTAAAGCATTTCAGGGGCCGGTCTACCGGCCCTTTGCTGTTAGCTTGACTAGCATCCTCGCGGAGCCTTGCGCTCCCGAACTGATCGCCGGGTTTCGCCCTGTGCATCATCTGTCTTTCGACACGATCCGTCTCGCACCATTTTATGAATTCATTTCGCCTGTACGACCTGATGTCGTGCGGTCGGTTATCGCTTATGCAAAATAATAAACACATTCACCATTACATCGGTTATTCAATTTCCCCGTCGGCTCACCGGTTACCTGACGGCTGGTTCGCCGCAAACCTGCTGCTCACAAGAGGGGACGCCCGCAGTGCTGAGCCGGTTTCCTACCAGTTTGATGCGCTCGACTATTTCGATAGCGAAACGCAGGCTCTGGGGCACGCTACGGCATGGGCGCGCGGCTGGGTCGACACTCGCGGTTAAACCGGCGTGGCCTGCACCGCATGAGCGGCGCTGCCTGGCGCTCCCCGCTCCTATCAGAGTCTCTTTCCGGCGTATTATGTGCGTCGCAACAGGCCGGAGGTCGCCCGGCGCAATCTCATGGCGCCCCACGATGCTGTGTCCACGTACCGGTGTCGCGAGGACCCGTACCTACGTCAACCAGATTGTGGTGAGACGTCGTACTGAAGAACCGCGAAGATCTCGGGCCCACGCCTCGCCTTCCTCAAATGCACTCATATCGCCAGGCTGGATCGCTTGATCTGCGCAGCGGTATTCCCGTCATTCCCATCAAGGAGCAGAGATGGCTTTACTGGTCATGCAGGTCGCAGTGAGCGGAGAACTGGTGGAGGTGTTCGAGAAGCCGGTTGATGATGTCGACGGACACCGGATGCTCGCCTGCGCAACTGAGGACGAGCGGGTGATTCATCGCGCCGGCCAGATCCTCGAAGACGGTGAAGTCTGGATCGATCTCATCGACAGGGACGGCGAGACGCTGTTCGATCAGGTGGCATGTTTTCACCGGTCAGACGCCGCCGACGCGCTGCAGGTTCATTTCGGCATGAATCCCGAGGTCGTGAAAGACTGTCTTTCAAAGTCCAATGTTGCCTCGCTGTATGCCAGGCATCGCGTAGCTTCCCAGGCCTACTTCCGCAAGATTGATCGCCTCGTCGACTGCTCGATGGTGAGTTCCAGACAAAGCAATCGCCGCCGGGTGGGCGACGCCAGCGTCATGGATCTCGTGATCGAGCTTCGCAGACGGCTGGACGGCGCGGACACCGCGCTCGCGCTGAATGAGCTGCCGACGCCCGTACAGACCGCGGCTGGGCAACTGAACGAAGCGGCGAAGTCCTACGCGAGTGCTGTTCAGCAACTGTAAAGCGTTATTCGGGGCGCAGCTGAAATGAAGGGAGGCTGGCGAGATGCAAAGAACCGTGAGCTATCGCGGGCTCGGGATTTACATTGAGTTGCGACCCACATCGAAAGACATGTTCGAACCGTGGCTCCGCATTGACGGGGCGCCCCGGAATTCGGGGACTGCCGCGTTTGGCAGACTGATCCAGGTTCGCGGAGGCCCGTATTCACGTCGTTGGGCTTACCTTGTTGGGGCGATAGCTGGGCAGGCGTCAATCGGCCTCATGCTCGGTCCGGAAAGGTGGCTTTGACATGCCCGCAGACACGCGCGGTTTCACGCTGCACCTCGCCTGAGACGGGGCGAGAGAAGCACGGGCGAAATTCTTTAAAGGAATGCCTTATGGACGAACGGAAACGCGAGAGCATGATTGCCTATCTCCGCCACCGCATGGATGACTTCAGCATCAGCCCGGATGACCTCGCTTCCTTCCTGGCGACGGAGCCTGCAGGACCGGATATCGGTCGCTACCGTAGCGCGGGTGGTGATACCTGGAGCGGTGAAGGCGAGGTGCCTCAATGGCTCAGACAGGCTATTAGCGCGGGACAATCCATCGGGCACTTTGAGCTGCCGTGCGGAGCGCTCGCTCAACCGGCAACGCAGACCGGTGCGGACTGGAAAAACGACCCCTTCGCCGGAAGCACCCTCGCGCGGTCAAATGAGCGCTAGGCAATATGGCCCCTTCACTCGTTCTGCTCGTCAAGATCTTTGCTCGAGGAAGTAGATCCTTCCGTATCCGGTTTGGAAGTCTGGTCCTTGCCCGACTCGGTTGTTGAAACGTCAAGCTCATCAAGCACCCTGTCGATCTTTTCGTTATCGCCTTCATCGAGTGCTCGCTGCGCGGCCTCGTCCGAGGTGAGTCCATCCGCCGTGCCTGCGTCGCCCGATTGCGGTCTATTTCCGGAATCGCCACGCTCGTTCCTGATCGTTTGCGCCATAGCACCTCCTTATAAATGAACGGGGCCGCCCATGTACGCCCCCAAAATGGAGCACGCATCGGGCGTTCCCGCTACGAACTGATGCCCGCCACCTGGGTCCATCAGCCGAATCAACGGGCTGACATAACACCTGTCTCCACGGGCGGACGCGACCGGTTGCGGCCGCTTTTGAGCGCCGTGGCGACATTCGAAGAAATTAACCGAAGAGCAGAAACGGGTCGGGAGTACCCAGTGGCGACTGGCCGCTTCAGGGCAGCGAAATACCACCGGCCGCTTTCCGACGATGAGTTTGAAGAGCGGACTGACGCAGCGCGACCGAGATGGAATGGACACCGCCCTCCCTCCGGGGAATTGGGCCGATAGAGGGCCTCCAGGACCGAACGGCATCAATGTGCCAAAGTGGGAGTTGCGACACAACCACTTAAGGAACGGAGGCCCCAGATGAATGCTACGACATACGGACTCGATATTGCAAAGCGGGTGTTCCAGATGTACTGGGTCGACGCCCAAACTGGCGAGATCGCGAATCGGAAGTTCGGACGCGACGATTTAATTGCATTTCTGGCGCAGCGCCCCGCTGGTCGCGTCGCCCTCGAAGCTTGCGGAAGTGCTCACTGGTGGGCGCGCAAGATTCGCGCGCTCGGACACGAGGTGGTGCTATTACACGCCCAATTCATTCGACCTTTCGTGCAAACGAACAAGACTGACGCGGCGGACGCCCGGGCAATCTGGACTGCGGTGCAGCAACCCGGCATGCGCACAGTTGCCGCCAAGACAGAGGATCAGCAAGTGATGCTAAGCCTTCATCGTATGCGCTCGTTGCTCGTCAAGTTTCGAACGATGCAGATAAATCAGCTGCGTGGGTTGCTGTATGAATTCGGCGTTACGTTTCGCGCAGGACGCGTAGCAGGACTCGACGAGATCAGGGAGCGCATGGCAGAACTCGAAGACACCCTGCCAAGATCGATACTTCTTAACCTTCTCGAACAATTGCGTCGCATCAACCTGTTTGAGGAGGACATCGATCAACTTGAGAAGCGGATTGGCGCCTGGCAGAAACACGAAGCGGCATGTCGTGCGATCTCCGAAGTGCCGGGTATCGGCCGCCTGACTGCAACGGCGTTGGTAGCTACAATTGGAGATGCGAAGACATTCAGGTCGGGGCGCGAGTTCGCTGCGTTTCTGGGACTTGTTCCTCGTCAGAATGGTACCGGAGGAAAGATACGGCTGGGCTCGATCTCCCGACGTGGCGACCCATACTTGCGTACGTTGCTGATACATGGGGCGCGTTCTGTTCTGTGTCACACCAAGGTACCAACCGCATGGCAAAAGGCAATACAGGTGCGACGTCCAGCAAATGTAGCAACAGTGGCCATGGCGAACAAAATGGCACGAATCGCTTGGGCGATCCTCGCTCACGGGACTTCGTATGAAGCGCATCATGTGAGCAACAGACCTGCATAACAGGACGAGCACTTTGAATCGTTGTGGAACTGGTAGGTTGCTAAGGTTGATTTCAATGTGATGGCGAGACAGGTCGGACCGCAGGAACGCAAACCTGAACACAGTCTTGTGCTTCAAGCACGTGACCGAGATGAGGACGTTCCTGGCGAATTCCATCAGGGCCCGCAGCTTCGGCTTGCAAAAGGCCGCATATAAGACCGCAGCCGATACCTTGTTCACGTATCACAAAGGATCAACTTGGCAAACCGGGCGGTGTCCATATAAGGCTGTGTCAAAACGGAAAATCGCAAGGTTTTGAAGGGTCGCTTTACCATTGCCGACACTCGCCAAAGCCGTTGTAGGCCTTTCTCGCAAGCCCGTTTCGACAGCGTTCGAATGAAGCGCACGTTTTGACACGGTCTGGACCCTGAAGCGACATTCAACGTCCAACTCGCAGTTGTCCGCTCACAGGCGTTGAGCAGACATCCCGGAAATCCGCTTGGATGGCTGTCCCTCGGCTGCTCCCGGCCGCCGTACACGGTTGCTACTCGCTCACCAATGTCGACTTTGCGGAAGGCCCGGCGCTGAACCACGTCATCGCGTGACGTTGTCCCGTCCGATGATTGTTTGCACGGTGCCGCTATCAGCAGCAATTGCGCAAAGCGCCCGGGCTCTATCTTTGCCGATAGCAACGTCCGCCCGCTGGACGAGTCGATCCGAATGGACGGATCAGTCCATGCGCAGACCGATAGTTGAGGCTCGTTGGCGCAAAACAGCGCTACACTCAAAATGGGATAAATTCCGGAGCAATGCCATGACCGACTCCACCCCCCAAAGCACATTTCGCGGTCTTCCCCTGACGCCGGAGCAGGACGCAGAAGTCAGGCACTACATAAAGAAGAAAGAGCAGCATGGCGTGCCGTGGGACACTCCGGAGTTGGATGCCATGCTTCGAGACATGCTCGAGCCCCCGGGCGACGACGACGGAGGACTCGGTTCCACCGTCGACGAAACGAAGGCGGCCACAGAACGCGCGACAGCTTCCATCGACGAGACCATGGAACCCATTGAAGCCTGCGAAGAGCGGAATGCTGCGATGGAAACCGAGGGTATGAGGGGACCGAAGCGTTGAATCGCAGGCAGTGCTCGCGACTGGCGTTGAATTAACCTACGCGTTCGGACCGTGGCATGAGCCTGTTGGGAACCCGGAAACACATCGATTGCGGCTCCGCCGGTCATCTCTGCAATCAGCGTCCCCCAACGGCGAGAAGACGGTGCTCGCCGTATACTTCGGGGCCTGCTCCCCTGAGACTCCTTTCGATGTACGTCCTATCTGCAACAGGAGGAGATCGTGAAACGCGATATGGATCTGGCACTCGCAATATTGAAGACTCTCGAGGAGAGAAAGCGCGCTCAAGGATGCGTTCGATGTTCCGAACCGGGGTGTGTGGTATCAGTTGAACCTGCTGGCCGACGCAGATCTCGTCCGCTCGATGGGTAGCGACTGGCGGCTAACCTGGGACGGCCACGAGTTTTTGAAGTCGGCGGTCCCGAATGCCGTCGAAGACACCTGAAGGGTGACCTAAGCGCTGGAAACATCCCCCGGCTTTCGTGAAGACAACTCGATTGCCGCGCATCGCACAGGAGGCGCCGAACGCAATAGCAGTTTGCTGAAGCGCGTTCGGTTCCACGACTTGATGACGAACGCGCCCCAACGTCCAGCCAGACGGTTTTATACAGCCACATGTGCGGATGTCCCTGGTCTGAGGGGAACATGGACCGGTTAAAGCATGCGTTACTTGAATACCACGAGCGCAGCAAGCATCGCGTCAGCGGCTACGCTCCGGGGCCCGGGAAACTCGACTGGACAACCCAACCGGATCCGTTCCGGGTGTTTCACGGCGCACCGCGCATTGGTCTGCCGTTAGCCGCGGATAGCCTGACCACACGCTACAACGAACTGCGCTGTGGCGCCTTACCGCCCGCGCGCAGATTCGATCTTTCCAGTCTTGCAATCCTGTTCGAACTTTCGCTCGGCCTGTCGGCGTGGAAATCCTACGGCGCCCAGCGGTGGGCACTGCGCTGCAACCCTTTGAGTGGAAATCTGCATCCGACCGAGGGCTATCTTCTGTGTCCGACTCTGCCCGGCTTGTCCGGTGGGGTCTACCATTACCTGAGCCGGGACCATTCCCTTGAATGTCGCGCTGCAGTGGATGACGGACGGTGGAGCGAGGCGTTCCCGCAAAGTGGTGTCCTGGTCGGCATAAGCTCGATCCCCTGGCGCGAGGCGTGGAAATATGGCATGCGCGCCTGGCGCTACTGTCAGCACGATTGTGGTCATGTCATCGCCGCGGTGAGTTACGCAGCGGCAGCGCTTGGCTGGCAGACTCGGCTGATGGAGGCGGCTGCGGACGACGCAGTGACCACCCTGCTTGGATTGAACCGCGGAGAGGATTTCGGGGAGGCTGAAGCGGAGGCGCCGGATGCCTTTCTCTGGATCGGCAACCCTGAATTGCGGCCTGACCTTGAGCGCATGCTGATCGCCCTGGATAGCGCACAGTGGCGCGGTCGCGCGAATCAGCTGAGTCCGAGACATGTGAAGTGGCCGGATATCGATTCGATCCATCGCGCCACGCATAAGGCCCGTACTCGCGAACCCACCTTGCCGAATCCGGAAGAGCGCCCGTCGCCCGCGGCGCCGGCCCTTGATCTCAGCTTTGCCCGGATCGCGCGGCAGCGTCGCAGCGCGGTGAATTTCGACGGTACGACGTGCATCGCCACGGCGGCGTTTTTCAGCATGCTGGCGTGCCTGTTGGCACGTCAGGATACGCCGCCGTTGAATGCGCTGATGTCTCCCAGAGCAGTGCATGTGGCTCTAATGGTGCACCGTGTGGGTGACCTGGAGCCGGGCCTGTATATGTTCGTGAGAAATCCGGGCGCGCTGCCGGGTCTCAAGCGGTCTCTACGTTCAGAATGGCTGTGGCAAAAGGCCGGCCCCGATCATCTGCCGCTCTATCTTCTGCTGCCTTACGATTTGCGCGCCACGGCAAAGTTGATCTGCTGCAACCAGGATATCGGCGCCGATTCCTGCTTTGCGCTGGGGATGATCGCGAGATTCGGAATCGCGTTGAAGCAGCCATGGCGTTATCGCCATCTGTTCTGGGAATGCGGCATTCTTGGCCAGGCGCTCTATCTCGAAGCCGAAGCCGCCGGCGTGCGCGCGACAGGGATTGGCTGCTTTTTCGATGATGAAATGCTCGCACTTCTCGGCGTGGAGGACCACGCTTGGCAAAGCCTGTATCACTTCTCCGTCGGTGGCGCGGTGGACGATCTCCGCCTGTCAGCGTTTCCGCCGTACGAGGTTCAGCTGTGAAGCGAAAGCACCACGTCTTCATCCCTGGTGAGCTGGTATTCGCAAGGATCGCCTGTCGACCGAACGTCGCACGCAGTCCTCATTTTCCCTATCAATGTGCGGCGGACCAAATGTATTAGCGTCAGAAGCAAAAGGAAAGCGACTCGCCCGTATGCGAAGAATAGAACCGTCGCCAGAAAGCTTGCTTTAAGGTCTGCTTCCCAAGGTAGCGATGGTTGAAAGCATCTATTCGAATGGCATGGAAGCGGACATTGTCGAGTCGTCGCAACTGGAAAGGCATAAGCGGCCTCCGCCGAATGTTACGAATTCCGGACAATCGGAGGTGTGCATTCCGTGATCAGCCAACGGCGGCTCCTGGCCGAACTCGGAAGCCCAGTCAAGCGGTCAGCCCTCATTTCGCCTCGGTCAAGCTGGGTGTAGCGGTTTGCCCGAGAACAGCGCCCGAGAAACAGCTCAGTTTTGGATGTTTTCCTCGCCATCTTCCCAGTACCTCAGCGGGTCGTGATGTTGTGGATAGCGTAAGCTGAGCCACGCTGACAGTCTGGTCCAATCGGGATGGTTGGTACCAGTTTGAGCAGACCAGGTCGACGACCTCTCAAGAATTTGACCGTTCCCGCGATCACGGACAAGCAAGCTGCCTAGTCCGCTTGAACTTTTCGCCTGTGACTCAACAAGATACCGTGGCAGAATCCTGAGTTCAGCATCCTTGGCCCACCCGTATAAGGCGCGGACCACGCCGGACGGATCTCGCAACTCTATGGGGCCGCTTTCAGGGCGAACGGCGGTCCATCCTTCTGGAAACTCCGCGACAACCTCGTTTTTACCCTCCCTCACCCACTTCACGCGCCATGCCCGCGCCATCGCCTCGCGCATGCGAGAGACCGACTCGTAGCCGGCCGGCAACTCGATCGACATCGGAAGAGTAATGAGGTTGTCTTTCCAGAGTTTTGTTTGGTCGTCGACGCGCTTCACCACGTCGAATACCCCTGCTTCGAATGGGTTCTCGGGCCGGCTCGATACTCTCACCTGCCCGCCGGGCAGACCCTCGAAAAGGCGCTCTGCATCATTGCGGGTAAGTTTTGTCTTTCCTTTCTTCATTGGTCTCTCTGCAGCAAAGTTTGTCTCGCTAACGCCTAGCCCTAGTGACCAAAGTCGTGCGCCACTTCCTCTCACGCGCGATTGAAGGTGCTCAGGATCCTATTCTGCGCTATTCGCTTGCTCCCGGCTTGCGCGGCGGCAATGGCACGGCTTGTGCCGCCGCCCCTGCCGCCGGATATCGGATGGATCGATCCACGCCAAGGGCTGGAGGATGTGCGGACGACCGATTATCGAAGTCAGGGCGATGGCGCACTTTTCGTGACACGCATTGACGATCTGGAAAAACAGCTTGCCGCCGTTCGAGCCGATCGACAGGTACCCAATTTCACCCACGATCAGCAAGCTGTTCCGCGCGACGAATCGTACACGTTGCGTGAGATTACCCGTGCAGCAAGGGATACTTTTTGGGAGCAAAGTCACGGGTGAACGCGCGACGCTAATTGCGAGGGCCTCAACGTGTTTTTGCATCGACCCATGTCTCCGGAGGGCCGTCGCGTCGTACACTGTCAAACACTAGATAAAAGGAGGCCATCATGAGCAAAGCCCATGACGCCAAGAAGACGGAAAAGAAAGTCGCCACCAGAACGCCCAAGGAGAAGAAGGACATGAAGAAGCTGAAGAAGGAGGCTTCGAAGCGTCAGTGATCTCGCAATGTCACGGGCGCCGCTGGATTCAACGTCGGGCCAGCGGCGCTCTTGCCAGTGTAATAGCAACGGTTCCGCCTGATAAAAGCTTCAAATGACGGGTTGGGTCGCGCCGACTCGCGAAAGAGCACGCCCCATCTTCGGGATGAAGTCCGCGGCATCTCGCTATCGGCTGGTGCGCGTGAACAGCACCCGGTAGCCAGCGTCGATCAGCGCGTGTCCGATGGCCGATCCCAGATGACTCTTGGCGGCGCCAGGCGGCCCGAACAGGAGAATCCTGGCGCCTTTCTCCAGCCAGAATTCCCCGGTTGCCAGCGCATGTCAGCGTCGGATAGATACTCCTCATTTGCTGGTGCGCCGCATAAATAGCTGATTCGCTACTACAATAAACAAATACCGCACGACTCCGGGCGTTTATGGAACACGACACGGTCGCGTCTGCAAACATCGATATCCAAGCCGATAGTCAGGCCGACTCGTGGTTTGCGAAGCTCGGACCCGGAGTCATCGCCGGTGCAGCGGACGACGATCCGAGCGGTATCGCCACCTATTCGCAGGCGGGTGCGCAATTCGGCTTCAACATGCTGTGGACCGTCCTCCTAACGTATCCACTGATGGTCGCCATTCAGGTCGTGAGCGCGAGGATCGGCCGGGTGAGCGGCCATGGTCTTGCGACGAATCTGCGACGCCATTATCCGCGCTGGCTGCTGTACGCCACGGTCGTCCTTCTGCTGGTTGCGAACACGATCAACATTGCAGCCGACCTGACGGCCATGGGGGCGGCCGTCAATCTGCTCATCGGCGGCCCCACGCACGCTTACACGGTCGGACTGGGCGCGTTTTCACTGGCATTGCAGGTGTTCGTGCCGTACAGCGGATATGTCCGCGTGCTCAAGTGGCTCACCCTGACACTGTTCGCGTACGTCGGCGTTGTCTTCGCGGTGCAGATCCCGTGGGCGACCGTGGCGCTGCGGACGGTACTTCCGCACGGCTCGTGGAGCGCAGGCTACATCACGACGATGGTCGCCGTGTTCGGGACCACGATCAGCCCGTACCTGTTCTTCTGGCAGGCGTCGCAGGAGGTCGAAGAACTGCATGCCAAGAAAGGACAGCAGGCGTTGACGAAAATGCCGTCACAGGGTCCCGCAAACCTGAGCCGAATCCGCCTGGATACGTCGATCGGGATGGCGTTTTCCAATCTTGTTGCGTTTTTTATCATGCTGACTACTGCGGTCACGCTGCATGCCCACCACATCACCGATATCCAGTCTTCGGCGCAGGCCGCCTCCGCGCTGAAACCGATCGCCGGCCAGTTCGCGTTCCTGCTGTTCAGCCTCGGCATCATCGGCACGGGGCTGCTCGCGCTGCCCGTGCTGGCCGGCTCGGCCGCCTATGCGATGGCCGGCACCTTCCGGTGGAAAAATAGCCTCGCGCTCGAACCGCAACTGGCCAAACGGTTCTACGGGGTTATCGTGCTCGCGACGGTCGTGGGTCTCGCGCTCGATTTCACGTCGATCGACCCGATCAGGGCGCTGTTCTGGAGCGCCGTCATCAACGGCGTCACATCGGTGCCGATCATGGTGCTCATGATGCTGATGGCGTCGAACCCGAAAAGTCATGGGCACCTTCGTCACGTCCATGCCGCTGCGGATGCTGGGATGGCTTTCAACCGGTGTGATGGCCGCCGCCGTGATCGCGATGTTCGGTTTCATCTGAGAAGCGACTCAGATCGGCACGCGGTAGCCGTAGAATTCGTGATCCTCGTTGTAGCCGCCTTCACCCGCGCCGAGGTCGGCGAAATCGTGCACGAACTCGATGGCCGCAATCCACTTGACCATCTTGAAGCCGAGTTCGTTCTCGCAGCGCAGCCGCAACGGCGCGCCATGCAGCACGCTGAGCGGCGCGCCATTCATCTCGTAGGCGAGCATCGTCAATTCGTGCCGCATGTTGGCGATGCTGTGGACGTCGTAGTAGCGTCCGCCATCGCCGCCATCGGCCAGTGAATAGAACACCGCGTAGCCGGCATCGGCCGTCGGTTTCAGCAGATCGAGGAGATGACGCATCGGAACCCCGCCCCACCTGACGACGCCGGACCATCCCTGAATGCAGAAATGCGTGGTGATCTGTTCCTGCTTCGGCATCGCTTTGAGCTCGGCGTATGTGAGCTCTACCGGCTTTTCGACCAGACCATCGATTCTCAGCCGGTAATGCGCAAAACCGTTTTTCACGAGCTGGTCAAACTCGGCCGACGCCGGCATCGTCCCGTTGGGCCAGAAGTACGGTGAGATGTCCTGTTCGGTGAGCTGGCTCGTTGGATCCCACCACTGCGTCACGCTGTTGAAAGGCCGGGCCAGGAACGCACCGATCCGCTGAACCCGACGCGCATGACGGAGCGTGAACGGAGACGCCAGCCACCAGGTGACGCCCACAAGCGCCATGGCCGGGACGAAGACCAGCACGCCGCTCCAGGAGTCGCCGTTCAAGCCGGCGAACATCATGTTCAGATTCACCCGGGCACCGGTTATGAACACCAGCGTCACATGCGCGAGGATGTAGAACAGGAACCAGCACAGCGCGATGAAATGGATCGAACGTGCCCGCTGCCGGTTTAACGCCCGGCCGAGCCAGCCGAGCCGGTTAGAAATCGCCGGACTCTGCATGAAGCCCGTCACGATGGAGGTAGGCGCGGCGACGAACACCGTGATGAAATAGGTGATCTGTTGCAGGCTGTTGTAGCGCAGCCAGCTGTGATCGGCGGGGAATGTGAGCGACAGGTACTGCAGGGCGGTCGAGGCTGCGTTGGGGATCACCTCCCAGGTCGTCGGCACCAGCCGCAGCCACTGGCCGGTCGCGAACAGCAGCACGTAGAAGACGATGCCGTTAATCATCCACAACAGCGTAATCGAGAAATGCCACCATCTGGCGAGGCCGATGGAATGACGGATTCCAGGAATTCCGAGCCACCCAGGCAGCGTCACCGAATCGTCCTTCGCGGTCCACACGCGGCCGGTCGGCACCACCATCTGGAAGCGAAACCATTCCGTGCCGGGCGTGCAGTCGCGTTTCCAGTACAGCCGCGGGTGGTCGGCGAGAATCTGAAGTCCTGCGCGAATAATGAACGCCATGAAAAACAGGTTCATGAAATGCTGCAGCCTGAGCCAGGCGGGGAATCCCGTGACGACAGCCACTGCGGATGGCGGGATCCCCGGATAGCGCACGAGGCATTCCTGCACCGCCGGGACTTGCCGCAGTGCCTGCGCGATGGCCACGCCGATAACCAGCAGTACGAAAGCAATGGGCAATGCCCACAACACGTTGACCCAGCGCTGACCGATCCGGATTCTGGGCGCAACGCCTGCCTGCGGCGGTAGCCAGTGATTCAGGCGAACCCGGTCGTCCGCGGGGCTTAGACTTGCCTCCACCGGATCATGCGGGGGCGCCGGGCGGATGTGTGCCATCCTTGTCTCCTCCTGCAGTCCCGCAACCTCGTGCCTGGGCCACGTGTCTAGCGCGCCATCGAGTCGAGGAGGACGTGAAGAACACGCTCAATGACCGGACGAGCGCCTGGAACGCGCCCGCAATGCGTTGATTTCATCGAGCAGGTCGAGGGCGAGCGCAATGCCCGGTGCGTTGATCTCCAGATCCTGTGCGAGCCGCCGGGCGGTTCGCACGCGGCGCAGTGCGGCACCGCTGAAGCGCCATTCGCACGGCGTGGTGCCTTGCGGCTCGACTGCGCCTTCTGCGATCCATAACGTCAGCTGTTGTTCCGACGCGCCGCTTGCCCGGCACAATTCAACGAGGGTGAATTCGACGTCTTCCTCGACAATCTCACCTTCCACAAAGACCGTCACCGATTCTTTCATGGTCGACCACCGGTAAAATGCGCGCGCGGATCGAATTGGAACGCGTGCCGCATCGTTTCGTAGGCCGCACGCGCGCTGTCGCTGTCGGCCGGCGGCAGCACGATCGTCAATATGACGTACAGGTCGCCCGGCGTCTTCCCCGGAATCCCCTTGCCCTTTAGTCGCAGTCGCCGGCCGCTGGCCGATCCAGCTGGCACGGTCAGCTCGACCGAGCCATCAGGAGTACCAACGGTGACCTGAGCACCGAGTGCGGCCTCCCAGGGCGCCACCGGTAGATCGAGCGAAACATCGCGTCCGTCGACACGAAAACGCGGATCCTCGCGGAAGGCGATTTCCAGATACAGGTCACCGGCCGGTCCGTGTCCGAAGCCGGCGCCGCCCTGACCGGCAAGGCGCAAGTGCTGCCCGGCCCGCACGCCCCTGGGAATGGTAACGTTCAGCGTACGCAGTTGCAGGATGACCTGACCGTGTGCATCGAGGACCGGCATTTGCAGCGAAATGGAACGCTGCGCGCCGTAATAGGCGTCCACCAGATCGATCACGACTCTGGCGTGATGATCCTGTCCGGGGATCCGGCGTCGCGCGCCACGATAGGCATCCTCGAGATCGTCCGCGGTCGCGGCGCCGCGATCGGGTGCCGCGCCATGTCTTTCCGTCTGCCGCGAACGTCCGCCTGTGTGCGCACCGCCGAACATCGCTTCAAAGAATTCACTGAAATCCGCATGGGCGCTGGGCCCGTTGCCTGCGCCGCTGAATTCGAAGCCCTCGTGCCAGTCGGGCGGCGGCTGAAAATCCTGGCCGTTCTGCCACTCGCGGCCCAAACGGTCATAGGCTGCGCGTTTCTCCGTGTCCTTGAGGACCTGATAGGCCTCGCCCAGTTCCTTGAAACGGTCCTCCCCATCGGCCTGCTGGCTGACGTCCGGATGATATTTGCGCGCGAGCTTGCGATACGCGCGCCGGACCTCGTCCCGCGTTGCAGTGCGTGGCACTCCTAGAACCTCGTAGTAGTCCTTGTATTTCATTCCAGAGTCCGCCTGATTCGAGCAGTGCAGCCCTTGCGTATTGCGTCGGCCTTTTGCGCCTACCTGTCGTGCTTCCTTCAGCTCACCATACGGGGATGTCCGTGCGTAGGGGAATGATCCGTTCAAGTTGCGTCACGTCTCTTTCGAATCGGTAGCGCGGCATCAGGAGCATTGCAACGGTGATTCGGTGTCACGGAACAGCTCTGTGTCGGCCGGGCTACATGTCTACGCGCTATCCGTACAGGGCGTGAGGGCCCCGACCTTGTCACACAAGCGATCGATGGCTTCACCCGCGCAGCTTCACGTCGAAATTCATTCGGCCTCGCCTGGATGGCGGTATGGGACCGTACCCGTTCTTGTTATATCTGCGCCAGCAGACCTGACATCAGAGCCCCTTTATGATTCTTCTACCGGGACGATGCACGCGTCACCGGAAAAAAACCGGCTCTTCGCCGATTCTTCCACGTTCAGAGTCGCACAAAGCCGCTTCCAGCACCCAGCAATTTCCTTGCGTGCCTCACCCATTGCTTCGGCCGTCTGTACTGAGTCTTGTCGACGACCCGCCTTTCATCTTCGGGGGCCACCGGCATGCCATCATCCGTCGCATTCGCCGCGGCTTCTCTCTGCTTCCTGCTTTCTGCCAGTTCTTCGGCATTTACCTGGTCATCAATCATGATGCACTCCTGCTATGGAAAAACTGGTTCGCCAACAGGCGGTTGGCGTCGCCCCCGATAGCAGGGACGACGCGACACATCGTAAGGTCGGGTTTTGGACACTGACGCGCTCGCGGCGTGGGATGTAAGCCGTCCGCGAATACCCACGGGAAAAAACCGGCATCTACGACAATTGCCCTTCGCCCCGGTTTCCAAGTTCGTGTATAGCAGCCAGCGTAAAGAACGTAGAGCGCGTCGAGTGTCGCTCTTTTGTTGCAGCATCTACTCTCTGCAGCAGACTCTCGGGCAGACTGAACTGGACGCTCACGGCTTTCGAGGTAACCCGCATCAGATTGATCTCGATGAAAATCCAGATCCCTTGCCCATCGTCCATGTCGAGCGATTGCAGTTCCGATGTACTGCAGGTGGGAGCGGGTATGAGTTGCTCGCTGCGGTCATACATCAGTTCGACAACCTCCTGTGCGTTGCGTTTCAGTTCATCGAACGAATGGCCACGCGCAACTGCTCGGGGAAGATCCGGAAAACTGGCACGAAAGCCGGTAGCTCCATCACGGTGCACATAAAGCGGATATTGCATGACCTGCTCCACTCAAGCTTTGAACTGACATTCGATGTGTCAGAGTCGGGTGGCCTCAACCTTGCCATCGACGATGTCTTTGCCGTATTGCATCGCGACCTCGATGGCGTCGCCCGCGCTGGTGGGACTTCCCGCGTCGAACAACGTTGCGTAGCGCCGGGTCTTGACCTCGCTGAAGGGAATGGTGTCGATTCGCACGACCGATGAGAACTGGCGCGGACCTTTGGCATACGGGTCACGGTGCAGCGAGGCGGTCGGGTCATCTGGATCTTTTCACCATGCGCTCAATGCCATCGAAAAGCAAACTAAATCGTGACGTGGTGAAAGTGACGGCTTGCGTCGTGCTGGCATCGCAAAGACGACCTGCTCATGCACGTGGTTTTGCTGCTGCACGCGAGCCGCACACCACAATCGCCTCCGCAATGTCGGGTACCGCTTACACCGTTTGCGGGCGGCCATCGAGGGTAACCAGGCGACTGGCGCTCGACTCGGGAACAGCGACGCCGGAACGACCGGCGCAAAAGGATGCATTCTCGTTCCGGCAGTAACATCTGAAATGGGTCACATGTTAGTCTCCGTCGACAGAGGGGAGGCTTCCATGCAGCGAATGATCACATACCGCGGCTTCGAGATTCACGTCGAATTGACTCCGGCTGCAGAGCAAACATTTGACGTGACTTTTCTGATCAAAGGCGGCACCAACCTCGAAGTGCTCGGCGCGCGGGGAGGCCGCGTAAGGCTGCGCAACGGCCCTTTTACGGAGCGATGGGCCTACCTGGTGGCTGAAATTGCAGGTCAAGCCGCAATCGACGTGTTACTCGGGCCGGCCGACTGATTCCGCTTTTGTTTCCCGACTCCGTATCGGCAAAAAAGCTGCAAGGTCGACGTCGGCCAGCGCTATGCTTATACTTGGACCAGGCCGGGTTCCGTTGAAGTCACACAGGTCATCGGGAAGCGTCTGCACCCCGGCGTGCGTCCTGACAACAAGACGGTCTGCGCCAGACACAAAGGAGCCCGAAAGATATCTCCCGACGATTTCGTGGCGGGTATAACCCTTGATGCGCTTTGCGCCGGCATCTCGTTGGTCATCTCGCCGGCCTGCGACAGCATAAAGACGGCGTAGTCGGTGCCCTTGGCCCAGCAGGTAGGATCGCTTGCTCGCGCCCAACGCAGAGCGAGGGCAACGATTTCGTTGGCAGTGTATCCCGTGGCAAACGTTGCGCCCCGGTGTCCCGCTTTTCATAAGCCGTCCCGGGTCGAGCATGGGAATTGTGGAGTTCCTGAAGTCTGCCACGAGATGCTCGAAAGACTGTTCGCCGCACATTCTCCGAGGCCTGTTTGTAACTGGTCATGGGGTTTGCCTGGCAGCGACCTGCTCGCCGGTTCGTGACGGCGAGCTAGCGCGTCCGCATGCTCGGATCGCGTCGGCCGGTTTTGGCCTCTGCCTGGCTGACAGGTCCGGTGGTCAGCTATGGGCCCCCTCATCAAACGACAAACACAGGAAGACAGCCATGAGCGAACGACTGGTTGACGTCATAGATAGTAGCGGCACCGTGCTGCACACGTACCCGATTACGCGGGGCGAGTCGGGCAATGTCCCCGACGACGCCGAATTCCAGGCGAAGGGGCTGGAAGCGGCAGCGCACAGCCGCTTGTCCCGGACGCTGAGCTCTGCACTCTGACAGCCAGGATGCACACGGGTCGGGGCGGTCAGATGGCTCCCTACGGCGATGACCTTGAGAAAAATTCAGAAACGAAACTGGGTTTGGACCAGGCTGTTCGGGAACGCGCCTATCTGCTCTGGGAGAAAGAGGGATGCCCTGATGGGCGTGCGGAGGAGTACTGGCATCGCGCTCTCGACCAGCATCTTCGGGAGCGGGCCTTCGTTCTGTGGCAGCAGGAAGGAAGTCCCGAAGGGCGACAGGACGAATATTGGCGTCGGCTTGTCGATTTCCAGGTCCAGTGATTCTTGCCGGGCCCGGAATGTCCGGTGCGTACAGGATGGTCAACGGCAAGCATTGGCGACATCAGCCTCGACCAGGCCGACCTGGTCGAGCGGATCGACTTCCGCTTCGCCGAACCACCGATATCCGAATTTGCGATACGCTTCCGTTCAGAAGCCTGGAGCGGCCTGCGTGTATTTGCGCCGACGGTCCGTCTAATGCCTGAGATGCCTGATACCAAAAGCATTGACGGAAGCATCGAACTCAGGAATTTCATGTTGCTGTTACCGGTGACCAGTACGGCCCCGCCGACACCTGATCGGCTCATGCAATTCACCTTGCGGATCAGCTCCTGAAGAAATCTTCAGGCCTACGGCATTTGTCGCCGTCCAGGCATCAGCGCCTGCATAACCGAAACTGAACCTCAACCAGCCCAGGTAGATAAAGACGTTATGGCGCGCTAAAGGGTATACAGTGAGGAGACCGGCCGCCCATTCGTGACCTACAGCTTCAGAACGCTATCATGCAATTGCAGATTACGTACGTCGGGTGCAATTCGCAGCGAGAGTCCAGACGCCGTAGAACGCAGGGCACGTGCCCACATACTCGGCACTGCGGACGCTGCGAGAGCGGAGAAAAGACGCGCCAGTTACGCCACGATTGACTCCAACGCCACTAAATGGCGCTACTCGGCCGTGTACGAGAAAAGCTGATCGCGGTGCTTAACTTTCCCAACCCCAGCCGTAGCTACGATACCTCCCGACATTGCGTGTGTTTCTGGGGGTATGACAATTCGCGTGAAATCACCTTCATGGTCGACGACGCGTTGCTCAGAATTCTGGAGCCTGGTCTTGGAACCGACGAGCGCTCGGTGCTTGGCGCCTTCGACGAGTTCCGTGAAAAGGTTCTCCAACTCGCCAACAGCCAGTATGTCGCCGGGCCACAGAATCGGTATTCGATTTCATGAGCTACCGCTCTGTCGCGACAATGCTTCCTAAGCTGTCAGTTCCAGGCCTCGTGGAGCGCGCTGTACTCCTCTAAAGGGGGCAACGCCGCTTGGCTTCTGACAGCGATCAGAAGTGCCACCATCGCCTGTGCTGCGTTTAAGAGTAAGGTAGCCTGAATCGGCCTTTCGTCCAGGCGCCTCCTCAATGGCAGTGTCGCAGGTGCAGCGGTCATTCGTGCCATCGTTCCGGCGGGATGGCGAAGCGAGCATGGATTCGACGCCGTAGTTGGCCAACGCCCCACCTGCAATTAGACTCGTACCGAAGATTCGCGCCGGCCCGGATGGTGCAGCGCCCGGGCATGTGCCGGCTCGCCACCGTCTCCGGATTGTTTCTGACGTGGATGAGGCGCCAGCGGCCGCCACCAGAGATGCGAGCGATGTTTGCCTGACGGCGACCGGTCGAGAAAACCTGTCTCGCACCATGAAGCTGCGCGGTTCCCACGAAACAGGGAGCGTTGAATGAAGATGGCTCCAGCTATTTCTCTGGCCACCTAAAATATAAGCATGCGTGTGACCTCAAAGAGGGTTGCCATCAACCAGTCCATGATCAGTTTTGTAGTGGGGATCGTGGTGCTGCTATGCGTCGCGATATTCGCCGCGGCACGGGACAGGCGAGAACGCAAGGACGAGCCGGTTACCCGTCGGCTAGTCGCGCATCCGATCAAGGAGTGGCTGCCCCATAAGCACTGAGTGGTTCAAGATGATTTTTCGAAACGCTGGGCCGCGCGCGTGCTATTTCTCTATCGTGCGGTCTATCGCCTGATGTAAAGCGGGAACAGATTGAAAGGACGATATGACGTACGCAATGTGGGGAATCGTGATCGGCCTGGCGCTGATGTTCGGCGTGTCGCTGCAGCGGTACAGGCGCAGCCTTCGGCGCAAGCGGGAAATCCGTTGGATGGCTGACAACCATGTATTGGACAGGCTACGCAAGCAATTGGGATTGTCGCTCCAGAAATGACACCCGCTCGGCAGATGGAGAGTTGCAAAGACTACTTTTTAGAGGAGTGGCGAAATGACCATGAATTACGCAGGCAAGTCGCACGATGAAGCCGTGGCAGCGCGGCACAGGCAGAAGCAAAAGGCACAGGAACAGGCCGGCGGCGAAATGGCGATAGAAGGGACGGAGGCCGACTCGGGGCATAGTTGCGGCGAGCTCTCCGAGCGGGGAAAACAGGTATGGCGAAGTGGAAGCGGGATCAACGGTGGGGGGAAGGAGTGATAGGGCCTCGTCGATGCGATGCGGGCGGAAATCATTTCGGCCGCCATCGGGAGCAGACCCCATTCCGCCGCTCCTGCACCATTGGACACAACGCGTCTACGCGGTCTTGAGAGGCGTCACCGCAGGCTCCCCGCTACCTCAGGCCTGTCTGCGAGTGTTGCACCGTGATCAAGCGGGAAGTCGAGCGCCTGTTGCCGGATTTGAAGACGCCGTGAGCGGGGACGTCAACGCGTTGCGGTTCATCCCGCTGACCGTCGGGCGGTGGCCTTGCCTGATATCAATGCGCGCTCGACTTGATCGAATACGTTAAGCAGTCGGGTTACGCGCCTGGTTCCGTCGGGGGCTCTGTCAGGTTGATGGAGAGGCGGCGGTAGAATGAAGCGATGAAGAAAAGGAAATCGCTTTATCACGGTCACCGCTTCCCTGCCGCCGTCATCAGCTGCCCGGTTCGCTGGTATTTCAGATTCAGCCTGAGCCTGCGCGACATCGAGGAGTTGTTGCTCGAGCGTGGTGTCGTGGTCACGTACGAAACGATCCGTTGCTGGTGCGACAAGTTTGGCGCCAGATTCGCCGGTTCCGCCAAAGCGGGGCGTCGGAAGCCGGGCAGCACCTGGCATCTGGACGAGATGTTCGTGACGCTGCGCGGCGAGCCGTAACTATTGTGGGGAGCCGTCGACGAACATGGTGTCGAACTCGACGTGCTGGTGCAAAAGCGGCGCGACAAGGCTGCGGCAAAGCGCTTCTTCCGGAGGTTGCTGCGTTCCAGCGCGGTGCCGCGCAAAATAGTTGCCGACCAGTTGCGCACCTATGCCGCGGCTAAGGCTGACATCCCCGGGTTCGGCCATGTGAAGCACGTTTTCGTCAAAGCGGCTGCACGCGTGAACAACAGAGCCGAGAGCAGCCACCAGCCGACAAGCAGGCGTTTCTTTCATGCTTTGGCCCAATCCGGCAGCACTTCGCGTTGCCCAGACATCAAATGAACGCGGCATGTCATCGCGCCGTACTCAAACAACGCCTCGCCACACGGCATGCTTGGACTGTTACTCGCGCAGCCGAGAAAGCTAACGAGCTGACGGGAAGCTTCTTAAACAACCGGAAGAGCGAGGTATATACGGCACACGGTATCGCATAACGCGAGGCCGTCGTTCATGTGTTCGGATACCTGGTGAAGCGGCGTCCGCCTTCGGCGCTCGAATGCTCTTTGCTGACGCGGAGCCGCCGCCTGAATGTCGGGGCGACGCGCCGGACGAGCGTCTCATCATGGCCTCTTGAGGACTATCGCAAAACGCAAGGTCTATCATCGGTCGACGAATTTGACGCAGCGCTGCCGTCACGTCCAGGCGGAGTGCCTTCCATTTGCGAGCCCCGCGCATCCGGCGGGGAGTCTTCGGGCCTCTGCACCTGTTATTCTTTTCCCTCCCGACTGCAACATGGTCGCACGTCGTCGGCCAAAAGCCTGACATCAAGCGAGACGGGATTTTCAATGTTCGGTTTTCTACGCAGTTACTTTTCCAACGACCTGGCGATCGATCTTGGCACCTCAAACACGCTGATCTACATGCGCGGCAAGGGCATTGTGCTTGACGAACCTTCGGTCGTGTCGATCCGTCAGGAAGGTGGCCCGAGCGGCAAAAAGACCATTCTGGCAGTTGGCAAGGAAGCTAAGGAAATGCTTGGCAAGGTGCCGGGAAACATTGAAGCCATCCGCCCGATGAAGGACGGCGTGATCGCCGACTTCAACATCACCCAGCAGATGATCAAGCAATTCATCCGGATGGTGCACGCACCGCGCATATTTGCGCCGTCGCCGCGCATCATTATCTGCGTGCCGTGCGGGTCCACCCAAGTCGAACGACGTGCAATCAAGGAAGCTGCGCACAGTGCGGGCGCATCGCACGTCTACCTGATCGAAGAGCCGATGGCCGCCGCAACCGGCGCCGGCCTGCCCGTGTCTGAAGCGACCGGCTCGATGGTTGTCGATATCGGTGGCGGCACCACTGAAGTGGGCGTCATTTCGCTTGGCGGCATCGTGTATAAAGGTTCTCTGCGCGTCGGCGGCGACAAGTTCGACGAAGCCATTGTCAACTATATCCGCCGCAACTATGGGATGTTGATCGGCGAACAGACCGCCGAAGCCATCAAGAAGGAAATCGGCTCTGCTTTCCCGGGCTCAGAAGTCAAGGAAATGGAAGTGAAGGGCCGCAATATGTCGGAAGGGATACCACGCAGCTTCACGGTCTCCAGCAATGAGATCCTCGAAGCGCTTACCGACCCACTGAACCAGATCGTATCGGCGGTCAGGATCGCACTCGAGCAAACGCCACCAGAACTCGGCGCAGATATCGCTGGGCGCGGCATCATGCTCGCGGGCGGCGGAGCATTGCTACGCGACCTCGATCGGCTGCTCGCCGAGGAGACCGGTCTGCCGGTGTTCGTTGCCGAAGACCCGCTGACCTGCGTCGTGCGCGGCTCGGGCATGGCACTCGAAAGCATGGACAAATTCGGTAGCGTCTTTGCATACGAATGAGCGAAACGGACTATCGATATTGGCCGAGCGGGTCGCCGGTCGTTATTGCTATATCGTAGGGTCGGCTCTACCGCTCGCGAGCGATCTCGTTCACTGGCCGCGTGCTGCCCCCTGTAATGGGTACACGCAGCGCAAACTCGCGAGCGTGCAATCGGCAGCACGCGACCCTTCGCGGTCGATCAGGCTTTTGCGCGCGGACGGCTCAAACATGTGCCATACCCGCGATTAGGCAATATTTGCACTGCCCTTTCCCGCTCTTCCCACCAACGCTACCGCCGATTTGGTGTTACCCCGCGTGATGTATCGCAACCCTTCAGCCAGTCAAGTGCTTGATCGGAGTTCCGATAATCAGCAACCCGAAGAGCGCCTCTAGTTGTCGCTCCAACTGATCCGGTTTGGCTTGCGCCAATGCGGCCATCTCGACGACCTGCCGCATGACCTGGAAGCCGGCAATGACGGCCAGAAACATCGCGGCTAGCTGCGAGGTTTCTTCGCCGGGCAGCAGCTCCGATAACGGTCGGGCAAAGTGCGCTTCAAACTTCCTGCGCAGAATGGCTGTGGCCTGCCCATTGTTGGCCGATCGCAGCATGATGAGAAACCCGTCCATCGACGTGATGTCCGGTGCGGTCTTCGCCACAAGCGCGGCAGCGACATCGCGGCATAGCGTTGATACGTCAGGCGCGTTCGTCATCACTTCCCGCGTGAGGATGCCCGGAGCCGAAAGAACCAGGTCGACTACCTCCTCGGAAAGAACCAGGTCGACTACCTCCTCGAACAGCTGTTCCTTGGACCCGAAATAACGATTCACGAGCATCGCGGTGACTCCCGCGTTCTCAGCGATCTCGCGTACGCAACATCGTAGCCCGGCTGCGTAAATGCCTGTCGCGCGGATGCGAGGATCGCCTCGCGGGTAGCCGCGCCTTTTTTACCCAGCGTGTTGCCAAGTTGCTGGCTGCGGAGGGCGCA
This sequence comes from Paraburkholderia kirstenboschensis, assembly GCF_032806925.1. Lineage (NCBI taxonomy): Bacteria > Pseudomonadati > Pseudomonadota > Betaproteobacteria > Burkholderiales > Burkholderiaceae > Paraburkholderia > Paraburkholderia kirstenboschensis. Next base: position 449,596 of record NZ_CP136511.1, on the reverse strand, counting down.
ACGGTGGTTGTGCATGGCCGCAGCAGTGGTCGTGCCGAGGCGGTCGCGGCAGCGATCACAGTGGCAGGCGGCCATGCCGAAGTCGCGCGGGGCGATCTGGCAACCGATGCGGGCGCCAATGCCGTGGTTGCCAAGGCGACCGAAGGTGGAACCATCGACATACTGGTCAATAACGCTGGCTATTATCACCATCTGAACCGAGCACTGCCTTACCCGACAAGTGGATGGAGACCTATGAGGTCAACGTCCTGTCCGCCGTGCGCATGATCCAGCGGCTGGTGCCAGCCATGCGCGAGCGCGGGTGGGGCCGCGTGATTCAGATCGGCGGCGGGCTCGCCGGTCAGCCGGTCTCGATGCAGCCTGACTACAACGCGTCGCTTGCCGCCAGGCACAACCTGGCTGTTTCGCTGGCGTGCGACCTCAAGGACTCCGGCGTGACCTCGAATATTGTGGCACCCGGCGCGATTCTCGTGCCGGCCGTCAGGGAACTGCTCGAGACCATCGCTTCGCAGCACGGATGGGGTCAGACGTGGGAGGAGATCGAGCGCGGCTCGTTCGCGATATGGTGCCCAACGACGTCGGCCGCCTCGGCCGTCCTGAAGAGATCGCGGCGGCGGTTGCTTATCTCGCAAGCCCATACGCCGACTACGTGAGCGGCGCCACGATCCGTGTCGATGGTGGCACGATCCGCTCTGCGTTCTGATCGGGCATGCAGAGAGTGCGAACATGGCTGGCAATCCGAGAACTCCTGCGAGGCGAAGGGACGCTAACGGGCGGAAATCCGTCGTTTGAATGTCCGAGGCAGCAACCAGGTGTATGACGGCAATTGGCCGATAGGGTGAGGCCGCCAACGGCCGCTTTTTCGCACTCCACTTGGCAAAACCTGGATCTGGCTGACTGACCGCTTCGGAGAACGTGTTGTGACCGGAGTGGGTCCTCAAGCGTCTTACGCGACCACGCCCGTCAAGCTTCTACACCGCGGGGTGCAATGATCGGGGGGGGGATGCGTCACCGGGCACCGAACGACTGTATCCGCCAATCTCGAATATCCCGTGGCCATCGTTCACAACTGCAGCAACGCTGCCGCGCGAGTTTGCCTACCCTTATTCCGGTGTATCGACCTGACGGCGGAGGTCAAATGAGACGAGGGCCAAGGTTCCGGGCATGCGACTCTTCGCAAAGTACCGGTCTGGATGCGCGCGAGATCGATCTCGCAACCTGGCCCGGAATCGACAGAGCCGCGCTCTCCCCTGAACGTGAAGCGTTGTACGGGCGACGTGAGCGCGCTATCCGCCTGTATCTCGACGGCGCTACCGACGCGCAGCTTAAGGCAGCATGCGAGATGAGCCGCGTGCAGACCTACCGATTGCTCACCGAGCGCTGCCTCGCAGCCCATCCCGACGGAGACGTTCACGGCTGGCGCGGCCTCCTACCGTATGCGCGTGTCAAGTCTTACGACAGAAAGGCACCGATCAAGCCTGATGGATGGGGCGGCGGAGCAGCGGGTGCACTGCAATGGGTTTTTCAGTCTCCAGCGGGGAGAGGGTTCGAAAGCTGTCTGCGCGAGCACATCCTGCGCAAACGCGGCGACCTCGAGTCTTCGCTTCGGCCGCGCATGACAGTGTTCCGATGGTTTCTCGCTGAATTGCGCGAGCGCGGCTTCGAGCGCCGGGGCGAATGGCCATTCAACGTCGAGAAGCGTGGTTATGTGACGCTCTCCCATTTCATCGATCGCGTGCTTGCCGAGAATCCTGCCCGAGCACGTCAACTTGCCGGCGACGACGCAGCGCGCAAGGCACGGGGCGGCGACGGAACGCGTCGGCCGCTTCTTGCTCCATTCGAGCGCGTCGAGTGTGACGCGCACAAACTTGACAGTCGAATGGTGGTGCTGGTGCCCTCCCCGCACGGCGGAACCGAGCCGCGCATGATTCACCGTCTGTGGGTCGTTGTGCTTATCGACGTAGTGTCGCGTGCTGTGCTCGGCTACTACCTGAGTTTGCGCCGCGAATGCGCGGCGGAAGATGTACTGCGAGCCGTCCGCTGCGCCCTCCAGCCATGGGCGCCACGCGAACTTCAGTTCGGCAATGCCGCCTATCTTCCAGGCGCTGGCCTGCCCGCTCACCGCTTTCCTCAACTGGTCGGCGCATGCTGGAACGAATTCAGCGTCGATGGCGCGCTCGCCAATATCTGCAAACGCGTCGAAGGTGTCCTGCGCGACGTGGTGGGCGCAAAGCTCGTCACGCCCCAGAACCCTGCGAGCTTTAGCCGCCGACGCAGCAAGGACGACCGGCCGTTTATCGAATCATTTTTTGCACGTCTGGCAGCCGACGGTTTCCATCGACTCTCAACCACAACCGGGAGTTCGCCAGTGGCCCGGCGCGGGACCGATCCCGACGCAGCGGCGCTCGCCACCCAGTTTCAACTCGAGTACGCGCAAGAGTTGCTCGACACACTCGTTGCAAACTACAACGCGACGCCACACTCCGGACTTGGATATCGGAGTCCGCTCGAGCAGCTCGAGCGACTGCTCGCACAAGGAAAATGGAAACCACGGCAAGCCGACCCTGACGCTGTTCGGCGCATCGTCGGCGTACGCAAGCTGTGCACGCTGCTCGGCGGTGTGAACAGTGGTCGCCGTCCCCATTTCAACTTCGCCAACGGCCGCTACTCAGCGGAATGGCTTTGCCTGCGCACCGATCTGCTGGGTGGAAACTTCTGGGTCCATCTCGACGACGAGGACGACGCGCGCTACGCGACCGTGTCAACACAGCAAGGGCATTTTCTCGGCGTCGTGCGCGCCGCGCCCCCATGGCACCGCACGCCGCATTCGCTTTATGTGCGCCAGGCGATCCGCTCACTCGAGAGGCGCCGGCTGCTCCATCTGGCCACAAACGGCGACGCCGTCGAGGCGTTGATCCGTTATGCCGAGGCTGCACCGTCGGGAAAGCTGCCGGCCCATCCTGCGTATCTGTAAGCAAGGCGCATCCTGCAAAAGCATGCAGAGCAGGTGGCCGGCCAGTCAATGGTGAGCCTTTCCAGGATGGACAACAAGTCCGCAGAGCATCCCGCGACGCCCGCAAAACCGGATCGTGGAATCAAGACGGCGTTACCACCGACACGGCAAGCCCAGCAATGGTAACGGCGCCCGCAACTGCAGAGCCGCTAGTCGCCGCCCACGTGTCAGGGGATCATCCTGTTGTGACGCGCGACTATTCGTTGTTCACGGTCGCAATCAATGACGGCTCTGTTGCAAATAGGGTCGGCGAATCGGTTAGAGTTGTCGGAGCCAAACGAACTGATGACCTGCGATGAACAAGCTGAAGAGTCTGGAGGAGTTGTTCGGTGGACGCCATTTTGATCGGGAGATCATCATTCTGTGCGTTCGCTGGTATCTGCGCTACAAGCTCAGCCTGCGCGATCTGGTCGAGATGATGGCCGAACGGGGATTATCGTTGGCTCACACGACGATCCTGCGCTGGGTGAGACGTTATACGCCCGAGTTCGTCAAACGCTGGAACCGCTTTGCTACGCCAGCTGGTCGCTCGTGGCGCGTCGACGAGACCTACCTGAAGGTTCGCGGCAAATGGGTGTACCTGTACCGGGCGGTGGATCGGGCTGGCCAGACGGTGGACTTCATACTCAGGGCGAGGCGCGACGTGGCCGCGGCCAAAGCCTTTTTCAGCAACGCTATCAGGCATCAGGGCCAGTCGCCGGAGACCGTCACGCTCGACGGCTATGCTGCCTCGCACCGCGCGGTGCGCGAGATGAAGGCCGATGGTCTGCTGCCTCAAGACACGAAGGTCCGGTCCTCAAAATATATGAACAACTTGATCGAACAGGACCATCGTCACATCAAGTCCAGAACGAACGTGATGCTTGGATTCAGGCGGTTCAGGAGCGCCGCGACCACAATCTCAGGTATCGAATTGACGCATCGCATTCGCAAGGGCCAGTTCGATCTCACGGAGCTCGGCCTCAAGGAGGCTACTGCGCCCACAGTATGGAATGCGGTCCTGTCCATTCGATAAGTTATCCTTCGTATAGGAAACTTCTCAACTTGCTTTCCTATTTGCACCAGAACCGTTGACAGTGCCCAGCCAGGATATGAGTCCGCTGCGCCAGCGCCTGATCGACGACATGCGCATGCGCAAGCTCACACCGAAGACGCAAGCCGGTTATGTCCGCGTGGTCCGTCAGTTCGCCGCTTTCCTCGGGCGCCCGCCCGGCACCGCCACGGTGGAGGACCTGCAGCGCTACCAGCTGCATCCGGTCGCCCACGGCATCTCGCCCATGTCGCTGAATGCCGCCATCACGCTTCAGGCCAGCGGCATGAACTCAAGAGCGGCACCATCGGGGACGCCACGATCATCGGCGCGCCGGGCTCGACGAAGAATCAGCAGAAGGCTCGCGACTCGGAGATGCACCTGACCCGCAAAGGCAAGCAATGGTACTTCGGTGCGACGCTGCATATCGGGGTGGACAGCCAGAGCGGCCTGGTGCACAGCGCGGTGCTCACAACGTGCATGGCAAACATCCGTTGCCGCAATTGCATGGACACGAGTGGCGCGTCTATGGTGACAGCGCGTATGCCAACCAGAAGACGCTGATTCGCAGCAAGGCGCCGGACGGCCAGGATTTCACGAATCAGCGCACGCGCCGTGCCGGCGATGAGGTCGATGACGTGCAGCGCGGCAAGAACCGCAACAAGTCGAAGATCCGCGCGCGTGGAGCATGCCTTCGCAGTGGTCAAGGCCTACATCGCGGGTCAGGGGCTCCTGGAGGTCCTGATGGTTGGCATGGGCCTGCGGCTTGGGCCCTCTGCCCTCCAGCGCCTCAAGCGAGTGGAGTGCGGTCGGTGCTGAGGGAGCGCGGCGTCGACAGCGACGTCCACCCGGCGCTGCAACGAGCATTGTCCGAGGCGGATCCCGGTCCTCGGTAAGCAATAAAGCATCTGAACCGAGGCACGGCGTGTGACCCGCGTATCCGTGCAAACCCTAGCCGCAAGATTTCATTTTCCTTTTGACATCGGACAAACAAGGTTTTACGCTTCGCAATGAAATTGAGTTACACATGAGGAGCTTTTGGCTTGCGCTTTTCCAGGCTCACTGACAATTAAAAAGACATCCCATTATAGCGCGGACCGCTTCCCGATCCCTCGAGCCCTTGTCGCGCCTTACGTCGGTAGCCCTCTCTAAAGCGGGTTTTCTCGATTTGAGGCACTCCAATGATAAGGTTCTGTGATTGTGAAATCCAGTTACACGCCTCATGAGTTGCATTGGTTCTTCGCGGAGCCACGGCCACGAACCGGAAAAGTCGTGGCGCCGGGAGTCATCGATGTGCCCACGCATGACGACCAAAGCTCACGCCAACCCTCCTCCGCCGCATTTAAAATGTCGGCCGGTCGGCATTCGGTGGCCGTTCATCCACACTGCCTTCGAACATATGACGGGGGCATAAACCCGCCAAATTAGCCAAGAGAAGCATGGATATCCTGCAAGTCGTCCCGCACTCCACTACTGACACCCTCGCGAGAATCCGGGCAATTTCCCAGTTTTTGCCTGAGGCGCAGCTCCAGGTCGGAAAGGCAATACTCGCCGAGCCGGAGTGGTCAGTGCGGGCCAGTGTCGCCGAGATCGCGCAGCGCGCGGGGGTGAGCGCGCCCACCGTCGTTCGCTTCTGCCGTGCCGTCGGCTTCGAGGGCCTGAGCGACTTCAAGCTGCAGCTTGCACAAAGCCTGGCAGTGGGCACTCCGTACCTTCATCGGGCGGTGAACGCCCAGGACGGCGTGCCCAGTCTGATCCACAAGATCTTGTACGCAGCGGCCGCTGTGTTGACCAGCCTCGAAAGTCAACTCGACGCAGACACAATCAACCTGGCCATCGAGAAGCTCGCGGCCGCCAACCGGATCGAGTGCTACAGCGTTGGCAACGTATCGACCTTCCTCGCCACTGACGCTCAATCGCGCTTCGCCCGGCTTGGTCTCATGTCGAATGCCTATTTCGATCCGCACATGCAGGTCATATCGGCCGCCTCGCTCTCTCCCCGCGACGTCGTGCTCGCAATCTCGCACGTCGGTCGCATGCCCACCTTGCTTGAGGCGGTGGCGATCGCGCGCGAGCAGGGTGCGACGGTGATCGGTATCACTCAACCCGATACGCCGCTCGCCAGGCAATGCACCATTCCGATCGGGATGGTCGTGCCCGAAGATGCCGCCGCACGCGTGGGCACGGAGGCCTACATCGCGGGTCAGGTGCTCCTCGAGGTCCTGATGGTTGGCATGGGTCTGCGGCTTGGGCCCTCGGCCCTCCAGCGCCTCAAGCGAGTGCGGTCGGTGCTGAGAGAGCGCGGCGTCGACAGCGACGTCCATCCGGCGCTGCAACGAGCATTGTCAGAGGCGGATCCCGGTCCTCAGTAAGCAATAAAGCGTCTGAACCGAGGCACGGCGTGTGACCCGCGTATCCGCGTAAACCCCAACCGAAAGATTTAATTTTCCTTTTGACATCGGACAAACAAGGTTTTACGCTTCACCATGAAATTTAGTTACACATGACGAGCTTTCGGCTTTGCGCTCTTCAACACTCACTGACAATTAAAAAGGGCTCCAATAATAACGCGGGCCGGTTCCGGAGCCATCGATCCCTTGTCACGCCTTACGTCTGTAGCCTCCCCGCGAATGAGACGGCAAAAGTCTCCCTAAACGGTTTTTCTTAGTTTGACGCACTCAAGGAAAAGGTTCAGCTGTGATTGTGAAATCGAGTTACACGTGTCACCAGTTTACACTGGTCCTCGCGGAGCCACGGCCATGAACGACACCCAGCAGGCCCAAGGGCCCGCGCATTGGTTGCTCCAGGGCGGACACGTGATCGATGGCACCGGAGTGTCGCGGTTTCGCGCCGACGTCCGCGTGGAAAACGGGCGTATCAGCGAAATTGGCGCGGGTCTCGAGTTACGCGGGGCGACAACAATCGATGCATCCGGGAAAGTCGTCGCGCCGGGATTCATCGACGTGCACACGCATGACGACCAAAGCGTGTTGTCGTCCCCGACCATGCTGCCCAAGATAAGCCAGGGCGTTACCACGGTTGTGGTCGGCAATTGCGGCATCAGCCTTGCACCGCTCGTGCATCCACAAGTGCCCTCGCCGCTGACGCTGCTCGGCGGCTCGGACAAGCATGTCTATCCGACAATGCAGGCATACGCCGAAGCCGTCGAGGCCGCGCGGCCGGCAGTCAATGTGGCGGCGCTGGTCGGCCATTCCACACTGCGTGTCGCGACGATGGACGACCCTTACCGCGCCGCGACACCCGCAGAGCAGGCGAAGATGGCCGATCTGATGCGCGAAGCAATGGCCGCCGGAGCGACCGGCTTCAGCACCGGGCTCTTCTACGACACAAACGCAGCTGCCGATACGGCCGAGGTGACGCTGCTCGCGCGCATCGCGGCAGAAGCCGGCGGTGTGTACACCTCCCATATACGCGATGAAGCCGAGGACGTGATCGCTTCGCTTGAAGAAGCATTTACGGCCGCACGCGATGCCGGATTGCCTCTCGTGATCTCGCATCACAAGTGCGCAGGCCCTCTCAACTGGGGGCGCTCGGTCGAGACACTGGCGCGCATCGACGCGGCTCGACGCGACCAGCCGATCGGCCTGGACGCCTACCCTTATCTCGCCGGCTCGACCGTTCTGCGCTCGGACCTGGTGGACGATGTCATCGAGGTGCTGGTGACGTGGTCCGAGCCTTACCCCGCGATGACCGGGCGCTCGCTCGCCGACATTGCGCACGAGTGGAACTGTAGCCAGAAGGAGGCCTGCGAGCGCCTGCAGCCGGGCGGCGCTAGCTACTTCCAGATGCGCGAGGACGATGTGCGCCGCGTCCTGCAGTACGACGCGACGATGATCGGCTCCGACGGCTTGCCGCACGACCGTCATCCGCACCCCCGCCTGTGGGGCACCTTTCCGCGCGTGCTCGGGCATTACGCGCGCGAACTCTCCCTGTTTCCGCTGGAGGAGGCCGTGCACCGCATGACTGGCCTGTCCGCGCGCCGCTTCAAACTGCTTGGCCGCGGCGAGATCGCCGTGGGCAACCACGCGGACCTGGTCGTGTTCGATCCGGACCTCGTTATAGACCGCGCCACCTACGAGCAGCCGACCCTGCGCGCGGGCGGCATAGAGCGAGTGATGGTGAGCGGCACGATGACCTACGAAGCACGCGGCGTCACCGGCGCGCGCGCCGGCAAGTTCTTGCGCCTTGGGAGCCGCTCATGAGACCGTCACTGTCGATACCAGCCGCCAAACCAAGCCAGCGCAGCCAGCGCAGCAAGCGTGTCGGTTACGATCGCCGGGCCTTCGCCTGGCTGCTCAATACGCCGGCGCTGCTGGCGATCTGCGTGCTGTCCGCCTTCCCCATCGCTTACTCGGCCTGGATCAGCCTGCACCGGTACAACCTGCAGCGACCCCATGCGTTCAAATTCGTCGGGATGTCGAACTATGTGGACATACTACAGTCACCGGAGTTCTGGACTTCACTGTGGATCACGGTCGAGTACACGGTGCTCGTCGTCATGCTGGTGGTGGTGCTGGGCATCCTGATTGCTCTGCTGCTCAACCGCGAGTTTCCCGGGCGGGCGCTGGTGCGCACGCTGGTCCTGCTGCCGTGGGCAATTCCGCCCGTAGTGAACGGCCTGATGTGGCAATGGATCTACGACGCAAAGGTGGGCGCGCTCAACGGCCTCCTTGTGAGCCTTGGCTTGCTCGACCAGTACCGGGGCTGGCTGTCGTCGCCCACGTCCGCCCTGCTCGCGCTCGTGTTCTCCGAGGTCTGGAGCCTGTTGCCGCTCGCCGTCATTCTGCTGCTCTCCGCGCTGCAACGCATTCCCGCAGAACTTTACGAGGCGGCCCGCATGGATGGCGCGAGCAAGTCGCAGCTCTTTCGATTCATCACTCTGCCCTGGCTTTCGCAGTCGCTGCTTGTCGTGCTGATTCTGCAGACCATGTCGGCGCTTCGCGCATTCGACGTGATCTACGTGCTGACTGCCGGTGGCCCGGGCACGGCTACCACCACGCTCACGTGGCAGACCTACCTGACGACGTTCAGCAACCTCGATTTTGGCCATGGCAACGCGTATGCCTGGCTGGTCAGCCTGATTACGCTCGCGCTTGCGCTGGCCTACTTTCGGGTGCTCTACGGACGCGGAGACTTCGAATCATGAGTACCTTGCCCATTCGTTTTTTCACGCCCGCCGGCCGCCGCTCGCGCCGCACGGTATTCCTGGCGCTAGCCGGCATCGCCGTCGCGATATACATCCTCGCGCCGTTCTGCTGGCTGCTACTGACGAGCTTCATGCACGAGCGCGACGCGCTGACGGTGCCCACGCAGTGGATTCCCCTGCACCCGACGCTCGAGCACTACGAGACGTTTTTCCATCCATCTGAAGCGACCGCTCTGGGCGGCGGCCGCGCTGCCGAGGAAATGCTTCCGGGCATGGTGAACTCGCTGCTCGCCGCGCTGGGCACCGCGGTGGTCAACCTCGTGCTCGGGACGCTGGCCGGTTACAGCCTGGCGCGCCTGCGCTTTCGCGGGCAAGGCGCGCTTCTCGGTGTCTATCTCGGCTCGCGCATGGTGCCGGGCATTGCGCTGATCGTCCCGCTGTATCTGACGCTCAAGAACCTCGACATGCTGGACCACCTGTCCGCGCTGATCACGACCTACGTGACCTTCACGCTGCCGTTCACGATCTGGCTGCTCAAGAACTACTTCCAGACCATCCCGCGCTCGCTGGAGGAAGCGGCGTTCATGGACGGTTGCAGCTGGCCGCAGATGCTCGTCAAGGTGCTGCTGCCCGTTGCGATGCCCGGGCTCGTCTCCGCGGGAATGTTCGCCTTCATGACCGCCTGGAACGATTACCTGTTTGCCGTGATCCTGACCAGCACGACCGCCTCGAAGACCTTGCCCGTGGTTGTCGCGGGATTTGCGACCGACGTGACGACCCAACGCACGCTGATGGCGACAGGCGGCGTGCTTGCAATCATCCCGCCCCTGGCGCTGGCGTTCCTGTTCCAGCGGCTGATCGTCCAGGGCCTCACCAGCGGTGCCGTGAAGGACTAACCATGGCATTCCATTCAACGCAATCCTATGGCCTCAAGGAGAACCGCGATGCCGCCCAACGACGATAGTTATAGTTCGATGTCCCGCCGCAGATTCCTCACGCTATCAGCGCTCGCCGGCACCGGCGCCGCCGTCGGCAACTTCGGGCTGATGTCCGCCGCGAGCGCCGCGGAAGTTTCCGTGAAGTTCTCGGGCTGGGCCTTCGAGCCCCAGGTCGTTGAACAGCGGCTCAAGCAGTTCATGGCCGAGAACCCGGGCATCAACGTGAATTACACGCCGCTCGACATGCAGTTGTACAGCGAGAAGATGATTGCGCTGTTCAACGCCGGCTCCCAGCCGGATGCGTTTTATGTGCGCGACACGGACCTCGGCGCGTGGGTCGACGCCGGCTGGATGCAGCCCATCGACGGCCTGCCCGGGCTCGACGCGTTGAACAAGGACATCTTCCCCTTCGACCGCGAAGCGCTCTTCTACAAAGGCAAGCAGTACGGCACGCCCTACTATGGCGACATCTACGTCTACATCTACGACCGCGCGGCACTCGACAAGGCCGGCGTGAAGCAAGCGCCGGTCACCCTCGACCAGCTGAAGGCCGCGGCGCTCGAGGTAAAGAAGGCCGGTATTGCCGAGTACCCGATACTTAAGGGCTACAAGACGAACGTGGACGGACTCAGCGAGTTCTGGTCCATGGTCTTCGCCTCCGGCGGGCACCTGTTCAACCCCGCGATGGATCCCGTGTTTCCCAATGAAGACAAGACCGCGCTGGGTGTCCTCGAATGGATGCTCGACGCGATGCATGGCTCGCGGATCCTGGACCCGCGCGGCCTCGAGCTCGATGACACGCAAGTGCGCGATACGTTCCTGAGCGGTCAGGGCATCTTCACGTCGAATGTCGGCAACGTGTTCCCGCGGTCCAACAAGGCAGAGTTCAGCAAGCGCGCTGGCAACATCCGCATGACGCGATTTCCGGGGCTCAAGGATGCCGGCCAGGGTCCAATGGGATGGGCACGCCTGTACGGCATGAGTTCCAAGACCAAGTCCCGCGACGCGGCCTGGCGCCTGATGTATTTCCTGGGCGGCAAGGATTCAAGCGGGCAGTATTCGTCCGCGCAGACGTGGTACCTGAAGTACGGCGTCGGCTATCCGTTCAAGGCGCTCGACGCGGATCCGCAAATCGCGGCCTCGCAGAAAAAGCTGGGTTATGAGCCCGCCATCTTCCAGCAGCAGATGGCGCACGCCCGGACGCGCGAGAACATCAGTACCACCTGGTACACCGAATGGGACCGCTTCACACAGCAGCAAATCCAGGCAATGCTGATGCGGCAGATTACGCCTCTAGCGGCACTGACCGCATCGGCGAAAAAAGCGCAGCAATTGAAGAAAGAGGCGAGCTGATGAGCTATTTCACGCTGGAGCGCGACGGCGCAAATCCCCCGGTGGTTCTCCTGCACGGGTTCTGCCAGTCGTCGGCGTATTGGGAGCCGACCGCCGACCTGCTCGCGGCGGCCGGCATTCGCTGCGTGGCGCCGGACCTGCCGGGCTTCGGTGCCTCGGCGGACGAAACCGGACCGTACACCATGACCGGCCTCGCGGACTCGCTCGCGCGTCTGCTCAATGCGCGCGGCATCGCGCGCATCACGCTGATCGGCGGATCCATGGGAGGGGTCGTGGCCCAACACTTCGTGCTGCGCTATCCGGAGTGCGTCGACCGCCTGCTGCTCGTCGCGACCGGTGCGACGACCGCAGATCCCGCAGCGGCGCTCGCGAAAGCCGACGCCATGGAGGCCGCGCCCTGGGATGAAGCCGCGATAACCCCGGTCGTGAACGGCTTCTTTCTGCATCCTCCGTCCGATGCGGAACTGGCCAGGTTCCGCAGCGTCGCCCTCAAGGCCGCGCCTTCCGCGGCCGTCGAAGCAGCCCGCTCCAACGCCGTGAATGACACGCTCGGGCAGCTCCCGAGCATCGCAGTGCCGACGATGATCATCCAGGGCCGGCACGACCGCGCGCGCACTCCCGAGCACGGGGAGCTGATGCGGGAGCGTATTCCGGGCGCTACGCTTGCGGTCATCGAGGACGCCGGTCATACGCCCCAGCTCGAACAAGCGAACGCGTTTCATGAGGTCGCGCTGCCCTTCCTGCTGGCCGCACGCGTCAACGGACCGGCCACCGGCCGCACCTAGCATCCAACGATGGAGAAAACTCACATGACTCTCAATGAAATCGCAGGCAAGGCCTGCCTCGTGACGGGCGCCAGCCGCGGCATTGGCGCGGCGGTGGCCCAAGGCCTGGGCGCCCACGGCGCGAAGGTGATGGTTCACTATCGCAGCGGCCGGGCAGAGGCCGAAGCCGTCGCCGTGTATATACAAGAGCACGGCGGTATTGGCCGCATCGTTCAGGCTGATCTCGCCGAGCCGGGCGCCCCGGACCGGCTGATTCAGGAGACCGTCGCGGCCTTCGGGCGGCTCGACGTGCTGATTAACAACGCAGGGGACCAGATCTCCCGAGTGAGCCTGCCCGACTTCCCCGACGAGCTCTTCGAGCGTCATATGGCGATCAATGTGCAGCCGGTATTCAGCGCATGCCGCGCGGCCGTCCGGCAGTTTCGCAAGCAAAACAGCGGCGGCAACATCATCAACGTCAGTTCGGTCGCCGCCCGCACCGGCGGCGGCGCTGGGTCCGCGGTCTACGCCGGCGCGAAGGCGTTCGTGTCCACCTTCTCGCGTTCCATCGCGAAGGAACACGCGCGCGAAGGCATCAGAGTGAATGTCGTCTCGCCCGGTGTCATTACAACCGACATGCAGGACCGCGTGACGTCGCAGGAACAGCTCAAAGCCACCGCCACACAAATCCCGATGGGCCGTATCGGCGACCCGGACGACTGCGTCGGAACCTTCCTGTTTCTGTGCTCGGACCAGCTGAGCGGCTACGTGACCGGCCAGGTAGTCGAAATCAACGGCGGTCTGCTGATGCCCTGAGCCCCCGGGGCCGCGCATTCACTCCCCAACCATTTTCCGGAGTCATCGCCTTGGCAGACCTCAGCATCCAGAATCTTCAAAAGTCCTACGGGTCCCACGCCGTGATTCACGGTATCGACGTGGATATCGCAGACGGCGAATTTGCCGTGCTGGTCGGGCCGTCGGGATGTGGCAAGTCCACGCTGCTGCGCATGATCGCGGGTCTGGAGTCCATCACCTCGGGCGAGCTCCACGTGTCGGGACGGGTCGTTAATGACCTAACACCGAAGGACCGCGACATGGCAATGGTGTTTCAAAACTATGCGTTGTACCCGCATATGACCGTTGGCGAGAACATGGGCTTTTCGCTCAGGATCAGCAAGGTGCCGAAGGCCGACATCGAGCGGCGCGTACGGCACGCTGCCGATATCCTCGCGCTGGGCCCGCTACTCGAGCGCTATCCCCGCCAACTCTCCGGCGGCCAGCGCCAGCGCGTCGCGATGGGACGCGCGATTGTACGGGATCCGCAAGTCTTCCTGTTCGACGAACCCTTGTCGAATCTGGACGCCAAGCTGCGCGTCGCCATGCGCGCCGAAATAAAGCTGTTGCATCAGCGCCTGCACACCACGACTGTTTATGTCACGCACGATCAGGTCGAAGCAATGACGCTTGCCGACAAGATTGTTGTGATGCGAGACGGCGTGGTAGAGCAAGTCGGCGCGCCGCTCGACGTCTATGATCACCCGCGCAACGTGTTCGTCGCGGGCTTCATCGGCTCGCCCGCCATGAATTTCATTGAGGGTGTCCTTACCGACGGCGCAGAAGGGACAGTGTTCAGTTCCGCGAGCGGCTTCACCGTGCCCTTTGGACGCCGGCTCGCCGTGGAGTGCCCGCGGCCTGTCATCCTTGGCATCCGCCCGGAGCACTTCGCAGTTACGGAGAACGGTACGCCGACCGAGGTCGTGGTGGTAGAAACGACTGGATCCGCCACCCAGGTGAATGTTCGCCGGGGCACGGACGAGCTGGTCTGTGAGTTTCGAGAACGTGTTCTGCCGCGACCGGAAGAGATGTTGCGCATCTCGCCGTTGCTGGAGGCGATCCATCTGTTCGATGCGCAATCCGGACTGCGCGTTGTCGAGCGCGAGCATTCGTTGTCCGCATGAACCCTTCGTTTGCTTCGTGCGCGAGATGCGCGGGATACCGCGTCGCGGCGGTCAATCGGGCTAGTAATGACTGCGCATGAGCCCATCTTTCACGAGCTCTACGATGGCGTGCATGCCACCGGGCGCTCTTGCCGAGAGGCGACAAAAAACTTGCTGGGTGATGGGCCGCCAGTACGACCCGTTGGTCGGCAACGTCGCGCAGACTAATTCGAATGGCCAGTGGGGTGGACTGTTCTCCCATCGAAGTGCTATCGATAACACCGGCAACGCTTTTCGCGTGAGCAACTCGGTCGCCCTCTCAAAACGCACGGACGTCTACCTCAACGGGTATATCAAAAGGCCCTCAGGCGGGGCAAAAGCCGATATCTACCAGGGATGCGCGGCAGTGGAATCAAGCAAGACCACGAAATGGGTCGCCCCGCGCGAGTCCGCGCGTGAAGTTCTGGCGTACATGAGAGTTGCGCGGTGCTCGTACCGCGGCGGCTCCGCGCGATCCCTCAGGAAGTCACGAAGACTCGATTACCGGCGGCCGGCCTCGTCGCTTCATATTCGTGCAGCCCGTTCCGGCCGGGCGGCCACCACTACTGAAACAGGAACAGACATGAGCACAAGAATGGCTGCGCTGGCCCCCGCCCGGAAATCATCGGTTCGATGGAGGATATTCTGGTTCCTGCTCATGCTGATAACGGTCAACTACGTGGACCGGGCTTCACTCTCCGTCGCGATGCCGCTGATCGCAAAGGAGTTTACGCTCTCGCCGGTCATGCAAGGGCTTATCCTGAGTTCGTTCTTCTGGTCGTACACGGTCATGCAAATTCCTTCCGGCATGCTGGTCGACCGCTTCAAGCCCCGCCTAGTGATCACGGTCGCCACGCTGGTCTGGGGAGGGTTCCAGGCCGGCGCGGGACTCTGCACCAATGCCCTGTCCCTGCTGCTGATGCGGCTGGGCCTAGGGTTTTCCGAAGCCGCGATCGCGCCCGCCGGCGGCAAGCTCAACGCGCTATGGCTCACGCGCAACGAGCGTACGCGCGGCGCGTCGCTGATGGACGGCGGCGCGCCGCTTGGGGCGGCCGTGGGCTCACTCTTGATCACGGCGTTGATCGCACTGTTCGGCTCGTGGCGCATCGCATTCGTGGTGGCCGGCGTGGCTACAGCACTGGTTGGCGCCCTCGCGTGGGCTTACATACGCAATTATCCCCGCGAGCACCGCGGCGTCAACGAAGCCGAAGCCGCGTTTATCGAGAGTTCCCACGACGAAGAGTTGAGGCGCGAGCCGGCCGACGCCTCCGGGCGCGCGCTCGACTTCCTGAAGTACCGCTCGTTCCTGTTAATGTTTTTTGGCTTCATGTGCTGCAATACGCTCTTCAACGGCCTGCTCACGTGGATGCCAAGCTATCTGATGAAAGAACACGGCCTGGATATCCGCCAGATGGGCGGATCGAGCTTCATCATCTACTTCTCCGGCTTCGTCGGAGAACTCGTCGGCGCGTGCATCGCGGACAAATGGTTGGCCTCGGGCGCTCGCCCGAACACGGTCTTGCGCACGATCTTCGGAATCGCGGCCGTCATCGCCACTGTCTCGGTGTTTTCAGTGGCTTATTTGTCGAGCGTCACGCTCGTCGTCGTGCTCCTATCGTGCACTGTGTTTTTCTTGCGCTGGGGCAACCTCTACTGGTGCATTCCGCCGCTGCTCGGCACGCGCGCCAAAGTGGGCACGCTCGGGGGATTCCTTAACCTGGGGGCTGCGATCGGCGGCATCGGAGCGCCCATCCTGGTTGGCGCAATCGTGCAGGCGACTGGCTCGTACTTCCTCGCCATGATGTTTTTCGCCGCGACCGGCGTGGGGTTGTTGCTCTGCTCGCTCGGCATCGACTACGAAAAGAAGCTTCCCGTGTGACGTTTGCCGCGCCCGGGACTTTTCATGTCCCTTCATGCCGCTGACCAGATCAGCCTGAATACTATCCTCTAACAGCAGCTCAACCGTCAGCAAGGACGTTTCGATGGACACAAAAGACTCGCATGACCAGCCTTGGCAATGGCCCGACCACCATTGGAAAAAATTGGTCGGTCAGGTTCGCGCCGGAAGAGCGCTCCGTCCCAAGGCCTGGCCGGCCGAGGCCCGATGCGCGGTCGCGCTCTCGTTCGATTGCGATCACGAAACGAGTGAATTGCGCGAGGGCGGAAAGTCTATCGGCCGGCTCAGCTGGGGACAGTACGGCAGCCGTGGGGGCATGCCGCGCATTCTCGACGTGCTCCGCACGCATGCCGTTCCCGCCTCTTTCTTCGTGCCGGCGGTGACCGCGCTGCTCCATCCGGAAGAGGCGCAGCGCATTGTCGGCGAAGGCCACGAAGTGGGCCTGCACGGCTGGATCCACGAACTGAATTCCATCCTCCCGCATGAGGCCGAACGCGATCTGCTGCTGCGCTCGGCGGATACGCTCGAGTCGATCACGGGGCAGCGCGCGGTCGGCATGCGCACGCCATCGTGGGATTTCAGCCCGAACACCCTCTCGATCGCGCGTGAGATGGGACTGCGCTACGATTCGTCGCTGATGGCGGACGTCGACTGCTATGAGTTGATCGAGGCCGGCGTGCCGAGCGGATTGGTGGAGTTGCCGGTCGAGTGGATTCGCGACGACGGCGCCTATCTGATGATGAACCGCTTCGAAGCGATACGGCCCTACACGTCGCCCGCCGATGTGTACGATATCTTTCGCCGCGAGTTCGACGCCGCCTACGCGGAAGGCGGAATTTTCCAGCTGACGATGCATCCACATGTGACCGGCTACCGGTCGCGGATCTGGATTCTTGAAGAAATCATCAGGCACGCGCAGTCGCATCCGCAGGTTTGGTTCGCGACACACCGGGACGTCGCGCAGTGGGCGCTTGAACACGCGCAAAGCGGATCATAAGAGGGTTGATGCAAGAGAAGCACTATGCGCTCAAAACCCTCGACTATACGATGATCAATCTTCGGCACTACTGCCGAAGCTGATCTCGTGCTTCGCGCAAGAGCGGCGATTCATTGCGATTGCCCGGGGCCGACACGAACGGCGCGATCATGCACTGATTCGCGCCAACGCAAATCGCGGTACGGGCGCGGCTCCAGGCGGCGAGCCGCATTGACTTCCGCTTCTCGACGAGATGTATCCGTCACAGCGATGCGCGCGATCCCGGTGGCGATCCGCTTTTCCCGCCGCCCATCGAGGCGGCCGAGCGTCACGCTGGTGCTGACCACGACCCGCTTGCCCAGCGGACTCACCCCCGACGTATGCTGCTAAGCACGCGAGACCGACACTGACCTCTTCGCGCTCGGTTGCAAGGCCGCATGCCCGGATGCCTGCGAGTTCTCGCAGCAAGGCTCTGCGCCGCGTCGTCGTCCGCGAAGTCATGGCTGCGAGGCGCTCGGGGTAAGCGACTCGGCTGGGCCAGTTCCTCAGTCGCGCGCGCGCGTGAGGCATGATGGTGCTGTCGTGGTGGAATTCGTATAGATCACGGGGGATCGTGTCCATGATCGGCGATCGTGGACACGATCCACGCAAATCTATCCAGATCTACCCGGTTAAGGGTGTAGGCGGAGTGGCCGGCTTCAGTTCGTCGGCCACGTTCCAAGGCAGCAATTCGTCGATGCGTGAGATCTTGTGATCAGCGATATGGGTCAGGACGTATTCCAGATAGGCGCGCGGGTTGATCCCGTTGAGCTTTGCCGATCATGCCGGATCCCGCGCTATGCCGAACGGCTGGCTCTGATGGCGATTTGGGCACCGAAAAATGACCTCGCTGCCGATCATACGTCGGTCGCGTTCGGCATAGTCGGAGTCTTCACAACGAGGTTAGGAACTCAAGTAGCCTATCGCCTGCATGGTATCGACCCAATGGTATACCGTTCGAGGACTTGACTTTAGCCAGCGCGGCTTCCTTGAACGCTAAATGAGCGTGCAAATAAACTTGAGTGGTTTCGACTGATTCGTGGCCTAACCACAATGCAATGACGGTGCAGTCTACGCCGGCATGAAGTAGTTCCATTGCAGCGCTGTGGCGGCAATGTCGTTGGAGACATTGGAGGCACTATGTGCCCTTCCTGACTATGTCTTGTAATTGAACAATAGCCCTTATTTCGTGGGCAAATGCGTGTTGTGAGATAGAGATAGTCTTGATTCCTTCCATCAGCCCCCCGGCGTCCGGGAAGGAGTCCATCATGAAGTGCACGATTTGTGACCATGTCGTTTTATCTCGCTCGCCGGAAGGACCGATCGCGGCGCGTATCGTCGCCTTTGCGAATTCGATAGCTGAGCAGGGGTACAGTGTGCAGTCACTGCGGTACAAGGTCCGGCTCGCTGCCTCTTTTAGCCGCTGGCTTGAACGAACGGGAATTGATTTGCACAGCGTCTGCTCCGATCACGCGGTGCGATATTTGCGCTATCGTGCTCGGCGTGTACGACCTTGTCCAGGGGACCGTAGCGCGCTCAGACACCTCATTGACTTTCTGGATCGTGAGGGTTTGATTTCGGTTTTGTCGCAACAAGGCCTTCTGTTAATCTGCCCTGATCGAAACGGTCGCGTGGGTGAGGAATGAAGACGCTGGATCCGGGGGTGGCACGGGTGCTTAAACGGTTGCACTATCCTCTGGAAGTAATGCTGACCTGCGCGCGTTGGTACGTTGCCTATCCGCTTAGCTTGCGTCATCTCGAGGAAATGATGGCCGAGCGTGGGATTGCGGTGGATCATTCCACGGTGCACCGCTGGGCCATCAAGCTTCTGCCCGCGCTTGAGAAGGCCTTCCGCCGGTGCAAGCGAGCGGTCGGCAAGAGCTGGAGGATGGACGAAACCTATGTGAGGGTCCGGGGCGAATGGAAGTACCTCTACCGGGCCGTGGACAAAGAAGGCAACACGGTCGATTTTCTTCTGCGAGCCAGGCGGAACAAGGCTGCTGCCCAGCGGTATTTCGAAAAATCGTTCCGACAAAACGGCGTACCCGAGACGGTGACGATCGACAAAAGCGGAGCTAATCTGGCCGCGCTGCACGCGATGAACGCCGAGTGCGACACACCCATTGAGATCCGTCAGGTCAAGTATCTCAACAACGTGGTTGAACAGGACCATCGGGCCATCAAACGCATCATCCGACCGATGCTCGGGTTCAAGGACTTCCGCTGCGCGCGCGTCATTCTCAGTGGCATCGAGATCATGCATATGATTGCCAAAGGGCAGATGATACACACTGGCAAAATCAAGCCATCTGCAGCCTGCCAGTTTTACTCGTTGGTTATGTAAGCTATCCTCATCATATTGCCTTTGTACGACTTAACCGTTTTACTGCGACGGAACCGGCGCGTGTCAGTTATCTCCTGGGCGACGACCCACCCGATGTGGATCACGCGATGAACGTCATCATGGAGGCGTGGCGCCTAGTCAATGGCAAACCGAAGAACCCCGCAACTTGAGCTGACACCACGCGCGCCTGACCTCACGTCATTGGTCAGTGTTGCCAATGCCTACGGGCCGAATAGCGCGATAGTTCGGAGCCGCGTAAAACGTTGCTGAACGTCAGCGACGGGCGGAATTTGAGCCGGCGATATCGGATAGCCCGCCCGACATAATCCGGCACGAAGGTCCGTTGTGTGGGGTGAGGCCGACGCTCGAACGTCCGCGCGAAGGCTTCGGCGAACGTCCGTAGCTGGCCGGACAGTGACTGATTGCCAGAAAGGGGCGTGCCAGTCGAAAAATCTCTAGCTTCTTTGCCACTCGACAAGGGCGGACGCGCTGATGCGGGACCGATGGTGAACGTTTAGTACGCCGCTTTAGCACGCCTGCAGCACATTGATGACGCGGCTAGCCAGCAACGGCTTGGTATTCCGTCCATATTCGGCCATGTGCGCAGAGGCCGCATGCGCCTTCAACGCTTCGGCGCTTTCCCAGCGCTCGATTACGGCAAATGTGTCATTGCCGAGCGGTGTCTGAATCGTCCCGAAGTTCGGTACGTCGACTACCGCCTCGTAGCTGATGCATCCGTTTTCCGCCAGCACCGCTGGGCGGTTCTTGGCGAATAGTGCCAGCACGGCGTCGCGTTGACCCGGCTGGGCAGTGATCGTGGCAATGACGTGAATCATCCCGGCATTCTCCTTTTCTGGTTCGGCATAGATCGCCGCCTCCAATCATAGCCGCGTTCGGCCACGCATGCTGCCAGCGCTTCACAGTGCCGCTCCGCTTGTGTCTCGGAGCCGCACATACCCGCGACCGGCCGTGCCCGACCCGTTACGGCCGGTCGCCGTCTTGCGGCCTAGGTGTCGCGTTTCACAGTACTACGGCCATTAGCGGCATGACATCGTTGGCGAGTTTTCGGCCTGGGCCGACGTTCGGCTATAGGCTCCCGCCGAGCTGATCGACGAGCTCATCAAACGGCTTGCCGTCGATCCGCGGCTGCGCGTGGTGATCCTGATCCCGCTCGAAGTTTGGAAATATTTTCCAGGAATGAGAGGAATAAGTTACCGCCGCAATTCTGATGCATCTGACACCAAAAATTAATACCTAAAACGCATTTCATGAACATAGATTGGCATATTTCTTTCTAAATCGTTTCATGCATTAAATTAAATATTCCTTGATTTTTATCAATTGATCGGACAGTATTAACTCACCTTTCATCCACCGTAACATCCTGGACAGCCGTACCCTTGGCGGCGCAGCGCCGCCAAGAGAGTGTTCGTCCACGGAATTGCTATACATATGTGAAGGTAAATTTTGCCATTCATTTTTGAATGCCGGGGGCTCTATGTCCGTCGAAAAAGAAATATTTAAATTGCATAACTCTCTCAACGTACAGGTCGAAAGGCACGTTTTCGATACCGGACGAAAGAGTGTAATTCTCGTAAATGGAGCCTTAGCAACAACTGCCTCGTTCGGGCAAACAATCAAATACCTCGGCGAACGATATAACGTTATCTGTTTCGACCTGCCTTATGTAGGGCAATCAAAGCAGCACAACCGCGCCGGTTTCCTGCTGACCAAAGAGGATGAAGTCGAGATCCTGCTGCGTCTGATTCAGCATTTCGAGCCGAAATACCTCTATTCCGTGTCTTGGGGAGGCCTCGCCTCATTGCTCGCCCTGGCGCGGCAGCCGGCCAGCGTCGAGCGCGCGGTGATCGGATCGTTCTCTCCGTTTCTCAACGATGCGATGCTCGCCTATGTGACCCGGGCAAGGAATCTGCTCTGTGCCGGCGAAAACCTGCAAGCCGCGCAACTCCTGAACGACACAGTGGGTAAGCACCTGCCGCGCATCCTCAAGCTTCTGAATTTCCGCTACCTGACCAGCTTGCCGAAGGAAGAACAGAGCCAGGTTGCATTCCACGTCAATCAGATACTGGCGCTGAGGCCCGAAACCTACCTCGACAAACTCGCCAGCATTCGATGCCGCGTCAAGTTCATCAACGGCGAACTCGACGAATACACCACCTCGGAAGACATTCGTACTCTGGCGCGCTACGTCATGCACGCCCACTTCGCTACTGTGCCGAACACCGGGCATTTCCTCGAGCTGGAGGGGCGAACGCAAGCTGCCTACATGCGCGAAGCCATCCTCGACTTCTTCGGTGCCGACCAGAAATTCGAACGTGCACGGATTGAGGGGCTATCTTCCACCCCTGTAGCGCAAACGTTTGCACCCTCCTTGAACACCGATTTCGGAGGCTGAAAATGACGATCTACCACACGCTTGCCATTCTCAGCCCGTGGACTGTCTGGCTCGTCTACTGGATGAAAGCGTCCTCCTGGGCGAAGAAAACCGTCAAACGCGAGGATCGTCTTTCGCGTACCGTTCAGTCGATTCCGCTGATCGTCGGCTGTGCATTGGTTGCGCTGCCTGATAGGCTCGCCGGCGCCTGGAGTCTGGCGAACACACATTTCGATTCGCAGCAATGGACCGGCATCGCGATCATCATCGCCGGTCTGACTTTTTCGGTCTGGGGTCGCCGTCATCTCGGGCCGAACTGGAGCGTATCGGTCACCTTGAAGGCGGATCACGAACTGGTCCGCAGTGGTCCGTACGCGCTCGTCCGTCATCCGATCTACTCAGGCTGCCTGCTCGCAATCGCCGGTGCCGCGCTGGTCACCGAGCAATGGCGAGGCGTGATCGGCTTCGCGCTCATCTTCGCTTCGCTCGCCTACAAGGTCCGCGTCGAGGAACGGTGGCTGTCCGAGTATTTCGGCGACCCGTACCGCGCGTACCGCCGCGAAGTACGGGCGCTCGTGCCTTGGCTCTATTGAGGTCCGCGCGACTCATGGCACAAATCGTCATCACCGCAATCGGTTCGGCAGGCGACGTTCATCCGCTCATCGGGATTGGTCGAATGCTGGTGCAGCGCGGACATCGGATCGTGTTTTGCACCCATCCGCAGTTCGCTGTGCTGGCAGAACAATACGGCTTCGCGTTCGTGCCGATCGGAACGTGGGACGAGTATGCGCAGGCGGTTGCGAGCCGTGCCCTATGGAATCCGCGTACGTCGTTTCGCACGCTGTGGACCGTCATCGCACCGACCATCCGGCCACACTTCGATACGCTCGCTGCGCTGGCGACCTCCGACACGGTACTGGTCGGTTCGTTGTGGGCATTCGCCGCCCGCTTGATGCAGGAAATTCATGGCACGCCCTACGTATCCGTGCAGGTGTCGCCGTCGACCCTGCTTTCCGCAAGCGCCCCGCCCACACACAAGCGTCTGACCGTGCCTATGTGGCTGCCGCTTGTGGTCAGGGCAAAGTGCATCGAAATGATCGAGAAAGGCGTGCTCGACAAGGCATGCGGCCCCGCCCTGAACGACGTGCGGGCTGCGCTGGGTCTCGCGCCGGCAAGCCGTATCCTCGGCCAGTGGCTGCATTCGACAGACGGCGTGTTATGTCTGTTTCCGAACTGGTTTGCGGCCGCCCAGCCTGATTGGCCGCGCAATCATTTCATGGCAGGCTTTCCGCTCTTTAACGATGTATCGCCCGAGACATTCGACGACGAGTTGAACGACTTCCTCTCGTCGGGCGAACGGCCAATCGTCTTCACACCGGGCTCTACACGAACGGACGAGCGCACGTATCTCGACGCGGTAGATGAAGCGCTGCGCCGCACAGGTGCGCGCGCGATCGTTCTCGCACGCGCCATCAGCAAGCGCTCGCGCGCTCGCCGCGACCTGCTGGTGCGTGACTTTGTACCGATGCGAACGCTCCTGCCACGCTGCGCAGCAATGGTCCATCACGGAGGGATCGGCACGGCCGCCCTCGCTTTCGCGGCAGGCATTCCCCAGGTCGTCACCCCGTTCGCGCACGATCAGTTCGACAATGCGCAGCGGATAGCGAGGAGTGGCTGCGGTATTCGCATCGACAGTCCTGCAAGCGGCAAAGCGCTGGCGGCGGCGCTCACACGCATTGCTACGGACGGGTTGGTCGCGGCCCGTTGCGCGATGGCGAAAGAGCTGATCGGCACGGCCCCCGATGCCTGCGAGGCAGCCGCGCAGTACATCGAGCGGTTGGCCGATCGCCGCCCCGCCGCCGGCACGCGTTCGGTCGCCTGAACGAATCCGGGAATAGAGCACCATATGAGTACTTCAAGCGGCATGGCCACACAGGACGTCGGAGCTCGGGAAGCTCCGCCATTGCGCGGGGCGTGGCTTGCGTTGCTGACCTTCGCGCTTTCACTCGCCACCTTCATCGAGGTGCTCGACTCGACCGTCACGAACGTCGCCGTGCCGTCCATCGCAGGCAGTCTCGCCGTGTCGAACTCGCAGGCGACCTGGGTCATCAGCTCCTATTCGGTCGCGGCGGCCATTGCTGTGCCGCTGACAGGCTGGCTGTCGCAGCGGTTTGGCGAGGCGCGTCTGTTCATCTGGTCGGTGCTGATGTTCACGCTGACTTCACTGCTGTGCGGCATGGCGGGCAACCTGGAACTGCTTGTTCTGTGCCGTGCCATGCAGGGACTCAGCTCAGGCCCGATGGTGCCGTTGTCGCAGGCCATCCTGTTGCGATCGTTTCCACCGCACAGGCGAGTGCTGGCGCTTGCACTTTGGGCGATGACGGTTCTGCTCGCACCGATCTTCGGACCGGTCCTCGGCGGCTGGATCATCGACCAGTTTTCGTGGCCGTGGATATTCTTCATCAATCTACCGATCGGCCTGTTCGCATTCGCCGCATGCGCAGCACTTTTGCAGCGCGAGCGTCCAGATGCTCGCCAGCCGCCGATAGATACGATGGGCATTGTGCTGCTCGTCGTCGGCGTCGGCGCGCTACAAGGCATGCTCGACCTTGGGCGCGACCACGGCTGGTTCGACTCGCCGCTGATCGTCTGCCTTTCGTCGATCGCTGCGCTCGCCCTGGTCTCGCTGCTGATCTGGGAGTCGGCCGAACCATTTCCGGTCATCGACCTCAGCCTGTTTCGCGATCGCACCTTCTCCTTCGGCGTCGCGATCATTTCGCTCGGGATGGTGAGCTTCTCGGTGATTGGCGTCATCTTTCCGCTGTGGCTGCAAACCGTGATGGGGTACACCGCGTTCCAGGCGGGTTTGACCGTTGCGCCGCTCGGCATCCTCGCACTCGTCTTTTCCATGCTGATTGGAATCTTTCTGGACCGCTTCGATGCCCGCATCGTGACGTCGTTCGGCTTTATGGTGTTTTTTGCCGTGCTGGCGTGGGACGCCCACTTCACCCTGACCATGTCGTTCTCGCAGATCGTCACGCCGACGTTTATTCAAGGCATCGGCCTGCCGTGCTTTTTTATCCCGTTGAGCGCGGCGATCCTGTCGCGCATCCCCAACGAGAAGCTCGCAGCAGCGTCCGGCCTATCGAATTTCCTGCGTACGCTGTCCGCCGCACTCGGCACCGCGCTCAGCGTCACGTGGTGGGACAACCGCGCGGCACAGCACTACGGCACACTTGCGCAGTCGGTCACGCAGGCGTCCAGCGGTACGAGTCAATTCCTGCGATCGCTGCAAGCATTCGGACCTGTTGGCAATCAATTGACCGTAGTACGCAATGTCGTTGAGCAACAGGCCTACATGATGGCGACCAACGACCTGTTTTACATGGCAAGCCTGGTGTGCCTCGCACTCGCCATGCTGATGTGGGCAACGAAACCATGGCACGGCGTGTCCGCTGCGCGCGCCGGACAGTGATACCCATCACAGTGTGACGATCATGAGCGAAACGACCTCCTCCCCAGGCAGCGTGGCCATCGACGGTAGCGTTGCGCCGTTGCTCGGCGCATTGGCCGTGCTGTATCGACCGACTCGCCAGCACTTGGCGCATCTGATCGAATTGGGCGGGCACGGTGCGCCTCTGCTGGTCGTCGATAACTCGCCTGCGGGATCTGCCGCGATAGCCGAGGCGCTTGGCGCGCAGGGCATCGAATACCTGTGGAATGCCAATCGCGGAGGTATCGCCGGCGCTTACAATCGGGGCCTTGCGCGCCTATTCGAACGCGGCTTTGGCGCCGTTGCCCTGTTCGATCAGGATTCGCAGGTGAGTGCCGATTACTTCCGGGTGATGCTCGAGTCGTGTGTGGCGCTCGGCCCGCGAGCCTTCGCCATCGGACCGCGCATCTATGACGAGAACATCAGGCGCTTCCTGCCGCAGATATACAGCAACGGCTTTTCGATCCGTACGCTGATGTTCGAAGCGGGTGCGTCCTTGCAGCCGTGCTCCTTTCTCCTTTCCTCGGGATGCGTCATCTCGTGCCGCGCCTACCGGCGTTTGGGCGCGTTCGCGGAAGCGCTATTCATCGATCATGTGGACACTGAATATTCATTGCGTGCGCTACTGCGCGGCGTACAGTTCTATGTCGAGCCGCGGCTCACCTTGTCGCATCGGATCGGCGAAAAGCGGCAACACCGGCTCGGCCCGATTCGCCTCACCTCGATGAATCACCCCGCATTTCGACGCTATTACATGGCGCGCAACGGCATGCACCTGTGTATTCAATACATCCCGTCGCTCCCGATTGCGTTCGTACCCAATCTCATCACGCTGCTGCAAGTCTTCCAGGTGTTGCTCTTCGAATCCGGCAAGCTGGCGAAACTTTCCGGTATCGGCTGCGGGATTGTTGACGGCCTGCTCGGCAGGCTGGGGCCGCTCGAAGCCGCTCGCCCGCGGCTTGCTGCCCGTCTCGCGCGCGGCTAATCGATGACGCTCCCTATCTGCTCTGTTCGCCGTGCACTGAAGTGCCTGTGGGTTTGCGCGTCAGCCGCTTCGCTATCTGTGCTGGGCACACTAGGTGGGTGCGCGGACCACGGCCCCCACCGCCCGCTCGTAATGCATTCGCCCGGGGCGGACGCGCTCGCCCAGACCACGAAGGATGCGGACGGCACGTGGCCGGAAGCGCAATGGTTCGCGTCGTTTCATGACAAACAACTCGATGCGCTCGTCGATGAGGCCTGTGCCGGCAACCCGGACATCCAGGTGGCCAGCGCGCGCATAGCCGAGGCGCAGTCGCAACTCGACCAGTTCGCCTCGGGTACAGGACTCACGGGCGGCGCGGCGGTGGCGGCATACAAGGCGCGCATGCCTGCAATCGACGGCGCGGCGAACGTGAACGTCGCGGGCACCACGGTGCCGATCAATCTCTTTAGCGACCCTTGGGTGTCGCCCGCAAGCGTGATTGTCGGCGCCAACTACGAACTGGATCTGTGGGGCAAGAACCGCGCGCTGACGCAGGCGCTCGTGTCCGCCCGCGACGCCGCGCGCGTCGATGCGCAGCAGGCCCGCCTGACCATCATCACTTCGCTAGTCACCCTTTACGGCCGACTCGCCTACGAGTATGCGAAGCACGACCTGCTTCAGGCGAGGCGCCATCAAGCGGACCAACTCGACGCGATCCGGCGCACGCGCGAGACGAGGGGAATCGACGGTAGCTACGGTGCGCAGCAGGAACATATCGAGCAGGCCACCCTCCGCATGCAATTGCTGGCGAATGACGATTCAATCACGCAAACGGGGTTGCAGATCGGTGCTCTGACCGGCAACGGTTCGGAACGCGGCCTCTCGTTGCAACGGCCGACGCTGGCCGACTCCGACGCCTTGTCCGTACCCCCGAATCTGCCGCTCGAACTGCTTGGACGGCGCCCTGATATCGTCGCAGCGAAACTGCGCGTGCAGGCCGCGACGGCAAAGATCGCGGCAACCCGTGCGGCCTTCTATCCGAACATCAATCTGTCCGCTGCGGGTGGCCTGGCGTCGCTTAGTCTCGGCTCGCTGTTTTCGAGCGCGTCCGCATTCTTTGCATTGGGCCCGGCCGTCTCCCTGCCGATTTTCGAACGCGGCCAGCTGCGCTCGCAACTGCGCGGCGACTATGCACAAGCAGACGAAATGATCGCAACGTACAACAAGACGCTCGATAACGCCCTCGCGGAAGTGGCCCGTTCGATTGCAACGATGCGAAACCTCACTGCACTCATCGACGAGCAGAAGCGGATCATCGCCGCGCGCGAGCGGATGCTTGCCGTCGCCAGCGAGCGGCAACGCCGCGGCCTGATCCAGCAGTCGGACGTGCTGATGCAACGCATGCAACTTGACGAACAACTGCGGCTCCTCGAACTCGACGCGCAACGCCGCGATGCCGACGTTGCGTTGATCCGGGCACTCGGCGGCGGGTTCGACGCGATTCAGCCAAGAACCTCCGTCGCTTCACCGGTTCAGCCCGCGAATCTGGATCTTCACGAAAAGATGCGTGACAACCGCCCTTCTATCAACCCTTCCTCCAGCTGAGTCGTATGAGTACAGAAAACCTGCTTGGCGACCACGTGGCGGTGACAGAGCGCGATCCCAGCACGATTACCCGGCGAAATCGCATGCTTGCGGTGCTACTCGGCATCGCGGCAGCCGTGGCCGTTGCGGCCGGGGTGCACTGGTTCATGTCCGGGCGCTACATCGAGGAAACGGATAATGCGTATGTCGCCGGCAACGTCGTGCCGATCGCGGCGCAGGTGGCAGGCACCGCGCGCGCGGTGCTAGCCGGCAATACGCAGTACGTCAAGGTTGGGCAACCGCTCGTCCAGCTCGACGACACCGAGGCGCGCATCGCGCTGGGGCAGGCCGAAGCGCAATTGATCCGCGCCGTGAGGCAGGCCCGCAGCGCCAACTTCTCCAATGCGATGTACCGGGCCGCCGTCAACGCTCGCGCTGCGGAACTCGCGCTGGCCGAACAGGTATTGAAGGCGCGCTCTGGTGCAACGGTGGAGGTGGTCTCCGGCGAAGAGTATGCGCGCGCCCGGGAGTCGGTCGAGGTCGCGCAGGCCAATCTTGCCGCGGCGCGCAGTCAGCTTGCCAGCGGCCTGGCCGGGAGTGGCTCCAGGCATATTGAAGACGATCCGGCCGTGATGCAGGCGATACAGCAATTGAAGCTCGCTTATGTACGGGTCGCGCGAACGACCATCGTTGCGCCGCTCGAAGGCGCCGTGGCCCAGCGCTCGGTCCAGATCGGGCAGCCAGTACCGGCCGGCGCACAACTGATGACGGTCGTGCCGGTCAAGCAACTATGGATTGAGGCAAACTTCAAGGAAGGACAGATCCGCAACCTGCGAATCGGCCAGACGGTTTCCGCCGTCTCCGACCTGTATGGTGCGGGAATGGTATTCCACGGCCGGATCGGCGGACTGTCGCCAGGAACGGGCAGTGCGTTTTCGATGTTGCCCCCGCAAAACGCGGCCGGCAACTGGATCAAGGTCGTTCAGCGCGTGCCTGTGGTGGTTTCCCTAGACCCTGGGGAACTGGCCGCTCATCCGCTGCGAGTCGGCCTGTCGATGACCGTGTCGGTCGATACCCATCAACGCGACGGCACATTAAACACGGCTGTCGATCCCGCGGGTGCCAGCGCTTCGCCTGCGCCCGATGAAGAGATGGAGCGCGCGGACGCGCTCGCAAGAAGACTTATCGAGGAGAACGACAAAATCGGTGCCGGTGTGGGGAACCTTTATCGATAATGAACAGGTGCTGGGGTCAGTTTCCTGAGCATGACACTCATTAAATGACAAAGCCTGACGCGTGGCCAGGCTTTGGAGGTGCTTTGTCAGCAGTTTGAAGGCGCCGCAAAGTGCGGCGCCTTTTGGGCAATCAACGAGCGGGATCGCTTTAGAAGCTGCGACGCGCGCCGACCGCTGCAGCGGTCTGGTTTTGCGAGCTCGACGCGCCACTACCCGAGACAAGCGACAGCATCAGCTCGGCGTGTGGAATACTTCCGAAGTAGTCCGCAAGGTCGGCATCAACAACGTCCGTTTGCCCTCGATGCAGCCGTTCCTCCACCTCGATCACCGCTTGCTGGGCGTTTCGCCCCGGGCGGTAAGCGTACTGCTCTGATGGAAGGTCCGCTTCGAAGATCGGTTCGAGCACCAGCATTGCTGCTGTCATGCACACCCGATCACGCAGGGTCGAGATGCCCAGTGGCCTCAGCTTGCCATTAGCCTTCGGGATAAACACTCTTCTGATGGGGTCCGGCCGGTAACTCTCCTGCCTGAGCGCAAGCGCCAGTTCGCCGAGCCACTTCTGCACCCCGTACGCTTCGATCTCCGCGAAGTCCTGCCGATCGACACCCGGCGCGCCCCTGTTCGAGCGACACTGGGCGTACGCATGCGCCAGCACATCCTCACGGGGCGTTGTCAGGTTACGTGACCCGTCGGATAAGATGGCACGATGATCAAATTGAAATCGCTCTATCACGGTCACCGTTTCCCGGCTGGTGTCATCAGCTGCGCTGTTCGATGGTATTTCCGCTTCCAGTTGAGCTTGCGTGACATCGAGGAACTGCTCTTCGAGCGCGGTGTGACCGTGACATACGAGACAATCCGATGTTGGTGCGATAAGTTTGGCAAGGGCTTCGCTCACCGGGTGAAAGCGGCGCGACGCAAGCCGGGTAACACGTGGCACCTTGACGAGATGTTCGTCACGCTGCGTGGCGAACCGTATCTGCTGTGGCGTGCGGTCGACGAGCATGGCGCCGAACTCGACATCCTGCTGCAAAAGCGGCGTGACAAAGCCGCTGCCAAACGCTTCTTCAAGCGTGTGCTGCGTTCGAGCCCGGTGCCGCGCAAGATCGTCACCGATCAGCTGCGCAGCTATGCGGCGGCAAAAGCCGAGATCCCCGAACTTGCGAACGTGAAGCACGTGTTCGTCAAAGCGGCAGTTCGGCTGAACAACCGCGCGGAGAACAGCCACCAACCGACACGCGAGCGCGAGCGGCGCATGCGCGGCTTTCGCGACCCGAAACGCACGAAGAAATTTCTCTCGTGCTTCGGACCGATCCGGCAACATTTCGCGCTCAAGCGGCATCTGCTGCGCGCGTCTCTCTACCGCAAACAGCTCGCTCAACGGTTTGACGCGTGGCATCGTTTCACCGAGCTCACCCAAAATCCGTCCACTGCTTTCTGACCAGTAGTCGTATCTGCCCCCGTGCCGCCTCACTCTCGGCAAGTTGACAAAGCCGTTTAGCCTACTCCATGGGTGGCTCATTTCGTATCACGAGTTCTATGAACCCTGAACTTAAGTCACGCTCCCTGTAGAAGTGGTGTTCGGGAAGAAGGGCCAGCAATATCTCCGCGGTTGTACGGACCGTGCAACCGCGTCCCACATGACCACCGAATACTCGACCGCGCGGGTCGGCAACCGACATGTGCAGATGCGCTCCATCAAATGATATGGACCCACGAGCGTCAGGATTTCCAGATCGTCGCGCAGCTCCGTAGGATCTTCGTTCCCGGCAAATCGCAATTGGGCAACGCTGAGGCTCCCGATGCCCTGGATCACGAAGGCCGCCGGCACCTTGGCTTGGCGCAGCACTTCTTCGAGGGCGACACGCAGATCGTCACCGGGAAAGAGACGCAACGGATGTGCTTGCATCGCGCGGTTTTTGGTTCGGGGCCAGGTGATAGGTTAAGGCGGATTGAGTTCGGCCACAATTGAGCGGCAGCATTCGCGGAGAACGCCGTCGTAGGGACGACAATCGGATAACTGGCGAGGTTCGGCATCGGGCTGGGGTCGGCTAGGAGCGGTCTTCCGCCATGCGCCGACCAACGTCCGTTTCCGAAGGCGGAGCCGCCGCTCGACGAAGTGACGATGATGGGCAACCGGTCCCCGGACGCAAAAGAGAACAGCTCCAACACTGAATGGCCCGACCGGACTCCTGACGCGTTCATGATCAGAAGCGGTGACGAATAGGGTGTACGAAAGTGTACGAAAGTCTTCTTTCTGTCGCCTGCGCAAGCCGCATCGACGCCTATCTACGAGGGCCTCGTGGCGAGCATCGCGAGTCGGCTCGCGAATACCAGGCCGTTGCAAGGCGGCGGTATCGAGGTCGTACTGGCGAAGCGCCCGCGATGAGGGGTTTTCACGTACCTCGCTCGCGTCAGCGTGATCGTGCTTTACGTGCGGTGGTACGTGGCTTGCTCGCTGAGTCTACGGGATCTCGAAGAGATGGCGATCAGAGGTGGCCCCGGAGATCTGGACAGTCGGTTAGGTGGAATCGCTGGGTTCTGAAATGGGCATAATGCCTACAAAGGAAACCAGACGATGACGAAGAGAACCCGGCGCACGCACTCAGCGGCGTTCAAGGCGAAGGTGGCACTGGCAGCCGTACGCGGCGAGCGTACGCTGGCAGAATTGGCGCAGCAGTTTGAGGTTCATCCGAACCAGATCACAGAATGGAAGCGGCAGTTGCAAGAACGAGCGGCCGATGTGTTCGGCGCGGCGGGCGCGCCCGTCAATGAGCCGCCGGTGGACCTGAAGACGTTGCACGCGAAGATCGGCCAATTGGCGCTGGAGAATGATTTTTTGTCCGGCGCGCTCGGCAAGGCAGGCCTGCTGAGCGCAAAGAAATGATTGATCGTGCTCACCCCCTGCCGGTTTCCCGGCAGGTCAAGCTGGTCGGCATCAGCCGATCCAGTGCGTACTACGCGCCGAGCCCGGTCAGTGCCGCGGATCTGGCGCTCATGCGCCGCATCGACGAGTTGCACCTGGAGCACCCGTTTGCCGGCGCGCGCATGTTGATGCGCCTGCTCAAGCGAGAGGGCATAGTGGTCGGACGCAAGCACGTCGGCACGTTGATGCGCAAAATGGGCATCGAAGCGCTATATCGCAAGCCGAACTTGAGCCGCAAACATCTGGCTCACAAGATCTGGCCATACCTGCTGCGCAATCGGAAGGTCGAGCGTAGCAACCAGGTGTACGCATTGGACACAACATACGTGCCTATGGCACACGGCTTCGTGTATCTCACTGCTGTGATCGATTGGGCCAGCCGCCGTGTTTTAGCGCACCGAGTCGCGATCACGATGGAAGCTGAACATGCGGTGGCAGCGCTTGAAGAAGCATTCGCGAAATATGGATTGCCTGAGATCGTCAACACCGATCAAGGCAGCCAATTCACCAGTACCGTCTTCACCGACGCGGTCCTCTCGCGCGGAATCGCCTTGTCGATGGATGGCAAGGGAAGTTGGCGGGACAACGTTTTTATCGAACGGCTGTGGCGCAGCGTGAAGTACGAAGAGATATATTTGAACGCCTATGAGTCCGTCGGCCAGGCACGGAAGTCCATCGCTAATTACCTGACGTGGTACAAGTGTGTTTCATACTGCCCAACCTCGCTATGTCGTTGATAAATCTAGAGAGCCCTGTTGTGCCGTTGGTATTGTGGGGTGTGGGCGCCGTGCACGAGCGCGCGCGACGAGTTCGATAACTGCGTCCCCGCTCAATGAATCGCGATTGAAGATCCAGGGCCCGTTGGGTAACGGATGTTCGGCAGGGATCTCGTTGCGATCAACTGCAAGCCTGAGCGTGCTGGGGCTCACACCAACGAACGCGGCTGCCTCGGTCAACGTCATCCATCCTTCGGTTGCGCGCCGCTCGCTCGAATAGACAGGGATCTGATGGTGGCTGCGCAAGGCGGTAACTCGCTCCTGGGTCCAGAAGTTACCCCGACCGGTTCGCAGGTCATTGCGATTGAGCACGCCGGCAATCAACAGATCCGGAAAGATCCGGACAAGCTGACGTACGGCATCAATCGCTTCACGTGACGTATGCGTGGTGTTCTCTCCGCGACGCCGCCGTGGCACGCGAATCTCGGTATGCACTCCGCCCATCCAGTGGATGACGAGCACAATTTCGCTCGTTACGTTGTCAACGTCGACGACGACTTCGTGGATCAGCGTGCGCACAATGCGCTTCTTCAGACGGGCATCGGCCTGCGGCCAGATCGATTCCAGCGCTGCGGCAAGATCAGCAAACTCCTCGGGCTGAGCAGGCGGTATCTCGCCAGATGTGCGCGACTGTTGTTCAATACGCGATTCCAGTTCATCTACGCGAAGTAGCGCATCATTCCAGCGCCTCTCCAGTTCGTCGGCGACAAGCCGGTTCTCGGGGTCAGCAGCGTCGTACTGTTTCTGCGCGCGTTGCGCGGCGTAGCGTGCCGCCTGCAGATCCCGCTGCAGCGCGGCCAGCACTTCATCCTGCTTCCGGGTCTCGTCGTCGCGTGCCACGATTGCTGCCTCAATTGCTGCCGGTTGAACAACCTGCAAGACCGCCTCGGCAATGGCTGCGTCCGCGCGTGCGCCACCGAACGCAATACAACGCGGTCGCCCCTTGTCCAGCCAGCCGCGTTGACAGCTATAGCGCAAGGCGTCGTGCCTGTTACCCGTGTAGTGTAGCGTCAGCTTGTTCGCACAGCGCCGGCACCGCAACAGTCCCGCCAGCAGGGCCTCACCGTTCTTCGGGGCGCCCGGGTGTCCGGGCAGATGCAGGTTGCCACTGATCGCGCGCTGGATCCGTTCGAATTCATCCCAATCAATGTACCCGTCGTGGGCATTGGGAATGAGCGCAAGCCACTGATCTCGCGGTTTGCGGCGATCGCGTTTGCGCGGTTCCCCGGCCTTGTAATCGATCGCACATTCGGTCTTGCCATAGGCATACGCACCACCGTAGATGGGGTTGGTCAAGATCCGGTACACGGTGCCGTAGCTGGGCCGTTTCCAGCTGAGTTCGCCGCGTGGCGTACAGGCTGGTAGCTGGAGCCCATGCTCCAGGAACCATAACAACGTCTGACGCACCGAACCAATCGCGCCGAACTGGCGGAATACTAAGCGGATGGCGTCCTGCACGCGTAGATCCGGATCCTTCTCCAGGCGCTGGTCTTCGGTCTTGCAGTAACCCACTGGTGCCGCGACGACGAGTTCGCCGCGTTTGGCCTTCTCCCGCCGGGCTTCCAGCGAACGCTGACGCAACAGATCCAGCTCGTATTCGTTCAGGCTGCCCTTCAAGCCGAGCAGTAAGCGATCGTTGCTCTGCCGTGGCGCGTACACGGTCTCCTGATCAATGAGCACCGTGTCGACGATGCGGCACACCTCAACCAGTTGCTGCCACTCGCGACTGTTGCGCGCGAATCGCGAAACCTCGCGAGCGGCAACTGCGCCGACGTGCCCAAGACAGACCTCTGCCACCATCCGTTCGAAGCCCGTGCGCGTTTGCGTTCCGGCCGCGGAGCGCCCCAGATCCTCGTCGATCACTTCGATCTCGTTCCAGCCCAATTGATGCAGACGATCCTGCATCGCATACTGCAGCTTCTGGCTCTCCAGATTGTGGCTGACCTGGTAAGCCGACGACTGGCGCACGTACAGCATGGCCTTTCGCGTCAGATGCTGTGCCCGAATCTTGTCACTCATCACGCACCTCCGGCTCGTGTACGACGGCGAACAGCCCGCGACGGTGTTGCCGCAGCAGTTGCGCCAGCAGACGCACCGCCTCCTGCCGGACCTCCTGCGGCAGGTGCGTCCATTGTGGCGTCTCCGGAAAAGGATGAAACAGGTCGAGTTGAGCGCCCGGTTGCGGGCTGGTCTGGCGTCGCATCAGCACCTCCTGTACGGAGCAAGGGATGGTGCTCGGCTTGTACCATACCGCGCTGCCCGGCAGCAGGCGCCTGCGCCAGGAGGTGCTTCAGTTCCCTCAACGCTTCACAGCTGACGGCGGGAGACGTTGCCGCAGTAATGCGACAGCAGGCAACGGGATCGAACATCCATTGCGGGACCTCCAACAAGCCCGCTGTATCGAACGGCTCTCGCGCACAGCGCAGCACTGACTCGGCGTTCTTCCTCTCTATCGTGGTGAAAATCCATACCGTGTGCCCGTACCACGGGTGCCAGCGATAGAGAACTTCCCTTGACTCGGTGATATGGGCGTTGTGTTGACGGCTTGTACAACCAGCAAAGGCCTCATTCAAGTCTATCGAACAAGACCCCGGATGAAGCTTACTTCGCGATGCTGCCCGCGATTAAATTGGCAGCGTGACCACCCAGCGTTCCACTTAAAAATCGAAAAAACTGTCCGAACGAACGGGGCCACCTCTATCTCGCGTCATGCCAACCAAGGCTCAGCGGCGAAGTGGATCTTTTCGAACGCCTTTATCTGCTCGCTGTAGCTAGCCAATATCTGCCCGATTTCATCAAGGCCCGACAGCAGAGAATTCTTGCGGGAGGCATCTAGGTCAAACGGATAACTCTTCCCGCCCTGGCAAACGACGCGTTGCTCCGGGAGATCGATCGTCATGGGTGTCGGTTCGTCTGTCCGGGCCAGGTCGTTGAACAACTCTTCCACAACAGCGGTCGGCAGCCTTATTGGAAGTACGCCGTTCTTGAAGCAGTTGCCATAGAAAATATCACCGTAACTGGGTGCGATGATGGCTTTGATCCCCCAGTCGGCTAACGCCCAAACCGCATGCTCGCGGCTCGACCCGCATCCGAAGTTGGCGCGGCACAGCATGATTTGCGCGCCTTGATAACGAGGCTGATTAAGTGAGAAGTCCCGCCGCTTCGTCCGTTTGGTGATGTCGTCGCCAGGTTCGCCCGCTTCGGCATAGCGCCAGTTGTCGAACAGGTAATCGCCGAATCCGACGCGGCTCGTCATCGCCATGTACTGCTTCGGCAGGATCGCGTCGGTGTCGACGTCGGTACGGTCGATCGGCACCGGGTGGGTCTTCAGAATCAGGAATGGTTTCATTCAAAGCTCCGCTGGGTCGATGAAATGTCCGGCGATAGCTGCTGCAGCCGCCATAGCCGGGCTCACCAGATGGCTGCGGCCACCACGCCCTTGTCGTCCTTCGAAATTTCGATTCGAAGTCGACGCGCAGCGTTCACCTTCACCAAGACTGTCGTTGTTCATCCCAAGGCACATCGAGCAACCTGGCTCGCGCCACTCGAAACCTGCCTCGACAAAAATCTGGTCCAGACCTTCTTCTTCCGCCTGGTACTTGACGTTCCCAGAACCGGGCACGACCAGCGCCTGCCGGATCGTGGACGCGACCTTTCTGCCCTTCACGACATCGGCGGCAATGCGCAGATCCTCGATGCGCGCATTGGTGCACGAGCCGATAAAAATCTTATCCAGTCCGATTTCCCGAATCCGCGTTCCAGCTTCCAACCCCATGTAATCGAGCGCGCGCATTGCCGCTTCGCGCTGCTCGTGAGTCGACCCGGCAGCGGGGTTCGGTACCTGTCCGTCAATACTCGTGACCATGGCGGGCGTCGTTCCCCATGTCACCTGGGGTCGCAGGTCGCTCACATCGAACACGGCCGTCTGGTCGAAGCGAGCCGAGGGATCGCTATGCAACGTCGACCACAGCCGCTTTGCGTCTTCCCACTCTGTCCCAACTGGGCTTGACGGGCGTCCGTCGAGATAGTCGATCACCGTCTTGTCGACACCTATCAGCGCACAGCGAGCGCCTGCTTCCACTGCCATGTTGCACAATGTCATGCGGCTTTCCATGCTGAATCCGGAAACCGTCTCGCCTGAAAATTCCAATGCAAAGCCGGTCGCAAAGTCGGATTTATACCGGCCGATAAACGCCAGCGCGACGTCTTTCGCGTAGGTGCCGCGCGGTAGTTCGCCGCTGATTTGCGCGTTCAGCGTCTTGGGCCGGCGCATAACCAGACATTGCGTTGCGAGAATCTGTTCCACGTCCGAGGTACCGATGCCGAGCGCCAGCGCGCCGAATGCACCATGCGTCGTGGTGTGCGAATCGCCGCACGCTATCGTCATGCCAGGCAGCGTCTCACCCAACTCGGGTGCGACGACGTGCAGAATTCCTTGCCTGCGGTCCGTGAGCTCGAAAAAGCGCAAAGCGTATTCGCTGCAATTCTGCTGTAGCGCCGCGAACTGCCGCGTGGCCGATTCGTTGTGCATGCCCACAAGGCGATTGGTTGTGGGAATATTATGGTCGGCGGTCGCCAATACCGATGAAGCGCGCCACGGTTGGCGCGAGGCGGCGCGTAAGCCGTCGAATGCCTGAGGACTCGTCACCTCATTCAGCAAGTGCCGGTCGACATATAGCAAGAAATAATCGTCATCCAGTTGTGAAACGACGTGTCGCTGCCAAATCTTTTCAAGCAGGGTTTGGGGGTAAGCCATGGTTATCCGTCATGGAAAGCGTAGGAGATGCTTGCCAGTGAGGATAACAAGCCGGGGATCGGACTGAATTGACCGTTCGCGACACCTGCTGTCACGGGCCGGCAAAGCGCTTCGGCCTGCGTTTATGTGAAGGATTGGTCAGACCATGCGTTTCGATATTGAGACTTTACGGCTCTTTATTTTTACGATTGAAGGAGGCAGTATTTCCGCCGCTTCCGAGCGGGGGAGTGTTGTGGTATCCGCTGTCAGTCGCCGCATCTCGGAGCTGGAGCGGGCCGCCGGAACGCCGTTGCTGCATCGCCGTAGCCGCGGTGTCGAGCCGACGCCCGCGGGCCTCGCGCTATATCGGCGGGCGAAGATCGTCATGGGCAATTTGCAGGAAATCGAAAATGAAATGGGCCGGCATAGAGACGGAGTGCGAGGGTTGGTGCGGCTGTCCGTCAACCTGACGGCAATGGCGCATTATTTGCCGAAGGCGCTCAAATCGTTTGTCGATCGCTTTCCCGAGGTTCAGATCGGGCTGGTTGAACGTCTCAGCGACCAGGTATCGCGGGACGTACTCAGCGGTGATGCGGATGTAGGCATATGCGCAGCATCAGGCATCGACGAAAGCCTGTCTGAACGACCTTTTCGCACTGATCGACTCGTGTTGATCACGCCAGCGGACCATCCCCTGGGTCGACGCGAAAGCGTGAAATTCGCAGAGACCCTCGACTACGAGCACGTTGGCATGCAAGACGGTGCGTCCATTCTTGCCCTTGCTACCCAGGCGGCGAAAGCGGTGGGGCGTCCAATGCGACTGGCCATTCAGGTCACAAACTTCGAGGCGATTCGCAATATGGTGATTGCCGGACTGGGAATTGCCATCATCCCGGAGATCGCACTCGCCGAACGGGATCATGCCGACTATGTGAAAGTGAGGCTCGACGAACAGTGGGCGGGGCGGCAGCTCAAGCTATTATTCAAACCCACCGCGCCCTTGCCGATAGCGGCCATGCACCTTCTCGATCACCTCTGTACGAAAGGCGGCAAGCCAGAGACAGGCTCGGATCCAATGGTGTGAACGCCCGCCATCAGGCTGCAAGACTCATGGCAGTCAGGCGATGGAAGGATCGGCGAACCACCGGATCGTGCAGCCCTTTTTCGCTGCAGGATCTGCCACAAAGTGCGAGATTGTCGCGCGCGATCTGTGACCGCTCCAAGGTGCGTTTGAGTCATTCGGCCTAGATGCCCGGACGGCTCTTAAGGGTCGATCAGCGGATTTCGGGCCGACGCTGGCGTGCGAGAAGCTTTGGGAATGTCACGGCATCCGGCTGGCGAAGGAAATGGTTCGTCGGCTGATGATGGACGCGGGTCTCTGGGTGCCGCGCCGGCAGCGCCCACCGAAGGTCTACCAGCCGCGCGCCCGGCGCGCACGTTTCGGCGAACTGGTGCAGATCGATGGCAGCGATCACCGCTGGTTCGAGGACCGTGCGCCGGCCTGCACGCTGCTGGTGTATGTCGACGATGCGACCAGCCGGCTGATGGCGCTGCATTTCACGGCAAGCGAATCGACGTTCAGTTACTTCGAGGCGACGCGCACGTATATCGAGCAGCATGGCGGGGAAATCGCGCACGATGCCCGACACTGGCCGCCCCACGCGCGGGCACACAACCGGGAATGGCTGCGTCCGCGCAGAGGAAGGACTGGCCGCGCCGTCGGCGCAATGATGCTCAGATGCCGAGGCGAGCGTTCTGCGGAAACAGCGCCTTGCGTGCATCGTCGTCCATCTCGGCCTTGAACGCGTGGCGCGTTGCGAGCGCTTCAGCGCTCTGCGCTGCCGGTCGGGCATTGATCTCGTCGAGAAGACGCTTGACGTTCGGCAGCTTTTCCCATGCTTGGGCGCCCAGGATGAAAGGCACTGCGCGCGCCCATCCCCATACCGCCATGTCCACCAAGGTGTATTCGTCGCCGAGCATATACCTGTGTCGGGCCAACTGCGCGTCGATGATGCTCCAGTGGCGCCACGCTTCGAACTCGTAGCGGTTGACGGCGTACTCCTTGGGCTCCGGCGCGAAGTGCGTGAAATGCACCGCCTGGCCCGAGAACGGTCCAATGCCCGTGGCCACGAACATCAACCACGAGTACATCTGCGCGCGCTCCGCCGGCGTTGTCGGCATGAACCGCCCCGTTTTTTCCGCTAAATACAGCAGGATGGCGTTGCTATCGAAGATCGTCGCATCGCCGTCGACAAGTGCCGGCGCCTTTGCATTCGGGTTGATCGCAGTGAAAGCCGGGGCGTGCTGCTCACCCTTGCGGGTATCGATAGGCACGAGTTCATAGGGCAATTCGGTCTCTTCGAGAAACAAAGCGACCTTGGCCGGGTTCGGGGCGGGACAGTAGTAAAACTCGATCATGAGGCGACCTTTGCATGAGTGAGGCCGATGATTATAGGGGCTCCCGCTTCGCTTTGCTGGGCCGCCTCCAGCATTCACGGTTGAGGATAGATAGAGGGGAGCTTGTCGGCGACTTAACGAACATCGGCCGGCACGCAGACGCAAAAATCCAAACGATGGGTATGCTGCGCGCGATGGTCCGATTCAATGTCACACCGGGTAAGCGGCTCAACAACCCGCCATCCGACGACAGCGCCTTTGAGGTGCATCTGCGGTTCGACAGCGAAGCGGAGTGCGTGGCCTATGCCGATATGCGACCCTGGCCGAACCGCCCGGTGCAGCAACCGTCCCCCTTGGCTCAGAGAACTTCCAACTTCATATAGTCGAAGTAGCTCTCCAGCAGTTCGTGAAGGAATGCTCTGGCACGCGACGACGCCCGTCGCAATAAAACGGACCGGGGCCGATCTCGGCGACGAAAGCCAGGTCCCGCGCTTGGCATGTCGATGGGGGCCTTGATCGGAGCAAGTTAGGTGCCTCCTTCCGAGCGTCAATCCCAATCACCCTGCAGTCCGCGACGGGGTGATCTCTTTTGGCCACTGACCTGTCATCGACTCCCGCAGGCGCTCGGTTGATGTCATGCGCAACGCCAATCCTGCCTTCCGGTCCGCCCGGTCACGTTGCAGAAATCGCCGGTCACGTTCCCGAAATCGGCGGTCGCGTTCGCCGAAATACGCACGCGGTTGTGCGCCCGGCCTCCCGTCAGCAACGCGGGCCGGACAGCCTCGCCAACGTGCATCCCGTCCAGAGCAACCCGCTTTGCCCCAGCGCTGCGGCAGTCCAACACCGCACGCGACCTCGTCACCCCCCATAGCGTACAGGTTCCGGCCGCACCGGAACACTCCGCGGGTTCCTCAATCGGGGTTTGTACGACGCCTGCCCGCCTGCTTCTGTGGCGCGCGCCCATGCGCACGGTCGAGGGCAGGCATCCTACAAACACAACGGACGCTTGAACTGGCTGTTCGCAGGTTTGCTGCGTGGCCGGTGAATGTGCGGCCGCGCTCATGAGTCTGATGCGTTCGGCGCTACTCAACCGATTCGATCGGTTTGGGTACCCCTGTCCTCCGGGCGCCACTGGAAGTATGGACTCTGCATGGCCACCATTATTTTCGCGGTGCGGAAATATATGCGCTAGGTGAAATCACCTATAGGTCACCGACTTGCACCGCTGCTACATTTTCGCCTAGCGCAACAAACGGCGTTGAGCGAATATTGCTCGACTTGAAACATCGCTATCCATCGCATCTTCAAAGGTCGCCATGCAAATTGGAAAACCCAGTCAGCTACGCACGTCGATTTCGACCGCAACGCCTGACAGCATCACCGTCCGCAACCGGGATCTCTGCAAGGAGTTGATAGGCCACGTGAGCCTGACCGACTTCTTTTGTCTGCTCCTGACCGGCCAGCCGCCCACGGACACCCAGCGCCTGCTCCTCGATGCATCGCTCGTGTCGATCTCGGAACACGGGCTGGTCCCCTCCATACAAGCCGCCCGCATGACCTTCGCGGCAGCGCCGGAGGCTTTGCAAGGCGCAGTGGCCGCCGGCCTGCTGGGATGCGGATCGGTCGTGCTCGGCAGTTCCGAGGAGGCCGGCAAGCTGTTCGCCGGTTTGCTCGCGAAAACGCCGCAAGAGGGCACGCTCGAACAGGTGGTCGAGCGTGAGGTCTCAGCGCTGCGGGCGCGGCGTGCGCCGCTGCCCGGCTTCGGGCATCCGCTACACCAGCAGGAAGATCCGCGTGCGACGCGCTTGCTGGCCTTGGCCGACAAACACGGCACGGCAGGAGACAACGTGCGGGTCCTGCGCGCCATCGCTGCCGCGGTGCCGAAGATTTATGGCCGGGCGTTGCCGATCAACGTGTCCGGCGCGATTCCCGCTGTGCTGCTGGACGCCGGTTTTCCTCTCAAGGCCTTGAAAGGCGTGCCGCTCGTCGCGCGCAGCGTGAGCCTCGTCGCCCACCTGCTGGAAGAGAGCGTGGAGCCGATTGGCTTCGCACTGGCCCATGCCGGTGAAAGCGCGATCAAGTTCGTCGCGTGAACAGGCATTCCCGGAACACAACGCGGCACTGCCGCATATGGAGCAATCGAAGTGATCAAGGTATTGCAGAACATTCGCGTTATTGAGCAGGGCACCTTCATTACCGGACCGGCCACGGGAATGCTGCTCGGCGACCTCGGCGCCGACGTCATCAAGGTCGAGCAGCCCGGCGCGGGTGACCCCTTCCGGGCTTTTCGCGGCGGCCTGTACAGCCCGCACTTCCAGACGTACAACCGCAACAAGCGCAGCGTCACGCTCAACACGAAAGAGGCCGATGATCTCGCCGCTTTCGACGAGCTCATCCGCACCGCGGACGTGTACATCCAGAACTTTCGACCAGGCGCGGCGGCGCGGCTGAACGTGGACGAAGCGCGTCTTCGTGCGATCAATCCACGCCTGATCTACTGCTCGATCAGCGGCTTCGGCCAGTCAGGCCCTTCCATGGGTCGCCCGGCGTACGATACGGTCGCGCAGGCTGCCAGTGGATTCCTCGGATTGCTGGTCAATCCTGAGAACCCACGTGTGGTTGGACCGGCGATCGCTGATTCGATCACGGGTTTCTACGCCGCCTACGGCATTCTCGGGGCGCTGCAGGAACGCGCGCGCACCGGAACGGGCCTGAGCGTGGAAGTGTCGATGCTCGAGGCCATGACCCACTTCAACATGGACGCGTTCACGCACTACTATTCGGCCGACGAGGTCATGGGACCCTACAGCCGGCCGATGGTCTCGCAGTCGTACGTGATGAAATGCCGGGATGGCAAGTGGCTCGCGCTGCACATGTCGTCGCCGGAAAAATTCTGGCAGGGCCTCGCCGCGGTGATCAACCGCCCTGGCCTGCTCGAAGACCCGCGCTTTTCGACGCGCGAGGGCCGCATCGACAATCAGGAAGCCATGATCGAGGTCCTCTCGGGGGTGTTCGTCGAGCGTGATCGCGACGAGTGGTGTCGCCTGCTGCTCGAGCAGGATGTGCCGCATGCACCGATGTACGACGCCAGCGAGGCGCTGGAAGACCCGCAGGCGAAGCATCTGGAACTGCTGGTGTCCGCGCAGCACGCCACGATGGGTGAGTACAAGACTGTGCGCAGCCCGGTGAGCTACAACGGCGAGCGCTCGCTTGAGATCGTGCCACCGCCGGTGCTCGGCGAACATAACGAAGAAATCCTCGGGCCTCTGCGCGCGTGAGGCGTTGCCGCGCTCGCCGGCCAGGCGCGCAGACGCATCGCTGGGTGGCGCGGCAAACATACAATCAGGAGACAATCATGGCTTTGAGCATGGAAAAAGCAGGCATGAGCGAGGTTTCGCAGGACCAGGAGAAAGCAACTTACGACAAGGTGTTCTGGCGCTGCGTGCCGCTGTTTTTTCTTTGCTACATGGTGTCGTACCTCGACCGGGTCAACATCGGTTTCGCGAAGCTGCAGATGCTGGGAGACCTGAATCTTGGCGACAATGTCTACGCGTTAGGCGCGAGCATGCTGTTCTGGGGTTACGTCCTGTTTGAAATGCCGAGCAACATCGTGCTGCACCGCTTCGGCGCGCGCCGCTGGATTGCCCGGATCATGGTGACGTGGGGTCTCGTCTCCATCCTGCTGATGTATATCGGGCCGCTGGGGCGCTTCTTCCACACCGGCTCGGCAACCATGTTCTACATGCTGCGTTTTCTGCTGGGCGTGTGCGAAGCGGGCTTCTTTCCCGGCGTGATTCTCTATCTGAACAGCTGGTTCCCCTCGCATCGGCAGAACCGCGTCATGGCCGGCTTCATGGTGGCGTTGCCGCTGAGCCTGTGCATCGGCGGACCGGTATCGGGCTGGGTGCTGCAGAACATGCACGATACGTTCGGCTTTCGAGGCTGGCAGTGGATGCTGATCGTGGAAGGTTTGCCCGCCATCATTCTCGGGCTGATAGTGCTGCTCAAGCTGACGGAAACAATCGACGACGCGCGCTGGCTCACGCCCGAAGAGAAGTCGCTATTGAAGCGCAACCTCTCGTCGGAGAACGTGACGAAGACCCACGACTTTCGCGCCGCCTTGAAGAGCCGTGGCGTATGGATTCTGTGCGGCATCCTGCTCACCATGAACACGGGCTTCTATGGCTTGTCGTTCTGGTTGCCATCCATTATCAGCGCCGCAGGACTCAAGGACGCTTTTCATATCGGCTTGCTTGCTGCTGTGCCGTATGTCGCCGCCAGTATCGTGATGGTCGCGAACGCCGCGCATTCGAACCGCACGGGGGAACGGCGACTGCATGCCGCCATTCCGGCGCTGCTGGCCGGCATCGCGTTGATTCTCAGCGCGACGTTCACGCATCAGATCTC
Organism: Paraburkholderia kirstenboschensis; assembly: GCF_032806925.1. Taxonomy (NCBI): domain Bacteria; kingdom Pseudomonadati; phylum Pseudomonadota; class Betaproteobacteria; order Burkholderiales; family Burkholderiaceae; genus Paraburkholderia; species Paraburkholderia kirstenboschensis. Next base: position 405,187 of record NZ_CP136511.1, on the reverse strand, counting down.
AGTGTCGATCCTGCTTATTTCGATCGCCGCCTCCGGGATCATCAGCATCATGCCGATCTTCTGGACCTTCGCCGGGCGCCTTCTTTCAGGCGCAGCGGCAGCGGCCGGACTCGCGATGATTAACTCTATCGGCAGCTTGTCCGGTATCACGGGCGCCATGATCACCAACATGGCGAAGAACCTTACCGGCGACGTCAACAGCGGTACCTATGTGCTGGGCGGATGTCTGCTGGTGTGCTGCTGCCTGATTCTTCTGATTCCCCGCACGATGGTGTTCACCGGACGGCCGGATTAAGCCAGGTTATCGGCTAAAGCGCCGGCCACACGCCGGTAGTGCAGTTGACGGAAGCACACTGCAAACCGTCGTCAATTATTTAGCATTCCTTCCAATAAACAAGAATTTTTTTCCTTCAATGTCATTGCATGCCAGGGTCCCACGTTCGGTGGCCTGAAGTTCGGCGCGGTACGCGCCGGGCGGCCAGCCCGGCCATCTGGCAGCCGGCAGTGCGCAAAGTTATGGCGTCTCATACAGCCGCGGCAACCTGAATCTCGCCGCCGCGTACATCAGCGTGAACAATACGACCATCACCCCGCCACGACGATCGGCGTACCCGACCTGTTCGGCACGCCGCAAAGCGGGACGATTGCCCTCGACCGGATGTCGACCGTCGCGGCGGGAGGCAGCTATCGGTTCGGGCCCGCGCTGTTGCATGGCTTGTATTCGCTCACCGACATGAAGAGCGGCGGTTCGACCGCCGTGCCAAGTACGTGGGAGGGCGGTGTAACCTATTGGCTGACGCCCGCGGTATCGGTGCTGGGCGGCTACGCGTACTCGAAGCTGAATGAAGACCGCTGGGGTCAATACGTGCTCTCCGCCAACTATTCCCTCTCGAAGCAAACCGACCTCTATGCCTTGCTCAACTACGAGCATGTGCTTGGCGAGAACGTCAGAGCCACGCTGTTCACCGCAACGCCTTCGAGCGGCGCCAACCAGACCATCGTCAGCCTGGGCATCCGGCATCGGTTCTGACGCGTCGCTGCCAGGATTTTCTTGCGAAATGTTTTTCGTCTTGCGAAAATTAGAGTAGTTAGCCCTGTTGATGACCGTCTACCTTCTTTCATGACTCAAACACCTTCTGACCGTATTGATGAGACTCATCGGGACTTCGTGGCCGCGCTTGCGCGTGGCCTCTCGGTGATCCAGGCCTTTAGCGAAAATCAGCCGGAAATGACATTGAGCGAGGTCGCCCAGGCAGCGCAGATGAACGTTGCCACTGCCCGGCGTGCGCTGCTCACTCTGCACTCGCTCGGGTACGTCGGTATGCAGGGCAAGCGTTTCCTGCTGTCGCCGAAAGTGTTGTCGCTCGGGGTGGCGTATCTGCGCTCGATGAATTTCAAGGACCTGGTCAACCCCTACCTGCAAGAAGTCGCCGACGAGTATCGTGATTCCGTGTCCTTCGCGGTCCTCGATGGCGACGACGTCGTCTACCTCGCCCATGTACCCAGCAAGCGCAGCATCACGCGACGCGCGTCTGTTGGATATCGGCTGCCCGCCTTCTGCACGTCGCTCGGGCGGGTCCTGCTGGCCAACCAGTCGATCGAAGAACAGCAACGTCTCCTGGCGCGCGCGCCTTTTCCGCAATACACGGCTAAAACCGTGGTCCAGCGCGACGACCTCGCCCGCGAATTCGCAAAGGCCCTGACCGACGGCTTTGCCACCCAGCAGGATGAGATCGAAATGGGCGTCGTATCGATCGCGTTGCCAGTCTGCGATCCCCAAGGTAACGTTATCGCTGCGATCAACTGCTCCTCCGAGACAGACCGCACCACGATCGAGGATTTGATTGCCACGCGCCTGCCGGCCTTGAGGGAGGCGCGGGCCCATATCGAATGGGCGCTTCGCAGGGCGCCTGCTCTTGTTCATTCGATCCGCTCGTCCTGGCGCGCGGCGTAGTTCCATTGCCAACCAGGACGTTAAGCTAGTCAGCTCAGCTGGCGCTGATGCGGCAACTCCCTCTTCCTGGATTACCGGTTGGAGAAGCGTGAGCTTCGCCTGTGGTAGGGTGGTTGCACATTTCAGTACATCTATTTCATGGACCTCGAAACTCTGGTCGTCGGACCCGGAAACCGCATACCTGGAGTGGCAACGCGCTGAGGCGACTGGCGCGGATCGGCGCGTGTTCGCTGAACAGTCTGTCGGGTGTTGTCAACTTGCCGAGCATGAGACGGAAAGGCGGCAGGTGTGGTGATCGTTTAGAATCCAGTCGACGGATTTTGGCCGAGTTGAGTGAATTCGCGCCAGTCAGCGAACCTTGCTGCAAGCTGTTTGCGATACAGTGAAGCGTGCAGTAGATGCCGCTTGAGCGCGAAATGTTGCCGGATCGGCCCGAAGCACGAAAGAAATTCCTGCGTACGTTTTGGGTCTCGAAAACCACGCATGCGACGCTCACGTTCACGCGTTGGTTGGTGGCTGTTCTCAGCCCGGTTATTCACCCGGGCTGCCGCCTTGACGAACACATGCTTCACGCTCGCAAGTTCCGGAATTTCCGCCTTTGCCGCTGAATAGCTGCGCAGCTGATCGATGACGATCTTGCGAGGCCTCGCGCATGACGCATCACACGCCTGAAGAAGCGTCTGGCCGTAGCTTTGTCGCGCCGCTTTTGTAGCAGGATGTCGAGTTCGGCGCCATGCCCGTCGACCGCACGCCACAGCAAGTACGGTTCGCCACGCAGCGTGAGGAACATCTCGTCAAGGTGCCACGTGCTACCCGGCTTGCGTCGCGCCGCTTTTACCCGGTGAGCAAAGCCTTCACCAAACTTGGCGCACCAGCATCGGATCGTCTCGTACGTGACGGTCACACCGCGCTCGAAGAGCAGCCAGAGCCGGACACGACCAGCGCCTGGAGGATGCGCCGGGCGACCTTGCGACCGCGCACCACGCGGGCGGCGTTGCGCAGATCCTCGATTCGGGCATTGGTACACGAGCCAGGTATGGGCCTGGCTTGGGCGGCACCTACAAAAAAACCGTCGAACCGCTCTTTAAGCTCCCGGTGACTATCCGCAGCTGACGCTTGTGATTATTTCGCTAGACGAAAAACTATGCGCCAGGGGAAATACTGATTGGCGAGGTCGGGAGCTGTCTATATATTTCGACTAGCGCATAAAAATGCACGTAGCGAATAAATGAGCCGTGTGCAACGCCCTTAGCCCGGAGTTGCCGGCCGCATATTCGCGCGCCGAATACTCGATGAAAATCGATTAGCATGGAGAGGAAGATTGAAGTCTGCTGAGCGCCCTACGACGGCCATTGCATGGGCCTTTCCCGCTCGCGTCATCGTCCGTGATGAGGATCTTTGCTCCTCGCTGATCGGACATCTCTCCTCACCGAATATTTCCACTTTCTTCTTCTCGGATGTCCAATTCCCATGAATGAGTTCTCGGATTTCGCTCCACTTCTCGTCGACCCGCCCACTGTCTCCGGTTTCGCCACCACTTCGTGGGGCGAACACGCCCGCGTGCGCCTCCGCGGCACCCAGACCGATGGGCGCTTATCGATGCTCGTTTATGAATGTCCCGCAGGCTTCGGACCCGTGCGCCATCTGCATCGTGAGGACGATGAGATCATCCTGATGGAGCGAGGCACTATCGCGGTGTGGACGCCGCGCGAATGCCGCACAGCCGGGCCAGGCGATGTGGTCATGCTGCCCAAGGGCGTGCCGCACGCCTGGCGCTCATACGGCGACGAGCGGGTCCGGTTCCAGGTGATCGTGACGCCCGGAGAGTTCGAGCCGTTCTTCGAGCGCATCGTTGAGCGGAACCTCACTCTCGCGGATCAGGCTGAGCTCGTCACCGTCTCATCCGAGGCTGGGATGGATATCATTGGCCCACCGTTGAACGATGAAGAAGTCGCGACAATTTGCGCCGGCGGGCGCGTCTGAAAGCAGCGCCCTTCCGCCTTGAGGTTCTCGAGAGCCGCGCCGTCGCCACGGCGCTGGCAAGCCCGACGGAGGCCGGCAATGGCCTCGTTCATGGCAGCATGCCTCGGCGCAGCGTGCGTTCCGGTGCAGCCTCGGCGGCGTCATCGCTGGCTGCATCAAGCCTTTGAATAAGCGGCTGAAGTGCCGCGACAATGTGTGAATTGGAGATGCATTAGTGACTGAGAGCCTCAAACAAGCCTGCGACGCCGTACTGTCCCGCGTCGTTGCGGACCAGCCGCGTCTGCCGGGCGTGGTGGCAATGGTGACCGACCGCGCCGGCACGCTGTATTCCGGTGCCGCTGGAGAGCGGATCCTCGGCAGCGGCGTGCCGATGACGACCGACACGGTCTTCGCGATGTATTCGGCCACCAAGGCGATCGCCGCCACCGCAGTGCTTCAGCTCGCGGAGGCGGGCCAGCTCGATCTCGACGCACCGGCGAAAGCCTACGTGCCGGAGCTCGGCCAGCTTGAGGTGCTCGAGGGGTTTGACGCCGACGGCAAGCCGGTTCTGCGCGCGCCGAAGCGAGACATCACAACCCGCATGCTCCTTCTTCACACCGCCGGGTTCGCCAACGACGTTTTCAACGAGACTTATCTGCGGTTGCGACAGAGCCTCGGCCTGCCGTCAACGGGCACGGCCAGGAAGGCGTCCCTGATGATGCCGCTCCTCTTCGACCCCGGCGAGCGCTGGGAATACGGCAGTGGGGTCGACTGGGCGGGGCAGGTCGTCGAGGCGATTGCCGGAAAGCGTCTCGGCGAGGTGATGCAGGAGCGGATCTTCGCGCCGCTCGGCATGACGAGTACGGCATTTACTCTCACGCCATCAATGCGCGAGCGGCTGGCACGTGTGCACCAGCGCGGCGCCGACGCATCGCTGGAGCCGCTGATGAATTTCGGGCCTACGGCGAACCCCGAGGTGGATATGGGCGGCTCCGGGCTCTACGGGACCGTCGAAGACTACATCAGGTTCATCCGCATGTGGTTGAATCACGGGATGGGCGATCACGGCCGCGTGCTGAAGCCGGAAACCGTCGCCATGGCCGTGCAGAACGGTCTCGGCGATAAGAAGATCAAAGCCTTGCCCGGCGTGATCCCGTCGCTTTCCAACAACGCTGAATTCTTTCCCGGCCTGTCAAAATCCTGGGCTCTCAGCTTCATGCTCAACGACGAGCCCGCGCCGACCGGGCGCCCTGCGGGCACACTCGCATGGGCGGGGCTCGCCAATTGCTATTTCTGGATCGACCCCACGACGCAGGTCGGCGGCTTCTGGGCGACCCAGATCTTTCCCTTTGTCGACGCGACCGCCATCGGCGGATATCTCGATTTCGAAACGGTGGTCTACGAGGTTGTGTCTCGATAAGGCGGCAGGACGAGCAAGTCCCAATATGATTAGGAATGCTTACATAGTAAGCGAATAGAACTGCGCGACTGCGCCAGCTCGATACGCTGCAGCGTGAGCACGAGCGACAGCGCGAGGCCGATCGCACACTCCTTGACGAGCCCGCACGCCGACGCATCATGGCGCTGGCCTCCGACTTCCCTCGCGTGTGGAACGACGCACGTACAGGTGCTGTTGAGCGCAAGCGCATGCTTGGACTGCTCATCGAAGACGTGACGCTCATCGTCGGTCAGCAGGTCGATGTCCATGTACGCTGGCGCGGCGGACGTACGCAGAGCCTGTCCGTGGAACGGCCACAGCCGATGTCCAGGGTGCGCAAGACACGGCCCGAGGTCCACAAAGATATGCGCGCGGCGTCCGGTGGTCAGCGGCAACGTGGGGCCGGCAAAGTCGACAAACAGCTTCTCGCCAGCGCGGTGGATCTGACGCATCGAGCGCTTCAGTCGTTTCGTGAACGCCTTGTAGTGCTCGCCGAACTGCGTATAGCGGTAGGTCTGCCGGTCGGCAAATTCAGCCTGGTACGCCTCCCACAGCAACGTCAGTGTCACGCCCTTGCGGCGCAACTCCTGATGGATGCGTCCGTAGTCGGGCTGGGCGTACGCGGCCGGCCCCGTGGGCTTGCCTAGAAGCCGCCGCTCGAGTTCGGCTTCGTCCATCTCGCAGGCGCTCGCCCAGTCCAGCCCGGCGGCACCTGCCAGTCCAACGTACTTCGTGGCCACGCCCTTGGAAATGCCCAGCGACGCGGCAATCCGGTCGTGCGAGAAGCCACCGTCGAATTGGGGTCGTAAAACGTCCTTGATCATGCGCATGTTCATCCGGTGCGCGGGCATGCTCTCTCCGGCAAAAGCCGGCGAGCTTAGCCCGCGTGGTTGATGTCATGCGCAACGCCAATCCTGCCTTCCGGTTCGGTCGGTCACGTTACCGAAATGCCCGGTCACGTTGCCGAAATCGCCGGTCACGATCCCGAAAAGGCCGGTCACGTTCGTCCGAAATAATTGGCCTTTGGTCTCATATGCGTGCGGCGGCGCATATGGGTCGTCGTTGTGCATGCCCGATCATTCCGACTCGTTTGCTGGCGCTCAGCAGGGCACCAGTTGCTCGGGCCCCTTCTGCCCACAGATTTTCTTCTGCACATTAGTCAGCGCGCTACCCGGCGATGCGCCGTTCGGCGGACGCGCGCCGGCTCAACGGCGAGTGTATAGCTCCATATGGAAATCAACGGCGCTGAATGGCCTTTCGAGTGTCACAGATCGGCCGAGCTTCGGACGTTCGCAGTCCAACTTTGAAAGGCTGAAGTGGGTCGATCTTCGCCTGTCGGCGAGCAGACGAGCCACCGTTCAGCAGTTGATAACACCGGCGAATGTGATTGACGTGTAGAACGGTCGCCAGGCATGGGGCGCTAAAATTGTACGTAGCATTGGTCCGTTTCGTGGAATCGATTGCCCCATCCCGATCTATCAACGGCAGGCAACCATGAACACTCACTACGCGTGTTTCGTTCGTCCGGCGCTGGCTGCAATTTGCGTGGCTTCCCTCGCAACGCTCGCCGCTTGCGGCCCAAACGCCTGTATCGGCCTCGACAGTTGCGGTGGCGGAAACGTGACACCAACCACCGTCGCAATATCCGGCACGGCCGCCACCGGTAGTGCGGTCGCCAGCGCGACGGTCAGCTTCAGTTGCGTGCAGGGCTCGGGCTCCACCCTGTCCGACGGCGGTGGACACTACGCGATCACGTTCAATGCCACGCCTCCCTGCATCCTCACCGTGACCTCTGGTGGCATTGGCTTGCATTCACTGGCATTTGCCGGCGGCACCTTCAATACGACGCCAGAGACCGAACTGATGTTTGTCTACATCGCTTCGCAACTCGGCACGAGCGAGAGCGGTCTGATAGCGGGCTTCCCGACCAATTCACGGTTTCAGCAGGTGCTGGCAAACCAGGCCGACGTGCAGGCTGCGCAATCGGCAGTCGTCACGAATCTGCAGCAGCGCTATGCGGTCACGCTGATGGCACCAGCGTTTCTAACGACATCCTTTACCGTTGGCCAAATAGGTGTCGACAGCGACCTGGGCGCGCTAGCGGCAGCAGGCGCCCTCGACGCGAATGGCATGCCCGATCAGGCCGCCGTCTCGCTGCTGTCCGCGGCGGGTCTCGCCCATCCGCTTAGAGCGACGTCCGCACCTTCTTCCGGCACTGGCAGTACTGGCAGCAACAGCGGAAAGATGTGACGTGCGGCGAGCCCGGGGCCATGGAGTCAGCCCCGGTGCCACAAGAGATTGCGCTCATCAGAGGAGAAGCAAATGCTTGAGATCAAACCAAAACTTCCGTCCAGCGTGGCGGTTTCTGGCGGCGGGGATGAAAGCAAGAAGACGAGCCTCAAGGAATTCCTTAGTTCGAAAAAACAGGGAGCAGCTGCCCTTCAGGGGACCGGACTTGCACTCACGAGCAGCCTGCACACGACCATTGCGGGAATCGCTGGAACTGCATCTATCTTCGGGAGCAAAGAGACTGAAGAACGCTTTGCTCAGGGGGTGACGGACATTGTCCAGAGCGAAGACTTCACTGATGAACTGAGCCACGTCATCGGTAAGCCTTTGCCTACCGAGACTGAAGATGCTTTCGTTGCAAGAGCCAAGGCAAAAATGACTATTTTGCTTAAAAAGTAGCTCTCGAAGTAACAAATAAGGCCCGTTTTACGGGCCTTTTAGCGTGCGGTCAGCCACTTTCGCAAGAGGATGTGTGATGCGCACTTTGGCGTCGATCAGGTCGGTTGCTGCCCTACCCCGCGAACGACCGCTCGTTCCTTTGACGTGAATGCGACGACAGTCGCGTATCGCCGTCAGTAGCCACTCCCGCTGACGCGTGAGATGACCGAATTGGTTTGAGCGGCGGCCAGCTCCGCGCGCAGGTCGGCCCATCTGGCGATCAGCGTTGGATCCGGCGTCAGGAAAAGCGGCCGCGTTGTCCAGCCGACGACATGAGTACCGTTTTATTGCGTCTCGAAGATGCGCATGTCTTCGTCCTCGCTCACGCCCGCGTTCACCAGATCCTCAAACGACTCGAGGTTGAACAGTTCGAGTTCGTCCTGATGGATGCCCGATATCAGCGATATCGCTGCGGAGAAGAAACGCCGCGCCTCCTCGCGGCTGGCACACAGCGCGAACGCGTCGACGATCCCGTCAGGCGTCTGCCACATCATCCGGTAAAGCAGCTTGCGGCACTGCGGCGATAGCTCGCTCATAGAAAACCTCATGTTTCCGGCGCAGCAACGCGCAGAAGCCACCGGCGCGGACAGGCGGGCGTTTTCCGAGCGTTCCATCGTCCAGCACCGCTCGATGTTCGCCCGCTTCCAGCGTTATCTGACAATCCGAGGCGTGACGGTTGCGGAGTTCGGCACCGATCACATCGACGGCTTCTTCGCCGATCTGGATCGCGACTGCGCGCCGGGCACATCGACCCGCCTGCGCTACCTCATACTGCTGGACCGGCTCTCGCGTCACCTTGCGCTGCTCGGCCTGCGCGCCGACAACCCGGCCGCAAGCCTGCTTCCCCAGGAGCACTGTCCGGAAGACGAGCCCATGCCGGTCTTCCTGTGGCCGGATGAGGATGCTCGATTGCAGGAGCGTTGCCGCAAGGTGGACTTCGATTCGTTCAAGGAGATGCGCGACCGCGCGATCGTCGCGATGCTGCTTGGCACCGGCGTCAGCGCCGCAGAACTGACCGCGCTCACCGTCGATGACCTTGAGGTAGGCGCACGACCCAGCGTGTTCGTCAGGAAACGTGGGCCACGTCTTGCGCGCCGTGTGCCCGTTGACGCGTTTGCAGCCGAACTGCTGCGCGCCTACGGGAAGGCGCGGATCGGACTGTCCGTCAGTGATGGTCTGCTTTTCATCGCGACGGCGGGCGGGAAGCCGATGAAGCCCGCCACGCTTGGGCAGTGTGTGCGCGCGGCACTGCGGCTCGTCGACGCGGCGGCCACTGACGAGAGCCCGCGACTGCTTCGCAACACGTACGGACGCAGGCATCTGCTGGAAGGCAAGACCAACGAACAGGTGAGCAACCTGTTGGGCCTCTCCAGCCACAGAACGGCCACGCGGTTACGCGAAACCATCGCGGACCCCGGCGATGACGACGATCAGACGGGGGCCACAGCCTAGCTCTCGCGCGTTCCGCCGCCGCCTTGACTTTGGCGAGCGACGCGTAGCCTGGTAAGTGAGCCGTACACGGAGTGCGGCCACACTTACGGGGCCTCAGCCATGATCTACAAAAGCGCTTTCCGGGACATCATCTACCCGGCGCAGAACCGGGAGCCGCGCGCCACGCGCTACCGCATCGTGCTGGCGAAAAAAACCTCGCGACTCGTGCGCGCGATCGTTCATCTTGTCGCTGATGAGCCGGCGCAGCCAGAAAGCACCGACCTTCCCGCGGCTATCGACGTGATCCTGAACCGAATCATCGACGGAGAACTGAGGGGCGTGCGGCACGACTGCATCCGGGTTGTGGTTCAGACCGGCGCGCAACTCACCGACTATCCCATCACCTATAACGCGCTGGAATTGAAGGGCTCGGGCGGCCGCGCGCCGCGGACACCGGGCACTACCGATCAGCCGATCCACATCCGCTCGATTGACGTGGTCGGCGGTTCGGTCGCGTTTTATATGTCGACCACGAGGGCGGCAAGCCGGCGAGCGCCGTCGTTGCGAGAATGCTGCGATGAATGACGCCCTCTCTCCCCAATACGCCGTCGGCCGATGGGAGTCGCTGTGGGCCAGCCATCCCTTCTATGAGCAGGAAGTTGTCAAGGCCCTTCGCGAACTGACTCACAAATCATCGATCAAGCGTGTCACCATCCGGATCGAAACATCGTTGCGGGGTCAAGGGCAGGCGAAGCCTGGCGCAGCGGACCCTTGACGCTGTGAGATGGCGATATGCTGGCGCATGATTGTGAGCGCGAGTCATTGCGCTCACAATCATGCAAACGCGTTTGCGCGGCATGTTCCCGGGAACTTCCACCGCCGTCAGCAATTGCCACGATCCGTTCAATATTCCAAGTCTGAAGCCGATCTTCGCGCGCGTAAGACTCCAACGTCTCACAACCTTCTATCCGCTGGCGCGTGGCCAGCCTCATCCTGCATGCGCGTTGCGCTGGGATTCCACCAGGAGCATGCCCCATCTAAAACATCGGTTACGTCGGTAACCCAGGATGGCTACGGGCATGTTCACTTCAAACCGCCAATACACGGGAGTTTCGGACCTTGCATTATTGCGCTACGTTGCCTGCTCAAGTCGACTTCAACTGCGCACCATCGGGTATTACCCCGTCCTTGAGATAACGCCACAACGCGATTGCGAGGCGTCGTGCCACCGCGACGATGGCAATGCGCCGCGCGCGACGATTCGGTCCAGTGCCCTGCGTGCGTTGGTTGAACCACTGCGTCAGCGCGCTGTCCGGCTGGTAACGCAGCCAGCACCACGCGATCTCGACGAGCAGGGCGCGCACCCGTCGATTGCCCTGCCTGCTGATGCCCTGGTCCACCTGGCTCTCGCCACTGTTGTAGGGCTGCGGCACCAGTCCGACGCACGCACCTACCTGACGCCGGTTGGTGAACTCCCGCCAGAACAGTTCGAGCGCGAGGCGCGACGCGCCTACTGGCCCGATAGCCTTCAGCCGCGCTAGCTGATCAATTCGCTCGCGCGCAGGCGAAGGCAGACTCGCTTGCCGCGTCTTCTCAAGTACCGCGAGTTGCTGCTCGACGAGCGCCAGTCGCTCACATTCGCGCAGCAGCCGTTCCCGTAATTCGGGCGGCAACGGCGCGCCGTCATGACACATCACCTGGCCACAGGCGAGCTGACCGGCGAAAGCCTTGTGGTCGACGTTGTGCCAGCAACCGACTGTGACCAGCAGTTTGCGCATACGGTCGTGGTGCTGCAGTACCTCCTTCTGCAGTTGCCCGCGATCGCGCATCAGATGACGGGACGCTTCATCCTGCGGCGACGGTACGTGAACCACGTGCATACGGTCGCGCTCGCCGCGCAGCCATGCGCGCAGGTTGATGACCAGCTTGATTGCATCGAGCCGGTCGGTCTTCGCGCGCCGCCTGTGACGTTCGACCGGAATGCTGGCCGGATCGACGACATAGCACTCGATACCGTGCGCCTGGAGCGCGCGACAGATCCAGAACGCGTCCTGCCCGGCTTCGTAGCTCACGACGATGCGCACGCCGGCTGGTAGCGACCACTTCTCCCTGTGCCCTTCGATCAGTGCCAGCACGGCCTGGAGGCGGGCTGCGGCTTGCGGCTGTGCCACCGTGTGCACCGCTGGCTTGTCGCGCCGGCCGTCGTGCAGCGCGACCTTCCAGTTTGCTGCCGCCAGTTCAAGTGACACCGCGAGCAACTGTTCCTCGCTACCCGTCGTAAAGGTCTGATCCGTGCGCATGATGCTCTCCTTGTAGCAGGGTTCGACAGACTGATTTTATCGATCAGTTCGCCGGCGAATCTCCCGTTACATAGGATCTACATGTCCCACCGCATCGTCATCGACCTGCACGCCAGAAAAGTCGTCGCTGGCGAGCATCGCTACTACAGGGCATGGCACTACATGAGCGTGCCCGACCTCAAGTACATGCAGCAGATACTGGACGAGACTTTCGACGACATCTTCGACGACCCGGCCGGGTACGAGTTTGAAGTGATCGCAGAGCCGCCGCTGTGGGCGCTCAAGGCATGGCCGTGGCCGCGCCTTCCGGCGTTGACAGACGACGATCCTGACTAAAGGTTCGACCACCGACGCGACGCTTTTCACGCGGGCAGACGGATTGCTCGGCATGCACTATCGTGAATAAGGCGCGTGGCGGGAGAGAGCGATGTTCCGGTGCTACCTGATCGATCCGGCGGGACGGTCCATCGAACAGGTGGAAGAAGGATTCGCTCGCGCGGCCGAACTGACTGGCAGCGAAGCGCCCCAGCTGGACACGCTGTGGTCAGACGCCGCCGATCCGGACTCGTCCGTCGATCTGATCTACGATCCGGACGCGGACGAGCAGCCCTCTTTCCACCTACGTCTGCAGCATGCGGGCAAGGTGATCGAACGCGTGCTCGCCGGGCCCGCCGTGCTCGTCGCGTGCGGCGCTGTCCCTGACGGGTTGGCTCACCAACTTGCAACCCAAGACGCTGTCGCGTCTGCTGTCGACTTCACGACTGCCGACACCACTGAGATCGCCGGATGGCTCAAAGCAAAACTGCCGCAAGGTCCCGCTACCGCCCGGCACGACCAGCCGGTACGGACCGCGCACCCTGAGCAGCGCCGCCCGGGCGGCCGCGCCCGTCAATAGTCACCGCCACTACGCCTCGGCGAGTGCGCCAGCATTTTCAACCAAGGCGAGAAAATTCTTCAGTCGCTCGGCGCGACGATGGTAGGCGGCGACCGTACCGGAGACGGAAGTGAGGCGAGCCGCCCTTGCCAGTAGGAAAGCGGAAATGGACCGTTGCCGGCGTGCGGCACAACTTTTTCAAGGTGGTTCAGTTCGTTTTCGAGCGTTTGATTATGCACTTTGAGGCCCCGGTTTTTGGATATCGGGGCCTGTTTACCAATCCTCATACCAAAGCTCACTCCGAAGTTGGCGATCTAACCACTTGTCACCCGTGCGATTGACGGGCACATCCCAGGCTATGCTGTGTTTTTATACAGGTGTTTTCGGAGGCGTCATGAGCCCGGCAATGCTGCCGGAAGCGATACATCCGGATCTATCGCGCGGTAACCAGCTGGCTCGTGCGCGGTCGCGGATTGTTGAATGCGGCAATGCGAACCTGGCTAGCGAGTTGCCGGGTGGCGGCTGGCCACGCGGCGCGCTGACCGATCTGCTCGTGCAGCAGACGGGTTGCGGCGAATTGCGCCTGCTTCGACCCGCCCTCCAGCAGCTTGCCTCGAAGCCGGTAGTCCTGCTTCAGCCGCCACACGACCTCCAGCCGACCGCGATCGCATGGTGGGGAGTGGACGCGGCCAATCTGATGACCGTGAAGGCGCCAACAACAGCCGATTCGCTGTGGGCCGCTGAGCAGATTCTGCGAGCGGGCACGTGCGGCGCACTGGGTGTCCTTGAGGCCCACAGGTCGGAAGATTAATTGGCCCTGGCGAATGCGATGCATCAACTCGAGGCACACGCAATATGATCTCGCGCTCAAAATGCCGCCCGTCGAACAACATCCACACTCTTCTTGCGCATCGCCATCCATCAGTCCATTTGGCCCCGCAACTTCTGACCGATTCAACTTCGCTACTTACACCAGAGCCGTCCGTGACAAGGTGAGGCGCTGTTTCAGCCCGGTGCGTTACTTGCAACGTGTCATGTCAGTTCACGACCAGGTACCGTTCCAGTCTCCCGGACTGCTGCCCAGTTGCCTCGTTAAGGGTTCCTACCTATTTTGGAATTATCGACCCACCACCATTTTCACCTAGGCCTCCAAAACGAACGTCCCGACAACCTGGAGAACCGGGTTCGAAGTCTATCTGTAATTTCACATATATAGTTCAGGCGAATTTAACCTCATCTTAAGTTGTATTTATCAATGTGCAGTCCTGGATCGCGGATTTTCGCGGCGCTGGCCACCGCGCTTATACCTTCGTATAAGCAGGTTACGCTAATGCGGCACTGGCATATCCCACCGTAGAGTAGATTCGCGCTTCGGCAAAACCTACTCTTCTCTCATTCAGACAGAACCAGCGAGCGGGTTGTCTTCGGATCGCGATCGTCAAAGGCCGTGGTAATCACGCTTCCCGCATCCAACCCAGCACCCATCGCTACGACGAACCGCCTGTCGGAACGGAGCAAGAACCGACTACCGCGGAAACTCGGGTGCGGCAGGAGAACGGCATGACCCTCGAATTTTTAAGCCATCAAGTCATTTTCGACCAGGCGATCCAGCATCTTTTTCAGCAGCGCGAGGCAGCGCTCTTGCCGCGCGGCGGCGGCGCATATCGCGGTTACTGCGGCGGCTGTCCAATCGGCAACTTCATCAAGCCCCGCGACTACCTGACCGCAATGGAAGGGGTTCCCGTTCACTTTGTCAGCAAGCAAAAGAACGAAGTGCCCGCCTATATGGACGTGGGCGTTGCCGCGCTGAGAAGAGCGCTACTGCGTTCGAAGATCAACATCTACGACCCGCAGACGGTCAGCCTGCTGAGCTGCCTGCAAAACGTGCATGACGTCTTCGGCGCCTGGGAATGGGGCGACAGGCTGCAATCGATCGCCCGCCAATTCGGCCTCAACGCCGACCGACTGACGAACGCCGCGTGAGCCTGCCATCCTGATGAGGCTGGCCGGAGCAAGTGGAACCAACGCCACCTGCACGAAGAAATTTCGTGAAAGAAAGCCGCTAGCATTCATGCAGCGTTTCTATTGAACAGGCTTGAGCACACGCCGCCCAGTGACGCTATGATTGCGCCTGCAGTTCCTTGCCAATCCACTGGAGTACGTCATGCCGGAAGTCGTTGTTTACGCAGTAGCAGGGCGCTCACCCGAGCAAAAGAAAGCGATGATGAAGGGTATTACCAAAGCTGTGGTTGACAGCCTCGGCGTCCTCGCTGAACAGGTTGTCGTGCAGATCGTCGAGTCTCCAGCAGACTCTAAATCAAAAGGCGGCATTCCGTTCAGCGAGCGCTAGCCCACGGCCTGAACCCGCACGAATCCGCATCATGACCGCCCGGTGCGCGGTGGCACCGCCGACCGGGCGCGGAAGTAATCCGCCGGCGCGTTCAGGTTGCGACCGCCGCAGTCGCATCGACGTATAGGGCGTACAGTGACTGCCCGGCCGCCATGAACAACCGGTTGTGCGCCGCGCCGCCGAAGCAGACGTTCGCGCAGCGCTCGGGCAGGGCGATGCGGCCAATCGCGCTGCCGTCCGGTGCAAATACCATCACACCGTTCAGCCCCGGGCCAGTGCCCCAACCGGCCCACAGGTTACCGTCCGTGTCGCAACGAAAACCGTCTGGCGCGCCGTTCTCGCCCGCATCGACGAATACGCGTCCGTGCACGAGGCGCCGACCGTCCTCGACATCGTACACACGGATGCGCCTCGGCTTCGAGCCCGATTCGACGATGTAGAGGCGGCGTTCGTCGGGCGAGAAGCAGATGCCGTTCGGATTGACGATGTCGCCGGCGACCACCTCCGCCCGGCCGGTGGCCGGGTCGAGACGGTAGACGTTGGTCGGCAGCTCGGGCTCAGCCTTGACACCCTCATAGTTGTTAGAAATGCCGAACGGCGGATCGGTAAACCAGATGCTGTCGTCGCTCTTCACGACCACGTCGTTCGGCGAGTTCAGCCGCTTGCCGTCGAAGCGGTCGAGCAACACGGTCAGCGTGCCGTTGTACTCGGTGCGCGTCACGCGCCGGTTGCCGTGCTCGCAGGTGATGAGCCGCCCCTGGCGGTCCCGTGTATTGCCATTCGCGTACCCCGAGGGCTTGCGAAATACCGACGTCGCGCCGGATTCCTCGTCCCACCGCATGATGCGGTTGTTCGGAATGTCGCTCCACAGCAGGAAGCGGCCGTCGCCGAACCACACCGGTCCTTCGCCGAAGCGCATGCCAGTCGCAAGCCGCTCGACCGCCGCGCTCGTGATCCGGTATTTCAGGAAGCGCGGATCGAGCACTTCCACTGCGGGATCGGGATAGGTTTCGCTTTGCTGCCACATAGTGCTGGCCCTTGAGTCAGCGGGGCTGCTTGATGAACGCTTCGAATGCCGTGGCGTAGTCAGGATGCCAGCGCGACAACGCGGGCCGGTTCTCGACGATATCGCCCGCCGCCCATAGAATGCGCACTTCGTCGAGCGAACGCGGCACGTCGTTGTCGGGACACAGTATGTAGAAGTCGCCGGCGTCGAGACGCTCGAACATGAAATCGACGGTCTGCTCGGGCGTCCATGCGGCGGCGGGCTTTTCCACGCGGCCGTTGCGCGTCAGTTCCGTGAACACGAAGCCAGGAATCAGCAGATGAGCGCTGATCCGGCCGTCGGCGGTATTGCGCAGTTCGTGCTGCAGCGCTTCGGTGAACGCTTTCAGACCGGCCTTCGCAACGTTGTATGCGGGGTCGCCCGGCGGCGTCGTGATGCCTTGCTTTGAACCGGTATTGATCACGAGCCCCGGACGGCCGCGCTTGATCATGTCCGGCACGAAGACCTGCGTGCCGTGGATCACGCCCCACAGGTTGACACCCAGCACGCGCTCCCAGTTCGCGGTTGGACCGAACATGCCGCTGCCGGGCTGAATGCCGGCATTATTCATCAATACATCTGTTCCGCCGAAGCGTTCGACGACGGTTGCGTGCAGGCGGCGAACCTCGTCGGCGACACTGACGTCGGTCTCAACCGCGAAGACGTCTTGCGTGCCGTTTGCCCTCAGCGCGGCGACTTCCTCCACCGCCCGCGCAACGCGGTCGGCGCCGAGGTCGGCAATGCAGATGTGCAGCCCAAGCTGCGCAAAGCGTTTGGCAGCAGCCAGGCCGATGCCGGCGCCGCCGCCGGTGATCACGGCGACAGCGCCGGGGGTCAGGGCAGAATGAGTCATCAGAATCCTCGTTAATACGTGCCGGAATCGCGACGCCAACCAGCGACTGCGATGCCGATCCGTTGGAACAGTGAGTCGGCGATCCTAGCATGAACTTTTTTGCGTGACCGACAGCGCTCCCGTTGATGAGTGGTCCGAAGCATGGCGCGATATCGCCGCGCGGAGCCAGTCAAGCGTCAGTTCGCCATCTCGGGCAATTTGAGCAAGTCCAGGAAAGCACGGGCGACGGGTATGAGCGGTTCGCCCGCGCTTCCCCTAAAAACCGCCGCGAGTTCCCAGCAGGGCTCATCGGCTTCGCGCAGGCTCGCCGTTGCGACCGGCGCCCCGCGCGCGTTGCTCCCTCTTGCGGCGGCCACCGATTCAGGCACCATGCTGATCGCAAGCCCGTGTGCGGCCAGTTCAAGCAACATCGGCATGTCGTTGACCTCGAAGCTGGTCTGCCGTTGCAGTCCTGCCGCCGCAAAACTCCGATCGACGAGCCGCCGCACGCTCCACTCCGGGCGCAGGTCGGCGAATGTTTCGTCGACGAGATCGGCCAGCTCCAGCCCGCTGGCGCCCGCAAGTCGATGACGCGGCGCGCAGACGACGACCATTCCTTCGCATGCGAACATGTGCAATCCGAGATCGCCGAGCGACGTATCCGGTGGCTGCGTGAACGCAAGATCGAGGCGCCCTTCCCTCACCTCGTCAATCACGCGCGCGAGCCGTCCAGTGTCAATTCGATGTCGATCCCACCGAACGCGGCCCGAAACTGTCCTAAAGAAGCGGGCAGGTCGACGAAGGGCGCGAGACCGTGAATCGCACCGATACTCAGCCGGCCGCGTGCGAGCCCGTGAACCTGCGTCACGGCATGCCGCGCGTCGCGAGCGGCAGCCAGTACCCGCTGCGCCTCTGCAAGCAGCACTTCGCCAGCAGGCGTCAAG
Source organism: Paraburkholderia kirstenboschensis (assembly GCF_032806925.1). Lineage (NCBI taxonomy): Bacteria > Pseudomonadati > Pseudomonadota > Betaproteobacteria > Burkholderiales > Burkholderiaceae > Paraburkholderia > Paraburkholderia kirstenboschensis. The sequence goes on along the minus strand of NZ_CP136511.1, from coordinate 387,330 downwards.
GCGACTCGCCTCGTGCTGCGATTGAACAATGGCCCGCCCAGGTCTTCTTCCAGCGAAAGCCGGAGCGCAGCCTCCGACAGGCCGACGCCTTCGGTTATCGCAAGCTTCACGGCCTCTTCACGGAATTCCTTCGTGTAGACAGCCTTCGGGATTCGATTCATGTATGCCTCCATTCCTTAATTTTACGGAATGTTGGCTTCCACTTTTTGCGGCCGACCTCATGGGTGACATCGCGAACACGCAGACTGACAAGATCACAGCCACGTAGTTTGCTGTCGATTGCGAGGTTGAACAAGGCAAGATTGCGGACAGCGCGAGCGTTCTGGAGGTGAATCCGGATGGCCCAAACGTCTTTGGGTCTGAGCGGCGGCTTCTGGCAGACCAGCTAGCCATTGTTCCATGCTTCACGGGGTTGTTCGGTCTTCATGGCAGACTCCCACAAGAAAGATGGGAGTTCCATTGTGAAACGACGCTCTCGCCACTGCACTGTTCACAATCTTGCCGATTGTTGCCGCCAGCGTATCCTCCACCATCGTGACTCAACGGCTGGTTCACATCGAACTTTCCTAAATGAGTAACGGAGGCGTTTCGGCCAATGCCGACATTCGGGCGTGCGGAGTTCTACGTCAGCAATATGGCGGCGGATTGCCGACGATGGCGGCATTGAGAAGTGGGATGGCAGCTTCCTGCTTGGGCGAACTTACACTCTCGACCCAACGCGCACATAGAAACTATGCACACGAGCCATCAAATTCACGGCATCGGCCCGGATCCTGTAGGGACTCAGGTCGGGATGCCGATTTTCTGCGAGACACAAACGCCGCAGAAGACGCAAGTGCGTGTAGATTAGGATCCTGCTGCGACCCGCCACTGTGTCTTCGAAGTGGTCGCCATCGGAGTCAGTCCTGAAGTTTGCACGGGAGCCGGCGTGAACACGAAGCACAGCAAGAAAGGTCATCTCGAAGCCGCGGCGTCACACCACGAGCAGGCCGCGCGACATCACCGCGAGGCGTCGCGGCATTTTGAGGACGATCGAGACTTCGCCCACGCCGCGCATCAGGCGATGATGGCCCATGGTCACACGTTGCATGCGATCGATCACGCACACGCCGCTGGCGCGCACAGCACCAATACGCCGTCGATACCGCCTCCTTCGACCGGCTCTGTCATAGATGCGGCGGACGTGGCGAAACATCATGCCGCGGCCGTGGAGCTTCACACGCAGGCGGCGCAGCATATGCGCCATGCCGTCAAGCTCTTCGATCAGGATCGTAGCGCGGTCTCTCACGACGCACAACTAGCGCTCTCCCTTGCGCTGCGCGCGTTATCCCACGGCAACGAAGCGGCCAGACTATTTGTCAAGCTCGCTCCCAGTGGCACTTCGTGAATTAAGATGGGTTTATCACATCTCGTTTAATGGAGTATTCGGGGTGGTACGGTATCCGCTAACATCGCTTATTGAGCGCACCGAAAGCTGAAACGCTTTCTGCCCGGCACGCACCTGCACAACGTACGGAACCGGGTTATCGCGGGCTATCCGGCTGTAGGACTGCCGTCAAGATCTGTGCATTGATAGGTGTGGCGCGATCCGGAGTACCACTCGCGACTAGGCGTTTCGCTTCAGCACGTCTGTTGCGATCGACTTCGCATGCGCTATGGCCTCTTGCGCGTTGAGAAATACACCGAGCTGCTCCCAGCGCTCTTCGACAGCGTACGTTCCTTTCATACCGAGTGCCCTCTGAACACGCAATTGAGCTGCGTACCTGCCGTCCTCCAATGGTCGAGCAGTCGCTATTACCTTGTGCGGAAGGCCGGATCTTTCTGGCTGAATCAACTCGACAGGACCGCCAGGTACGCCGATATCTTTCAACTCGTTCCTGGCTTCGCAGTCCGGGCAGTAGAAGCACCACCCCTCGTCCTCGTGATTGGATCTGACCTGCCCGCGAGCCAGCACAGCACGACATTCAACGTTTTCGCAGATGAACGGCATCACCAGTTTCCGGAGTTGTTCAAAAGAAATCCTAGCATGTCCGCCGACGGCCAACCATCGGCATTGTTGCCGTGCGTGAGGCTAAGGAAAACCCTCAGGCGCGAGCCGGCCAGGTCGCGTAACGCGCCGCAGAGTCGCCGTTATCAGGTATAAACCGCCGTCGATCGCCATAGTAGGTGGCCTGGGTCGAGCCAACAAATCCAGCAGCCTCGGTCGTGGACTCGCGAGAATGCTGGATGCGATCAACCTATTCGCCAAGGAACGGGATGACATGCCGCCACGATCGCAGCCTCTCGGCGGCGCAGTACCGGACGTGCGAGAAGACGCGGGTCCTTCAGGATAGACGACGTCAGAGTCAATCAGCTGTGCATCATGCGAGCGCGAGCAGAGCATGAACTACCGCGGCGGCGCCCGTCACTGACGCTTTTGCCGCCATGTGCGGTGACAAGATTCCTTCGCATGCGCTAACTACTTGCAGCTTCGAGACATCTTCTCGTTCGACGGAGGGAGCGCCTCCGATTGACACATTTCCTGGCGAAGCTGTGACACATTTCCTGCGGTCTACGGCGATTGATCGAACTCCCCCCGACTTGCAGGCGGAATACCCAGTCATTTATTCGCTGCAAGGCGGGAAGGACTAGTTCGATAGCAGAAAATTATCCGAGCCGCGTCACACCATCGGTTATGCCTGCCGGCAGGCAAACATGCTTGATCTCGGTGAAGTCCGTGAGCGCGTCGTAACCGTGAAGCCGTCCCAGACCGCTTTGCCGATAACCGCCGGTCTCGGCTTCAGCAAAGAGCTTGTTGTGGTCATTGATCCAGACGGTGCCGTTGCGCAAGGCGCGCGCAACGCGCCACGCGCGTGCGCCGTCGTGTGTCCACACGCTTGCCGACAACCCGAACGTCGTGTCGTTAGCCTTAGCGAGCGCTTCCGATTCGGTTTCGAACGTTTCAAGCGTCACGAAGGGACCGAAGATCTCTTCCTGGCAGAAGAACGCTTTCGGGTCGCCGTGCTCGACGAGCGTGGGTGAGAGGAACGCGTTGCCTGAACGTTCGCCGCGCAGCAGTACGCGATCTGCTGCATCGCATGCCTTCGCAATGGTCGCATCAATGGCATCGCGCGAGGCACGATCGATCAATGCACCGATGTCTGTGCCCGCATCGATGCCACGCCCGACGGTTAGCGAAGCAAGTGCGTGGGTCAAGTGCTCTCGCATTTCCGCCGCGCGTGAGGCATGCACGAGCACGCGTCGAGCGGCAGTGCATTGCTGTCCCGAGATAATCGCCGCGGCTCTAGCGAGGCGCGGAGCGACCGCCGCTATGTCGCTGTCCTCGAACACGACGCAGCATGACTTGCCGCCGAGTTCGAGCGACAGCTTCTTCATGCTGTCGGCAGCGGCGCTCATGATCTTCTTGCCGGTCGCGGTCGAGCCGGTGAAGCTGATTACATCGACATCATGCGATTGCACCAAACGTTCGCTTGCCGAATAGCCGGTTTCATTGACGAGATTGACGGCGCCTGCCGGCAGCGCAGTCTGTTCGAAGCAGCGCATCATTGCGGCCGTGAGGAGCGTGGTTTGTGCAGCCGGCTTGACGACTGCCGTGCAGCCCGCGGCGAGCGCAGGCGCGAGCGAGCGCACGAGCAGAACCGCGGGTGCATTCCACGGCACGATGATCGCGGCGACTCCCGCCGCTTCGCGCAACATCGTCGAGAAAGTTCCGGGTTCCGGTTCCAACACATGGCCGGCGATGTGTCGCGCGAGCCCGGCGTAATAGCGGGTCTCAGAGATCGCGCCTGAAATCTCTGCGCGCGCTTGCGCGATCGCCTTGCCGTTCTCGCGCGTGAGAAGCGCGGCAAGCGACTCGCGTTCGGCGTCGAGCGCGGCGGCCCATGCAAGCAGGACGTCCTGACGCAGGCGCGCCCCCTGCGCCCAGGTCGTGCGGTCGAAAACATGCCTCGCAGCGGCTATGGCGTCGTCGGCTTCCCTCGCACCACCGTCGGCGAACCGGCCGATCGCCTCTCCGCTCGCGGGGTCGATGCTGTCGGCGGAAGGCCTGCCGACCCATGCGCCGGCGATCCAGTGAAGTGCGTTCATTGGGATGTTTCCTTGGGCGAGAGAGGAGCACTTAGGGGGACGGGCTGATTCGGTCACCCAATCCGCGGCGCGTGACATGCAGTGCGTCGCGATGGCTCAAGTGTCATCGTGCTAACTAAACGCTGTCAGCCGGGATAACACGGATATCAGCGTCGATGATCCAAGGCATCAAAAAACAGTATTAGATGTTATAGGGCGATCTCGCTATGTTTCGGTTCACACACTAGGCTGCGCCCGAGGTCGGATCAGCAGCCACACTTGGAAGGAGACATGGATGAAATACGACGAAGACGTTCGCACGCGCTCATACCGGTTTCGCGACGAATACGTCGCGGCTACACCGGCGTGGTACAGGGGCGAGATACACCTGGGCTTCACGCTGTTGTTCACGGGCGGCGTGATTGCGTACTGTATCGCGCAATTGCATGCGCCGACGTTTTCTGAATGGCTCGCCGTCGTTCCGCTTTTCCTGTTCGGCAACTGGGCCGAGTGGGCTGCACATCGTTACGTACTGCATCGGCCCACCAAATATTTCAGCATGATCTACAAGCGGCACTGTGCCGTTCATCATCGGTTCTTCACGCACGTCACGCTCGAGTACAAGGGGCAGAGGCACTGGCGCGCGCTGCTCTTTCCGCCGTTCGCACCTGTGGCGTTCGTGCTTGCCGCCGTGCCGTTTGCGCTTCTAATCGGCTATGTGTTCTCGCGCAATGCTGGCTACATCGCGCTGCTTACCATGGCTTCGTATTATCTAATGTACGAAGGCCTGCACACACTTTCGCATGTCACCGATAGCCCCTTGCTCGACCGTATGCCGTTCGTCAACACCGTGCGCCGGCTTCACGTGACGCATCACGACCCGGAGCTGATGGCGACGCAAAACTTCAATCTCACGTTTCCCATCTGCGACATGTTGTTCGGAACGCGCAGCGACGTTGCGGACACCGCACGCGAGCCGCTCCAACGCAGTCGCTAGCGCTAATAGCTACCGTCAGTGCTTGCTGAGTTCCATGATGGTATTTCTCTCGAGTGTTCGCTTTGTTTCAACTATGGTATCGAGCGGATCTCCTCGGATGGCTTTGTCAACTTGCCGAGAGTGAGGCGGCACGGGGGCAGATACGACTACTGGTCAGAAAGCAGTCGACGGATTCTGGGTGAACTCGGTGAAACGATGCCACGCGTCAAACCGTTGAGCGAGCTGTTTGCGGTAGAGAGACGCGCGCAGCAGATGCCGCTTGAGCGCGAAATGTTGCCGGATCGGTCCGAAGCACGAGAGAAATTTCTGCGTGCGTTTCGGGTCGCGAAAGCCGCGCATGCGCCGCTCGCGCTCGCGTGTCGGTTGGTGGCTGTTCTCCGCGCGGTTGTTCAGCCGAACTGCCGCTTTGACGAACACGTGCTTCACGTTCGCAAGTTCCGGGATCTCGGCTTTTGCCGCCGGATAGCTGCGCAGCTGATCGGTGACGATCTTGCGCGGCACCGGGCTCGAACGCAGCACACGCTTGAAGAAGCGTTTGGCAGCGGCTTTGTCACGCCGCTTTTGCAGCAGGATGTCGAGTTCGGCGCCATGCTCGTCGACCGCACGCCACAGCAGATACGGTTCGCCACGCAGCGTGACGAACATCTCGTCAAGGTGCCACGTGTTACCCGGCTTGCGTCGCGCCGCTTTCACCCGGTGAGCGAAGCCCTTGCCAAACTTATCGCACCAACATCGGATTGTCTCGTATGTCACGTCACACCGCGCTCGAAGAGCAGTTCCTCGATGTCACGCAAGCTCAACTGGAAGCGGAAATACCATCGAACAGCGCAGCTGATGACACCAGCCGGGAAACGGTGACCGTGATAGAGCGATTTCGATTTCTTCATCGTGCCATCTTATCCGACGGGTCACGTAACCTGACAACGCCTTCGAAGCGAATCGGACCGAGTGCGAAGCTATTGCGCGATTTTCTGCTCGAGAATGGGCGCCGCGATGGTGCGCAAGTTGCGCGATGAACGCGGCCGGCCTCGTATCGCGGTTCACGACATCATCTGCGGGCTCATTGATGCATTCGAGAATCGAGCGCTGCCGGAGCGGATGGCGCGAAAATCGCCACGCTCGCCTCCCGTCTACTTTTTCTATGACCTCCGCCAACAGTCAACTGCAGGCGTGGTGAAGTTGCGTAGCGTGGCGCCGCATGATCGTTTCCGCCTCGCCGCTCTCGGCGAACTTTTGCAACACGTAAGCGCGGGTGATGCGCAGCAGACGGTATCGTGCGATGGTGTCGCTTACATCGGCGCAAAGCAACGACTTTTCAACCAGTTGGCCCACGCCGCCGATAACGTCGTTCGCCGTGATTTCACTGTCTTTCGCCAGATCGACTGCGACTTCTAGCGTGAACGGACCGGAGAGCACGGAAAGACGCTGCAGGATCGTGCTTTCGACTTGTGTCAGGAGCCAGTAGCTCCAGTCTAGCGCCGCGCCCAGCGTGCGATGGCGTTCCAACACAGTGCGCCGGCTTTGACTCAGGAGTCGATGCCCGTCGTTAAGAAGCTCCGCCAACCCTCGGAGACCGAAAGATTCGAACCGGGCGGCAACCAGTTCGATCGCCAGAGCAATGCCGTCGAGGTCTCGACATATGTCGGCAACGATGGGCGCATCCTCATCGCGTAGATCGAATCCTCGATGCGCCTCTGACGCGCGGTCAACGAACAGCTGGACCGCCGGAAATTTCAATGCCTCCGCGACCGTGAGCGACGCGCTCTTGGGGCTCGGCAACTACAACCTGGTGATTTTCTTCATCGGCATCGTTACGCTGACGGTGCTGGCGGGGGTTCCGATCGCCTTCGCGTTTGGTCTCGCGACCTTCAGCTATCTCGCGCTGACGACATCCGTGCCGCTTACTGTGGTCGTCAGCCGGATGGACGAGGGCATGTCCCACGTCATGTTGCTGGCCGTGCCGCTCTTCGTGTTTGTCGGTCAGTTGATGGAAATGACCGGCATCGCACGCGCAATGGTGGCATTCCTCGCCAACCTGCTTGGGCACGTACGCGGCGGCCTGTCATACGTACTAATCGGCGCGATGTATCTGCTGTCCGGCATTTCCGGTTCGAAGGCCGCGGACATGGCCGCGGTCGCACCGGTGCTGTTTCCTGAAATGCAGAAGCGCGGCTCCGACCCTGGCGATCTGACCGCGTTGCTCGCGGCAACGGGGGCACAGACGGAGACCGTGCCGCCGGGTATCGTGCTGATTACTATCGGCTCGGTAACGGGCGTCTCGATTACCGCGCTCTTCACCGGCGGCTTGCTGCCGGCCGTGACCTTGGGGCTCGCGCTGTGCGTCATGGTATGGTTTCGCAGCCGCAGAGAGCAGGTTCAAGCGGCGCGCCCAGCGTGGAGCGTGATTGGCCGGAGCCTCGTGATAGCGCTGCCCGCACTGCTACTGCCAGTTGTCATTCGCACGGCAGTCGTGGAGGGCGTGGCGACGGCAACAGAAGTATCTACAATCGGCGTGGTGTATGCGGTGGCCGTCGGGCTGGTGATTTACCGTCGGTTCGAATGGCGCAGACTTAAAGCAATGCTCGTAGACACGGCCGCGCTGTCAGGTTCGATTCTGTTTATCATCGGCACGGCGACAGGCATGGCATGGGCGCTGACGCAGTCAGGCTTCTCGCAGGACCTTGCCGACGTGATGTCGCATCTTCCTGGCGGCGCCGCGACTTTCATGGTCGTATCGGTCGCCGCGTTCATCGTGCTGGGCAGCGTACTGGAAGGCATCCCCGCTATAGTCCTGTTCGGTCCACTGCTGTTTCCCGTTGCGCGGACGCTCGGCATCAACGAGGTACAGTATGCGATGGTGGTAGTGCTGGCGATGGGTGTCGGTCTGTTTGCCCCGCCTTTCGGAGTGGGATACTACATGGCATGCGCAATCGGCCGCGTGGACCCTTCGCTCGCCATGCGCCGGATCTGGGGCTACCTCGCGGCACTGATTGTGGGGCTGGCATTGGTCGCCGCCGTGCCTTCCGTGTCAACGGCGTTTCTTTGAATCCGGCTTCACTACCGGTATAAATTCGATCCATGAACACTGTCAACGGAACCATCGCGCTCATACGCGGGCGCCTGCCGGAACTGAACCCGGCGCTGCGGCGGATCGGCCTGCATATCGTGCGCGCGCCTGCGCAGGCGAAGTCGATGACGATCCGCGAAATGGCCGAGAAGTGCGAAGTGTCGGAAGCGACGGTGACGCGCTTCGTGAAAGAGTTCAGCTTCGACAGTTTCCAGCAGATGAAGATATCGCTGGCCGAGGAATTGTCACGCCGCCGGCAGGAACTTCCCGCAAGCGAGACGCGTGAAATTTACGACCATATCAAGCCCGACGATTCGCTGGATATCGTCATGCGCAACGTGCACGGCGCGCTACGCGAAACACTCGACCAGACCATGGCGAAGTTGCAGCCGGAGGTCGTCGCGCGCGTCGTGGAAGCTTTGAGTGCGTGCGAATACGTGGTCTTCTTTGCGACCGGCACTTCCGCGCTTGCTGCGGAAAATGGCGTGCTGCGATTCTTGCGAGTGGGCAAGAAGTGTATTTTCTACCGGGATCAGAGCATCCAGCAGTTCGCGTCCGTGAATCTCGACGACAAATGCGTCGTGTTCGGAATCAGTAACTCGGGACGCACGAAAACCACGGTGCGCGCGCCTCAGGTCGCGCGCGAACGAGGAGCGCTTACTGTCTGCATTACGTCCTTTCCGTCGTCACCGATAACACGCTACGCGGACATCTCGCTCATTACAGCCGAGCAGGCCGATGCGATCGAGCGCACTGAAGCGCCCGAGTCCACGACCGCCAAGATCGGCCAGATCGCGGTGCTCGACGTGCTCTACTCCGCTTACGCGGTCCTCATCATCGCGACGCGCTGCATGTGCTTGCGGAGACGGATCGCTTTGTCGAGGAAGGCAAGGTGTGAAGGGCTCTGATGCAAATAGCGTGTGCGAATCCGCTAAGGGGCCGGACTGAACAAATTGAGAGCCGACGATGAGCAAACCGAAGAGCCTGGACGAACTGTTCGCGGGCCGTCACTTTGACCGTGAAGTGATCATTCTGTGTGTTCGCTGGTTTTTGCGCTACAAGTTTAGCCTGCGCGATATGGTCCAAATGATGACGGAACGAGGTCTCTCGCTGGCGCACGCGACGATCCTGCGCTGAGTGCGGCGTTATGCGCAGGAGTTCGTTGAACGTGGAACCGCTTCGGCAGGCCCACTGGCCGCTCGTGGCGCGTCGACGAGACTTACCTCAAACTGCGCGGCAAGTGGGTCTATATTCATCGGACGGTGGATCGGGCAGGCCAGACGGTAGACTTCATGCTCAGCGTCAGACACGACGAGAAGGCGAAGGTCCGATCCTTGAAGATCTCAATAATCAGGTCGAGCAGGACCACCTGCAGTATCAAGTCCCGGACGAAAGTCATGCCCGGTTTCAAACGTTTCGGGAACGCAGCGATCACTTTCTCAGGTATCGAATTGGTACATCGTATTCGCAAAGGCCAATTGAGCCTCGCGAAGGTCGACCTCAAAGATACCGCTGCCCCCGCAGACCGTCTATTTGCAGCAGAGCCCTTATGGCACCCGCAAGAGGCCTTGCCTGATAAAAACATGACCATACCCGTAAGGAATTGCTCGGTGACTGGTGGATAATCCACCGCTCGAGCCAGCACAACCAACTGCGCCGCCGTTCATGCGAGCGTGCAACACCGCACGTCTCCTATGCGTGACCCGCCGCGGTTTCCGCGCGGCAGGTGAGTCATTCGAACTCAACCTCCGGGGGCGGGTTCAAGCCGCCTTGGCAGCGGCCTCCTTAACGAGCTGGCGTTGCGCCTGCTGATCGCCCTTTCCAGCTTCTTGGGCGGTTTGTACTGACGTTTTCCCTGGCTTCCGCCATCAATGCTCGTGGGGCGCTGCTCACGTATCGGCCTCGGCATGTGACACCCGAGAGGTATCACTTGAGAAGTATATTTTCTGGATCTTTAATAGTTTTTAAGTATTTCTTAAGAATCATGCAAAACGCTATTTGGAGAGGTATTGAATCGGCAAAGCACAGTAAGCGGTGCGTCAGGGCCATAGTTGTCCGCGATGTGCGGCGCGTGGCTTCGTTCAAGCTCCCGACGTACTGGGACCTGCCGGTCGCGACCGGCATAGGAACCCCGAACAACGGCGCGGGCAATCCGTGCTTCCGCGCCCATGCGACCGGCGTAGACAGCGGCGGCAGCGTCGCTAACCCCGGGCGCTCGACTGGTCAAAAAGCACGGGCGCGCTCAGCGCTCGCCACGACATGAACCGCAGATACGTTACAGGCGCACACATGAGCAACGCGGCATGGAGGCCCGCCGCGTTCAATAGCCAGTTACGCAATCACCCATATAAGCTGGTCAATTCTCTGAGCTATCTGGGAAACGTCGCGCGTGACCTCACCGGCAACTACGCGCTCGACAAGAATATCGATGCGAGCGCGCCGGGCAACCCGGCCTTCGCTCCAATTCGCCCCCACGCCGGCAAGTGACTCTCCGCCATTTGTCCGCCGCAGTACGCCCTATCAAGGAGCGTCATCGATGCATGTACAGTCCACCCGTTAGCATGGTTTCTGCAACCATTGATAGGTGCCTGCCCGTGACATCAATTCGGACACTCGGCATCCGCGTTGCTGATGTTGATTTCTGGAAGGAGGTAGCTTTGTTCAATGCTAACGCGATTGTAAGCACTGCGAGACGACTTAAAAGGATTCTGGAATGGCCTATTCATAAGCTCTTGCCGGTTGCAGTCAAGGCTATGATTATGCCGCCTAACAACGCCTCGATCTCGAATAAGACATGGAATGACGAGTACGATTCCGGAGCTTGGGATTTTCTTTCCACTACGAAGGAAGTCGGCCGGTACAGCGTGATCGTGGGATATTGCCTGCACTTCAAACCGGCGGCCCGCGTTCTGGACGTTGGGTGCGGCACAGGGATCCTCGCACGCTGGCTTTCGGGTGCCGCAATATCCAGTTATCTCGGTATCGACCTGTCGGAAGCCGCCATCGAGAAGGCACGCCAGTCGAACATCCAGGGAGCGGCGTTCGCTGTAGCGGATGTCACCGCGTTCAAGACTTCACAACCGTTCGACGTCATCGTCTTTAACGAAGTACTCTATTACCTCAGGAATCCAGAAGAATATCTCAGTCGATTCGCACGTTGTCTTGCGCCCGGTGGAATACTTGTCGTCAGCATGTGGCATCACGCCGATGGCGTACGCACATGGAAACGGTTGAGGGCCGGGTTTGAGGAACTTGATCGTATCCGTATTGTGCACGTCCCGTCTGGGCTGAGATGGGATGTGGCCGTGCTGAGACCACGATGAATGTATCAACCGGCCCACGCGTAATGCATAGAACTCGTCCAGTCAATCGAGCTTCCGTGGTTACGGAGCGATGCAGACAAATGGTTCAAAAATCCGAGAGCGAGGGTCAAGGCGAGCGAGGTTGCATGAATATCGAGACCTCGGTCCAATCAGATATGAGCTTACCGAACCGGCCACGCGACTGCGGGCGCGTTCGATAATCGGACGAATAACGGCCAGGGTTTCCACTGTTTTCGATTGCGCGCGTGACAACATGGGCCTCATTTCCCATTCTTTCGCCGCCCCTCAACGCGGCAGGAACTCGTCGACCTTGTCGGCGTCAATCCAACCTTCTTACGAAAGTCGCGGTAGCCGGCCGTCCTTCTGCGATCGCGGGTATGGCAGCATCCCGGGTATGGCAGCGGTCGACACATTCGAGTGTGAACTACTAGCCAAGGGACCCGAGCTATGCCAGCCTTTTCAATCATCATGCCGGCCTACAATGTGCAGGACTACATCAAGGAAGCGCTGCAAAGCATTGCCGGACAGTCGTTTACCGACTTCGAGGCGATTATCATAGACGACGGATCGACAGATGCCACAGGCGAGATCGCGAAAAAGCTGTGTGCAAGCGACCCCCGTTTCAGATATATCCGCCAGCAAAACCGCGGCCCGTCCGCTGCGCGCAACTTAGGCACATCGGTCGCGTTTGGCTCTTATCTTTATTACATGGATAGCGATGACATCATCGATAAGGATACCTTGAGGGTCTGCTATCGGGAATTCAAGAACCAGGACGTTGACGTGGTCGTCTTCGAGGCTGTGGTCTTTCCGCCCGACTCACCGGTGTACAGGCTCGAAGAACACTACTACCAGCGGCCGCTGGGAGACTCACCCATATGGTCGGGAGATTTTGTCGTCGAATCGCTGCGACAAGGGCGATATTGCGTGTCGCCATGCTGCCTTATCGCACGACGGTCCGCTATAGGCGACCTGCGCTTCACGGATGGCATGGTATATGAAGACAATTGTTTTTTTGTGTCGTTGATGCTGAACCAGAGGCTTAAAGTCGCAGTGCTAAACCAAAGACTATACAAAAGACGGTTACGGGCGGATTCAACGATGGTTGCAGCAAAAACACTCCACCATTACAACAGCATGTATCGAATACTTCGAGAAATGTCAGGGTTGTCGTTTGGTGCACTCGAGCCACCTGAACGAGCGGTGATAAGAGAAGAAATCATCGGCAATGCGCTTGGAGATCTGCACTTTGTCAGCGCGCTCGTCGGTCCCGACATGAGGCTGCGTAAAATGAACATTGCTGCCACGTGGCATGTGGCGACGCACGTCTCGGCGCGGTTCTTCACGCCCAAACGTCTTCTGCTTGCGCTGGTGCCAGAACTGTATAGATCCAAGGCCGAAGGCCGACCCCACCGCTAAAGACCACCTCATGCGTACCGAAAATCTATGCGCGTAACTTTCCTTGACCTGCCGCAGCGATACGTGAGTCGACGCTGGCAGGCATGGGTCACGACGGCATCTCCGGAGAAACCGAATGTGCTGGCAGAGTACGACGATGAAGGACCCAAACCCTGCTGCGCCTGTCTGGGCGTGATGCGCACGGGCAAGGACTATGGCCGCCTGCACCAGCGGTGCGAATGAATATCATCCGGTGCCGCATTTCCGGTGCGTCGACTGTCGTCGTTGGTTTGTCATGTTGACGGCTGTAGACCACCTTTTTAGCGAAAGCGTAGTTATCCTTATCAGATGGCTTTCTCAGATGCGGCAGAGACAGTCCAACCCTGCCATGTGACGAAGCGTTCCTGGAGTACGGCACGATGACATGCCGCGTTCGTCCGATGTCTGGGCAGCGCAAACTGCTGCCGGATGGGGCCAAAGCATGAGAGAAATCGACAGATGCACATGCAGCGTGAGCGTCATCGACGGGGATGGCGGTGTGGACGCAGGCGGTACGAAACGACAGGCACGAACGCGGGTGGCGGTGCCGCGGCAACGGCGAGCTGGTGAGAACTCGGAGGAGAGGTCGTCGCCGTTATCCCGCGTCGTCGGCGAGACGCCTTTCTCGCGCTCCATCAGGTATTTCGTGATCCACTTGCGCAGCAGGTTGACATTGATCCCGTACTCTTGCGCCATGCGGGTCACCGCGTCCAGCATTCCGGGGGCAGTTCAAAAATCGGTGGACACCTAGGCTCCTCGCTCAGAGTGCTGTTGGGTAGACGTCGATAATGGACCGCTTACGCTTGAACTTGCGTGTTCGCGGCTTCCGGACGTGATCGTGACTGACACGGACATGCCCCGCATGGATGGCATTACCCTGTGCAAACAGTTGAACCGCTACTCGGCATAGGCTCAGGTCCCGGTCATCATGACTTCGGGTAGAGCCTGGCCTCGCGGGCTTCCAGCTGTCTGGACCATGTATTTCCGCAAACCGGTCAATCCTGCCCGCGCTTGAAGTAGCGATCAGGTCGCTGGTCACACGGCGGTATTCCCGCGGTCCCGGACCCGGCTCGCTTCCCAATTGGCCAGCGTCGCGCTGGGCACCGGTACAAACGAAAGCCTGGACCTGAGAAGATCGGGCAAGGCGCGCTTCGTCGCCCCTGGCTCGACGCCGGCAAGAAAATGAAAGTGTTTCCAGTAGTGTTCGGGTAATTGATTTCACGTGCGTGGCCTATTATGTAGTTCTCTCAGATTCCGCGCGGCCTCGAAAACGACCGAACTTTAAGCCGGCGCACGCGCCGGTTTTTTTGCCTCAACGACGCCAAGCTGCCATGAAATCTGTCGCGAGCGCGGCAGCATCTTCAGTGCGCGACCGGCGCTCGTTACCAGGTCCGCCGTGCCGGCCCTGCCGTCAGTAAATCGGAAACACGAAGTCCGGCGTCGGCGCAAACCGGGTACCGGAATCAGGACAGATGACCTGCCCCCTGACGGCGACCCGTTGCCCCAGATAAGGCAGCAGAAGCAAAGGGCCGGGTTCGCCCGCCTTCCCGAGCACGATGTCGGTCACGACCTTGTCGTTACAGGGCGACGTGGACGGCCGGTCCAACTGGAGCGCCGTATAGTCGCCCGGCGCGTCCTGTCCGTTGCCCCGCTGGATCGTGCCAGTGATCCAGATCTCCTGCTGCGACGGCAACGTTTTCAGAGGCGGCTCTGCGGCTACCGCGGCGGCCGGAAGTGCGCTGCCGGCCAGGACAGCCGACGCGAGCAGTGCCTGGCGTTTTTTCATGACGTGGCTCCCATCTGGCTTGATGGTTTCATCCAGGTCGTGGCCGGCGCATTACTTCAGGACTGCGGATGCGGCCCAGCGCGATCGCCCGACGGTCACTGGATCGGCGGCACAACGCCCAGTTTCTCGGCGAGCATGCGCTCATACACGCCGAAGTGCAGGTCGACCTCCTCCTGACTGACCGTCGTCACGGTGACGTTCACCTGCTCCGGCGGGAGGCCGAGCACCACCGCGATCGCCGCTTCCAGTTGCGGCGCACAAACGCGGTCTTCGGTAAGCGTCGTTCCCACGGCAATATCGTAGGTCTGCTCGTGCTGGAAGACGATCTCGACCAGTCGCGCGCGGGCACTCATGTTGTTGTCGATCGCAAGTTGCACGACCTCCGCCACGCTGCGCATCAACTCTGTGGGAAAGCCCCGGGTCGAGCGCAGCCGGACGCGGTGTCTGCCAAGCGTGAGCCAGTCCGAATCGAATTCCATGGTGTCCTCCGCTTGCCGTTGCAATGCACCGCGATAATAGGATTTGCCAGGCGATTCTCAAGACCGGAATTTCACCACCACCCCTTGAAATTTTCGCCAGAGGTCCTATCTTGGATTTCGCTCAGGCAGATGCGCCGGTCACGTCCGGTGCGCTGCGTGTTTCGATTTGTTTGCCAGCGGCCTGGCAGGCGAACTGGAGCGCGTAGGCCCGTTCGCCTCCTCGCTGCATCGAAGGAGGATACGATGAGTGATCTCTTTTCCGGAACCGACCTGTTCAGTGAGTTTGACCGTCTGCAGCGGCAGATGGACAGCCTGTTCGGCGGTTTCCCGTCCAGTATCCGTTCGGGCCGCTTCGGCGCCTTTCCGCAGGTCAACATCGGTACGACCGACGACTCGGTCGAGATCGTCGCGTTCGCGCCCGGTCTCAAACTGGCCGACCTCGACGTGTCGATCGACAAGGGCCTGCTGACCATCAGCGGCGAGCGCAAGTCCGCTCAGGCCGGGAGCGATGACGAAACCCGCGACGATACCCGCACCTATGCGCAGGAGCGGTTCACCGGCAGCTTCCGGCGCGTGATCGAGCTGCCGCAGAATGCGGACCCTGACAAGGTGCAGGCGCGCTACACCAACGGTTGCCTGTCAATCAGCGTGGGCAAGCGTGAAGCGTCGAAGCCGCGCGCCATTACCGTCCAGTAACGCCAGTCATTCAAGGAGCAAGCCATGAACGACAAGACCCAGGTTGCTGAACGCGACCAGAATGCGGTAGCACAACGCGAGGGTGAGCAGCCGGCACGGCGGATGACGCTCACACCGGCCGTCGATGTGTTCGAGGACAGCCAGGGCATTACGCTGTGGGCGGACCTGCCTGGCGTTACGAAGGACAAGCTCGACGTGAAGGTGCACGACGGCAATCTTTATATCGAGGCCGAAGCGGTTGTGCCGACGCCCGCCGGTCTCCGGCTGCAGCACGCCGAGATCCGCGAACCGCAATTCGCGCGCGCGTTCTCGCTGAGCCCGGACTTCGACACATCGAAGATCGACGCGAACCTGCAGGACGGCGTGCTGAAGCTGACGATCCCGCGCCGCGACGAAGCGCGTCCGCGCCGGATCGACGTGCAGACGAACTGAGCCAGGCAGAGACGCGGCACAACAGGAGAAAAAACCGGTGGCGGCCGGGGGTCGCCACCGACCTGACAAAGTGGAAGCCTTTCAAATTTCTTCGCGGGTAGCGGCGCAAGTCCGGCACGGACAGCCCGCAGAGTCAGCCAGCCAGCGAACAGTCGCGTGCCATGTGGCCTGACATTCCGCGACTTCTCTCACGCGATCCGTGGCGTGCGATGGAGGATTTCTTTCACGATCCGTTTGCAGCGCGCGGCGCGCTGGAATGATGGTTTGGCGACTTCAGCTCACCGCGTTTCCAACCGCGCATCGACGTGGTCGACGAAGGCAAGATACTGCGCGTGAGCGTCGACCTACCCGGCATGGGTAGCCGCGCTCCTCAATCTCCCGTTTGAGCACCGTCGCCGGAATTCAGTCCGGCTTCGCTGCTTCGACCCGGCCCTGCAGATAGGCCTTGTTTCTGACTGCCATCATTTTCTCGTGGACAATCGTGAACACCGCACTCAGAAATAGTCGGCGTTGGCTTGCGAGACATACGGGCCTCAGTGACCGAAGTCGATCGAGTGGGTCCCCGCCGTTGCTGCATCACCGATTGACTGATGTATAACCACTGCTCGACGCGATAGCAAGACGAGGTTGACCGAACGGGAAAAGAACCCGACGATTCTGTTGGCGAGTCATTACCGCATGTAGCGTATCGCTGCGTACCTGTTCGCCGGTTTTCAAATAGGGTTCTCTGTGCGGCTCATATCGTGGCCCGCCCGACACGCTCGGACATCAAGGCCGTTGGAAAGACGCAATCTGTTTCTGGTATCGCCTGAACGTCGAGAACGGGTGATGCGGCTGGCCATGTCCTCAGCGGAAAAGCCGTTATACGTCCACACGATGCTGACGACCGGAATGTTGATATTCGGAAAGATGTCCGTCGGCGTGCGCATGATCGCAATCGGCCCGAGATGAACAGCAGGACGACGAGAACGACGAAGGTATAGGGCCGTCGCAGGGCCAGTCCGACGATCCACATGACGATTCCTTGATGAAAGGCTGCCCTCGCCCCCCGGGGCGCCAAGGCATGGTGTCTTTACGTGGTGCAGAGTTTGACTGGCGGCCATTTACCCGTGACTGACCGGCCAACTACAAGTCTCTTATCCGGCGCGCCAGCCCCTGGTGGCGGCAGGCGCGTCCGGCGGCCGGAAAAGATAACGATCTTGTAACGAGCGGGTCAGCATCGGGACAGGCGCCGCTGTCGAGAATGAAAGCAACTCTTCATCGACGCGGATGGAGAGGCTCGAGGCCTCGTTCATGGTGAATGCGGCCGCTACGCTCCCGAAGGGGAACCATCATGAAAGCTCTGATCAAGGCCGTACTGATTGCCTGCGCGCTGAGCGCGCCTGCATTCGCATTTGCCCAAGCCGCCAATGCGCCGGTGACCCGCGCCCAGGTGCAAGCCGACCTCGTGCGGGTCGAACAAGCTGGTTATCGTCCAGCAGCGGTCGATCCTTACTATCCCGCCGACATTCAGGCGGCCGAGGCGAAGATCGCGGCGCAACCCGAAACGCCCGAGGCGGCCTCGGTCGGCGGCGTGACGACGGGCGCTTCGCAGGCCGGCGCGCCGCTCGCGGCGAACGACGCGCAGTCGATCTATGCTCATCATTGAACGTGCGTCTTGCTGCCGGCCGCGCGCCGCAATCCGGCTCTGCGCAAGAAGGACGCGTCGCGCTGCTCGGCCACTTAGCCTGCGCTCCTGAAGCGCGGCACGCTGTCCCGCGCGGCGTGCTTTCACTGATGGACATGTACGCGCCTGGCGGCGGTCGCCCGAGGAAAGGCCTACGGTCTGGAGTTGACCCAGATAAGTCCCCAGACCGTCGCATAGCTTATCGCTTGCTCGTCGTCGTAGAAGAAGTCCAGCGCATCAAAGGTCTGAGGCGGACGCTCCGGTTCTTCAATCACGAGGTCTGCTGAGTGCAGGCGATCGCGGGTCGGTCGGGTACTTGCACGGAGACAATATTCTCGATGCGAGGTGACTCTGGTAGTTGCCGGGTTCGGCCCAGTTTGTATGGTCGTTTTTCGATCGGGATCGTCGCTGTCTCCCACTGAGACCGATTGTCCTGGAAGCGCATTAATTTTCGATGACAAAGCTTGCTACCCAGCGCTGCGGCCAGCCGAGCTATGCCCACACGCCGCAGCGAATCGA
The DNA here is from genome assembly GCF_032806925.1 of Paraburkholderia kirstenboschensis. Lineage (NCBI taxonomy): Bacteria > Pseudomonadati > Pseudomonadota > Betaproteobacteria > Burkholderiales > Burkholderiaceae > Paraburkholderia > Paraburkholderia kirstenboschensis. Next base: position 368,863 of record NZ_CP136511.1, on the reverse strand, counting down.
AAAAGGATGAGAACGGGTTGGCATTCTCGCTTTTAACGCGAACCTCCATGGACAGACGCGGTCAGTGTTGCACGGGGCGCAGAGCCGGTTCGACACACAGTCGAGTTTTACGGGGCAGCCGTATGCGCACATGCGGGAACGGCACCCTCCGATCAGTTCTAAACGAGTTTGATCATGCTTGCCGTTGACTCAAAAGCTTTGGCAGTAGCGGAAACCCGAAGAAAGGACGCGCGTTGGCAATACATCACAAGCGCTCTGCTGCATTGTCCGCGCAGCGGAGGCGTCAACGTGTCGGCGACCTGTTGCGAACGGCGCCCGGCAGCCGGATTGCAAGACGCATCTGTACGCCTGCTCGAATGTCCTTCCGATCGAACGGTACTAATCGAGTGGAGCAGTCCGACCGGCTGCCGCTATGGCGAACAACTATGGACGCGCGCCATCGCAACCTCTGCAGGCGTATGCGCGCTCAGTGGCAAGCCCGTGACTCGCGGAGACGCAGTCTTTCGGCCTCGACGCCCGCTGAACAGTGGGGGTAACGCACTCGCAATTATTCTTGCAACGGAAATCGACGAAGCGAAGAAAACGATGTCGGCGGATGAACCTGTTTGACCCCTCGAAAGACCGCGGATGTCTAGCCTTGTCTATTGGCTCCAGCCTTCTGAAGCTGCTCATCGAAACGCTGCGTAAGATGTCTTGAGGACAACGATAACCCAGGGCCAACGCTTGGCGAGAGCCGCTGCTCCGATAGGGGTGACGGCCCGCTACTGAGCAACCGCGCAGCGCAGAGGTCTCGTCCGCTCGGAGAACTTGCGTGTGTCAGTCTGGGACCACGCTTGGCTCGACAGTCATGATAGACGTAAGCGATCCATTATGGACGTCTACCCAACGCAACTATGAGCGAGGAGCATAGGTGTCCACCTACTTCGCCGACCTCACCGCCGAAGAGCATCGCACCAAGGCGATGGCGATGGTCGGCAGCTCGGTTGGCGTGGCGTTCGCGGTGGGGCTCTGTTGCAAATAGGGTCGGCGAATCGGTTAGAGTTGTCGGAGCAAAACGAACTGATGACCCGCGATGAGCAAGCTGAAGAGTCTGGAGGAGTTGTTGGGTGGACGCCATTTTGATCGGGAGATCATCATCCTGTGCGTTCGCTGCTATCTGCACTACAAGCTCAGCCTGCGCGATCTGGTGGAGATGATGGCCGAACGGCGATTATCGCTGGCTCACACGACGATCCTGCGCTGGGTGAGACGTTATACGCCGGAGTTCGTCAAACGCTGGAACCGCTTTGCTACGCCAGCTGGTCGCTCGTGGCGCGTCGACGAGACCTACCTGAAGATTCGCGGCAAATGGGTGTACCTGTACCGGGCGGTGGATCGGGCTGGCCAGACGGTGGACTTCATACTCAGGGCCGGGCGCGACGTGGCCGCGGCCAAAGCCTTTTTCAGCAAGGCTATCAGGCATCAGGGCCGGTCGCCGGAGACCATCACGCTCGATGGCTATGCAGCCTCGCACCGCGCGGTGCGCGAGATGAAGGCCGATGGTCTGCTGCCCGAAGACACGAAGGTCCGGTCCTCAAAATATCTGAACAACGTGATCGAACAGGACCATCGTCGCATCAAATCCAGAACCAACGTGATGCTTGGATTCAAGCGGTTCAGGAGCGCCGCGACCACAATTTCAGGTATCGAATTGACGCATCGCATTCGCAAGGGCCAGTTCGATCTCACGGAGCTCGGCCTCAAGAAGGCTACCGCGCCCGCCGTATGGAATGCAGTCCTGTCCGCTGGATAAGGTATCCTTCCGATAGGAAACGTCTCAACCCGCTTTCCTATTTGCACCAGAACCGTTGACCCGGTTCAGGGAGTGCTCCGACAGGGCCACTTCATTCGGCCCAGTCGACGAGACCCATATAGGCGGTAAGGAGCACAGCGATCCCGAAAGCAATCCTATACCATGCAAAGGGAACAAAGTTATGCGTTGCCACGTAGCGCAACAGCCAGCGCACACAGACCCACGCACTGACAAAGGAGAACACGAGCCCAACCGCGAAGAGCGGGACGTCGCTGAGCGACAGCACGCCGCGTTCCTTGTACAAGCTGTATGCGCCTGCGCCGATCAGGGTTGGGATAGCCAGGAAAAAGCTGAACTCCGTTGCGGTGCTGCGACTCAAGCCAAACAGCATGCCGCCAATAATGGTTGAGCCAGATCGGCTCACGCCTGGCACCAACGCCAGGCACTGCATCAACCCGACCTTGAGCGCGTCCAGCGGGGACATGTCATCAATCGCATGTACACGCGTTGCACTCACCGGCCGCCGCTCAGCCCAGAGAATGACGATTGCGCCGACGATAAATGACGTAGCGACGACCGTCGGGGCAAACAGGTGTGCCTTGACTGCCTTGCCGGCTAACAGACCAACGACTACTGCCGGTACAAAGGCTATAAGCACGTTGACCATGAAACGTCGGGCTCGCCCGTCGTCCTGGAGGCCGGCGGCAGTGTCGATGAGGCGACGCCAATAAACCAGAATGATTGCGACTATCGCGCCTGTCTGGATTGCGATGTCAAACACCTTGGCCTTTTCGCTCGTAAAATTCAGCAGCGAACCGGTGAGTATCAGATGGCCAGTCGACGATATCGGCAGAAACTCCGTCAGCCCTTCCACGACGCCCATGACTACAGCTTTGCTTAATAGGACAAGGTCCATGGATTCCTCAGCAACGGTGAGTTAAAAAGAGAGTCAAGGTAGAAGCGTGCGGGACCGTACAGTCAAAACGCGCTGTCACGCTATTGCAGGTCCTTCTTTCAGTAACTCGGCGCGCACCAGGCCGACGTGCCGATTTAGCCTCGAAACTGTGTCACTTTCAAGGCGGTCTACGGGGTTGTGATGCAAACAGAACTAGCGAGCGAGCAGCCGTTGTTTTGTCCGCCATCTCAACGAGCTGAAAGCACCGTCATTCAGAGAGCTGACGGATTGAACGATACGAACGGGCCCCCGCCCATCAGTATGACTGAGCTGAAGGTGAACCGTTGCATGCCGACGTCATTGACGTTCGCAAATTGGAAAATCGTAGGGACTTCCCATGCAAATCGGAGGATCCGTAATGAAGTATACGAATTGCGGGTGTTGATATGGCGAAGAACGTGATGCTGATTCATCGGATCGATCTAGACAGCCTCAGCTGAGGACGACGACGCGAGGAGAAAGTCCGCTGTCTGGGGCGGAGCCGAAGTTTGAGCGTCCGTTCGACCGCGCGGGCGAACGGCCGAAGATGGCCGGACCCAGAATCTTTTGCAGCCGGACATGCTCTTCCAGAGAGCCAGATAAATGAACTGCCCTTCGAGAACTTCCTTTGACGCTGATTGCAGTGTCGTAACAGCTCGCTGACAATGATGCAGGCGTGCAAATACGCAGATGTCTCAAAGCGGGGATCACGTCGCGGCCCACAGGTCGGGCTTGCGTGCCGCGCGTCAATCAAGATGAGAGGAGCGCGTCAGTCAGGATGAGAGAACGGGCATGGCGGCAGCGGGAACGGGCGTAGCCCGGAACCGCTGCCGCCATGCCGCGCCAGGAGGCGACCTTCACCGGGAGCTTTTTTGGTAGTCGCGGTAGATCGGGTATGAACAAACCTTCCATGCCATGGGAGGTGCGCCGTGCCCGGACGCCACGTCAACGACCACCAGATGAGGCTCTACATGAAGCACAGACTCAAGGAAGCGCCACCCGAGGCGGCTGCCCGGGCCGGGTTTAGCGTCGCCACCGCCTACCGCATCGAAGAGGATCCACGGTTGCCATCGCAGAAGAAGGCGCCGCGCGAGCGCCGGCGCGCGGATCCGTTGGCCGGGATTTTCGACGCGGAGATTGTTCCACTACTGACCTCCGCTCCAGGCATCCGGCCCGTTGCAGTATTGGAAGAGATGCTTCGGCGCCATCCGCAGCTCTCACGTGACGTGCGCCGCACACTGGAGCGGCGCATCCGCGTCTGGCGGGCACTGCATGGCGAGGAACGCGAGGTCATGTTTCGCCAGGTACATCAGCCCGGTCGGCTCGGGCTGTCCGATTTCACCGAGATGCAGGCTCTCGGCGTCACCGTGGCCGGCGCCGCGCTGGACCATCGCCTGTATCACTTCCGTCTGGCCTGCTCGGGCTTTGAACACGCTCACGTCATTCTCGGTGGCGAGAGTTATGTTGCCCTCGCCGAAGGGCTTCAGAACGCGCTCTGGGCACTTGGCGCAGCACCGCTCGAGCATCGCAGCGACAGTCTGTCGGCGGCGTTTCGCAATCTGGATCGCGATGCGCGCGACGATCTGACCACGCGTTACGAAGCCCTATGTGCTCACTACGGCATGCAGCCCACGTGCAACAACCGTGGAGTCGCACACGAGAACGGCGCCATTGAGAGTCCTCATGGTCACCTCAAGAGTGCGATCCGCGACGCGCTGCTGCTGCGCGGCAGCGTCGAGTTCATCGACCTTGCCGCTTATCGCTGCTTCATCGACGAGATCGTCAGCCGCATCAACGCGCGTAATGGCAAGCGCATCAAGGCGGAAGTGCCGTTCCTGCAGCTTCTGCCCAACACGCGCACCAGCGATTACGAGGAAACGCGTGTCTACATCACCTCCACCGGCGGTTTCGTATTGCGCAAGGTCTTCTATTCCGTTCCGTCGCGGCTGATCGGCCACCGGTTGCGGGTGCGGCTGTACGACGACCGGCTGGAACTGTTCCTGGGCGGCACGGCCCTGATGACGTTGCGGCGTGGCCGCCCAGGCACCAGCGGCAAGCATGGCCACGTCATTGACTACCGGCATGTCATTCACGCGCTGCGCCGCAAGCCGATGGCGCTGCTCAACCTTGTGTACCGCGACCAGCTGTTCCCGCGCGAGGCCTATCGGCTGACCTTCGATCGCCTGTGCGAGCAACTGTCCTCGCGCGCGGCGTGCAAGACCATGGTGGAGTTGCTGAGCCTGGCTCACGAGCGCGCCTGCGAGGCCGAGCTGGCCCATGCGCTCGAACAGAACCTGGCCGATGGTCGACTACCCGATCTGGACGAACTGCGCTCGCGTTTTGCTCCGGATCCGGCAGCTGTCCCACAAGTGCACGTACAACTGGCTTCGTTGCGCGACTACGAAGCCCTGCTTACCCTGGATCAGGAGATGACAGCATGAGCCACGATTTCGATGCTACCCGCCTGTCGCTGCTGCTCAACGATTTGCGGCTACCCGCTGTCAAACAGATCTGGCCAGCCTTCGCCGAGCGCGCCGACAAGGAGGGCTGGCCCGCGGCACGCCTGATCATGGCGCTGGCCGAACACGAGATTGCCGAACGCGATAGACGTCGTATTGAACGCCATCTGAAGGAGGCCCGGCTGCTACCGGGCAAGACGCTGGAGACCTTCGATTTCGATGCAGTGCCAATGATCTCCAAAGCACAGGTCTCGGCACTGTGTGCCGGCGATGGGTGGCTGCGCAACGGCGCCAACCTGATCATGGTCGGGACGCCTGGCGGCGGCAAGTCGCACCTGTCGTCGGCCATCGGACTGAGCCTGCTGGACAAAGGCTGGAAGGTCCTGTTCACCCGCACCTCCGACCTTGTGCAGCGGCTCCAGGTTGCACGTCGCGAGCTGGCGCTCGAAGCCGCCATCAACCGTCTGAACCGCTTCGACCTGCTCATTCTCGACGACTTTGCATACGTCACCAAGGATCAGGCCGAAACCTCCGTGTTATTCGAGCTGATCAGCGCCCGATACGAATGCCGATCCCTTCTTCTAACCGCCAACCAGCCGTTTGGTGACTGGAACAAGGTCTTCCCCGACCCCGCCATGACGCTGGCCGCGGTCGACCGGCTGGTCCATCATTCGACCATCTTCGAGATGAATGTCGAAAGCTACCGGCGGCGCACCGCCATGCAGCGCAAACAGCAGGGGCCAGGACGCCCTGCGCGCTATGCCACGCCAAACAATGTCGGCATGCCTGCGACTCCAGAGAACGAATCATGACACGCGTCGCCTGACGCACACTCTAATCCGACATTGCCCAGCGTCAATCAACGAACGCGCGTCAATCAACTTTAATCGCTTGTCAGCGTCAATCAACAACGGCATCATCAAGCTCGCCGCGACATTCTCATCCTGTTTGTCGCGCGCCTCTCATCCAGACTGTCGCGCCACAGGCTTGCGGTCGTCAACCGACACATCGCGACTGCGGCGCCGTTCACGATGGGCGCACGCTCCTATGGATCGGCCGGCAAACTCCATCTGCCCCTTGCCGGAGGCCGCCACAAACGCTCAACGATGCCTCATTGATGCAGAATCGGCGCAAAGGCCACAACGACACGACCTGAATACGATGGACGACCCAGAATCGCTTTCCCTGGCACTGCCCGACGGCACTGAGGTCTCTGCGCTCCTCCGAGTGCCGGAGGACGCGCGAGCCCTGTATGTCTTCGCGCACGGTGCCGGGGCGGGCATGCAGCACGCCGGCATGTCGTCATTGGCCGACGCGCTTGCGGCGGCCAATGTCGCCACATTGCGCTACCAGTTTCCGTACATGGAGCGGGGCTCCAAGCGGGTGGACTCGCCGGCCGTGGCACATGCTGCTGTGCAGGCAGCCGTCGCAGAGGCCCGCCGGCGGCTGCCAGCGCTGCCGCTCTTCGCGGGCGGCAGGTCGTTCGGCGGCCGCATGACGTCCCAGGCCCAAGCCATCTCCCCGCTCGACGGCGTGCGTGGCCTCGCTTTCGTCGCGTTCCCGCTGCACCCGGCGGGCGCGCCCGGCGTAGAGCGGGCACACCACCTGGCGGACGTCACGGTGCCGATTCTCTTCCTGCAGGGCACGCGCGACAAGCTGGCCGAGCTTCACCTGCTGAGGTCGGTCGTCGAGACGCTGGGGCCACGCGCCACGCTGCATCTGGTGGACGACGCAGATCATTCGTTCCACGTGCGCGCGTCCTCCGGCCGGACCGACGCGGAGATCGTGCTCGAGCTGGCACGGACGATGTCGGCGTGGTTCTTCACCGAAGGAGATTTCGTGCGCGTTACCTGAGCAAGCGCAGGAAGGCCTGTAGTAGAGTCGGGACAGCGAGCCGGCGAACTCGCCGTGCTGGACTCGCCCGCTCAATCCCTTCTCTATCCGCAGATGGTCTGTCGCATAGCGACGATAAGCGACGCCTGTCGCGTCGGCGACGTTTTTCCAGTGCCGAGAGATTGAATTTGTCAGATCCGCTTGCGGTGATCCGCCCCGGAATCGCGGAGGGCATCTGCTTTGATTTGGCCGGCGCCGATCCGTGAGTGACCGCTTAGGGATGCAGCCGGAACCAGACTGGCGGACCGTCGAACAACGCGCATTGGCCGGTCACTGCCCGACGCAGTCGCCCGAAACCGACCCTCACCGGTCATCGGCACCCTCACCGCCTCGACGACGGCTCTGTTGGGTGCAGCGGTCATTCATCCCATCAGGTCGGTCGACAAGTCATCGGCCAGCGCGAACGGACGCGCCTCACCGTTATTACCCGCGGGCGAGCAGAAGCAAAGTCGTGACCGCCTGCTCGCGTGCGAATTTGCTGCGTCCAGACCGCGTACAACCTTAGCGGACGCCGCGAGAAGCGGCTATGGCGCAGACATCTGGACATGCTGATCGCCTTTTCTCCGTTGGACAGGTGATCTGCGCCAACAAGGCTATCATCCATAATCAATCAATTATGGAAGTCAAAACAATATTTAATTATCGTGAATACATCTCCGGCTCTATGCTTGGCTCATGCAGGGTGCAGCTGGGAGTCGAATCATGGGACACGCCACTATCGCGTCGCGCACCAGTACGGCGATACAGATGCTTTGGCATCTTGGAGTTGGAAGCGAACCGGCTCTCGGCGCACATCTCGTGACACCTCGCGGCGCATACCGCCACCACGGCATCTATGCAGGCGAAGGCAGGGTAGTGCACTACGCTGGTCTTGCCCGGTCGTTGCATCGCGGACCTGTCGAGGAGGTGACGATGGCATGCTTCGCTGCCGGAAGCGAAGTGTGGATAAAGCCGGGAAATCGTCCAGGTTACGCCGGCCGGCAAGTTGTAGAACGGGCGCGCTCGCGCCTTGGCGAGAATCAATACAGGCTGCTGACCAATAATTGCGAGCACTTCTGTACGTGATGCCTCTATGGCGAAAGCCGCAGCGAGCAAGTGCGCGCGTGCGTGACGTATCCGTGTGCGGCAATGGGCGCAGCGGCCAGCCTGTTCAAGATGTCGCTCAACTGCTTTGCTAGGATGGTCAGCAACCGCGCGGGTGCGTTGCTCGATGTAAAGAGCGAGTGCGTCGGAGCTACCGCCAAAGAGCGCTTAATGGGTCAGATAATGTCCGGCCACGCGTAAGCGTGCCCATGTATGGCAATCAGTTCTGTCCGAGGTCCGGCAAGCATACGTAAACGTCGCGGCCGACGGTCTGCGTAAGCGAGCGCTCCTGTTTTGCCATGCCCGGAGCACGAGCCACCGAAGCGGGCCGGCACCCAGCATTCGATCTTCTCCAAAGCGGCCAATCGCGACCAAGGTGATATGCGAGCGTGCAAACGGCGCCCCTGCTGGATGACATAACGAGCGTGACCCTGCCGGGTTGCAAACAAAAAGTATCGACTGAGTCTACCAATTCGAAGGTCATCGCATAACTCGTTGAATTTGGGACGGAATAGTCCGAGTGACCCGCCAAACGGCACGCTTTTTTCCGGCGCAGCAAGATCACGTCTTCGACTTTACGCATTGCTCGTCGTATTGTGCTTGTGCAGGCCGCGTCCATTCGTGGCGTGGTCTCGCAACCTTGCAACCAAAAAGATCCCCGTTCCTCACCGAACATGTGGACCGATCCGGAGACAGCAATGAAAAGACAGCTTTGGTTCGCGTTAACGCTTGGCGCATCCGTTCTGCTCACCGCGTGCGGGGGAGGCTCGGACAACCTCACCTCCACTTCGCCGACCATCAAGACTGCCATCGCGGTACCCAATTCAGCCACCCCGCCGTTCAGTTTCGACATCAGCTACGCCGATAGTGGCAAGTACTACCTTGCTGACCGCAACAACGCGGCGGTAGACGTAGTCGACACGAAGAGCAACACGCTCATCGCGCAGATCAAGGGCAGTGGCCCCACCGCCTTCACCGGCTTTAATGCGAACACCGATGTGGCCGGCCCTGATGGACTCGTCGGCATCCCCGGCACAAACATCCTCTATGCCGGCGATGTCAACTCGATCAAGGTCATAGACGTCGCCCAGCAGAAAGTCGTCAGCACCATCGCAGTCCCACCACTCAACACGGCCCCGCACCGCGTCGACGAAGGCTGCTACGACCCGGACGACAACCTGGTGATGTTTTCGAGTCCGGGGGAGACGCCCCCGATTGCGACTTTCATTTCGACGAAGACAAACTCGATCGTCGCGACGTATAGGTTCACGACGTCGTCCGGCCTCGAGGCATGCGTGTACGACTCGAAGTCGAGGAGCTTCATCGTCAACAACGACGGCACGCCCACCAATCCGGCAGGTGAGGTGAACGTGATTGCCGCGAATACGGTGGTCGCAGGCGCACCGGCGGTGAGCAAAGTATTCCCGCTTGGCGCATGCGGGCCAACAGGACTCGAACTCGGTCCGAACAACGACATGCTGGTGGGCTGCGATCCGGCCGCCGGGAAGCCGCTTATCACGTTGATCCTCGATCGGACGACGGGGGCCACACTTGCGAGCATTCCATTCGGCGGAGTCGATCAGGTCGCGTACGACGCAGTGTCAAACCGCTATTTTCTCCCGGCTCGTCATGAGACCGCGACCGGCATCGCGGCTGCCTCCGGCTTCACGCCGATACTCGGCACAGTCGACGCGTCGACGCGCACACTCATCGACAAGCTGGCGGTCGGCAACGGTGTACATTCGGTCGCGGTGGATGGCGCCTCGGGTCAGGTGTACGTGCCCTTCCAGCCAGGAGTCGCGGCTTTCCCGAATGGCGGGATTCATGTCATTACTACGCATTGAGGGCGTATGAACCGCTGCCGGCGTGGAGGTTGCTGCACGATCCTCGCCGGTAGCGCTCCTTGAAGCCTGGGGCTTCAAGGAGCGCGTTTCCGCTGCGCAAGAATGCATTGGGGTTGTCTGCTCCTCGCCGACTGGGAAGGTCGAGACCGACCGTCGACCCATAAAGCGGCCCGTCACCGCGTCGAACGGCAAGACATCATTCGCCGACATCGTCTTGCTGCCACGAGCGGCTGTTATGGCCGGCAAAGGAGCGTTCGTCTTTGACAGTTAGATGACCGGTTACGGGGCCGAGCCGACGCCTGACCGTCCGACCGACCACGAGTGTGAGCGGCGGCTTGTGGCCGAGGCCGGTCCGACGCAGACCTCGATCGATCGCTGATCGCAGCAGGTATGCGAAAGGAATAAACCGCCCCTTTGAAGCCCTTCGACCCAGCGAGAAATCAAGGGCAGCTTCCGAGGTACAACTGCCATTTGGTTGGTCACGCGGGACGGCGAGTGATCGTCCTTATGGAAAGGTTCGCAAAATGCAATGTCGACCCGGTTGCTACGTTGAACTGTCACTGTTGGGATTGCCAAAAGGCGAGTGGTGCTACCTATGCGTCGACCGTGGCTGGGCGGTGCGCAATGCCGCGGTGCCAGATACGCGGAAAGCCGCGTCACCACAGAATCGTTGATGCCGCTGGCAAGGCGGTCGATCGCGGCTTTTCCCGGCCCGCGGCAGCCAAGTGACGATGAAATTGGAACGGCTGCGGAATACACTCGGGTTACAGGCGGCAAGCTTGGACTACCCTTCGATTGATCGGTCACCGATGGTCGTGTTCACCTCTAGCGCGCAGCCCTGGGATCACGTGGATCCCTCCGGCCAGAAACATCTGCATGATCCGCCGTTCTGATCTTCAATCCTTTCGACGTAACGGTTCGCGGCGAACGGTGCGAAGTGAAATGAGGTTCTACCAGGCCATGGTTTTTATGCCCATTTCCCGGCAAAGCGAGGTGGCGTCTGCTGCATGTTGCTCGGCCAATGCTTCATTTCCGACCATCTTTTGCAGCCGAGAAAGTCCATTTAGGCACCGTGCCTGCAATGGACGCATTCCAAGCTCCTGGGCGAGCGTCAACGCCGTGCGATAGTAATTGTGGGCGTCCTCAATTTTGGATGCGGTAGCGCTGCCATCCAGGACAAGATTCGCCAACAGGCACCAAGCCCAGGCTTCATTGCCTCGTTCGCCGCACGCGCGAGCAACATCAATGGCGTCTCGCGCATGAGTCAGGGCTTCATCTTGTCGACGAGCGAACTGGCACACTCGACCAAAGTTCGAGAGCACCATCGACTGGCCGAACATCAGGCGACTTGCTGACGCCTCACGAACGGCCTCTTCCAGTAGAAGCAGTGCCTCATCGGTCCGGCCCAGCGAGGCATACGCCGCTCCAAGACAAGAAGCAATTCGGGAAACGTAGACTGAAATTCAGCGCTCCTGCACATGGCCAGCGCTGGCTCAAGTACCTCGACAGCAAATTCCGGATTACCCCGAATAATGCGCATCCGTCCGACACCGAAGCCAGCAAAGATCATTTCCTCCGGATCATTCATCCCTCGGGCGATATCGGTCGCCTCTTGTCCGAGGACGGCCGCTTCGTCGAACCGGCCGAGTTCGGCATGGCACAACGCCAGCCAGACACGGGCGCTGACTCGCGCGAACGTCAGGTAAGTCGCATCGTGTGCGCCGTTGCCTTCATGCAGAAGATCCAGCGCCTGTCGAGCATGTCCCACCGCGCGTTCATAGTCTCCGCGTCCATACCGTGACCTAGCCAGCATCATGTTGACCCGAGCCTTCACATCGTCATCGTTTCGCTGCTCCGCCAACGTAAGCGCGCGTTCGCCCGCATCGACGGCGCCTGCCAGGTCACCTAACGATCCGAGCGTGTAAGTCAACCTTGAAAGTACGCGCGATAGGCGCACCTCGTCGCCGAGTCCTTCGGCAAGATGTTTCGCACTCTCCAGATTAGCCCGGTCACGTGCCAATTCTCCGAGCGGATAAAGCGAGTGGTGAAGATCCCATCGGATGTCGATCACTTCACCGAGTGTGTCCGACGACGACGGCAGGGCTGCGTAGGCCATCAAAGATTTCTCGAACAAGACCGACGCCTCGCGATGCGCCGCGCGGTTTGCAGTATTGTGACCGGCGCGCCGCCACAGCCGGGCTGCCTTCTCCATCAATCCAGCCTGGGCGCAATGTTCGGCCAGGATTTCCGGTTGTTGCTGCACGAGGTCGGAAGAACGATTCTCGAGTTCCATTGCGATGCGGGCATGCAACTGCCGTCGCCTGTCCCGCAGCAGGGAGCTGTACGCGGCGTCTTGCACCAGGGCGTGCTTGAAGGTGTATTCCGCATCCGGTGGTGCCCCGTGCCGGAAAACCAACTCGGCACTGACGAGATAATCCAATGCCTCGTCCAGGCGCTCTTTGGGCATCGACGCGACCGCGCTGATCAGCTCATAAGAAAATCGCCGGCCGATTGCAGCGGCGATTTGTGCTACATCCCGCGCCGGGGCCAGGCGATCGAGACGCGCCATCAGCGAAGCGTGCAGCGTCATCGGGATCGCCAGTAGTGGCAGCGGACCATCGAGGACGTAGCGCCCCTTCTGCTCGCGCAGCAGGCCGCTCTCGAGCACGGTCTTGGTCAGTTCTTCGACAAATAGCGGTATTCCATCCGTATGCTCGATGATCCGGTCTGTAGCCTCTTTCGGCAGTGCCTTGCCAAGGGTCACCCGCTCGATCATCTCGGCTCGTTGCCGAGGGTGCAGACGATTGAGAGTAAGGAGCATTACCTCTGGGCGGCCGATCCACGGAGGTGTGAACTCAGGCCGGAAGGTGACAATCAGCAGGACAGGCAGGGTTGCCATACGCGCGCAGCATTTTGCGGCGGTGCCCAAGCAAGACGCCAAGATCCTTGAGATCCTGGTCCGTGAGATCGCGAACGACCGAGCGATCTATACCATTCTCGGCAAAGAGCTGGACATACTCGGACAAGCCGAGTGATGCTAACCACTCTGCAATGCTTCCCACCGCTTATCTCCTGAAGGCGGCTGCCTCATGCAATGGTAGGTAAAATATTTGTTCCGCGCTTGTCGACAATCAGCGCGGCGGCCGGCTGCAACCAGAAAGGGTTGATTCCAGTCGTTGTGCGGTGCTGCTAACGTATGATTTATTCCGCTTCCTGACGGCACGCGAACTGGGCTGTGAGATTGTTGCTTGCCCGTGGATCCGGGTCCAAACCTGCGTGTCAGGTCTTCCCGCGGAGGCTGAGGCGCGGGACCTCCGGGCTGGGTCGCAAGTTCGCGTCTGCCCGGGCGCTCGACCGTGTCCCACGCGAAGGTCCGTTATCTGACCGGAACGGTCCTCTGAATGGCCGTGTAAGGACGAGGGCGAACGACTGCAGTTGGCCGCACTCTGCCTGCCAGTGATCGGCAGCACGCGACCCAGGGTGTGTGGAAACCCGATGGCACTACAATGCGACGCGTGACTGCTGACCCCAGCGGTACGTTTGACCGCCTTTGCGACTATCAGGGCGCCGACGAGAGGGTGTACCCCTCTGATACGTTCTGACGAGTTTAAGGGCTTGGGTTCAGGACTTACGGGGTGCTCATGCACCCACCAACCGCATCGCCTTCATCGTCTTCTTGAAGCCCAGGATTCTCAGCACTCGAGTGAGATTGTAGGCGAGTACGTTCAAACTCATCTCGGTCCCCACGTTGGGCAGCATGCGCGTCAGGAAGTGCGTGTAACCCATCCAGTGCTTGAACGTTCCGAAGACATGTTCGACGGTTCGCCTGCGCACGGTCATCGCATCAGGCGTCTTGTCCAGCCGACGTTGAACTGCTTCCAGCACCGACTCATGCTCCCATCGACTTATCCGTCGTTGGCCGCTGGGCGTGCACTGTGACTTTATTTTGCATTGCGAACAGGCGCTGCTCCAGTATCGGTGTAGCTGCATCCCGTGTTCCTCGCTGGTGTAACGGTAAATTGCCCGTTCTCCAGCTGGACATTGGTATTCGTCGTCCCGCGCAATGTAGATGAAGTCTGCCTTGTCAAATCGGCCATGGTATTTCGCACCTGATGTTGTCGGCTTCGGCAGCATGACCGAACTGAGGCCCACTGTAGTAGCCACGATCGGCGACGGCCCGCAGTCTGGTCTTACCCATTGCGTCGCGCGCAGCTTTTGCCATGGGGCTAAGCTGCGCCCGATCACTGCCAGAGTTTGTGACCTCGTGAGCCACGACGAGGTGGTGTTTGGCGTCAACGGCCACCTGCACGTTGTAGCCCACCATTCCCGAGCCTATGCCGCTCGTCGCCATGGAGCGCGCGTCGGGATCAGTCATCGAGAGTTGGCCATCAGGCTGCGTCTTGAGTTGCTGCTTGATCTGATCGAGGTTTCGCATCTGCTCGCGTAAGCGCGCGATCTTGTCCTGCAATCGGGTCGTCTTCGCTTCCAGCTCAGCGGGTTGCGTACGATCGGCAGTCTCCAGCGCGTTCAGATATCGCTGGATACTCCCCTCGATCTGCTTCTGGCGCTTGTCGACCTTACCCTCGGTGAAGTTGCGATCGCGCGTATTGACTGCCTTGAACTTGCTGCCGTCAATGGCGACCAGCGCTTGCGAGAACAGCTTCAGCTCACGGCACAGCATCACGAAGCGGCGACACACGTTGCGAATGCCGACGCCGTTGTCACGACGAAAGTCAGCTATGGTCTTGAAGTCCGGCGCCAGGCGGCCCGTCAGCCACATCAACTCAACATTGCGCTGGCATTCGCGCTCAAGACGCCGACTCGATTGCACCCGGTTCAGGTAGCCGTAGATATAGATCTTCAGCAGCACTGCTGGATGATAGGACGGGCGACCTGTAGTCGACGGCATTGCTCCATCGAAGCCCAGTGATGCAAGATCAAGCTCTTCTACAAACGCCTCGATAATCCTGACCGGGTTGTCCTCTGCGACGAAGTCATCGAGACACTCCGGAAGCAGCGTCACCTGCTTGCGATCTTCACCTTCTATAAATCGCTTCATCCGGTCACCCATGCTGAATGAGTTGATCCAGTGTAGGCGATCGGCGTGTTTTCACACAAGCTCGACGGGGGATTCAACCGGTCGATGCAACGATTTGGTTAAATCGCTCAGCTGGCGTATCGAAGTTGAGTGTTTTTCGGGGACGTTCGTTGAGCCGCCTGGCTACGGCATCCAGCCTGGTCTGTGAGTAGGCAGATAGATCAGTACCCTTAGGGAAGTATTGCCTCAGAAGCCCATTCGTGTTTTCGTTCGAACCGCGTTGCCAGGGATGCTGTGGGTCGCAGGAATAGACCTCAATGTCGGTCGCGACAGTAAAGCGGTTGTGGTCGGCCATTTCCGAACCCCTGTCCCACGTCAGCGATTTATATAGTTCCCGAGGTAACTTGCTGGCGTGTCGTATCAGCGCGTCAACCACAGCCTCAGAATCCTTGCTGGCGACTTTTACCAGCATCACGAATCGACTTTGACGTTCGACGAGAGTTGCAATCTGGCTCGTAGCGTTGCCATACAGCAAGTCACCTTCCCAGTGCCCGGGTATTGCGCGATCCTCCGCCGTAGCGGGGCGTTCACTGATCGATACGGCGTCGCGAATGTTCGTGCGTCCCTCAGTTTTCAGTGTGTGATGACGGGACCGGCGCATGGTTCGAGAGCGTCGCAAGTGCTCAAGCAATTCCTTTTTCAGGGCACCACGAGCTTGAATATAGAGGCTCCGATAGATTGTCTCGTGCGACACCAGGTAGTCCTTGTTGACCGCATAAGCATGTCTGAGCCAACCTGCAATCTGCTCAGGGGACCACTGCAGCTTCAGCTTTGCAGCGACAACTCGCGCCAGCGTCTGGTTTTGCACCAATTTGCAAACCTTCGGCCGACGTGCCCTCTCCCAGGCGATCACATCCGCCTGGCTTGCTCGATAGCCCTGGCTGCCCCCGTTGCGCTGCAACTCGCGACTTATAGTGGACGCAGCCCGTCCCAGCCTGGCTGCTATCGCCCGAATCGATAATCCGGACACCAGGGAGCGGGATATCTCCTCGCGCTCCGCGAGCGTCAATGCCCGTGGCGCGCGGTGCCTTTGCAGCGGCTGGATGCCGCCGGTCTCCGATAGTATCCGCTGAATCGAAGAATGGCCTCGATCGAACAGTTTGGCAATCTGATGAATCGTATCGCCCTTGCGCCATCGGTCCCACATCAGCGCCTTCTGGGTCTCGGAATAGTAAATTCTCGGTCGCTGCTTCATTTGCAATACCTCCGCTGCTCTCAGATTCTAGGTGTTGCATCGACCGGTTGAATCCGCCGCCGAGTGCTGCCCGATATGGTCGGCCGAACCCGACCCGCAACTGCCCTCCACCCTTAGATATCGAACGTCCATTTCTCGGCGTGCTGCGGACGTTCGCTGATCGCGGGCAGAATGACCACCAACGTCGCGCAAATTCGCCTCCGGCAATGTTGATGATCACCTTGGGCCTTCGTTGATCATACGATTGGCCTGAGTCCAAAACGGGGCATCCCCCTACTCATCCCTTTTCCAGCTGTGGGCCGCCGTTCCCGAGAACATTTATTTCGCGACACGGGAGCCAAAACGTCAGTGTTGTGATCGTCTGGGCACGAACGGCACGTCGGCATCCCCAAAAAAACCCGCCACAATGGGCGGGCAAACTGTTTCCCGGAGAACGCCTCTGAGTGACAGGACTACCGGCGCCGTTTTCAGGCCTCTCGCGCCCGAATAACGCACTTGATGTAGTTTGTTGTCACCCCTTCAATACGCGGCTCGCCCCAGGGAAGCGAATGCTTCGCTCCCATGAGTCGAGTCCCAAAGTTGCAAATATCAATCATCGTCGGTTGAAGAATGCTCCTTCTTGCCGCACGCGGGTCGCGACAAGATCTGCCGTCACTCAACCGTTCGATCAGGCCTTAGAAGCGCGTGCGGATGCCGGCACCCACCACCACCTGGTTCTTCGTTGCCGCAATGCCGCCGATATAGGAGCTTGCGCCTTCAAATGCAGCCAGGCCCGAACCCGCCTGTGCCGACAGACCGCCGCTCAGGTGTGACCAGTTGGCGACCGCGTACAGGTCCGTGCGAGTCGACAGGTTGTAATCCGACAACAGGCTGACCTGATTCCACTTCGGCGATGCCGAGTTCTGAGCGTTGCTGAACTTGCCATCGGTGTAGGTGTAAGCCGCGCCCAAGGTCCATGCCGGGGTAACGTTGTAATGCGCGTTCACTTCGTAGTTCGTGAAATGAACATATGCGGAGTTCGCAAGCGACAAAGCCGCGGTGCCACTGGTGAAACCGGTTGCATTGTCCAGCTTGCTGTCCGTGATCACAAAACCAACTTTCGCCGGGCCGAACGTGTAGTTCAAGCCGCCGCCGAAGATACGCTGACGTCCGGCGGTGAGGGCCGCATCAGCGCTGGTGCTGGCGGCGCTGCTATCAACGGCGCCACCGGTGTTCGTGACTACCCCTAGGCCCGCGGCGTTGTTGGTCAAGCTGTTGTTGACTTGCGTGTAGCCCAACGTCGCCAGAATCGGGCCGTTGTAGTACATGGCGCCGAAACTGTATGCACGGTTGTTCCCGAAGCCGCCGGCCTGGTTCGAGAAGCCAAACAAGCCTCCGAAGGTCAGGCCCGAGTAATTCGCGCTCTGGTATTTCACCGCGTTGTTGACGCGGAACGTACCCATCATGTTGTCGTTGTCCAGCGCGTGCGCGAAGACATTGCCGCCTGCGCCATTGAAGTTTTCCATCGACACACGGCCAACCCAGTCGTACACGAATTCGTTCTGACGACCCACCGTCAGCGTGCCGAGCTGGTTGCTCGACAGGCCGACATAGGCGTTACGGCCGAATTCACGGCCACCCTGGCCAAGCTTGCCGTTGCTCAGCGTGAAGCCGTTTTCCAGGACGAACAGTGCCTTCAGGCCGCCACCCAGATCTTCGGCGCCTCTCAGGCCCCAACGGCTGCTTTGCATCATGGCGTTGCTCAAGGCGACATTGCTGTGGCCTGTGTTGCCGACGCGGGTGTTGTTGGTATAGCTGATGCCGGCATCCAGCAGGCCGTACAGGGTCACGCTGCTTTGCGCGTGTGCTGCGGTCGTGCCGAGTGTTGCGAGCATCGTGGAAAATAATACTTTGTACTTCATCAAAACTCTCCGTGACTGAATGTTCCTCGCAAACACGGCGGCGTCAGCGAGAGACCGGAGTCTAGCCTTGCAAACAGCAGCATTTTTCGCAAATCTGCATTTCGTAGTTTTCATGCATATATGTCAAAAGTGTAACCTTCGGGTCACGGGACTTACTTCAAAGAGCGGTATCGGGACAACTTGATGAGCAGAGACTTCACGCGGCGACTCTGCTGAGCCGGTTGATCGTCCTTCACCGGGTCGCCGTCCCTGACGGCCATGCCTTCCAGTAACGACTTGATCTTCTCGGAGCCATTGATACGGCGCCAGATTTTCTCTGCTTCCTCAATGGACCTGAATGCCAGACCGAGGGAGGTAGGTCGCAACACGGGGTAAGCACACCAAGCTCAAAATGCAGGCGGCGAAGTCGAGGCGCAGCGTATCGGACGTGCTGCGCGAGTTTGTTGCTCAATTGATCGATTGAACATTTGGGCAAAAGAAGCGGCCCCGCCGAGGGGGTCGCGCTGCGCTAGCTTTGCCTGGCCTCGCTGGCGCTCAACGTCATTTGCTCGGTGGTGGCCAGCGTATCGGCACCACTTTAAACAGCGCACGTCAGGCAAATCGTCCTGGCCCGACGACCGCACGGCGTGAAAAGCGGACGTCCATGAACGCGAAAAAACGCCAAGGGCGTGAAGGTCTGAGCGGAACCATCGGGAGCCGACAGCGGAGGTGTCGACACGAAACTGGCCCGCTGTCGGGCATTGCCTCGATAGCGAGCCCGTCTTTGTATGGAAGCGCGCAGGTGCTGCGCGCTCAGACTGCGATGCCGACCTGACCCGGTTTCTCCGCGGTACTTCCGCTCTCATTGCTTTTTCACTCGAATCGCTCTATGCAGCGCGCTGGCCATGGACGACGTCCGAGTCGCTATCAGCCGTTCGAGCCCTTGTGCCAACCAGAAATATCCGTTCCTCACTGGACGATTTATCCAGTGGTCGGTGACGACTATAGTTTTGTCACTACGACGCAGTTACCCGCTGTTCAGGAGAGGAAAATGAAATCGCTGAAGATCGCCCTCGTTGCCATGTCGCTGTGCGCTGCTGTTGCTTATGCGCAAGAAACCACCACACCGGCCGCAAACGGGGCGGCTAAAAAAGCCGCACCGCCCGAAATGTCCCGCGCCTCAGACCTCGCCGCACGAGGTTCTGCTGCGCCGGCTGACGCGAGCAAAGAGGGAAAGTGTGTTGGTCCGCTCACCTTCTGCGACATTTTTTCGGGTGGCTAAGCCCAAACCGAACATCCACAGTTTCCGGCCATCGCCACTGCGTGCGGCGCGTCGTCGACGGCGAGCCAGGTCGTCGGCACGCCTGGGTTGCGCAGGCGCTTTGATCGAGGCCACGAACTCCTCACCCAGAACGCCCGAGCCGCAGCCGGGGCGGACCACCGCCCACAGCGCTTGAAAATGAAACTGTCTCGTCCGACGCATCGTCGTTCGCCTTCGCTTAGCCAAATGGCGACTCGCCACTGATCAGCAGACGTTCGCCATACGACTGCGAGGGACCGTTCTTGGCCGATGGACTAAACCGATGTTGAACTGCCGCAGTCGACCCGTATCCCTCAGCCACTCGCTGTAGGTGACCGGCCGCTCTGGCGGGGCCTTTCAGATACCTGAGATCCGCCACTGCCTCCGACGCGGCATCGACGACGACGCGTGCTGCTGCTCGGTATTGCGATCAAGATTCTGGTCAGCACCGGCCTCCCGACGACCGCTGTTGCCCGTTGGGAATGCGTTTTCGACGATTCCCCGTGGTGTGTGACGCTGGTCGAAACTGGGCACACACTCGAATCGCCTGCGACCGTCAAGTTGTCTGGCCTGCGTGTTGCCTCACGGGATGATGTTACTCCCGGGTAATTGTCACTGTCCGAATGTTTTGCAATGACGGCTGGCGCAGCGTAGCGGCGCCAGCCGTCATTGCGTCGGCATCGCCGAGTATCCGCGTCACCAGTTCTCTGGCACGATTCGATCGCCATACCTTCACGCGGCGCTGCAAGGTGCGCAGCTGCGCGCCGGAATACATGGTGGGAGCCATCGAAGTGAGACGCTCATGGAGCTTTTGCGCGGTAATGCCGGGCTCCGCTTCGAGCCACTGCTGTATCTTCGGCCAGGTATGCTCGAACGGATCTTCCCGGGTACGCCAGTCATGGGGGACGCGCGCTTTTCGATGATGCGTCGGCCGGACCTCTCCGGCCTGCCATGCCGTTCCAAGACTCGTCAGGAAATCCGCGAGTGGAACTTGAGCGGATGTTTTTGTCTCCGTCGGCGCCACTCCGGAAGCACTGCATTCGGCGACACGCTGCTGGGCGTCGCGCATTCGACGTAAGAGATCCAGTGGGTCGAGCGCTCTGAACTGGGCACGCAGTCTGCGTTTGGTTGCCTCCGACACCGAAGCAGAACGCAGCACGCGCTCGAGCGGCGTCAAGGGCGCTTCATAGCGCTTCGTCACCCTCGCGCCGTGACGGGTCTTCGATTTCAGCTTGAATGACGGCTGGAAGAAGTTGATGTACAGCCGCGACACCTCGTAGAGGGAAGCAAGGGTTGCCGTGGCTTCCAGGCCGCGTAGCCTGCCATAGCCAACGAGGCGACGCACAATAGCGCCATTCTTTTGCTCGACCCATGCCTGATCGTTTTTCTTGTAGGCACGTGAGCGCGTCAGTTCGATACCCGTTGCCTTGCAGAAGTCAAGCATGGCCGCGTTCATGAAGGCAGTATCGTTATCGCAATCCAGACCACGCAGCGGAAACGGCAAGGCACGTCTAACACGCTCGATGTGCTCGAGAACGAACGCACCGCTGCGATACGGCATGGTCAGGCATTCGGTCCAGCCGGTCGCGATATCTGTCATCACGAAGCTATGCACGAAGTCGCCGTCGATCTTGGTGCCACCACAATGCTCGACGAAATCGACCTCGAGATAGCCGGGCAACGGATCGTTCCCGTCAGAGAACGTGCGGATCGGCACCGCACGACGAATCGCATTGCCGATTCCTCCGGCGCGCCGGCGCTGGCCGGAGAAGGCCTGTTCGCGCACGTCGCGTAGCAGCCGGTCAATGGTAGCGGCGCTGATCTGCTTGAGCCGTTGGCGCATGTCCTTCGATAGCGACAGGTGACCATGCCGTGTCATCGAGTCGATCAGCGTCGGGATGAGCGCCTTCAACCGCTTGCCGCAGATCCTGTCGGCAGCCTCCCACAGCGTGATCAGCGCCGCCCGCACTTCATCGCCATAACGCCGCTGCGGCCCTGGCTTCGCCCTTTGCGGCTGAGGATCCCGACACAGCACCCGGATCGCATGCTTACGGTGATAGCCCGTCAATTCAATGAATTCGTCCAGGATCTGGCGTTTCTCCGTCCGGTCAGAACGTCGATACCGCTCGCCAACCGCCTCAGTCAATTCCCGTCGTGTTGTCATGCTGAGCCGCCTCGTCATAAGTCGTCCTCGCCAGCATTCTGACGGGTAACAAATTACATGAGGCAACAGGTACCGCTTGGTAGCAAAAATCCTGAGTCAATGCGCCTGTCTGCCGATAACTATTCTTGAGCCATACAAAGGAATAGACCCCATGCGTCTGAATATGGCGATCACGTTGCGCCTACTGGTGACGCTGACGCTGCTCGGCGCATTGCTCGTGGTAACGGGTGTATTAGGCGTCGCAGGTATGCGGGCGTCGAACGGTACGGTGAAACAGCCATACATGAACGACGTCGCAGCCGCAACCGCGCTCGGGCGGTCCAACCTGAATCTAACCGTCGTTCGCACGACGCTCGACCGCGTGCTCATCCACCCGGAGTCGCCGGATACGCCTGCGCTGATCGACAAGGCGCTCAATTACCTGTCGGTTTCCAACTCGGCCTGCGCAACTTACCAGGCGTTGCCGGCTTCAGACGAGGAAGCGGCACTGTCGAAGGCAGTCGCGGACGCTCGCGGCGCATTGTTGGGCAACGCGATCCAACCGATGATCGATGCAATGCGTAAAGGCGACCACACCACCGCCGACAAGCTTGCGATGACGGATATTCCGCCGCTCGCCGCCGCGCTGACGCAAAAGTCGGCCGCGCTTGACAAGTTCCGCAACGACCAAGGCGCCACGCGTTACCAGTCCGCGCAGGACCGCTACGACACGTTGCTGACCTTCACGCTGCTGGCGATCGCGCTCGGTCTGGTCGCCTGCGTAACGAGCGGCTTCAGCTTGCTGCGCTCGATTTCGCGCCCGCTCGATCTGACCGACCGTCACTTCGAACGGATTGCGAAGGGCGACATGACCGAGAAGTTGCGCTTCGACGCAGGCGACGAAATGGGCAAGCTCGTTGCCAGTGTCGGTACCATGCAGGACGGCATCGCCGCGATGATCGAGCAGATCACGCGCGGCACGGATTCGATCGCGGCAGCGACGCATCAGATCTCGGCGGGCAACAACGATCTGTCGCAGCGCACGGAATCGCAGGCCGCGTCAGTGGAAGAGACGGCCGCCAGCATGGAACTCGAAGTGGCGCTCGACGAAGGGACCATTGAGGCGGACTCAGGCTCGGTTCCGATCACGGCTGTTGAACTGGAGCTGAAACATGGCGAGTCAGAGAGCCTGTACGGCGTCGCGCTAGAGTTGCTGGGAACCGCGCCGCTGCGCATCGACCATCGCAGCAAGGCCGATCTCGGATACGAACTGCTCGTCGCGGAGCATAGCGACGCGGTCAAGGCTCAACCGGTGAGACTAAACCGGCGCGATTCGATCGAGGACGCATTCTGCAGTATCGCGCAACTGTCTGGATCAGGTCCATGCGAACGAACGTGGCGTCGTGTCTGGCCATGATCCGTCTAGCGTCCATCAGATGCGCGTGGGACTTCGTCGTCTGCGCTCAGCCCTTGACTGTTTGCAAACGAGATTCCCGCTTATCCCGGTCTTGACGAGGAACTGCGCTGGATTGCATCAGAGCTCGGTGCCGCACGTGATTGGGAAGTACTCGCCGGATCGACGCTGGAGCGTGCGGGGACGAGCACAAGCTCGGATGAAATCCTGCCGGTACGTCAGGTGTGCCAGCAGATCGCCGTCAACAACCGGCAGCGCGCGGCAGACGCAGTCGAGTCGACCCGCTACACCCGGCTCGTACTCCAGATCGCGATATGGTTGAACGGGAAGGGATGGCGAGACGGAATGTCCGACAAACAGCGCGGGAGCATTGCGAGGCCCGCCAGGCTGTTCGCCGCAGATATCCTGTGTCGTCGGCACAGGAAACGGTTCTACTGAGATGGACCCGACGCCTCCCTTCGGGAGACACTGACGGACGTCAACTTGACGTGTGGAGGTTCATCATGGAAATCGACATTCTCGGTATCGATCTCGCGAAAGAGGTCTTCCAGCTTCACGGGGCCGATCGCCGCGGACGGGCCGTACATCGGGCAAAGGTTTCGCGTGGCTCGCTGGCTGAATGCGTGCGTACGCTCAAGCCGAGACTGGTCGTCATGGAAGCCTGCAGCACTGCTCACCACTGGGCACGGCGCTTCCAGTCAATGGGAACAGAAGTCCGGCTGATCAGCCCCCAGTACGTCACACCGTTCGTCAAGACCAACAAGAACGATCGCAACGATGCCGAGGCGATCGTCGAGGCCGCCAGCCGGCCCACCATGCGCTTCGTGCCGGTTAAATCCGTCGAGCAGCAGGACATCCAGGCGGCGCATCGCATGCGTGCCATCCTGCTGCGCCACCGTACCGCGCTGATCAACCAGATGCGCGGCCTTCTTGGCGAACGCGGTCTTGCGATCTCGCGGTCACCGGAAGCATTCAAGCGTGCGGTCCCGGAACTGCTGCGTAACAGCGCCGACGAGCTCACCCCGTTTTGCCAAACACTGCTGACCGAACTCCTTGAGCACCTGCGCGCGGTCGAAGAACGCATCCACTTCATCGAGGTATCTATCCAATCGTTCATGAAGCGATCGGCGCTCTGCCGCAAGATCGCCCAGATACCCGGCATCGGCCCGATTTCAGCGACGGCCATCGTCGCAGCAGTCGGCGACGCCAGACAGTTCCGCAATGGTCGGCATCTGGCTGCCTGGCTGGGCCTCGTGCCGCGGCAGTATTCTTCCGGAGGCAAGTCGCGGCTGTGTCACATTAGCCGGCGCGGTGACACCTACCTGCGCACATTGCTCATTCACGGCGCGCGAGCGGTGCTGCGGTTCGTGAAGTCCAAAACCGACATGCACAGCGTGTGGCTGCAGCAGCTCATAGCACGACGAGGATATAACTGCACAGCGGTCGCGCTGGCCAATCATAACGCGCGAGTTATCCAGGCACTACTCAGCAGCGATGCCAGCTACGTTTCCCGAGGTATTGCCAGCATAGCTGACTAACTCCAGATTTACATGCGCCGTCACTCACCCTGGTTTGCGAAGCTTCTGCGAAACGATGACGAAACTGGTTGAACCAGCACTCCGAAACCTGTTTATTGCGACGGCTGTCGCTCGCGGCAAGCCGCGGTTCTGTTAAGGACGGGGTGCGCGGATCTCATCAAGGCTGCGGGCATGCTTCGGCAATCGCCCACCGGCAAGCCGGATACATGTGTGCAGACCGTTTTGACATCGTGAACAGGAAGCTTGCAAAAGGCGTCGGGTCCATACATGTCGCAGTAAGGCTCGCGGAGTAAAGTCGATCGATATGCGAAGTACTGCTTATGTTGCCAGTTCGTAGAATTGATCAACGGTGGACGGATAGGTTCCGCGAGCACATTTCATCTGTCCTTTGGCGATCATGTGCATAATCTCGATGCCGGCCAGAAGAATCTGGGCACAGCGAAAAGTTTTGAATCCCAGCATGGGCCTCGTTCGTCGCTTGATCGCGCGATGGTCCTGCTCCACAAGATTGTTGAGATAGTTGGACTGGCGGATCTTGATAGGCGTTTCACGATCGGCATTGATGGCTTCGAGTGCGGCGAGATTGGCGCCGCTTTTGTCGATGGTCACCGTCCAGGGCGCGCCATTCTGGGCGATGGATTTCTCAAAGTAACGCCGCGCAGCGGTCTTGTCCCGATGGGCGCGTAGCAGAAAGTCAATGGTGTTGCCGTCCTTGTCGACGGCCCGGTAAAGATACCGCCATTCGCCCTTGACGCGAATATACGTCTCGTCCATTCGCCAGCTCTTTCCGACTGGCCGCTTGCGGCGGCGGAACGCCTTCTCCAGCACCGGCAACAGCTTGAGCGCCCAGCGATGCACGGTCGAATGATCAACGCAAATGCCACGCTCAGCAACCATCTCTTCAATGTGACGCAGGCTCAGCGGATAGGCCACGTACCAGCGTACGCACATCAGGATCACGTCGGGCGGGTAATGCAGGCGCTTGAGCACTCGGGCTACCGCCGGATTCAACGTCGTCATCAAGCTTTCAACCGTTCATGTTGTTCCGCACATCATAGCGGACCGCCTTATTGCAACATGTATGGACCCGACGCCTTTTGCAAGCTTCCTGTTCACGATGTCAAAACGGTCTGCACACATGTATCCGGCTTGCCGGTGGGCGATTGCCGAAGCATGCCCGCAGCCTTGATGAGATCCGCGCACCCCGTCCTTAACAGAACCGCGGCTTGCCGCGAGCGACAGCCGTCGCAATAAACAGGTTTCGGAGTGCTGGTTCAACCAGTTTCGTCATCGTTTCGCAGAAGCTTCGCAAACCAGGGTGAGTGACGGCGCATGTAAATCTGGAGTTAGTCAGCTATGCTGGCAATACCTCGGGAAACGTAGCTGGCATCGCTGCTGAGTAGTGCCTGGATAACTCGCGCGTTATGATTGGCCAGCGCGACCGCTGTGCAGTTATATCCTCGTCGTGCTATGAGCTGCTGCAGCCACACGCTGTGCATGTCGGTTTTGGACTTCACGAACCGCAGCACCGCTCGCGCGCCGTGAATGAGCAATGTGCGCAGGTAGGTGTCACCGCGCCGGCTAATGTGACACAGCCGCGACTTGCCTCCGGAAGAATACTGCCGCGGCACGAGGCCCAGCCAGGCAGCCAGATGCCGACCATTGCGGAACTGTCTGGCGTCGCCGACTGCTGCGACGATGGCCGTCGCTGAAATCGGGCCGATGCCGGGTATCTGGGCGATCTTGCGGCAGAGCGCCGATCGCTTCATGAACGATTGGATAGATACCTCGATGAAGTGGATGCGTTCTTCGACCGCGCGCAGGTGCTCAAGGAGTTCGGTCAGCAGTGTTTGGCAAAACGGGGTGAGCTCGTCGGCGCTGTTACGCAGCAGTTCCGGGACCGCACGCTTGAATGCTTCCGGTGACCGCGAGATCGCAAGACCGCGTTCGCCAAGAAGGCCGCGCATCTGGTTGATCAGCGCGGTACGGTGGCGCAGCAGGGTGGCACGCATGCGATGCGCCGCCTGGATGTCCTGCTGCTCGACGGATTTAACCGGCACGAAGCGCATGGTGGGCCGGCTGGCGGCCTCGACGATCGCCTCGGCATCGTTGCGATCGTTCTTGTTGGTCTTGACGAACGGTGTGACGTACTGGGGGCTGATCAGCCGGACTTCTGTTCCCATTGACTGGAAGCGCCGTGCCCAGTGGTGAGCAGTGCTGCAGGCTTCCATGACGACCAGTCTCGGCTTGAGCGTACGCACGCATTCAGCCAGCGAGCCACGCGAAACCTTTGCCCGATGTACGGCTCGTCCGCGGCGATCGGCCCCGTGAAGCTGGAAGACCTCTTTCGCGAGATCGATACCGAGAATGTCGATTTCCATGATGAACCTCCACACGTCAACTTGACGTCCGTCAGTGTCTCCCGAAGGGAGGCGTCGGGTCCATCTCAGTAGAACCTCACCAAAAGCGAAGCAATGTTGTCAAAACCCATTTGCGCGTATTTCACACGACTGCTTCGGGGTGACGAACAGAGGAAGCTTCCGCCTCACCAAAGCACTGGCACTGTTCGCCCAAGTCCGCGAGCTGCAGTCGCGATTCTCGCTCCCAAGGGCAAATTCTGCCTTGCCATACGTTTGTTGAAATGTCGAGCGATGGAAACGATGGTCCTTGCGCATCGCAGGCTTCGTTGCGAAAGCTAGCGGGGAGCGAGACGCGTAAAGTGAGCCGGATTGCGCACAACGATAAGTTGTCCCAACGAGGCTCGCGTTGAGATGCAGGTGCTCCGTCGAATAGGGCATCAGACACTGTTAGTCTCGATTCGCACACATGCACTTGCGCTACATCGATGCACCGCCCGTTGATATTTCTACCGTTCTAAACCGGAACACGATTTTAAACAAATCTTGTCGGAGGCCGGTATTGATAGTAGTACAAATGATTTAGGTTACCTGACCGTTAGTGGGGATCGGGCAACGCGCGCCCCATCTTCTGCCAGGAAGGAACGTGGCAATGTAAGACGCTCAAAGCTTCGCAAACCGCCGACAACGCTCGCGATCCGCTCGAGGAGGTAGTAGTCGAGTCCGAACGCCAACTGACAAGTTTACTTCGAACTGATGCGAGGTGACGACATTACTTTGCAGCCGAACGAAGCAATAGTGTCACCTCGGAGGTTCCGGCCTTGTCCTGGCAGGCATGGGCCAGTGACAACATTGCTGTGCGACACGAAGCACGAGGCTCGGCGGCGCCGAGCGCAGTGCATGATCATTACATCATTGTCCGATCATGTGACAGTGAACCCGCTGTACGACCAGCGGTAGCCTGCCTAGCGTCTCAGCCCCATCGCTGCTCGGAGCGTCTATGCCACGTCTCGCGACGGGGCACACTTTCGGACCACATTGTCGGAAGGGCTTCAACCAACGTCGTTACCAACGATGATTGCCTTCCTCTAAGCGAAAGCCGCGCTGTAATGGCGCGGATAAAGGTTGCAACATCACCTTGCGCGAAAGCGAGCAGACTTCCGCCTGGTCCCCGGACGCAGAATCATGGCCTGAGTTCATTGAGGGAGAGCATGGGAGAGCACCGGAAACGGTGTCTGCGCCCTCTGCGCTTTTGCGCGGAACAACGACTTTGAACAAAGCGTAGGTTCGTTTGAAGCTGAACGGACCGGCTGCACGCTTGTGCAGTTCGCGGGGGCTTAGCTGTATGCGGGGAAACTCGCACGTACAGTTCTTAGGGGAGGACGCGCCGGTAACGGCGCGTCCTTACCCGATTCGCTCTACGATGGTAAACAGCCGCCGTAGCCGCATCACCTGGGGTTCTGAGGCAGGCTTCGATGAATTTCCGTCGCGGCGATGGCCGCTTCGCCCGAGGCAACGCTGATCTGATTGAGGGTATTGACGATGTCGCCAGCCGCGTAAAGATGCCGGATGCTAGTCCGCTGATGTTTGTCGGTTCGCACCATTCCGTCGTCGTCCCGCTCCACTTTCTGTCCCAACACGTCGGTCCGAGCATTGCAGCCCATGACGGGATAAACAGAGTCAAACCTATGGACGGCTCCATCGAGACTGATGATCTGAACCCCTCGATGGGCACCTTCGGGTTCGTCAAGTCGCGATAGCTCGATCAGACCGATACCACTGGCGACAGCCGAATCCACTTCAGCGCCCGATAACGCATCGAGGTCGGACGCCACCACGGAAACGTCGCGCGAGAACGTCCGCATGAAGACAGCATGCGATAGCGCACATTTCGCTGGTCCCAGCATTGCGATGCGCTGACCGTCGGTCTCGTAACCGTCGCAAATGGGGCAGAGTCGAAAGAGACCGCGACGCGTCAGTTCCGCCGCGTTGGGTATCGATGGCAGTCCATCCCGAATGCCTGCGGCCAGCAACACTCGGCTAGCATGCACCGAGTGCACCGCTCCTTCTTCGATGCCGGGCAGCGGGCGATAGTCGACCCTGAATCCGTTGTCGGCAGCTTCAATGGTCTCGACCCGAGCTGGCTGGGGCGTCACCACATAGGGTTCGAGCTGCTCGCGCAGACTAGCCAGCCAGGCCTCGCCGCTTATGCCGGATGGAAAGCCCGGAACATTTCGCGCAAGCGGGATGAGCCGCGCACGGCTTTCGCCCGAATCAAACACTTTCACCGAGCGGCGATATCGAGCGAGATATAAGGCGGCGGTCAGGCCGACGGGCCCCGCGCCGACGATTACACAGTCAATTGAACTGGTCATTCGCAAACGAAGCTCCATAAGCTGCTCACAGCAGACGACTCCCTGTTCACACAGGACAAGAAAGCGTGGGCGCGCGCGACTCCCGGTTATGCTTCCGCCGGCGCGACCGGCAACCTCTCAGCCGCCGACGTCTCGTCAATGGCGGCGTTGCTATCGCCCGTTCCCACGGACTGTCCCGCGCTCATCAGGTCGATCGCCTCGACGATTTCAGCGGGGACCGCGTAATGCACCATGTGGCCCGCCCCACGCGCGATGACGAGCGTGCTATGCGCGATTTCACGATGCAATCGCACAGCATTCGCTTGGGGATCAATGACCTTGTCATCCACTCCCGCAAAGATGCTGACCGGCA
This sequence comes from Paraburkholderia kirstenboschensis, assembly GCF_032806925.1. Taxonomy (NCBI): domain Bacteria; kingdom Pseudomonadati; phylum Pseudomonadota; class Betaproteobacteria; order Burkholderiales; family Burkholderiaceae; genus Paraburkholderia; species Paraburkholderia kirstenboschensis. The sequence continues at coordinate 339,206 of NZ_CP136511.1, read as the reverse complement.
TCTTGAGGTCCGGATAAAGGGCACTGAACCGTGCTGCGGCGGGAATCATGAACGCGGCATCCTCGGCCTCCGCTTTGATCTGCACGGGACGGAGGATCATTTCCCGGGAGACAAAGTTAAAGAAGTCGGCTGGCGTGGGCAACGGCGAGAACATCGCTTCGACGGTCCGCTTTAACAACAGCCGCCCGGTCAATGGCGAAACCGTGTAACGCAGGACATCACCCACGATGGGAAGCGCTGCCGGCGCGACGAGCGCTACATCGGCGCGTGCAGTCGGATAGTAGTACCCGGAAACCAGCACCAGGCCCCGTAAGTCCGCGGCGCCGTCGGCCGCCATACCCAATGCGACCAGCGTGCCCCAGGAATGTCCGAGAACCACGGGTTGGTCGACGCCGATTTGCACGAGCGCCTGTCGAATCAGTGCTGCCTGAGCTGTTGCAGTCCACAGTCGGTCGCGTGGCCGGCCGCTGTACCCGTAGCCGGGGCGGTCGAACGCAATCACGCGGTACCGCTCAGCCAACCGGTAGATCAACCCGCTGGCGATGAAATCCTGCAACAGTACGGCATTTCCATGCAGGAGCACGACAGCGGGCCCGGTGCCCTTGTCGACGTAGTGGAGCGGTACGCCATCCACTTCGACAAAGCCGCCGACGGGCGGGTTGTCGCGTTCGGCTTTGCGGGCGCGATGCTCGACCCATAGCGCGCTGATAGCGGCGGCGGTCGCTGCAGCTGCAAGTGCTCCGATGGTTTTGGTGGGTACGGCAACTTTGTTGAACGAGCGGCGCATGATTTCTCCGGAATGCCGACGGGCGGAAGACGATCCACTTCAGGAGAAGATCGGCCGCCCTGCCGCGGCGTGAATGTTCGATAATTTCGTCTGCGCCCATTCTCGCGGCCAAACAAACAATGGATCTTCCGGCTTCTACGGCGCAACGATCATGCCGCGAGGTGCAGTTGCACCCAGCCCACCTGAAGTGCCAGCCGTGATACCGGTCACTTCGGTGCATCGCCAGGCGCGGCGCGCCTTACACAACCGATACGTGCCATATGTTCAATCTGAGGCCCGCTCCATCAACGGTTCAGATCCATCGACTTGTCTATGGACAGAAAGACCGACGCCCGATCATGCGGTGGCCTTCGGTTCAAAACTTACCGGGGGTCCGACGATGGCGTGCACGCGTTCACTCATGGAGACCCGCAGTTGGCGGCAATCGATGTGGGAACGGCAGGAAAGCGCCTTGAAGCTGCCGACTGGCGACGACAGCTGAACGTTGGCAACGGCCGATGACACGTCAGCGAACATCGCCCGATGAACGTCCGCTGCACTTTGTGAAGAGCCATTGATGCCTCGACGTGCCGAAAGTCCGCTGAGGGTCGGGTCCGGAAGTTCTAGCCAAGGTCGCATGGGGATGCGCGGCGCTTGAATGGTGACCTTCGGCAACCGGCCATTTTGCGACTTTCGCGGTTTCCCGGCGAACATCTGCTGCTGAGCGCCGATCCGACGCTGGCCACCATGGCGCCGATATGCGAGTTTTGGAGCGTGATCATACCAAGCAAGTTTTTTGAAAACTCGGAGTAATGAGCGCGTCATATGGTGCTTCTAAGATGCGATTGTCATTTCCGAAACTTGTTGCGGTGGCGTCAAGAGCCAAGTGCAACGTTTAGCTAAACCGGCGTCTTCCAATTGCTTTGGCCATGGCTTTCTCAGGTGTGTCCCATCCAAGGGCTTGACGGGGCCGCCCATTGAGGAGTTTAGCGATGTCGTTGAGCGGGATCTGCGTGATCGTCGAAAGGTCCATGCCCTTGCGTAAGAACTCGCGCGGCAGGCCGTTGGTGTTCTCGTGGCTGCCACGTTGCGAAGGTGTATGCGGATCGGCAAAGCAGATATCGGGATTCAATCGCTTGGACAGCTCGGCATGACAAGGTTATTTCGGTTTCTGCGATCGTAAGTCAGGCTCTCGCGCAACAAGGCAGGCATCTTCTTCGTTTGTCGCGTGAAGCCTTCGAGCGCATCCCAAGTGCAGTTGTTCGGGCACAAAGCCCGTGCGGGCAATGCTCATACGCGGGCTGCTGTGCGCGGGCTTCTCCTGATGCAAGGCTTCAATCATCGCTTGCTTGAGCCTACCGCGCGGGTGAGCGTGAATTTCCGTGTAGATCATCATCTAGGAGCACTTAAAACTAGAGCCTGAGCAGCTGCACTTCAGATTAAGTTTACTTGTTCAAGTCGGATCTTTTCTATTCCCTACACTCGTCAAAAGGTATTCCGTGTTTCGTCAAAATATTCGAAGAACTCTTTTAGCATCGGCTGCGTCGCTGGCGCTTTTATCCTCCGTCGTTCACGCCGCCGATGGTGATCTGGACAACCATCGCGAAGATACGCGAACACCGATCAAGCACATCGTGGTCATCATTCCCGAGAACAGAACTTTCGACAATCTCTTCGGGACTTATCCGCACGCGGCGAATATCCCCGGCGAGCAAAGCTGGGTTGGTGTGCCTGCGCCGAAATTCGTGGCGCGCCCCGGCACGCCGGCCGCCAACGTCCTGACGCCGGACTTGCTGCGGAGCAATCCGAATTGGAGCTTGTCCGGACGCCCCGCCAACCCAACGCGGCTTCGCCCCGCCGACGCCTACACCTGCGATATGGCGCATAACTACGAACCCGAGCAGCAGGCGTACGATGGCGGGGCTGTGGATCGCTTCCCGCAGACGGCCACCGGCAAGGGCCCGGGCTGCGCCGTGGACGGCTCAACCATCATGAATTATTATGACGGCAACACCGTCCAGGCGCTGTGGAACTACGCTCAGCACTACGCCATGAGCGACAATTCCTTTTCCACCACCTACGGCCCCACTGTGCCCGGCCATGCCAATATCGTTTCGGGCAACACGCATGGGATCATCATTCACGATCCCGCCAACCCTGAGAACCCCGACACCAGCGGCTTCTACATCAATCCGGTGGATCATTCGATAACCTTGACCGACGCCAACCTCCCCGGCTATCTCGACGATTGCGGAAAGGGCCGGACTTTTGAAATGACCGGCAAGAACGTCGGCGATCTCCTGAACGAGAAGAACGTGACCTGGGGCTATTTCCAGGGTGGCTTCCTGCCCACGACCCCCGCGAAGTTCGATGCGAACGGCGATATGTCTGCGCCTGCGGTTTGCGGCTCCCAGCATGTCGCCCATCAGGTGCAGATCAACGGCGTCACTTATAACGTGCAGAACCCGAGCGTTAACCCGGGTCCGGACGTGCATGTCCTCGAGAACGACTACAGCACCGGCGTTACTCCTTTCATGAAATATGCGAGCACGCGCAACCCACACCATCTGCGGCCGAGCTCGGCGGAAATGATTGGCAAGACCGACCAGGCCAACCACCAGTACGACATCTCGGATTTCGACACGGCGCTGTCCCACAACTCATTGCCCTCGGTCAGTTACGTGAAGGCGCCGGTCTATCAATACGGCCATCCGCAAAACTCCGATCCGCTCGCCGAACAAGCGTTCCTTGTAAAGACAATCAACGCGGTCCAGCAGTCTCGCTATTGGCACGACACTGCGATCGTCATCGTTTGGGATGATTCCGATGGCTGGTACGACCACGTCATGCCTCCGCTCTTGACCCCGTCGGCGACCAACATCGACTTCCTGTTCGGCCCCGGTAATTGCGGCACGCCGCAGCCCGGCGCCGACGCCGCGCGCTGCGGTCTCGGCCCGCGCCAGCCTCTGCTGGTGATTTCGCCCTGGGCGAAATCGAACTTCGTCGATCACACGCTGACTCACCAGGCCTCAGTGCTTCGTTTCATCGAGGACAATTGGAAGCTTGGCTTCATCGATGGCCCAGTTGCTCCTCCCGCAGGTACGGGATCCGTCGACCGGCATGCAAATTCGCTCGATAACATGTTCGACTTCGAGCGCGAGCCGAATCTGCGTCCTCTCATCCTCGACCAGGTCACCGGAGCGGTCGTCAAGGGTGACAGCGACGACGGCAAGCGCCGCGACTGAAACGACTGAAGCACGACAGCTAGCTCAAAGTTGAGTGCAAGCGCACGGGATTGTAGAAGCCGACGATGTACTGCGTGATGGTCAGTGCCGGCTATCACCAGCGCGGCCGGCATCGTGGGTGCCATAACCAGCCCACGACCTTGCGCGAGTGAAGGTCCAGCACGACTGCCAGATACATCCTGCCCTGGGCGTGCGGATATACGTGATATCCGCACGCCCGATTTCCTCACGATGCCCATCACCTTCATTAGTCGGTCCTGAAAAATTCAGTTTGCGCTTCAGCGCGACTTCATGGGGCCAATGAGGCCACAGTCTCCGTCTGCGCGGCGAGGCAGTGGAACGCCTGGATGTCAACGAAGGGAATCAGTGCCTTTGCAGACCGTTCCAGCAAGCCGGTGCTGGCGTGAGCGTGACAGTGACGAGCCACTGCAGCGTCGCGAGGATAAAAAATACGGGAGCCAGGCCCAGACGGACGATTGCGCGCAGCAACCATCGCAGGTTGTACCCCGCAGCACACAGTACCGCGTGTAGCGCATCGCCGGCCTTCCCTTTAAGCCAGCAACGCCGCATGCCGTGATCATGCTTCACATGGCCGATGATCGGTTCGATCGCCTGCCGCCGTTTTAGCCAGCGTCGCTGCGTGCCCGTCAGGCTCCTGTGTTTGCCGCGATGAATCAGTTTTACTGACGATACCTCGTCATCGACCCCACGAAACCCGAGATCGACCAGCACGGTCTTCGGTTGCGGCGTACCGGGCAGATCCTGCAACAGGATGGTGCTCTGTTCAAGTTGTTCTGCCAGCGTGTGGCCGTCGTATGGGTTGCCCGCGAACGTGCGCGCGCCAACGATCAGCCCTTGTTTTTCCGTGATCGCAAGGCTTACCTTGACGCCGAACTCGTAGGGCTGGCGCGCCTTGCCTTTACCGATGCACTCGACTTCGGGCGCGTGCAGGGCGTAAAGCTTGTTTTTGTCCTTTGGACGTTGGCGACAAATGCGCCACGCCCGCTCCAGCCACACGCGCAGTTGTGCCTTCCGTTCATCTGAGGCTCCAGACAGCTTGCGTTCGATGTCGCGCAGTAGCCGTCCCAATACGGTGCGCTGACGTTTGAGTACACGCCGCACTCGCCTGAACTGCTTCGCATGCGCATAGCCGCCCGCGCGGCGACGCAGCCGTTTGCCTTCACGTTCGTACGTCTGCTTCAATACAAGACCAGCGCGTTGCGCAAGTTGCACGAGTCTGGCCCGCGCCACCTCCAGCAGACGGCTGTCAGTCGGATACGCAATGGCCTTCTCCTGGACCGTCGTATCAACAATCACGCGCTCGAATTCGGCCGGCTTCACCGCCTTCATCTGCACCGCCGCCGCGATCGTCGTCGCGAGCAGCTCCTCGACACCGACTTCGCCCAGCTGCTGCCGGAAACGCACCAGATTGGTCGGGTCGCATGGCAGATGTGGCTGAAAGTACTCCTCACCACAGAAGAACTGGAAGTACACGTCCTGCGCCCAGCGCTCGCACACCGACTCATCGCTCTCGTTATAAGTGTGCTTCAAATACAGCAGCCCGACCATCAGCCGCACTGGCAGGCGCGGACGTCCGGCCGCACTGACGCCACCGGCCAGTTCCTGAGAACTCACACCAAACAGGTCCACCGCTTCGCTTAACCGGCCATCGCGTGAGCGCCGCTCAAACAGGGGCGCGAGCCTCGCTTCGATGGCAGCCCACGGCATCCTCGTGGCCAGCACCGCAAGTGGGTGGCGCAGATCAATCATCGCGTCCAGACGGCTACGAAAAAAATCCGGTGTGCTCATCGGCCAAAACTCCCAGAATTTTTATCTCTTCGATAATCTTCCTGGGAGCCAGGTTATCCGAAAACCAACTGCTACGCCAGGCCAGACGGTGCTTCACAGGTTTTTTCAGATCCGACTCATTACCGCGTTCACGATGTTCGCCTGCACTCGCGGCTTCGACCACTGCGCTGAGCGCGAGAATGTTAGTCTGAAACGCAATTTCTTCGATCACTGATGATTTCCGATCTGACGCCGCCCGGACGCGGCGCCGGAAGGCCGAAATTCGCGCGGGCTATCGGGGCCATTCTCGGCTCCTGTATGACGTGCAATCCGGTCAATGGCGGTTCGTGGATTCTATGTGCAGGTCGCCACCGACCTTCTGCGCGAGGTGATCAGTCCGCTGGAGAAACTGCAGAACAACGGCTGAACGCGGCGCACGGCCGTGCCCGAAGTCGCGGACGTGTTCCGCGCGCATGGGCCCGTGTGGCGACAGACCGCACAGCTGAGTCTGGGACAGCTGAAGGTCATGTCGGCGATCGAACAGTGCCGCAGCGCGGCGCTGGGTGGTCACGTGTTGCGCTGTTCCGGCTGCGAACAGATCGAGGTTGCCTACAACTCCTGCCGTAACCGCCATTGCCCGAAGTGCCAGGCGAGCGCCGCGCACCGTTGGCTCGAGGCACGTCAGGCCAATCTGCTACCGGTCGAGTACTACCATGTCGCCTTTACAGTGCCCGTCGCGATCAGCGCGATCGCCTGGTACAACAAAGCGGTGCTCTACGGCCTGCTGTTCGACGTTGCCGCCGAAACCCTGCGCACTATCGCCGCCGACACAAAGCATCTGGGCGCGCAGGTCGGCGCGACACTCGTGCTGCACACGTGGGGCTCGGCGCTCACGCACCATCCTCACGTACACGGCATCGTTCCCGGCGGAGGCCTCTCGCCAGACGGTGAGCGGTGGGTCGCCTGCCGGCCCGGCTTCTTCCTGCCAGTACGTGTGCTGTCGCGCCTGTTCCGGCGGCGCTTCCTGGAAGAGCTCACCCATGCACATCGCAAGGGCCAGTTGCGTTTCTTTGGCGAGTACGCCGGGCTTGCCGATCCCACTGCCTTCGCACAGTGGCTCGCGCCGCTGCGCGCGGGCGAATGGGTCGTATATGCGAAGCGCCCGTTCGCGGGACCGAAAGCGGTGCTTGCGTATCTGTCGCGCTACACGCATCGCGTGGCCATCTCCAATCAGCGGCTCATAGCACTCGACGAACGCGGCGTGACCTTCCGATGGAAGGACTATCGGGCCAGCGGCCGCACACGCCAGAAGACGATGACGCTTGAGCCACACGAATTCATGCGGCGCTTCCTGCTGCATGTGCTGCCTGTCGGCTCCCATCGCATCCGCCACTATGGCCTGCTGGCCAATCCCGTGCGTCGGCAGAATCTGGCTGCGATACGGGCGCTGCCAGACGTGCCAGCTTCCATTATTGTGAGCGAAGGTCCGTCACCGGCACTCCCGCCCCGAAGTTCGTCTGCCGGCATTGCGGCGCGCCGATGATCATCATCGACATCCTCCTGCGCAGCCACCCAATTCGCGCTCCGCCCACTTGCCGAAGCAACGTATGAAGACGAATCACCCTGGCTGTCCAGACCGACTGTCGGCTCTTCGGCAACGAGCGCCAGGAGAAGACGCTTGTGCCTGTCGTTACCGCCAGACCTTGCCGCGCTCGCGACACCTCTACAGCCGTGCAGCATGGACGGTTTTGTCGCGGTAAGGATCAACGAGCTAGCGAGATCGGTATGCGAAGTATTACTTATATTGCGAGGTCATACAATTGGTGTTCGCGCCGCTTCGGTCGTACAAAGGCAATATGATGAGGATAGCTTACATAATATTAACAGAAGGCCTTGTTGCGACAAAACCGTTTGCACTGCTCGTGACGCAACTGCCGCAAAGCCCGCAACCTTGATTGTTGATATCGGTAGCGACCGGGGCCAGAGATCCGGCAAAAGAGGCCGCGAAGACCACCTTTTGTTTGCGTCAGGTGACCAGACTGTGATAAGGGGGAAGGTTGTCCGCTTCCGCGCAAGCTTCCTCGTACAGGTTCTTGAGCTCTTCGGCCACGTTCACGAGATCCATCAAGCGCAAATCGTCGCCGGGCCCGGATTCCTCCTCCGGTGTTTCCCGAAGGTGGCGCAGCTCTGCGTCGACCGACTGGATCACGACTACCAATGTCCGGCCGCTAATTTGAGGCATGTGTCATCCTTTCCGATAGTTCCTGCCCGTGGCTGCTGACTCACGAACTGAGTGAATTCACCACGACCAGTCACTCTTTCTTTTCTTCCTTTATCTCGCCTTTGGCCAGCTTTACTTGCCTGACAATCGCGGCACGGGCGAAATTATCCAAAGCCCCTTTGTACGTCTCGACGGTCATCATTCTTGCTGGTTCAATCTGATAATGACAGCCCTCGATGCCCCCGGCCCGGATTGCTTTCTTTTCTCCCGGCCCGTTAATGAAAAGGTCCTGGTATTCAGTTCCTTTTGGCGCCCCAAAGTACTTCCAGCTGGCGAAGCCAAGAACACCCGCTGTGTCGTGCATCGACAGTCCCCCGCCGTCCTTGTCGACGTTACCGTCCTTGACCGCCACATCGGGCCTCCTGTCGATCCATCTTTGTTCTTTCCTGTTGAAGAACTTTGTCCGGTTGAAGCTCGGGTACAAAAAGCCGTCTTTCGGCATGCCATCGGATTCAAACCACCCGTCGTATGTATTCTTCTGCACAGCCCGGTAGAGATCTACGTCCGTCGTTGCCATAGAAGATCTCCCTATTCTGGACCACTTCGAAGGACGGACACATCACGGCCGAAAATTACCGCCCTTGACGCCTTGCGCCTTGCCCGCCCGCGCGCCGGTATTGCTATGTCCGCCCTGGAATCAGTCTAGAAGACGATTCCGAGCGGTCAAGCCCAATGTGCAAAGACAGACGGATTCCGATGCAATGGCGACACGCGCGTCCATTTCTGCCAGAAATTCAGCGATCGAATCGCAGAGCAGGCACATATTCGTTGCCTCGTCATCACTTCGATGATTTGAATCCAACTGTTTGTCTGGAACAGCCCTGATTTGCCCAACGCCCGCACGCGGCGGACCATAGATTACTTCGCTGCCGAACGACGTAATTCGTCAAGTCGGAGCTTCCAGCCTAGTCCTGACAGGCGTTGGCGCATGCCGGCGGCTTAACTGTTAAGCGCAAACTGGTCGAAGAATCGAACGATCTCGTTGGTTGCATGCGGACCGCGTGGGTCGGTATAGGTACCTTGTAAGTTCCCTCCCGACCAGGCGTGGCCAAGACCATGCACAAGCCATTGCTCGCCGACTGGGAGGCCTTTTTCGTCGTGGAAGATGCGGCGCGTGTAGGCATAGCCGTTTTCCGTTTTGCTCAGGTCCGTTGGACCAGGTCGTAGGGTGGCACCGGCGTCGCCTTGCAACAGCCGGCGCATTGAGATGATCTGATCGCTGTTGCTCGGATGGACGGTTTCATCAGCGTCGCCGTGAAAGACGATGAGCGGCACAGTGCGCGGCTGAGAACCGCCCAGCAAACGTGCGGGCAGGCGGATCTTTCCTTTTCCGTCGTTCATCGCACAGAGCGCTGAAAATGGGTCGTCTGCGACGCCGAACGCGACGCCCGAATGGACCGCAGCGGCCGCGTAAAGGTCAGGATGCGTCACCGCGAGATTGACAGCCATGGCGCCGCCCGCCGACATTCCTGCCACATAGACGCGAGCATGGTTGACGTTGTACGTCGCAACGACCTCTCGTGTAAGCGCCGCGATCATTGATGCTTCGCCGGACTCACGCACTTGGTCGCCGGGTCGAAACCAGTTCCAACATCTAAGGAGACTGACGCTTTCCGACTGCTCTGGATAGGCGACGATATAACCATGCGCATCGGCGGCTTCGTTCATTCCTGTGCCGGCGGCGAAATCGTCGGGATCTTGCTGAGCGCCATGGAGCATGACGACCATCGGAAGCGACTGGCCATGATAGGCACTCGGCACGTAGAGCTTGAAGCGGTGCGTCTGACCGGCGTGTTCAAAGTGACTGCTCAACCATTGAGGACTGTTCCTCACTGCTGCCCCACGGGGCGTAACAAAGGGAACATCCGCGGCAAGCGGCTGCCTCACCATGGGCGGCTCGTTTAGGATGTCGATCGGGGATTGCGAGGCTGGTTCCGGCGTCGCACTCGCAACCGTCGACTGCGGATCGACGAAAAATTGCGCAGCGAACCCTAGCGGTCCACCGGCGAACAGCGACCAGAGAGCGGCGTTTGCCGATGCAAGCGGATCAAAGATGTTCATCTTTCGTTGCTTAATTCAGGGGTGGCTAGGCGCGCTCCGTCACTTATTGCGAAACCACCGTGGGTGCGGTGACGGAGAATCGTTTGCAAATGGCCCATCGGGCGGTCGAGCATCGTGGCGTTACCGATCCGCATGGATTGTTCCCGGGCACACAAAATCCCCGCAGACTCTAACTTCAACGGCCTACCAAAACGGCCCGAGTAGTCGCGCGACACAAACCGCGGGGGCGCGGCGCGTTACGTCGATCTACCCGAGCGAGAGACCCATGACATTCATTGACAACACGCCCGCGCTGAACGCGACAGAGCGCATGAAGTTCGCCCGAATCAGGCTTCATGCGTCGGCATATTCAGACCGGACGCTTGGTCGACGAACGCGCAGTCTTTGCGATTTCGCTGTTCGCATCGAGCACGGCTCCGCTGATTTCGCGGGCAGCTTCGTTTGCCGTACACCCGTTTCTGCCTATATTTCACACGACAGTTCGAACGCGCGAACTACCATAGGAAGTTGACTGTTTGCTGATAACCGGTTCGATTGGCCGGTACAAACCGGCAAGCGGAGCGCGCAATGCTCCGCCGACTTTTCTGTTAAGTCAGGCAACCCTTTGGCCTGATGCCAGCGACAATCGCTGGCATCATCGGGGCGATCGACAGCCTGCTCACTCGCCTACCAGATGACGCCCGGAACCCGCCATGGAAAAACCTGAATTCGAGCCGCAGATTCTGGCAAATCGACAAGGCGTGTCGTTCTGGCTCGTCCGCGGAAACACCACCGTCGAATGCATCGTCACGATTGCAGCGCTGGAGGCCCACTTCTGGCTTGAGCAGCGGGCCGGGGACGCCCGGATCCTGCGGATTTTCCGCGACGGGTACAGCCGCATCCGCACGGTCGCCGAACGGAAGCTGCTTGCGCATCCGTGCACACGCTTGGAACTGACACCCGATGACTTCGAGCGCTCGTGAACAGCGCGGGTGAATCGGGCACGCTTCCCGAAGCATGAATAATATGGCCGGCGGCCATTTTTTGGGCAACGCTGTGGTGGCGGAGCTCAGCCGGCCACTGCGAGGGTCTGACCGTTGATATGACTCCGCTTGTCAAGAGGAGGATCGGTTTTGGGTTTTGAGCTGCCATCTGAATTTCCTGAGGGCGACGTAGCAGTAAATCTCGACGGTGGATCATGCTTATATCCGCGGGTTGGTTACCGCATTACAGAAGTCCGCCCAGCGAGCCTACCGCAATCTAGTTCCGCAAGTCAGTCGAATCAAATCTGTTGCCTAACGGTCTCGCGGGTTGCTCGGGTGCCGGGCTACGCCGCCTTCAGGAAACTCTTGCTCGCGTGGTGAGGTTAATTTACGTGTTGCTCAAGGGTTGGGTCACGCCATGCGCACCTCGGGCAGGACGGCCAGCGACATGGCGAGCCGGCTGATGTCCCAGATGAAGCCGGCGAGTTCGCGACCGACCGCGACCACCGCGATGTTCAGCTTCTTGGGCGGTTTGTACTGACGTTTTCACTGGCTTCCGCCATCAATGCTCGTGGGGCGCTGCTCACGTATCGGCCTCGGCAGGTCACACCTGAGAAGTATCACTTGAGAAGTATATTTTCTGGATCTTCAATAGTTCTTAGGCCGCGAGTTCTTCCAGGAAACGGCGCCGGAACAGGCGCGAGAGCACGCGCACCGGCAGGAAGAAGCCGGGCCGGCATGCGACCCACCGCTCGCCGTCAGGCGACAGGCCACCACCAGGGACGATACCGTGCACGTGCGGATGGTGCGTCAGTGCCGAGCCCCACGTATGCAGCACCAGCGTCGCGCCGATCTGCGCGCCCAGATGCTTCGGATCGGCGGCGATGGTGCGCAGGGTTTCGGCGGCAACATCGAACAGCAGGCCGTAGATCACCGCCTTGTTGTACCAGGCGATCGCGCTGATCGCGGCGGGCAGCGTAAAGACGACGTGGTAGTACTCGACCGGTAGCAGATCGGCCTGACGTGCCTCGAGCCACCGGTGCGCGGCGCTCGCCTGATACTTCGGGCAATGGCGGTTACGGCACGAGTTGTAGGCGACCTCGATCTGTTCGCAGCCGGAACAGCGCAACACATGTCCACCCAGTGCCGCGCTGCGGCACTGTTCAATGGCCGACATCACCTTCAGCTGTCCCAGGCTGAGCTGTATGGTCTGTCGCCACGCGGGCCCATGCGCGCGGAAGACCTCCGCGACTTCGGGCACGGAAGTGCTCCGTGTTTCAGGTGCTGTGCAGGTTCTCCAGCGGACTGGTGACTTCGCGCAGCAGGTCGGTGGCCACCTGCGCGTAAAGCGCGGTGGTCTCCAGCTTCTTGTGGCCGAGCAGCACCTGGATCACGCGGATGTCGACCTTCTGTTCGAGCATGTGCGTCGCGAAGCTGTGGCGCAGCGTGTGCATGGACACGCGCTTGTCGATCCGGGCCGCCTCGGCGGCGGCATGAATGGCGCGGTTCAGTTGCCGGGTGCTGAGCGGGTCGATGGGATCGAGTCCGGGAAATAGCCACCCGCCGTCGGGCATCTTGCCCTGCGCCCGGGCCACACGCCACCAGACCAGCAGGCGTTCGAGCAGTACGGAGAAAGCATTGCGTAGCGGTCCTTACAACCCTTGCCCTGTTCGATGCGCAGGGTCATACGTTGGCTGTCGACGTCCGTGACCTTCAGCCCCACCACTTCACTGACACGCAACCCGGTGCCATAGGCGAGCGAGAGGGCCGTCTGGTGCTTGAGGTTGCCCGTTGCGGCGATCAGCCGCCGTACTTCATCGGGGCTGAGCACAACGGGCAGTGTGCGGGGCACGCGCACGGGTTGCATCCGGGCCATCAGTTCCGGTTCGCGGAGCGTGATCTCGAAGAAGAACTTCAGCCCGGTGATCGCCGCGTTCAGCGACACCGGTGACGTGCCGTGATCGACCAGATGCAGCTGGTAGCCGCGTAGGTCCTCGACGGTGGCAGTATCAGGCGAGCGCCCAAGGTATCGGGAGAACTCGCGCACGATGCGCAGATAGTTGGCTTGCGTCTTGGGGGAAAGCTGGCGCATGCGCATGTCGTCGATCATGCGCTGACGCAGCGGGCTGACGCTCGGTTGAGAGGTCATGATTCGGCTCCTGCTGGAAAACGAGGCGGATTGCCTCATTCGCCAACATACGGAACCGCGCAGCCGACCCCTCATAAACCACCGGGCTTAGCCGGAGCCCCCTACCGCGCGAGCGGTTTCGTTCTCCGAAGTTTAACGGCCGGCCAGTCGGCTGGCTACCATTCCGGTTGCGCGCCATGAAGGATGCGGCCACTCGGCATTTTCATACCACGAAACGCAATGCCGAAGGGTGAGCGGCATTGACACCACCGGCATAACGGGGAGGTTTCCGGCGTGTTGGAGTGTGCCGGCGTCCCGGCCGTCATGTTCGCACGGGGAAAATGGCGAACGCCGCGTTCCTGCACCGCCTTTTGTTTATTCACGCGATGGGAAATGCCGCGCTTCAGAAGTCGTGTCGAATCGAGAAGGTTGCGCCGCGCTCATGCGCGTGATTGAGGTTCAGAAGCGGATTGGCCCTGAAGCTCCAGTCGTCGTCACCGCTTGCGGCAGTGGGCGGAACGCTCTGCGGGTCGGACGGAAGGCCGAAGCGAAAGGGGGGCCAGGGTGAATGGGCGGCCTGAGCGCCGTCGAGCGGGGCCAGGTAAGGGTTACCCGGCGCATTCCCATAACGGAAGCGCTGTTTGCCTTGCACGATATTGTTGCTATCGCGCGGCCCGTAAGCAACAGCACTCCATTGCATCGCATTCTGGACCACATAGCGGCGTACCTGGCGAAACGGCGTGTAGGCCGGTGATGCAGCGACGGGATACGAATAGAAAAGAACCGAAGTCGAATAATGCGTCTGGGATGGAATGTGGACGGGACGTTTGGCGAAGGACATCGCGCTGTTCACAAGCAATAGCGCGCCGGCAAACCACAGAACTGGATTGCGGCGCGCAATCAATCCGACCTTGCCAACGATGTAGTCGATCACCCTACCGGCCACCCGTCGGCGGAAAGTGCTCGCCTTCCACGCACGTGACTTTGAATTTGGGGCCACCACCACCCTCCTTCACGACTTTGTAGATACCCGACGTCTTCACCGTCTCGCCGGGCTTATGCTGGTCTGCCATACAACCTCCTTTTCTTTGGTGACAACGGACTTGAGGAATGTCTGCACCCGGATATGGCGTGTACGTGGAACTGCGCGGCATATCCACTCGCCGGCGCGCACGCGTACTTGCAGCATGCATCGCGAAATCAGCCGTCCACCAGTCTCGCGAGCGTGAGCGGATCTGGCTCGTCGCCGCAGTGCTTTCGAAGCGCCGCTTTGAATAGCGCACTGTCTTGCGCGGCGCGGGCAAACAGCGTCATCGATGAACAGAATTTGAGATTGTCCGGATAGCCGAAGATTTCATCGAGCGTCTTGCCTTCAATGCCGTTGACGATCGCCGTGCACTCCCGCAGACGGGGGCCGAGCACGGGATGATCGAGATAGCCGCGCGCCTCATCAAGCCCGGATATCGCATAGCGCTGGGCTGTCGGGCTACTGCCGATCCCCTTGATCTGCGGAAAGATGAACCACATCCAGTGGCTGCGCTTGTCGCCGGCGCGCAGTTCGTCGGTCACTCGCCCATACAGCGGCTGCTGCGCGTCCACGAACCGTTGTAGATCGTATTGGTCGCCCATAGCGAAGCCCTCCTTCCGTCAACTGCCCATTCAGCCTGCAACGTCACTGCTACTCGGGCTCGCGGCAGCTCGAAGACTGTCGGACACAAGCTTGACTGCGGTGGCGCCGGACATGTCGCCGACGGCACCGGTTTCCTCAACGCGCGCGACGACATGTTCTGGGCCGAGCGATTTTCCGCAAGCAGGGCAAGCGGGCTTTACATCGGCGAATATCGGGTCGAGGCCTTCGTAATCGCCAGCGTGCGAAAGGCTCCTTACGAAGTTGAAGTGCCATGCTGGCACCGCATTTTCGTCTGCGCTTTCCACGATGCAGCCCCGATGTCCGCACGGGCACAACAGGTTGAATATCGTATGTCTTTTCACGATGCATCCCATCGTCTAACACCGTGAAAGACGAGCATGGTTAGTGCCTGCTTCCCTATGATGCAGCGCTTCGAGAGGACACGACCAGGCAGTGCGCTCCTTTCTGCGGCCTCATCGACTCCCCGCGTCCATGGCGACCGCGCGTCGCATCGCCGCAGTGATGCGTTGCCTGGTCTGCCAGTACCCCTGCCAAGGGTCCACCTTGAGTGAACGCTGCCGCTGGATGGCTTTTTGCATCGTCCACTCGTCACCGCGACTTACCTCTTTCAGTTCGTCCCACGAAACCGGCATCGACACCCACATCCCCGACCTGGCGCGCACAGAGAACGCAGCGACTGTGCTCGCGCCGCGACTGTTACGCAGGTAGTCGATGAAAATCTTGCCGACGCGGTTCTTGGGCCCGAGCACAGCAGAAAACCTCTGCGGAACGACCCGCGCCATGTGCCGTGCTACCGCGTGAGCGACGGCTTTGGTCTCGCTCCACCCCTGACGGCGGGTCAACGGCACAACGACGTGAAAGCCCTTCCCGCCGCTCGTCTTGGGAAAAGAGCGCAGGTCAATCTCGTCCAGCACGACCTTCAAAAGCTCGGCGGTGGATAGCGTCAAGCAGGACGTCCGGCGCATTGACTCAATTTTTTTGTTACCGAGCTAGGCTCGTTGCTTCAAGTATTTTGCTACCTGTCAAACGGCTGGCGGGGGCGACTTATGACGAGGCGGCTCAGCATGACAACAAGACGGGAATTGATCGAGGCAGTCGGCGAGCGGTACCGCCGTTCTGAACGGAACGACAAGCGGCGGATCCTGGACGAATTCGTTGAATTGACTGCGCGAGCAAGCTTTCAGCGGCCAGCGCCGCCGAGCTGGTGGAATCGGCAATGCGATTCGCCGCGCAGTGCCCATTCGGACCTTCACCGATTGGAACAACCCGCTACCCGGTTATCTGGAGGTCGATTTCGTTGCGCATTGCGGGGGCACCAAGATTGACGGTGACTTTGTACATAGCTTCGTGATGACAGATATCGCCACAGGCTGGACCGAATGTCTCGCTATGCCGTTTCGCAGCGCGTCGTTCGTTCTTGAGCACGTCGAACAGGTTCGCGCTGCCTTGCCGTTTCCGCTACGCGGCCTGGATTGTGATAACGATAGCGCCTTCATGAACGCTTCTGTCTTTGACTTCTGCAAAGCAACGGAGATCGATCTGACCCGTTCTCGTGCCTATAAGAAGAACGATCAGGCGTGGGTTGAGCAGAAGAATGGCTCCGTCGTACGTCGTCTCGTGGGCTACGGCAAGTTACGAGGTCTTGAAGCCACTGAAACGCTTGCCTCTCTTTAGCAAGTGTCACGGCTGGCCATCAACTTCTTTCAGCCGTCATTCAAATTGAAATCGAAGACTCGTTACGGCGCCAAGATAACCAAGCGCTATGAAGCTCCGTTGACGCCGCTTGAGCGCGTCCTCCGGTCTGCCTCTATTCCCGAGGCAACCAAGCGCAGCCTTCGCGCGCGGTTTCGTACGCTCGATCCATTGGATCTGCTGCGTCGAATGCGCGAAGCACAACAGCGCGTCGCAGAATGCAGCGCTTCCGGTGGTGTGCCGACGCAGACGAAGACAGCAAATGAGGTCCCACTCGCGGACTTTCTGTCGAGTCTTGGGACAGCGTGGCAGGCCGGCGAGATTCGACCGACGCATCACCGCAAAGCGCGCGTCCCAATGACTGGCGCACTCGCGAAGATCCGTTCGAACATACTTGGCCGAAGATACAAGAATGGCTCGAAACCGAGCCCGGCATCACGGCAAAGCAGCTATACGAGCGCCTCACCGCGATGGCTCCCACTCTGTATTCCGGCGCTCAACTGCGCACCCTGCAGCGCCGGGTGAAAGCGTGGAGATCGAATCGAGCGAGGGAGCTGGTCACCCGGATACTCAGCGGCACCGACGCCGAAGTGGTGAAGGCTGACGCTGCTACGCAGCGCCAGCCTTCACCACAAAACGGTTCGTCGGTGACAATTAGCCGGGAGTAACATCATCCCGTGAGGCAACACGACCGGCCGTGCTGCTTGACGCTGTCTAGTCGCCTGCGTCGAACAGGGACGGCTTCATCACCGGTAACCTCAGCGTCCATTCATTAGGCACTGTTGCGCTTCACTCTTGAAACCGCCCACCACTCCGTCGACCTATTCGCGACGTTGCAGCGCGGCAATGCGCTTGTCGATCGGAGGGTGCGTCGCGATCAACCCAAGCCAACCGGGTTTGTCGGTGATGCCGAATGCCTTGAAAGTTTGCGGAAGTTCGCCGGGTTCAAGCCCACGCAAGCGGGCGAGCGCGCTGATCATCGGCCGCGGTGAAGCCAGCAGTTGAGCAGATCCCGCATCGGCACGAAACTCGCGCAAGCGCGAGAAGTAGGCGACGATCACTGAAGCGAGGATACCGAAGACGATCTGGCAGGTAATGACGGTAACGTAAAAACCAGGGCCCACCCCGCGTTCAGTGCGAAAGAAAGTCTTGTCCACGAAGTAGCCGACTACACGGGCGAAGAAAATCACAAAGGTGTTCACCACACCTTGAATGAGGGTCAACGTCACCATATCGCCGTTGCTCACATGCGTAATTTCATGTCCGAGGACCGCTTCTATTTCCTCGTTATTCATCGATTGCAGCAAGCCGGTCGAGACGGCCACCAAGGCTGAATCCCTGAATGCGCCGGTGGCAAACGCGTTCGGCTGACCTTCAAAAATTGCAACTTCCGGAATACCTATGCGGGCTTTCTGTGCGAGTTGCCGTACGGTGCCCACCAACCATTGCTCGGTCGCATCGCGTGGAAAGTCGATGACACGCGCCCCGGTTGTCAATTTCGCCATCGGCTTTGAAATAAGCAGCGAGATAATCGAACCGGCGAAGCCTACCACTGCGGAGAACATGAGTAGGGAATTGACTTTTAGCCCGCTCTCAGTCAGGAAACGGCTGACGCCGAAGACATTCAGTACTATCGAAAACACCAATATCACCGCGAGGTTGGTGGCGAGAAACAGTATGACGCGTTTCATTTGCGAAGCTCCTTTAGAAGCTTGCTACGGTTGGCCTGGGGCAGAGCATACGTCCATGGTTCTCGCGCTTCTTCCTCCTTCCCGCCCAGACATGTTGGATTCCTGCGTTTGTGCGCGAACTGCCTCCGCAACGGCGGCACGATGCATCGAGACTCCCTTGCCGCATGTGAGGTAAAGATGGGGGACCTGGCGTAGCGCCGGGGTATCAATCGATTGGCCAACCATCAATGCCATCCAATCCAATCAAGCTGTCTCGGGAACAGCACAGCGCGCGGAATTTTCGTCGGAAGTGGAGGGCAGCCGGACGATGAGTCCGGCTCCAAAGATCAACGCGCCATGTTCGTAACCGAGGCCAAGGCCACCCCGCTCTGAACCGGCCATCCAGTCGGCGCGCGCAACGCCGCAGGCTCAGCCACATGGACGATGCCGTTCAGGCGGCATCGCCTACGGCCGTGCATCGCGTCAGACGTGCGCCGGTTTCCTGGTCGACTTGTTCGGAGTTCCGTCTCTGGTGACTGCATCTGTACGAGCACGGCGTTTGCAACCTGTCGTAGGTCATAACGACTTTGTCGCCTTCGGGCACGTCGCCGCGCAAAACGGCATCCGCGAGCTGCGACTCCCCTTCCTGAGGGATTTTTCCCTTGGGCATGCGTGCGTCCAACTCCGGGTCATAGCCGATGTCCGCGAGATGGATTGCTGGCGGCGATGATTATCGTATTCGTAGAATCAACCAGACGTCCCTTGCCGTCCGTGAGTCGGCCTTCGTCAAAGAGTTACAGAAGCAGGTTATGCACCTCGCGCTGCTCGATGAGCGCAAGAAAGCGAATTCAACGCTATACGGCCGGCGGCGTACGCGCCACATGAACGGGGCCAAGGGTGAAAATCGGATTATCTGCGGCTGATTTCAACCCTTGGCGTATTCGAATTCCGGGAGCTTGCTCAGCGCATCCTTGCTCGCGCCCTCCAGTATCATCTTCGGTGTGATCTGCTTAAACCGCTGCACCGGGATAGCGACGCGGTGCGCGGCGATGCCGAGAAATCCGCCAACATCGATAATGGCCACGGAAAGTGACCCGTCGGGCGCGATAATCAGGTCGTCGATCCGTCCTATCTTTTCGTTTTTGTCGTTGTACACGTCGGTGTGGACTAGCTTCGATGCACGCCACCCCTTCGCTACGAGTTGCGTTTGGGTGACGCTCACGCCGAGAGGCACCGTGCCTGCGACCGGGGCTGCGGGCTGCTGCCCCGTCGCGGAGCCGGCCGGGAACACGGTAGCCGTCACGGCGAGCAAAAGTGAGAGGTTTCTCGCAGCCTTTTCGAGTCTTTCATTCATGATGTACTCCCAATGCGTACGAATGAATAATGGAGCACCCTGCCGGCCGGCGGCCTTTATGGGTGCAGTGGCCCGCTCCGCTTGCCGGAGAAGTTGCTACGCCGACGGCCGCGCGGACTGTTGCGGAGTGCTATCAGCAGCACTGCAGTGATCAGGGTCTGCATAGGCCGAGCGGCAGTGGAATCCACCGGTCTTTTTGGCTCGAGCGAGGCCGGAACGCTGTGACGACCGCCGCGGCGCACCCTAACAGAGCGCCAGGCGCCAACAGCGCGAGCAGGCCCAATAGTCGTCCCGCGATGCCTCGCACCTGGAGCAGCATCCGCCATGCATGCGCTAACAGTTCGTCCATCGGTGGTGCTCCGATCTGAACCAAGTGAATTTCATCTTGGGCGTCAGCTTTTGCGCCGAGCTGATTCGGCCCATGACGTCAATCCTAAGCTCGCCAAGGGCGGGCTTCTTTCTCTTTTCTGCCTATAGGTATCGAAAATCTGCAGTGTGACCCGCGGGCGGACCGGTCGCGAAACCGGGACGAAAGGATCGGCGGAGGCGATGTTCATGTCCTCCTGCAACTCGCGAGTTGCCGCACCGATCAACCCTACTTCCGGCTTCACTTTTTCGCCCGGCAACTACCACCTCGAACCCCACCTCGCGACGAGCAAAAATGCGGCTATCCGCTACCAGGCGGGCGTCCAGCTTACCGCTGACTACGGCGTCAATTACCACATCAAACACAACTGGCTCGTCGGCGTGGGCGGATCGCCGCTCGTGCTTCAGCGCCATGGCGAACTCGAGCATCTCGCAATCCGTGGCCGAGAGTCCGTGAGGTTTGCGAGCCGCGCGATATCTGCGCTGAGGCAGGCGAAATCTCGGCGTCGTCGCGTTGATTTTCGGCGACGTGATAAAAGATTGCTCAGCTTCTTGCGCGCCGCCCTTGCATCGAACGGCACCTGCTCGGGGCCGATCCACTCTCCGAGGCCCAACACATCAGCGAGGTGTCGTCACTGAAGCAATTGTGTTGAATCAAGCCTAGGTGCCCTTCGAGGGGTAACCGTGGAGTGCCTGGACCACGTCCGCATGAAGCGACAGCGCTTCCGCCTCCCCAATGGCCTGCTCGAATTCTTCCTCGAGCGCGGCGGGCCGCCTGTCACCGGAACACGCGGCTGCCACGAGCCGCGCCGTCAGAAGCTGAATGTTGAGGCGCACGCGCTCACTTCCGGGCGTTGTTGCGCGAGCGTGAGCGATCCCACGTTCAGCGACAGCGAGGGCTTCAGCAACGGCGAACACCCGACGACAGTGGTGGCTCGCTTCGACACATGCCCGCGCGGTCATCAGCGGGTCCTCGGCCAAGGTAGCGTGATGAACGACTGCGCGATGCAATTGCGGATCGTACCTGCTCGCTGCCAGCGACTGGCTGGGATGCGTTGCGCGCCTATTCGGCTGTGAAAGCGTCTGGTACAGACGTCTCACGCACCAGGTCATGTGCGAAATCGAACCCGCTCTGGTTGGGCGCGATCAAACCGCGGCGTTCGAGTCCCGTCAGGGACGAGAGAATGTCCTGAAGCGGCTTATCGGTCAGTTCCGCAACTTGCTCCGGGGCGAAGCTGCGGCCGATGGGTCGCCGCGAAACAAAGCAGGTTTCGAGTCGTGTGATCCAGCGCAGTGAGACGTTCTTCGATTAGCGTGGCGATAGACGGCGGCCAGTCGCCCCTCTCCGGTGTCGCGGCCCGACTCAGTTCAAGCAGATAGAGCGGATTACCACCGCTTTCACGCAACGCCCGCCCGACCGACATGTTGTTGCCAAGTGCGGCAACGACAGCAATGCTAACCCGCGCTTAATTCCCCTCGGCGGCCAGCCTTGCCGAACGGGAGTCATACTGACTTAACCGGCAAATCGCTGGCATTGGCGTTACCTCAGTGGCGCGCTCCTCCAGCAACCCGCACCTCCACGACACCCCTCTCAAAGACGTCCTCGCCAACAACGAGAAGCCGGGGTGGCCGCGTGTAGCCCTCAACATTAACCGCCTGCCGGCTTGGTTCTACGTTATGCCACCGAGCGGGCGGCCTGGGGTTTATTCAGGTCAGGATTGCATTAACATCAGTGTGACAGTCTGGCAAAGCCCGAAGAAATCCAAATCTTATGACCGCATCGATTTCTGCGGTGACGATATCGTACCCAACTCCTCATTCAGCCAGGTCATGACATGGGAAGACATGGAAAGACATGGCTTTCAGCATGAATGGCGCGAATACCGGCGTCCGCCGGACCATGGGTCCGACAGCGCCGCAGCACCTGTTCCCGAATAATCCCGGCACGCAGACTTTCACGATGCTTAACGGCTCATACTTTTTGGGCAGCATCATGGCCACAATTGGATATAACTGGGACAACATGCAGGACATGCGCTTCTGGGTGGTGAACGTACCGTCTATGCAAGATAGCAAGTCGGGGACCGAGCGCCCGGCCAATATGCCGAGTTGATCCACGATAGGACTCAATGATTGATTCTCGTAGCGACAATGCGGGGGTTACCTAGCGCTCACTCGCGTTGCTGTTGACTGCTGTAGCGATAGCGATGTGGATTCCATCGTTATTCTCGTCTGCACGGGCTCGTATCGCCCGAACAGACGCCGAGCTAATCGCAGCGGAAAACTGAATCTTAAGTAGGGGGAGAGAGCGATGGGAATGTTCGGATGGGGTAAGCGGCAAGATCGTGAAATCTCGAGCGCGGAGATTGAAAAGGACCTCATTGCCGTTGAGAAGCCTTTGGCGCGTATGTATCTTTTGAAATCGCCCCATCCACTCGATTTCCGCCGAGCAGAGGAGCGGTATCTTTACGTGGTCGGCAAGCACTATCCCAAAGCGGACGCGACCCGATTGCTATCAGCGTTGTATCTGGACTACGACGGTTACTATCAAAGCGCCGCAACGAAGGACTGGGGCGACGGTACTTCAATGCTGTTCGTCAAAGAGCAAGACGCGGTGGGTTGTGCGAAAGGATTGCCGGAATATGAAGAGCAATTGAGACTGCAGTACCCCTGGCTGTACCGGTCTGACAACGGAAAACCGCAAAACTGACTCCGCGCCCTTCCCCGCCTCGATCCCGATGATCCGTTGCAGCGCGAGCAAGTCCACCGATGAACGAGACGTTTCCCGCCAGGCTACCAGACCACGTCAGCGACGCGACGCGAATAGTCGCAACAGATCGTCGCGAAGGTCCGATACGTCCAGCAGATGCTGGGCACGCGTGAAGGCGACATACAGCAGCCGAAGCTCGTCTTCATCGACCGCCAGCCTGCCGTCGACGTACTTGAACAGGAAGTCGTTCACGGGATCTGTCGCAGTAAGGCGTTCCGTTATGATGTGCAGAACGACACGAACAACTGAAAGCTCGATGAAGACGTTGAATCCGGCGGTGGCGCGAGTGCTCAAACGCCTGCATTATCCACTCGACGTGATGCTGACCTGCGTGCGCTGGTACGTGGCCTATCCGCTGAGCCTGCGGCACCTCGAAGACATGATGGCTGAGCGCGGCGTTTCGGTCGATCATTCGACCGTGCACCGCTGGGCCGTGAAGTTGTTGCCGGTGCTTGAGAAAGCGTTTCGCCTGCAGAAGCGGCCGGTTGGCAAGAGCTGGCGCATGGACGAGACGTACATTCGCGTCAAGGGCGGATGGCGATATCTTTACCGGGCCGTCGACAAGGACGGCAACACCATCGACTTTCTGCTACGCGCCCATCGGGACAAGACTGCAGCCCGGCGTTACTTTGAAAAATCGATCGCCCAGAATGGTGCGCCCGAGACGGTGACCATCGACAAAAGCGGTGCCAATCTCGCCGCGCTCGACGCGATCAATGCCGACCGTGAAACGCCCATCAGGATCCGCCAGTCCAAATATCTCAACAACCTGGTCGAGCAGGACCATCGGGCGATCAAGCGCCGAGCGCGGCCCATGCTAGGGTTCAAGACTTTCCGCTGTGCCCGGATCCTTCTGGGCGGCATCGAACTGATGCACATGATCGCGAAAGGACAGATGAAGTTTGCTCGCGGAACCCATCCGTCCGCCGCTGATCAATTCTACAATCTCATAACTTAAGCAGTACTTCGTATATCGATCTCGCTTGCCTCTAGACCCTTACCGCGACAGAACCGTTTTTTGTTCGGAAGCGACCCGCTCGGCGCCGCGATGGTCGGGTTTTCTCTTTCATCGTAGCCTCGTTCGCTGCCCCCGCGGTGTCGTTCGCTGATACGCACCGCAACAACCGGCACGCCCCTGTGCGGCACCATCATCAAGCCCACCATCAATACCATTCGCGCGCCTAAGCGTTTCGCGCTATCAACGTCGGCTTAGATAAGCAACGGTTTGCCCCGCGACGGGCGAACCGTTTTTGGTTTTACCGCATATGTCTTGCGCCTGCTTCTTCGTTTTCGCACAGACTCGCATGCAACCTCGCCACAAGGCAAGACAGGTACAGAATGAGACGCAGATTGCAGAATCCGTAACCGGCGCGTCAGCTTTCGGTCAAACCTGGAAATCCGCGATAGGGACGCAGTCCTGCGGACCACATTGGGGCGGGCAGTCCTTCGACGTGCGTGCTGTCACCACGGACAACGAGTGCGCCACTACCTGCGTTGAAGCTAGGCCTCCGAGTGCTGCGGCATCCTCGGAGAACAGTGCCGGCCATTGGTTTAGTCATTGAGTCCGTCTTTGAACCTTGCCAATCTCGCGCACGGCCTGCGCCTGAGTGGGACGCGTCTCGCCGGAGGCCTTAGCGCATTAGCTATGCCTCCACAGCCACCATCCAATACGTGAGCATTGGACCCCGCGGGGTCGGCAGTAATGGTTCCGGCTGCACTCTTCGACGCGCGCCAAGCAGCAGTTCTCTTTATGCGGCAGACAAGACAGGCGTCGAACGAGAGTTACGAGCCTCCCGTTATTGTTAGACCGGAAGTAGGCGCTTCTTGCCCCCAGCCCTGCGTCTTCCTATAGTTCGTGCCGAAGCGGTGAAGGCGTTTGTCCGCCTCAGTAACTAAACCCTCAGCCATGGAGTTTCGCCGCATCTCCTTAAAGGCATTGAGAAGTCTTTAAATCCCTGCAGTCATGCCTCTGAATCGATGCGGGGAGAGACTGCTGCCAACGACCTTGATACTGCGTAAGGTGCCAAACGCTTGCGGGCGGCGTATTTCGCCAAACTGTCTTATGCCGTTGCCAGAGAAAACCAGTTGGTGGAGCAAACGGAGCACGCGGCTGATAGGTAAACTGGACAAGCTTACGCACTGGCGAAACCCGTAGGGACTCCGTCAACGTATTTATCGTGAGTGCAATCATCCTGCTCGGCAAAGAGCGGAAGGGCAACCCGGACACAAATATCGTCCGCTCAGGCAACCCCGTTAAGGTTCCGGCTTTTTCATGGAAAGGCCCGGCCACAACCTCCGCCTGTGGGTACCGCTTTTTGAGCTTCGTGGCAAGGTCCTCTGCAAGCTCGAACAGGATGAGTCTTGCATTTGGATTTTTTTGTACAAGCGCTTCCGTGATGGCCCCCGTACCAGCGCCAATCTCAACTATCGCGTCAAACGCTGCTACACCGTGTGTCATCGCGTCAGCCAAATACCGGGAGGAAGGAGCCACGGCGCCGACAGTGGCCGGATTGTTTAGCCAATGTTTTAAAAAGGAAAGATTCACGTAAACAGCCTTTATCCGGAGAATGCCTACTTAGATGGGACCATGAGCCCCCAATCGAAGACGGGCCGTCAGACAACTGTAACGACCTTGAGTTCCAACACAATTCATTTGCCTGGCGGCAAAGTTCAGGCGCCGGCCGAGCTCATGGCAGCGACGCCAGACGTAATGGCACTTCGCGACGTCGGACCGGTCCAGAGTGTCGAGTCGGAGTAAGATGGAGCCACCCCTATGTTCGCACTTACTGCCCGTCGACGAACTTCCCAACCGCCTCTTCCTTCTTCCATCCATAGAGTGTCTCTGCTGCCTGATTCCAGTACGTAATCACGTCATTTTTATCGCGCACGATGATGATGTCGTGTGTCAGCTCCAGCAGCTGTGCCTGAGCGCGCTGCGTCTTTTCAACGCGGCCAAGGCGCCTGACAAGGGTGGTGATTGCAAGTGATGTGAAGAGAAAGGCAACAAGGGAGAATAAATCCGCGGTTTTGCTAATGTGGAAGCGATTGATGGGTTCCGTGAAAAAATAGCTTAGCAGCGCGGCGCCAACAACCGAGAAAATTACGGATGAGATGAAATTGTCCAGCAGGGACAGGAGAACAACGGCAACCAGAAGGAAGAAGCCGGCGGTGCTCTCTTCCTGGTCCAGAAGTACACAGGTTGCAGTAACGGCTTCAAGCGCGATACAGCCTGCCATCCACAACGTCGCCAGGTACGGCAAGCCTCTACTTTCATGTGAAGAACCTAGTGCTCGCACGAAACGTCTCCGCTTAGTGTAACTGCACCAGCCGCTTGCATCGGTCTCCGGATAATAGCCGGCGCTTTCGACTTCTCCGTCCGTTCGGTTCTCATTCCCGCGTTAATTAAAGAATCAAAAAATCTGCCGAGCGGACAGGCAAGCGCTGTACCGGTCCGAGACGCGGAGCGCTTTTGCCTGTTTGTTGCAGTATGACACCGCTCGAAAAGTTTCCTCACCGCGGTTATACGCTCGTATAAGCGAGTTACGCTAACGCGGCGTCGGCATATCCAACCGTAGAGTAGATTCGCCCTTCGCCAAAGCCTACTCTTGTCTCATCGAGACAGCGCTCGTCGTGATGACAGCGCAAAGCTCCGCATGTCAGCGGGCATTCGACCTCTGCAACGCGCGCGAGCCGCGGAATAGCTGTTGCCTGCAAACAGAGAAGTGAAAACCCACCGCTTTGGGGCCGTGCCATGGTGACGGTATTACTGGTCGACGACGACATCAACCTGCTTCGGGCGCTTGAGGTTTTGATTTGCGGCGAAGGCTATGAGGTTACGACTGCATCGAACGGGCATGAAGCACTGCACGCAGCACGCCGAAGGCGTCCCGACATTGTGGTGTCCGATTTCATGATGCCCGTCATGGACGGTCCCGCCCTCATAAGCGCGCTCGCGGCTGAGCCTGACTTCGCAACTATTCCTGTGCTGCTCAACTCAGCAGTGGCGAAACCGCAGCCTCACCTGCAAGTGGCGGCGTTTCTCCGAAAGCCGGTCGCAGCCTCGCGGCTGCTGGAACTGCTTGAGTTGCACAGTCCGCAGGTCACAGTGGGGTCGTCGCCTTGACCGGTCACGTCGATACGCCAGCAATGGAAAGGCATATCTCACTCGTGAAGCACTGCCTGACGCTGAGTGTCTCAGGGTGCGCTTCGCTCATCTGGCCACAGCAGGTCCAAAATGAAACTGGATGCCGCGATGTTTGTGCGACTGCGTCGTCCCGCCCCGCTTCTCGATGACGTGCTCAGCGCAGGCGAGGTCGAGCACGCAGACCAGGCCGTTGGCCTTGAGTCGCTTGCCCAGCTATGCTCACAACTGTTCGATGCATACCATTGTCAACACCCGCGCGAGATTGCGCAAACGCGACTCGACGCCCTCGAGTCGCAGTGACGCACTAGCTCTGAACCGACCCGCGGCTCCAGGTATTCCACGTCAGGTTCCTGCTGAACTACCTCCCCTGTTTGCGGTCGACAATCACGCTCGCCCGGACTGTCCCTCTGTGCAACGACCCGAGGGGAAGCAGATGAGTAAGCACATCGTGTTGTGGGACTTCCGTGGAGCGTCAGCCACGGAACGGAAGGGTGCGGCTGCCGGTCAGGCGCATATTTCGTGGGCAAGCGCGGCCGAAGCCCGGGCCTGCGATATCTTGAGGTCGGAGTCGCCGTTAGCCGGGTGGACTATGCCTGTGATGCCGTTCTGTACTCCGAGTTCAAGCCCATGGATGCATGAGCAGTATGCCCCCCATCCAGTACACGTACAGACGAGAAGAGGATTGCAAGGGGTCAGCATCGCGCGTCATCGCTATGGAAGGATATTCACCCCATCATGTGTAGCAAATCGCGAACCCGAAACGACACCCGAGCTGCCATATCACCGCTGCTCCGAGCGCTTACGTTCAGTCGGGCTGCACACGAGCCCGTAACGCAAACAATGCTTTTGCAGTGCTACACAGGGTTGGACGCGTTCCGGCGAGGTCATGGCTCGCGCGCGCTGTTTACGACCTTAGGCCGACGGTTACTCGTTGCCGAAGAGCTGTGTCGGCTCGGATACCATCGAGACGAAATTGAGTACATACAATGGGCGCACGCGGCGATGCTGCATATCGACGCTACGGAGAAAGAAGGCGGCGTATGGCTAATGAGTGATGTCGACTATGCACGGTTATGTCGGGCGTTCGAAACCTTTGGCCGCCAGTTGTCAGTGGCATCGCTTGCTGGTATCGCCAAGGCCGAAGCGAGAATGGTGAACGGCTTGCTCAAAGCCGAACGAACTCTCGCCCTCGCAGAAGCGTCGGCGTAGCGACCAAGGTCTGCTCGACAGACTCACGTCAGGAAGCTGCCGGCAAACATTTGACGAAAAGCATCACGGCATCGACACCGGCTTGGGTAGTCCAGCGTACCGACCGCTTCGAAGGGCGCGATTGAAAATTTCTGCGAGCGATGAGGAGCGAGATGCGACAACTTGCGGCGGCCGCGGCCCTGTTGATACTTCTGTCTGCCCGCAGCGCCGGTGCGACGCCTCCAATAGCGGCGACATACGAATCTGGCGCGATGGACGAAAAGACGTGTGCTGCATTCCGGCGCGACGCCGTCCCGCAGAGCATCAATACAGCACAATTCATCGACGCCCATATCGAGCCCGTTTCTGCCGCAGAAGAAGTCTATCTGACTGCAGAAAATTCCGCATTCAGACTGTCTCCGAATCCGGATCGCTTTTCGCTACTCGCTTCGCGGCCAGCTTTTACCGCGTGGCAGTTGCATACCTCACTCGCCTCCCTCGTGCAGTCGCTGAAAGCGATTGACGTGGTGCCGCCAGGAGAAAACCTGGAGGCTCATCGGGCGAAAAGCGCGACCTTCGCACTGCTCGCAGTGGAGCAAATAACCGCGATGTTCGATGCGTACGCGCGCTATGACAGCGCGCGCAAACCGCGCTTCATGACTGAGGCAATAGTGGAGACCGCCTCGATATCCCTTGCGAACATGGAGCCGGCTCTCGCGTTGTTTGTGAGCTGCACGGTCGATGCGATAAAGAAATAGACTCGGTCAGCGCGACGCAAAAGCTGCGGAAAATGTTCTGACTATGGGATGCAGGCCCATTGCAAGGCTGCTTGCCGTCGCGCACGCTACATAGCGGTTCGCCGATGCGAAATCGGTCATACGTTAAAATGTATTTGCATCGCAGTGATTCGAGGCATTGCATCGCTCTTCTGGTCTGACACTCCCTAACTTCCACCTGGATTTACATGAAACCCGTTTTCAAGAAGACTCTTGCCGTCCTCATCGTAGCCGCGTTCGCTGCCCCCGCTGTGTCGTTCGCCGATATGCATCAAGATAGCCGGCACGCCCCTGTGCGGCACCATCCTCAGCCTCACCATCATCAGCCGCACCATGCTCAGCCTCACCATGACTACCGCTCGCATGACTAAGCCTTTCGCGCCGTCAAGGCTGGCCTAGGTGAGAAACGGTTTGACCCGCGCCGGGCGAACCGTTTTGGTTTTACCGCATATGTACTGGGCCTGCTTCTTCCTTTTTCGCACAGACCCGCATGCAACCCCGCCACAAGGCAAGGCTGGTTTGCAATGAGACGCGGATTACAGAATCCGTAACGGGCGCGTCAGGTTTCGGTCAACCCTGAAAGTCCGCGATAGGGTCGCAGTCCTGCGGACCACAGTGGGGCGGCCAGTCCTTCGTCGCGCGTGCTGTTACGGACAGAGGCATTATCAAGCTCGTTGCGAACACTATCGGCACATTCGACGACTCGAACCACTGAGGCGTTTGCGGAGCCTTGACGTTGGTGGCCGGCTCAGGTGCGCTCCCATGTCCGCTAGAGGAGGTTCAACATGAAACTGGAGTCCGCCATCTTTGCGCGACTACGCCGTCTCGCGCCAGTTCTCGACGATGTACTAAGCGCAGGCGAGGTCGAGCATGCAGACCAGGCCGTAGACCTCGCTTCACTTGCACAGCTCTGCTCGCAGTTGTTCGACGCGTACCACGACCAACACCCGGTCGAGATTGCTCAAGCGTGCGATGACGCCCTTGAGTCGCAGTAACAAACCACCACCTGCGGACTGGCTAGCGGCTCGATGCACGTGCTTAAAGTCGCACGGCACGGTCTGGTGACCGTACCTCCAATGTTGCTGACATCAAGCATGTATCGCCATCAGTGCGGCAAAAATTTACAGGTCCCTCGCCGCCAATATCGAAGAAGACGCCCGGCTACTCACGCAAGCTGTTGTGCCGCTCGCCATAGCGTTGAATTCGAACGTGCTCGCCAAAGGCGCAGAACGTAACTCTTCCCCGAACGTCTGACAGGTAGCTTCGAGCATTCCCCTCGTGGCTCGAATCGCCACATGCTGAAGCCGTGCCTTAAGCGAGACGAGCGAGCGCTGTGCTCAGCGGCGAGTGGCAGTCCGCCGGTCGCGCGGCGCTCAAACTGCACATCTCACTGGAGGCAAACGTGCTGGCAACAAAACCGTGTATTGCAACCTGCGTCATTGACGGTGTCGCCGTCACGCTCACCTTCTTCCCTGACACTGGCTTCTTGCGAATTGACGACGTAACAGGTGTCCGCTCCAGGGAG
Organism: Paraburkholderia kirstenboschensis; assembly: GCF_032806925.1. NCBI lineage: Bacteria > Pseudomonadati > Pseudomonadota > Betaproteobacteria > Burkholderiales > Burkholderiaceae > Paraburkholderia > Paraburkholderia kirstenboschensis. The sequence goes on along the minus strand of NZ_CP136511.1, from coordinate 308,839 downwards.
ACAAGATGGTCCGCGCCATGGCGTAGCCTCGTAACGACATTCCGCGAACTCAGCGAAACACCGGAAGGCGAGCGGCCGACCCGGATATGCTTTCGGTTGTCAGAACTGCGGCTCCGAGCGCCTCGAAGAATCGATGGCCACGTTTAGCTGAGATTGCGGGACGGCTTGCCGCACTAAGCCGCGTCTCTCTCCGCAATCTTCCCCTATTTCAATGTAGGCGACGCGTTCTTTGGGCGTCGCTGGCCTTGCCAAGGCGGCGAGCAGGGTGACGGAAAGCGCCAAAGCACCGGTGCGCAAGTCCCATGCATTGACGGCTGCGACCAAATTGACGTCTTCCTGCGAATAGCAGAAGTCCTGAAGTCGCGGCCAACAGACCGCAGCCATCGCTTACCCATTCTCCGGTCCGCGCTTTGTAGTCACATCAGTCGCCGACGCCGCGATTTTGCGCAAATGGTAGCAACGTCGTCTGCCTGGTCGGCAGCGACCGGGGCTGCATCAGGGCCCAGTGGTGGAGAGCCATTACTCGTCGCACGGTCGGGACCTGTCCAGAACTGGAATCGGCCATCCAGGAAAAGCCCGGCTTCATCCAGTGCGAAGAAATTCAGGCGGCGTCAGCTCCCTTGACCAATCGCCGGTGCGCAGTCTGCAACATACTTCGCATGCAATCGCCCCTGTGCTGCCTGCAGGTTATTGGGATAGTAGTAGTCGATTTTGTGGGGGTCGTATCCAACGGATTCCAGCTCCGCCAGCTCCTGCATCAACTGGGCGTGGGTTATCTCACCGACGACCGGCTTGAACGGATAATCGTTACATTCCTCCGCAGTTAGTTTGCTGTCAGCCATTGCAGACACACTACCAAGCAGAAACATCATAAGAACAGCTGCCTTTACGCCTCGTTTCATTTTCACTTTCCAAACAGGTAAAATTCGAAGGCTTTTCGCGAATAACTTACGCAAGCCCGACCATCTCCTCAGCTTCCCGCGCCTGGAAAAAACGCGGCACAACAATGTAGATTGAGACCAGGACGAGTCCCACCCATACGCTGATGGCGAGTAGAGTCAGAACAGGGGAACGTGTCAGCGGCCGCCGCCATGCCCGCCTCCGCCGCCATGTCCGCCCCGGCCTCCATGTCCACCTTCGCCGCCATGTCCGCCCCAGCCTCCACGTCCGCCGTGCCAGCCACCGTGCCAACGGTCGCCGTGCCAGTAATTGCCGTACCGGCCGCCCCAGGCGCCGCACTCGCCCCAAATACCGCAGGTCCCGTACCCCGGCCCGTACGAGGGATAGCCGTAGACTGAATCGTATGGCTGGGCGTTTCCATATCCTGGTGCGACGGCGCACCCACCCAGGCTCGCTGCCATAGTGAGCAACGCAATTAACTTACGCACGAATTTCTCCAGAATGATGCTGAGGGTAAGACACGTAGCGGGAGCGGGGAGCAACGAGAGTGGTTGCGATAGCCGGACCATCGAAAGCATGCTTGCTGCGGCCTGAATCTTCAAATTTTCTTACGCTCAATACCAAGCCTAAGGACGACAAGCCGCCATGTGGCCACTTCCCCCTTCTCCTTAACTGTGCTCGCCGAAACAGCGGGCACAGCAAAATATAGAGAGGTGTCCATGGCGCACGGATGGACGCGAGATTACGAACAAGTCATAAACGTCACACTCATCCGACGCTGGACTCGTGCAAGAGGTTTGCTCCTCTTGCATGTGCTTCAAACCCGTTCGCAAGCCGTCTTCGTGAATGCAGCCTTCTCCGGAGGGGTACAGGTCGTTGTTTTGCGTTCCCGCGGCGCCAAACCCCTTGTTTTAGGGGTTCGCCCGTTGCAGATTCAAGTTCGGGTTGCTACGCTAGCGCCAGCCTGAGGACTTGGACCTTTGCGTATTGTCGGTGACTATGCAAAGGCAAAGGTCTCAGGCCAACCTTTGACCAATGACGAGGAATTTATGGCAACAACGAGTGCAACGAAAGCTGCAGCAAAGCCGGCTTCGAAGAAAGCGGTGACCCCGGTCGCGAAAAAGGCGAAGACGTCGACGGTGAAGAAGGCTGCGGCCCCTGTCACGAAGAAGGTGGTCGCTGCGACGCCGCTGAAGCCCATCAAGGATTCGTTCACGAAGTCTTCGCTCACGATTCATCTTGCCGAGCGCTCAGGCGTCGAACCGAAGGCGGCCAAGGCGTTGATGGCGGCGCTTGAAGAAACGGTGCTCGCATCGATTCACAAGAAGGGCGCGAAAGAGTTCACGCTGCCCGGCCTGCTGAAGGTTGTCGCGCAAGACGTACCCGCCAAGAAAAAGCGCTTCGGCAAGGACCCGTTTACCGGTGAAGACAAATGGTTCGCGGCGAAACCCGCTTCGGTGCGCCTTAAGGTGCGCCCGCTGAAAAAGCTGAAGGACGCCGCGCTGTAAGCGAAAGTCTTCTGACGTGATAGCCCCCCTCGCGACCAAAATCCGGGGGGGCGCTTTTATTTGCGGCGCACGACGTCGGCGTTGCAATTGGAAAGCGCACCGTTTCGTGAATGAAGCGGTTTCCGGTTCAGCGCCCCCCCATTTCCTTCCGAAGGACCAGCTCGCGCGTGAGTATGACGCACGACACTTCTCGTCCGGGCCGAAAGCCTCACTACGGTTCGACGTCATTCGACGGCGGCAAGCCTAACGAGGAAAAGCCTTCAGGCCAGCTCTTTAACCTGTCGCGTCGCCCGCTCCGAACCAAGGAGACCCTCGAGCATCCGGGCCTGAGCTTCTGCGATATCGTTGAGGGAAGCAGCGCTGAGTTGCTCACTGAATACAGCAAGAGCGGTGGATAAAGGCAAGTAATCTGCATCGCAGACACGCCACCCAGCGCTTGCGCGCTCTTCGGCATTGATATGCACAAGTGCGGCTTGTGCCGATTCAATCTCGCTCAGCGCGCCTGCCTGATGACCGAGCCGTTCGAGTTCTTCCGCAATCAGAAGGGTTCGACCAAGCGCTAAAAACAGGTTGCGTGAGCCGTGGCCCCGTCGGAAAGCATCGAGTGCAATGTAGCACCGCAGAAGCATCGCCTGCGTCACGGACTCAAGTGAAGCGTGGCTGTAAGTCAGCGCGCGCAGTAAAGGTGACATAGCTGGGCGGCTGTGTTTTCGAGAGCGAATTTTGCGATTCACGTTCAGTTATCTGGTAGCGCGGTAAACGGGCAATATGTTGAATTGGATGGACGAAAAGCAAGATGGCTGCACGACCGTTTTTGCCGAGCCTCTAAGGCTACAGCAACGTCGGCCCATTAGCACGCTGCTGCCCATGACACCGGCTCAAACCGGATGTGCCTTTCAATTCACCCTTATGCTCGGGGTAGCCGCGCAAAACCCCAGCGAACTTCGCGGTGTGGCAGTCCTCGGGTGGGCCAAAATCAGTGGTTGACCGCAACTCCCGCAGATAGATTCGGCTCATTGGTTATACACCGAAACAGGAACCGTCCAGTGACGTCAGGTTGACTGATGCGCGAATGGATTGATGGGCTGGACGTTCTTGCGGTCTCTGACGCGCTCCAGCATTTGGCATCTTCCCCAGTCAGCAACGAGGACGTCGAACCCGCGAACTACATTCGATTCCATAGCTTGGACCCCGGCATCGCCGTTGAAATTGGCACTAAACGCGACGTGGAATCGATACTGGAAGTAGGCAGAGACCGCCTCGATACGCTGCGGAGTATCGGAGTCCGTGAACATCACGGAATCCGGCGAGAACGGGTCGTAATAGATGACATGAGGGTAGTCGGTCTTTATAGCGACGCAAGGCTCATCGCTGACAAGCAGCGAGCCGACCAACTGGATAGACCCCTTCATCCCTCTTGGGGTTTTGAACACCCAGATGCGCTTGGGCAACCGCTCTGAGAGTTCGAGGATTTTCGTGTTGTTGGAGCCGAAATAGCCGACCTCACCGTTCTTGAGGTTTTGCTCCAGCTTCTGCCAATAGTAAAAAATATCCATGTGGTGCCTGCGTACCGAATCCTGATTCATTGCGTTACTCAATCGTCCTCGCAATGTTACTAAAAACCGCTGTCATCAAACCAGAAGAAGGTATGAGCGAGTACGCATCGCTACGCCGCCAACCTGTGCTCGTAATACGGCCTGTCTCGGTCATCAAGTATTGCGTACATGGCCTCCAGGTTCTTCGGGTCGGGATTAAGCCATGCATCTATGTTTTCGGGCTTGATAGGAATGATGCACCGGTCGTGCCCCGCTGCGGCCACCTCTGGAGGAGGTTCATCCGTAATGGCCGCAAACGACAGTAGGTCCGGCTGGCCCGGCGCGCTCCACCGTGACCACAGACAGGCAACGTGCATCAGCTCGCCGTTGCTCGGACGGAACTCGAGGACGACGTTCTCATCGCGCTCGTGCGTCTCAAGTAGTGTATTTTCGAATTTCGCCTTGCTCACATTCTCGTAAAACACTTCAACGAGAAGGACCGCATGGGTATGCCCAAAGCAAGGTGCCCAGAAACCTTCGAGGCTATCCCGGCGCGCGTTGTAAGTGCCGGGAAACTTGATGTCGTAAGACGCGGGCTTTCCAGCAATGCGGCACTGATAGCGCATGGGCTTGACGAATCGTTGCCCGTTCTCCATCACCATCACGGGCGCATAGTTGCCCGGAAAGATGCGCGCGTCGCGCGGTTGTGGCTCGGTTCGCTGCAGGTCCTCTAGCTTGCCCTTCGCCCAGGCAATCTTGTCGGTCGCGATTCGCTGGCTTTCCGTTGCAGCCTTAGTGAGCTTCGTCTGCAACGTGCGTTCGGCGTCGGCTAGACGCTTCCGTTGTTTGAACAGCTCCTGCTCGAATTTGGTAGCCTGCGCCGAAGCGTATCTGGCGATGAGAGCATTGATTTCACGCTCTGCGTCATCCTGCGGTTCAGCAAACGCGTCTTCCATGGCTTTGGGTATCTTGGATTTGCTAATGCCCTCCGCTCGCTCAAAGAACAGACGCGCGAACTCGTGGATGTCCATGATGGCGCCAAACGTGCGCACAAATTTCCTATAGTCTGCGACGACTTGAGCCGAGTAGCACATAACTGCCTCCGTTCTTTGCGAGCATGATAAGCACTTACTGGGCCGCGGCCCTCCAACGCAACGTTCGTGCACGACACTACCGTATTGAGCTCAGGCAAGCACTTCCTTCCGCCGACTTCCAGTCGCAACTTCGGCAGGCGACCCGCGCGAGAGACGCGCATGCCGCGACAGCAAAACGGGCGTAGGTTGAAGGGCAACCGCCAAGGGCTCCGCGCATGAGGGTCCTCGTCGTTTCACAATGTCGACGGTCAGACCATCGGCAGACGGTTTGAGCGCCAGCCGCAATAGTGCTGGCGACGCGTCCTGTGCTGCGGCGAGCGGCCGGACCATCACGAAGAGAGTTTCCGATGACTGCGCAGCAAGGTGCAGGCGTCGAAGCGATGAAGACTGCGCGTACTGGGTCCAGAAAACGAGCGCCCCGCAACTTCCTGCCCGCAGTATCTGTTCTACCGACCAAAGCGCGTCCGCTGTCTTCGGTGCCTTGACTCGAAGCATCCGGTCCAGCGACAGGCCGATGTAGCTGAGTCCAAGCCCGTCGGGTGTATGCGGCGGTTGAACGAACGCGATTGGCCGGCTATCTGTCCCGCTGAGCGCTGGACGCAGCAGCCTAAGTTCACCGACGCCAGGGTGCTGCACCAGCAGGTCCACCAATGCGCCCACCGGCCACCCACCGCCCGGCAGTTCTGCCGACAAGGCCGGGTAGCCAGTCTCGATTACCCGACCTCGCCCATGTGCGAGCTGAGACGCCCGCCACAGGGACGGATGTATCGCTTCAGGGGACGCCGCCGCGGTGGTCATTGCTTAAAATACCTGTATGGATGTACAGTATCCTACAGGTGAGACTGTTAAATGTTAACCGGCGTTTCTTGACTTGGTCAGCGGTCTCGGCGCATACGTCGGTGGGCGATACATCGGCGGAGGGCGCGGCGGCCTCGGTGGCGGTTCCAGTCGAGACACCTTTCCCGGGGGATGCGGCGGCTTTGGCGGCGGCGGTGCCTCAGGCAGGTGGTAATCAGGAACCTGTCCCGAATCATCAGACATTTGTTCATGACTCGCTGGCGGGTAGCGTCCGCGTTTCCAGGACGGTCACTGAACGCAATTGAAAAAGCTGTTCGGGAGAGTCATCAGGCACATATCGGCCAGGTTGAGTTTGCCGTCGAAGGCGCACTGCACAGCGGTGCTCTGCTCAGAGGAGAATCCGCGCGAGAACGAGCGATTGAGGTGTTCTCTGAGCTTCGGGTCTGGGACACCGAGTACAACAACGGCGTCTTCATATATCTGCTGCTCGCCGACCGGGATGTTGAGATTGTGGCGGACCGAGGCATTCATGCGCGAGTCGGTGCAGACGAGTGGGAAGTCATCTGCCGTGAGATGGAGGCCGAGTTCAGACGCGGTCAATACGAGTCCGGCGCTGTGAGAGGGATTCGCAGAGTGACAGCGTTGCTGGAACGACACTTCCCCTCGTTGCAGCCAGAGCGCGACGAGTTGCCGACTTCGCCATCAGTGCTACGAAGCTAAAGGAGCCGGGGATTGTCGAGGACACTGTTGCAACAGTTGGCGCGCACCAACGAAAAGCCCGTGGCCGCTACGAACGGTTGCACATACGTGTGCGTAGGCCTTCGCCCCCCTATGGCGAAAATCGCGGCGTTTGCGTTGCAGAGGAAATCAGCGGGTGGCGAGCAGGAAAATGAACCCGGCGATACGCCGAAGCAAGGCGGCCTCTGCGGCGTTCTTTGCGTGAGACAATGGCCACTCAGTGGCCTCGCCACGTCGGCCCGGAGGAACAACTGGCGCCGTTGACAGTGCGGGAGTGACCGGGACTACTGAGCAGGAAGCGACGGTTTATGCGTCGGCTCGACAAATCGTGCGGTGCATGAGATACCGGCAAGCAGAATAGGCGGCAGCAGGAGAAAACATGTTTCGATTTGTGGGTGCAGGCGCAATCCTGCTGGTGGTCGCGTCAACAGTGTCGGCAGCAGCGCACTATACGGAAACCTGGAACCCGCCGGAGGCACGCGGACAAGCGTATGGGAAAGCCGCGCATGGGCAATGGAAGCCTAGGCAACGGGCGCGGCTCGCTGTGAAATCCCGCCGGCTGCCCCCTATTGCATCCGTGGCGAAGCTTCCTGTGAAATTACATTCGGCACCGCAATCCTCGCGAGCCAAAGCGCCTGATGTATCGGACATCCCGCGACAAATCACACCCGAGGGCAACGTGCTCCGCGTGGACTCTCGTCATGCGCCCGTTCAGGTTACGCGATAGTGGAATCGGAAACCTACCGCGGATACAACGTGTGGGGCCACGCTATCCTTCAGCAGGAAGCCATCCTCGCGCCGGAACGGTTTGCTGCTAGCGGCACTATTACCAGAAACAACAAGCTCGTTGAAGCATCTGGAGTGCTTGGCTTATTCAATGCCGAAGCGGAAGCAGAACAGGCGGGGCTCGCGTGGGCACTGGCCTGGATAGACAGTCACGGATAGTTGATTTTAGCCTGGATTTACTACACGACCTCCTGATGGCTCCTTTTGCAGAAGGCCTTCTGTATTGGACCTGCTTCCCGTTGGGCGACTGCAACTACAGCCCCACGCTCCTGCAAAGGTCTCCCGCCTAAAAAGAGCTCCATCCAATTCATGGCTTTATATGTCAAGAAAGTCTTTGATTGAAGAAGATGTAAAGACATATCTAGCGAACGGCTTTAGCCGGCACGCAATCTAAAATCCAGAACACCGCCGTTGCACGCATCGACGTCCTGACATCGTCATCTGGTCACTGCTGCCCTTGCGGGTGAGACGACTTTAACTGCGCAGTTGTCGCTGTTCAACGACTCGCTGAAAAAATCGCACTCGGAACCCGCCCTCGATGTTCTTGAGCACCAGGCGACCACCTGTTCGCCGGGCGATTTCGGACACAATGGACAGGCCCAGACCACTTCCGGACGCTGAAGAGTGATTCAGCCGGTAGAACGGCTCCAGCACTCGGTCAAGTTCGTTATCCGGTATGCCGGGTCCCGTGTCGGAAACCTCGAATATCAGCTCATCCGCTTTCTGAAAAGCCGAGACGTCAACCTTGCCGCCATCGGGTGTATATCGCACTGCATTGTCGACCAGGTTCCTCAGAACCATCGCGAGGGACGATGCGTCGACCATAACATTGATGTCGTCGACCCGTTCAATCCCGAGGTCGATGTCCTTCGCCCGGGCAAGTCCAATGCTGTCGTTGATGACCTCAGTCACCGCCGTTCTCAGCGACCACGCGGCCGGCTGCTCAAGTGCTGCCTGCTCGGACCTCGCGAGAGCCAGCAGTTGCTCCACCAGCCGGTGAGTACGTCGCAATCCAGACTGGAAAGCCGAGAGTCGCTCGCGAGCATCGGGCGACGTGATGGTTGCCCCCAAGTTGCCCGCTTGCAACGACAGCGCCGCCAGTGGTGACCGCAACTCATGCGCCGCGCTCGCGACAAAGCGGCGCTGATGACTGATGGCATCTTTGAGTCGGCCAATGAGCCTGTTAATCGACCGGATAAACGGAAGTACTTCGGCGGCAATGCCTTCTTCCGGCAACAGCTCGAGCGACGCATCCGTTTGCAGGTCCACGACTATCGCCAGGCGTGAGAGTGGCGCCAGCTTCGTTCTGACAATCACGACGACAACTGCAAACAGAACCGGCATCAAGAGAAGCACGGGCACGAGCGTCCTCATCGCACCGTCCCTCGCAATCTCGTCACGCAAAGCGGAAGGCTCAGCGACCGCGATGCGCTCACCACTTCTCAGCGTACGGATGTTGACGCGCCAGCTCTGTCCGCTGCCGTCCAGGTCGTGAAATCCGTCGGCCATCGCACGAGGAATCGTAAGTCCCGGTGCCAGCGACATGTTTGCCGATGTCTCGCTTAGTCTGTCGATGACGACTTTGACATCTGAGTCCTGGGAACTCTCGACCGAAGACTGCGCTCCCGTGAGCGCCAGCGCATGACTGTCAATCAGGGCAGCAATTTCGTTCAGCTGGCCATCCTGCAAGGCTCGCGCTTCCTGGTAGGCGAACGCAAAGGAAAACCCGCATGCGAGCATGCCCACCACCGCCATCACAACACCAATCCACGCCGAAAGCTGCAGTGTCAGAGAGCGTGACCGTTTTCCTTGTCCACCAGCCATCCCACACCTCGTATGTTACGAATCACCGACGCTCCCAGCTTCTTGCGAATGCCGTGAATCAGCACCTCCACCGCGTTGCCCTCCACCGGATGCTCCCACGCGTAAAGCTTTCGTTCCAGCTGGGCTCGTGAGAGCACCGTCCCGGGGCGCATCAACAGCGCGCTCAAAAGAGCGAACTCGCGACTCGTCAGGCGGCACTCCGTTCCGTCGTAGACGGCAATGTGCGTCGCGGCATCAACCGTGAGTTTTCCGCTCGTCATTCGCGTGTCGCCATGGTCGGCCAGCCGGCGAGTGACTGCCCGAAGGCGCGCAAGCAGTTCACCAATTTCAAACGGCTTCACGAGGTAGTCGTCAGCGCCGGCGTCCAGTCCGGTGATTCTGTCGTCAAGGCCGTCGCGCGCCGTAAGAACAATCACCGGTACTTTGCTGCCCCCGCTGCGCAGCGACCGGAGCACGTCGATGCCATCGCGATGCGGCAGGTTGAGGTCCAGCAGCACGACGTCGTGCTCCCGACCCAGCAGCGCCCCGGCCGCCGCATCGCCATCGCGCACCCAGTCTGCTGCATACGCCGCATCTCTTAATGCCCGGACGATTGCGTCGCCAATCATCTCGTCGTCTTCAACCAGGAGAATTCTCATCGGTCTCAAGGAGTTACAGGTGCCGTGCTACTAAGTCAAAACTAAGTCCTGCCCAATAGCATGCGAAGCGTCTCTTACGCCGGATAGCCATCGTGCCCAGTCGCGCCTACGATACTAGGTCGCAAAGCGGAATTCACGCAACCAGTCATCAACGACAACCGGGGCGATGCGCGCTCGCGCGGGTGCCGTCTGTAGCATCGCTTATGGCACTGCTCGCGACGCTGTGTGGCTGCGCGTCGTACGTCCCCAAGCCCCTTCAGGCGGCACCGGCATGGCCCGATGACATCGCCACCACCACCCCGCTGACCGTCGACCAGGTGGTCGAACGCGCGCTCACGCACAGCCCCGACGTCCGCCGCGCCGAACGTGAACTGGGCATCGCAGAGGCGCGCAAGTACGCGGATGGATTACTCCCGGACCCTCAGCTCAGCTTCAGCACCGACCGGCCTGGCGCAGCCGGATTTGTCCCGGCGTTCATGGTTGGGCTCAGCTATGAAGTGTCCGCGCTCATTGACCACCCTGCAAAGCAGCGAGGTGCGACCGCAGCCCTGGAAAAACAACAGTTCGCGCTGCAGTGGACGAAATGGCAGGTCGCCAACCATGCGTACGCGCTGTACGTCACCAACGTGAGCCTTGCCCGCGTTAAAGCGGAGGTCGCACAACTGACAGTCCATCACCAGGTTGCCGACGACCACATGCGGCGGGCGCTTGCACGGGGCGACGTGACTCGCGATACCGCGGTGCAAACAGAAACCGCGTATCGCGACAGCTTGCAGCGGCTGGACACACTTGAGCAAGACCATCTCAAAGCGCAACAGGAGCTCGACGCAATGCTTGACCTGCAGCCAGGCACGCACCTCACGCTTGCAACGCCTCCCGAAGCCTATGACGTCCCGTCCGACGCGGTGCACGACGCGCTTGCCATTCTCGGCCAGCGTCGTCCAGACCTGCTCGCATTGCGCGCAGGCTATTCAGAGCAGGACGAGCGCTATCGCGCCGCACTACTCGGGCAATTTCCCCGGCTCGATATCGGCCTCACACGAGGGCGCGATACGTCCGCCATCTACACGTCGGGCATCGCCGTCACTGTGACGTTGCCGCTGTTCAACGGCAACCGGGGAAATATCGCGGTCGAAAAGACCACACGCGAGAGCCTGTACGAGGAGTACACGCAACGGCTCAAAGACGCGCATGTCGCCGTCCACAACATCGTTTCAAACCTTGACCTGCTCAGTCACCAGCTCCGCAACGCCAGGTCAATGGAATTGACGCTGGACCAAACGGCGAAGCAGGCGGGTATCGCTCAGGCTCGGGGTGACGTGACGCTTCCGACGCTGATGGACCTCGAATCCCGACTTCTGAACCAGCGCATTGCAACCGCGAAGCTCGAGAACGCTGCGCTTTTGCAGCAGGTCGAGCTGTGCACACTGACTGGCGTTAGCGCCATTGACCACCAACCTCCCCAATAGGTCCGAGATGAAGTCGATTCATCTTTTCGTCATTTACGCTATCGCGTGCGCATGGTACACGGCCGCACCCGGCGCGTTCGCCCAGGACGTCGTAACACTGCCTGCCGTAGAGAAGCGCATCGTGGTGAAAGTCTCCGCGCCGGCGCACGTGCAGGCAGTGTCCAATGCGGTGCTGTCCGCGCCAACGGCCGGCATCGTCACGGGCTTGCGAGTCACGCCAGGTGAAACGGTTCGAGCGGGGCAGACGATTGCGCGTCTGACCGGGCCGTCAGTCATGTCCGAGAAAGCGCGGCTTGCCGCCGACCTCAGAACTGCGCGGATACGCGTGTCGGCCGCGACACAGGCTGCGGCGATTGAACAGCAGAAATTTGATGACCAGCTCAGCACGCGCGATGCTGTCGCCCGTGTTCGCGCCGAGCTGGACGCAGCGCGTCAACAACTGGTGGCCGCGCAGTCGACCGCTCAGGGCTACACGGGCCTCGCCACAATCGCCGTGTCAGAACCCGGTGTGGTGACAACGGTCAGCGCGGCCGACGGCCAGTACGTGAGTGCCGGACAGCCGCTTGTGACGGTCTCGTCGTCACGTGACCTTCATGTCGTGGCGAATTTATACGGTAGCGACGCCGCCCTCGTTGCGGTCGGCATGAAGGGAGCGTTCCTGTCGGAGCGCGGCGATGCGCCCATCTACGTTGTCGTCAAACGTACGTCATGGAGCGTTGCGACGCCAGGGCAACTGGAGGTCTGGCTGAGCCCCGTCGAGGGCAGCAGCCTGGAGCCCGGCTCGGTCGGCACGATATCCCTGTCCGCGCCAGACGAGAAACACCTGGCCGTTCCATCGACGGCGCTAGTACTCGATGGCGGTGAATGGTGGGTACTGGTTCACGACAAGGCGGGAAATCACCGTCGCCATGTTGCGCCTGGACTGGCATATGGCGGCTGGACCTCCATCAGGGGCGGGCTTTCATCTGGCGAGTTGGTGGTGACGCAGGATGCGTATCTGTTCTTTCACCAGGATTTCTCTACGCGATATCAGCAGGCCGATTGACGCCCTTCTACAAAAACATGCTAAACGACCTCGTCAAGCGGCCTTTGCTATGGGTCATGTTGTACGGCGCGTTAATTGCCTACGGCATACATGCGCTCGTCAACATCCATTCGGAAGTCCTGCCGCAATTCAACATGCCGCAGGTTAGCATCGTCGCCCAGTTGCCTGGCGCGACCACGCTCGACCTTGAAGGGTTGATTGCGCGGCCGGTCGAGGCTGAACTCACGTCGCTTCAGTCCTTGAGCGACGTGCGGACCGTCGTGAGCCAGGGGTCGGTCAAGATTGAGGCGCGTTTCTCAGAAGGAACAACGCCCGCAAGCGCACTGCAGGACGTCGACGGCGTGGTGGGCCGCGTCAATGGCACGCTCCCCAAAGGGACGACCCTGACCACCGAAATCTCTGGCAACGCAATCAACGAGGTCGCGGACTACGCAATACAGATTCCGGACAGTGTCGATGCATCACAGGTGCAGCGGCTCGTCGAATCGAACTTCGCACCCCGTGTCCGGGCGGTCGCCGGCGTACAGCGCGTGTCCGTCGCCGGGCCAGGCGCGGATGCAATATGGGTGCGGCCTGAACTCGGGAAGTTGCAACGGTTCAACGTTTCCGCGTCGGCGCTTGCGTCGTCACTGGAAACGACGACTGCGATGGTACCAAGCGGGTATGTCGAAGTCGGCCACCAGGACGTTTTCATCGAAGGGAGAAATCTGCCGACGGAGCCGTCCGCCTATGCCGGGGTGTCCGTACAGACGCCCAACGGGGGCGTGCCACTCGGGGCAATGGCTGACGTCATCCGCTCGGCCCTGCCGTCGCACCACGAGGTCAAACTCGACAACCGGCCCACCATCGCGCTGATTGTGTTCAAGCAACCGGGTGCCTCGACCGTTCCGGTGGTCGACGCGGTGGACAGGACGCTACGCGAGCTCGAACCCCAGCTACCACGCGGCGCCCGCTTTGTGCGCATCTACAGCCAGGGGCACATCGTCGGTGTGGTCGCGCAGGACTTGAGCCGCAACCTCGCCATTGGCGCAGCGCTGGCCGTCGCCGTCCTGTTCTGGATGCTCGGCGCGAGTCGCGGAATATGGGCGCTCGCCTTGAGCATTCCGCTCTCGCTCCTCCTGGGTATTGCAGGACTGTATCTGATGGGGCAGACACTGAATCTGCTGACGTTCGGTGCGCTTTCGGTGGCGGTTGGCTTGCTGGCAGACGATGCCATCATTGTCCTTGAGAGCATTTACCACCGCTGGGAGCGAGGCGATGGCCGGTGGCAAGGTGTTGTACACGGCCTGCGAGACATCGCGGGTCCCGATATCTCCGGCACGCTGACGACCGTTTCGGTGTTTCTGCCGCTCGCGTTCGTGGGAGGCCTCGCTGGACTTTTCTTTGTGCCATTCTCGCTGGCGATGACCGTGAGCCTTATCGCCTCACTCGTCATCTCGCTGAGTCTGATTCCGCTGGTACTGGGCGCCATCGGACCGCACGTAGAAAAGCGAGCGACATCAGGCTCACGAGCGGTAGCCTGGCTCAAGCGTCATAACTTCCGGTTGCTGGATTTCACCCTGCGCCGTCCACGGTTGTCCCTGTGGACGTGCGTCGTCATCTTTGTGCTCTCCGTGGCGGGGCTCGCACTCGTTCCTGTCGACTTCCTGCCGCTGCCTAACGAGGAAGTGCTGCTTGAAAGCTTCACACTGCCTCCCGGCACCTCGTTGCACGACACGCAGGATGTGGCCGACCGTATAAGTCAGCGACTGATGGGGCTGGACCCGGTCGCACACGTTTTCACACGCGTGGGTTCGGCATCCGGGACGTCCTACACCGAGCCCGCTTACGCAGGGGAGATTCAAATCGCGCTGAAGCCGAACGTGAATGCAAGCAGTCTCGACAAAATCGGTCAGGAGGTTCTCGCCGCATCGAAGCTCCCAGCCGTACAGACAGCGATTGGAACGCCGACCCTGGAACGGGTGGGTGAGACACTTTCCGGATTGCCCCAGCCGTTCGTGATTGATGTGTACGGCGATTCCATCACAACCCTGCAGTCGCTCTCGTCTGAAGTGACAAGCCGGCTCGCGGGAGTACCCAACCTGTCCGATGTCTTCAACAACGACGGTTTCCCCATCACCGAACTGCAACTCACGCCTGACCCGGCCGGTCTTGCCCTCCACGGCATCACACCGGCGCAACTCTTCTCACAACTGCACATCCTGCTGGCAGGACAGATAGTCGCAACGGTTCCGGAGGGTAACAGCCACCTGGACGTGTTCGTTCGACTGGCGGACCCCACGCAGTTCTCCATTGAGCAACTGAAGCAAATCCCAATCATGGCCAATGGCTGGACCGCTTTGCGGGACGTGGCCGACGTCCGCATGACGACGGGGCCGAATGTTATCCGGCATCTGAACGGTCTTCGTGCGATTGAGATACTGGCCACACCGACCGCGCCCCTCGGGCAGGTCATCTCCGCCTCGAAAAAAGCCCTGGAAACGCTTCACATGCCGGCAGGGTACGATGTGAAGTTCGGTGGTTTGTATCCGCAACTGGAGCATGCGGCAATCAATGTCGCCATTGCAGCGGCAATCGCGCTGGCACTGATGCTTGGCATCCTGACGCTGCAATTCGACGGTCTGCTGGTGCCGGGACTACTACTATTGCAAATGCCGTTGGCATTCTCCGGCGGTGCAATCGCGCTGGTCGTGAGTGGCATCGGACTTAACGCCATCGGGTTGATTGCGTTTCTCACGCTGATAGGAGTGAGCCTCAACCACGGCATCGTGCTGCTGCAACTGGTGAGACGCAATGAAGCGCAGGGACAGTCCGTACTCGATGCAGTACGAGACGCAGTCGAGGTGCGCTTTCGGCCAATTCTCCTGACGGTGCTGACCGCGTCATTAGGTCTGCTTCCAACCGCGCTCGGCTTCGGCAAAGGCGCCGCTCCCGAGCAAGGCTTGGCCATCGTTACGCTGGGCGGACTGGTCTGGAGTGGGCTGCTGAGCACGAACCTGCTGCCGGCGCTCTATGTGTACCGGCGCGAGCGGCAACTCAGAAAATCATCCTAGGTCCGTTCTGACGATGTTCCTGGTGACTAGCCCCGGTGCAAGCGCCAAGACGTTCGGCCGTTCGGCTTTTCAATTTCATGAGCGGGCTGGCGATGCTTGTCGCGAGCGTCGTGGCCGGTGAGCTCTGGGACCAGTTCGGAGCGAGTGCGACGTTTTATGCCGAGGCGAGATTCTGTATCGCAACGCTGTTCGCGCTGGCGACCCGGACAATGACACGCGACGGCGGGACACGACTTGGCGGCTACGCTACGAGCCAGCAGTGAAGAATCAGTCGTCATCTTCGTGACGATGGTGCTCCCATCCACGGTGCCGGCCGTGGTCATGCCATCGGCGCTCGTCGCCGTAGTCGCCTTCATAGCGGTATCCGTAGCCATAGACCGGAGCCGGCGCGTAGACCACTCGGGGCGGCGCCTCGTACACGACAGCTATACGGTAGCTTCGGGTTAGCGGTGGGTAGCAGACTCCCAGGTCCGCACACCCCTGCGACGTGACGGAGAGCACGGCGCTCGCTGCGATGGCATGGGGCAAGGGAATGCGAATCTGCACAGGCCGGTGATAGACCCGGACCATGCCGAATGTCGGGTCGTTTTTCGTTCTGCGGGCGGCATCTGGTCCGCCTTAACGGGGACACCATCCACCGCGAAGCTGAAGCGGTCCTGGTACAGGTAGTAGCCAGGCTTCGTGCCGAAGTCGAGCGTTACCTGTTGTGGACCGCTGACGCTAACCGTCAATGGGAAGGCTTCGTTGACGGGTAGCAGGTCGGATTCGCTCACCGCGTAAGCGGTCAGAGACATGAAAACGAATAGCAAGCCAAGAGCGATGCGCAACGCGCGCTTCGCTGCGTCTGTCTGACGGCAAATTCGCTGCCGTAAGTCGGATGATGTCATTCGCATTGCAGTGCCTCTACTCACAAGATGTGAGCGCAGACGTGCGACTGCAGCCCGCCGTCACGCGGCGAGCCTGCGAGTGCTGTGTCAGCGCCCCATCATGACTGCTTTTCCAGTTTCACGATGGTGAGGGTGCCGTTAACGTTTTCGACGCGGACCTTGACCTTGTCGCCCTCGTGAACCTGCTTGACCATCGCGGCGTCCTTCGCCTTGAACGCCATCGTCATCGGCGGCATCCCGACGTTTTCCAACGCGCCGTGCTTCAGCGTGACCATGCCGGTCTCAGCATCCGCTTTTTTTACCTCTGCATCGGTGAACGCGGTGTTCGATGACATCTTCGAAGCCGACGGCTTGGGCATGTTCATGCCGGCCATGTCATCACCAGCGAACGCGGGCGCAGCAACGATGGCTGCAAGAGCAACAGATGCAACAATCAACTTCTTCATTGAACTTCTCCAGTTTGAGTAGATGGCTCTTTCATGCCCGAAGGTACTGCGTGGGGGAGCCCTGCACCTGCCTTCTTGCGCGCACGGCGGCGCTGCAACAGGAACCAGGCTGCGGGGATAACGAACATCGAAAGGATTGGCGCAGTGACCATGCCGCCCACCATCGGTGCGGCGATGCGCTGCATGACTTCCGAACCTGCGCCGTGTCCGACCATGATGGGGATGAGACCAGCCAGCACGACAGCAACCGTCATCGCTTTCGGCCGCACGCGCAACACAGCGCCTTCACGAATCGCATCGAACAGAAGCGCCTCGGTTAGCGGTTCACCATCCTCCAGCCGGCGATTGAGCGCACCCTTCAGGTAGAGCAGCATCACGACACCGAACTCGGCCGCGACACCCGCGAGTGCGATAAACCCGACTGCAGTTGCGACAGATACCGCGTGCCCCAGTATCCAGATGAGCCAGAAGCCGCCGACCAGGGCAAACGGCACCGTCGACATCAGCAGCAGTGCATCGGCCGCAGAGTTGAAGGTCAGGAAGAGCAGCACGAAGATAACAACGAGCGTCACGGGAATGACCGTGCGCAGCTTCGCCTCTGCACGCTCGAGATATTCGAACTGGCCGGACCATGCAATCGAATATCCCGGCGGAAGCGTCACGTTCTCCGCAACAGCGTGCTGCATTGCCTCGACCGCCGACTGCAGGTCCGTATTGCGGATATCGACATAGACGTAGCCGGAGAGCCGCGCATTCTCGCTGCGAATCATTGGTGGACCATCGGCAATCGTGATGTGCGCAACATCGCCGAGCTGGATTTGCGCGCCACGGTCCGTGACGACCGGCAACTGTCGCAGCTTCTCGAGCGAATCGCGGATTTCGCGCGGATAGCGAATGTTGATGGGAAACCGCTCGCGGCCAGCAATCACTTCGCCCACGTTTTCCCCGCCGACGGCCGAAGCAATGACAGAGTGGATGTCGCCGACGGAAAGCCCGTAACGTGCAGCCGCCCGGCGGTCGATGTCGATGTCTATGTACCGGCCGCCGTTCAGGCGCTCGGCCAGTGCAGACGTGACGCGCGGCACATTCTTGACCGCTGTTTCGACCTGCGCCGCAATTCTGTCGATTTGCGAGAGGTCGCTGCCCGAAATCTTGACCCCGACAGGCGTCTTGATGCCGGTAGACAGCATGTCCAGTCGATTACGGATGGGTGGCACCCACACGTTCGACAGCCCCGGCACCTTGACGGTCCGGTCCAGTTCGTCGACCAGCTTCTCGGGCGTCATGCCCGGTCGCCACTGGCTGCGTGGCTTGAACTGGATTGTGGTCTCGAACATTTCGAGCGGTGCCGGGTCTGTCGCGGTGTCGGCCCGGCCAGATTTGCCGAAGACAGTCTGTACCTCCGGAACCGTCTTGATGAGCCGGTCGGTCTGCTGCAGCAGTTCACTTGCTTTCTCGGCCGAAATTCCCGGAAGCGCTGTCGGCATATACAGCAGGTCGCCTTCATCGAGCGGTGGCATGAATTCGCCGCCGAGCTGGGACAGCGGAATCACCGACGCGGCGAGTGCTACCACCGCCAGCCCAATGGCAACCCACGGCCGCCGCAGCGTCGCTTCCAGCAACGGTCGATACAGTCGAATCAGCACGCGATTGATGGGGTTCGAGTTTTCATGAGGAATACGACCTCGAATCAGATAGCCCATCAGCACGGGCACCAGCGTCACCGACAACCCGGCAGCAGCGGCAATGGTGTAGGTCTTGGTGAAGGCCAACGGAGAGAACAGCTTCCCCTCCTGCCCCTCGAGCGAGAACACCGGGATAAACGACAGCGTGATGATGAGAAGCGAGAAGAACAGCGCCGGTCCCACCTCCGCAGCAGATGTCGCGATGAGTTCCCAGCGCTGTGCCGTCGTGATTTGTTCGCCCGGATGCTCATGGTCGTACGCTTCAAGATGTTTGTGAGCGTTCTCAATCATCACGATGGCCGCGTCAATCATCGCGCCGATGGCAATCGCGATGCCGCCCAAGGACATCAGGTTCGCGTTCACACCTTGATAGCGCATGACAATGAAGGCGGCCAGCACGCCTAGCGGCAGTGACAGAATCGCCACGAACGCGCTGCGCAGATGGAACAGGAACACCGCGCAGACGAGCCCAACGATGATGAACTCCTCGATGAGCTTGTCCTTGAGGTTGTCCACGGCGCGCTCGATGAGCTGCGAGCGGTCGTAGGTTGTCACGACTTCCACGCCAGCCGGCAGTGAACGCTTCAGGTCCGCCAGTTTCGCTTTTACTGCGTCAATGGTCGTCAGCGCATTCTTGCCGGAGCGCATGACGATGACACCGCCCGCGACCTCGCCCTGGCCGTTCAGCTCAGCGATGCCGCGCCGCATCTCGGGTCCGATTTGAATCCGGGCTACATCACCGAGCAGAACCGGCGTACCGGCATCGTTCGTGCGTAATACGACGTTGCGGAAATCGTCGAGCGTATGCAGGTAGCCGGACGAACGGACCATGTACTCCGACTCGGCCATCTCGACGACCGACCCGCCAGATTCCTGATTCGCCTTGCCAAGCGCATCGGCCACCGCCGCCTGCGTGATGCCATACGCACGAAGCTTGTCCGGGTCGAGGACAACCTGATACTGGCGCACCATGCCGCCGATGCTCGCGACTTCAGACACGTCAGGCACGGACTTCAGTTCGAACTTCAGGAACCAGTCATTAAGCGCGCGCAACTGCCCGAGGTCGTGCTGCCCGGTTTGGTCGACGAGTGCATATTCGTACACCCAACCCACGCCAGTTGCATCCGGTCCAAGCGAAACGGTCGCCCCCTGTGGCAGTCGGCTTTGTACCTGATTCAAGTATTCGAGCACGCGCGAGCGTGCCCAATACTGGTCGGTCTTGTCGTCGAACAGCACGTAGACGAACGCATCCCCGAACGATGAATACGCGCGAATGGTTTTCGCACCGGGCACACCCAGCAGCGTCGTCGTCAGCGGATAGGTCACCTGGTCCTCGACGACCTGCGGTGCTTTGCCCGGGTATGACGCTTTGATGATGACCTGCGTATCGGACAGGTCAGGCAGCGCATCGAGCGGCGTTTGCGTGACCGAATAGACGCCCCACGCCGTAATGAGCACGGTCGCGAGCAGCACCAAGAAGCGGTTGTGGATAGACCACCTGATAAGACGCGCAATCATTTGGCGCCTCCGACTGGCTCGACCTTGGTCAACTGGTATCCATCACCCGACTGCGTGAAAACAAAATGCACGGTCTGGCCAGGCTTCACGTCCGGAAACGCCGTCGGCGACGGTTTGCCGAACGACATGGTCATTGCGCCCCAGCCCAGCGCTGGAACGGGTTGATGTGAAAACGTGATGTCCCCGGCCGTTACCTGTTCGACCTTACCTGTGGTGTCGTAGGTCTGCGGTGCTGCTGCGCCAGGTGCTGGAGGCGACGCGCTCGCGCCGGTCGGTGCGGTCGGTGCGGTTGCTTCGAGCTTCGGCAGAACAGATTTCAGACTCGCTTCCGAGTCAATCAGGAACTGGCCGGATGCGACGACCTGCTGGCCCTCGGTCAGGCCGTTGGCCACTTCGGTGTCGTCGCCGGCATCGTTGCCAACGGTGACCGAGACAGGTTGTAACCTGCCGTCTGGGTTCTTGACGATGACCACCGACCGCTTACCCGTCGTGATGACGGCTTCCGACGGAACCAGCAACCGCGATACCTTTTTTGCCGCGCCGACGCGCGCTCGCATCAACATCCCCGGCGTCAACCTGAAGTCCGCGTTACCGATTTCGAGGCGAGCCTGAAGCGTACGGCTACTCGCGCTGATGCCCGGCAGGATTTCACGGATGTGTCCCGTGAAATGTTGCGCCGGGTCGCCGGCAAACACCGCGTCCACGCTCATGCCTGGTCGAACCTGGAGGGCCAGCGCTTCGGGCACCTCAACCACAAGCCACAGCCTGTCGAGCCCGGAGACTTTCGCAAGTGTCTGACCGGGCGACACCATCGCGCCGTCGCGAACGTTCAGTTCGGTCAGCACGCCGGTTTCCGGTGCGGATAGCGTGACGTGTGTCTGCGCCTTGCCGGTGCGGTCGAGACTTGCAATCACGCCGTCGGGAATGGACATCGCCCGCATACGCGCACGTGACGCCGCAAGCGTGCCGTCGTCCATGCCGCCACGTTTCAGTGCCAGATACTCTTCCTGCGGCGCGAGCCAATCTGGAACGAACAGGGACGCAATCGGAGCGCCTTTCGTTACGCGCTGCATTGGGGCGCTGGCGTAAAGATGGTCAATGTAGCCGGTCACTCGCGACTGGACGACATCGGCTTTCGACTCATCGAACTGCGTAGTACCTACCGCGTCGAATCCTTCCGTTGTCTCCTGCCGGCGTACGGTTGCGTATCGAATCCCCAGGTTCTGCTGTAACCCCGGGTCAATCTTGATGCCGTTCGAGCCACCTTCATCGGCGTAGACCGGCTCCAATTGCATGTTCATGAAAGGCGACTTGCCCGGCTTGTCGAAATGCTGGTTCGGCACCATCGGGTCGTGCCAGTACAGCACCTTCCGGCCAGTCTTGGGGTCGATTCTGTCGCTGGAAGGTGTTGCCGCTACAGCGCTCTCGCCGCCCATCGTTGAACGACGCGTACCGGCGACATAGCCGGCACCCAGCAATGCCGCTGCGGCAAGCACCATAAGAGCCGCGCGCGCCAGTTGTTTCTTCTGCATGTTGTTCTCCTTCACTGACTCACGGACATCGAGGCGGGCACGACCTGGTATTCCAGTTGGGCCCAGGTTTGCGACACATCGCGCTGCAGGTCGAGCACCTGAAGTTCGGCGTCGAGCTGCGCACGCCTGGCAGCAAAGGTATCGGCCAGCGAGCCAGTGCCTGCCCTGTATGCGGCGGCCGCCAGTTGCACGCGCTGGCCCGCAGCCGGCAGCAGGGAGTGGGTGAGATTGGTAATGCGCTCGCGACCGCTCGCGAGCGTGGCTGACTGCGTACGGATATCCGCTTCGACCTGACGCTGCGCGTCCTCGTACATCAGTCGCGCCTTGGTGCCCAGTTCAGCTTTTTCCGCCGCGTCCCGGTCCTGATAGTTCTTGCGATGGATGGGCAGCGGGATGCTGACGCCAACCGACACCATGTTCGAGAATCCGCCTCCGCGCTGCTGGTAGGCGACCTCCCATGTCCAGTTGGGACTGCGGTTACTGTTCGCAACGGCCGTATCGGCGTCGGCGACGGTAATGTCGCGGGATGCTGCGACGAGCACCGGCTGCACCTGACTCAGTTCCTCGGGCGGCAGTGACGATACATAGGACTGTGGCGCCGGCGGCTCGCCTGTCACATCAGAAACGGGCGTTGCCGTCCAGCGGGACAGACCTATAAGCGCGGTCTGCAACGTCTGCCGGGCCTTGAGCAACTGGTCCTGGGTCTGGGCGAGCATCGCCTGGGCCTGCGTAACATCGGCGGCAGTCGCTTTCGCTCCGCGATAAGACGCTTTCGTCGCATCCAGCTCGTGGGTCATGTGGTCAACGAGTTCCTGCTGCAGCGAAACGGCCCTCTTTGCATAAACCGCGTTCAACCACGCTGTGGCCGTTTGCTGGCGGGTGTTCACGAGCTGGCCGAGGTAGCTGGCCCGCTCACGGTCCACTACATCGTTCGCCAATGCGGACCTGAGCCGCCGCTTGTCACCCGAAACCCATTCCTGCTCGATGCCGATACGGCGCATCGTCATAAAATCCTGGCCAATGGTGTATTTCTGCTGCCCGGTCACAGGCAGATTGTCGACGCCGGCTTTTAGCGTAGGGTCGGGCAACTGCCCTGCGCGGACGGAGGCTTCTGAACTGGCGCGCACTGAAGCCTGCGCAGCCCCCATGGCGGCGGAGCGGTCGGTAGCGGATTGGAGCGCCGCATCAAGCGCGACGGGTGCTTCCTGCGCGTGTGCGACGACGCTCGCAAGGATCAGCGCGGCAAAAAGCGAACGCGCGCGCAGTGGTGCACGCCGGCATGACGGCGTGCCAATAGTTAAAGGCATGTTCTAACCCCTACGGCGGACTCCCACAGGGAATCCACGTCCTGGACGCAGGACGACCTCACCGCAGATGCGGTGAACCTGTCAGAAAGGGATTAGATGGCGCGAGGAGGTCGCCAGAGTCCGGCCGGTTCGCGGACGGTGAGCGACAGTGCGTAGTGGAATACGACGGGGCTGGACAGCCCGGCGGGACGGGTTACTTCCGTAGTGGAAACCGGGTGGTACAGACTGCCAAGCTGGCATTGCGCCGTTGCCTTGCAGAAGAAGCCCTTGGCTTTTTCCGGTTGGGAGGATTTCATCGTTTCGCAGCCAGGCATGTCCGAAGACATTGCACCACTATCGTCGGAGCCCATGCTCATCTGCATCGGACATTCTCCAGTGAGGCCGCTGGCCGCCAGCCCACTGATGGGAAGCGCGGCGCAAAGCAACAGGAGGAGCAATGTCCGAAGAAATTTCATGGCTGTGATTATAGCGGAGCCGTTTTATCCATGTACCCGCGAATGTGTAGCTAGTGTCGCTCAGCGCGCAGCGCCGGCACCGACTGACGATTATGGTGGCGGGGCGCAGAACCTGCCGCCGGCAATTGAGCCGCCAGCGAAAGGACTCTACGGAAATGCACGCACGTGGTACAGACTCGTTCGCGGAACCAGTCTGTACCGCGCACTTCGGGCGCCCGGCCATGCATACATCCGCCGAAGGCCGCCGCTCAGTGAGGTGTGGCTAAGGCACCGCGTGCTTTTTCTTCCTGAACGGCTCCAATGTCAACAGTGCCTGACGCCGACCTGCCTGCCTTCGGTTTCCACGTGCGCAACAACAATGCGTTGCTGACAACACTCACGCTGCTGAAGGCCATCGCGGCTCCCGCCACGACGGGACTGAGCACGCCAAAAGCCGCCAGGGGCACGCCGACGACGTTATAGACGAACGCCCAAAAGAGGTTTTGCCGAATCTTCCGATACGTCTTGCGTGAGATGTCAATCGCGTCGGCCACCAACGACGGGTCGCCACGCATCAGCGTCACGCCTGCAGCATGCATGGCGACATCCGTGCCTGTTGACATGGCAATGCCAACGTCAGCCGCTGCCAGCGCGAGCGCATCGTTTATCCCGTCACCGACCATACCGACAACCGCGCCAGCCTTACGCAACGCGGCGACGGTGTTCGCTTTGTCCTCGGGCAGCAATTCGGCATGCACTTCGTCGATGCCCAGTTCCTTTGTCACGCGCTGCGCGCTACCCCAGTTATCACCGGTAAGCAGGACCGTGCGCACGCCCATCTCCGAGAGCGCTCCGATAGCACGACGCGCGGTGTCCTTTATGGCGTCGCCGAAGGCCATCAAGGCGAGCACGCGCGAATCGGGTTTTGTTTCAATCAACCATGACACGGTCAAACCCGAGGCCTGCGCTTCTTCGGCTGCTTGCTGCAGTCCTCTCGGCACCTCGACAGCGCGCCCGCCCAACCACCGGTCACTGCCAATGACGAGTTGCCGCTCGTCCACGGTAGCTTCAATGCCGTGACCGGGCAGCGCTGTGACGTCTGCGACGCTGCTCGGTGCAAGTCCTTCGCTTTGTGCTTCCGCGACGACCGCACGGGCAAGTGGGTGTTCGCTCGCCTGCTGAACCGACGCAGCAAGCCGCAGCGCCTCGTTTCGTGACACATGTGCCGGCTCGAATATGACGAGACTGGGTTTGCCTTCGGTCAACGTGCCAGTTTTATCGAACGCAACCACATTCATCCTATGGGCCAGTTCCAGGGCTTCGGCATCCTTGATGAGTATGCCGTGCTGGGCCGCCACGCCGGTGCCTGCCATAATCGCGGTAGGGGTCGCAAGACCGAGCGAGCAGGGACAGGCAATGACAAGTACCGCGACCGCGTTCAGCACTGCGATTTCGGCACTTCCACTCACAGCGAGCCAGCCGAAGAAGGTCAGCAATGCAATGCCCAATATAGCCGGCACGAATACCGCACTTACCTTGTCCACCAAACGCTGAATCGGCGCCTTCTCGGCCTGTGCGGACTCGACCAGCCGAATAATGCGCGACAACATCGTGTCAGCGCCGACGGCCGTTGTCCGCACAGCAAGGTAGCCATGCGCCACGATTGAGCCGGTGACGACCGCGTCGCCTGCGCCCTTGGACACCGGCAAGCTCTCACCCGTGATGAGCGACTCGTCAATATCGCTTTGGCCTTCCAGAATCACGCCGTCGACCGGAATTCGCTCGCCAGGACGAACCACCACGCTGTCGTCTAATCTGACCTGGGACAGTGGAATGTCCTTTTCTTCGCCGTTTGCGCGCACGCGCGCCGTTTCAGGCCGCAGAGCATTCAGCGCCCGTATGGCCTCGGCCGTCTTACGTTTCGCACGCACTTCCAGCCATTTGCCGAAACGCACCAGCGTAATGACGATGGCGGCCGACTCGAAATAGAGGTGCCCCATTTCGCCAGGATGAGCCATCAGTTCATACACGCTCAGCCCGTACGCAGCGGAAGTCCCGAGCGCAACCAGCAAATCCATGTTGCCGGCTCTCGCCAGAACCGCCTTGTATGCAGCCTTGTAGAACCGCCCACCGAACGCAAACTGCACGATTGTCGCGAGCACGAGTTGAACGGACGGTGGCAGCATCACGTGCAGACTTAACCACTGGGCGGCCATCGGCACGGCCAGCGGCAGCGTGAGCAGCGCGCAGACTGAAACTGCCAGCATCTCGCTGTCTCGCCGGGGCAACGGCGCATGCTTCGCTTCGTCGGTGTGCAATGATGCCTCATAGCCCGCTTTCGAGACGGCGGCGACGAGCGCGTCCTCTCTAACTCCAAAGCCGCGCACCGTTGCGGTCTCTGTTGCGAGGTTCACGACGGCATCAGCCACGCCGGCTACCCGGAGCAGCGCCTTTTCGACGCGCGACACGCAGGATGCGCATGTCATGCCGCCCACGTTAAGCGAGGTCGACGACTGTGGCACTTCGTAGCCTGCGCGTTTTACTGCCTCAACAAGCGCATCCGGCACGACGGATGAGTCCGTCGTTACGTTCGCACGCTCGGTGGCGATATTCACGGTCGCCCGTTCGACGCCCGGCACTTTTGAAATCGCTTTTTCAACCCGGCTAACGCAAGACGCGCAAGTCATTCCTTCCACTGGGAAAGTCCATTCTTTGGTCGGCTTTCTACCGCCGGCCTGCGGCACTGTCGCTTCCATTTTCATCACCTCATGGATTACCACAACCGAGCCAAGGGAGGCTCGGGGCGCAAGTCAATCTTTCGAAATCGGGCTGTAACCCGCCTCGGAGATGGCATGCAGAAACTCATCGGGCGACGTCTCAGACACAACCTTCACCCGTTTTTGGTCAAGGTATACGTGGACCATCGCCGATTGGTCCACGTCTTTTATCACTTTCGTGATGAGGCCCGCGCAGTGACCACACGTCATGTCTTTCACTTCAAATTCCATTTTTTCTCTCCGTTCAGGCTGAATGAATTCAGCATTGGCCCTCCCCCTATTGGAAGGTCAAGCGCGCGGTCGCAGTCCACCGTCTCATGACTGCGCTGGGTCAATGACGTTGCAGTCAGGTCATTCAGGATTGGGCATTCAGGTTGAGAATCGCCTCTGCAGTGCTTCGCCAGGTTCTCGAGGGTCTCTTTCATTTCAACGAGTTCGCGGATACGCAGCTCCAGCTCTCCGATATGCCCCATGGCCAGGCGTTTGACCTCGCTACTCGGCCGGCCGTCCTGCCACAGCCCGAGCAAAAGGGTGATTTGGTTCATCGAAAAGCCGAGTCGGCGCGCTCGCTTAATGAAACGAAGTACTTGCACATCGTTGGGCGAATACACGCGGTAGTTGGACTGCGTGCGCTTCGCCGGTCGAATCAGTCCTGTTTCCTCATAGTGGCGAATCATCTTGGCCGACACGCCGGACGCCTTCGCCGCTTCACCAATGTTCATATTGAGCCCCTTTAGAGCACGGTCCGTACACCGCACATTTTTCACTTTGGACCTTCCTATGATGGGAAGGTCAAGCGCGTGCGCCACCGCTGCAGGCGGCGGCTAGTGCAATCGGTTCCTGATGGGTTCATGCATCACACGCGGGCCGCCGTAGCTCGCGCCGCTGGCGGCGAATGCTGCCTTGACGTGAATCTGTTGCTTCGTTGTCAAGGCTCGGAGCCATAAAAAAAGGACCCGAACATGCGGTCGGGTCCTGTAAAAGATGGCCTTTGCCTGGGGAGTCAATCGAGGCTGGCTGAGCCCTCAATTGACCCTGCGGCGGTGACCATCGTGGACGTGAGAAACAAACGCTGCCGAAGTGGCTACCAGGTGTCCGGCAGCGGGCTGGAGACTAGCACGGCAGCAGCGACCAGCACGCCCGCCAAGACCAGCGACTCGACATGCAGGACAGCGGCGAAGCGTTTGAGGTGGCGTACCGGCGATGTCGATGACGCATTTGTCAAAGACGCCAATAGGCTGGGCATCTGAAAGAAGCGATTGTGCCCGCCGAGCGCGGTGCAACGAGCACCAGCGCAAGTTTCAGAAGCAAAATCTGTCCATAAATCGAACCGACCAGGTTGCCCGCCGAATTGACGCCGCGCCACCCGTTGTACGCACCGGTAGCAAACAGCAAAATCAGCGCGAACGTGGCAGCGTCCGAGAGCGACTGAACGAACGCACCACTGTTCACATGCTCAGTTCCCTCCGCTTCGAACAAACGCGGCATCACAACGTAAGTTGCAACCAGCACAAGGCCCACCCACGTGCTGATGGCGAGCAGGTGTATCCAGTCCGCCCATACAGGCAGGCTGAAAAGGCCAGCATCGACCGGATGACCCCCATTGCTTCGAGCGAGGGCGACACCAGCCACGGCCAACCAGATGGCTAGCGGAAATCGAATCGACTTGCCCGTCTGCATGAACGAAAGGATGACCACGCACAGCATCAGTCCCTCGCCAACCGACCAGGCATGACCAAAACCGGTCTCCACCAGCATCGAGCGGATTGCAGGCCCCGCCTCCAGCAGCGTGGAGTCGCTCATCAACGCGCAATGAATCCAGAATGCAAACGCGCTGGACATCAGTACGCCGACCGACGCAATACGTAGAGCGCGAACCAGTCGCCGGCTCACGCCTGTCTGCCACGGTGAGGGTCGGCGCGCGAGCCACCGGTCACTGAGCAGCACGCCGACCACAACTGCAAAGCCGAGGTTCTGTAGAGCGACGAACGCGAGCCGCAGGATACCGAGGAGACCGTCGTTCATCACTTCACCTGGAAGCCGTATGTGCCCTTCGTCTTATGGGAATCATGTGTCATGACGGCCCACTGCACGAAGTAGGAACCCGACGACAGCTTCGGGACAGCAATGGTCAACACGCGCGGATTCGCGGCATCGACCTTAACCTTTTCCTTGCTCACGGCCGCGCCGCTTGCGTCGGTTACTTTCACGGTGCTGAACGCGGTCTCCAGTTCCTCGTTGAAAGTCAGCCGAAGCGTCTCCGGTGCCGTATCGACCGTGCTGCCAGCGGGCGGCACGGCACTTTCCAGCCTGCCGTGGGCAAAGGCTGCGACGGGTACCAATGTAATGGCGGCGGCCGAAGCCAGACTCGTGAATTGCTTGCGGGTAAATGTTTTCATGTTCTTGCCCATCCTGGGATAGTCAAAGTGGGGGTTGCCGGCGTTTGAGGGCAACACCCCATGAGCCGTTACTTCTTTTGCAGCTTGGTCACCGTCAGTGCGCCGTCTACTTCTTCGGCCACGAAATCAATCTTGTCGCCCACCTTGACCTGCGAAATCATTGCCGGGTCCTTGACCTTGAACACCATCGTCATGGCTTCCATGTTCAGGTTTTCCAGCGGGCCGTGCTTGATGGTCAGCTTCCCGGCTGCCGCGTCAACCTTCCTGATTTCGCCATGCGACATTCCGGCTTTTTCACCTGCCGGCTTGGCACTGCTGCCGCTCATTTCCATGTTGCCCATCTCGCCAGCCGCATATGCAGCGCCCGAAATCGCCAATGCGCAGCCAACTGCAATCGATGCAAATACCTTGTTCATCATTCTTTCTCCTGCGTTAGATAAAAGGTTGACCGGACTGCGTGTCCGACCAGGACAAAAATCAGCTGTCCGGCAACTCGCCGGTGTATTCGTAGGCAACCGTCCCTTTGGGGTGCTTGAACCAGCCCGGGTCCCGGTAGTCGTTTCGCCCCAGTCCCTCGCGAACCTTCACGACGCTAAACATGCCGCCCATCTCCAAAGGGCCAAAGGGGCCGGTGCCTGTCATCATCGGCAGCGTGTTATCGGGCAAGGGCATCTCCATCTCGCCCATTGCGCCACCCGTGCTGCCCATCGCCATGTAGTCCGGCACCAGCTTGTTGATGCGTTTTGCGAGGTCCTTCTGCGGGACGCCAATCAGGTTCGGTACCTGATGCCCCATCGCGTTCATCGTGTGGTGGGACTTGTGGCAGTGAAACGCCCAGTCGCCGGGCCGGTTGGCTGTGAATTCGATGACACGCATCTGGCCAACCGCGACATCAGCGGTCACTTCGGGCCATCGCGCAGCCGGCGGAATCCATCCGCCATCGGTGCCCGCGACCTCGAAGTGATATCCATGCAGATGGATGGGATGGTTGGTCATCGTCAGGTTGCCGAACCGGATGCGCACCCGGTCACCGGCACGGACCGGCAGCGGGTCGATGCCTGGAAAGACCCGTGAATTCCACGTCCACATGTTGAAGTCGGTCATCTCATTGACGCGCGGCGTGGAGCTCCCCGGGTCGATGTCATACGCGGACATGATGAACACGAAGTCGCGGTCGACCTGCATGACGCCCGGGTCTTTCGGATGAACGATGAACGTGCCCATCATTCCCATCGCCATCTGCACCATCTCGTCGGCGTGCGGGTGATACATGAAGGTGCCGTGCCTCTCCAGCTCGAATTCGTAGACGAACGTCTTGCCTGGAGGGATATGCGGTTGCGTGAGTCCTCCGACGCCATCCATGCCCGACGGCAACAGCATCCCGTGCCAGTGAACGGTGGTGTGCTCCGGCAGTTTGTTGGTCACGAAGATGCGGACCTTATCGCCTTCTACTGCCTCGATGGTTGGGCCCGGGGCCTGCCCGTTGTAACCCCAAAGATTGGCGTTCATGCCCGGCGCCATCTCGCGTACCACGGGCTCCGCAGTCAGGTGGAATTCCTTCCAGCCGTTCTTCATGCGCCACGGCAGCGACCAGCCGTTCAGCGTGGCAACGGGCGCAAACGGACGGCCATTGGGAGGCGCGTGAGGCGGCTGCATAGTGGCCTTGGCCATCGTGGGCGCCTCGGGCAGCGACGCAGCGCCAGCCTTACTCACCAATGCTGCTCCGAGCAGCGCGGCCCCCGAGCCGCCAAGAAAGTTTCGACGTGACACCATTTCATTTACCTTCAGAATCTGTAGGCGACGCCGGCTGCGTCGCGGGTGCGGATGACGACGAAGCCATCGCGAGCGGCGGGAGGCGGCCACCGACCGCCTGCTGCAGGTCGGTCTCCGCGAGCCAGTATTCCTTCAGCGCGTCGATATAGCTGTTCACTGCACCGACCTGGTCGCGCGAATCGGCAAGCAGCTCAAAAACGCTTGCGAGCATGCCGTTGTAGCGAAGCAGCATTTCGTCCGAAATGGTTTTCCGAATCGGTACGACTTCGTCGCGGTAGTGCTTCGCGATGTCGTAGTCGGTCATGTAGGCCGAGTACGACTCGCGAACTTCGGACCGTGCGTCAATCGCGGTCGCGGCGACGCGGTTGACCGACTGCATGTAAATCGCTTCGGCTCGGGCCACTTTCGAGCCACCCCAGTCGAAAATGGGAATCTCGACGCCGATTTCGTAGCCCTGTTCGTGGCCGTCGGATGTCGTGAAATTGTTCTGATACCCGACGTCCAGCGCGTTGATAAAACGCGTCGCTTTGCTCAGACCCAGTGACGATGCAACGCTCTGCGTCTGCAGCTTCGCCGCCTGGATGTCCAGCCGGTTCTGCATCGCGAAGCTCTCAAGGTCCTTCAGCTCTGGACGGTCCTTGGGCAGGTCCGGCAGACGGTCGGGCAGCTTGTACTGCGTGCTCGCTCCCCACAGGCCCATCGTGCGGGTCAGCTTCTCCCGGGCAGCGACAGACTGCTGTCGCGTCTTCGCCAGTTGCGCCACGGCATCCGCGTAGAACGCCTGCTCGCGCGCGTAGTCGAGCTTGCTGAAATTACCCGCCTGCTGCATCCGCAACGCGAGTTCGGCACCGGCCTCGGCGGAATCGTTTACCTGCTCGGCGTACGCGGCCGACTGCTGGGCCGCAACCGCGTTGACGTAGGCCCGGCGGGCGTCGGCCGCGACCTTGAGCATCGCATCTGCAGTCAGCAGCTTGGTCTGTTCGAAGCGGCGGCTCTCAATGCGCGTCGCCAACGGCATCGTCAGGACATTCAGCAAGCTGAGCGTGAAGGTTCTATTGATGCTCAGGGAGTCGTTCCCGTGCGCGCGACTGAACGTGAATCCCGGATTAGGCAGGCGTCCGGCCTGTACCAGGTCGGCCTCGGAGATGCCAAGCTCACCGTACGAAGCCTGCAGGCCGCGATTGTTCAGCAACGCAATCTGCACGGCGTCGTCCATGCCGAGCGGCTTTGAAAGAAGCTCCTGCGTCCGCTTTGCAACCGCCTCGCGGTCCTCGTCTGTCTTCACCAGCACGGCGTCCTTCCCAAGACGCTCCGATGCGGTCGTCGAAACGGTGTTAAAGCCGCCGTCCTTTGAAAAGGTGGTACAGCCGGCAAGAAACGTTAGTGCGGTGGCCGCAGCAACGACGCGGCCGCACGAAAAGAAGTGCCGCATCATTTGGCCGACTCCTCTTGATGAGAGGTGTGGTCGTTACTCTTGGCACCGGCGCCGCCGGAAGGCATCTGGCCGTGGCTCATCCCCGGCTTTCCAGGCGAGGTAGTTACTGCCCGGTTGAGCTCCTGCCAGCTGGGCGCTTTCTGGTCCCGGTATGGCTGATAGTCCGCAAAGACGGACGGCACGCTAGCCGTCGGAACCGATGCAGCCGCATCCGTCGGGTCAGGCAATGCAGTAGTGGCGTGCACGAGCGCCGGCAACAATGCCGCCGCCCCGGCTAGCGCCGCGATAAACATTCGCATGGATTTTCTCGTCGTAAGTCACCTGGATAGCCGACAGGCCATCAGGTCGAAATTTCGCATCGCGGCTACGGCCGCGACAGAAGGACTAGACGAGGGAGATTCGGGGAGGACGTTCGATGCCGCCGGTCAGGAACGACGTGATGCGGTCGGAGCGGGGAATCGGAAGAGCAAAATGAACAGCGGCGGCGGATGTCGCCACCGTGGCGGCGCCCGGCAAAGCTCCGCCGAAACAGCAGGATGCGCATGTCGAGCACGAATGAGCATGGTGCACATCGCCGCCTTGGGGATGGCTGTGATGGTCGCTGCCAGCCACTGTCACATCATGCGTGTGATGGTGCGGGAGCGACTCATCAGCGTCTTCATGGTGCGCAGACGCGACTTCATTCCCGAAATGCGACGACCCGCATTTCATGGAGACGGCCGCGAACGACTGAACCGGAAGGCTCAGTATCAGCAGCACGACGACGAAGAGTTTGCGCCAATAGGACATGGTCCAGAAGTCTAGCACGCAGTTCTGGAAGGCTGTAAGACAGTGACCGTGTCAGTGTGTAACTGCGCTCTGGCGATTTCACTCTCTGTTTTCTGCGCCCCTCTGACCTGCGACGACGACTTGCGAGCAGACGCGTCGCAGTACTTGACCTTCCCGCCATGGGAAGGTTCAAGCTTGGGCTTCCAATTTGCTAATGGAGCAGAAAATGGAGTTCGAAGTCAAAGATATGTCATGCGGCGGGTGCGCAAACTCAATCACGCGCGCGGTCAACAGTGTTGACCCGGCAGCCAGGCTGGACATCGATGTCACCACCAAAGTCGTGAAAATCGATTCGACGCTGCCATTGGACCGACTGGTCGCCGTCATCGAACAGGCAGGATTCCATCCCACGGTCAAAGGCTGACGACGCCCCACGGAGGTAGACGAAATGCGGCTCCCGATTTGTGCGTTACTGTTCGCCTTGGGGTTTCAGCTTCCG
The DNA here is from genome assembly GCF_032806925.1 of Paraburkholderia kirstenboschensis. NCBI lineage: Bacteria > Pseudomonadati > Pseudomonadota > Betaproteobacteria > Burkholderiales > Burkholderiaceae > Paraburkholderia > Paraburkholderia kirstenboschensis. The sequence continues at coordinate 275,991 of NZ_CP136511.1, read as the reverse complement.
GCGCACGCTGAAAACGTTATCGTACTGAATTCAGCCGACGCCAGCGTAAGCCTGATTGACGAGGCGACGCAGAAAGTCGTCGACACGATTGCTGTCGGCAAGGAACCCCATCACCTCATGGCGACGCCCGACAATCAGTCGTTGATTGTCGCGAACTCGGTTGCCAACAATCTCGTCTTTCTCGACCCGAAAACGGGGAAAGTCCAGCGCTGGCTTCAAGGCATCGAGGACCCATATCAACTCGGATTCTCCTACGACCGTAAATGGTTCGTCACGAACGGCTTGCGCCTTGACCGTGTGGACATCTACCACTACGACGGAAAAAACTTCGCGCTCGCCAAGCGCGTGCCGCTAGCTGCGATGCCGAGCCACATGATTTTCTCTGCTGACAGCAAGATGGTTTTCGTCACGCTGCAGGTCTCAGGCGAGGTCGCGGCGATTGACTTGGCAACCCAAACCGTGCTTTGGAAAATGCCCGCCGGCAAGTCGCCCGCCGGTCTCTGGCTCACGCCGGGGGACAAATACCTGTTGATTGGCATGACCGGCGCGGACTACGTCGCAGTCATCGACTGGCGGGCGCGCAAAATCGTGAAGACCATCCATACCGACAAGGGTGCGCACAACTTCCGGTCGCTCGTCGACGGACAGCACATTCTGGTGTCGAACCGGGTCGGCAGCACTATCAGCATTCTCGACCAGAACACGCTGACCAATGTGGGCACCATCAACGGTTTGCTTGCTGGTCCCGATGACATGGAACTGACGCCCGACAAACGATACCTGTGGGTGACCTTCCGGTTCACCCGCTACGTCGGCGTCATCGATATGAAAACCCACAAGCTCGTTAACACCATCAAGGTCGGAAAATCGCCTCACGGTATCTACTTCTATAGCCGCGCGCCGCTCATATAGGAGCTTCCACGCTGGAGGTTGCGATGCAGATTATCACTGCCCTCGGTCATGCCCTCTGGATGGCCTTCACGATGTTCTGGCAGATATTCTGGGGATTGAGTCTCGGCTTCCTGTTCTCCGCCGTAATTGAAGTCGTGGTCTCGAAGTCCGAGATGTCCAGGCTTCTACCTGACGCATCTCCCCGGTCGCTGACCGTCGCCAGTCTGCTCGGTGCCGCGTCCTCCTCCTGCTCCTACGCCGCCGTCGCGATGGCACGCTCCATGCGCGAGGGCGGCGACTTCACGTCATCAATGGCGTTCCAGTTCGCCGCGACGAATCTCGTGCTCGAACTTGGCGTACTGATGTGGGTACTGATTTCGTGGCAGTTTGCCGGCGCTGAATTCATAGGTGGACCCATCATGATTGTCGTTCTGGTACTGCTCTTCCGGTTCTTTCTCAAGGACTCGCTGAAGAAGGACTCTATCGAGCAGGCAAATAAGGGAATCGCCGGCAGCATGGAAGGTCATGCGGCCATGTCGATGGGCGAACAGCACGGGAGCTGGAAGCAACGTCTCGCTTCACGGGAGGGGTGGACAGCCATCAGCCACAGCTACGTGATGAACTGGTCGATGCTGTGGCGCGACATTGGTATCGGGCTACTCGTCGCGGGCGCTCTCGGCGCATGGGTGCCCGACAGCTTCTGGCAGAAGTATTTTCTCGTCAGCCATCCTTCTATGAGCAGGAAGTTGTCAAGGCCCTTCGCGAACTGACTCACAAATCATCGATCAAGCGTGTCACCATCCGGATCGAAACATCGTTGCGGGGTCAAGGGCAGGCGAAGCCTGGCGCAGCGGACCCTTGACGCTGTGAGATGGCGATATGCTGGCGCATGATTGTGAGCGCGAGTCATTGCGCTCACAATCATGCAAACGCGTTTGCGCGGCATGTTCCCGGGAACTTCCACCGCCGTCAGCAATTGCCACGATCCGTTCAATATTCCAAGTCTGAAGCCGATCTTCGCGCGCGTAAGACACCAACGTCTCACAACCTTCTATCCGCTGGCGCGTGGCCAGCCTCATCCTGCATGCGCGTTGCGCTGGGATTCCACCAGGAGCATGCCCCATCTAAAACATCGGTTACGTCGGTAACCCAGGATGGCTACGGGCATGTTCACTTCAAACCGCCAATACACGGGAGTTTCGGACCTTGCATTATTGCGCTACGTTGCCTGCTCAAGTCGACTTCAACTGCGCACCATCGGGTATTACCCCGTCCTTGAGATAACGCCACAACGCGATTGCGAGGCGTCGTGCCACCGCGACGATGGCAATGCGCCGCGCGCGACGATTCGGTCCAGTGCCCTGCGTGCGTTGGTTGAACCACTGCGTCAGCGCGCTGTCCGGCTGGTAACGCAGCCAGCACCACGCGATCTCGACGAGCAGGGCGCGCACCCGTCGATTGCCCTGCCTGCTGATGCCCTGGTCCACCTGGCTCTCGCCGCTGTTGTAGGGCTGCGGCACCAGTCCGACGCACGCACCTACCTGACGCCGGTTGGTGAACTCCCGCCAGAACAGTTCGAGCGCGAGGCGCGACGCGCCTACTGGCCCGATAGCCTTCAGCCGCGCTAGCTGATCAATTCGCTCGCGCGCAGGCGAAGGCAGACTCGCTTGCCGCGTCTTCTCAAGTACCGCGAGTTGCTGCTCGACGAGCGCCAGTCGCTCACATTCGCGCAGCAGCCGTTCCCGTAATTCGGGCGGCAACGGCGCGCCGTCATGACACATCACCTGGCCACAGGCGAGCTGACCGGCGAAAGCCTTGTGGTCGACGTTGTGCCAGCAACCGACTGTGACCAGCAGTTTGCGCATACGGTCGTGGTGCTGCAGTACCTCCTTCTGCAGTTGCCCGCGATCGCGCATCAGATGACGGGACGCTTCATCCTGCGGCGACGGTACGTGAACCACGTGCATACGGTCGCGCTCGCCGCGCAGCCATGCGCGCAGGTTGATGACCAGCTTGATTGCATCGAGCCGGTCGGTCTTCGCGCGCCGCCTGTGACGTTCGACCGGAATGCTGGCCGGATCGACGACATAGCACTCGATACCGTGCGCCTGGAGCGCGCGACAGATCCAGAACGCGTCCTGCCCGGCTTCGTAGCTCACGACGATGCGCACGCCGGCTGGTAGCGACCACTTCTCCCTGTGCCCTTCGATCAGTGCCAGCACGGCCTGGAGGCGGGCTGCGGCTTGCGGCTGTGCCACCGTGTGCACCGCTGGCTTGTCGCGCCGGCCGTCGTGCAGCGCGACCTTCCAGTTTGCTGCCGCCAGTTCAAGTGACACCGCGAGCAACTGTTCCTCGCTACCCGTCGTAAAGGTCTGATCCGTGCGCATGATGCTCTCCTTGTAGCAGGGTTCGACAGACTGATTTTATCGATCAGTTCGCCGGCGAATCTCCCGTTACATAGGATCTACGGCCGCGATGATTTGGCCGCGTTTGTCGGCCCACTGATTGCTGTTTCGTCCTTTACCTGTTCGGTCGGGAACGTGCCACTCGCGCAGTGCTGTGGAACGGTGGCATCAGCTTCGGTGGGGTGGCTCTTTCATCTTCGGCGACCTCATCATTCTTCCCATCCTCAACATCTACAGGAAGTACTACGGCGGTAGGATGACTGCGTTTCTGGCCGTTACCTTTTATGTCGCGATGGGTCGCGGCCGCATTGGTAGTTGAGTCACTGTTCCAGCTGCTTGGATGGGTTCCGAAGGAACGGCATACGGCAGTCGTCGATGCAGCAATTACTTTCAACTACACCACCGTGCTCGACATCATCTTCGGCGCCGTCTTTCTCATTCTGATGGTCGTCTTTTTCAGGACCGGCGGCCCCGGGATGATGCGAATGATGGAAGGCGGGAACCATGTCCATGGTCCGCGCGGAAGCCATAGCTCTCGTGACCATGCACACCATCAACACGGTGGCCACTCGAAATGACCTTTCTTATAAGGAGATTCAAGATGAAGAGCCTTCTCGCTCTGCGCGCCGCGTCCATTTGCGCGGGCCTCGTATTGACTGTTGCGGCATATCCCGCCAGCGCGCAACAAGGCGCATCCATGCCGGGGATGAACATGTCCAGTTCGGCCGATAGCGGTTCGAGCGCGTCAACGCCAGCGTTCAAGGAAGCGGATGAAAAGATGATGAAGGAGATGAGCGCACCTCCATACAGTGGCGATACCGACAAGGACTTTGTGGCTCACATGATTCCTCATCATCGGGGCGCCATCGATATGGCGAAGGTGGAACTGAAGTACGGCAAGGACCCCGACATGAAGCGACTGGCCAAAAGCATCATCAAGGCACAGAATGAGGAAATTGCGTACATGAAGAAGTGGCAGGCCAAGCACGCTGGCGAATGATGTTGCAATGCGCAGACAGACTGCTTACCCGCAGTGCGTGCAGCCGTTAACAGGCTGGAGTGGCAATGGACGACCGTGCTCGTCGCAAGGACCGACGTAAACCGCTGACGGAGCAAACGACGTTGGCGATACGGGAGCGACTCGAAGGTCGGGGCGCGCGGGTGTTCCTGCCATTTTTCGGCCCGGCAGTGGTCGTCTCAATCGCCTACATGGACCCGGGGAACTTCGCGACGAACATTCAGGCTGGCGCGAAGTACGGCTATACGCTCCTCTGGCTTGTGCTACTGGCAAATCTGATAGCCATGCTGTTTCAGGCGCTTTCAGCGAAGCTCGGGATAGTGACCGGGCAAAACCTCGCTGAGCTCTGCCGCGAACACAGTTGTTTGAGCGTGCCGGTTTCCGTCCACTCGAACTTGCAATTGGGGGACTGGTCGGTGTGATTGGCTTGTCTTACGTGGCCGAGCTATTCATCGTACCGGTCGGTTGGCCAGCAGTCTTCACGCATACGTTTTCGCCGCGTCTTCCGAATTCAGAGGCTCTCACGATTGCTGTCGGTATTATTGGCGCCACGGTTATGCCACATGCACTGTTTCTCCATTTGGGGCTAACCCAAAATCGGGTTCCACCAAAGACAGAAGCTGAACGTACCACGCTGCTGGCATATTCGAACGTCGAGGTCGTCATCGCACTGACCACCGCCGGCCTTATCAATATGGCCATGGTCATCATGGCTTCCGGTGCATTCCAAGTGGGTCATCCTGATGTCGCCGAAATCGAAACGGCGTATCACACCCTGGCGCCTCTGTTGGGCATAGGGGCTGCGGGTATTTTTCTCCTCGCGCTAATCGCTTCCGGAATATCCAGTTCGGTCGTGGGCACGATGGCCGGCCAGATGATTATGCAGGGCTTCGTTGGTTTTCGTATCCCTCTTTGGGTGCGAAGAGTTGTGACGATGGTGCCCGGTTTTGCAGTTGTCGGTTTCGGGGTGAACGCTACGAATGCGCTTGTCATCAGCCAGGTCGTGTTGAGTCTTGCCCTGCCGTTTCCGGTGATGGCGTTGCTTTGGTTTAGCAGCAGGTGGAACGTCATGGGCGTTCGTAAGAATCGCGCTTTTACTACCGTCTTAGCCACGGCGGCGGCGATTGCGGTTCTGTCGCTCAATGCTCTCCTCCTGCTACAGACTTTTGGAGTAGCACTTCCAGGATAATTGCGGCTTGAACGGCACGGGAGTACCCCGGGGGCTCGAATGGAAACTAGCGCTAGTGACCGGAGAACCGTTTATGTCTTGCGATTGCGACCACGCGTCAGCGAACACTGAAGGCGAACGGAATGCGCACCTTCACATCGCCTGAAAGTACGCTGACTCAGCCGCCCGCAGCTGTCGCTGGCGTCCGTCCGGACAAAAGCAACGCGATGGTCAGGACGCAGAAACCTGCTCCCGCGTAGAACGTGGCCGCTGCACCCAAGCGGTCCCACAAGGCGCCCGCGATAACGCTGGACACAAGCGTAACGACACCGCTTAGCAAATTGAAGAAACCGAATGCGGTACCGCGCAGTTGCGCCGGCGCGGTGTGAGCAACCATTGTGGCCAGCAACCCCTGCGTCACCCCCATGTGCAGGCCCCACAGCGCGACCCCCACGAGCACCACGCTCCAATGCGTGCCGTGGGCGAGCACCACGTCTGATGCCATCAATATGACGAGGCCCGCAACCAGCAATCGAGTGTGGCTCATCGTGTCGGCGAATTTCCCGAACGGGTAGGCCGACAGCGCATACACGACGTTCATTGCGACCATCACGAGCGGAACCAGCGCAATTGGCAAGCCACTTCCCATCGCGCGCAACACGAGGAAAGCTTCACTGAACCGGGCGAGAGCGAAAACCCCGCCGACTACGACCACCCACCAGTAGCTGGTGCCGAGCTGCCTGATGCTGTCCCAGCGAATCGGATTGACCCGCTTTGCACCCGGCTCCCGCGCGGGCTCATCGATGCCAAATGTCAGCAGGGCGACAGCGAGCAGGCCAGGAATGACAGCGAGCCAGAAGGCGAGCCGGAAGTTGTCTGCCCACACGAGCATGATGACAACGGCCAGCAGCGGCCCAAGGAACGCGCCGATGGTATCCAGCGACTGGCGAAGCCCGAATGCAGCGCCTCGCAGATGGGGTGGCGTGACATCTGCTACGAGCGCATCGCGCGGCGCGCCTCGGATGCCTTTGCCCACCCGGTCCACGATGCGCGCGGTCACCACAATGCCGATGGTCGGCGCGACTGCAAAAAGCGGTTTACTTAGCGCACCCAGCCCGTACCCAGCAACCGCGAGCCACTTCCGATTGCCGAGATAGTCGCTGAGGGTCCCTGAGAACATCTTGACGATAGGGGCTGTCGCCTCAGCGATGCCTTCGATGAAGCCAATCGTCGTTGCACTGGCACCGAGACTTGCCATCAAGAACATCGGCAACAGACTGTGGATGATTTCGGACGAGACATCCATGAACAGGCTGACACAGCCAAGTACCCAGACGCTTCGCGGAATTTGCCTTAGAACACTGACTCGTTGTTCAGTCTGCATGGAACCCATATTTCCTAATGAGCCGGTGCGGTTCGGTCGCGCAGGGGATTGAAGCCAGTCACGAGAATGAAGCTGTGACGGCGCTCCTTGTCGATTCAGGTGTCCGGCGTTCGCGGTTGCTCGGTTAACAACGCTGGCGATTCGAGGTGCAGGTTGGCCTGCCGCCGCGCCCGGTCGTTAATCACCTGACGGCGCCGGTCGTCGGTCATCTTCTTCCACGCCCGCATTTCATCGAGTGTGCGAAAACACCCGTCGCACAATTTGGTCTTGCCGTCGAAAGCACAAACATCGATGCATGGCGACTTGATTGAGACGGGTCAGGCCGCCGAGTGTGAAGGTTGCACTTCAACGGTGACGTGCGACAGCCCCTTGAAGCGCTCGAGCACCGCGTGATAGAAGCGCGAATCACGCTTGGGTTCACCCGTTGCCACTGAGACCACTGCACTCATGTGACCCGGACCCACCCGCCAAACATGCAGGTCGACGACCTTGTCGCCGCGGTCCTCGATAGCGTGACGCACGTTCTCCGCCATACGTCGGTCGGAGTTCATGTCGAGCAGGATTGCGCCAGTGTCCCGCATCAAGCCGTACGACCAGTTTGCAATCACCAGCGCGCCGATGACACCGGCGAGCGGGTCCATCCAGAGCCAGCCAAATGCGCGAGCCAGTACGAGGCCGATGATAGCCAGCACGGAGACCGCCGCATCCGCTATCACGTGGATGTAGGCCGACCGGATGTTGTGGTCGCGGGTGGCGGCTTCGTGCTCATCGTCGTGGTGCTCATGCTCTTCGAATTCCACCTCATGCTCGCCGTCTGGCATCCGCACGATGGCCTTGAAGGCGTGCGGCTCAGGAATGTCTTCCTTCGATTCCAGATAGCCGCCCCGGTCCGCCAGAGCGAATACCTGTTGCGTGCCACCGGGTCGCACCGTCGTAACGGACACCGCTGAAGCGTCCAGTCGCGTACCCTCCGTCGCTGGTGTAATCCGAAAGACGGGCGGTACGCCATCCTCGAAGATGGAAACAGCAAACGCACCGGACGGCGCAAAAATCTTCTGCACCTCGTCTTCATGAGCGTGGTCGTCGTGACCATGAGCATGACCGTGTCCGTGGCTATGACCATGGCTATGGCCGTGGTCGCCGCCGCTCAGCAGCCAAACGCTTGCCAGATTAACCAGCAGGCCGACCACCGCGATAGGAATCGCTTCGCCGAAGTGAATGGGCACCGGCGACAGGAAACGCGAGACCGCCTCGTAGCCAATCAGCAGCGCAATCATTGCAAGTACGATAGCGCTCGTGAACCCTGCGAGGTCACCAAGCTTGCCGGTACCAAACACGAAGCGGGAATCCTTGGCGTGCTTGCGCGCGTAGGTGTAGGCAAGTGCCGCAATCAGCATCGCGCCGGCATGCGTCGACATATGCAAGCCGTCGGCGACAAGCGCAAGCGAGCCGAACATACTGCCGCCGACGATTTCAATTAGCATCATCGCGCTGCACAGCGCAATCACGGCCCACGTCTTGCGTTCATTCTTTTCATGACCGGCACCCAGGAAGATGTGGTCATGTCCTGCGCCGAACGCGGCGTCCTTAAAATCACTCATTTCCAACCCCAATCACTTGAAATAGCTGTGAACAACTTCGATGAGTTGTTCCGTCGCGCTGCCACCGGGCTCCTCGCTGTTATCGGCATCGACGAGATGGTTCCGGATGTGGTCCTCCAGCACGACGGCAAGCAGGCCGTTCATCGCTCCTCGGCAGCTCGTTATCCGCTGCAGAACGTCTACACAGCCGTGCTCTTCTTCGAGTGCCCGCTCAATTGCTTCCACTTGCCCCTTAATGCGGCGTACCCGGTTTAGAAGTTTCTGCTTTTCCTGAATAGTGTGGCCCAACGTACCCTCCTTTTGATACCCCCATGGGGTATCGGCTCGAGGCGAAGTGTAGCATAGGGGGTTGGGGTATCTGCCGTCAGCCACCTGCCGCTTGCCGACCTTGTTTTGCAGAGGAAAGGCGCCAGACCGCACGCGGACTAGAATGGAAAGCGGCGTTAAGTGACCGGGGAACCGACTAGGAGTTGCGATTGCGGCCGCGCGTCAGCAAACACCGAAAACGAACGGAAGACGCTTCGCGTCGCGCTTGTGTTGAACGTTCGTTGTCGGCATGGCGGCCGGCCTTTGGGCCCAGTCAAGTGGATTGATGGCGGACGAGAGATTGCTCAAAGCTAAGAAGGTGAATTCGGGGGGAGGGTCGGTGCATGGTCGCCGAGAACCGAGCGCCCGTACCGTTAATGTCTGTCACCGAGGAACGCCTTGAGTGAAGCTGGGCCCGCTGGGGGACTGGCCGGCTTCCTCAGCGGGTGCGTTCGCTAATCTTCGGTCGCAGCCTGTAGCAGTTGCCGCGTGCGCTTCATGACCCATGCCACCTCACATTGGGAAAAGTCCCACTCGCCCGAGTCGACCTTCAACCTCACGCCTTTCTCGGCGCGGGTCAACGCCACGTCTGGCGAGAGACCAGAGGTAGCAATCTTTCGCGACGCGTATGCGGAAAACTGACCAGCGAGGTCCTCGCACGCGTCATAACGTACCCACAGTTGCTCGTCCGTGAGACCGCATTGATAACGTCCATCGAGTTCGCGAACGAGAATTTTTGGTTGAACCCCGGTTACAGAACCTAGGTCCGGGTCTCTCGGAAAATCATCAGGCACACGTCGGTCCGTCATCTCGTCCTCTATAGCTGTGGCAACTGCCGAGTCGGTGTGACCATCGGACACGCCTCGTATGTAGTCGCCCCGCGCGCTATTTCGCTCAGCAGAGCGCGAACCACCTGGCTGCCGAGGTGTACCCGCACTATGCGGTTGAGTGTGATTTACGAAAACTCACAACTGGGTGTCAAGCATTTTGAGCGTCGCAGCGGCGGCGCCTTCTAGACCGACTCCATCCGACGGTTTCGTGTTCGACTCCCGAGGGTTGATTCGAATGAGCCTATGCCCCGAGAATCGTTCGCTGAAACGTCGTACCGTCGGTAAGGCTCTCCCGGCGCCCACTTCCACAACAACCAGCTTTGACACGGAAGAAATCCAGGCTGCGAGTCGCTGCTGCTGTTTCTCATAGGGAAGGCCGACCCAACCCCAGTCTCCGAACATCAGGATATTCGGACGCGCGAGAGCGCCACATCTTGGGCAACGGGGCATCGGGCTCTCCAACTCGGAGATTGTTTCATTGACGAGCGGATGAAAATCTGTCGCCGACCACGTATCGTCCGCACAGGTCTCCAGACATTGGAGCGCGTGAATCGACCCATGGCATTCGTGCACACGGTGTTCCGGGAACCCGGCCTTTTGGAATTGCCCATCGACGTTGCTCGTGAACACGAACGCGCCATGACTCATTCGGTCCGCCCATCTGCGTAATATCGCAAAGCCTTCGTGTGGGACGGTCTCACGATACAGCCTCAATCGGTGCCCGTAAAAGCCCCACGCGAGTTCCGGATGCTCCGCAAACCTTGCTGGGTTTGCCATATCCTCGAACGAGAGACCTTGACGCCGAAGCGCGGGGTACGCTCGCCAGAAACCTTCCTGACCGCGGAAATCTGGAAGGCCCGAGTCGACGCCCATACCGGCGCCAGCTGTGATGAGCAGACCGTCTGCTTCTCGCAGCCAGCCAGCCGCCTTTTCAAGCTTCTCATCTTCCGAATCCGACACATCGACTCTCCGATTAGATTGCGGCGGCTGCGTTCATCGTCTAGCGTGTGCCTGCGCTCCGTTAGCCAACGGTAAATATGTAGTCAGTTCGCAGCGGACTTGGTGCGAACAGCGGCTGGCTCACCCGCTTCCTTGAACATCTCATCTATCAGGTCTTGCACGACGCCATCGGCATTGGGAAACTGGTGCAGCACGGAATTCTTCCAGTGCCCAGATGCGATAAGACCACCGCTCGGCGCCTTGTAAAAGCGGATGTCCATTGAACGCAGGTACATGACGATGTCCCAGCGCCAACTGTCGGTGTAGGTGACGTTCATCTCGGCTTTGTCACAGGCCGGGGCGTGCAACACAGACACCCCGTGATTTTCCAAGTTGCGTTGGATGGCTGCGTCCATATCCGCCGACCTACCACCATGCGCGGTAAAGCGCGCTGTTGTCATCAACGAGCTCTTCACCTGCGGCCCCGCAGTAACGTTTTGGGTTGTGGAGCAGCCAGGAAGGATGACCAGCGCCGAAACAACAGCAACCAGTGAAACCAGAGTGCGCATTTTATTTTCCTGTTTGAATGCAACGACGGCACTCTGAATATCGGCAACTACGTCGCAAACTTGAGCGCACTGGAGGCCTGTTTCTGAGCGTTGGGCTCCTGGATTTCAACTACTACGCCGCGCAACTGCAGGTCCTGACGAGGTACTGCGAGCGGTGCGCGGACGCTGGTAATGCCATGTTACCAATCTCGCACCGCCGTTTCACATGTGTCCAATTTCGCCTCCTACACTCCGAGCCGTAGTCACTGACATCGCACTCGAATGTGCGGGGAGTAGGGAAAATGAATACAAAAATCGTTGGAGTTGCATTCGGTCTTGCCGCGTTGGCAGCGTCTACCGCCGCGTCCGCGCATGTCGACATTGGCGTAGGCATCGGTATTCCGGTCGGAGTCTATGCGCCGGCAGAGCCAATGTACGCACCGCCGCCTCCCGTGGCCTATGCTCCGCCGCCTCCAGCCGTATACGGTCCGCCGGCAGTCGCCGTGGCGTACGGCGGCGACGACGACTGGCGAGCTCGCGAATGGCGCGAACGTCGCGAGTGGCGTGAACGTGAATGGCGCCGCCAGGAACGGCGTGAGCACGAGTGGCGCGAGCATCGTGATTGGCGCGGGTATTGAAACGACGTCGAACATCGCCATATCCGAAAAATACAACCTCTAAGTATCTCTGAATGAAAGCTAGCCCGATAAGAATCGCCTTGATTGCAACGACGCTGGCCTTCGCGACGGCAGGCACGGCAAACGCCGCAGGCTGTCTCAAGGGAGCCGTGGTGGGCGGAGTCGCAGGACACTACGTGGGGCACCACGCTGTAGTTGGCGCGGTCGGTGGCTGCGTGGTCGGCAGGCATCTGGCGAAGCAGCACGCTCAACAGCAAGCCGAGCAGCATGCACAACAGCAAACCGCTCAACGTCAGGCAACACAGCCACAATAGGACTTCGTCGCCGTGGAGTGCCCGGTGGACCGGCAACTCTCTGGTTCCACCGTGCACCCGCCAATTACGTTGAGGACGTAATCTCGGCGCCAGACTCGACTGGGGTCACCGGAGGGGCACGGCCACGCTCTTGCGCTGCGCTTTTTTCGCCGGCACCTTCGCGCTCACGGACTTCTTGGCAACAGCCTTCTTCACCGCCGGAGCCTTCTTGACCACCGGCTTCTTGTCGGCCGCAGTAGCGCCGTCAATCAAAAAGCGACTGCGGTCCTTGGCGTTAGCAATCCACGCCGGAGCCCGTCCGCGCCCACTCCACGTCGCGCCTGTCTTGAGGTCACGATAGAGCGCCGGCTGCGGGCCCCGGACATAGTTTCCGGCCCTCGCTGACTTCTTGGCAGCAGGAGCGGAAGACACTGCGCTACCTTGCACCAAAAACTTCGAGCGGTCCTTAGCGCTGGCAATCCAGCCCGGCGCGCGGCCATGGCCCGACCATGTCGCGCCCGTCTTCGGGTCGCGGTACTTTGCGGCCGAAGCCGACGACTTGGCAGCGGCCTTAGCGCCCGGCTTTGGTCCACGTTTCTTGCCACCAACATGCGCGTCAATATCCGCAGCGGTAAGTCCGTGTTCCGCCATCAAGCCGCGAATCTTCTCGATAACAGCGCTCGATTTTTTCGCGAGCAGCGCATCGGCTTGCGCCTGCAGTCGCTGGATTTTTGCTTGCAAGGATTCCAGTGTTGTCATTGCCGTTTCCGCAGTTGAGAGATGCGGCACTATGCCATGTTGACGAGGGGGCCGGCTAGCATGGCAAGTCACGCGTGTTACGCGAAAGTCAGGTGCGCGTGCGTCCGTCTGGCTCGCGATGCGCATTTGATGACCTCGCTACGGCTGGAGCGTCCGCAGGAGCACGACGCAGTCCGCATATAGAGACCTTCAATCCTTGGCCATCCGTTCGGTTACGCAAAGAAAACCTCGCGTGGTGCTTAGCCGCCACCTTTGCTGCGATGGCCAATCCGAGTCCGCTGCCCTGTCCAGTCGTGTTTCCTGCACGATAGAAGCGGTCCAAAACGCGCTCAAGGTCGGCCGGCGGTATCCCTGGTCCGTTGTCGATAACCTCCAGCGTCACATCAACGTCGCTCACGCAAAGTCGGACATCGACCTGGCCGCCGGGAAGGGTATACCGGATGGCGTTGTCGACCAGATTGGTAACCATCGTCGCCAGTGATGTGTCGTCCCCAACTACGACGATTGGACTGTTCGACCCCGCCAGACCAGCGCAGTCCAGACCCAGGTCGATACCTTTATGTTCCGCCATCACCGAGAGGTCGCTGACAACCTGCGTGGCCACACGACGAATGTCGGCATTCCCCGCGCGCACTCTCGCCTCCGCATCCTCGCGCGCGAGCGTCAGCAACTGCTGGACGAGATGGATTGCGCGGTTCACCCTGTCTTCCAGTTTCCGCAACAGGTCCTCGTCACCGAGCTGCGCGCGGTGCCGTCGCGCCACCTGAATCTGGAGCTTCAGCGCCGTTAGAGGAGTTCGAAGTTCATGTGCCGCGTCGGCAACGAAGACGCGCTGTGCATATAGTGCTTTATCGAGACGTATCAACAGGTCATTCAATGCCTCAACCAGCGGCTCGATTTCGGTCGGTACGGCGTTAGCCATACCGATGGGTGCCAACGTTTCAATCGAACGGGCTGCCAGCGACCTGGAGATGATGGTTAGAGGCCTCAGCGCCCGCTTCACAACGAGCAAGACGAGGGCAATTTCGAGCGGCAATATAGCCAGCAAAGGCCAGAGCGTCCTTGAGGCCTGTTTCAGGGCAGCCTCGTCACGGACCGACCGGGGTTGCCCAACCTGAATGAAACGGGAAGACTGCTGTAACCCGAAAACACGATAGTGACGCTCGCCCACTTCGATGGACTGAAATCCCGCGTGCAGGCGCGGCAGTTTGGCGCTCGGCATAGACTCGTAGGTCAGATGGTTGGCCGCGTCCCAAACCTGGATGGCAACACGGTCCTCTTGTAATCCCTCAAAGTCGCCAGACGCTCTACTCGCCAGTTCCGTATCGGCCACCGACTGCGGCAGAGAAATGGCGACCGAGCGCAGTTCATAGTCAAACAGCTCGTTCGCCTCTCCGAGCGCGCTACGAAAGATGCCATATCCCGCAAGACTGCTCATTGCACCGAGCACCAGAATCAGGCCAACGAGCAGCTGTGTACGCACTGACCTCATGCTGTGCTGGCAAGCCGATAGCCGATGCCTCGAACTGTCACAATCTGTTCGGCACCCAGCTTTTTCCTGAGATTGTGGATGTGCACTTCGATGGTATTGCTCTCTACCTCCTCGTTCCAACCGTAGAGTTTCTCCTCCAGTTCCGCTTTGCTATAAACCTTGCCCGGCTCTTCCATAAGCGCCCGCAAGAGACTGAACTCGCGGGCGACGAGCGTGACAGGCGCGCCGCGAACCGTTACCTCGTGCGAAACCTCGTTTAGCGTGAGCGCACCGTGAACGAATACAGGCCGAGATTGTCCGACCCGACGCCGAAGCAGCGCGCGCACCCGTGCGGCGAGCTCATTCAAATCGAACGGCTTTACCAGATAGTCATCTGCGCCCGCGTCAAGCCCAGAGATTCGGTCGGTCACCGCATCCTGCGCAGTCATGATGAGGACGGCCAGACCGTCCTGTTTGGGCAATCCCAAGTCCAGCAGGACCAGGTCGTACACGTCATTTCCAAGCGCGAGTTCACCTTCTCGCCCGTCTCGCGCCCAGTCCACTGCATGACCAAGCCCTCGCAATGCTTCGAGTACACTCTCGGCAATCATGATGTCGTCTTCAACGAGTAGTAGGCGCATGCGTGGTGTCCTCAACGACAGAGTGTGCGGTACTTCAGCTTTATGCTTCATGATGCATGACATAAGTGGGGACTGCGCACGTATGCCGTCGGCCGACATTCCGGGGGTGAAACAGCCGGCGAAAGAAGTGCCTCACCGGCGTCAAGAGTGAGTATCTAGTCGGTCCTGAAAAATTCAGTTTGCGCTTCAGCGCGACTTCATGGGGCCAATGAGGCCACAGTCTCCGTCTGCGCGGCGAGGCAGTGGAACGCCTGGATGTCAACGAAGGGAATCAGTGCCTTTGCAGACCGTTCCAGCAAGCCGGTGCTGGCGTGAGCGTGACAGTGACGAGCCACTGCAGCGTCGCGAGGATAAAAAATACGGGAGCCAGGCCCAGACGGACGATTGCGCGCAGCAACCATCGCAGGTTGTACCCCGCAGCACACAGTACCGCGTGTAGCGCATCGCCGGCCTTCCCTTTAAGCCAGCAACGCCGCATGCCGTGATCATGCTTCACATGGCCGATGATCGGTTCGATCGCCTGCCGCCGTTTTAGCCAGCGTCGCTGCGTGCCCGTCAGGCTCCTGTGTTTGCCGCGATGAATCAGTTTTACTGACGATACCTCGTCATCGACCCCACGAAACCCGAGATCGACCAGCACGGTCTTCGGTTGCGGCGTACCGGGCAGATCCTGCAACAGGATGGTGCTCTGTTCAAGTTGTTCTGCCAGCGTGTGGCCGTCGTATGGGTTGCCCGCGAACGTGCGCGCGCCAACGATCAGCCCTTGTTTTTCCGTGATCGCAAGGCTTACCTTGACGCCGAACTCGTAGGGCTGGCGCGCCTTGCCTTTACCGATGCACTCGACTTCGGGCGCGTGCAGGGCGTAAAGCTTGTTTTTGTCCTTTGGACGTTGGCGACAAATGCGCCACGCCCGCTCCAGCCACACGCGCAGTTGTGCCTTCCGTTCATCTGAGGCTCCAGACAGCTTGCGTTCGATGTCGCGCAGTAGCCGTCCCAATACGGTGCGCTGACGTTTGAGTACACGCCGCACTCGCCTGAACTGCTTCGCATGCGCATAGCCGCCCGCGCGGCGACGCAGCCGTTTGCCTTCACGTTCGTACGTCTGCTTCAATACAAGACCAGCGCGTTGCGCAAGTTGCACGAGTCTGGCCCGCGCCACCTCCAGCAGACGGCTGTCAGTCGGATACGCAATGGCCTTCTCCTGGACCGTCGTATCAACAATCACGCGCTCGAATTCGGCCGGCTTCACCGCCTTCATCTGCACCGCCGCCGCGATCGTCGTCGCGAGCAGCTCCTCGACACCGACTTCGCCCAGCTGCTGCCGGAAACGCACCAGATTGGTCGGGTCGCATGGCAGATGTGGCTGAAAGTACTCCTCACCACAGAAGAACTGGAAGTACACGTCCTGCGCCCAGCGCTCGCACACCGACTCATCGCTCTCGTTATAAGTGTGCTTCAAATACAGCAGCCCGACCATCAGCCGCACTGGCAGGCGCGGACGTCCGGCCGCACTGACGCCACCGGCCAGTTCCTGAGAACTCACACCAAACAGGTCCACCGCTTCGCTTAACCGGCCATCGCGTGAGCGCCGCTCAAACAGGGGCGCGAGCCTCGCTTCGATGGCAGCCCACGGCATCCTCGTGGCCAGCACCGCAAGTGGGTGGCGCAGATCAATCATCGCGTCCAGACGGCTACGAAAAAAATCCGGTGTGCTCATCGGCCAAAACTCCCAGAATTTTTATCTCTTCGATAATCTTCCTGGGAGCCAGGTTATCCGAAAACCAACTGCTACGCCAGGCCAGACGGTGCTTCACAGGTTTTTTCAGATCCGACTATCTATCGCCTGTTGGTCCGCCGTCGTGCAATTCCCGTGCAGACCGGACGTCAACGCATCAATCCGGTTAGCAGCAGTTGATGCATCTCGTCCTCCATCGTGCCGTGCCTGTAATCACATATTGCCAATTCCAGCTTAAGGCATGCTGACGGGGAAGCCAGACGAGGGGGACAAAGGCTTGGTGACGTACACGACTAGCAATTCGTTTGGCTTGCATAATGTCCGCTTAAGCATGTGTACCTTAACCTGCATTTACCGGTCGAACAGGGTTGTTCGCAACGGAAATCACTGTGGAGGTACCAATCATGAAATCACTTAGAGGTGGCCCCGTTCGTTCGGACAGTTTTTCGATTTTTAAGTGGAACGCTGGGTGGTCACGCTGCCAATTTAATCGCGGGCAGCATCGCGAAGTAAGCTTCATCCGGGGTCTTGTTCGATAGACTTGAATGAGGCCTTTGCTGGTTGTACAAGCCGTCAACACAACGCCCATATCACCGAGTCAAGGGAAGTTCTCTATCGCTGGCACCCGTGGTACGGGCACACGGTATGGATTTTCACCACGATAGAGAGGAAGAACGCCGAGTCAGTGCTGCGCTGTGCGCGAGAGCCGTTCGATACAGCGGGCTTGTTGGAGGTCCCGCAATGGATGTTCGATCCCGTTGCCTGCTGTCGCATTACTGCGGCAACGTCTCCCGCCGTCAGCTGTGAAGCGTTGAGAGAACTGAAGCACCTCCTGGCGCAGGCGCCTGCTGCCGGGCAGCGCGGTATGGTACAAGCCGAGCACCATCCCTTGCTCCGTACAGGAGGTGCTGATGCGACGCCAGACCAGCCCGCAACCGGGCGCTCAACTCGACCTGTTTCATCCTTTTCCGGAGACGCCACAATGGACGCACCTGCCGCAGGAGGTCCGGCAGGAGGCGGTGCGTCTGCTGGCGCAACTGCTGCGGCAACACCGTCGCGGGCTGTTCGCCGTCGTACACGAGCCGGAGGTGCGTGATGAGTGACAAGATTCGGGCACAGCATCTGACGCGAAAGGCCATGCTGTACGTGCGCCAGTCGTCGGCTTACCAGGTCAGCCACAATCTGGAGAGCCAGAAGCTGCAGTATGCGATGCAGGATCGTCTGCATCAATTGGGCTGGAACGAGATCGAAGTGATCGACGAGGATCTGGGGCGCTCCGCGGCCGGAACGCAAACGCGCACGGGCTTCGAACGGATGGTGGCAGAGGTCTGTCTTGGGCACGTCGGCGCAGTTGCCGCTCGCGAGGTTTCGCGATTCGCGCGCAACAGTCGCGAGTGGCAGCAACTGGTTGAGGTGTGCCGCATCGTCGACACGGTGCTCATTGATCAGGAGACCGTGTACGCGCCACGGCAGAGCAACGATCGCTTACTGCTCGGCTTGAAGGGCAGCCTGAACGAATACGAGCTGGATCTGTTGCGTCAGCGTTCGCTGGAAGCCCGGCGGGAGAAGGCCAAACGCGGCGAACTCGTCGTCGCGGCACCAGTGGGTTACTGCAAGACCGAAGACCAGCGCCTGGAGAAGGATCCGGATCTACGCGTGCAGGACGCCATCCGCTTAGTATTCCGCCAGTTCGGCGCGATTGGTTCGGTGCGTCAGACGTTGTTATGGTTCCTGGAGCATGGGCTCCAGCTACCAGCCTGTACGCCACGCGGCGAACTCAGCTGGAAACGGCCCAGCTACGGCACCGTGTACCGGATCTTGACCAACCCCATCTACGGTGGTGCGTATGCCTATGGCAAGACCGAATGTGCGATCGATTACAAGGCCGGGGAACCGCGCAAACGCGATCGCCGCAAACCGCGAGATCAGTGGCTTGCGCTCATTCCCAATGCCCACGACGGGTACATTGATTGGGATGAATTCGAACGGATCCAGCGCGCGATCAGTGGCAACCTGCATCTGCCCGGACACCCGGGCGCCCCGAAGAACGGTGAGGCCCTGCTGGCGGGACTGTTGCGGTGCCGGCGCTGTGCGAACAAGCTGACGCTACACTACACGGGTAACAGGCACGACGCCTTGCGCTATAGCTGTCAACGCGGCTGGCTGGACAAGGGGCGACCGCGTTGTATTGCGTTCGGTGGCGCACGCGCGGACGCAGCCATTGCCGAGGCGGTCTTGCAGGTTGTTCAACCGGCAGCAATTGAGGCAGCAATCGTGGCACGCGACGACGAGACCCGGAAGCAGGATGAAGTGCTGGCCGCGCTGCAGCGGGATCTGCAGGCGGCACGCTACGCCGCGCAACGCGCGCAGAAACAGTACGACGCTGCTGACCCCGAGAACCGGCTTGTCGCCGACGAACTGGAGAGGCGCTGGAATGATGCGCTACTTCGCGTAGATGAACTGGAATCGCGTATTGAACAACAGTCGCGCACATCTGGCGAGATACCGCCTGCTCAGCCCGAGGAGTTTGCTGATCTTGCCGCAGCGCTGGAATCGATCTGGCCGCAGGCCGATGCCCGTCTGAAGAAGCGCATTGTGCGCACGCTGATCCACGAAGTCGTCGTCGACGTTGACAACGTAACGAGCGAAATTGTGCTCGTCATCCACTGGATGGGCGGAGTGCATACCGAGATTCGCGTGCCACGGCGGCGTCGCGGAGAGAACACCACGCATACGTCACGTGAAGCGATTGATGCCGTACGTCAGCTTGTCCGGATCTTTCCGGATCTGTTGATTGCCGGCGTGCTCAATCGCAATGACCTGCGAACCGGTCGGGGTAACTTCTGGACCCAGGAGCGAGTTACCGCCTTGCGCAGCCACCATCAGATCCCTGTCTATTCGAGCGAGCGGCGCGCAACCGAAGGATGGATGACGTTGACCGAGGCAGCCGCGTTCGTTGGTGTGAGCCCCAGCACGCTCAGGCTTGCAGTTGATCGCAACGAGATCCCTGCCGAACATCCGTTACCCAACGGGCCCTGGATCTTCAATCGCGATTCATTGAGCGGGGACGCAGTTATCGAACTCGTCGCGCGCGCTCGTGCACGGCGCCCACACCCCACAATACCAACGGCACAACAGGGCTCTCTAGATTTATCAACGACATAGCGAGGTTGGGCAGTATGAAACACACTTGTACCACGTCAGGTAATTAGCGATGGACTTCCGTGCCTGGCCGACGGACTCATAGGCGTTCAAATATATCTCTTCGTACTTCACGCTGCGCCACAGCCGTTCGATAAAAACGTTGTCCCGCCAACTTCCCTTGCCATCCATCGACAAGGCGATTCCGCGCGAGAGGACCGCGTCGGTGAAGACGGTACTGGTGAATTGGCTGCCTTGATCGGTGTTGACGATCTCAGGCAATCCATATTTCGCGAATGCTTCTTCAAGCGCTGCCACCGCATGTTCAGCTTCCATCGTGATCGCGACTCGGTGCGCTAAAACACGGCGGCTGGCCCAATCGATCACAGCAGTGAGATACACGAAGCCGTGTGCCATAGGCACGTATGTTGTGTCCAATGCGTACACCTGGTTGCTACGCTCGACCTTCCGATTGCGCAGCAGGTATGGCCAGATCTTGTGAGCCAGATGTTTGCGGCTCAAGTTCGGCTTGCGATATAGCGCTTCGATGCCCATTTTGCGCATCAACGTGCCGACGTGCTTGCGTCCGACCACTATGCCCTCTCGCTTGAGCAGGCGCATCAACATGCGCGCGCCGGCAAACGGGTGCTCCAGGTGCAACTCGTCGATGCGGCGCATGAGCGCCAGATCCGCGGCACTGACCGGGCTCGGCGCGTAGTACGCACTGGATCGGCTGATGCCGACCAGCTTGACCTGCCGGGAAACCGGCAGGGGGTGAGCACGATCAATCATTTCTTTGCGCTCAGCAGGCCTGCCTTGCCGAGCGCGCCGGACAAAAAATCATTCTCCGGCGCCAATTGGCCGATCTTCGCGTGCAACGTCTTCAGGTCCACCGGCGGCTCATTGACGGGCGCGCCCGCCGCGCCGAACACATCGGCCGCTCGTTCTTGCAACTGCCGCTTCCATTCTGTGATCTGGTTCGGATGAACCTCAAACTGCTGCGCCAATTCTGCCAGCGTACGCTCGCCGCGTACGGCTGCCAGTGCCACCTTCGCCTTGAACGCCGCTGAGTGCGTGCGCCGGGTTCTCTTCGTCATCGTCTGGTTTCCTTTGTAGGCATTATGCCCATTTCAGAACCCAGCGATTCCACCTAACCGACTGTCCAGATCTCCGGGGCCACCTCTCTTCAAGCGGTCGTTATAGTTGTCGCGCTGGCCACACCGCTGTCCTCTTTCGCCCAGCAGTCGAACGAGCCGGTCAGCCGGGCGCAGGTGCGGGCCGAAGTCGTGCAGTTAGAAAAGGCCGGCTACAATCCGGCAAAACGCGACGAAGCTCGCTATCCCGCTGACATCCAGGCAGCTGAAGCACGAGTCGCGGCAGGAAACCCTTCGGCGCAAGCCAATGCGCAAGGAGTCGGTGGAGTGCCCAGCGGAGCGGTGCAGTCGGGGCAGCGCACTTCGGTCGCTGCCCGCACAAACACACTGTTTGCACATCACTGAAGCTGTGGACCGGCTCGCCGATTGATGTCTGCGGCGCCGCACCGACGAACGGCGCAATGCCAGCTCATCGCCAGCATGAGCACCCAGCGCGTCGCGCGGCGTCGGCTTTTCGCCACGCTGCCTCGCGAGATGCAAAACTAGCCTCGGTCGGGTCTGGTCTTGAAGCAGGCGGGTCTTCGCCAGGCCAGCCAGTCGGACAGGCATCGAGCCACTGCCCGGGGCAGTCCGGAAAGAAAATTGTCGCCATCCCTCAAAGGTTGATTACACCACCTATTGTCCCCCTCTCCTCACGTCAACTCGGATGTAAATCGCGGGATTAGATAGGGGGTACCGACGGAACCACCACGCCCCGATTCGGGTCAACGAACACGGGCGGGTTGTTGCCGCCGCCGTTGAAGTTGAACATGCCCATGATGCTGCCAGCCGTCGCATCGAAAGAACTGCCGCCGATACGCTGGCTGCCCAGCCAGTTGTCCTCGATGAAGCGGACAACAGATGCCTGGCTAATCGGGGTGTGGTCAACGTAGTTAACCTTGGCCCAAGGCGAAATCAGGATGAACGGGATACGGGTACCAGGGCCGCATCGGCCGTTAACCGGTGCGCCGTTGAGCCCGGCCGGAGCCGTTCCCGTACCGCATTTGCCAGTACCGTTCAATTGGTCCGCCTGCGCGTCGAACGACGAACGGGTCGGCGTTGCATACGCATGGTCGTACCAGCCGTCCGAATCGTCCCACGTGACGATGACTGCCGTGCTCTTCCAGTCAGGCTGCTGCTGCAGGAAGTTGACCACCTTGGCCGTAAAGGCCTGTTCGTCTAGCGGGTCCGAATAGCCAGCATGGCCGTCCTGGAACGCTGGTGCCTTGATGAAGCTCACCGATGGGTAGTTCCCCGCCTTCACAGCAGCGAAGAAATCGTCAGAGTCATACTGGTGATTTGCCGGGTCAATCGTCTTGCCATCGGACTGCAGCGTGTAGCCGATGGCTGCCGTCGCGCTGGGACGCAAATGCTTCGGATTCGACGTCGATGCGTAGTACTGGAACCAGTTGTGGTGCGGGATGTAATCGGCTGTTATGCGTCCGACCGCTGGCGTCACCGTGCTGCGTTTGCACCCGGTAGTACCGTTGCTGTTAGTCGTCGAGAGGTTGAAGCCGCCCATGAAGCCACCCCAGGTTATGTTCCTGGCGCTTAGCAGGTCACCGATATTTCTGCCCGACATCAAAATCTGGTCGGTGGCGCTCGAGCAAAGGTCGTTCGCCGGGTCGGCGTCATTGATGAGCGTGACGCCACCCTGGCCGTCGTTGACGTAGTACGAGTCCGGAGCCGTCGTCAGACTGAACGGCTGATGGCTGGTCTTGACCAGTTGCACGCCGTTAGTCTGGCCAGAGACAACCTCCAGAGCACCCGGCGTCGATGGACCGAACGTGTCCGTGTAAGCGTTGTCGCTCATAGCAAAGTGCTGAGCGTAATTCCACATTGCAGTGACGGTGTTGCCGTCGTAGTAGCCCATCACCTGGCCAGTCGTGCCGAAGGCGCCGGGGCCTCTGCGTGACCCTTTACCAGCGTACAACGGGAACAGGTCGGCCGCGCCATTGTTATAGGCCTGCTGCTCCGCAGTATAGGCGTGGTCCTGGTCGGCCCTGGCAGCCTGTGCGCGGTCCAGCCGGAATGGATTCACTGCACCCGCACCGTTTCGCATATTGATGAAGTTTGGATTGTTATTCAGCAGTGTGCCGCTCAGACCATTGACCGCCGGAGTGCCCAATGCAGCCGTGAAGACGGGTTCGCCTGCCGGGTTCGTCGCATTCGGGTAGGTCGCAAAGTAGTGGTCGAAAGAGACGTTCTCGTTATAAATCACAACGAGGTGCTTGATGGGCGTCGACGTCGGTAGCTGATTCTGCGGTGAAACCGCGGTCAATGCATGGCTTGCATCGACCCACGCATTCAGGGAGACGCCTAGAGCGATGCCCGCTACGCCTTGCAGGAGGTTTCTGGAAAGCATAAGGTAATTTCGAACCGCTTCATCAGCTTAACGGTGTACGGGTGTCTTGCGCTACAGGGTCGCTCTGCGAGCCTTCGGGGTAAGAACAAGACAGTCGCCTTGGAGGAAGTGCCAGGCGGCTGGGCCCGACAACCCAGGGTACATGGCACACAGACGTGGCAACCCCCAGCAATCTGTCGAATTCATCGTTTTGTCAAGCCCGCGGAAGAGGCGTTGCTGCGAATACAAATTTCGCGCACCGATTCTTCCACCCTCGTCACTGTATAACAATGAAGGTTTGCACTACGCGCATGAAACGGGTTTTGCTGCTGGTATCGCGTTGACGTCCCCGGTCGTGCAAGCTGCATCCAAGGACACAGCTGCCCCACAAAGCGGTTCGAAAACACCGTCCGCAGTCGCCGCTGAATTCAAAAGGAATCTGGCGCAGCTTCAGAAGATGGCCATGGAACGGGCCTGGGAATGATGGGTGGTGCTGGGCCCTCCGTACTGCCATGCGGGGCTCATTCGCAATGAGCGGAGAAATCAGAGAGGGTCGCGTCCGTTTGGTACAACTTAACACCGCGGAGTGGCAGTAATACACTTCATCTGGACCGCTGCGGGTCTGGTATTGCCGCTACAATGAAACACCTCTCGCCGGGACCAATAACATGGCTGCA
The DNA here is from genome assembly GCF_032806925.1 of Paraburkholderia kirstenboschensis. Taxonomy (NCBI): domain Bacteria; kingdom Pseudomonadati; phylum Pseudomonadota; class Betaproteobacteria; order Burkholderiales; family Burkholderiaceae; genus Paraburkholderia; species Paraburkholderia kirstenboschensis. The sequence goes on along the minus strand of NZ_CP136511.1, from coordinate 252,069 downwards.
TTGCCGGACGTACAAGAAATTTTTTTGCGGGTGCTCATAGACGACAAGGCCGCCGTAAACGTGTTCCTTGTGAACGGCATCAGGCTGAGCGGTCAACTGGCCGCCTTTGACCGATTTGCGGTTGTGTTGGAGTCTGCCTCAGGTTCACAACTTGTTTTCAAACATGCCATCTCGACCGTGCTGCCTGTCAATGGAAGGGACTTGGCACGCGGTTCCGGCGCGGCGGTGAGTCGGGACAAGCCGAACAACTTGTGAGTTCGCGTCCGATGAAACTGTCATGACATGCTGTGCTTACGCTTGACCTGCGCATAGCCAGGCGACGTCCACGTCAAGAACTTCAGACAGGCGTGCACAGTCCGTACTTGTCGAAACAATAACGCCGGCGCGCCAAAGGGCCACGTCCTATTCCGGTACGCTGAGCGACCTTGCCACCCGACTCGAAGTAACCAGCGACGAGGCGAGCGTCGCGCTTGTTACAACGGCCTGATGTTGGCCGCCTGCTTGCCCTCGGCCCCTGCTTCACTGTCGGGCTCTTGGTGCGATTGACCAGTCGGACACGGTATGCGGCGGAAAGGAAAAGGCGTCGAGACGACGGCTTCCTGCAACTATGGAATTAGCCTTGCAGAGGGCGACGTCAGGCCGGCGCCTGCCCAGAGGCGCTGTGAAGAATGCGAAGCTTGTCGCCGAAATCGGGAATATCGTGACCGCCCGCGCGCAACTCGTCGACAAGCCGGTGCGCGGCTGCACGACATTGGGCAAACGTCTCATGCAGTCGTGGTTCGGCCTGCAGGCAGGTCATCACCTTTTCCAGTTCAGACGGGGACTCGCTCAACAGGGCAGGAACGACCTCGTCTGGCGGTATCAGAGACCCGTGACTTAGAAGCTGTGCAGTCCAGTCGCACCCGTACAGAAGCGCGCGTCGCTCGGTCCTTTGCGCTTCTTGCTGCTCAAGGGCGGCAAGACTGTGCCGGTTCTTGTGAATCGAAGCTCGCCAGGTCGCGAGGATGTCGGTGCGCAGGCTTCCAATGGCGTCGCCGAGTGGTGCGTTCTGCCCGCCAGCCACGAGGCGACGTTCATCGAGTCTGTCGACCTGGTCACGATATCCTTCGAGGAAGGACTGCCAGTTCAACGGCAGTTCAGCCGTCTGGGAGAACGTGCGGCTCACCTCGCTAAGCTCGTTCCTGACGTCCTGAAGGGCTTGCGTGTCGGCAAGACGGGCCTCATAGACCTCGTGAGCCGTCACCATCTGGCGATGCAGGGGAAACAGCGGATTGCTGTAGCGTCGTTGCAGGTGCCGCTCGATAGCGCCTGGATGAGCGCTCCATTTCCAGTTGGGCAGTGATTTTGCGTCGAAGTCGACTGCAGCTATCATCGGTCGGAACACCGCCAGCGCCTCCTCGGTTGCATGGCGAAAACAGTCCGCCAGCTTGTACTCGTTCCCTTGCAGATTGGCACCCTCGTTACCGGCAAAAGGCGATTCGGGGGCGAGACGTAGGAAGCCTGCGGCCAGGAAAAACTCCATCGGAACTTCCACGGACAGGCCCTCCTGCAGGAAGGTGCGCTGTTCAGAGGAAATCGCCTCGACAGAATGCGCCAGGCGGTTTTCGAGCTCGAGGAGCGCATCAATATTGTCGCCCGACGACGGCTGCGCTACCTCGGCGAGCAGGCAGAACGACTCGCGTACCATTCGTGCCGCAATAGTGCCGTGCTTCTCGGCAAAGAGCCAGAACCACAGGGCAAGCTGATATCCCCGGACTCCGTTACGTACGAGCGGTTCGACGTCTTGCGTGAATGTGATGCCAGGCGCGGCCCAGCCTGCGAAGGGTGCGGCGTCGCTGCCGAGGTACATGCCCAGAAGCTGCTGTATCGACTGATGCGTATCGCTGGGCCAGATTTGCGTCTCATCGTGTCGCTTCTCGGTTTTCCAGAGCTTCCAGGCCATCCTGAACCTCGCAAAGGTGTGCGGTGTGCGCTTGCAAATACTTGCACACTCGACCGAGGCCGTAAACCGGCTGCTGCCCTTGTCTTCCGAGGTGGCTTCAAGGGGGCGTCGGGGCGTGAGCGAGGTTTGAAGTCCAAACGGGCGCGCGATGTCGCCCGGCGCGCCAGTGATTGATGAACGGCCGACAAAAGTAAGCTTTGTTCGGCCCGCTGTGGGCCCAAGCTAGGGCAAGCGTGTTGGCCCGAGGGTGGTGTTGACCAGGTCGCACCTGGCATTTTTACCTGTTGCGCAGCCTTGTCGTCGTGGCCGAAAGTTACCCGGCGCTGGACGCAGGGCGGCGTATGAAAAGCGCTGACTGCTCTTAACGTTTATCGATTGTCTCTTGTCGTGTTTGCCATGGAACATGCGAATGGGTACCTGTGCCTGACGCCGCCTGCTGCCAACTGCCTCTGATGAAAAACTCCCAACGGGTAACGCGGGGTCGTAACCAACTATCCTGATTGGCGTCCGTGCATGTCAATCACCAGTCTACCCGGTAGTCACATCCCTTTTCAGTTCTGGCTACTTCTCAACGCGTCGCGCTCAAGCTGTTCTCACGCGCAAGTTCGTCGTTGCGTCCGCCTCGGGCACCGCAGGATTGTCCGGGAAAACGTCGAAGAGGCCCTTGCCGACAATTTCTTCCCGAACCGTTAACGTCTCTTCGAGATACATGTCACTGACGCCTGCAATCGTAAAAGCAGCGTCGGGTTTCAAAATCAACAGCGGGGTGGGTACCGATTCGAAGAGGAGGCGGAAGTCCTTATCCGGTACCGTATTCTGACTGTCCATAGCGTACGGGTTTGACGAAGGCCCATCGTCGAGTCGAGGACTGGAACCCCCCTTGGGGACTATCAAAGCACCTACGATGCACGAGATGCCGCTGCGAATAAACTGAGCGTCCAGCTCACAATGTCCAAACGTGTAGCAACCGCTACGCCGAGCAGGGGCCGCCAGCGTCTTTGACGACGGCGTGACAGTCGCTTGACCGAACGACCCTACCGTCGAGTCCGTTCCCCATTTCGACGCCGCGGCCATGGCAGTGATGAGGGGCGACCCCGACTATCTTACACGTCGTCGTGCCGCTGAACCCGCGACTCGACTATGGAACGGTGAAGTCGCTTTCGCAGGCCTTCGTCCGATATCTTGCGAAGACGATTCCGGAACGCATTTCGGCGGTTTCTGGCCCCTCGAATGGTGTTCTCGACCTCCTTCTGGCCGACCGCAATGTTGAATCATTGCGGACCGAGGCATCCATTTGCGAGTCCCCGGTAAAGAATGGGACCCTGTCTGCCGGCGATGGAGTCGGAGTTTCAGCGGGGTAAATACCAAGCGGGCGCCGTACGCGGAGTCGCACAGGTCACGGTACTGCTCAAGAAGCACTTCCCAGCGCATAGGCCCACCACGAGAAGACTTGCCGAGCTCTCCTGTCGTCATGTAGCTCGATGCACCACGTTCATCTTCGCGCATCACCAGCAACGCGATTCACCGGCATCGTTGTTTCCTCCTCTCCGGAAGAAGATGGCGAGCTTCGTCACCAAATGGAAACGCCCCAATTCAGGGGCGTCCATCTCACGCTTTCGATTTGTTCTTGGGTCGCTGCTTGGTCATTTGGGGGCTTTTTTCGCCCTGAGCCTTTCCGGCACCCTTCGCCGGCGAGGCTACCTTCTTCTTGCTCGACATCTCGGCTTCAGCCCCGTGAGCAGGCGAGGCCTTTTTGGGCGATGGCATGATGTCCTCCGTATGTGTCGTGTCGCAATGGCACCTTTTCACAATAGGTGGCGTACTGGCGAGAATCAAGGGTCGAAAGCAATGTAACCAGCAGACGCTTGAAAAAGCCGCCGGGACTTCAAGGCCATCTGGAGCGGCACGCCCGCCCGATTGTCACTACGAACTTCCGGACCGGACCGTCGCGCGGCGGACCGCCCAACAGGGTGACGGCCGCCTGCTCAATGTGACGCTCGCACGTTGCCGCCGTTCGTCGGTTTTCTTAAGCTGCGGACGATGATGGTGCATCGCACCGCGAGCTATCCCATTCGCACATGCGCCCTCATCTTGCGGTATCTGCCCCAACCTTCTATAAAGTGTCGGAACGATAGCGTTCCTTTGCTCTGTTCAGGTCGTATGCGTCACGTCGGCTGGAGGCATCCATGCCCTTTCTCTCATCAAGTCAGCGGCCATCTCGATAGCTATCGTACTCGTGCTATCCGCACCCACTTACGCCGCTTCCCCGCTGGGTTATATCGGTGACGCGACGAACGCCATATACGCGCTAAATGAAAATTCTAGCCCTGAAGAGGTGGCAAAGGCCTATGCGCAGGGATGCAATGCGCTCAAACGCCTGAGTAGCGACGAGTCCTTCAAGAATGCGTTGTACGCAAAGTCTAAAAAGAGCGGCGGCGAACAACGCGAGGCGCTTCAGGCAGCGCGCTCGTTCGCGGGAAGCTTCGTCGACTCAGAAGCCACCGCACTGAAAGAGATTGGCGTTAGCAACGAAGCTGCCGGGCAGATTCTCAATAGAGCCAAAGACTTTCGGAATGACATTACCGAGAAGCCCGACCCGAAACTCATTGAGAGGGATATCAGTCAGACGCGTGATGTGGTCTGCAAAGCCAGCGCGGAGGCCTCATCATCGTTGCAAGACACGAAAACCAGAAATAGGTGGGGTTTGATAGCACTCGGTTTTGGCGGGCTGGCACTCATAGCGGCCGACGCCGGTTCGGAGGTGCCATCAGGCGGCTTTAGTACCGCGTCCTTCGGGCTAGGCGTAGGGATGGTAGGAACCTTCTTGAGTAAAACCATGAAGGAGTGGTGAGACGGCAGTCGCCGTCCGGGGCACGTTTCCGCCTTAATCCCTATTTCACGAGACGGGGTTTGCCGCGACCTATGTCGACCACTCCGACGTCGTGCCAGACGCCTTCTGCGCGTTCACACGGGACCAACTCCCAGTGCTGGATTTCCTGGCCAGCCAGTTCGGGGTGTGCGACAACTGGTTTGCTTCAATGCCGGGCTTGACGTGGCCAAATCGGTTTTTTGCCGTCGCCGGAACCTCGTCTGGACTCGACCACTCGCCAAGCGACGCGCAGGTCGTGGGAGCCATCTTCTCCAACGCGCCGCTCTTCACGTTCCCGAACGGCACGGTTTTCTCAAAGCTACAAGCGTCGGACTGCTTATCGTGCAGGGCGACGTTGCGCAAGCGCGGGGCATCCATGGGATGCAAAACCTCCTTAACCGGTTTGTCGGGATGGATACGCTCATCTCTCGGCTCGCCAGCAACTCATTGACCGGGAAGTTCATCTTCATTGAACCCACTTACGACGCGAGGAACGACTTCCGGAACGGCAATTCGATGCATCCCGCCGGGGATGTTCGCAGCGGAGAAGCACTGGTCATGCAGGTGTACGACGCTATCAGCACGTCAAGCATCTGGCTGTTGATTTGCGCCGCGAACTGACCCACTTTTTGCATCTAGAATTGACCCACCCCTGATGCTCAGAAACATCATTCCGGTGCGTCGATTTCCTCCTCTTTTTGTCACGTTTGGGTGAGCTTTTATGGGTTGCAGCCCGCGAAGCGGGCTGCCCCGCCGTGCTGTTTTTAAAGCGCCAGGAATCGTTACCTGTTTCCACTATATGGCAGTGGTATGTGAGTCGGTCAAGCAGCGCAGTTGTCAAACGCATACCGCAGCATTGGGTTCACACCTATACTTTCGATGACTTCAACGAATTGAAGTGCGTACCCAATGTCGAATCTCGCCATCAGTTCGCTTCCGCAGGTACAGGCTCGTGCACATCTCATCGCCGACCGGATTGACCTCAAGAACTTCAAAATCACGGATTCACTCGCCACCACGCCTCTGACCGTAACGGTAGGGGGGGCTGACGGCATCGCCGTTCTTTTCAGGTACGGCGTCGTCGTGCTTTTTGGTGTGTCGCTTGGTGATGAACAACGGTTTCTCTCCTCGTTAGGTCAGTTGCTGTACAACGCCTACGGGCGACCTCAGCTCGAAGAAATCGCCATCCAGAGCGGCAAGACGAACGTTGCGGTGCAAGGCGGTGCAGTCTGGCTCGATGCGCTGACGTTGGAAAAGGCTCAAGTGATAGCGGACAGCCTCAGCAAAAGCCTTGTGCTGTCGATGTACGAAGACAAGACCGCGAGCGAGTTCGATAGCATCATTCCGCTGGCATCGGAACTGGCGAGAACGGGAAAGGTGAGCGCGGACGCCAAAACGCTACTCTCAAAAATTGGCGGGATGCTCCTAATCGAACACCGCATGGTCGGCCGGGCTGAAATCGGCGACAAGCCGGAGACCCTTTGGGAACACCCGGAACTCGGCGGCCTCTATGCACTATTGGAGGACGAATACGAACTGCACGAGCGACAAGCCGCGCTTGAACGCAAGCTGCAGCTAATTTCGGGAACTGCGCAAACCCTGGCCGAAATCGCGGAAACCAAACACGTTCACCGCCTCGAATGGTATGTCATAGGGCTTATTGCCCTTGAAATCGTGATTGGTTTGGCGGACCTGGCGCATAAATTCCTTTTCTGAGTGCTTTTGCCTGGCTGGCCGTCGTGCTGCCCGCAGAACCCTTGCGCCCTGCAAATGCGAAGACGTCCGAACCTCGCTGGCACTCGCAATTGAGATTAACCCGGCATACCTGATTGACGAGCGGGTCGACCAACGCACCAATCTGCGCCGGGTATTCATGCCGCGGTTTGACGCTACCAAAAAGTGCCCGACGGTCAGGGCTACCAGTCCGCGGTGTGGAATGGCAGCGCGCCGTCCATCCAATCGGTGTTGGCCGCATGCCATGCCGATGATGAGGTGCGTCAATTCAGCGCTTCTTCTTAACGCGACTTCTCCGGTAATTGGTGGTTATCCCGAGCTTTTTGTTCCGGTGGATGACGAACGCGCTAAGTGGAATAGCGATAAGGATGAGCAATATCAACGCGGCGGCCAGCCTCCTTTCGCGGCGCGCGTCGTACGCGCTGGACGCGGATGAAATAACCCGCGGTGAGAGCGTGTTACTTGCGGCCGGTTGCAGCAGCGCGGCGCTCGCCTGAGTGCCTTGGCGCGTCAGAGAGGCTCCGTATGTTGTTGATGCTGCGGCTGCAGAAACATTCGGCTCTTCAGGAGGAACAACGCCTGCACCGGATGTCGGTCCAACGGAAGCCAAGTTGGGTGCGGCAGCCATACCCGGAGCGGCCGCAGCGGCAGTTTTCGCTTCCACGGGCTCAGCTTTCGTTTTCCATTGCACGGGGACCGTGCCAATGCAGCACACGTCGGTATTCGCGTTCCGGACGTGCCGCCGTTGAGCGAGTTGCCGGGGTGATAGGTTACCGCTGCTGAGAAGTGCCTGTTGCTGAGCGAAGTTACCGTTGTACTCGTCGTTCACAATGGCATGGTTACAGATGACGCGCTCAGCTGGTCGGCGGGTTGCCGCGCATTCAATGCCACTGGCCGATGCTCCGGTCCAAGCGAGGACTGCCATGTACAGCAGCAGTTCCAGGCACTGCCTCGAACGCAATAGCCTTCGGCCGGATTCTGTATCGCGACGCTGTGCATGCTGGTGACCCGGCCAATGACAGGCGACAGCAGGGCATGACCGGGCGGCTACGCTACGAGCAAGCAGTGAAAAATCAGTCGTCATCTTCGCGACGATGGTGTTCCCATCCGCGGTGCCGGCCGTGGTCATGCCATCGGCGCTCGTCGCCGTAGTCGCCTTCATAGTGGTATCCGTAGCCATAGACCGGAGCCGGTGCGTAGACCACTCGGGGCGGCGCCTCGTACACGACCGGGGGTGGCGCGACATACACCGGACCAGGAACCCCCAGAAAAACGCCGATGTCCGCGTGAGCGAAAGCCCCGCTGGACGCACAGGCAGCAGAAAATCCCACCGCGAGAATAAGGGTTGCGTGCTTCATGACTTCTCCAGTCCTGCCCGTTTCTGACGGATGCCAGACAACGACGAACGACGCAGATTGTAGGGGGGCCAAGCCACAGCAGGTAAGGCCGTATTGTCAATGCTGTAACCGGCAGTAACCGCAAAAGTCCCGCCGGTTTTGCAGCCTGATTACGACGCGCTCAGGGAGTCGCCTGATACGTGAACGCGCTCACCAACCTGGACCGGCGGCTGCGTTGAGTAATTGAAATTCCGGTAGCTGCCGTCCTGCATTCGGACCTGCACCTGGTAGCTCGTCGCCTTGCGCACAGCGTGCTCGATGCCATTGCCCGCGAGCCCGCCGCCGACGGCGCCGGCAATCGTGGTCAGGATGCGACCACGCCCCCCACCGACCTGATTTCCCAACAGCCCGCCAGCGACGGCTCCGCCTACCGCTCCGAGACCCGTAGTGGGTTCTGATTCCTGAACCGTATTGACGGCGACTACTTCGCCGGCGTTCGGGTCAACGGCGATTGGCCTCGGTGTGGATGTCACCGTGGATTGATATGCGTCGCTGTTCGCATACCTCGCACCCTGCTCGACCGGCACCTTGGGGTGGTGATGGACGCGCGGCTGCGCGGGCGCTTCCTCCCGGGTCACCCGTTGCTCTGCGTTGGGCTGCGGTGAAGCAACCGGCGCGCTGGCGATTTGTGCCGCGACCGGCATAGCTTTCGTCGAAGGCGCCGTTACAGCGCGGGACGTCGGAAGAAGGCCCGTCATCGCCGCGATACCCGTAGCGCTGGCCAGGATGACGGCTACGGCAGCACCTGCAACCAGCGGATGGATACGGCTGCGTTGCGGTGAACTGGAAGTCAGGTTGGTGCTCATGTCGCGCTCCGTTGAGTGTGTCAGCAAGAACGCCGCAGCCGACAGAACGGTGCACCGGGTCACCGTGAGAGTTGTAAGCAGTTGTAGTGCGCTACGGAGGGTGCAAGGAGAAGCCTGCTCAGGCCCAGTCCGGCAGAAGCGTCAAGGACAGCCTCGCGTCGGGTCGCGTTCTTCTTTAAGGTCAGGAGACTACGCCGGAACGTTGTTTCCCCTCAGCGCGGACGCGACAGCATCGGCAACGTCCATGGCATGCAGAAAAAAGGACCCGTACGTGCTGTCGGGTCCCAAAAGGGATGGCTGTTGCCTGAGGTCAATGGCGGCAACGCTGTGCCGTCTTGACCCGACGGCGGTGACCATCCGCTGGACGTGGGAAACGAACGCTACTCACCGGCCCGTACGAACCAGGCACTTTTTGGACATGAGCACGGCAACCGAGACGAGCCAACCCGCGACGGGCGCAAGCGGAAATGGCCTCAGTACGTTCGAGGAGTTCAGGATACACGCGCATTCTTAGCGCGCGCTTAGCCAGCAATCAGCGGCTGCGATGGACAGATGTGATGACCGCCAGTCCGCTGAGGCGAATTGAGAAGTCCAGTCTAAATGACGGGACTGCGGCCATGCGGCGGTGCTGCCAGTGACTGTGGTAGTCGTTAGGTGTACGCCAGCGCGGAACTCAGCATCGCACCGGCGTGCGTCGACAGATGGAGGCCGTCGGCGACAAGCGCCAACGACCCGAACATGCTCCCGCCGAAAATTTCAACAAGCATCATCGTGCTGCACAGCGCAATCACCACCCAGGTCTTGCGCTCGTTGCTTTCGTGAGCGACTTGACGACACGGACCGATGCGCGATGCCAGCAATCCAAAAAAAAACTGGCGATAATCCTTCCGTCCTGCTGGCACGAGCTTGTCGGACGATGCGGCAGGACGAGGCATAACTTGGCATTCTGATGCAGGGGCATTGGTGAAGAGGTCTTTAATTCTCCTTCAAAGGAAGGAGCTTTTTTGTCTATGAAGCGCTAAGTCTGACGAGCTCTTTTATGCACTCAACCAACCGCCGTCGTGTCGACGAACCCTTGGCGACGCGGACCAATGCGTCACACTGGGCGCCGGTCGAATTCCTTCAATCAAAGATAACGCGCCAACCTTGTGCGTTGCGCTAATTGCAGCAATATCTGCGCTAAAGCAGCTTCGACGCTGCCTTGATTCGGCGTTTCTGTTTTTTCTTTAGAGCACGCAGGGCCGCTTTCGTGCCGACGCCATCGGGCAGCGACGCACGATGTGTGTTGAGAAGGTCGCGGCTCGCGACGACATCATTTAGCTCGCCAAAACGCTTTTGTAGCTGCTTCAAATTTTTAAGACCGTGGCGCTGCTGCTTTTTTAGCAAGGGCTCGAAGAACTCGATAAGGTATCTTACTTTTTTTCCTGCTTTGCGTACGTCGTGGTAAGAGCTGTAGTCGGAGCCGCCCGCTTTCGACGCGTGGTGCATCCGCTTCTTTAGTTGGTCCTGTGCCGCCTTCACTCTTTTCTGCACGAACTTCGTGAGCGGCGTTCGCCCAGAGGAGGTGCTCAACTCCCGGTTGGCCTCGCTTACTGCGTCGCGCAGGGTCCTGTCAAGATGGGAGTTTCTTAGAGTTTCGGCGCTTTTCTCGGCCGTCTCATTCCGGTGTTTTCTGAATGCGCCCAACAAAGTCTCGTCGCCGTCGTTTTCGACAAGCTCAATCAGTATGTCCCAGTCGCGTGTGTTGCCCGCCGCACTCGCAAGAGACTTGAAGAGGTCACGCTGCTCATTGTCATATTTCGCATCCAGAATCGGCCGATAGGCCCAAAGCAGAGTTCGCATCCGACGCAGGGCTACGCGAAGCTTGTGTAGTTTCTCGGCGTCGGCGTCGTTCCGAAGAGCCGCTGCCTCTTCGATGGCCTCAGTGACCACGGGGTTGGCATAGGTGGCGAAGTTCGCCTCCGCCAGCGCCTCCGCGCCGCGCGTCTGGGTGCCGTCGTCTGTTGTCATGGTCGTTTCCTCGCCTTGCAGATACGCGGAATGCGGCAAGAACCGTACCCTCCCATGGATGGCTTGCCGACCCGTAGGCGCGGCGCTTGCTCGTCAGGATTTGCGGCGCTTGCGCCATGTCCGGTTCGTGCGTCGTCACTTTCGGAGCCGCGTATGCATGAGCAATCGGAATCGGGAAGCGGCACAGCGGCTGACGACACTAACTCGCCACGCTGGGTCCCGTGGGCCCTGCTGCGACCCACGCAGGGGGCAATCGGCTACGTTCAGGTACGGGCCAAGGCGGCGAGCTATCTTGAGCTTAAGCCTGAAGCGAGACGTGCGTTCGCCGAGGAACAGGCCATCGCGGTGGTTCATGGGCCGTCGGGGTCGCTCCACGTAATTGACCATCATCATTGGGCACGCGCATGGTTTGACATGGGCCTGCCGGAAGCGCCGGTTCGCATCAGGGACGATTTCCGCGGCTTCACGGAAGAGCAATTTGTGAAGACCATGTCAGAGCGAGGCTGGCTGCACCCCTTCGATGAACACGGGCGGAGATATCCGCTCTCTGACTTGCCTGAGTCTGTTGAAGCAATCCCCAATGACCCCTTCCAGAGCCTTGCTGCATTTGTAAGAAGAGCAGGCGTTTTTGCAAATCCGGGTGAATTCAATGCGAAATTCGGGTGGGCAGATTTCTTGAGAGGGCATGTTGCCCTGCGCCCGGCGACGGTGGATGGATTCGCACTCATGCTTGCGGAAGCGTTCGCAGCCTCCCGGCTACCCGAGGCGAGTCAGCTTCCCGGGTTCATACCAACCTCGGGTCACGAGCATGACTAAACGTTATATTCTGGAAGTCTGTTTTGAGGATGAGGCCTTGCTCGACCTCCCTGGTGACGCAACCTACACGCTAGCGGCGTTCACCGGCGAAACCGACATGCAGGTCAGCGTGTTTGAGACACTCGATGAGAATCTCGCCGCCGAATGGACGCGCATACTTGACGCCGAAGACAGGGCCTATGTCGCGCGGGTGATGGATGGGAACAACGTCATTTCCCAGCAATGTACGCGCAATCCCGGTTGGCGCCCAACGTAGAAGCGCCCGGACGTACGGACTGATTGAGACGCGGTTTTGCAGCGAGTATGTGTCTGTTTCGTAGGACTGTCCTGTCGATGCGATTTTTTGTATGGCTGATGGCGCTTCACACGTTGGTCGCGGTCCCCTGTCGCAGCAGGCCAAACACCGTGACCAGAAAGAGATAACGCGTGCCGGTCAGCACGCATCGGAGCTGTGACGGCGACTAGAAAACCAGCGGTTGGCCGCGGCGCGCACTCACGCGCGTTGCCGCCTCAACGTCTATTCTCAAATCGACGGCGCGTCTAGTCTGAGGCGTTAATGCATCAACAGCGATACTCTCTCGGTTGCGCCGGGCGGCGCGGTGTTAAAGAACAGCCGGCGGCTCGGTATGTGTTCGTCTCACCGGAACAGCTTGCTGACATATGTGCATGGCTGAGCGAAGGCATGCCTGGAGCGTTGGTCGACGAGCTTGAACTGATAGAACTGCAACCTCCATTTCCCCGGCTTGACCACTTTGAGCGATTGTCCACGCTGCAAATGCAAGCGATTCGCTATAACGGAAAACGTGACGCCATCCACACAAAGACCTGCCGGGTAGTGTCACCCTGACGACAACGGAATAGTTATTCGCTGAAGGCTTCGTGTTCAAGTTGTTCGCGAGAAACATGGCGCACGTCCTTGCCCTTGACGACGTAGATAATGATTTCCGCTATGTTCGTCGCATGGTCGCCAATGCGTTCAATGGCCTTCGCGATGAAAAGGTGGTCCAGCGCAATGGCGACCACCCGCGGGTCGTCCATAATGGTAGTCACCAACTTCTGTATGACTGCACGAAATTGTTCATCGATGGCGTCATCGTCGCGGACGATTTGTGCGGCGGAAATTGTATCGAGGCGCGCGAACGCATCAAGCGCACGGTGGAGAATAGTTATGGCCATCTCACCGGATAGCGCGATTTCCGTGACATTGATGGCCTGTGCATTGCGGCCTTCTGCAATTCGTCGAGTCCGCTTCGCCACCTTCCGCGCTTCATCCCCAGCACGCTCGAGGTTCGTGACGGTCTTCGAGATGGCCATCAACAGACGCAGGTCGCGTGCAGCCGGCTGGTACCGCGCGATGATGTTGATGCACTCTTCATCGACTTCCGCTTCGAGGGCATTGAGTCGACGCTCGTCGATGATGATTCTATCGACCAGGTCCAAATCCAGGTGGTTCAGCGCCTGCATCGCATTGATGACTTGCGATTCAACGATGCCGCCCATCTCAAAAACCTTGGCCAATAAGCCGTTGATGTCAGCGTCGAATCGACCGGAAAGGTGGTTATCCGGCATCGGAACTCCTGTCATCCGACCAGGTTGTTTTTTAGTTGCCCCCGGTTTCATGCCCACTGCAGCACGTAAGGTACGGTGGCAGAAGGTCCACGAAAAGTGCGCAGGCATCCGGCGCAGCGGTGAAACGCGGGCTGCAGGGGTGGCCCGCTCGAAGCGTGGTAAAGCTACGATTTTGCTGGTCGACCAGTCTTGACGGTTTCGACCTTAGAAACAGCTGCCAGCAGACTCTCGGTGGTCGGAGCCGAGTCCAGTAAAAGCAGCCCAGCGCGAAGAAGCTCACTCTTTTTCACCGAGACCCCTGCGTCGAGACACTTCTGTTTCAGCGCTGCGATTTTCTCGTAGTCGGGCTTCGGCATCGTGAAGCTGTCGCGCACGACCTTCTCTTTCTTCGCGCGTTTCGCTTTCACTTCTGTTCTTGGATTGACCTGTGCGGTTTCAACGGGTTTCGCACGCTTCTGTTTGTCGGCCTTCGTCGGGGCCGGCTGGGCATCTCGTGCTGCAGCCGCGCTCTTCTCATCGGCCGGCTTCTCATCGGCTTTTGCATGGCCGTTGGCATTCTTCGGAAAGTGAAAGGCCTTCTTCGTCGGTTTCCTCACGCTGGGTTGACTCATGAATATCTCCGCACTGTTAAACGGTATAAACAGTATATACCGTTATTTTCTAACTGCCAGACTGCATTGGAGATGCCACCCTCATACCCGGACCACCAAGTTGTCCACACAATCTGTTCGCAAGGCTGTGGACAATTCACGAGCAAACCGGCGCAAGTCGCTGACACCGTTGAATCTGTCCAGTGCGCACTTGCCGCGTGCGTTTGACACGTCACCAGCAGCGAGGATGGTGCAGTGAAGTAAGCACATCACGGCCCAACATCAAAACCTCTGCGGGCACAACGACGACAATCAGCTTGCTTGAACAATAGGTCGATTGAATTTGCATGCGGGTCCGCAACATCGTTTAATCGCCTTTCGGCACGCGCGTCCTCTCTCTTCGAAAGCCAGGAGCACTCGATGACCCAGCCCAGCGTTAAAGATGTCGTCAAGGCAATCGCCACTGACACCAACACACCTGCGGAGACAGTATCGAAGATGTATGCGGACACGTGGGCCGAATACAGCGACGGTGCACGCGTCCTGGATTACCTGACCGTTCTGGTCGCCAGACGCGTTCGCGAGAATCTTCGCAATGTTTCTCAGGGCCGGCATTAGACGGGCGCCACAAAGTTCAGCACATCGCCCCACAATGCCCAGCGTCGATGTCGCTGACCGGAAAGGCTGCTCAGGGTACCGGCACTCTTGGGTTTGCCAGTCGTTGATGAAGACAGTCAGGCGTTTTCATATCCGCGAGCGAGCGGATATCGGCGAGGGTAATGATGTCCGCCCGGGCCACGAGTGATAACAAGGTAGCCGGTTCCCCTGCCATTTGTTTCAGGTCCCAAAGTCACCTCGTGAAGACCCCACTCCTGTACCGTCGCGCCGCGGAGTATTCCCCCGCTCATCACCTTGCCTGAGCGACGCACAAGCGCGACATATCGGTTGCTGCCGTCTGCAAACACCAGCTTCGTATATTCATTGGGCAACCCCGGTTCACCGTTCTTGATGTCAAACCGGAGTTCCGCTGTGAACGGCTTTGCCTGAGTCGATGATTGGTTCTCGTTCAACCCACCAGCGGGCGACGGTCCGTGAGGCAACCGGCTCGATGGCAACTGGTTTTGCTGTTGCTCGCCCTCCGCCGCGTGGACATAAGCAGCTCCCACAGTCATCAGGCGCACGATGCCTGCAATGACGATTCGATGTTGCATGTGGCCTCCTGAATGCTCGGCGCTTGCCTGCCGCACAGCTTAACTCTGTGCACACCATGCCGGGGAAGAACAATGAAGGGCGTCGAAAGCTTCCGGCAAGATTCGGTCGTTGCCCTGGGCAAGCATGCCGGACCGGCATTACTTCGCCACCTGTGACGGAAGGTGCGTCAGCCAGACGACGCTGAGGATTTGACGACCGACACCGACGTAAAGCTACCGAGCGTTCAGGTTATTGCCGACCTGACGATAGGGTGCGGCGATTCAGAACACGTTCCGGTCATCCGTGAAATTTTGGTCACGAACGATGGGGAGACGACACCCTCCGATGTCGAACTGCTCGTCAAATGTGTGCCGGCTTTTGCCGAGAGCGCACGTTTCCGTTTTGAGGCATTGGCGCCTGGCGAGTGCCGCCGTCTGGCACCTGTCGGCCTGCGTCCTGACCACCAGTATTTCAGCCAGCTCGATGAGTCTGAGCGGGCCGTTATCACGGCATCGTTGCGTGTTGAGGAAACTGAACTCATAACGGCAACGCACAACATTGATGTTCTAGCCTACGACCAGTGGGCCGGCACGCGGTCGTTGCCCGAGCTGCTGGCCGCGTTTTGCATGCCGAACTCGGGGGTCGTAGACAAGCTTCTCGCTCGAGCCTCCGGGTTGCTGCGCCAGACGTCGACCGACCTGTCCATGGACGGACATCAGTCCAACAATCTCGAGAAGGCTGGAAGCAGACATCGCCTATCTACAGCACGATAGTTGCCGAGGACACTCAAGTCCCTTGTGCAGTCGCTGAAAGCGATTGACGCGGGCCACCAGGAGAAAACCTGGAGCCTCATCGGGCGAAAAGCGCGACCTTCGCACTGCTCGCAGTGGAGCAAACAATTGCGGTGTTCGATGCGTACGCGCGCTATGACAGCGCACGCAAACCGCCCTTCATGACTGAAGCAACAGTGGAGACCGCCGCGGTGTCCCTTGCGAACATGGAGCCGGCTCTCGCGTTGTTTGTGAGCTGCACGGTCGATGCGATAAAGAAATAGACTCGGTCAGCGCGACGCAAAAGCTGCGGACAACTGCTTTCACGATGAAATGCAGGCCCGTTGCAAAACCACCTGCCGTTGCGTGTATTGGTGCGCGCGAGAGTTTGGCCGCGCATGCTACGTAGCGGTTCCCCGACGCGAAATCGGTGATACGCAATATGTATTTGCATCGCAGTGATTCGAGGCATTGCATCGCTCTCCTGGTCTGACACTCGCTCACTTTCACCTGGATTTACATGAAACTCGTTTTCAAGAAGGCTCTTGCTGTCCTCATCGTCGCCTCGTTCGCAGCCCCCGCGCTGTCGTTCGCTGATACGCACCGCGACGGCCGGGACGCCCCCGTGCGGCACCATCCTCAACCTCACCATCCTCAGTCTCACCATAACTACCACTCGCACGACTAAGCGTCTCGCGCCGTCAAGGCTGGCCTAGGTGAGAAACGGTTTGACCCGCGACGGGCGAACCGTTTCGGGTTTGACCGCATATGTCTTGCGCCTGCTTCTTCCTTTTCACATAGACCCGCATGCAACCCCGCGGCCTTTACAGGAACGAACGGTGTTGTAATTCCCGCCGTGCGATGAAGCGGGTCAAAGTCGCGGTGCTGAAAAAGCCAGCGTGCATGTCCGCGTCACCGTCATGGGTCATCTGCGTCGTCGGCCCCGGCCACACAAGTCTGGTTCCGTCCTCGCCGCTTTGCCGCATATAACGCTCTATCTGCGGCCATAACCAGATTAAGGCTGTCGGCGCCACGGTCCAGTCGTTGCGCCGCCACTCCGCAGCTAACCGTTACAGTGCCGGCGCGGGACGCGACATGTCCAATCTCGAGGCTTTCAATGACCTGCCGGATGCGCTCGGAAACTACGCGTGCTCCGTCCGGGTCCGTGTCCTTCAGAATCAACGCAAACTCATCCCCACCGTAGCGCGCGACTATGTCTGCAGGACGTTTCGCCGAGGATGCAATAGCTTGCGCTACCGCGCGCAAACATTCATCGCCAGCCTGATGGCCGTATCGGTCGTTGTAGGTCTTGTATCCGTCGACATCCACCATGACAACCGCGACAAAGCCACGGTCTTTTTTACGGGCGTCCTGCTGCGATTGAAGCGCCAGTTCGCGGTCAAAGTATCGGCGGTTGAAAACGCCGGTCAGTCCGTCCCGGAAGGCAAACGCATGCAACTGGTTTCGCTCCTCTGCAAGGCGCTGCTCTGCCGCCCGGCGCTCCGTAATGTCGTGCGCTGTCGCCGTGAGTGCCTGGGGCTTGCCGCGAATCCCTTCGATGACAGGGCGAAGGTACATTTCCATCCATACGACCCGGCCATCCGTGCGCTGGAAGCGAATCACCCGGGAAGCCTCGGTCGCACCCATCGCCATGCTCTCAATTGCTGCAGCAAGGGCATCACGGTCGTCGGACAGAACCAGGTCCGGGAGGTGCAAACCGACAAGGTTTTCAGGGGCAATTCCTGTCACGGCCATAGCGCGTGGTGAAACGTACGTAAGCCTGCCATCGAGCGCCATGCTCATGACGACATCGGTCGCGTTCTCTGCCAGTATCCGATATCGCTGCTCGAGGTCACGGAGCACTGCAAGGAGGCGGCTACGCCGCGCCTGCGTGGCGCTGATAGGTACTGCAATGCCCAACGCAGCGACGAGAAAAAGCTGCAGCTCAAAGATACGGCTTTGCATGCCCCCATAGGGAAACGTCGAGAGCGGTCCCGACCCGCGAACGGTGAACGACACCGCAATGCCCAGGCACAGGAGCAATCCAACCATCAAGCCTGCCAGGTCTGCCTGAAACGCCAGCAGCACAATGGGCGGGAGCGCCCAGTACAACAGCAGAAAGTGGTTTTGGCCGGATACGGCCGTCGTGATGACGCAAACCAGGAGCAGGAGGCACCCTGTCTTCCGCCCGCGCTCGCCACGCAGCAGTTGGGTCACCTCCCCGGTCCAGAAGACGACAGCGGCGGGCGTCAATATGGCGAGGTTCAAGGCATCCGAGAGGAACCAGTTACGAAAATTTTGCAGCGCGTGGCCAACTGGCTGTCCGTGCAGCATTGCGGTCACCAGCAGTCCGGACGCAGCCGGCGCGAGCAACACGGCACCGGCCATGAATTTCACGAGAGACTTCGGACGAAAGAGTTCGGCGACCGTCGAGAGAGGTGGGGCGAATGCCAACCCAACCAGCACCTCGAGCAGGTTGGCGCACAGATACGAGACGGCCACAAATAGACGTTCACCAGCCAGAAGGCTGGCGCTTAGATAGCCCAGTACGCCTCCGGCAAATGCCCACCATCGCTGTCTTTGCGGTGTCACCATCATTTGCGCAAGCAGGGCGGCATTGGTCAGCCAGATTGGAGCGAGTTCTCCGGCCGTCGCCTTGAGCGTCCTGCTGACAAGGCTCGTCACCGTCGTCACCGCCAATGCGAGCACCAGGGCCCGGACAGCGTTGGCCCAGCCTGGTGACAGCATTGCTTCGACCAGTGCGCTCGACCGGGTAGGCGCTTTCTCGGATGGCTGCCCCAATTGTCTTCTCTCAGGTTCTTGATATTGCGAACTCGGGCGGACGCCTTCTTGAATCGCGTCGTTCCGCGCGGAGAAGCACCAACATGCAAGCTGCTTTCGGTTCAACGCAGGAAGTGCGCCTCGTCAGCGTATGCTCCTGCGTAACCGCAAACCGAATGGCTTACCCGGATACAGAGCGGAGTACCCAAGCTTGCGCACTAGCGTAGGGAGTTGCTGCAGATGTGCAAGACATTCGCCAGGCTGACCCGGACAGAACCTTCACATTCTGCCGACCATTTACCACGTTAAGTGGAAGGATGGAGGTCGTTGACCGAACTGTGCCTTGCTGAAACGCCGCCGGGCGGCCTTCTAAAGAGGGCGCTTTGCAATCAGCGCGTAGAAGTTGTACCCAGCGAAGAAGGTATTCTTTCACTAGCCTCCCGTTGGCTAGCGACAAACGCCTCGACCTCCTCAGGCGTGGCTACACCTGTCTTCGGCAAAAGGACGGAGAACGACTGCAGCGCCGCCAGGAAGAAGTCGGCCCGTCCAATCTCGGTGAGAACCCAACCCCGACTATCGGCCAGCTCGAGCCCGACATCGCGAAGAAGTTGGGGCATGGTTCGCATGACGCGCGGGTTAGTGATTAACGCGGTGATTATTCTCTCGTCCATTTCGCGGTCCGGTCCGAATGCAGCGTGGCGTAGTCCCCATCAAATATGATGACCGTGCCGCCGGGCCTGACCACTCGCGTTGCCTCCTGGAGTACTCTTTCAGGATGGGGTACGTGACTGACCAACGTATGCGCAATGACAAGGTCGAAGGAGGCCGTAGTCAAATTCAAGCTTTGCGCATCGCCCACTAGCCACTCGACCCGCTCTCCGCGACCCTCTTGGGCGGCAAAAGCCTTTGCCCTGTTGATAAGCCAGCGTTGATATGAATGGTGGTCACTTTCCCGTGGAAATCTGGGCGCCTGATAAGCTCACGCACTTCCACTCCAGTGCCACAGCCAAGAGCCAAGACATGCTCTGCGCCCCCAACATCGGCGACATCGAGGTACTCGTGCAGCATGCACATATACCTCACGCTGCTAGACCGGGCTTCGAGGCGAACTGCTATCAGCACCGATGGACTGTTCATCGAGCTCGTGCGCTCTACTATAAACGTCTAGCAATGCCACAAAGTACTCCTTAACAGGGCCAGTGAGCGCAGGTACATTGCCCGAGTCTGAGCTTGCCCGCAAAAATGGATCCCTTGCTGAGTGTGTAAAACTCACGCAAGGAGGAAGGAAAGATGGGGAATCCGAGAGCACGGTACACGCAGGAATTCATGATAGAAGCCGTGCGCATGGTCCGCGGCGGCCAGAGCATGGCGGCGGTGGCAAAGATACTGGGCATCAGCCCGAAGACGCTGCACAACTGGGTTAAGGCCGATGCCGCGGGCAAGCTGAGTGGCGCAGGCAAGCAGGTTTCTGCTGAACAGATGGAGATTGCCCGGCTGCGCGCGGAGTTGGCACGCGTGAAGATGGAGCGCGACATATTGGAAAAAGCCACGGGGTACTTCGCAAAGGTGTCGGATTGAAGTACGCCTGGATTGAACTTTACAGCCGACAATGGCCGGTTTCCCTGACCTGCCAGGTGCTGGGTGTCAGCCCCAGTGGTTACCACGCCCGCAAGGCCCGGGACGTCGATACGGAGCGTCCGCGCCGACGCATCAGCAACGACGCGCTGCTGGTCCACATCAAGGCCGTGCACGCTGAATCCAAAGGCGAGTACGGCTGGCCGCGGGTGTGGAAGAAGCTGCTTGCCCAGGGCATTCGTGTCAGCAAGGATCGTGTCCAGCGGCTCATGAAGCTGCACGGCATCAAGGCGAAGACCAAACGCCGCTTCAAGGCCACCACCGACAGCAACCACAACCTGCCGGTCGCGCCGAACCTACTGCAACGCGACTTCTCGCCTGCTCGCCCCGATCAGGCCTGGAGTACGGACATCACCTACCTCTGGACTGACGAAGGCTGGCTGTACCTGACGGTCATCCTCGACCTGTTCAGCCGTCAGGTGGTGGGTTGGTCGATGCAGCCACACATGCGCACGGAGCTGGTGTCTGACGCTCTGCGTATGGCGTGGTTTCGCCGTCGGCCGGAAGCGGGCCTGATCGTCCATAGCGACAGGGGTAGCCAGTATTGCAGTCATGACTTCCAGGACCTGCTTAAGGGCTACGGCATGCGCAGCTCGATGAGCCGTCGAGGAAATTGTTGGGACAACGCGCCGACCGAGAGCATGTGGGGATCGCTCAAGCGAGCACGCATCCTTGGCCAGCGCTTTGCAACGCGTCGCGAAGCGATGGACGAGGTAATCGACTGGCTGAGCTTCTACAATCATTCGCGCTTGCTGTTGGAGATCATTAATTTTGCTAGCGGTGTCCATTCAAGCGCTAATGCTGTCCATTAATTCTGCTAGCGCAGGCGGCCGGTGGTCCGAAACAAGCATTTTTCGCGGTAACGGCTGATCGCCCGAAGCGCGGCGTCGAAGTGGTTTGATAGCCGGAACACGGACGCCGGCACCGTTTCAAGGGGACTGTGGTGCACGCTACAGAATTCGGCTGTCGGATCAAGCCACTCACGTTTCCAGCGTGGAGCTGACACGTCCGCGTCATTTAGCACGAGGCATCTGAAGCAGTACGGCATGCAGCGACGGTCAGCGAGCCATGCCGGTGGCGTCTGTATGTGGCTCAACCTGCCGTCATCAAGACGCGCGAGCGTCGCGAATCGCCCGAGTGCTGATCGCGAAATCGTCGGGAAAAGTATCCATCCCGCAGTTCCCAGCACAGGCATATCTTCCGAAACGCTGAGTTCCCATAGCGTCCCAACGCTGATCTGATAACGCGTCGCAACCCTGCCTAGCCAGCTTCCGAAAGCTTCTTCATAAAATGGCCTCGGGGCGACCGGCCACGGGGCCGCGTTACTGCGTGATTCGGCAGACATGCTCAAGGTGTGTCATGTCGATCAATTCGTCGCCGTTGCGAATCGCCAGCTCCGCAGCGCTGTTCAGCAGCGTAGATATTTCACCGGTTAATCCGCCGCTCGCGCTCAAGACAAACTGAACGATCTCGCGTCGCGCGAGGTCCGACGGTTTGCGCAGCGGCAACACCCGTTCAAATGCGGCAAGCAGCCGCCGCAGACCGTCGCTTTCGCGCCAGCGCGGAATCTCAAATGGCGTATAACGGCTGATCATCTGGGTATCGGTTTGAAGCGCCAATACTGCATCGCGTGTTCCGACCAGAACCATGCTGATCTGCAGATCATTAGCGAGAAACTTGAGAAGATTCAGGGACGCACGCTGCTCGCGATAGCTGCCCGCCAGCAGATGATGGATCTCGTCGACAACCAACATCCGTGGCGATACGCGTCTGAGAATGTCACGAGCCAGTCGTTCCAGGGACGCCAGACCAGCCGCGGCATTGTGCGGAGCGCCTAGCTCGAAAAGAAGCCCCGAATAAAATCGGTGCTGGTCTGGAGTCGGCGGCATCTGCATGGAAACGACCGAACAACGTTCGACCCCGCTTCTTTCGTCAAACTCGTTGGGATGCGCTCGCCGGAATTTGGCGGTGATTTTTGTCTTGCCAATATTTGAATCGCCATGCAAAAGCAGGCACGGCATCCGGTCGCGGCGAGGCGTCTCGTATAGACGCTCAAGTTGCTGCAAGGCTTGCGTGGCGCGCGGGTAGTCTATCCAGCGATCGCGAAGAAGCCCAATAATGCGTTCGTCGTTCCCCAACTCGGCCTGCTTTCTGGCGGCCGGCAGCAAATGCGCGAGCGTGCCATTTTTCATGTTTCACCTCACCATTGCTCGACATCGAATGCCTGAACGGGTGCATCGTAATCGACCGTCTCGACCTCGTGCTCCGACGTCTCGCTCCTGAATTGCACGACTCTCTCAAGCACCTCCTCCAACGGAACATACTTTCTACGTGACCGCCGACGTGCACGGGCCGTCGTCCGTCTGGCGTTAGCGATTAGGCGGCGCTGCTCCTCTACGGTTCGGAAAATCAGCGCCTCAGAGACGGTTTGCTGTCCTTCCGACCGGATGGCCTTTAGCGCGGTTCGCTGTTCGAAAAGCGAAATCGCCGGGCGCCGCATATCTGCGTATTGGACTTCGAGGTAGTCACGGGTTCCTGCGGTCACGAACACGCGAGAGAGATCCTCCGGATGGTACCGAACAGTTACCGTGCGCCGGGTCTCGCGCCATGCAACGAATATTGGATGCCAATAACGAATATGGAAAAGCGTCAGTCCATACGCCTGTATTGTCCTTTGCGCAGCAGGCAAGAAGCGAATCAGGAACCGCAACTCAGCGCCTCCAGTTGCTGGCAATTGTCGTGAATCGGCACTACGCGCCTGCATTCGCCACATGTCGGCTGGCGTCGCGCCAAGCAGCCCCTGATGTGCGGCGTGATGGTATCGTCTGGCGACCTCGATCGCGAGCCACTGCTCAAACTCACGCAGTGTCAACGCTGCCGTCTTTTCGGACTGTCGCGCCTTGCGACCTTTCGGAGACGATCCGGTCGCGCCCGGCAGGCCCCGCACCCTTTCCATTAGAGTCCGGTTCAGGCGCTCTATATGGCCACCGAAATGAGGACGCCCTACTGGACGATACATAAGGTCGATGCCGTATTCCCGGCAACCGCTGCGAAGGGCCCTGCTTTTGAACTCGGCAGCATTGTCGAGATGCAGGACTTGCGGAATTCCGCGCATCGGCCAATCCGCGTCCACCTCAATCTTCGCGAGCCATGGCGCCTTGCATAGTGCCGCTCTGGTCAGGAGCAAACCCACCGTTGCCGCCCCCGGACGGTCCATGCTCACGTAGAAACTCAGCACGCACCTGGTCGCAACGTCCAGAGCGAGGGTCAGCCAAGGACGGCCGATCACACGTCTGTCGTACTCGCTCACCAGGAGCACATCCGCTTGTGTGTGGTCGACCTGGACGATCTCGAGGGGATATTTGGCGACAAGCGACCCTGGCGCTTTCAGGGCGTCGGGGAGCGCCGCGCGCTTTAAAGCGTCCGACTCACGATGCTTCGCCCATCGCCGTCCGATCGTCGTTCGACTCGGCAGTTGGAGACCAGCGAGCGCACATCTGCGTCGAACCTCCAGCACAAGATCCGTTGCAGGATGGGCGAGTTGTCGTTGCTTCGGAAGCCAGACATGCACTACTTCGTCGATCACTTTATCGACGTCATCCCCCAACCGACCGCCGTCCGGTGACGGGCCTCGGCGATACGGAGCGACTGAGCTCGCGACGGGGTCTGCCAGGAATCTGCGGCGCAGACGATACACAGTCGTCCAGTGCACGCCGAGGAGTTGCCCAGCGACAACTGCCTGTTCTCGTGAGAGCGGTCCTGGCCCCAATGGTCGAAGCACCGATGCCACTTTCTCAGCGCGCCTGCTCCTCTCGTTCGCATCCGCCATCGCCGCTCCTCATCGACTTTCGTCGAACGCATTAGCAGAATTAAAGGACAGGCCGAACGCGCTAGCAAAATTAACGGACATCCTGCCGCTCACCTGTTGCTGAAACGCAACGGGCGATAGAACTGGCAATCTGGCTTCCCAGCCTTATCTGGCGGGGGCTGCGACCCCTTCTTGCGCTAGCAAATGCGGTGAACATGGCTAGCAGAATTAATGGACACCAACACCTGCATTCGTCGCGGAGACAATCCGGCCTGGTTTGTTTGGCGTCACCGAGCTGGAGTGAAACCACACTTCAGGGCCGGACCGACGTGGATGCGATCAGCCGCGCGCCGCGACAAGCGCAAAAGATCTTCGCGAAGGTCTGAAACGTCCAGAAGGTGCGGGGCGCGGGAAGGCGACATACAGCAGCCGAAGCTCGTCTTCATCGACTGCAGTCTGCCTTCAACGTACTTGAACAGGAAGTCGTTCATGACCTTCACCCTCTTCCCCTCAAGCCCCTTGGCCCTACGCGCAGTCGAGATCACGTATCCATCACTGTAGCCCGCTTCGTGACTAAGTCACCGCAGGCCATCCAGGCAATTGTCCGTTACTGATCATTAGGCGTCGTCCGGTAGCCTTCTGAGAACAATATGCGTCTCCCCGGTGTCTGCCATCTTGTGCATTTCAGTGGAGAACTTCATTCCGTTGATCGCTTGAGGTGCAAACGATGCGACTTGGGAAATCACATCTCCCGTCTTCACCTGTCGGTACTCGGCTGTAGTTAAGAGCGGGATTGTTGTCGCGACTACGCTGAATTCTCCGTCGAAAACGATGGCACCCAACCGAACGGGCCCATTCGCGCACTCGACGACGAAATAGTCGTCGGCCCCGTACGTCGCATGCAGTCTGATCTTTTTTGCGCGAGTATTTGGCGTAAGTGTATCGAACAGGCCCTCGATGCTATTGACTGCACCTGTGAATGCGTTTGCGGCGTTGGTTGTCTCGCCAGACTTGGAGGATTTTAGAAAAGCGTCATTCGCCGAGGCTTTAGCAAGGAAGGCCTTGAGCGCCTGACGATTTTCCTCTGGTTCCGACTCGTCGATAAGAAAGAGCGCGTTGATTAAATTGGTTCTCCGCTCCACGTGATGTATGTGTTGAACCCTGAGCCAGTCCTTGAATTGCCCTGGTTCTAGAGCCCTTACTTCACGAATTTCGATGCCGTGGGCAAGTGCACATTCCACCGCGCCAACCGCAAAGCCAGTTGTTGAGACGGCTGTTACCTTGTTAAAGCCGAACCGCGCACGACGTCCGATTAACTGCTCGATCCATGAACCGGGGGCGGGTCCGCTGGTTGGTCGATCACGACACTCGATCAGCCACGCGATTTCTGAAGATCCGACCTTCCCACGGACTTCCACGTCAAACTCAGCAATCTGAGTTCCCTCATCGTTAAACACGCGGGCGTTAGTATCTACGGTGAAACCCTCTGGCAGCAAGGTTTCCTCAACGAACGCAACAAGTGCCTCTAGATACTTTCCGTCCGAAGCCATCGACAATCTCAAAATTCGGTAGGTAGAAACGATGCAACTTGCAACACGCTGCAGAATAATCCAATTTGAGCGGGCAGCACACTTTCTGCGGCGTGCGCCTCTGCCGACCGACCGGGGCCAATATAAAGCTGACGCTCGCATGACCCGCCTGAGAACAACTTTGAACGACGGCTGATGGCCGAACCCGGAAACTCCGGTCCGTCGATGCCCGATGCATCAGGCCGAAGTGGCGAACTTCAGCAGACCGGCGTCGGAAACTGTCAAACGTCCGCAACCTGACGGGCGGTCAATGCTGTACCGAGGAAGTTTGCCACGCAGATCATTACTGATAGCAGCGCAAACCCTACTTCCGCCGTCCAACGGTCATATAGATAACAGGAGCTTGCCTCGACGCATTTATCCCTTGCATCAGGTCCAGGTCCCGGACGCGGCACGCAACCGACCCAGACTTCAAATCCCCCTGGCATTCTTGCAGGCATTGCGGAGGTCAAAGAAAATCCCACGAGCGCGGCCCTGCGGAACCGGAAGCTTTCTTCGCGCCAGCGGAAGCCGGCCCACTCTCCGTCTCGGGAGCGAAACACGAACAGATGGCGCCCATCCTCAACGCCTGGGACCCACCTCTGCAAAGTGTGAAAGCTGGCCGGTTCGGCGGCGCTAGTCATTGACGCGTCCGATCCCAAGGCGCCAACCTCGATCGCGCTAATCCTGCCGAAGACTTCTTTCAAACCAGCGTATAGCTCACCGTTCATGCGTCCGTTTCTGGCTGCCTGCTCCTGGCGGTTGCCTTTCTCGGTATGTGGCCACAGCTCTATATGCAGAAAGACCGCCTGGTCGCCGACCAATCCCCATAGACGATTGTCGCTGGGCGGCCCGTCAGAGTGCCGCTCGCCGATCGGGTAGGGAAGATTTTCGACGGGCATGCGCAGATCGCTTGCCCGCGCCGACAAGCGCAGCGGTTTGAAGGAATCGGTTGTTGTCATTTTGCGGATATCCATTACTCATTCTGAGCGATGCGTCTTTCTCCGGTCGCCACCGCTCACCGTTAATTTAACTCTGTCAAGCAATTCTTATTCATTAGGCGCTTCATCAACAGGTACGAGCGCGGCACGCTAGCCGCCCGAGCGCCCCCGGTACAGCGACTCGCGGCCAGTCGGCCGCCCTCTCCAGTAGCCGAGCAGCCACCAGAAGTCGCAGCTCGCCGGTCGCCGCGGGCGTGACGCTGATATATACTGTATAAACATACAGCATGGACGAACCATGCGCCGCTGAGACGCCATTCGTGCGAACCGGTCGAGGGGCGAGCGATTTCGTCGGCACCGCAACTTCGGCTTGCAACGACCGTGAGCAGACATAGGCGCAGCCCGCACAGCAGGAGTGGAAATGACCTTGGATGACCTGAAAGAACTGGGAATCGTCGTCGGCCATATTGCCGATGCCGAACTGGGTAACAAATTCATTGCATGTGTCGGCAAGGAGACGCCCGGCGGCATCAAGTCTCTCGACGGGCAACACTGGATGGGTGACTCCCCCCTGCAAGCGGCAATGCGTTGCTACGAAGACTCGAATGTGCGGAAGTAGGACGTAGGTTTCGCCCCGCTGCTGAACGCCTTTCCCATCTGCACGGCACGTATCTGGCGTTCGCGAGAATTTACGGCCGAACCTTGGTTCCGTCCATCAAAGCACCCTCCCCTCATGTCACGCGCACGCTCGCAAGTTCGTTGAAGCTGCGCTTACAACGTTCGTTGTTCCGACACCACAAGCCGTTAGGGGAACGTATGACCTGTTCGCGCTAGCTCTCGCCGGCCCGCCAGTTGACGCCGCCCGGATCTGCGATGCCGATCTGGAAGCGGTCAAGGAAACCTTCAAGGCCCGGATGACGGCGAAGCGGGATCGATGCGCCCCGAGGTGCGAGTCGCGCGCGATCGCTGAACACCGCTACCGAAATTTCGTTTGCGTAGCGCGACCTGAAATAGATCCCGTCGAGCTGCTGATGATTGTCGTGAATAGCGCGGCTCCATAGATTTGGCGCGGTGTAGTCGGCCACGGTAAGCACTCGGGCGTCGAAACCATACTGCCATAGCGGACGGGTCAGGTCAGCGAGACGTAGGGGCCTCGCTGTCTCAACCCCGAGCACCGCGACGGCCCGACTCGTAATAGCGCTTTCATCAATCATGTGCTGCTCGCCCACGTTAACGCCCTGATAACGATCGCGCATGATCGTCTCCGCCATGCAAGCGTCGAACGATGGGGACGCATAAAGTACGCCATATTCGTCGTTGGACGCGTCGAACCGGAAGACGGTCGTTGAGGTAGAGCGGCGGTTGTAAAAGATCGGGTCGTGCACGCGCCGGTGAACGCGATACAGATCGGTGACAGACAAGTTCAATTCATAGACGGGAATCGCCGCATCAGCAAAGTCGTTCGGCGGCAGGGGACAATCGGCGCCCTGGCTTGCGCCTAGGGTCGTCGTCATTGAGCCCCCTGCTCGCCCACGAGGTCTCTCTGGGCGAGCTCTACGACGGACATAATGTCCACGCTTTCATCTAGGACTACGTCCGCAGGCGATCTACCTCCGAGGCTGTCACGCTTACGCGTCATGAACGAATGGATCACCCAGCAGTTGGCATTTGCCTCCACGAACGGCTTCAGTGCAGCTTTGACGCGATCCGGCTCTGCGTCGAATTGCCACTTGGGATATCGGAAGCCCCGCGTCTTTCCTGGCGGAAGCAAGGCGTACAGTTGCCCGCTTTGGCGTAATTCGTTAATGGAGCGTTCGTTTCGACCGGCATAGTCGCGAGCCTCCAGCAGCGCGAGATTTGCGGGATTCTCATATTGTTCCAGCGCATACCTGCGCCCGCGTGCGCGTGCCGCCGCCAGCGGATCGTCAACGACTGGGGCGCTTTCCTCGCGAGAAAAACTTTTGCGACGTTTGGCCGTTGCCGGCTTGCCGATCGAAACGCTTTTGATAACCGTGGTCAGCAGATCGACTGCGGTGGAATAGTCCACTCCGTTGACTTTGAATAACGTCTCTTCTGCAAGAACACGGAAATCGAGATCTTTGTAAAGCGCGTAGCTGGGGCGACTTTTGAGCCTGACGACCATGTGCGTCGGCGCTTTGATCTTTGCCGACTTGATCACTTCCCTGCTACGAACCGCGAGGGGTCCAGACCGTTTGACTTCTTGACCCTCGTAGCTCAAGAGCTGCAGCGCCTTCCGGCCCTGGCGTACCTTATACGCCTTTTTGGCATGGAAACGTCCAATGAGCCTGCCCTCCAAACCGCGCGGTCCGGCCCCATCAATGGCCGAATAAGCGCCTGCCTCGCTCGTAACGATTACATCGTCAAGCGGGTCGCGACGGTTCATTGCAAGGGGAAGGAGCTTTTTCATGCTTCGATATTAGTTCATGACTTTCATGACGTCAACAACGGCGCGATAACCGATTTGGAGGTCAGCCCCGCCGTGAGTCATTCCCTTCCGCCCATTGCCCGGTTTTCGGGCGTCGCGTGCCGCCCCTCCGAGCGCCACTCGCCGGGTGTCCAGAAATGAAGGGGCAAATAACTAATACTATCTACCCCTTCACTTTTCATGGCCAAACGGGTACATTTTCCAGCGCACCGCCGCCTATGCCCGCCGTGCAAGGCCCGCAGCGATCGCGAGAACACCAGACGTCGACGGCGCACCGGCCACGCGCGGCAGTGACATCGCAGTGACTGCGTAACAAACAACACAGAATCCGTATCAGGAAAATGGCGAATGCATATCACCGGGGATGTCGTGTGATGAAGCAAAAGTAGCAGCGTTGCCGAAGTAAAAGTAGCGGCAGCACATTGGCCGCACATCTGGGGTACAACCATTGCTCCAGGCTTCAGATACTGCTTGCCCCTTTCGGAGGGGCATCGCCAAACGGCACGCAATAGCAGTGTTAGTCCTCGTCGCGCAACTCGGCCTCGATCTCTTCGATCGACGGCAACTCAGTCGCCAGTGGCTGGGGAATCTCGCGCAAAAGCTGGTATTCAGCCACGCCCATCGGCTTGGCAATGCCACGAAGCGCGTATTCGGCGACCAACCTGTTCTGTTCCTTGCACAGCAGCAGCCCGATGGTCGGTTGATCGTTGGGCGCCTTCAGTTGCGCATCGATCGCCGATAGGTAGAAGTTCAGCTGCCCCGCGTATTCCGGCCTGAACGGCGTTGCCTTCAGTTCGACGACCACGTAGCAGCGCAGCTTCAGATGGTAGAACAGAAGATCGACAAAGAACTCGTCGCCGCCAACTTCGAGCCGGTACTGCCGGCCGACGAACGCAAACCCGGCACCGAGCTCAAGCAGGAATCTCGTGATGTGTCGGGTCAGGGCGTGTTCCAGATCCCGTTCCTGCGCATCCTCGCCAAGGCCGAGGAAATCGAAGATATACGGGTCCTTCAGGCTGTCCCGCGCAAGATCGGACTGCGGCGACGGCAGGCGTTCGGGGAAATTCGTCACCGCGTTGCCCTGGCGTTCGCGCACCCGGGTTTCGATCTGCATGACTAGCACGTTGCGCGACCAGCCGTGCTCGACCGCCTTCGCTGCGTACCATTCACGCTCTTCTCGGGTGGTCAGTTTGTCGAGCAGCGTGCACAGATGGAACCACGGCAATTGTGCAGCAGCCTGCTGCACAAATTCCCCGTCCGGCCACGCCTGCGCGAATGCGCGCATGTATTTGAGATTGCGCGGGGAAAAGCCGCGCATGTCGGGAAATGCCAAGCGCAAATCGCGAGCAAGGCGATCGATCACCTTTGCGCCCCACCCCTGAGCCTGCTGTCGCTGCGCGATATCCCGGCCAATCTGCCAGTAAAGCAGCACCAGTTCCCGACTGACAGCCAGCGCCGCACGTTGCCGTGCGCTCAACACCCGCGCCTTCAGGTCGTTCAGCCAGGCAGCGTAGTCCGCCCCAGCTGGCTCTGTGTTCGTCATGCCACTCATGTCCCCAGTCACCCGGCGTTCACCGCTTCCTTGAATGCCTTGCCCGCCGCGAATTTGACCGTCTTTGCCGCAGCGATCTGCATTTCAGCTCCGGTGGCGGGGTTACGGCCAACCCGGGCCGCGCGCGCACCGGTGGCAAACGTCCCGAACCCGATCAGTTGCACCGCTTCGCCGTTCGCGACTGCGCCCGTCACTGCGCCGATGATCGCATCGACGGTGGCCGCCACGGCCACCTTGCTGTTGCCGGTTGCTGTCGCAACCGTATCAACGAGTTCCTGTTTGTTCATGATTTCCTTTCTGTCGAAGAGCGCACGTCAATCGCCCCACCTGGGTGGCCCAGCCTGACACCTTACAGGACGCCCCACATCCCGGCAAACCCGTCGCCGTAAGACCGCGCAGGATCTGGCCAGCAAAACTCTCCGCGTCGCGGAGACAATTACCCGACTCGCGCAGACGCCTGGCGTGTCGCGTTTCAGAACAGCTGCCCGGTCAGGGCCAGCAGGTTCGTCCATTTCAGGTTACTGCGAAAAATCCTCCCGTCGTCGCCGACCGACTCGATGATGGCGCGCTGGCCGCCCGCCTCGGCGACGACCCGCACCGTCCTGTCGCCATATTGCATCAACGCACCGATCGGCGGGCAGACCACTGGCCTGCGCCTTCCAGGCGCCTTCTTCATGTCGCCGAGCCCTTCGACGCACGTCGCTTGCGGGCGGCTGACCCGGCCTTCCGGACTGTGCCTTTTGAGTGCGGCGAACTCCGGTGCGCCCCGGTTTCCGGGCGTGAAGCGGGCGCAGTGAGCGGCTGGCGCCGCAGGATCTCGAGTTCCTGCGCGTACGCGCTGTTGGCCGCCCGGATTGCATCGAGGTGTCCCTGCAGCACGCCCGCCTGATGACGCGCGTCGCCCAGCTGCGCCTGCATGGCTTCAGATGCACGGCGATGGTCGGCGTCCTTCCGGTCCGTGCGACGCGTGGCTTCGTCCAGCTCCTTCTGCAGCTTCGTTGCGGTACTGCGCTCGCGGTCGATCTCGAGCAGGGCGCGCTTTTCGGAAGCACGGAGCCGCTCCTCCGCGCGCTCAGCCGCCTCGCGCTGCTTCGCCAGATCACGCGAAAACCCTTCCCTGACCTCCACCAGCTCGCGGTCGCGCGCGGCCAGCGCCGCCCGCATCCGTTCAAGTTCGGCCTCCAGCGCCTGCCGCTGCGCGTGGCCTTCCGCCTGCGCCTTTTCCAGCTCGCGGATCTCAACCTGCGCGGCCAGCAGCGCAGCGGTGCGCTGCTCGAGCGCGCTCTCGGTGCGACCCAGTTCGTCCCGGGCGGCCGCGACCGACTGCTGCGCCGCGGCCCGCTGCGCCTCGACCTCGCCGCGCAGCGCGTCGAGCGCAGCTTCGGCTGACGCGGTGGCGCGCGTCCAGAGGGTGGCGACCAGTTCGCCGGCGGCGGCACCGAGATCGGCGGGCAGGTCCGGATGCTCAATGCGCACGCGGCTCTTTTCGCGCAGGTCCGCCCAGAACTCGCCGAGCACGGCGGTCGGCGTGCCCATGCTGCCGCGCCGCACCAGCTGATACAGGCGGTTGGCGGTCGGCGTGATGCCGTAACGGAAGAACAGCAGCGCGCACACCTCGCGATAGAGCTCGCGTGTCTTCGGAAGCGCCGCTTTCAGACGCTCGATCTCGGCGGACAGCGCCGCGTCAGGGGACAGGACGTCACTCATGAGGATCCTCATTGGCGAATTTTCGTCAAATATTACTACGTAAACCGGCCTACTCCTTACGCGCGTTCGCTCAGATCTTGACATTAATCCTATAATGTTGAGATTCAGTGGCGGCAAGTGCGACAATATCGCGTGACACCCGGATCCCGCCCGCACCAGTCCCAATGCTTATGAAAACCGCCCTGATCGCACCGCGCCCCCTCGATGTGCTCGAACTGCCCGCCGGTCTCGACGGCCGCGACGGCACCAACCGCGCGCGCGGCCACGCGCAGATCGCCGCGCGCGACGACCTCGCCGCGGTGCGCGCGTGGCTCGCGCGGGTCGCCGACAGGAAAACGACCTTCGAGAATTACCGCAAGGAAGCCGAACGGCTGCTGCTGTGGGCAATCGTGCAACTTGGCAAACCGCTGTCGTCGCTCACGCACGAAGACCTGCAGCTGTTTCGCCCGTTCCTGAAGGATCCGCAGCCGCGCGCGCGCTGGGTCGCCGACGACGGGCGCAAATATCCGCGCCATGATCCGCGCTGGCGACCGTTCTACAGGACGCTCCGGCCCAGCAGCCAGTACCAGGCGATGGTGATCATCAACGCACTGTTCGCATGGCTGGTGGAAGCCGGCTATCTGGCGGGCAACCCCCTGTCGCTGTCGCGCCAGCGTGCGCGCCGTTCAAAGCCACGCATCACACGCTATCTCGACCGCGAGTTGTGGCAGGAAGTGAAGCTGTACATCGACAGCCTGCCGAAGGACACGCCGCGCGGGCGGGAGCGCTACCTGCGCGCGCGGTGGCTGTTCACGCTGTTCTATCTCGGCGGCCTGCGGATTTCGGAGGTGGGCGGCAACACGATGGGCGGCTTCTTCTGCCGGCGCGACGCCGACGGTCATGAGCGCTGGTGGCTCGAAGTGCTGGGGAAGGGCGACAAGGAAGGACTGGTGCCCGCCTCGGCGGAAATGATGGTTGAACTTGGCCGTTACCGGCGCGAGCGCGGCCTGTCCGCCCTGCCCGCCAGGCACGAGGACACCCCGCTCGTGCTGCCGCTGGGCAAATCCATGAAGCCGCTGACGCGCGCGGCGCTGCACACCATCGTCAAGGATATTTTTGCCGGCGCGGCCGGGCGACTCCGGCTGCGCGGCGACGAATTCGCGGGGCAGGCGGATGTGCTCGAACAGGCCTCCGCGCACTGGCTGCGCCACACCGCCGGATCGCATATGGCCGACGGCGGCACCGATCTGCGGACCGTGCGCGACAACCTGCGTCATGCATCACTGACGAGTACCAACCCCTACCTGCACACGCCCGACGAAGAGCGCCACCGCGAAACCGAGGAAAAGCACCGCATCAACTGGTAAAGTCTCGCCCGAACCGTCAGTAACGCGCCGTCGCGGCGGCATCGTTGATCATGACCTTGGCCGCTTCCCGGTCGGCATGTCCGTGAGCACAGCTCACCCGGGCATTGACCACCAGCCCATGGTGGTCGTCGGTCAGCGTATGACCCACGTAACGCCAATCGCTGGCAGCTTGGGCGTTGCTGACGCGAACGCCTCAGCGACGACATTCGGTGTGATCGAACGCAGGATCGGTAATGCGCGCTCGCACCCCGCTATCCGGCCCAACCTTGTGCGAAAGGTTTGGACAGTTTGTATTCTCCGTGCCCCGTCGATCTGTGCATCAAAAATCTACGTGGCGGACCCGACTCAGTGTCATTCGAGCGGACACCGGTCTGTCTTCGGCAAATACAGGTACGGTCGAGCGTCTTGTGTGTGAAAGCGACGCGACGTCTATCAGTATGACTGTTTCAGCGAGGCGATGACTAGCGAAACAGCCGTTGACGTCCGACGGGGACTCGCCTAGTAAAAGTGATATCCAACATAGGTTGGAACCAGCTCTCAAACATCCCGACCAGCCGTCCGGCGCGTACGTGCTCCTCCGTGAGATCCTTCGGCAAATAGGCAGCCTGAATCTTCCACAGCGGCATCGAGCATTTGATACGTCGAGTTAAATACGAGTTGCCCGTCGACGCGAACTTGCACTCCCTGATTCCCTTGCGCAGAGACCAAGACGTCAAGGATTCTCGAGTGGGAAGGCGAAGATGCGCGGGCTGAGACACGCCTAACTGAGCCGCGCCCCGAGTGGAATTCCGCTCTCGTGTAACCGTTGTAAAGAGGCACACAGGTCGTTCACACTTTCTCCAATCATTTATGCCCCTCGTGCATAAGTGCATGCCGCTTTTGCCATCTTATCCGATGCAGGATCGGAGTCTACACTGGACGTCGTATTGCGAACGACGCTTTCCGCTATGCGTTGGCGTCTTGTCCTGGCCGTAGGCATTGCCAGAAAGCCCTATCTTCGCCCACATAAACCATTTCAAACGTTGAAAAGGTACGACTATGGAACTCAAGCGCGTGGGCTCCCAGCCCTCTATGCAAGGCCCCGAAGAATGGTTCACGGGCACGGTGCGGATAGACCCGCTGAACGCTCCACCTCCTCCGGCGCGAGTCTCCTGCGCAAGCATCACGTTTGAGCCCGGCGCGCGTAGCGCATGGCACACGCACCCACTCGGTCAGACGCTACTTGTGACGGCCGGCTGCGGCTGGACGCAATGCGAAGGCGAGACGCGCGTGGAGATCCGCGCGGGCGACGTCATCTGGTGCCCGCCCGGCCATAAGCACTGGCACGGCGCCACATCGACGACTTCGATGACGCACATCGCCATTCAGGAAGCGCTTGACGGCAAGAACGTCAACTGGCTGGAGAAAGTGACAGACGAGCAGTACCTCGGCAGCGGCGGGCAGAAATGATGAAGCTGGCGGCAATCATTGGCGTCTGTGCGCTGAGCTGCGCTCCGCTGGCGGCACCCGTCGCCGCTGCGGAGCTCCAAGGTATAAGAGTCACGCACAGCGGGTCGCAGCCTTCCGTGCAGGGCGGAACGCAGCGTTTTACTGGCCAGGTTCGCATCGATCCGCTCTTTCAACCGCTGCCGCCTTCACGCCTGTCCGGCGGCATGGTCACCTTCGAGCCGGGCGCCCGTGCTGCCTGGCACACGCACCCTCTCGGTCAGACGCTGATCGTCACGTCTGGACGCGGCTGGGTTCAACAATCGGGCCACGAGCGGCAGCAGATCGTCGCCGGCGACGTCGTGTCGGTCCCCGCTGGCGTCAAACACTGGCACGGCGCGACGTCCACGACCGGTATGACTCACATCGCGCTTCAGGAGGCGCTTGATGGCAAAAACGTCAACTGGCTCGAACAGGTCACCGATGAGCAATACAGCAAGCCGTAAAAACAGAGTCCTCCACCTGTCGCAGCACATCGCAGCGGCAGGTCTCGCGATCCTCGCGTCCGGCTGCGCACATACGCAAAGGACTGAAACCATGCAACCGCCATCCCTCGCCGACCTGAAGTCGGTTTCGCCAGCCTTCGAGCGCTATACGACGCAGACTGTGCTCGCCGGTCTGTGGAAACGGCCGCAACTCTCGCCGCGCGACCGAAGTGTCGTGACGCTTTCGGTGCTGATCGCTCGCGGCCAAACCGTCGAAATGCCGTTTCATTTCAGGCTTGCCCTCGACAACGGCGTGAAGCCTGCTGAAATTTCGGAGATGATCGCTCACCTGGCCTTCTACTCGGGGTGGGCCAATGCTACTGCCGCTTCGGGCGTCGCCAAGCACATCTTCGATGAGCGCGGCATCGGCCCCGATCAGATCCCTCCTGCCGATGTGACGCTGCTGCCTTTGAACCAGGCAGCCGAAAACCAACGCGCGCAAGTGGTCGGGGAAAGCTTCGGGGCGGTCGCGCCTGGCGTGGTCGAGTACACGACCGATGCGCTGTTCCGCGACCTCTGGCTTCGTCCGGGGCTCGCGCCGCGAGACCGCAGCATGGTGACGGTCAGCGCGCTCGTCGCAAACGGTCAGGTCGCACAGATTCCCTATCACCTGAACCGCGCGATGGACAATGGGTTGAGCCAAAACGAAGCGTCCGAAGTGCTGACGCAATTGGCGTTCTACGCCGGATGGCCGAACGTCTTTTCGGCGATGCCGGTGTTCAAGGACGTGTTTTCAAAGCGCCCGGCGTGAGGCAGCGATGCAGCTTGTGATCGACATCGAAGGCTTCGGAGCGGTTAGCGCTGAACTGGACGACAGTTCAGCGGCGCGCGATTTCGCGTCCTTGCTTCCGCTTTCCCTCACGTTGCAGGACTATGCCGCGACGGAAAAGGTCAGCGATCTGCCGAGACGCCTTTCGACTGAGGACGCACCGGCGGAATGCAATGCCGACGCCGGCGACCTGACCTACTATGCGCCTTGGGGCAATCTGGCGATCTTTCATAAGCAATTCCAATATGCCGACGGTCTCGTGAAGCTCGGCCGCATAGCGCCGGAGGGCGTCGATTCACTGAAAACGTCGGGCCCGCTGAAGGTAACGATTCGGAAGGATCACTGACGGATGGGTCAGGACGTCCAGAACTTCACATGAAAAGGAGCAAGCCATGAATGTCATCTACGACTTCAAGGGAAAAGTTGGGTTCGTGACGGGAGCGGCAATGGGCATGGGCCTGGCCACGGCCCGCGCGTTTGCGCAAAGCGGCGCGTCAGTCGTGCTGGCAGACCGCGACGGCGATCTCGCGAGACAGCAGGCGGCACAGATCGTTAAGGAAGGCGGCATTGCCATCGGCGTCGACTGCGACGTGACGGACGAGGATCAGGTGGCCGCCGCGGTTGACCGAACAGTGGCCGAATTCGGCGCTCTGGATATGGCCTTCAATAACGCAGGCATCCAGGTGCCGCCAAGCGATGCTGCCGACGAGCCAGCGGACAGCTTCCATCGTGTCACTGCGGTGAACCAGTTCGGTGTATGGGTTTGTATGAAGCACGAGTTGCGCATCATGCGCGCGCAAGGCTCGGGTGCAATCGTGAACTGCTCCTCCCTCGGTGGATTGGTCGGCTTGCCTGGGCGTGCGTCTTATCACGGTACCAAGCACGCAGTTCTAGGCATGACCAAAAGCGCCGGCGTGGAGTACGCACCCCGTGGCGTACGGATTAACGCGGTGTGCCCTGGCACGATCGATACCCCAATGGTGCAGGACATGCTAAAGGGGCAGTCGGAAGTCATGGCCGACATCATGAAAGAGCAGTCTATCGGGCGACTCGGTCGGCCTGAGGAAGTTGCTGCCGCGGTACTGTGGCTGTGCAGTCCGGGGGCGAGCTTTGTGATCGGCGTTGGCCTGCCCGTGGATGGGGGCTTCACCGCCCATTGACACCGCGCGCAGATCGCAGTCGAAGCGGCTATCGTCCGAATAGCGAGGCACACTCTCAGACGCTTTATAAGAAATCCCCGGATACGTAATGTAGAGGCGCATCGTATGGCTGAGTCACCTTCAGCGGAAGCTGCCGGGCAGTCCGTTGTTGCAACGCTAGTGCCGGTGATGGCCGCAGTGCTCGCCGGCTTCCTCATCATCGGTGTAGCGCTTCCGGTACTGCCCTTACACGTGAACAACGATCTGGGGTTCGGTCCATTCGTTGTTGGCCTCGTGGCCGGTGCGCAGTTCGCCGCGTCGCTGTTCTCGCGTGTCTGGGCGGGATCATATTCCGACAGACGCGGCGCAAAGCGCGGCGTGCTCATCGGCCTCATTGCCGCAGCCGCGGCAGGGCTGCTGTACTCGCTGTCGCTCGCCTTCGTGAAGGTACCGACGCTCTCCGTTTCAATCCTGCTTGTCGGCCGTGCGGTTCTCGGCGGAGCGGAAAGCTTCATCATTACCGGGGGCGTCGCCTGGGGGCTTGGTCTCGTCCACAGCCAACATGCCGGGAAAGTCATCGCGTGGGTAGGAACAGCCATGTTCGCAGCAATGGCGCTGGGCGGTCCCATTGGGACCATTCTCTACACGTCGTTCGGTTTTTTAGCGATCGCCCTTGTGACCGCGCTACTGCCGTTGATGGTGCTAGCTTGCCTGGTCCGGACCCCCGCAGTCCCGCCGCACGCCCACGGGGAACATGCCTCCTTCAATACGATCATTAGCGCCGTCTGGCTGCCCGGACTCGGCGCGGCGCTCGCCAGTATCGGTTACTGCGCAATTTTGGCGTTCAGTTCGCTGTTCTTTACCGTTATGCACTGGCAGCCTGTGTGGATGGCCTTCACGGCCTTTGGCGTCGCACTGATCGCGGCGCGCGCGATTGGAGGCCATCTTCCCGACCGTTTCGGAGGAGCAAGAGTCGCTTCCGTCTTCGTCATCGTCGAAGCCATAGGCCTGCTGCTCATGTGGCTCGCCAGGACGAGCCTGGTCGCGTCAGTAGGGGCGGCCGTTGCCGGTTTCGGTTATTCACTCGTTTATCCGGGGCTCGGCGTCGAGGCAGTCAGCGGCATAACGCCCAAGAATCGCGGAATGGCGATGGGCCTTTACACCGTTTTTCTGGATGTGGCGATGGCGATAGGGAGCCCGGCCCTTGGTTGGGTCGGCGGGCACGCAGGACTCCGTGCGGTCTTCATGGTCAGCGCGGTGATCGTTGCCTGCACCGCTGGCGTGGCCGTTCAGCTGCTGTGTAAACATAAGGACCGGCAGCCGCATAATTGCATGACACGGCCCGCTAGTGCTCCGCAGGCCCCGCGCAGCTCAGCCGCCAATAGACGTGCATAGTCCGGAACCGTAACGGCACGGCACCCATTTCCCTCTGGGCCAGCGGGCACGCGGCCCAATAATGTTGTTTCACGTACGGCACCACTAACGCGCTCGTCGGACGCCGAACTGGTGGCGGTACCGAGACTGAGGTCTCTGGTCCCAGGCAGTCATTGCGTTGTCCTGTCAGATCCAACCAGCACAACATTTTCCATCCACTTTCGACTGTGTAGGGTAAGCGCCCGGTGATCCCAGGGGTTTGGCGGCCAACGTCAGGCTACTGTTGAAGCTGAGGCTGCCAGAGATGTGGCAACAGCTCATCGAGGCGGCTAGCGGGCTGGGTAGGGAGCCGCGTCAGGATGTCCTTCAGATAGGCATAGGGATCGTGCCCATTAAGCTTGGCCGACTGGATGAGACTCATCACTGCAGCTGATCGCTTGCCTGCTCGCGCGGAACCCGCGAAGAGCCAGTTCCCTCTGCTGACGGCAATCGGCCTTATTTGGTTCTCGCACCAATTGATATCAACGGGAAGCTGCGGATCGTCGAGATATCGGGTGAGCGCTGCCCACCGCCGCAGACTGTAATCGAGCGCCTTCGCTATGGACGAACCTTCGTTCACGTGTGCACGCTGCAGAACCATCCAGGTGTGCAATGCTTCGGCGACGGGACGCGCGCATCGTTGGCGAAGTTCCAATCGATTCTCGGGGGAGAGATCACGAGCCTCGCGTTCGACATCGTACAGCTGGCTGATGTAGCGCAAGGCATCTCCGGCAATCTGGCTTCGACTGGCAACATGCAAGTCGTAGAACTTACGGCGCGCGTGGGCCAGGCAACCAACCTCGGTCACGCCCTGGGCAAACAGCTGCTTATAACCTGCGAAGTCATCGCACACCAGGTGGCCGCGCCATGGATCGAGGAAAGCGCGCGCATGTTCGCCGGCGCGGCTCTCGGCGAAGTCGTAGACAACCGCCTTCATCTGTTCGAATGCCCCGGGGCAATAAGTCCAGAGATAAGCGCGATGCGTCTTCCCCTTTCCCGGACTAAGCATCGAAATCGGTGTCTCGTCGGCGTGCAACACGCGATGCTTCAGGATCTTCTCTTTCAGCGCGTCAACTAACGGCTGCAGTTGAACGCCACATGTGCCCACCCATTGGCCCAGCGTCGAGCGGGGAATGGCCAGGCCGGCACGCGCGAAGATGCGTTCCTGTCTGTACAGCGGAAGGTGATCGCCGTGTTTCGAAACAAGCATGTGAGCCAGCAGGCCCGCTGTCGGAATGCCCTTATCGATGACGTGCGCCGGCACCGGTGCCTGAGTTAAGGTTTCACAGCGAGCGCACACCCATTTGCCACGAACATGACGCTCGACGGTGAACACGCCCGGCGTGTAATCGAGCTTCTCGCTGACATCCTCGCCGATGCGTTTGAGCTCACAGCCACAGCCGCAGACGGTCGACTCGGGATCGTGATGGACATTGACACGTGGAAGGTTCGCCGGAAGCGGCGCCCGGCGCGGTCGGTTCGGCGCGTCTTTGGTCTTTGGCTCGGTGGACAGCGTCTCCAGCTCGAGTTCGATGGCGGCCAGGTCGGCATCGATAGCTTCATCGAGCAAGCTTTGCTGCTCGTGACCGAGCTTCTCGCTTCGGGCCGCAAACTTCCAGCGTTTAAGTATGGCCATCTCGTGCGTGAGTTGCGCGAGCTTCGCGTCGCTGAATCGTAGTGCTGCTTCCGTGCGATCGACGATGTGTTGTTGTGCCTGAACTTCCGTCATCAATTCCAGGGCGAGCGCACGCAGTTCGTCTGCGCCCATGTCCTGGAGGTGTGTCCTGTCGATCATGACCGATAGTGTGCCAAAGCCCGTGCGACAAGGGTATTGGCACACGCACCGATTGCCGCGGGCCGGCTCACACCACGCGAATCACGCCGTCCTGGCCAATGCGCTGCCACGGCAATCCGAGCACGAGTCCGGCCAGCTGCTCCTGCGTGATCGCCCGACGCGTGTCGGTTCCGGGCTGCGGCCAGACGAATTGTCCCTGGTTCAGCCGTCGTGCTGCCAGCCAGATTCCGATTCCGTCGTGCACGAGCACCTTCATGCGGTTGGCCCGACGGTTGGTGAAGAGATAGGCGTGGTGGGGATGAGCCGCGTCAAACACAGCGACCACGCGCGCGAGTACTGTATCGAAACCCGCTCGCATGTCCAGCGGGTCCACAGCGAGCCACGCCTCGTCGATGCGGATCACTTCAGCCACTCGCGTAACCACGCTGCGCACTGGGCCGAGTCTGATGTCGGCCAACTGACCGTGATCGATTGTTGGCCGCGCCGTACCTCGACGCGGATTTCCCTTTGATGACCATTCGCGTCGCTCAGTTGAAGTGGGACGAAAGCAGGTGGTATGGGTGCCGCTTCTGACGGCTTCATTGCCACGACGTCACTGCCCGTCGTCGTCGCGCCGCTCTCGGCTTTCTCCAACCAACGCCGCAGCAAGTTAGCGTTCAGTTTATGCATCAACGCGATCGCGGCAACCGACACGCCTGGTCGTTGGCAGGCAGCCACTACTTCCGCTTTGAATTCATCCGTGTATCGCCGCCGTTTGCGGCGCCCTGAAACGGCATCCTGGTCAATAGTGTTCACTTGTCCACCTATTCGTTAGTGGACACGATGCTCCCAAGGCTGCTGCGTCGATTCAAGATGCCATCACCGGACGCTTACTGTGTAGGGCCACTTTTTGTGCGCACAGTATACGTGCGCGCGGCGCGTCCTACAGCGACAAGTCGAGCAGGTTCCGCTTGAAGAAGTCTTCGCCGAACGCCGGCCAAGGCGCTAAGCGCTTTGGCCGAGTGCAGGTCGTCACACCCTTCACGCGCATCATGCGGTCCCGCCTCTTGAGCCTATCAGCTGCTATCGTCAGTGGATGCAAATTGGACCTTCGCGCGCGTCTCGACGCACCGCGCCATCGCGTCGAGATTGTCGTCATAGTTCAGTTCATTACATACCGCCTGAAACGTGTTGCGCACTGCGTTTGCCATCACCAGGGGAGCGCCGCAGTTGGCAGCGTAGCGGCTCGCCAGAACGAGCTTGCTGGCCACGTCCCCGAGACGCAATGCGGTACACCTTCCGTTAGATGCCAGCGTGTCGAGAATACGCTCGAAGGCGTAGCTCCATCCTGAACCGTGGTTGATTACCTTGGCGATGTCGGCGACTTTCAATCCGAGGCTGACACCCACGGCGACCGCTTCGTATGCAATGAGCCGGTTGCACGCGTACAAGACGTTCTGGACAATGTTGGCCAGGCGACCACTACCGATGCTGCCGCAGTACACGACGTTTGAACTGATGAGCTCCAGAACCGGCCGCACGAGCGCACAAGCCCTCTGCGGCCCGCCGCAAAATATGCTGGCGCCTCCTGCAATCACCTCTTCCATATCAGCGGAAACCGGCGCGTCCACCAGCGTGACGCCAAGCGCTCGCAGCTCCTCGCTCTCACTATTAGCCGCAAAAGGTTCACCGTCCGTCTGATCCACGACCATCCTGCACCGCTGGCCTGGCCGCTCCCACACGTCTTTGTTGGCCAGCATTCCCGCGAATACGGCGGCCGAATCCGCGCCGATGATGATTACGTCGCACTCAGTTAGAAGCGAACGAAGGTCTGGTGTCGCGATTGCCCCCTCGGCCTCCAGTTCGCTTACGAGCTCCGGATCGGAGCCGAAGACATGGATCTCGCGAAACAGCATGATCCGGCGGACCATCGCTACCTGCAGCGACCCTAGCCCGACGTAACCGATCGACAACGTATCCGCGTCGAGCGACGCATCAGGCGACGCCTCGCGTGCTTGCCGAAGCTTTTCGTCAGTCAGCTGCACGCCAGCCATCGACAAGATGAAACGCGGAACATCCTCGAGACACGCCTCTGCGCCAAGCGTATTAACGCCTATCTGCAACAAGCCGAGTGCAATCCCGGAAAGCGGCATAGGCACACCGGTTTGTAACCCGAGTTCTGTCGCCTGGCGGACATCCTTCACCATGAGACTCAGCGCAAAATCGGTAGCTGACTTGCTCTGGACGAGCGCAGGCAAGACGCTTTGCGTAATGCGGCTTCTTGCCGAGCTGTTATTGAGCACGGTCGCGAGCGTTTCCAGCGACAGACCCAACTTTGTTCCGAACGCCACGGCCTCAAGGGTCGAGATGCGGCAAGCCGCGTTCATTACGTTGTTGAGCAGCTTGATGGCTTGTCCGTCACCGACGCGCTCGCCGCAGTAAAACACGTTCGGGCTGATGGTTCGGAGGATCGCAGACGCACGCTCGAATGCATCCTGCTCCCCCGAAACCATGATGGTGATCCTTCCCGCCTGCGCAGCAGGAACGCCTCCTGCCACCGGCGCATCGAGCATCGCGACGCCGCGTTGCGCAAGCTGCGCGGCGATCGAGCGTGTCTCCGCAGGCACGCCGCTCGTCTGGTCGATGATGACCTTGCCAGCAGCGAGTCCATGCACCAGTCCGTCCGGGCCGAGCACCGCCTGTCGTACGTTTTCTGACCGGGGCAAACAAAGCAGTATGACGTCGCAGCAAACCGCTAGCTCACGAACGGACGGCGCGACATGCGCGCCACACCGCTGCGCCTCGGCACAGGCTTTGGGATTCAGGTCCCAAACATGCAGTTCGTATTTGTCAACAAGCCTCAACGCAAGAGGTTTGCCCATAGCGCCCAAGCCGATATAGCCAATTTTCACGACTGATACCTCTTCATCGATCGACGATTCCTGTGATTACGTAACGTTGGCCGGTTCCGTAAGGCGATTGTCACCATGAACGGTTCCGCGAATATGCGCGAAGCCAAGTGCAGGCGGGCCTTCTAGAGACGTCGCCACGGACCAGGTCAGCACCTTCGGTGCAGACCGCGATCGACGGCGTGCGTTGGGGCTGCGGGACGTAATCGACGCTTAC
This sequence comes from Paraburkholderia kirstenboschensis, assembly GCF_032806925.1. Taxonomy (NCBI): domain Bacteria; kingdom Pseudomonadati; phylum Pseudomonadota; class Betaproteobacteria; order Burkholderiales; family Burkholderiaceae; genus Paraburkholderia; species Paraburkholderia kirstenboschensis. The sequence goes on along the minus strand of NZ_CP136511.1, from coordinate 208,400 downwards.
GGTCTTCTTCGCATGAACGCGCGGGTTGCAGCGAGGCGCTTGTGGAAACCCCACCGCAGACCGTCCACTGTTCGGTCCTTCGCCGCGAATCCAGTCGCTCTGGGCAAGGCAAGCTTCATGCCGTCGACACGACAACGGGCCGCGGCTGCCAGCGAATGGCGCCGCCGGCCGCTGATCCGCTACTTCGCAAGGCAGCAGGAGCTGCTCATTCGGCGGAGCCTTCGGCGGGTGTCGTTCACAGATACGAAACGTGTCCACGCCGCGGACATCCACGCCTCGAAAGGGCCTCCGCCTTGAACGCATGCGCGCGGAGAGTCGCTTGCATCACATGCCCACTGTGCCGCCGCTCCCCCGCCCTTGTACGGCGGTCTGGGAGGTCGATTTCTGCCGGGACGGCGGGGACACATGGCGGCACGCGTGAACTGTCTTTCGCCACGCAAGTTGAGCACCGCTGCGTCGCGCCCTTGTAGGCGCTCTCTCTCGCCCCACCGAGTGTCCCTCCCTATGTCGACAACGCCAAGCAGCAGCACGCAAGCGAACTCATTCCCGCACCACTTGCCCACGGTACGTGACCCCGTATATCGCGGATTTTCTTTCGGGCCTCGTTTGCGAATATTCAGTATGCGAACCTCAACGCTGCGCTCAGCGGCAGCACTGCCCGCTTCAATAATTTTGACGTAGGTGCACTGAATGCGTATCAGCCTTTCTGACGGTTAGCGTTATGACTGTCTAATAGGTAAAGGCGCTACCAACGCCCATGCGCAAACGATCGGAACCAGCGATCCCACGCCCGAACACAACTCAGATGGGTGCGTCTGTAGATGAGTTCCCGGACGCGCGCTGCCCTATCAACAGGTGTCATACCCGATCGACTATTCCTCTCCAAACCAGTGGCCGACATCGGCAATCTGGGGCAACTCGTTTGACAACCATCAGTTCCTGATTCGCGCGCCATTGCGCCGAAAGTTCCAGCACTGAGGAAAGTAGTCGCGACTGACGACCCGCTAGCGCTTTATGCAGGCCCGCACTCTGGGTAGACACTGGCGCTTCGCTTTCGCGAGCGCGATTATTTCCCACTGACGGCAGTCCATGGACGCGAATTCGTTCGGTTCAGCAAGGCGGGCACAATGCCATGACCGCTGTTCCTCCAATAGCGCCTTTTTTCCCTGCAGCCAGCTTGCACCGCCGCTCAACCGATTCCATTTGCGCGCTGGTGCCGCTGCCGCGGTGCATCGATGGTGCCGTTCGGTGTGGTCACTGCCCGGCCCTGATAACCCGATTTCAGCGCCTCCACGACAAGTTCGACGGCGCGCGAGGACTTACGGCGACTCGGGTAATAGACGTGATGTCCGACAAAGGTTGGAAACCAGTCCTCAAGCACCCAACTCAGACGGTTGGACTCTACGTACCGTTCGACCAGATCCTTGGGCACGTATGCGAGCCCGAATCCACCTAAGGCCGCTTCCACTATCTGGTACACATTGTTGAACGTCAGTTGTCCATCGACTCGAACTTGCAACTGGCGCCTGCCCTTTCTAAGCTCCCATGTAAGTAGCGAATTCCTGGTAGGCAATCGCAGGTTGATGCAATTGTGAAGCATCAGATCTTGAGGGACCCTGGTCTCTGCCCGTGACTCCAGATACTTGGGCGAGCCAACGATAGCCATCGTCATATCGGATCCAATGCGCGCCGCGATCATGTCCTGAGCAACTTGGTCTCCGAGTCTTACGCCGATGTCATAGCGGTCTGCCACAATGTCCGATAACCCATAATCGTTCACGAGTTCTATCTTCAGTTCTGGATACTCACGCAGTATGGTCTGCACCCGCGGCCACACATAAGCGTGCGCTGCATAGTCGGTGGTAGTAATCCGTACGGTACCGGCGGGACGATTGGTCATTGCACGCAAAGAATCGAGTTCCGCGTCTATCTCTTCCAGCCGCGGTGCAATGGTCGACACCAGCCGTTCGCCCGCATCCGTCAATGAAACACTCCTCGTCGTGCGCGTCAGCAGGGCAAGCCCCATCCTCTGTTCCAAGGCGCGCACTGTGCGGCTCAGCGCGGACTGCGATACGCCGATTTGCGCCGCAGCTCGGGTGAAGTTGCGCTCCCTCGCGACCGCCAGAAAGGCAGTCAGGTCATTTAGATCTTCTTTCATTGATGCTCCTCTGCATAAGGCTATGCCGAGTTTGCCATCTAGTCACGTCAATAGCGAGCCTATACATTGGTCATGCACGGGGCTGCTCCGCCGTTAGATAGCATTCTGAAGGAGAGCATCATGGAACTAAAACCCGCAGGATCGCAGCCCTCGATGAACGCGCCGGACGAATGGTTCACCGGCACCGTTCGAATCGATCCCCCTCAACGCTCCGCGCCCGCGCGCCCGCGTATCGTGCGGCAGCGTCACATTCGAGCCGGGCGCGCGCACCGCCTGGCATACCCATCCGCTAGGCCAAACGCTGGTCGTGATGGCGGGATGCGGTTGGACTCAATGCGAAGGCGAACCGCGCGTTGAGATCCGCGCCGGTGACGTCATCTGAAGTCCGCCCGGCCATAAGCATTGGCACGGCGCCACCCCGACTACCGCCATGACGCACATAGCGATTCTGGAAGCGCTCGACGGCAAGAACGTAGTGTGGCTTGAAAAGGTTACTGACGAGCAGTATCTGCACAGCGGCGAACAGAAATGAGAAAGGCGGCCGCGAGACGTCGTTTCTGCGCTGTGTCACCGCAACGCGTAGAGGATTGCACCCGTGGAAGCCGGGCGTCCGCGATCGCTGTCTTTCCGCTGCCTTGAGTATGCCGCCATCGAAAAGATCAGCACCTTCGGACGTCTGTCGACGCCTGACGCGTCGGCTGGCTGCGCGGCAAATCCGGCCTATCCGACGTACAACGCGCCATGGGGCAATGTAGCGAAGCACCACCAAAAATTTCCGTACTCGCCCGGGCGCGTGAGCGTAGGCGAGACCGTATCAGGCGGTGTTCGATCACTCACAGTCGCCGGCCGATCAATGTAACGATTGAAGATGCTTTGCCATCAGGCTCGGCGGGAACTCTCTCACCATTCAAGGAAAACTGATATGACCGATAACATCAACGGCAAAGTCGTCGTGATCACAGGCGCGAGCAGTGGTCTCGGCGAAGAGACTGCACGACACCTGGCAAGGCTCGGAGCGAAACTGGTACTTGGCGCCCGCCGTGTCGATCGGTTGAGGCAACTCGCTGGCGAAATCAACGCAGGCGAAGAGTCGGCGATTGAAACAGACGTGACGCAGCGTGCCGAGGTTCAGCGTCTAGTCGATCACGCGGTGCAGAAATACGGTCGCATTGACGTGATGCTGAACAACGCCGGCCTGATGCCCAGCTCAATGCTGGAGCGCCTGCATGTGGACGAATGGGACCGCATGATCGACGTGAACATCAAGGGCGTGCTGTACGGTATCGCCGCGGCCCTACCGCAGATGATCAAACAAAAGAGCGGTCATATTATCAACGTCTCGTCGGTGGCCGGGCACAAGGTAGGGCCTGGCGGAACGGTATACGCAGCCACGAAGCACGCCGTCCGGGCTATCTCGGAGGGACTACGTCAAGAAGTAAAGCCCTATAACATCCGGACGACGATCATTTCTCCGGGGGCCGTTGCGACCGAGCTCACGCAGACGATCACAGACCCCGACGTGGCAGCGGGGATGAGCCAGGTTTATCAGCAGGCTATCCCTGCAGACGCGTTCGCGCGGGCAGTAGTGTACGCTATTAGCCAGCCCGCGGAAGTCGATATCAACGAGATTCTTTTCCGACCGACAAGCCAGTCGTACTAATTCGCAATGCCGCCAGATGGACTGGCGGCGCATCTGACCGGGCCGTCAACGGGACGCGTGAAGACCGCTCAGAATGCAGATCCCGGCAACGAATGGTAGAGCGCCTCGATGATCAACGGGCCGCTATAGCGGCGAGGCCAGAGACAAGCCCCAGTCGAATCAGGAATCTAAAAGCCTAAATATGGTCCCCACCATAGCGAAAGCGCCTCAGCCGAGCATAGTCTACTGCGGTGACAAAGCCGATAGCGATGCTGTGACGCAAGAGAGCTACTGAAGTTGGCTTTGCGCCGCCCTTTTGCGGTCCGCTGGAAGTGCGTCGCAAGCAGTTCTGCACCGACGCATCACCGCCGCCGCCAACTCACCGACGTCCCTTGACACCACGTCGTCGGGGCCGCTCGCACGAGAAACGATCCATTCTTCCCTGACGGTTCCCCTTGTACATGCTCCGTTAAGACGTATCGAAACTTGCAGCGGGTATATGGACCTGGGCGGTCACGATTTGTCCGGCCCGCTTGAGAGATTTGAGGTCGTTAACGGATCCGTCATAAATGCTGCAGAAAAGAGTCGTGCCATCGGAACCACCCAAACAGCATGAAACGGCACGTACGTCACCGCACTGTATGCGGTCGGTTATCTGTCCGCCCTCAAGCACGCGCACAAATTCGCCACTATTGAACGACGCAACCCATACACCGCCTTCAGCGTCGACACAGATGCCGTCTGGCATGCGCTGCCCTAGATCCGCGTAGACGCGCCGTCGAGACAATGCGCCGTTGGGATGGCGGCCGAAGGCGGTTAGACGGCACGACCACGTCTCTGCTACAACTAACGTCCGTCCGTCGTCCTTCAGGATTACGCCATTGGGAAACTCCAGGTCACGGGCCGCAATGCGGATTTGTCCGTCGCGATCCACAAGGTGCAGATTAGTGGGCTTCAACGGCTCACCGGCCAAAAGATCATAACCAAAGTTTCCTACGTAAATCTGTCCCACCTCGTCGACCACAAGATCGTTGAGATCGCCGGTTGCGAATTGGGACAGATCCGCGTAGACACTCAGCACACCATGTTCGACCTTCATTAGCTTGCGGTCGGTTGACGATACAACCAAAGGTGACCCATCAGGCAAGAAGCCGATCCCGGAGGGTCGGTGTGGCACGTCGCAGACCAGATTTTTCTGCCCCGAGTGGGTAACACGGTACAACCTGAAATCAAAAACGTCCGAGACCCACAGCTCGTCTTGGAACCACCGTGGCGCTTCCAGATACACAAACCCACCTACGAGCACTTTTGTGGAGTACTTCCGCATGCTTCAGTCTCCTTCGTATCCAATCCGGTTGTCTCCGCTTACGCAAGCCCCTCTTAGTTCTGTTACGCGGCCGGCAGCAAGCCGCTTGTCTGCATCCCGACGCAGATCGTCGCATGCGTAATTGCTGGCCGCATTCTTCAGAGCCGCACTCGCCGCGCGGCGTAAAAACCGCGCGGCCTTGGAAGGCAAACTTCATGCCGTCAACGCCCGAAGGGCGCACGTCGCCTATATAAGCGCATTCGCAGCCAATGCCCCCATGCTTCAATGCAGCCAGCGGCAGGAATCGGGTGAAAGTGGATCGCGAGCGTGTCCTTAACACAGACGGCTAGGTGCCCGCGCTAAACACACGCACTGTTCAGAGAAACCTCCTTGTCGCCTATCCTGCCGAAATCGCCGGGGCCGCAATGCCGTAATCGCAGCCGACCTTGCACGTTAGCTGCAATTGTGGCTGTGGTGGCACGAAAGGAAGGCGCCAGTGCTGCGGGACAAGTCCATTATCTGACTTGCGGCAACGAAGTCTGGCAGATCTGCTACGCCTCGCACCAACACCGCAGCAGCGGCGGCGGCAGCATGAGCACTGCAACGGCAACGATCATGCTGAGGACCAGAATTAGCGATGGCCAGCAGCGATGCTATTCCGGGCTCGCTCACTCTCTGAGGATTTCATCGCGCCGCGGTTCGTTGCTCCCATGTCGCACGTAGCGTTTAAGTTGGCTCGGACGCCATCCGCCACTTAATCAGCATGTTTGCCGGTTCCGGTGCCGCGATGATCGCGTTGGCCATCTGGGCACCGTCATGGTCGGCGTGTATTCGCTCTCTTACGGACATCGTTCCGTTTACCAGGCAGATCGCTGTGATGAGATCGAGGAGCTATTGATAACCGCCGCTGTTGGCGGCAAAGCAGTGACGCAGACATGACGGGCCGCAAATCGACGGCGCACCGCAACGTTGCCTTGAACCTGGCGATGCGCCGCTGTCGCGACATCACGTAGAACGCATCTCACCGCCGTCCTAGCGTTGATATCTGAGGGCTTCGATGAGTAGTCCCAACGCAGCTGACTTAAGACGACGGCTCGGATAATACAAGTGGTATCCCGAGATCGACGGGCACCAGTCGGTCAATACCTGAATCAGGGAACCGTCGGCAACCTCCTGGCGCAAGAAGTCCTCCGGCAGATACGCCATACCGAGTCCAGACTTTGTCGCTTTGATAATCGTGTTCAAGTTGTTGAAGACAAGCTGCCCTTCCACGCTCGCATTGACTGCGCGTCCCTTCTTGGAAAACTCCCAAGGCCGCAGTTGGCCGGTTGAAGGCCTTCGATAATGGATGCACTCATGGCCCGAAATGTCGTACGGTGTCGACGGTTTCGGGCGTTTCATAAAATAGGCGGGCGATCCGACCACAACCATTCGCATTACGGGACCAACGCGGACGGCAACCATGTCTTTCGCGACTTCCTCGCCAAGCCTGATGCCCGCATCGAATCGCCCGGTGACAATGTCGGGATAATTTGAGCTGATTTCGATTTCGAGCTTTACCAAAGGATGATCTCTAATGAACGTTTCCAGCTTCGGCCACAGGGTATCGATTGCATGTTCTGGCGCGTCTATCCGCAGAGCCCCGACCGGCGTCTGACGTAGCTCCGCCAGTGATTCGAGTTCGGTCTGAATGTTTTCGAATGCCGGCCCGAGAGTCTGCAGTAGCCTTTCGCCAGCGTCCGTCGGCGCTACGTTGCGGGTGGTGCGATGCAGCAGCCTCACGCCAAGGCGTGTTTCCAGGCGCCGAATCGCGTAACTGAGCGCGGACTGCGACGTCTTCAGTTTCACTGCGGCACGAGTAAAGCTTCGCTCTTCGGCCACAGCTACATAGGCGTTGAGATCGAGCAAGTCTTCACGTTGCATGTTGCGCCGCGCACCTTCGCAATTGTTCTTCGACTGATGGAGGGAAGGCGTGGCGCCGATGGAGCGCCGCACGCCGCCCATTCATGAATTTGAAGTATAAGCACTTCGATCGTCCCTGGCAAAGTGCACGAGTCTATGGCCTGCGCGAAGACCCTCGCCGACAGCAGTTCACGCCGGGCGCCGCGTGCTCAAATGAATACAACATTGCCGCAGCCGTGCAGTCGCGTCAGGCGAAACCCATGATGGCCTTGATCTCGAGATATTCCTCCATCCCATAGACGCCCATCTCCCGACCATTTCCCGATTTCTTATAGCCGCCCATCGGCGCCTCGGTGTTTGCAGGTGCGCCATTAAAGAAAACCCGACCCGCTTTCACTTCGCGGCACACATCGAGGGCTTTTTTGCGATCTTTGGAGAAGACATACGCACCCAATCCGTAAGGCGTGTCGTTTGCAAGTTCCACCGCCTCGTCCACTGTGCGGTAAGTCAGAACCGACGTCACCATCCCAAAGATTTCCTCCCGAGCAATCGTCATGTCGCGACACACGTTTGAAAAGATCGTCGGGCGTATGTAAAAGCCGCGCTCAAAACCATCGGGACGCCCTGGACCACCGCATACCAAGCGGGCGCCTTCCGCAATGCCGGCATTGATGTAGTGCTGGATCCGCTCAAACTGTGCCCGGTTGACCACGGGTCCGTGAGTCGTATGCGGAGAACTGGGATCGCCAACGTGAAGCTTATCTACCGCCTCGACGAGGTATCCCAGCACCTCGTCAAGTTGGTCTTCGTGCACCAACAACCGAGTCGGAGAATGACAAGACTGCCCGCTGTTGGAGAAGCCTCGCGTCACGTTGAAAGCGGCAGCGGCGCGCAGATCCGCGTCGGGAAGAACAATGTTCGGTGATTTACCTCCGAGCTCCTGAGCGACGCGCTTCACCGACGACGATGCCGCTTCGGCTACCATAATCCCCGCGCGTGTCGAACCGGTAAACGATACAACGCCAATGTCCTCGTGCGCGCTGATCGCGTGCCCTACTGTCGGGCCGTCGCCATTCACAAGATTGAAAGTGCCTGGAGGCGCCCCGGCGTCGTGAACGAGCTCGGCGATAAGCAACGCGCTTAGCGGAGTGTATTCTGAAGGCTTAAGAACAACGGGACAGCCTGCGGCGAATGCAGATGCAAGCTTATTGCAGATAAGTTGAACGGGCCAGTTCCAGGGTGTGATCAAGCCCGCGACACCAATCGCTTCGCGCCGAATGATGTTTTCGCCCAGGCGAGTCTCGAAGCGATATTCCCGGAGTGTCTCGATCGCTTGCCTGAAGGCTGCCACGCCTGAACGGACATGCTGTTTCAGACCAGTCGGGCAGCCCATTTCCTGAGTGAGCGCCGACATGATGTCGCCTTCACGGCGCTCAACCTCCGCGGCTATATTAGTGAGCAGATCGATACGATCCCGCGGCGGACTTTGGCCGAACTTCGGAAAAGCACGCGACGCGGCACTAACCGCCCTATCAACATCGTCAATGCTGCCCAACGCGATGGTCGCGAAGGCTTCCTCAGTTGCAGGATTGACCAGTGCGAATGAGTCGTTCCCGAGCGCGTCGACCCATGCTCCGTCGATATAAAACTTGCCGTAGTGCTTCATGCTTTCGATGCTCCGGAGTTAGTAAGCTTATTGCGCCACGGCGGGTCGAATGCGCGCCGCGCCCCGTGCGAAGAAGTTAATCGGTCTATGTATGTCACTTTTATCCCGAATCAAGTCGATGCCCAGCTTTTGATTCCGACGTTAGCCCGGTGCTCGTTGTCATATAGATTTCCGCGACGTATAGCATTCAAATGATGGCGCTATTCATTCCTCATTCGGGCGGTCAGGCGTCGGAAGTAAGGTCATGTCATGGGTTCTGCCACGAGGTCAGGCCGCCTTCACCATGTCCTCGATCACCTTCTTGGCGTCGCCGAACACCATCATCGTCTTGTCCATGTAGAAGAGGTCGTTGTCGAGCCCGGCATAACCCGCCGCCATCGAGCGCTTGTTCACAATGACAGTGCGTGCCTTGTAAGCCTCGATGATCGGCATGCCCGCAATCGGCGACTTGGGATCGTTCTTCGCGGCCGGGTTCACCACGTCGTTCGCGCCGAGCACGAGCACCACATCGACTTGGCCGAACTCGCCGTTGATGTCGTCCATCTCGAACACCATGTCGTACGGCACTTCGGCTTCGGCGAGCAGCACGTTCATATGGCCTGGCATCCGTCCGGCCACCGGGTGAATCGCGTACTTCACTTCAATGCCCTTCTCGACGAGCTTGTCGGTCAACTCCTTCAACGCATGCTGCGCGCGCGCCACTGCAAGGCCATAGCCCGGCACGATCACGACCGTTTCGGCGTTGCCGAGCATGAACGACGCATCGTCGGCGGAACCGGATTTCACCGGACGCTGCTCAGCCGAGCCGCCCGCTGCCGCCGCGCCCGCCTCATTGCCGAAGCCGCCCAGAATCACGTTGAAGAACGAGCGGTTCATCGCGCGGCACATGATGTACGACAGAATCGCACCCGAGGACCCAACCAGCGAGCCCGCAATGATCAGCATCGGATTGTTGAGCGAGAAGCCGATGCCCGCCGCCGCCCAGCCCGAGTACGAATTGAGCATGGACACGACGACCGGCATATCCGCGCCGCCGATCGGAATGATGATCAGCACGCCGAGCACGAACGCGATCAGCGTCATGATGATGAACGGCAACCACGACTGCGTGAAAAAGAAGATCACACCGAAGCCGAGCATCGCAATCGCGAGCAGCAGGTTGATCAGATGCTGGCCGGCATAGACCACCGGCGCGCCCTGAAATAACCGGAACTTGTACTTGCCCGACAGCTTGCCGAACGCGATCACCGAGCCGCTAAAAGTAATTGCGCCGACGAACGTGCCGATGAACAACTCGACGCGATTGCCATAAGGCAGAAAGCCCGGGACCGGATTTTCCGGATCGATCAATCCGAATGCCGCCGGCTCCGACACCACCGCATACGCAATGCACACCGCCGCGAGACCGATCAGCGAGTGCATCGCCGCGACGAGTTCCGGCATCTTCGTCATCTCGACGCGCGCGGCGACAAACGCGCCAATCGCACCGCCGACGATCAGCGCGGCGAACAGCAAGCCAAGCCCGAGCGCGAGATTCGAGCCGAGTGCATTCGCCTGTTTGGCGATCAGCGCGATGGTCGTGAGAATCGCAATCGCCATCCCGACCATGCCGAACGTATTGCCGATGCGCGCCGTCTTCGGATTCGACAGCCCCTTGAGCGCCTGAATGAAGCAGACCGACGCAACCAGATAAAGCAGCGTGACGACGTTCAGACTCATTACGCGTTCTCCTTGCTCTTATCGGCGATGAGCTTTTTCGGCTCTTTCTTGCGGAACATCTCGAGCATTCGCCGCGTGACGAGGAAGCCGCCGAACACGTTGACCGCCGCGAGCGCGACGGCGAGCGTGCCAAAGAACTTGCCCGGCGTGCCGAGCGTGAGGCCGGTTGCCAACATCGCGCCGACAATCACGATCGCCGAAATGGCATTCGTCACGGCCATGAGCGGCGTGTGTAGAGCCGGCGTGACGTTCCAGACCACGTGGTAGCCGACGTAAATCGCCAGCACAAAAATGATCAGGTTGATGACCGTATGATTGAGGACTTCCATTTACCACTTCTCCAGAAGAATCATGCCGCTTCGCGTAGCAGGGAGCCGTTGCGCGTAAGCAGCGTCGCCGCTACGATGTCGTCGTTTGTGTCGATTTGGAACGTCCCTTCCTTCGTCACGATCAGCTTCAGGAAGTCGAGCAGATTGCGCGCGTAGAGCGACGAAGCGTCGGCGGCCACCATCGATGCCAGATTCGTGTAGCCGACAATCGTCACACCGTGTTTATTCACGATCTGATCGGGCCGCGTTAGCGGACAGTTGCCACCGCGTTGGCCCTCGTACTCCGGCCCGCGCCCTGCCGCAAGATCAACCAGCACCGAGCCGGGCTTCATGGCCTGCACCGTCTCAACAGAAATCAGCGTCGGCGCCGCGCGGCCCGGCACGAGCGCGGTGGTGATTATGATGTCTGCCAGCCTCGCGCGTTCGTGGACCAAAGCAGACTGCCGCTGCAGCCAGCCGGGCGGCATCGGACGCGCATAGCCGCCGACGCCAGCAGCGGCATCGCGCTCCTCATCGGTCTCATAAGGCACATCGAGAAACTTCGCCCCGAGCGATTCGATCTGCTCTTTCACTGCAGGGCGCACGTCAGAGGCTTCGATCACGGCGCCGAGGCGTTTCGCCGTTGCGATAGCCTGCAGCCCGGCGACGCCTGCCCCAAGAATCAGCACACGTGCCGCCTTCACCGTACCCGCCGCTGTCATCAGCATCGGCATGAAGCGCGGGTAAAGATCGGCCGCCAGCAGCACGGCCTTATAGCCGGCAATGTTGGCTTGAGATGAAAGCACGTCGAGACTCTGCGCGCGCGTCGTGCGCGGCGCGGCTTCGAGCGCGAATGCCGTCACGCCCGCTGCCGCTATCCGTTGGGCATTGCTGATATCGAAAGGATCCAGCATGCCAACCAGAACGGCGCCGGCGCGCATGCTGGCAAGCTCGTGCGCCAGCGGCGCTCGCACTTTTAGCACGAGGTCGCTGGAAAGAGCCCCAACCTGATCAGTGATGTCGGCGCCAGCGGTACGATAGGCGTCGTCCGTGGCACTCGCTGCCACGCCCGCGCCAGCCGCGACGCGGACCACGTGTCCTTGATCACGGAGCTTCTTCGCCGTCTCGGGCGTGACGGCGACGCGGGTTTCCCCTGGAATAGTCTCAACGGGCACGCCAATGTTCATGCGCGCGACTCCTTCAATTGCGTAGGCTCGATGCAACACGGTGCGCGCGTGCGTAAAAGCACCGCAATCACAATCGTATTGGCAGAGCGTGCTGGTTAATAAGTCAAGAAGAACGAGTGATGCCAGTCAGACCCGCTCGAGCACCAGCGCGATTCCTTGTCCAACTCCAATACACATCGTGCACAGTGCGAACCGTCCTCCGCTCGCGTGGAGTTGATTGATTGCGGTTGTAACGAGCCTTGCGCCCGACGCTCCGAGCGGATGACCCAACGCAATGGCTCCGCCATTCGGATTGACGCGTGGATCGTCGTCTTGGAGACCCAACCCGCGTAGAACCGCCAGACCTTGCGCCGCGAAGGCTTCGTTCAATTCGATGACGTCCAGCCGATCCAGCGTCAGTCCTGCGAGCGCCAGCACTTTCTCCGTTGCTGGCAATGGCCCGATGCCCATCACCCGAGGCGAAACACCAGCCGTTGCCATCGCAATGACACGGGCGCGCGGACGCAGCCCATTACGTGCAGCCGCGCTTTCATCCGCCAGCAGCAGGGCACATGCGCCATCGTTGACGCCGCTCGCATTGCCGGCAGTGACCGTTCCGTCAGCCCTGACCACGCCCTTCAACTTCGCAAGCGCTTCTAAAGATGTCTGCCGCGGATGCTCGTCCCGCGCGACTACGACAGAGTCGCCCTTCTTCTGTGCAATGGTGACGGGAACGATCTCCGCATCGAAAAAGCCACCTTCTTGCGCAGCCAGTGCTCTCTCCTGTGACGCAAGAGCCATGCGGTCCTGCGCCTGCCGCTCGATGCCGTGATCGGTCGCGACGTTCTCAGCGGTCTCAGGCATGGAGTCAACACCGTATTGCTCTTTCATCGACCGATTGACAAAGCGCCAGCCGATTGTCGTGTCGTACACCGCGTTCGCGCGGCTGAACGCAGATTCGGCCTTTGGCATGACGAACGGTGCGCGGCTCATACTCTCCACGCCGCCGGCGATCATCATTCCGGCTTCGCCGGATTTGATCGCGCGCGCGGCGGTACCGACCGCATCGAGGCCGGACCCGCACAGGCGATTTACCGTTGAACCCGGCACCTCTAACGGCAATCCCGCAAGCAGGCTCGCCATGCGTGCAACATTGCGATTGTCTTCCCCCGCCTGATTCGCGCAACCGTATATGACGTCCGTAACGGCAGACCAGTCCACCTTGGGATTGCGCGCCATCAGCGCCTTCAGTGGGATCGCCCCGAGGTCGTCAGCACGGATCCCGGACAGCGCGCCGCCGTAGCGCCCAAATGGAGTGCGAATCGCATCGCAGATATAGGCTTCAGTAGTCATAGTGTCGAATCGTGGATAAGCAAACTGTCTTCTGTTGTTTGGAGCGGGAGCTGCGTTTTCCGACGGGAGTGAAGCAGCGGCGCGCGACGCTTTCTTTCGAACTAGCCTTTGTCCTTCGCGAGGATGACCGTGCAGTGGGAAGAGAGGACTCCACCTTCGTTATGAACGAGTGCCACTTCCGCACCCTGCACCTGACGCGGCCCGAGACCGCCGCGCAACTGACGCACCGCCTCCACAATCCCAAACAAGCCGCCCGCAGCGCCCGCATGCGCATGTGAAAGCATTCCGCCATGCGTATTGACCGGCAGCTTTCCGCCGATGCGGGCAAGTCCTTCGGCAAAAAAAGCGCCACCCTCTCCTGCCTTGCAAAAGCCCAGTTCCTCAACCTCTATAATTGGGACGATCGTGAAGCAGTCGTACAATTCGGCCAGATCTATGTCGTCGGGTCCGAGCCCAGCCATCTGATAGGCAATCCGTCCCGATTCCGTCGCGCCAAACTCGGTGAGACTCGGCGCGCACATCAGGTGCTCATGCGTGTGGTGCTCGCCAATACCTTGCAGATAGACAGGCTTGCTGCCCAGTTCGGCGGCGCGCTCGGCCGAAGTCACGATGAACGCACCTCCTGCATCCGAGATGAGGCAACAGTCCAGCATGCCGAGCGGGTCGGCGATAGGCTTCGCCGACAGCACCTGCTCCGCCGTCAACGGTGTCTTCATGTGAGCATTGGGATGCAGGAGCGCGTGAGCACGCGTATTCACAGCGACTTGAGCGAGTTGCTCACGGGTTGTGCCGTACACGTGCATGTGACGCCGCGCAATCATCGCGTAGAAGCCTGGTATCGATGTGCCATAGGGCTGCTCGAAGTACGGATGGCCGACGGCCATCAGAGAAGCCAAAGCCGCGTCGCGCGTCTGCCCCGTTGCGCGGTTTTCGCCCGCGCATACGAGGATCGTCTCCGCCTGTCCCGCCACGATCGCCTCGGCCGCGTGTTTGAGCATCACTGCGGGACTCGCTCCCCCGGCAACTAGCGATGCGTTAAAACGTGGCTTGAGGCCCAGGTATTCGCAGATCACGGAACCAAGCATGAAATACGGCTCAGTGAAGGAATAGGCGGTGAGAACACCGTCGATATCCGACACCTTCAGACCTGCGTCGTCGAGCGCACGCTTTGCCGCCTGTGCATTCAGGCCGAGACCCGACATGAGGGGAACCTTGCCAATTTCCGATTCGCCCACGCCAACAATCGCAACCTTGTTCTTCAGTGATGCCGCTGGTTTCATCTTTCTCGCCTCAGCCCTGAATTAGGTTGAACTGCGGGATCATCGCGCCGTCGCCTCGATCCTCGAACGTCACGCTGACGCGATCGCCGATTTGGACCGACAGCGTGTCGTCACCAATGACATTGGCCATCATGCGCGGCCCTTCGTCGAGTTCGATTAGCGCGACAACATACGGCGTGCGGGCAGCGAACGCGGATACCGGCGCTCGACGGATTATCGTGAAGCTATGAACCGAGCCGATGCCTTTGCTTTCAACCCATTCGAGTTGATCCGACCAACATACGGGGCACAGATACCTTGGCATGAAATGGAGGGTCTGGCAGGCGGCGCATTGACGAATCAGGAGCCGACATTCACGTGCGGCGTTCCAGTAGGCCAAAGAGTCGGCGTTCGGAACGGGTAAAGGCAGGGGCAGGATTGCTTCCATTGAATGTCTCCGTTGAATTGGACCCGTGATCGTCTTCTGCGAGTTGGGAAACGCTCGAAATGCGGCGCGTTTCGTGGATCGCTTGTCGAAGCGGTCGAACGAACTCAGCCGGACTTAAATGCAACACCTGTGCCAATCGAAAGAAGAGCCGTTGTGAGACATGGTCGACAAAGCCGCAATACACGCTGCCGTGCGTCCTAGCACCGTAGAATCGCTATAGGAGCGGCAGCGCTAACGTCAAGTCGTCAATGACTCGCGTACACCGTAGGTCTGCCGATGTCTTCATCTTCGACAGGCTCTGTCTTTCCCGCAGACAGTCTTTTGCGGCGAGTGGCACCGGTGTCATGCGCTGCGCCAATATAAGAGAGCGCCGCAGCGACGGTCGCGCTGGCATGTCTCCTGCGTCGCATTGTCAAAAATCAGAGCCGTCAATGGCACAGCTTGGATTCTCAAGAAGGAGGAGGCACTCATGCCGTTTTTTAAATCGCTCCCTGCTGATGCGGGGCCACCCAATGTCTTCGCCCAGTATCAAGGGCTATACGGTCCATGGTCGAAAATGAGCGAGGTCCTCATGAACGGACCTTCCCCGTTGAGCCAGGCTGACAGGGAGTTGATCCTCGCGTACGCCGCCGGGGTCGGAGGATGCGAGTTCGTCTACGTCGCGCACTCCGAGGTGGCTTACGCGCGGGGCATCGAGCGTGGCCTCGTCGCGCGCCTGCTCGAAGACCTGGAGAGCGCGCCAGCGGATAGAAGACTGAAGTCCCTGCTCGCGTTCCTGCGCAAGCTGATGCTCACGCCGGGAGAGATGTGCCAAGCGGACGCAGATGCAGTGTTCGCAGCAGACTGGAGCGAGCACACATTGCACGATGCAATCGCTATCACGGCCCGCGCGGCGTTCATGCAACGGCTGGTGGAGGGCTACGGATTCATTCCCCTGGCACGCGAATCCGCAGCAAAGCACGCAAAGCGGCGTGTGGAACGCGGCTACGTCAACCTATATTCCGCTTTCCGCGAAGGAAAATAACACTTAGGATCGCATAGCGCTCCTGAGCGCCCCCGCGATGACGGCGATGGCTATCGACCTGCCGCTCACTCAATGCCCGGTCAACGGACAGCCGCTTTGTTCAAGCGGTTCGAATGCCTTGTCCTTTGGGATCACTGATCGGATCTTCAGCAGGTCCCATTCACTCTTTGACTCGGAAGGCTTCTTGGCCTCCGCGAGATACATGTCGTGCGCCATGAGGCCGTTGGCGAGAATTCGTCCGTCCTTCGCGAAGAAGTCATGAATCGGCGTGGCATGCAGCCTGGCCATGACTTTGTCACTGTCGGTCGATTGCACTGCCTGCACCGCTTTAAGGTACTGGGTCACGGCCGAATACATACCGGCCTGAACCATAGTCGGCATCTTGTTGGTCACCGCGTAGTACTTTTTCGCGAACGCCCGCGTGTCATCGTCGTAGTCCCAGTAATACGCCGTGGTGAATTGCAGGCCCTGCGCCGTCTTCAACCCAATACCCTTGAGATCGCCGTCGAATATGAGCAAGGGCGCAATAATCTGCTTGCCATTCCCCATGCCGAACTCAGCTGCTTGGCGAATAGCGTTCTGCGTATCGCGCCCCGCGTCGGCCAACCCAATCACTTGAGCTTTCGATGCCTGAGCCTGCATCAGAAAGGATGCGAAGTCGGATGCAGAAAGCGGGTGGTTCACACTTCCGACCACTTTGCCGCCCATCGACAGCACGACCTTCGTCGCCTGAGCTTCGAGGGAATGGCCGAATGCATAGTCCGCGGTGATGAAATACCAGCTCTTGCCGCCTTCGGCCGCGATCGCGCGCGCCGTCCCGTTCGCCAGAGAGTAAGTGTCGTAAACATAATGCACGCCATAAGGTGTGCATTGTTTGCCGGTGAGCTCTGTCGTCGCGGAGCCTGCAAAAATCGTGACCCTTTTCTTGTCTGCTCCAATTTTCTGCAATGCCAGCGCCGACGCCGAATCCGTCGATTCGATCACCATCGCAACATTATCCCTGTCGTACCATTCGCGAGCTCGGGTTGCGGTCACGTCGACCTTGTTCTGATAATCGGCCGACAGTACCTGAATGGGCCGTCCCAATACCTTGCCGCCAAAGTCCTTCACGGCGAGATTGACTGCTGCGACACCTCCCGGGCCACCGATGCCGGAGTACACACCTGACATGTCGACGATGACACCGATCTTCACGGGATCCACCGGCGCTTCAGCAAGGACAGGTGGGGAGATGACCGACGCGCCGCTCAAGAGGCTGGCCATAATGGCTGTTTTCATTGCTGTTCTCCAATGTTTTTTTACTGTGTCTACACGGCCCAGCCAGCTCGCCGATAGAGTCCTTCTCTCAAGTCTCACAAGCAAAACGCCTGCGTGCAGCGCCCATGACTGGCAGTTTCACCGCAGGTGGATAGACCTGCCACGAGCCGTCTTCATGGCGAAAAAACGCAACGGAGAGCGAACCGTCGCGACATGACACATGTACCCATACGCAACTGAAGGTTCTCGTTTTCCCATGGCGCACGCGCTGCGCGTGGATGGCCGTACGAGCGCCTGGATTCAACCACTTCTCGACGGCACGGCGCAATGACTGCCTCTCCGGCTGCATGACTACTCTCCTCTGATGCAGGCTTCGCATAAGAATCGATGAGAGCGCTCTCAAATCAATCTAGGCATGAATACCGTCTGAGTCTAAGCCGCTCGTGAAAAGCTCTCGATGCACCTACGGCAATTTCGAGCTTGTCCGAGAGCGCCTTGAAAGTCGTCGCCTGACTGAGCCTGGCCGAGCGCCGCTGGTCCGCTTGGCCAGGCCCGTAGCTTGTGCGCTGCCGTTCGTCGTGCGCGGTGTATTGGGAGCGATGCGTGTCTTGCTCGCCTATCTTGTGAATCGATGCGCCGCCGCCCTCTGACGCCGCTGCGTCGAAAGCATCCACGTTCACCGTGATCACGTTGAGCGGGCCGAGTGATCGCGCGGTGGGAGACGCACCTCCCACCTCGACCGCTCGCTCAAAAGTTTCGGCGTCCAAGACCCCCGTCATGTCGTCGATCAGCGCGACGCCTAGCCTCGCCGCTACACGCGACGCCAACCGCGTTCCATCCGTGGTGGCAGGCGCGAGTATCCGCGAGTGGCTGCACGCAATCCGCCCGACCGTCATTTCCGTGGCCTCCGCCACGTTGGAGGTGTAACGAAGATCGGCAAAAATAACCTTCGACACGCCCGCAATCTGCGTCGCCGCCTCCGCTGCCGCCCATGCACAGTGTCCGGCAACAAGCACATGCACATCCACTCCCGTGAACGTGGCGATTAGAGCAGCCGCACCCACGGTTGCGTGCGTCGACCGATTGAGTATGGCGTTGTCGTGCTCAGCAATGACGAGAATGGTCACGGGGCTACCCCTCTCCTGTCACAGAACCTTCGCTTCGTTTCTGAGCTTGTCGACAAGCGTTCTCACATCAGACACCTTCACACCAGCTCTGCGCTTAGGCGGCTCGGTAACCTTGAGGGTCTTTAGACGCGGCATGACGTCCACGCCCAGCGTGTCTGGCCGGACAGTCTCAAGAGGCTTTTTCTTCGCTTTCATGATGTTTGGCAGCGTCACGTAGCGCGGCTCATTGAGACGCAGGTCCGTAGTGATCACGGCGGGCAGCGACATCTCGAGCGTTTCCGAACCACCATCGACTTCCCGAGCAACTGTCGCGCGGCCGCCGGCAACGGTGATCTTTGAGGCGTACGTGGCCTGCGGCAGGTTAGCGAGCGCAGCCAGCATCTGACCGGTCTGGTTCGAATCGTCGTCGATGGCCTGTTTACCGAGAATGACCAACTGTGGCTGCTCCTTGTCGATCAGCGCCTTCAGCAGCTTGGCGACGGCGAGCGGCTGCAGTTCGTCATTGCTTTCGACGAGGATCGCACGATCGGCGCCGATGGCAAGCGCCGTTCGCAGCGTCTCTTGACATTGGGTGACGCCGCACGACACGGCGATTACCTCAGTCGCGACGCCTGACTCCTTCAGCCGCACGGCTGCCTCCACCGCGATTTCGTCGAACGGATTGATCGACATCTTCACATTGGCGATATCTACACCGCTGTTGTCGGACTTTACGGTGACCTTGATATTGGCGTCGACCACTCGCTTGACGGGCACCAGAATCTTCATTTCATTCCTCGCGTAGACAGTTTCGGGCTAGCGTGTCGTCACCAGCGCGTCGACGGCACCGATACCTTGGCCGACCGGTTTGACGATGACCGGGTTGATCTCGAACTCGAGCACCTCCGGCGTTGCCACGAACATATCGCCGAATCGCACTGCGGCTCGGACGAGCGCGTCCACGTCCGCAGCCGGTTTGCCGCGGAACCCTTGCAGCAAGGTCCAGAGCTTGAGCCTTTGCAACGCCGCCAGCACCTGGTCCGCGGAAACCGGTAGCGCGAGGTGCGCAACGTCTCGATACAACTCCACCGCCACGCCGCCCGAGCCGATTGAGATGACTGGACCGAAGTCCGTCTGACGAAGACAGGACAGAACGATTTCGACGCCGTCGCCAAGCATCTCCTGTACTAGGACTCCCATGTCCGGCTTGTCGAGCCGCTCGCGAAACTCCGCGGCAATTGCATCGACTTCACCGGCAGAGCGCACGCGCAGGCGGACGAGCCCCATTTCTGTCTTGTGCTCGCACTCGGACGGAAGCACCTTCACCACTAGGGGATACGACAGATGCGCGCACGCCGTTGCGGCCGACTCGCCCGCGCCAAGCACAATCCATTTTGCGGGCGTGATTCCGCTCTCCTCGCAATAGCACATCGTCTCCGACCAGTCTTGCGGTGCAGCGCGTTCTGCCAATGGCTCACGTACTGGCGACAGCGGCAGTTCGTGCATGCGTTTGCGCTCGTATAGCAGCGACAAAGCGCTCATCGCAAGAGAGGGGTCAGCGGTAATGAGGACGCCGGCTTCCCGCAAATCCTGGCGAGTCGCCAGGTCAGGCAACTCGCCAATGAAGCTAACCACCAACGGTACGTTCCGCGCGACTGTCTTGAAGACCTCCCCGTTCCGCTCCAGATAACGGCGACCGCTGCTGGCAAATTGCACGATCATCGCCTCGGTTCGGGGATCTGCCTCGATGGCCTCGGAGGTGTCTTTGAACAGGTTCGGCATACTATTGATCTGCCCCGTCAGGTCCACGGGATTGGCTTTACGTGCAAAGTCCGGAAGAATTCCTTGCAGCTTCGAAGCCGTATCCTCACTGAACTCCGCCATGGGAATGCCGTACTCGCTACTGTGATCGGCAAGCAGTGCGCCTGCGCCGCCCGACGAGCTCATAACAGAAGCGCCGCCTTTCGGATCGCCGCTGACCCGCGGATGTGGCAGATAGGCCAGCACTTCGACCGCTGCCAAAGCGTCGATCAAACTGTCTACGGCGATGATCCCCGCCTGTTCAAACACGTCGGCGTAGACCGCATGCGACGAGGCGATCTTGCCGGTGTGCGACGCCGTGGCCTGTTGACCGACGGCCGACCGCCCCGCCTTCAATGCAACGATCTGCACGTCACGTTCCCGCGCGCGCTCGGCAATGCGCACTATCCGGCCAGCATCGTCCAGGCCCTCTATATATAACGCCACCACCCGTACGTCGTCCTGTTCGATCAGGCTGGCCAATACATCGAGCGCATCCAGGCACGTCTCGTTGCCCACGCTGATGATGTACGAGCAACCGACTCCGTTGTTCTGCAGATAATTCCCGATCGCACCCGCGAGTGCGCCACTCTGACTGACCACAGCGATCGGAGCGTGCTTGAGCGTCTCCTGTCCGAGCGCCGCCGGGCTGAATGTCAACATGCTCCGATGCTGTACCGACCAGACGCCCTGGCAGTTCGCGCCCAGCACGGCGACGTTGTGCAGCCGCGCAGCTTCCGCCAAAAGGCGAGCGTGCTCCTTGCCGCCTTCGGTTTCCTCGAAGCCCGAACTGAAAACGATGGCCGCGCCGATTCCCTTGGCGCCACATTCCTCAATCACCCCAGGCACCGTTTGAGCGGGCGTAATGACAAGTGCGACATCTGGCACTTCGGGCAGCGCGCCCACCGATGGATAGGCCTTCAACCCCTCCACTTCCGGATGACTCGGACTGACGGGATAGACGTTCCCAGTGAAGCCATGCTTTAGCAGCACTCGCACCATCGTGTTGCGCGGACTTCCGGGTTGCGGAGAAGCGCCTACGATGGCCACGCTGCGCGGTTGGATCAGCTTGTCGAACCAGTTCTTGTCGATCATGTCTCTAGTGTGTAGCGGGCTGCCTGCCCTGGTTGCGCTCGATGCTTCGCGGTCGTCGATCAGTTCTTCTGACATGACGTTTTCCTCACCGGGTGGCATTGAGTTGCGCGATCACATCGTCCTTGCGGATGTCCCGAAGTCCCGTCTTGCCGTGATGGCGGTCCGCCAGCTTGTAGCCCAGCGCGTCCTCCGCAATCAGGATCTTCTGCACATTCGCCGAGCCCTCGCCCGTGAAGAACATGTCCGCGTACGCGCGGTACCACGACACCCGGTATTCCTTCGCCAGTCCATAGCCACCGAATATCTGCACCGCCTTGTCCGCGCAAAACTTCGCCGTCTGCGAGGCGTGGTACTTCGCAATCGCCGCAAGCCGGTTCGACGGCTGGCTTTCGTCCATCGCGATCGCCGCCTTGTACACCAGCGCCCGGCTCGCCTCAATCGCCACCGCCATCTCCGCGATGTCCGACTGGATCATCTGGAACCGACCGATCGGCTGGCCCCGCAATGTGCGCTCGTTGGCATAGCGCACCGCATCCTCGAAGCACGCGCGCGCCACTCCCAGCGCCTTGGCCGCCACCCCCACACGCCCCGGCTGCAGCGTGCGCATGATGATCTTGAAGCCCTCGCCCTCCTCGCCCAGACGGTCCTCCACCGGCACCACGAAATCGTCCAGATACACCACGTTCGTGCGCAATGCGGTGGACAGGCCCATTGTCTCGATCGGCTGGGCCGTCCAGCCCGGATACTTCTTCGGCTGCACGATGAACGCGCTCACGCCCTTCGCACCCGCGGCGCGGTCCGTCTTTGCGAACAGCACGCCCACGTCCGTTTCGTTGGCAATCGACGCCCACATCTTCTGGCCACTGATGCGGTACACGTCGCCATCGCGCCGCGCAAACGTCTGCATGTTGCCCGCCGCATCCGAGCCGCCGCCCGACTCGGTCAGCGACATCATTCCGATCGTCACGCCCGCCAGCAGGTTCGGCACATACTTCTGGATCTGCTCGGGTGTGCCGCCGAAGTAGATGCAGCTCGGGCAGGTCGAGCCCTGCTGGTTGTTACATGAGGCAAAGCGCACGTCGATACGGCACATCTCTTCCTGGATTACCGCCGCGGCCAGATAGCCCATGTTGCTGCCGCCCACCGATTCCGGAAACACCGCGCCGTACAGGCCTGCCGCACCCGCTTTCCTGATCAGCTCGCGCGGAAACTCGCGGCGCTGCTCATAGCCTTCCATCACCGGTACGACCTCGGTCTCCATGAATCGATTGACCATGTCGCGTACCGCTTCAATCTCCTCGGACATTGCTGGATCCACCACTTTCTCCTTTGCTGTTCAGGGACGCCGTGCGCTTCATGTCTTGCATCGGCACCGCGTCATGTGCGGCTATCAATCTGCAACATGTATGCCATCCAAAGCGAGCCAAAAGAAACCGGTGCGAGGCCTGCGTTTTCTGTCACGAGCATGTTCGAATCAGGACGTGTCAACAGACGAGATGTCCGTTTGGAGGACGAATGAAGCAATCGAGTGTGTGCAGGGCGGACATTCCACGCTGCGTTGCGCAGGCGGGCGATAACCCGCTGCTTAATGGCATAGGACTTGCCCTGACTGGCAGCTGGAAAAAAACGTCCTCTGTCCCAGACCATGACCGATACCGATACTGTTTGTCTGCCTGCGCCGCCCGAAGGCGCCACCCTGAACCTGCTCGACGGCGTGCGCGTGCTCGACCTGACCACCTCCGTGTCCGGGCCCTACACCACGCTGCTGCTTGCTGATCTGGGCGCCACGGTCGTGAAGATCGAACCGCCCGGCCGCGGCGACGACGTGCGCGCCTGGGGGCCGCCGTTTCTCGATGGCGAATCGCTCTGGTTTCTGAGCATCAACCGTAACAAGCACAGCCTCACGCTTGACTACAGCAAGCCCGACGGTCTGGACGTGCTGCGCCGCATGGTCGCGTGCGCCGACGTGGTCGTGGTCAACAAGACTGCGGCAGTTCAGCGCAAGCTCGGCATCGACTTCGAGAGCCTGAGGCCGGTCAACGAACGCCTCGTTCATGCCTCCATCTCCGGCTTTGGCCTGCAGGGCGCACGCAGTGAGATGCCCAGCTACGACCTGATTGCCGAGGGCTACAGCGGCGTGATGGATCTCACCGGTGAGGCCGGCGGCGAGCCGCAGAAAGTGGGCACGCCCGCCGCCGACCTGCTCGCGGGCGCCGATGCGGCCCTCGCGGTGCTCGCCGCGCTTATCGACCGCAACCGCACCGGGCGCGGGCACTGCATCGACGTCTCGATGATCGAGAGCATGACGCGCTTCATGACCCCGCGCATCGTGCCGTACCTCGGCTCGGGCCAAGTGCCGCGGCGCTCGGGCGGACGCGACAGCGTAATCGCCGTCTATCAGGTGTTCCAGGCGGCCGATGCGCCGCTGACCATCGGGCTGGGCAACGACGGCATCTGGGGCCGGTTCTGGCGTGCGCTGGGCGAGCCGGAGGTGGCGCAGCGGGAATGCTACGCGGGCAACAGCGCGAGACGGCGTCTGCGTGAGGAGATCGTGGCAAAGATCCAGTCGGTCATCGGCACGCGCGAGCGCGACAACTGGCTGGAGCTATTCCGTGAAGCACGCATTCCGGCCGGGCCGATCAACCGGCTCGATGAGGTCGCCGGCGACGAGGAGCTACGTCGGCGCGGCTTCTTTTACGCGGTCGAACGAGGCGAGACCCGCATTCCGCAGGTGGGGCTGGGCATTCACGTGGACGGTAACGCGCACACCTATCGCAAGGCGCCACCTCGACTGGGTGAGGACAGCGAGAGCGTGCTGACAACCTGGCTCGACATGCCGGCCGACGAATATCAGCGCCTGCGCGATGACGGTGTGGTTTAGCCTGCCATTGCCGCAAAACAAACTGTATGCGTTGTGTCCTCGCACCGGACACTGTGGTCGTGCAGAAAACAAACTTCAGTGCCAAGGCCGGCGCTATAGCAGGACGCCGTGTGGCATATGACTTGCCTAGGTACGAGACCCTGAATAAAAGACCTGTCGAAATAAACGGAGGAGACATGCAACCAACCATGTGTCATCAGCTCGTGCCAGCGCTGGGCACCTCGGCCTACACCCGTTCACCGCATTGGGAGGCCATGTGACAGCCGTGCGCAATCCGCACAAGGACGTCCTGGGAGGTACTCTGGTTGCAGGATTCGGCGTCGCAGTGGCGGTGCATTCGCTATCGGCGTTTGCTATCGGCACGCTCAGTCAGATGGGGCCAGGCTTTTTTCCTCTCGCCCTCGGCGTCATTCTGATACTTTCAGGTCTTGCGGTCGCGATCAAAGGACTATCAGCGCCCAAAGCCGGTAGGGGAGCGGCGCGGCATCCAGTCGAATGGCGAGCGTGGTTCCTGATTTGCCTGGGCATTGCATCGTTCGTCGCACTTGCGAAGTACGCAGGCATGGTGCCGGCCACATTTTCAATTGTGTTCATTTCCGCGTTGGGCGATCGGAAGAACAACTGGCGCAATGCAGCCATTCTCGCACTCGCCATGGCGTTCGTGAGCGTGGTGGTGTTCTGGTGGGCGCTACAGATCCAGTTGCCGTTGTTCAGATGGGGGTATGCATGATCGGGCAAACACTTCACGACCTATGGTTTGGCTTCAGCATCGCGCTGATGCCGCACAACCTCATGTGGTCTTTGTTCGGCGTGCTGATCGGCAACCTCATCGGCGTGCTGCCCGGCATGGGCGCGCTCTCCGCAATAGCGATGCTCTTGCCGCTAACCTACACGATGCATGCGGTTCCGGCGCTTCTTATGCTCGCCGGCATCTTTTACGGCTCGCAATACGGCGGCGCAATCGGTGCGATCCTGCTGAATCTGCCCTCGCATCCGCCTCATGCGGTAACCTGCATCGACGGCTACCCGCTAACCTTGAAGGGCAAAGGCGGGACCGCGCTCGGAATTACGATGATTTCGTCGTTCTTTGCGGCTTCGGTCGGCATTGTCGTCATGATTGTCGCGTCACCGCTTCTCGTAAAGATAGCGTTCAAATTCGGGCCCGCAGAAATCTTCTCAATCATGCTGCTGGGCTTGCTGGCCGGATCGACAATGTCGCGAGGCTCGCCGCTGAAGGGCATTGCAATGACGACCTTCGGATTGCTGCTCGGCATCGTGGGAACGGACGTGAACAGCGGAGTCGAACGCTTCACTCTGGGCTTCGTCGAACTGTCCGACAAGGTTGAACTGGTGGCGCTGGCAATGGGTCTGTTCGGCGTCGCGGACTTTTTGCGCAATGTCAACCGTGTGCAGTCGATCGGCAAGCGGGCGAAGGTTCGCTTACGCGACATGCGCCCGACATGGAGCGAACTAAAGCAGTCGTTCATGCCGATGGTGCGAGGCACGTTCGTCGGTACGTTGTTCGGCGCCATCCCCGGCACGGGTCCGACTATCACGACCTTTATCGCCTACGCGCTTGAACGCAAGATTTCTCGTCACCCGGAGCGCTTTGGCCAGGGGGCGATAGAGGGCGTGGCGAGCCCAGAGGCGTCCACGCACGCGAAAACCCAGGTAGATTTCATTCCGACGATGAGTCTCGGCATTCCCGGTGACGCCGTGATGGCCCTGCTGCTAGGCGCACTGCTGATTCAGGGCTACCAGCCGGGGCCGCAACTTGTCACCGAGCATGCAGATCTTTTCTGGGGGCTCGTTGCGAGCTTCTGGGTGGGCAATGTGCTGCTACTTATTCTTAACGTACCCATGATCGGAATCTGGGTAAAAGTTCTGCAGGTGCCGTATCGCTATATGTATCCGTCTGCTCTTTTCTTCATTGCAGTGGGCGTATATAGCACCAACAACAACCTCTTCGAGGTAATGGAGGTGCTTGTGTTCGGAATAGTCGGCGCGATCTTGCTGGCGCTTGATTTTCCAGTGGCGACCATCCTGCTGGGTTATGTGCTGGGGCCGATGGTGGAAGAGAACTTCCGCCGCGCGTTACTGCTCTCTCGCGGCGATATGAGCATATTCATTCAGAGGCCCATCAGCGCTGGTTTCATAGTTGTTTGCGCTGTCATGATTGGCGCGCAGATATTCTTCGGCTTGCGTGCGAACACACGAAACCGCCGCCTGCTGGACGTTGATTTGCCGGCGATCGGAGAACCCGCAACCACTGACGAGTGAAGGAGCGTTGAGAAACTAGGCTCACGGTCGTCGGTTACCGATGACCGCTGATTCGGCAACATTGACTCTTCTGAAGAAAACGGCACGCCTCTCGCTCGAAAGGCATGCCGTGAACTCACAACCGGTTGAACCGTTCGGGTCGCCAGGCGCTCAGGAAGCGACATACTTCAACCAGCGACCTCCGTCCACGATGAGGTTTTCTCCTGTAACGTACGCGCCCAGTCCTGATGCAAGAAAGACCGCTGCATTGGCGATATCTTCTTTGCGACCGAATCTGCCAAGCGCGGTCTTTTTTTCCTCGAGATGGCCGCGTCCTGTTTCTATATACATCCGTTGCACGCCCTCAGTGTCGCCGATAGGGCCGGGCGATATCGTATTGACGCGAATGTCGTCGCCACCCCATTCCACTGCGAGCGTGCGAGACAGCGATAGAATGCCGCCTTTCGCCGCCGCCGCATGCGCCGCCTGAGGCCATCCCGTAACGCCAAGCATTGTGATGATGCTGATGATCGAAGCGCCCTGCCTGGATTGCTTGAGGTGCGGATAGGCGGCGTGACAGCAATGAAATGTCCCATTGAGGTCAATGTCGATGACCGTTTGCCAGCCTCGCGGTGACAGTTCCGCTGTCGGGCAGACAAAATTGCCCGCCGCGTTGTTCAGGAGAATATCGAGCGAGCCGAACGACTCGACGGTGGCGTCGACAGCAGCCTTCACATCGTCGTAGTTGCGCACGTCCGCCTTGCGAGCGCCCGCCACGCCGCCCGCTTCCGTGAGCGCCTTCGCCGCGGCCTGCACGCGTTCTTCGTTGCGTCCGACGAGCATTACCGACGCGCCGAGCTTCGCATACGCCGTCGCGATCTCAAGCCCGATACCCGTTCCCCCGCCCGTGATAAGCGCGGTGCGCCCTTTCAGTGTGTCATTCGCAAACATCAAGTCATCTCCGTTGGTTCCATCGTCGTCCGGCGGTCTGCAGCAACCCACCAGCCCAACCGTGAGCAAGGCAAGGTCCATGCCGGAATTTGCCCATCGGATATTGCGGCGTGATCGGTTGCCGAAGGTGGGAAGCCACCGCGGGGTGGTCGAAGGCAATGTCAAAGCCGCCCTCTACGGTGAACGCACGTGTGTTCCCGCTACGGACGAATCTGTCCGCCAGAGAGACAAAAACGACATGGCTTGCAACGTCATGCCGGGTTTCTGTTTTGGCATGGCAGTTGCATTCGCCACTGACCGTCAATCAAGAACCGTACAGGAGCGCTCAATGACAAAGCAGCTGGTGAGTACGACGACCGAAGGTCCCGTGCTTGTGATCCGACTCTGCAGCCCGGAGAATCGCAATTCCCTCACAACCGAGTTGAGGGAACAACTCGGCGATGCTGTCGAACAGGCCGAGCGCGACCGCTCGGTGCGCTCGGTGTTCCTCACGGCAGAGGGCCCCACCTTCTGTTCTGGGGGCGATCTGAAGATGTTACAGACGGCGAGCGACCCTTGGCCCGTGCACCGCCGCTTCCGCAGTTTGAGCCGCTGGCTGACGCCGTTGATCACGCTCGATAAACCGGTAGTCATCGGCGTGCGTGGCGCAGCGGTAGGAGGCGGCCTTGGGCTCGCGCTCACGGGCGACATGCTGATCGCAGGCGAAAGCGCGAAATTCATCTCGGGCTTCTTCAAACTCGGTGCGCTGCCCGACATCGGCACGATGTATCACCTGCCTCGGTTGATCGGCATGGCTCGAGCGAAGAATTTCCTGTTCGGCGGCGCGACCATGTCGGCGAAAGAAGCGCTGGAACTCGGCATGGTCGCCAAGGTGGTGGCGGATGATCAGGTGGAAAACGCGAGCCTCGCAGAGGCCACACGCCTTGCCGAGGGACCCTCCGAAGTCATGGGGCTCGCCAAATCGTTGATGGCGCGCAGCTACGAAACATCACTGCATGAAATGTTTGCGTATGAGGGTCTCGGGCAGGCACTTGCCATGTCGAGCGCGGAGTTCCGCGAAGGCCTGAGCGCGGCATTGGAAAGGCGGCCGGCTGACTTCGCCGGCGCATCCAGAGAGGGTCGATGAACCTGTCAGGTTGAGTGTGAGCAGGCGACGGCGAACAGGCCGTCCCTGCGACGACCCATGAAACTCTGTGACTCGACGAATCGAGTCTCGCATCGCTCAGTTGACGAGGCCCATTTGCCCAAGTCGCTTGTAGAGATACGACCTGGATATGCCGAGGCTCGATGCGACACGCTTCTTGTTACCGTCGTATTGCGCCATCGCCGTACGGATAAGCTGCTCTTCGACCTGCTCGACCGCACTGCTCACGCTAACGGACTCACCCATCGCTGGCTGTGACGTTCTGCGTTCCGGGTTGAGGTAGGAGCGAGCCGACATCAGCATCGGCGGCTCCGCCCCGGCCGATTCGATCTGCCCGAAGTCCGCCGCGGTGATGAAATCGGATTCGCTGAAGATCGCCGCTCGTTCGACGGTGTGCATGAGCTGGCGCACGTTGCCGGGCCACGATTGCCCTTTGAGGAATTCAATTGCTTGAGCTGACATCTCTTTCGGCTGTTGCCCATGCCGTTCAGCGAAGTTTTTGAGCGCGAGGTCCGCAAGCAGAGGAATATCGTCGAGACGTTCACGCAGGGCAGGCAAGCGTATGACCACCGCGCCGATCCGGTAGAACAGGTCCAGCCGGAAGGTCCCCTCGTCGATCATGGCTTCGAAGTTCCGGTTGCTCGCGCTAATCAGACGGAAGTTAGAATTGCGCGGCTCGTTACTCCCAACGCGCTGAAACGAGCCATCCTGCAAAACACGTAACAGCTTCACCTGTACCTCAGCGGGCATGTCGCCCACCTCATCGAAAAACAGGCTGCCTCGGTCCGCCTGTTCGATCTGGCCTTTTCTTCCCTTTCGTTCAGCGCCTGTAAATGAGCCGCCTTCGTAACCGAACAGTTCACTTTCAACCAGCGTCGCCGGCAGTGCCGCCGCGTTGACCATCACCAGATTCGCATCACGTCTGACACTCAGCTTGTGTATCGCGTGTGCGGCCAGTTCCTTACCGGTGCCGCTTTCGCCGGTCAGGAGCACAGGAACGTCGAGCGGCGCCACCTTGATGATCTGCTGTTTGAGCCGCTGCATCGCGAGGCTGTCGCCGACGATCTGGTCGAGCCCATAGCTCCGGCTCTTGAGATCCTTGAGCTCGCGCCGGTAATACGCGACCTCCGACTTAAGCTTGGCAAGCTCGTTCGAGAACGCCTGTAATTGCTCTGGACCCTTGAACATCACCTGCCCGATGGCGCCCACCGTGTCGCCGCGCGCGTTCATGATCGGGTGTCGCGTCACGACACGAGTCACGCCGCGCATTTCCTGCAGCGAACCGATCTCCGACTTGCCCGATTCCGCGACCTTATGCAGATGCGTGTTCTCGATTACCTCGGTGACGTGGCGGCCAATGCCGCTACCCGCTTTCATGCCGAAAAACCGTTCGTGAACGGGACTCATGTAGCACAACGTGCCCGCCCGATCGACGACAGTCAGCGCTTCAAACGGGTTGGTGAGAAAGTGCGCAAGGATGTCGCTGGCGAAGTCCACTGTGCTGACGAACTCGAAGAGCGAGTCGCGCCCCTCTCGAACCATTGCGACCAAAATCGTGACATCGGTTTCTGGCAAAACGACGACCACGACCGGCGATGCGTCGGGGCCTTCTACCGAAAAGAGCACACGCTGACGTCGCCTCGCCTCGTGCCATCCGGACACAATGCGCGTCGCCATCTCTCGTTGCTCTGCTATGCCACTGGCAACCAGCTCCTTGCCATCTGCAGCCAAAATCAACACGCCGCGCAAAGTCGATGCGAGCGGCCGTGGTCGAACTAATTCAACTGTCTCCATGATTCCGTGTCTCCGTCGCGAGCATCGGTGTGTTTTGCTGTTGAGTCTGTACTCGCCGTGGACACAAGCGTATCACTGTGGCTGCGCGGCATTACCTATCGCCCACTGATTTCACCTATACCCGAGGTTCATGAATAGCGCCCGATGGCGGCCCCACGCGTCGTCTAGTGGCAGGCGCCCGACGTATGCATCGGATGGATATATACCAAAAACCAGGGTAATCCTCCCCGCCTTGACTGGATGCGCGATTGGCATAGGACTTGCAGAACTTTCTTCATCGTGGGAGCCGCGACGACGTTTATACCCCCCGAGCCGATTGCATCCGGCGAACGTGGTGCGCGGACCATTTCAACGGAGGAGGAAACCCATGCAGTTCGAAGAAATCATTTATCAGGAAGACGGCCCGATCGGGACCATCACACTTAATCGTCCGAACGACGGCAACATGTTCACGGCGCGCATGTGTCATGAGATTCGCGATTGCATCAACGAGATTCGCCGGGAAACGCGCACACGCGTAATCGTTATTACAGGTGCAGGGGAAAAGTTTTTCTGCACGGGGGGACGCAAGGACGGGATGGAAGACTCGCTGCTGTATGCGGGCGTGCTGCCGACCCTTGAGATGTACGAGAGCATCGACCGTTTGCAGAAGCCTGTGATCGCGTCGGTCAATGGTTTTGCCGTTGGTGGGGGCAACGTCCTCCAGGTAGTTTGCGACATCACTATCGCAAAGGAAAGCGCGGTATTCAGGCAAGTCGGCCCAATGGTGGGCAGCTTCGACGCCGGATACGGCACCTGGTATCTCGAAGACCTTATCGGGAAGAAGCGAGCAAAGGAAATGTGGTACCGCAATCCGAAACTAACCGCTCGGGAAGCGCAGGAGTGGGGTCTTATCAATCACGTCGTACCGGACGCCGATTTGCAAGATGCAACCCGCAATCTCGCGCTTGAGATTGCCGATCGCGGCGCGTTTGCCCTTGCCTCCATCAAGGCCGCGTTCAATGCAAAGCACGGTGGTGTAAGCGGTCTTTCGCGCATGGCGCATGACCTTCTTCTGCGCGGTTACCTGGAGACGGACGAACACGATGAACTCGCCTCGGCATTCGCCGCGCGCCGCAGTCCGGACGCCACCCGCTTCGGCCGTTGAATCTTGAGACTTGCGGAGTTTGTACCATGTCCCACCTCCTAACCCTGCACGATCCGGCGGACGATCGACGCCACTATCTCACCGGCATATGGCAAACCGACACGCTTTACTCACTGGCGAGACGCCATGCGACGGAGCGCGGCAGTGCGTTTGCCGTGCGTGACGCTACCCGGCGCATGACGTGGAGCGCAATCGTCGCATGGGCCGATGCCGTCGCCGCCGACCTTCACGATAGCGGCTTGCGCAGCGGTGACCGCGTTTCAATCTGGCTACCGAATCGGCTTGAGACCGTGGTGATCATGCTCGCTTGTTCGCGCAACGGCTACGTATGCAATCCCTCGCTGCATCAGAACTACACAGTCGCCGAAATCGTCGCGATGCTTGGCCGCATCGATTGCCGAGCCCTTTTTGCTCAGCCAGGCTGGGGGGCGGACGCAGAGGTCGCCAATATTTTCGCACGCGCGTCCGACCTCCCACACGTAAAACGGCTCTACTCGCTGCCGCCGTTGGACGCGCAAGACGCCCAGTTGCCCGACGGCGTCCAGCGAATGCCGTATCCCGGGCAGGTTTCACGCATCCCGCTTCCCCCCGCCAGCACGAACCCCGATCAGGTCGTCTATCTGGCTTTCACGAGCGGGACCACCGGCACGCCCAAAGGGGTCATGCACAGCGACAACACCTTGCTGGCCAACGGCCGTGCGCTGGTTGAGGACTGGTCGCAGGATCACGACACGGTGCTGCTGACCTTGAGTCCGATGAGCCATCACGTTGCGACCGTGGCCGTCGAGCAAACGCTCGTGGCGGGTTGCGAGCTCGTCATGTACGATCCTTCGGCTGGCGTGAGCGCGCTGGACTGGATCGAGAGCACGGGCGCGACGTATGTGATGGGGGTGCCCACGCACGCGATGGATTTGCTACGCGAGGTCGATCGGCGCGGCGTTACGCGTCTCGGCTCAGTAAAGATGTTCTACATGGCAGGCAGTCTCATTCCTACCGAGACGGCGCGCAAGCTCCTTTCGCTAGGCGCGAAACCGCAAAACGTCTACGGCATGACGGAGAACGGTTCACACCAGTACACACGGCCCACCGACACCGTGGAAACTATCACCAGCACCTGCGGCAGGTCGTGCTCGGGCTATGAAATCCGTTTGTGGCAACCTGAAAATCCTGACCTGGAAGCGGCCCCTGGCGAGGTGGGGGAGATCGGCGGGCGCGGTGGTGTACTGATGCTCGGTTACTTCAACAATCAGGCAGCGACTGAGTCGTCATTCAACAGCAGCGGGTGGTTTATGAGCGGCGACTTGGGACGCTTCGACAGCGCCGGGAACCTCGAGATCGTTGGACGCAAGAAGGATCTGATCATTCGCGGCGG
Organism: Paraburkholderia kirstenboschensis; assembly: GCF_032806925.1. Classification (NCBI taxonomy): domain Bacteria; kingdom Pseudomonadati; phylum Pseudomonadota; class Betaproteobacteria; order Burkholderiales; family Burkholderiaceae; genus Paraburkholderia; species Paraburkholderia kirstenboschensis. The sequence continues at coordinate 175,646 of NZ_CP136511.1, read as the reverse complement.
ACATAACATCCATCCGAGCCATATCGAGGAGTATGCGCATCGTCATCCGGGCATCAAGAAAGCCGCCGCGTTCGGCGTGCCGGACGAGCGACTTGGCGAGAAGGTTTGCCTTGCAATCGTCTGTGACAGCGTTGCGCCGACCGCGGAGGAAGTTTTGCAACACCTTGCGAGTGAAGGTCTCTCGAAGTTCGACATGCCTGAATATTTCGTCACCCTCTCGACGTTCCCCATGACCGCCAGTGGCAAGATTTTGAAACGCGAGCTGACACTGCAGGTCGAGAAAGGCGAACTCAACCCACAGCCGGTGCGGTATCGAGCGGCCTGAGGTGAACGGAAAAAAAGCGGCTGCAAGGCGGTCAATTGAACACATAGTCTGGAGTAGTGTGAATGAATCGGGATTGCATAGTCGTAACCGGGGCGAGCCGAGGCATCGGCGCGGCAATAGCGTTCACGCTTGCTGCACAAGGTCACCATGTCGTTTGCCTTTCCCGCTCTGGGTCGCTGCCGTCATACCCGACGGCCGATCCGGGCACGGCCGAGCGCTGGGTCGCGCGCAAAGCCGACGTCACCGAGCCGGAAGCGCTTTCGGCCGTGTTTCGCGAATTAAGCGGCGAAGGCTGGCGTATCACGGGACTTGTGAACAATGCCGGCGTTCACGTCGATGCGCCGTCGGCCGAATTGCCGCTCGACCAGTGGCGCCATGTGATGGATATGAATGCGACGGCGGTCGTGATGGCCTGCCAGGCGGTCTACCCTCACCTGATCGAAAATGGCGGCGGTTTGATCGTCAATATCGGCTCGTTCTTCGACAAGCTGGGGGTAAAGCGCAATCTGGCTTACTGTGCCAGCAAGGCGGCCGTCGGCGCGATCACGCGTTGCCTCGCGGTCGAATGGGGTAGCAAGGGCATCCGGGTCATGAACGTGGCACCCGGATACATCCAGACAGACCTGAACGCGGACTCGATCAACGCTGGCCCGTTGAAGGCATACCTCGAAAAGCGCATTCCGCGCGGTCGGCCCGGCACAGCCGAAGAAGTTGGCGCACTCGTGACTTCTCTGTTCGTACCAGCTTGCGGCTTTCTGACCGGCGAAACTATCTATATCGACGGTGGACAGGGCGTGGCCCATTAGAACTCTGAGAGAGAAGCGCATTACCTGCGCTTCTCATCCCGCCAGCCGATCAATCCAGAACTTCGAAATCTATTAAGCGGGGCCGCGCTGACAGGCGTGCCCGGCTTTTCTCACACTCGAGCGGTCCGTTGCAACACCGTCTTTGTGATGGTGTAGGAATCTAGCGATTCGGGGCCACCCTCGCGGCCCATGCCACTTTCCTTTACACCGCCAAAAGGCGTTTCGGCCCCCGGACTACCGAAATGATTGATCGACAGCACGCCGCACTCGACCTCGCGGCTGATGCGCTCGGCGTCGTGCAGTGAGTTGGTAAATGCATAGGCGGACAGACCAACTGACAAACTGTTGGCCAAGGCGATACCCTGATCAAGGTCGCGCATCGGCACACAGAGTGCGAGTGGCCCGAAGGGCTCCTCGTGCATCGCTCTCGCGTTCAAAGGGACGTCAGCGATGACCGTGGGCGCAAAGAAGTAACCGCGGTCGCCAATACGGTGTCCGCCCGTGGCTACTCGCGCACCACAGTCCTTCGCGTCGAAGACGAGTGATTCTAGCGCGGCGAGTCGACGGCCGTTGGCGACAGGGCCCATTCGGACACCGGGTTCGAATCCATCGCCAACGCGCAGTTCGCCGGCGGCACCCGCGAACGCCGCGACAAATTCATCATAGACCTTCTCATGAACGATGAAGCGTGTCGGTGACGCGCAGATCTGCCCGGCCATGCGCATCTTGGACGCAGCTGCTAGCCGCCCCACGTTCGCGGCGTCGACGTCCTCTCCAATCAAGACGGGGGCGTGGCCGCCCAACTCCATGAGTACGGGCTTCATAGCTGCGGCGGCGAGTTGCGTCAGCTGTTTGCCGACCTGGACCGAGCCCGTGAGCGTGATCATTCGTATCACGGGCGACGCGATCAATGCGGACGAGATCTGCGCCGGATCACCGAACACGAGGTTCAGGACACCGGGCGGCAAGCCGGCATCGACGAAGCACTGGACGAATGCGCATGCACTAGCCGGTGTTTCCTCCGCTGCCTTGATGACAACCGAGCAACCTGCTGCGAGCGCAGCGCTGATCTTCCGCGAAGGCGAACTGATTGGCACGTTCCAGGGTGTGAAGGCCGCGACTGGTCCGATCGGTTGCCGCATCACAAGCCGCTGCATCTGCGGCTCGGCTGGGACGATGGTGCCGTATGTACGCAGGCATTGAGCCGCATCCCACTCGAGAAACGTACTCGCACGGTCAACCTCGCTTCGGGCATCCGCAATTGGTTTGCCTTGTTCGAGAGTGATAATGCGCGCAATCTGCTCGGCACGTTCGCGCAGCAGCGCCGTCGCTCTCAGCAGCAGTTCGGCTCGCTGTTGCGGTGGTGTATCCCGCCACATCAGAAAGCCTCGATGTGCGGCATCTAATGCCCGTGCGAGGTCTTCGCGTGTCGCGCCGGGCACCGGACCCAGTTGAGTTTCGTCGCTGGGATTGATTACTTGCTGACACGCGGGCCGATCGAATATCCATTCACCGTCGATGAAACAGCCGATTCGGGGATAAGCCTTTGCGGCGCCGCTCCTGTCTTCTTGTGTGCCTGACATCGGCATGACGTTGCTCCTGATTTTGCCTCGGTTTCAGTAGGGAAGCCGCGCGGAAGTCGCAGCAGGCTCGTGTCCGCTCCTTCTCTACGTTGCTGCGGCATCGCGCTGTTCGATCCGTGGATCGGGTTAATCGTCGACCATCGTCGACATAGTGAGCTCTTCCCAACGATCGAGTTCTTCGCTCACGGAACGCAGGTCGTCACGAATGAGCTGGATGCTGTCGATGCCTAACGGCAGGCGCAGCGGCGGCTGCTCTGCGTCGACAAGCCGGCACAATGCGGGGCCGAACTTGGCCGGGTCGCTTTGCTGCTTGCCGTGCCGCTCTTCGACATATTTTTCGATCATGTGATTGGTCTTTGCGTAGTCCGCGTCGTCGCTTGTCGCGCAGACCAGTGACGGCCCAGCGAAATCGCTACGGAACCCGCCTGGCTCGATAATGGTCACGTGAATGCCGAGGTGTCCGATTTCCTTGACAAGCGCTTCCGAGTAGCCCTCCACCGCAAACTTGGAAGCGCTATAGAAGGCGAACCCCGCGGACCCGACAAACCCCGCCTTGGAAGACAGATTGATGATGTGCCCCGCGCGTTGACGGCGCATGATCGGCAGCACAGCGCGCGTCATTTCGACGAGCCCGAAGAAGTTAATCTCGAACATGTTCCGATACTTGTCGGCAGGCGTCGATTCGGCGATCGCGAGCAATCCATAGCCCGCGTTATTGACCAGTACGTCGATTCGACCGAAGGCGCGTTCGGCCTGCGCAACCACTTCGTCGAAACGGGCGTGGTCGCGTGCGTCGAGGTGAAACGATCGCAGCGTGTCGGGGTATTGCGCGGCCAGATTGTGGCTCCCATCCGGTGCGAGCACCGTGACGATCACGCGGTCGCCTCGTTCCAGTGCGGCCTTCGCCGTGGCGTGGCCAAGGCCTTTGTCGGCGCCCGTGATCAGCCAGGTACGAGGTGATTGATTCGTCATTACATATCCTCCTTGTTGTTACCTATAGGTCAAACAGGGGCAACCGCTCGCCCCACATAAGGACTCTTGATTGACTGCGCTCTGTCACAGCGTGGTCTTGTCGATCAGTCAGCCTGGGCCGGTTGAGTCGAGCCGCGGCGACGGTAAAGGAGCGTCACCTCCATCTCCTGAACGACAGTTCCATCGTGGCGAACAAAGCGCCGCTGCATTCTCACCGAGCCGCGATCCGGCTTGCTCGATTCCTTGCGTTCCAAAACCTTCATTTCGGCATGCAAAGTGTCGCCGTGCTTGACGGGTGCTAGCATCCGCCAGCCATCGATCTGCAATAGCGCGAGCAGCGTGCCATCATTGATGCCACTCGCGTAAGTCAGGCCGCCCATGATTCCATAGACCAGCGGACCGTGAGCGATGGGCTCGCCGAACGGCGTGATCTTGCAGTACTCCCAGTTGGTATGAACCTCGTTGAAATCGCCTGTCAGACAAGCGAAGTTGACGATATCGGTCGAGGTGATCGTGCGTGCTGGAGTTTGCAAGACCATGCCGATCTCGAAGTCCTCCCAGAAAAGTCCTCTTCTGCCAGACGCCATTGCGCCGCTCCTTTTGATCGATGAAGATGACGCCTTGATGCAACCATCGTGCCGTCGCTTGCAAGCCTTGCTAGACGGCGCGAAGCAGCGCTTCAATCGTTGTTCGCGTCGGTCGTCGTGTCAGCCTCGACAACACAGTGTCTTCGTCGATGACAGACCCGCGCGATGAAGGTGCCGGCGTAGTTTGCCGGGCGTCTGGAGCTGAAGCGCTGCCGACTGGCCCGATCCTTGCTCGACAGAGCAATCAACGAATCGAGTCACACATTCAGGGGGGACTTATGCCGTTGTCAGCTGCCACGGCGCGCCGTGAGATTCATCATCGCGTAATTGACATGAAGGCCTACGAACGCGAGGACGGTCTCTTCGACGTCGAGGCGCATCTGGTCGATAGCAAGCCGTTCGCTTTCGAGCGCGCCGCCTCACCGGAGCCGATTCCACCAGGAGAGGCGCTACACGATCTGTGGGTGCGCATAACGATGGACGGCGACTGTGTCGTGCGCCGTATCGACGCGTCCTCGGATGTGACGCCCCATTCGATCTGCAAAGGGGCAGAGTCGAGCCTCGAGCTGATGGTCGGGGAGCGCATCGCGAGCGGATGGTCCTCCAGGGTTAAGCAGCGCTTGCATGGCTCCGTGAGTTGTACGCACCTCATGGAAATGCTGATCCCGCTAGCAACGACTGCCTTGCAAGGCTTGATGGGAATCAGGAAGAGTCCGGCCCGCTCGCTCGACGCGAATGGCGTTCCGCGTCAATTGAATAGCTGCTACGCGTACGAGGTGCATCGAGACGTCGTGAAATTTTTGTGGCCCGGGCATCATCGAGCGCCGGACGCGCCGCCGCAAGAATGAAGGGCCGTCGGTCATGCGCGGCGATGGTGCGCGGAAACTTCCCATCGCCGCGCAACAGCGACACCGTCACGCGTCGCGCTCGAACCTCGCTTCGCTGCTGCCCAGCGCGGGTGAATCACGCACATCGTCCGTTGCGCGGAATTCATCGGCAATCGGAACCGGCAATGCAGTCACCAACTCTCCGCCCGGCATCCGCACCTTTCGATCAAACAAGCCTCGCTGCACGAAGTGCGGGTCTTTCACTGCTTCTTCCATCCCGACAATACGCACCGTACAGACGTCGACCTGGGCGAAGCGTTCCACCCACACATCCGACGGCTGGCTTCCAATCAAGGCGGAAACTCGCTCTTTGACAGCCGGATCGAATCCATCTTCCTTTGCTAGTTCGGGCGCGCCGATGACGCGCGTAAAGTTTTGCCAGAACTTTTCTTCGAGCGGTGCGGCCGCTAGATAACGCCCGTCAGCCGCACGGTATATCTGGTAGCGCGCCGTGCCGCCCGTCACGAGTTCACCACCCGGTTTCGGCCACCCTTGTCCACACTCACCATTGCCGAGCGCCCAATACATAAACGTAAAGAGGTTGTCCGCCATCGAGATGTCGAGGCGACAGCCTTGCCCTGTTTGGTCCCTTTGCCTGAGCGCGAACAAGATGTTCATAATCGCCGGAAAGGCGCCCCCGGCGATGTCCGCAATTAGCGCGGGGGGCAGGACCGGCGCGCCGTCGCTGCCGGCGCAGAGCGCGAGCATGCCGCTCTCGGCCAGATAGTTGAGGTCATGCGCAGCAACGTCGGCCTTCGGCCCGGCTTGACCGTAGCCGGTGATGGAGCAATACACGAGGCGAGGATTGCGCGCGGCAAGTGTTTCGTAGCCGAGTCCCAATCGATTCATAACGCCGGGCCGGAACTGCTCGATCAGGACGTCGGCTTGCGCGATCAACGCAAGTGCCGACTCGCGCCCCTCGTCCGACTTGAGGTCGAGTACGACAGACCGCTTGCCCCGATTCAGCAATCCAAAGTTCACGCTGTCCGGACCGAGTTTCGGCACGTAGCTGCGCATCTCGTCGCCGCCAGCGGGGCGCTCAATCTTCACGACATCGGCGCCCGCCTCGGCCATGAGCAGTGTGCACATTGGGCCGGGCAGCAGGGTGCTCAGATCGACGACCTTGATACCCCACATTGGCAGCGTCATTGCGCGTTCTCCTTCGCGCGGCGGTATGCGACCTGGGCACGCCGTGCGGGAGCGTACGCTGTATCGCCGAGAGCTTCGTACAGGGCCTGTGTGACCTCGTAGTGGTGTTGCAATCCGGTACGCTCAAGAAGCGCGATCGGGCCTTCAGGGTAGCCGAGCCCCAGACGCAAGGTCATGTCGAGATCGGTCGCGCTAGCGAGCTTTTCGTCGAGCCGACGTAGCGCAGCGTTGTAATACGGTCGCACCAGGCGATCGACGATCCGTCCTGGAAAGTCGCCACACACTGCTACCATGAAGCCAGCGGCCTCGAATGCCGCCTTGGCCTGCTCAAGCGCGGCGGCATTGGCCTGCGCCGGCTTCACTAGTTCGATGAGATTGCTCGGCGAGGCATCACCGAGCTTGAAGCGAGCGAAGCCGAAGACGTTCGGCGCGGCCCCGCCCTTGAGATCGGCCTGAGCGCTGTCGGCGGTGTAGTCGGCGAGGCACTCATGACCGAGTTCGATGGCCACGAACGGAGCATGGCTCACTTTCCAGCTACTGTCCGCGTCGCCGACGAAGGTGCGTCCGGCATCGACACCTATGTAGACACGCGCCGCCGCGTCGTCGCGCGCGGCCTCGACGAAAGCATGGCCTTCCGGAAACGAGCGGCTTTCTCCCGCGCAAATGATGCGATATGTCATAGTCATGCTCCGAACATCTTCGTATTGTCGTATGCGTGGAATCCTTTGCCGGTCTTCTTGCCGAGGCGGCCCGCCGCGATCATCCGTTTGACGAGCGGCGGACAGGCGGCACGGGGCTCCTGGGTCAAGCCGTGCATGGCTTCGCACAACAGGCGTTGTGTGTCCATGCCGACGAGATCGAGAAGCTCCATCGGGCCCATCGGGTAGCCGAGCGCGGTCTTTATCGCACGGTCAATGTCGGCAGGCGCGGCCACGCCCTGCTCGACCAGCCGGATCGCATCGTTGTTGAACGGGATCAGGAAATAGTTGAGGATGAAGCCCGGTGTGTCCTGCGTGCGTACAGGCTTCTGGCCCAGCGCCTGAGCGAATAACCATGCGCGCTCGAAGGTTTCATCGCTGGTGTTGATGCCTGGCGACATTTCGATAAGTTTCATCAACTGTGCAGGCAGGCAGAAGTGCATCCCAACAAAGCGGTCTGCACGGCCGCTGCCGCCCGCGATCTCCGTAATCGAAATCGTCGAAGTGTTAGAGGCGAAGATGGTTTCAGGTGGGCACACCTTGTCGAGCGCGCTAAACAGTTGGTGCTTCACGCCAAGGTCTTCAAACACTGCCTCAATCAGCACACCGCAGTCGGCCAGTTCCTCGAGCCTGGTGGTGCCATGCCAGCGCGACATGATGTCGGGTACTGCATCTGGGGGAATCTTGCCCCGTTCTGCGGATTTCTTCAAAAAACTCTCGGTCTGCGCACGGGCCCGGTCAAGCGCCTCCTGCCGCGTGTCGTACACCCAGGTATCGAAGCCAGCTCGCGCGGCGACGATCGCGATTCCGCATCCCATCGTTCCGCTGCCGGCGACGCCGACTATCTTGATCTCTGCCATGTGCGTCTCCTATTTCTGAATGAAGCTTCGTCCAATGAGCTGACGATGGACCTGATTCGTACCTTCCCAGATCTGCGTGATCTTGGCGTCGCGCATCAGGCGCTCGACGCGATAGTCCGCGCAATATCCGTAGCCGCCCAGCAGTTGCACGGCGTCTGTGGTGATGCGCATGGCCGCATCGGAAGCACGCATCTTGAGCATCGATGCCTCGATACCAAACTCGGTTTCGCCTGCATCAATCTGTGCAGCAACGCGCCACAGCCATGACTCGCACATCGCGAGTTCGGCGGCCAAGTCGGCCAGCATGAACTGAATGCCTTGAAACTCGATGATCTTGCGGCCCGACTGTTTGCGTTCGTTGATATATGCCACCGCGTCCTCGAACGCTGCCCGCGCGATCCCCAGCGCGTGTGCGGCCACGCTCGGCCGCGAGCGATTGAGCGAGCCGAGGAGAATGCGCAGACCGTCGCCGGGTTCGCAGATCAGGTTCGCGCGCGGCACCCGGCAGTTTTCAAATGCCAGCGTCGCGGTGCCCGATGCGCGGGTACCCATCTTTTCTTCGGTACGCAAGACAGCGAGGCCGGGAGTTCCCTTTTCCAGCAGGAGCACCGAAATTGATCGCTTTGGATCGTCGATTCCGGCCCACTTGCCGAACAGAAGATATTGATCCGCGACATCGCCATTCGTGATGAAAGTTTTGCCGCCGTTGATCACGATATGATCGCCGTCTTCGCGAAAGGTTGTCTTCATGCCGGTGGCATCCGAACCCGCTCCAGGTTCCGTAATGGCGAGCGACGCGAGCGCACCCTCGGCGATCGCCGGAAGGAACCGCTGCTTCTGAGCTGCGCTGCCATACTCGATCAACGGCTTGATCGCATGGTAGTTAGTGGCCCAGATGATTCCGGTGGACGCGCACGCCTTGGAAATTTCACGCACGCACAACGCATAGCACTTGAAAGACAGTTGTGCGCCGCCGTACTGCTCGGGTACAAACATCGCATTCAGGCCGAGCGAGTTGATCGCGTCGATGTTCGCCTGTGGAAACGCACCCGTGCGGTCGTATCCGGCAGCACGCGGGGCGATCTGGTCCCGCACGAGCGTCTTCACGCTGTCCACAAGAAGTCGTTCGTCGTCGTTCAACGGGATGCTTGAATCGATTCTTTCCAGTACGTTCATCGTAATTCCGCATGGTTTGGGCCTTGATCCGGCCGTGGTTCATCGTGCATTGCGTGGACAAACGGCGCCCTGCCGGACGGCGGCGTCCCCGCCCTGCTCACGCATCCTTGAATTGCGGTGGCCGCTTTTCCACGAAGGCGCGCATGCCTTCGGCCGCGTCCGCCGTGCGGTATGCGAGCGTCGACAGATCGGCTTCGATGCGCAGGCCCTCCTGAAGATCGACGTCGAACGCACGGCGCACGGCGTCCCGGGCAAACGACGATGCGCAATTGCTGAAGCCGATGTAACGCTCCGCGTACCGGGCACCCATCGCCTTAGGATCGTCACCTTCGACGATGACGTTGACGAGGCCGATTCTTTCCGCCTCTTCCGCGCCGACCGTGCGCCCCGACATGACGATGTCGAGCGCGCGCGCCTGACCGACAAGGCGCGGCAGACGCTGAGTGCCACCATAGCCTGGAATAAGCCCGAGCTTAATCTCCGGCAAACCGAGCTTCGCTTTCGCAGTCGCGATCCGGAACGTGCAGGCCATCGCCAGTTCAAGCCCGCCCCCGAATGCGTAGCCGTGAATTACCGCGATCGAGGGCATGCGCAACCGATCGAGCTTCGCGAACACGGATTGACCGAAAAGGGCGCCATCGCGCTGGGCAACGAGGTCGCGGTCCATCAGTTCATTAATGTCAGCGCCGGCGCAAAATGACTTCTCACCCGAGCCCGTTATAACGAGGGCCCTACTGTCCGAGCGCCCGACTTCGTCGAAGGCCTGCGCCAGATCGGTTAGCAAGCCAAAGTTCAACGCATTGAGCGCCTGCGGCCGGTTCAGCGTGACATAGGCGATGCGCCCGTCCACTAAGGTTTCAATCGACATCTTCGTCTCCCATAGACAGTCGAGCAGGGTCGACGGATTGGTTTGCGATCTTCAATGCCTCGTCCTCAAAGCTGCTCCACTAACTGCGGCACCAACTGGAAGATGTCGCCCACGAGCCCGTAATCGGCTACACCGAAAATGGGCGCTTCCGGATCTTTGTTGATCGCCACGATTACCTTTGAGTCCTTCATGCCGGCGAGGTGCTGAATTGCGCCCGAGATGCCGCACGCGATGTAGAGCTGAGGCGCGACGATTTTTCCTGTCTGCCCAACCTGCAAGTCATTCGGCGCATAGCCAGAATCGACCGCCGCGCGGCTTGCGCCCAGAGCCGCATGAAGTTTGTCGGCGAGTGGTGATAGCAGCGCGTCGAACTGTGCCTGAGAGCCTAGCCCGCGCCCGCCGGATACGACGATACTCGCGCCCTGCAGTTCCGGCCGCTCACTCTGCGAAATCTCTGCACCGACAAATGTGCTTTTACCTGCGGGCTGGACGACTGGAACCGTTTCTACGACGGCAGCGCGCTCGACCTGTGCCGCGGCTTCGAACGCGGTGGGACGCACAGTGATGACCTTGATCTTGTCGCCGCTCTGTACCGTGGCGATGGCGTTGCCCGCATAGATGGGACGCTCGAATGTGTCCGCGCTCACCACCCGTGATATGTCACTGATCTGGGCGACGTCGAGTTGAGCCGCCACACGCGGGGCAACGTTCTTGCCGCTTGCCGTCGCTGGCAAAAGGATGTGGCTATAGCCCTCCGCGATCGCCGCAATCTGTGCAGCGAGTTCCTCCGCGAGACCATGCTCGAACTGTGCAGCGTCCACATATAGCACCTGGCTCACGCCTTCGATATGCGCGGCCGCTTGTGCTGCCGCATCCGCACCATGCCCGGCGACGAAAAGATGGATTTCGCCCCCACATTCAGCGGCAGCGGTAACAGTGTTGAACGTCGCGCGCTTGATCGACGCGTGGTCGTGGTCGGCAACTACGAGAATGGTCATGCCTGATCCGTGGTCTGACTGGTTGAGATGGAACCGGATGCGACCGCGCCCGAAGCCGGGTCAGGCGGCGCGCGCTATGCACATCTTGCGTCGAGGTCCTCGGTTCGCTTGATGCGATGGCTCATCCGGATGGCACAAATGGAAAAGCAACGATCGGGCCAATTTATTTCTTCGCCCGCGAAGCCCGCAAGACGGGATCGGAGGGCGCCAGAGCGAAGCCAAAGTGCCGTCGACGAAGACACTGTGTTGTCGCGGCTGACACCGCTCAGCAGCGGTCGCGATGGAGCGGGCGCACATTCCGCAGTCAAACCACACCGTCATCGCGCAGGCGCTGATATTCGTCGGCCGGCATGTCGAGCCAGGTTGTCAGCACGCTCTCGCTGTCCTCACCCAGTCGAGGTGGCGCCTTGCGATAGGTGTGCGCGTTACCGTCCACGTGAATGCCCAGCCCCACCTGCGGAATGCGGGTCTCGCCTCGTTCGACCGCGTAAAAGAAGCCGCGCCGACGTAGCTCCTCGTCGCCGGCGACCTCATCGAGCCGGTTGATCGGCCCGGCCGGAATGCGTGCTTCACGGAATAGCTCCAGCCAGTAGTCGCGCTCGCGCGTGCCGATGACCGACTGGATCTTTGCCACGATCTCCTCACGCAGACGCCGTCTCGCGCTGTTGCCCGCGTAGCATTCCCGCTGCGCCACCTCCGGCTCGCCCAGCGCACGCCAGAACCGGCCCCAGATGCCGTCGTTGCCCAGCCCGATGGTCAGCGGCGCATCGGCCGCCTGGAACACCTGATAGACGGCGATTACGCTGTCGCGTCCGCCCGAGCGCCGCGGCACTTGGCCCGAGCCGAGGTACGGCACGATGCGCGGGGTCATGAAGCGCGTCATGCTCTCGATCATCGAGACGTCGATGCAGTGCCCGCGCCCGGTGCGGTTGCGGTCGATAAGCGCGGCGAGCACCGCGAGGGCCGCATCGGCGCCCGCGAGCAGGTCGGCGGCGGGCGTGCCCACTTTCTGCGGCTCGCCGCCGGCCTCACCGGTGAGATCCATCACGCCGCTGTAGCCCTCGGCAATCAGGTCGTAGCTGGGCATCTCACTGCGTGCGCCCTGCAGGCCAAAGCCGGAGATGGAGGCATGAACGAGGCGTTCGTTGACCGGCCTCAGGCTCTCGAAGTCGATGCCGAGCTTGCGCTGAACTGCCGCAGTCTTGTTGACCACGACCACGTCGGCGCACGCGACCATGCGGCGCAGCACGTCCAGACCGTCGGGCTTGCTGTAGTCAAGCGTGAGGCTGTGCTTGTTACGGTTGATGCTCAGAAACCAGAGCGATTCGCCATCGAGAAACGGCGGCCCCCAGGCGCGCACGTCGTCGCCGCGGCCGGGCGGTTCGATCTTCACGACCGTGGCGCCCAGATCAGCAAGCAGCAGCGTGGTGTAGGGCCCGGACACGGAGGTGGTCAGGTCGAGCACGCGCACGCCGTCGAGCAGGTTCAGGGTGGCGCCTTCGGGCGGCGCAGGCAGACAAACAGTATCGGTATCGGTCATGGTCTGGGACAGAGGACGTTTTTTTCCAGCTGCCAGTCAGGGCAAGTCCTATGCCATTGCGCCCGCTCTGCCCACTTTCTCTTCGGCGACCAAGTTTCATCAGACGGCGAGCCAACACACCGCAAGCCTCGTGTGGCTTATGCGTGCGTCCAGACCCGTGTCGGCGCGCGCACTGTCCTCGTAGCAGACAGCCGTTTGTCCACCGCGACTACAGGACTGCGCGTGGGATCGCAGCAACCGCAAGTCGTTACGGCTGAGAACCGCTCTGGCCGAGCGGCGTCGCTCGAAAGACGACCGTATTGGAAAATGGCATAGCCCTTGCTAAAAGTGTGCACCCCCTGGCAATAAAGTTCGAAGTCCAGAGAGCCATGTCGAAGTGCGATTCGCCCGCGTGACGGGCGATCCACACCAAGGTGCCATTTGATGACATTGAAATCAACTTCCGAATCTGCCCGAGTCTACGAAGCCGTACCCCAGCTCGCCCGAATCCGCGAGCAAGTGTTGCTCGGTGATGTCTGGAAGCAACCAGAAATGGCCTATCGCCACCGGATCCTGGTCACCTGTTCCGTGCTCGCCGCGACCGGCAAGCTGGATGAATTGAAGGTCTGGATGGGCCGCGCCGTCGAGAACGGCATCACACGCGACGGACTTCGCGGTCTGGTCGTGCAGGTGACGTTTTATGCAGGATGGCCCGCTGGACTGTGCGCAGGTAAAGCTTTACTGCCTCTCGTCGAAGGCGACAGCGAACGGGCGGAGTCGGCTTGAGCCGCGATTGAGCTTGAAGAACCGTCGTAGGCGTGAGCCGCCGGTGACGGACTGACCCGGAGGTAACCAGTGAAGATCGGCTATATCGGATTGGGCGCCATGGGCGGCGCACTTGCGCGCAGGCTACTGCTCTCGCATTCGCTCCGCGTTCTCGATCTCGATCGCGGCGCAGTTGCCGCGTTCGAGAAGCTTGGTGCCACAGCGGCGGCGTCTGCCGCGGACATGGCAAGCGAGTGCGACATAATCATGATGTGCCTGCCACGCTCCGCAAATGTAAGGCAGGCGCTTCTCGGCAAAGACGGATTGCTTGAGGGTCTGTCTGCGGGGAAGGTCGTGATCGACCAGACGAGCGGCGACCCGGCTGAGACTGCGGCGATGGCTGAACTACTGTCGCAACGCGGCGTCATGATGCTTGACGCACCTGTGTCCGGTGGCATCGGCGGCGCGGACGCCGGGACGATCTCGATTATGGTCTCTGGTGCCCGCGCAGGTTATGAAGACGCGCGCCAGGTACTGCTGTCGATCAGTCCCAACGTCGAGTACGTCAGCAGCCGCATCGGCGATGCACAGGCTCTGAAACTCATTAACAACGCGATGAGCGCCGGCTGTCGTCTCGCGACGCTCGAAGCCTCGGCGCTCGGCGCCAAACTGGGACTGCCCCTCAGCACGGTTGCCGAAGTGCTTAACCGGGGGCCCGGCCGCAACAAGGCATCGAAAGTGATGTTGCCCGCGCTCCTGGAAGGCAGGCCAGCGGCGGGGAGTTTCGCGCTGTCATTGATGCTCAAGGATCTCAATCTGGCGACGGCGCTCGGCATCAAATGCGGTACGCCGATGCCCATTGCGGGAGTCGTGCGCGGGTTGCTTCAAACCGGAGTCAATACGCTCGGCGACAAAGCGCTGCTGGAAGACACAGTATGTCTGATCGAGTCCATGGCCTCTACGCATATCGTTAACGCACAATCCGCCGCGTGACAGGCACGACTCTCAGAGGATCCTCGAAATGAATGTGGGCTACATCGGTTTAGGTGCGCGCGGGGCGGCTTTCGCATATCGGCTGGCGAGTTCGTACCCGATCCAGGTGTATGACGCCGACCGGGCGTGCATGCAAGCGTTCGATGTGACAAAGGCAACCCAGGCGGTCGATCTCAGGTCGCTGGCGAGCGCCTCAGATGTGATTCTGCTCAGTCTGGTGGATCAGGATGAGGTCGAAGACACACTGTTCGGCCCGATGGGACTCGCGCAAGGACTCAAGCCTGGCACGCTGGTCATCGATCAGACAACAGGCGACCCGTCCCGAACACGCGCACTCGCCGCGAGATTGGCTGCGGAGCACGGAATCACCTTGGTAGATGCACCGACGTCTGCGCAACCGGATGAAATCGCGGCAGGAACGGCTTGCCTCATGTGTGGCGGTTCGAACGCTTCCATTGAAGCGGCCCGCCCGATACTCACAACACTTAGCGAGAACATCGTGTACTGCGGTGAAGCGGGGAACGGACACGCGGCCGCGCTCGTGAGTCATGCCGCGGCGCTGTGCAACCGGCTGATCACCTACGAAGGGGCGACGCTTGCCGTGAAGTATGGCTTAAGCCTTGATGCGACCTCCGCTGTCATCAACAAAAGCGGCGCATGGAATGGCGCTTCCGAGCGCGTGTTGCCGATCCTCGGATCGGGCGGCGATACGTTGTGCCAGCCGGTAGCGCAATCGAAAAAAGACTTGCATGCGGCCATCCATGCAGCAGTCGGGTGTGGCGTACCAATGTTTATTGCAAACACCGTACACAGCCTGCTCGAAATGGCGAATAACGAAGCAGAACCCGCAGCAGGTGTGGATGAAATCGCGCGCCTGTTCGAAAAGATGGCGCGCACCCGTTTCGCGGGCGCATGACTTACCAGCAGTTAGTAATCGCGCACGAAGCGCACCGAACGCCCGTATAGACGACGAGCACCATTCGACGGGCAAAAACGAAGCACAGGATGGAGACATGACTAAAATGAGCGCACGCCGCGTACTCGCGGCCACCTGCATAGGGAACTTCGGCGAAATCTACGATTTTGCCGTGGTTGGATTTTCGATTCCGGTCCTCGCCCTGCACTTTTTCCCAGGCACAGATCCGACCGCCGCCCTTTTAAGCGTATTTGCCGCCTACGCCGTAGCGTTCTTCGCGCGACCGCTGGGCGGACTATTGTTCGGCTACCTCGCCGACAAGATCGGACGCATCAGGATATTGAGCGGAACAGTCATCCTGATGTCGGCCGGCACCGCCCTGATAGGACTTTTACCTACGTATGCGACCATCGGCATCGCCGCACCTATCGCATTCGTGCTGTGTCGCGTCGTGCAAGGCCTTGCGATGGGCGGCGAGACGACCAGCAGCACCAGCTTTATTCTTGAATGGTCTCCGGACCATCGTCGGGGCTGGTATCAGGGCGTGAACTGGTTCTTCTCGTTCTGCCCGAACGCCTTTACGGCCCTCTTCGTGCTCGGCATGCAGTTCTGGATGGGACACGCGTACACCGAATGGGGATGGCGCATTCCGTTCCTTGCCGGTGGCCTGGTGGGTGTCGTCGGTTTCTGGCTACGCCGCAAGCTGGACGACCCAGATGAGTACAAGCAAGCCGCCAAAGAGGCTCCCGCAGACAATCCGTTGCGCGCCGCGTACCGCACCGGCTTGCGGTCGATGCTCCATGTGATCATCATAGAGATCGTGCTTTCCATCGGAGCCTACATTCTGCTGGGTTTCATGTACACCTTCCTCGTCAAGCAGGCGAAGCTCGACACGATGCTGGCGCTCGTGACCAACGCGATCGCCATCATGGTCTTGTCATCGTTTCTGGCGATTGCCGGCGCTCTCAGCGACCGCTTCGGTCGAAAGCCGGTTATGTCATTCGGTGCGGCGTGGGTGGCGCTCGCAGCCTACCCTGCCCTCCAACTGGCCGCATCCGGGACGTTCGCCGGCGCACTCATCGGGCAGATTCTCCTTGCGACCGGCGTGGGCATCTACTCAGGAGCTGCCTTCATCACGATGCCCGAACTGTTTCCGACGTCGTACCGGGCGACTGGTCTGTCGATCTCTTATCAACTTGCGGTGGCCGTCTTCGGCGGGACGACGCCTTTTATCGCTACGTGGCTGGTCCGCGCCTCCGGCTCCCCACTCGCTCCGGGGGTCTATACAGCAGCAGCCGGAGTCATCGGCCTTGTCCTCATTCAATGGATTCCAGAAACCCGTTGGACCCGGTTGCGAACTTCGGTGGAGGACCTGCCAGCCGATGGTTCTCCGATTACGGCCGAGCAATCGGGGGCACGCCACCTCTGATCTGAAAACTGACGGCTCGCCCTCTTTTGCGAGCCGTCCCCCAGGTCCTGGATCAAGCCTCCGACCACCTCAGCGCACAGACGAGCCGCGCCTCGCTCACGCGTCGGCCGAAGAACTGACCCGCGGATCAGTTGTGTATGGTAAAGCGACATTTGTTTGCAGCGACGACACTAACTGGCGCATCGACCCACGCTTATCGCGTTGCCTTCCGCATGACGCTCTGCAAGCGATTGGCATCTAACTTGCACGATGCAAGCTCACAAGAATTGCATTCAGAAAATGATCTATCAGGAGACGAGTCAATGTCCGCTTCAAGAGAATCCACCGTGGGCTTTGTCGGCCTCGGCATGATGGGCGGCCCGATGGCCAAGAACATACTGAATGCGGGCCACACGCTCGTCGTGTATGACGTCGACCCCAACAAAGTAGATCGATGTGTCGCCCTGGGCGCACGCCCGGCAGACGCTCCTGACGATGTCGGGCGCCAGGCCAGCATAGTTGTAACCATGGTCGACACGACCGCGCAGGCCGAGGAGGTCATCACCGGCGCCCGAGGTGTTGTCGCAAGCGCGCAAGCTGGTGATGTGATCGTAAGCATGAGCACCATCGATCCCGCCGCGCTGAAAAAAATGCGGGAGACACTGGTTCCGCACGGCGCCGATCTCATCGACGCACCGGTCAGCGGCATGGAGAGAGGCGCCCACGAAGGAACGCTGAAGGCGTTTGTCGGCGGCACGCCCGAAGCTCTCGAACGCGTCCGCCCAGTCCTGCAGGCGATGACCTCAGAGATCATCCATTTCGGCCCCATCGGCCAGGGCACCACGATGAAGCTGGTCAACAACATGCTTGTCCAGGTCGCCTGGATTTCTATCGCCGAAGCGCTCGCTCTAGGCGCAAAGGCCGGTCTCGATCCTAAACAAATGGTCGATGTGATCGGCAATGCGACGGGCAACAGCATCGCGTTCCAATACTCGGCACCGCGCATCCTTGCGCGCGAATTCGACGGCATCCGCATGGACATAACGTACAAAGACATCGAGCTGCAGACTTCGCTTGCGAAAGCGCTTCAGGTTCCGATGTTCATTGCCAACGTCGCCCAGCAGGTGTACCAGATGGGTCGGGCCGCCGGACTTGGAGGCGAGGACGGCGGCAGCGCCATCGTGAAGATCTATGAGCAAATGACTGGCGTCAAAGTCACCGGCTGATCGTCACGTTTGAACGGTTATGGTTCGCTTACACCATGCCGACCTATTCGTCATCCTTATTATTTTAATTGCGTGAGAATGCCAGTCATGAACCGTTTCTATGGATTTTTTCTGATAATCGCCCTTGCGATCTCGGCGTCCGCGTCCCGCGCCGAAGGCACAGCGTATTCGGATAACGTCATCCGCATCGGCATTATGAACGATCGAAGCGGGCCTTATGCCGATCTCAGCGGTGAAGGGTCCGCAATTGCCGCGCGCATGGCCGCCGAAGAGTTTGGCAACAAGGTCAATGGGACTCCCGTCGAGGTCGTTACTGCCGACCACCGCAACAAACCCGACATCGGCGCGGCGATCGCGCGTAAATGGTTCGACGCAGACGGTGTGGACGTCATCGTCGACATCGCCAACTCGGCGGTGAGTCTCGCTGTCAGCGGTCTTGCCAAGGATCGAAGAAAGCTTGTGCTCCACAACTCGGCATCGAGCGAACTGACAGGAAAAGCGTGCAATCCGCACTCCGTTCAGTGGCAATACAGCGTCTACGCGGCGGCGAGCAATGTCGTTACGAAGCAGATGATCGACAGCGGTATGAACACCTTCTTCATCATTGCGGTTGACTACGCGCTGGGCGAGTCGATCACGAAGGATTTCAAGGCAGCTGTCACGCGCGCGGGGGGCAAGATCGTCGGCGAGGTGCGCCATCCCCTCAATACAACGGACTTCAGTTCCTACCTGTTGCAGGCACAGGCGTCCGGCGCCAAGGCGGTCATGCTGGCCAACGCCGGATCGGATCTGGTGACGGCGGCCACTCAGGCGCAGGAGTTCGGCCTCACGCCAAAGCTGCAGTTACTGGCTGGAGCGCTGACCAAGGATGTCGTGCGCTCCGCTGGGCTCAAAGTGATGGAGGGCATGCAGACTATGTCCTGGTACGAGATGTATCGCGATGACGGGTCGAAGGCTTGGGCGAAGAAATTCGTCGAGCGCAACAAGGGCAAGGCCCCCACCGAATTGCAGGCATCGACGTACTCGGCGGTACGCAGCTATCTGAAGGCGGTTCAGGATGCGCACACCGACGATGCCGACGCCGCCATGGCCAAGCTCAAAGGAATGAGCATCAACGACGCATTTGCCGCCAATGGACATGTGCGCCCCGACGGTCTGATGTCGCACGATATGTACCTTGTTCGCATCAAGGCGCCCAGCCAGTCGGTTGGTGAAGGCGACTATTCGAATGTGCTCAAGACCGTCAAGGGCGACGATGCGAATATCCCGCTCTCGCAAAGCGAATGCCCTTTGGTGAAGAAGTGATCTCCGCTATCAAGGGTGCGACAAGGGGGAGAGCAAGCATGAACTCGAGCTCCACGAATCAGGCTGGCCAACAGCCCGCTGTCCATGAAGGGCGTCATGAAACGGCCGTCGCAGCAATGATTGTCGATGACGAAGCGCCCATCCTTGTTGCGACTGACCTGACCAAATCGTTCGGGGGAACCGAGGTCGTGAAGCGCGCAAACCTGACGGTGAAGCGCGGCAGCATTCACGCGCTGATCGGGCCGAACGGCGCCGGCAAGAGCACGATGTTCGGCATGCTCTCCGGTTTCCTGCTGCCGACGAAAGGTCGCATCGAATTCGAGGGCGTGGACATTACCCATGAACGGCCCGAGTCCGTCGCCCGGCGGGGTCTCGTACGTTCGTTTCAAATCTCGGCGGTCTTCGGACACTTGAGCGTACACGAGAACGTGCGCGTGGCTCTGCAGCGCCACGCGGGCATTGCGAGCCAATTTTGGCGGTCGGACGCTGCGCTTGCACGACTGGACGCCCGCGCGGACGAATTGCTCGACATGGTGAACTTGACAGCCTATCGCGACGTTCTCGCAGTGAATCTCAGTTATGGGCGCAAACGCATCCTCGAGATCGCGACCACCTTCGCGGTCGCGCCGAAACTGCTGCTGCTGGATGAACCGATGGCGGGCATGGGGCACGAGGATATCGATCGGGTTGTCTCCCTGATCCGGCATATCGCCGCGGGGAGAACCATTCTCATGGTGGAACACAACCTTTCGGTCGTTCGCGACCTCTGCGACAGTATCACTGTCTTGCAGCGCGGCGAAGTCATCGCGGAGGGCGACTACGCGACAGTTTCGAGCGATGCGCGGGTGCGCGAAGCCTACATCGGCACGGAAGAGGAAGACTGATCATGGGGAATGCCAAAACCATGTTGCGGATCGAACGGCTCGAAGCGTGGTACGGCGAAAGCCAGGCGCTGTTCGGCGCGTCGCTGGACGTGCGTGAGGGAGAGACGGTCACGCTGCTCGGCCGCAACGGCGCGGGCAAGACCACCACGTTGAGAAGCATTGTTGGACTCGTGCGCCGCCGTAAGGGCGCCGTCACGATGGGGCGTCATGACCTGCTCGCGCTGCCCGTCCACAAGGTGGCGAAGACCGGCATCGGATACGTGCCCGAAGAGCGTGCCATCTTCGCGAGCCTCTCCGTCGAAGAGAACTTACGCCTGCCGCCGAAAATCGCCGAAGGTGGATTGTCGATCGCTGAGCTATTCCGCATGTTTCCGAATCTCGAGGAGCGCCGCGGCAGCCCAGGCACGAAGCTGTCCGGAGGCGAACAGCAAATGCTGGCCATCGCGCGCGTCTTGCGCACGGGCGCGCGAGTTTTGCTGCTCGACGAGCCGACGGAAGGTCTCGCTCCCGTTATCGTGCAACGCATTGGTGAGCTGCTGCGCGACCTGAAGAGCCGGGGCTACACGATCCTGCTCGTCGAACAGAACTTCCGCTTTGCCGCGAAACTCGCGGACCGCTTCTTCGTGATGGAAAACGGGAAGGTCATCGACGCCCTGACGTCCGCCGACGTCAGGCGACGCGCAAGCGCGCTTCATCAATACCTGGGAGTCTAGCCATGAACCCGTCGGCACTCGTCGGGCAGTTTCTTGTCGGCCTGATCAACGGCTCTTTCTACGCAATGTTGTCGCTCGGCGTAGCCGTCGTCTTCGGCTTACTGCACATCGTCAACTTCGCGCATGGCACGCTTTACATGCTAGGGGCGTTCTTCGCATGGCTCGCCTTGCAGCAGCTAGGCCTCAACTACTGGACCGCTTTGATCGTCATTCCGCTGGCGGTCGCGTTGATCGGGGCGCTGATCGAGCGGGGCATGCTGTCGCGGCTCAAGGGCCTCGATCCGATTTACGGCTTTCTTCTCACTTTCGGCATCTCGCTCTCCGTGGAAGGCCTGTTCACCTATTGGTTCGGTTCGTCCGGCAGGCCCTATCCTCCGCCGGAATTGCTGCGCGGCGGGGTGAGCATCGGCATCGCCTTTGTGCCGGTGTATCGACTATGGATAGTGGTCGCGTCACTGCTCGTTTGCCTATCGACCTGGTTTCTCATCGAACGGACTCGCCTCGGCGCAACCATGCGATCAGCAACGGAAAACGCGCCCTTGGTGCAGGTTTTCGGCGTCAACGTGCCTTTGCTCGTTACGTTGACCTATGCCGGCTCAGCGGGCCTCGCCGCGCTGGCCGGTGTGCTCGCCGCACCCGTATTCCAGGTCAGCGCGCACATGGGATCGCAGTTGCTTATCCTCGTTTTTGCAGTCGTCGTGATCGGAGGGATGGGGTCGATCCTCGGTGCAGTCGTCACAGGCTACGCGCTCGGCATTATCGAAGGCATTACCAAGATCGTTTATCCGGAGGGCGCAAGCATTGTCATCTACGTCGTGATGGCCATTGTGCTGTTGCTCAAGCCGGGCGGTTTATTCGCAAGGAGTCGCTGACATGCATGCATCAACAAGCCGCGCTTCATCCCAGCGCCCCTCCAGTTTGCGCCTCACGCTCGCTGGGTCAATTGTGGTGCTCGCCCTGCTGGTCGCGGCACCTATGGTGATTTATCCCGTTTTCCTGATGAAACTGATGTGCTATGCGCTGTTCGCTGCTAGTTTCAACCTGATAATCGGCTATGTTGGATTGCTCTCGTTCGGCCACGCAGCTTTTCTAGGAGCGGGCGCCTATCTATGTGCTTATGCCGCCAGGGCGTGGGGACTGGATCCGCTCATCTGCCTCGTCATAGGGATCGCGGTCGCCGCGGCGTTGGGGGCGATCATCGGGTTCCTGGCAATCCAGCGTAAGGGCATCGAATTCTCGATGATCACCCTGGCGCTCGCGCAGGTGGTGGAGTTCATCGCGCAACAAGCGCCTTTCACCGGTGGCGAGGACGGCATCCACGGCGTGCCGCGCGGCCATCTTTTTGGGTTCATCGATCTGAATAACAGCGTTGCGATTTACGCCTTCATACTGATTCTCTTCGCTTTCGGAATGGCTGCACTATGGCGAACGGTCAACTCGCCCTTCGGCCATGTCCTGCAAGCTATCCGGGATCACGAAGATCGCGCCGTTTCGATTGGTTACGGCGTGCGGCGATACAAGCTCACTGCATTTGTCATTTCAGCCGCGCTCGGGGGACTCGCAGGCGGCATGCAGGCGCTCATCTTTCAGTTGGCGACGCTGGACGACGTAAGTTTCCACCTCTCCGGGGCAGTGATTTTGATGGCCCTGCTGGGCGGTGTCGGCACGTTCTTCGGTCCGTTCATCGGTGCGGCCATCGTCGTTGCGCTGGAAAGTGTGCTAGCAACCTCCGAGTTCCCCGCCCCCATCATCACAGGCGCCGTGTTTATTCTGTGCGTGCTTGTATTCCGGCGTGGTATCGCGGGCGAAATCGCGCTCAGGCTGGCAGACCGCAAAGCCCGTAGGCACGATCTGGACAATGGTGCGGCTGCTGGCCGCCCGCAGGAGATCAAGGCAGTCGACGGCTGAGAACCAGGCTAATCGCCCCTATTCACCCCGCGAAATTCGGATGACACTTAGGTAGTAGACGTTTCCCCAAGCCACTCTTCGAGACATATCCATGACGCTGTTCGCAACGATACAACCGCCCAACGACGCGTGGCTTGCACGCGCAGAGCCGGAACCCGTTCTCGAACCGGATTTGCCGATCATCGATACACATCTGCACCTGTGGGATTTTGGCGGCTATCGTTACTTTCTCGACGAATACGTCCGGGACCTTGAAACTTGCGGCCATAACGTCGAAGCATCTGTGTTCGTTGAATGCTTCATGATGTATCGGGCGCGCGGCCCCGAGCATCTGAAGTACGTTGGCGAGACCGAGTTCGCGCTCGGCATGGCGGCCATGGCTGCAAGCGGAAAATACACGCAATCCCGAGTAGCGGATGCAATTGTAGGGTATGCCGACCTGACGCTCGGAGATAGAACACGCGAAACCATCGAGGCACACATCGAAGCAGCAAACGGCCGCTTCCGAGGCGTCAGGCAGCGCGCCAAATGGGACGCAGATCCGATGGTAAAAGGCAAATACTGCGCAGAGCGAGAGGGGCTCTATCTCGACGCGGAATTCGGACGTGGAATTGACGTGCTCACTTCGTTCGGACTTGCGTTCGATGCCAGCATCTACCATCCGCAAATTCCTGACGTTACGGCGCTTGCGAGGGCTCATCCAGATGCCAGCATCGTGCTGATTCATTGCGGCAGCCCGGTCGGCCACAGTTCATATGCCGGCAGGGAAAAAGAGAATCATCAAACGTGGCTCGCAAGCATGCGCGATCTCGCGCGATGCCCGAACGTTTCCGTGAAACTGGGCGGCATCCTGATGAATCTCGCCAATTTCGATTTCACGCAGGCGTCCGCTCCGCCCTCGTCACGTCAGCTCGCCGAGCTGTGGCGGCCTTACATCGAGCCTTGCATCGAACTGTTTGGCGCGGACCGCTGCATGGTGTCGTCCAATTTCCCAGTCGACAAGGTGGGATTCGGGTACGGGACCGTGTGGAACATGTTCAAGCACATTGCCGCTTCCTGCTCGCAGAACGAAAAGCGCATGCTCTTTAGCGATACCGCCCGGCGCGTGTATCGCATGGCGTGACGGATATTGCGCCCTCGGTCTCCAGGCGCTGAAGCGTCAGCTCTGTGATGCCCGTACTGGGCCACAAGATGGAGTTCGCGAAGGGCTTGCCCCAACGGCAATATTTGTTAGCACCCTGCTGGAAGCGCCTCACTTACGCGGCCCATAAGGCGTCACATATTCGGATAGTTCGGCCCGCCGCCGCCTTCAGGTGTCACCCATACGATGTTCTGCGTCGGGTCCTTGATGTCGCAAGTCTTGCAGTGCACGCAGTTCTGCGCGTTGATTACCAGCCGCTCGCTGCCGTCGTCGTTCTTCACGAATTCATAAACGGCCGCCGGGCAGTAACGCGACTCCGGACCCGCATACGTCTGCCAGCTCACCTTCACCGGCACCGTGGGGTCTTTGAGCGTCAAGTGAGGCGGCTGGTTCTCTTCGTGATTCGTGTTCGATATGAACACTGAAGACAAACGGTCGAAGGTCAGCTTGCCGTCCGGCTTCGGGTAGGTGATCGGCGTGCATTGCGACGCGGGCTTGAGCATCTCATGATCGGAATGCTGATGGTGCAGCGTCCACGGCACATTGCCGCCGAGCAGCTTCTGCTCGATGCCGACCATCAACGTGCCGAGGTACAAACCCTTGCTCATCCACTGCTTGAAATTGCGGGCCCTGTAGAGCTCCGTGTGCAGCCACGAAGTCTTGAACGACTCGGGATAAGCCGTGAGCTCGTCGCTCGTGCGGCCTGCCTGCACGGCTTCAAATGCGGCATCGGCGGCGAGCATGCCGGTCTTGATCGCGGCATGCGAACCCTTGATCCGCGATGCGTTCAGGAAGCCCGCGTCGTCGCCGACCAGTGCGCCGCCGGGGAACACGAGCTTCGGCAGCGACATCAGGCCGCCCGCAGTGATTGCCCGCGCGCCATACGACACGCGCTTGCCGCCTTCCAGAAAATGACGGATTGCCGGATGCGTCTTGTAGCGCTGGAATTCCTCGAACGGCGAGAGATACGGATTCCTATAGCCGAGGCCGACCACAAAGCCGACCACCACCTGGTTGTTGTCCATGTGATAGAGGAAGGAGCCGCCGTACGTGTCCGTCTGCAAAGGCCAGCCGGCCGTGTGCATGACGAGCCCCGGCTTGTGTTTCGACGGATCGATCTCCCACAATTCCTTGATGCCGATGCCGTAGACCTGCGGATCGACGCCGTCGCGCAACCTGAACTTCTTGTTCAGCTGACGTCCGAGATGCCCGCGCGCGCCTTCGCAGAAAAGGGTGTATTTCGCGTGCAGTTCCATGCCGAGCTGGAAGTTTTCAGTCGGCTGGCCGTCCTTGCCGATGCCCAGATTGCCCGTGGCGACGCCTTTTACCGAACCGTCGTCGTTGTAGAGCACCTCCGCAGCCGGGAAGCCGGGGAAAATCTCCACGCCGAGCGCTTCGGCCTGCTGGCCCAGCCAACGCGTGACGTTGGCGAGGCTGATCACGTAGTTGCCGTGGTTCTTGAAGTTATCGGGCAGCGCCCAGTTCGGCACGCTCTTCGCGCCGGTTTCCGAAAGGAACAGGAATCGGTCTTCGGTGACTTCGACGTCCAGCGGCGCACCTTTTTCCTTCCAGTCGGAAATCAGTTCATTCAACGCGCGCGGGTCCATGACCGCGCCCGAGAGGATGTGCGCCCCGATCTCCGAGCCTTTTTCCAGCACGCAGACGCCAAGCTCGACGCCCTTGTCGGCCGCCAGCTGCTTCAGGCGGATCGCAGCGGACAAGCCAGCCGGGCCGCCGCCGACGATCACGACGTCGTATTCCATTGATTCTCTTTCAGACAAGATCGTTGCCTCCTGTGCGTTGATGCGCGGTGAACCCGGCTTTCTTCAACCGGTGGTCAAGCTATCTGCACCGAATCCAGTTCATCAGAACAGCGTTGAAGCGCGAATGACGGGTGGTGATGCTCAGTTGCAAGAGCCATACCATTTGTTCCACCGCCGAACTCAAACGGGAGCTGTCCATCGGACCGATCACGGCAATGTGATTCGATACGTCTTTGTTTGCTTCATAGACAACCTGATGTCCGCTGCAAAGACACGGTCGCTCTTCGGCGTCCCGATCCACTGCCCCTCCGCGCGGGTGCAGTCCGCACCCGCGCGCGCCTGGTCATTGGGGCGCGGATGACACATGCCAGCGTGACGAAAATTGGCATTCATATTGCTGCCTTGCTTTCGTCTCACCCCAAGTCCATTCGAATAGTAACGGAGATGCTCCTCATGAATTCCACGTCTTGGCTGCGCGCTACTGCAGCCGTCTTCGCACTCGCCAGCTCCGCGTCGGTCATTGCCGAAGACTCGTATCCCACACATCCCGTGCGTATCATTGTTAACGTCGCGCCGGGCGGACTCACCGACGTCGTCACGCGCCTGGTCGCGCAGCGCATGAGCGAGACGCTCGGCAAGGCCGTAACGGTCGAGAATCGCGCTGGCGGAGACGGACTTGTGGGTATCCGCTATGTCAAGTCAGCCGCGCCAGACGGCTACACGATTCTGGCAGCAGCGGGAACGATCGCGATACAGCCGTCTGTCAAGCTGGACCCCGGCTACGACCTCAGCAAGGACTTCGTCGGCATCGGGCCCATGGCGCGATCGCCCTTGCTGATGGTCGAGTCGTCCGACCTGCCAGACAAGTCGCTGGCCGACTTCATCGCGCGCGCGAAGGCAAGACCGAACGAGCTGTCTTACGGCTCCGCCGGCGTAGGATCGACGACGCATCTAGGCGCGGCCCTGTTCTTCAAACGGGCCGGGGTGAGCTTGCTACATGTGCCATACAAAGGCAATGGCGCGGCGATGACCGACGTGCTAAGCGGACGGGTCGCGAGCATTTTCGATGCGTACGGCAGCAGCGTAGCGAATGTCAAAGCCGGCAAGCTCAGAGTGCTTGGCGTGACGTCTACGTCTAGAATCGCATCGCTGCCAAACGTTCCTACGATGGCTGAGCAGGGCTATCCCAACTTTAGCTACTACCTTTACCTGGGTCTCGTTGCGCCTGCCGGAACACCGGCCGATGTAGTCCAGCGGCTCTCCAACGCGCTGCGTGCCGCGACGTCCACCAAAGAGCTAACGGCACGCTTCACCGACAATGGGCTCGAGCCAATGACGATGCAGCCAGCCGAATTCACCCAGTTCCTCAAGCAGGACCAGACGAACATGAGCAAGGTGGTCGCAGAGCTAGGAATCGAAAAGCGCTAGTTGCCATGTGTTGTTCCGGATAATGCGACCGTGTCGCTTCGTCCGGTTTCCTAATAGCTCCGCGCCAGCTGGTTGCAGCGTTGCACCGGCGGCAGCGATGGGGTGGTCATGAAAGAGATCGAAACAGGCATCGTCTTCTTTCGAGCGCACGCTCTGCGGTAGAAAGGCACGCAGACGCCGACAAATGGTGATCCTCGCGTTGGGGCCACACTATGCAAGCGTCGGATTCCGAAGCAAGCGCGGCCTAAGGAGGAGACACTGCTACGTGGCCGCAGCCGGACCGGCGGCAAGTGAGTCCGACTGAGCAGTCACGAAGACCGCCGCACGGCGATCCGGCGCTGACAGCGACAGCCCAAGCCGCGCGCGACGAACGAGCCAAGGCGAGGGACGATAGCGCTGATCGCGGAACGTGGCGTACAAGCCTTCCAGAATGGACAGGATGCGCGCGGAGCTGAGTTTGTCGCCCCATTCGAACGGTCCCGCAGGATAGCCAAGGCCCAGCCGCACAGCACCGTCGATATCCGCAGGCGATGCAATGCCTTGCTGAGCCATTTCGCATGCAAGGTTTACGATACAGGCCACGATGCGAGGCGCGACAAAGCCCGGCGAATCCGCGATTACATACGTAGGAACCGATTGCGCCGCGAATACCGCCTTGGCCAGTTCGACGGTCTGGGCCGCAGTTCCCGGACAGGTCATTAAGGTGATACCGGACGGCCCACCGAAGACAGGGTCAAGCCCTATCGCTTTCGATCCATCCAAGCCCAGTTCTGCTACGACCGTAGAAAGATCGCGGTCAACAGGCGCGAGAAAGACAACATCTGCACCGTGCATGTCGGCGACTGGTGCGCTGA
Source organism: Paraburkholderia kirstenboschensis (assembly GCF_032806925.1). Classification (NCBI taxonomy): domain Bacteria; kingdom Pseudomonadati; phylum Pseudomonadota; class Betaproteobacteria; order Burkholderiales; family Burkholderiaceae; genus Paraburkholderia; species Paraburkholderia kirstenboschensis. Next base: position 147,914 of record NZ_CP136511.1, on the reverse strand, counting down.
CGTTTAGAATGTCGACCAGAATTTCTGGCAATGCCGAGGGTCCTTGCGTCGGCCACCACAGCCTGGCTTTGTCAGCGACGGTCACTGCAGGTTGTGCCGCAATCCGCTCGGCCGGCTTGCCATCGTGGCAGTAGAATCCCTGGCCGGTTTTGCGTCCGAGCAGGCCGGCTACCAGGCGGGTGCGGGCGAGCGGCACCGGTCTGTAGCGGTCGTCCCCGTAGTATTGAGTGTGAATCGATTCCATCACCGGCACCGAGACATCCAGCCCCGTCAGATCGAGCAATTCCAGCGGCCCCATGCGAAAGCCGGCGCAGGTCCGAAGAATGCCGTCGATCACTTCGTGCGTGGCCGCCTGCTCGGCAAGGAGTTTTAGCCCTTCCGTCACGAAAGCACGGCCCGCATGATTGACGACGAAGCCGGGCGAATCCGAAGCGACGATGGCCCGATGACCGATGCGCTCCGACAACGAAATCAGCGCGTCCGAGACCCACGCCTGCGTCCGCGGCGCCCGTATAACCTCGACCACTTTCATGCGCGTCACTGGATTGAAGAAATGCCAGCCTGCCACCCGCTCAGGGCGAGTCAGGGCGGCCGCAATTGCGGTGACGCTCAGCGACGACGTGTTGGTAGCGAGCAGACAAGTCTCGTCGACGATCGTTTCGAGCTCACGGAGCAACTGCTGCTTCGCATCTAGCCGCTCGACAATGGCTTCGACGACGAGGTCGCAGCCCTGCATTTCTTTCAGATCCTGAGCCGCACCGATCCGCGCGAGTGCTGCTTGCGCATCGGATTCAGACAAGACGCCCATCGCTGTCCCACGCGCCAGGTCCCCGCGAACCGCCTCGATTGCGCGCGGCACGGCGCCTTCAGCCGCATCGAACAATCGCACGTCGCAGCCGGCCAAAGCGCACACTTGGGCGATGCCGCGGCCCATTGCGCCCGCGCCGACGATTCCTACTCTGCGCAAGTCCCGTTTCAATTCCCGCTCCCATTGGTTACACATAAACTCCCGCGTGCGCACAGACCTGACTCGGCACTCCGATAGAGGACTCTTAGCGGCCTTTGAATTGCGGCGCACGCTTTTCCTTGAACGCCGAGACCGCTTCCCGGTGGTCTTCGCTGCTACGCACTATCGGCAGATTGGCAGCAACGAGTTCGTGCGCGGTCGCAAGATCCTTGTCGAGCCCGAAGCGCATCACGCGCTTGATCAATTGCACTGCCAGCGGAGCACCATCCGCGACGCGTCGCGCGAACGCATAGGTGCCCTCCATGAGCTGCTCATCTGGGAAGACGCGGTTAACCAGTCCAATCCGCTCCGCGTCGCGCGCATCCAACCAGTCTGCGCTCCAGAACATTTCCAGCGCCTTCGACGTGCCCACGATCCGCGGCAGCAGATAAGCACCGCCGACCCCGGGAATGAGACCCATGCGCACATAGGTTTCGGCGAAGCGCGCGCTCTCGGCGGCGAAGCGAATGTCGCATGCGAGCGCGATGTCGAGACCTCCGGCAGTCGCAAGACCATTGAGGGCGGCCAGCACGGGCTTGTCGATTTCGGCAATTTTGCGCGGCAGACGTTGGATGCCGTCCGCAACTCGCGCCTTGATGTTAGCGGGGGTCTGCTCTGCGCTCGCCGAAAATGAATTGACGTCCCCGCCAGTGGTGAACGCGCGGCCCGTGCCGGTCATGACGATCACGCGGACGTCGGGGTTCGTGCGACATTCTTCCAGCGCTTCAAGCCAGGACTCCTGCATAGCATCGGTGAACGCGTTGAGCTTCTCTGGACGGTTGAGCGTGATGGTCGCAATGCCGTTATCAATTTCGAACTTCAGTTCTTCTGACATGTCCCTTCCTCACCGGGTGGCATTGAGTTGCGCGATCACATCGTCCTTGCGGATGTCCCGAAGTCCCGTCTTGCCGTGATGGCGGTCCGCCAGCTTGTAGCCCAGCGCGTCCTCCGCAATCAGGATCTTCTGCACATTCGCCGAGCCCTCGCCCGTGAAGAACATGTCGGCGTACGCGCGGTACCACGACACCCGGTATTCCTTCGCCAGTCCATAGCCACCGAATATCTGCACCGCCTTGTCCGCGCAAAACTTCGCCGTCTGCGAGGCGTGGTACTTCGCAATCGCCGCAAGCCGGTTCGACGGCTGGCTTTCGTCCATCGCGATCGCCGCCTTGTACACCAGCGCCCGGCTCGCCTCAATCGCCACCGCCATCTCCGCGATGTCCGACTGGATCATCTGGAACCGACCGATCGGCTGGCCCCGCAATGTGCGCTCGTTGGCATAGCGCACCGCATCCTCGAAGCACGCGCGCGCCACTCCCAGCGCCTTGGCCGCCACCCCCACACGCCCCGGCTGCAGCGTGCGCATGATGATCTTGAAGCCCTCGCCCTCCTCGCCCAGACGGTCCTCCACCGGCACCACGAAATCGTCCAGATACACCACGTTCGTGCGCAATGCGGTGGACAGGCCCATTGTCTCGATCGGCTGGGCCGTCCAGCCCGGATACTTCTTCGGCTGCACGATGAACGCGCTCACGCCCTTCGCACCCGCGGCGCGGTCCGTCTTTGCGAACAGCACGCCCACGTCCGTTTCGTTGGCAATCGACGCCCACATCTTCTGGCCACTGATGCGGTACACGTCGCCATCGCGCCGCGCAAACGTCTGCATGTTGCCCGCCGCATCCGAGCCGCCGCCCGACTCGGTCAGCGACATCATTCCGATCGTCACGCCCGCCAGCAGGTTCGGCACATACTTCTGGATCTGCTCGGGTGTGCCGCCGAAGTAGATGCAGCTCGGGCAGGTCGAGCCCTGCTGGTTGTTACATGAGGCAAAGCGCACGTCGATACGGCACATCTCTTCCTGGATTACCGCCGCGGCCAGATAGCCCATGTTGCTGCCGCCCACCGATTCCGGAAACACCGCGCCGTACAGGCCTGCCGCACCCGCTTTCCTGATCAGCTCGCGCGGAAACTCGCGGCGCTGCTCATAGCCTTCCATCACCGGTACGACCTCGGTCTCCATGAATCGATTGACCATGTCGCGTACCGCTTCAATCTCCTCGGACATTGCTGGATCCACCACTTTCTCCTTTGCTGTTCTCAGGGACGCCCCGTCGATGCTGTCGTGCAGGCGACGGCAGAGACATCGGTTCGATTAGCCTTTACAGCTATCGAATCTGCAACATGCGTGCCAAGCATCCTTAAGCTATGACCAGCTCCGCTGCCCGCCTCAAACGAAAAGCGGTTCACCACCCGCGCTACGCGCCTGATATGTGTCCATCTCGGAGACTCTAGCGAGGACAATGTGCGCGGCGCGGACATCCGCCGCTTCAAGAATTTGCGCTTGCGCTGGAATCGGTCGACACACGCAGAGCTATCAGGTGCGTCGTGCGGACGGCAGATCGAGCAAAGGGGTCAAGAACGAGGCAGGTTGGCTGGCGCGCATAAATCGCCGCTTCCCGGCGCGGTCTTCCCAGTACCGCATATCGCGCGAACATTGGGCGCCTTCGAGCAAGCAACCGTGTCACCGAACAGCCACGAAAGCCTTCAATACTGCCTGTTGTTCGACTGAGCTGGGGCGCAAGAAGCTCAAGCAGGCACTCAACCGACCTCCATGCATTAATTGGACTGACCCATCTGCTCCGTCGGCCCTGCGTCTGACTCTCCAGTGCACACGCTGGTGAACTCCCCGTGACATCGCGGCGGAAACCGGACGATCAATAGAAAACGGTCGTTCCCGCAACGCAGAATATCCGCCCGGATTGATCGGCGTCGCACTCGCGCTGCACGTCAAACGTTTGGTCGGCAAAAGCTCGCGGATGGCACGCGCGCGAGCGGTGCAAGCGTTTCAGCACTTTGCCGATGCCAAGGGGTATGCTGCGCTCGGCGTCCTAACGATGCCGATCACCTTCCGTTTCTCTGTACCGAAAGAATGAATCCAGAGCAGGCGGCGCAGGCTGCGATGGATCTTCGCACGAAGGCACTCACGCCTAGTCATATTGGCCGCTTTTCGCTGGCCCCCCACGACTGGAATGACCCCTTCGTGCACATTTCAAGAGCGAGTGTGAATCGAAGCTACTCCCTTTGGACGCCCATTATCGGCCGCCCGATCTACTTCGATGGGAGAACACAGAAGTTCGACGCATGGTGGGAGAAAGTGCGATAGGTCTAGATCGCCACATTCACGACGAATCGTAGAGAAGCTCTGCCGCGCCTGCCAGGGCAATCAACCGCTCCGCGAATGAAATGAGTGGGCGGGATTTACGTAGGTCGACGCGCGATCTCGCCAAGCGGATCGGCAGCTAAGGCAATGGAGCTATGGAACGCCCGTCCCATAGCTCCGCTTCCTGTAAATGCCACAAGGACGTGGTCATGTGCTGAGAGGTTGCGTCTATGCAGTTGTGAACTGGACAATCAATCGCAGTGACTGGCGCCATCGGCCTTGTTGACTGCGAGTTGAGGCAGAGTTCCTCCCGCTCTAGCCGTCATCACCCTGGCTGAAGCTGCCCGGGCGTCGTCAACCCAGGTACGCGGATTTTGACGTGCGGGGTTGTACCCAGCTGCTTCATAATCAGCCATGTCTTGACGGACCTGCTCTCGTGACAACGCTTGCGTCGAAGAGGTCTGCGCCGATGCAAACAGATGAGCGGAAAGGCCGAATGCTATAACGAGAAGATTGAGGCGTCGATTCATGATCGCTACTCCAGAAAGATTGGTAATGGCATGCCCGCCCGCTTCGTTGAAAGCGAAAAATGGCACCCGGATCGATGTCTCGCACCAGATACTGCCTCTACACCGTGCATTTGTGTCGAAGGTCGCCGCGCACGGTTTGTGAGCAACCATCTCAATGCACATGCTAAAGGTTTGCGCCTATTGAATTAAGTAGCTGCGCCCAATTGGACTTATTAGTATCATTCATCAATTACCGTACCAGCAGAGCTTGTACCCTTGATGAACGCTATCGGTGGCGCGGGCCTTTGAACCGCTTTCAACGAAGGGTAACGTGAGATGCCTAGAGAGAACCTGAACGATATCCTTGTGTTTCTCGCCGTCGCGCGCGAGAAGAGCTTTACCCGCGCTGCCGCGAAACTCGGTGTCTCGCAATCAGCGTTGAGTCATATCATCCGCGACCTCGAGGCCAGGCTCGGTTTGCGCCTTCTCACAAGGACAACCCGCAGCGTTTCGACAACAGAAGCGGGCGAGGAACTATTCCAGGCGGTGGCGCCTAAGATTGAAGAGATCGATGCCAGCCTTGCGGCCTTGTCCGACTTCAGGGACAAGCCCGCAGGCGTGATTCGCATCACTGCCACTGATCATCCCATCGACACCGTCATCTGGCCGAAGCTGCGCAAGCTCCTGCACGCGTATCCTGACATTAAAGTGGAGGTCACGGTCGACTATGGCCTCTCGAACATTGTCGAAGATCGTTATGACGTCGGGGTGCGTTTCGGGGACCAGGTCGCGAAAGACATGATCGCCGTCCGCATCAGTCCCGACATTCCGATGACAATTGTAGGAGCACCATCGTATCTCGCGAACAGGACGGTTCCAGACACTCCCGAGGACCTTCTTGATCACCAATGCATAAGCTTGCGTATGACGACGACGAAGGCACTCTACGCCTGGGAATTGAAGAAGGGAAAACGCGAAACACAGGCGCGCGTCAGCGGACAACTTACCGTCAACACGCAGCCGCAAATGATCAGAGGGGCGCTCGAAGGCTTCGGCCTGGCTTTTGTCCCGGAGGACGCGGTGCGCGACCATCTTCGCAAGGGTGAATTAGTCAGCGTACTCAAGGACTGGTGTCCGACATGGCCCGGCTACCACGTTTATTATCCGAGCCGGCGCCAGACTTCACGTGCGTTTTCCCTCGTGATCGACGCATTGAAGCACCGAACCTAGGCGGCTTCGCCAGTCCCTGCCGGAAATACTTCAGCTCAGCTCTTGATAGCCTAACGGGTCGCGCGTCTGCTCAGGGCGAGCGCTCGATCGAGATCTCGACTGCGCCGGGCAGATCGAAAGCCTCGATTCCTGAATCGATGTGACCTATGTTGATGATGCCTGGAGACGGTATCCTTTCCCCGTCCTGGTGGTAATAGATCGCAATATCGTGGCCCGGTGACCAGTAACCGATATCGCCCACCTTATAGACGTCACTGCTCGGCCCCCCTGTCGAAATGCCCTTCGGCAGCGGCCCTGCTTTCTCCCGTCCGAACAAGTCACGCGTCGCGACGCGAATGGGGAGAAGAGCGGCGAACTCACGCGCGGTTGGATTGTCGGCCAGTGTCGCCTGAAGCTCTTTTCCTCCCACTTTGATTGTGATCTTCACTGAGGGATCGTTGTGGGCGGGAGTGATAGCGCTTCGGTTCGGCGCAGCAGCGGTGTTGGAAGCACCATTCAGCTCCCCTGCCGTTGCGCTCGTTCCTGCGAGAAAGAGGGATAGCATGACTAGAACAAGAACACCTCTAGACATTTTCCGATCGGACATTCTGGCTCCTGACCACATAGTGAACGAAGTCGCACTCATTGTTGACACCCGGTGAGCCCACGACAAGGGCACCATTCAAAACACTGCCCGACCTGCGTTCACGCAACGCCCCGCAATTGACTCGAGACTTTCTCAAGCGTTATGGGAAGGTCTCGCACCCTGACACCAGTTGCGTGATGAACGGCATTGGCCACGGCTGCTGCCAACCCGGTCGTGCCAATCTCGCCAATGCCTCGGGCGCCGAATTCATTCAGATGCAGATCCGGATAGTCGAGCAGCAGAACATCGATCTCGGGTTGATCAGCATGCACCGGAACGACATACTCCGCGTAGTTATTGTTCGCAGGCAGGCCGGAGCGTGCGTCGTATTCGGTTGCCTCGAACAGGGCCATGCCGATACCCATCACAACTGCACCCTCGACCTGATTGCGCGCCGTCAGCGGGTTGATCACGCGACCCACGTCGATTGCACTCACCACACGGGCGACTCGTAGATGCGAAATGCCGGGATCCCAGCGAACTTCGACGAAATGTGCTCCGAATGAGCGGAAGGAGAACTTGTCGGTCGGCGTGCCACTGGTGTGCGCATAACCCTCGGCGTCTGAAAGACGTTGACCTTTCAACACCGACGCGAAGTCGACCCTGCGACTGCCGTCGGTGAGACTTCCTTCCTCGAACTTCAGACTCTCTTTTTTCACGCCGGCGAAAGGCCCCGAGGGTGAAGTTGCGTAGTCCTTCAACTGATCGAGTGCCTGGCACGTCGCCTCTGAGATCGCAGGTAGAAGGCTCGCGGTGACCCACGATCCGCCGGACAATGGAGCCGAGGGATACGTCGTGTCGCCGAGCGTCACCTGAATCTTTTCCAGCGGAAGCCCCGTCCCGCTGGCCACTACCTGGGCAGCAATAGTGTACGTTCCGGTTCCAATGTCCTGGACGGCACACGTTACAGCCGCCGTCCCGTCGCTGCGCAACTGTACCCGAGCCTCGGCCGGTGTTCGAAACGCATCCCAGCTGCAGGCTGCCACGCCGTAGCCGACATTTTCGTTGCCCTCGCGCATCGAACCGGGCTGCGGCGAACGGTTCTTCCATCCAAACTTCTCTGCGCCTTGCACAATGGCTTCCCGAAGATGATTGCTCGACCAGGGAAGGTTCTTGCTTTCATCGATCGTCGAAATGTTCTGCAATCGGAAAGCCACCGGGTCCATACCAACATCTAGCGCAAGTTCGTCCATCGCCGACTCCAGCGCAAACAGCCCGGGTGCCGCACCCGGTGCACGCATGGAAGTGGGCGAGCCGCGATTGACCTTGGTCATCTTGTGGCTGACATGCACATTTGCGCACGAATAGAGGCTCTGCGACACGACGGCGCATGTTTCCGTGTAGTCGTCCGTGAACGAAGTTGTGTTGATCGCCTCGTGACGAAGCGACGTCAGCTTGCCTTGTTCATCACACGACAACCGCATATGTTGAAGCGTTTCGGGCCGATGACCCGTTGTCGTGAACATCTGTGCGCGCGGAACGACGAGCTTGACGGGTCGTCCGACTACACGTGCAGCAGCGCTTGCAGCGACGGAATGTGGCCAGATAAACAACTTGCTACCGAATCCCGAACCGATGAATGGTGCCTCGACCGTAACCTGATCGGGTGTGAGCCCGAAAATGCGCGCAAGCGAGTTCCTGTGTACCACCACGCCTTGCGTTGCTTCGTAGACGTGCAGACGGCCGGCCTGCCAGCTCGCGACCGTCGCATGCATTTCCATGGGATTGTGCGTTTCCACCGGCGTGCGATACGCGAAATCAATCTTATGAAGTGCACTATTGAATGCGCTTGCCGCGTCGCCCCGGGTGTGACCGTTAGTGCCGTCTTTCAACCCGGAAATCTTGACGCCTTCATCCAGGCTCGTGATAGGCTGGCTCTTGCCGTATGTCACTTTCACCAGACTGGCGGCTTCTCGCGCATGCTCAAATGTGTCTGCCACGACGAGCGCGACGAATTGGCCCGCGTAATTGACGGTCGCATCCTCGAACGGTAGACGGTTCTCGTCAGTCCGTGACGCCGTCAGGATAGTGGGCAGAGTGAGGTTTATAGGCGTACGGTAAAGCCGAGGAAAGTTCCCGTGATCGAGTATCGCGATGACACCAGGCATGCGTTTGGCCGCCGTCGTATCGATTCGCAGCACGCGCCCGCTCGCAACGGTGCTGAAAACGCCATAGGCATGCACGAGGCCGGGCGGGTTCTGGTCAGCGGTGTATTTCGCTGCGCCCGTCACCTTAAGACGGCCGTCGACCCGTTTTACCGCCTGTCCTATCACTTGATCGCTCATTAATTTCTCTCCATGACACAGGTCAAGCGACCAATGCAGTCAGGTTTCTCAAGACCGCTTGCTGACCGAGGCCAATCTTGAAACCATTCTGTCCATAGGAGCGCGCGCCTCTGAGCGCAAGTTCCGCTGCTTTCTCGAATGAACTCACGCTCGCCGATTGGCCTATCAGTGCATTCTCGGCTTCGCGTGCCCGCCACGGCTTGGTCGCGACGCCTCCGAGAGCAACGCGGGCCTCCCGGATCCTCTCCCCGTCAAGCGCAATGATTGCCGCGCACGAGCCCAGGGCGAATTGATAGGAAGCGCGGTCCCGGAGTTTCAGATACGCGGAGCGACTGCCTTGCATCGGTGCATCTAGAGTCACGTGCGTGATGATTTCACCTGCCTGGAGAGCGTGCTCTTTCCATGGCGTGTCTCCAGGCAAGAGATGAAAATCGCCGAAGTCGATTTCACGGGATCCGGCGTGTCCTCGGACATGAATGGTCGCACCAATGGCCGCCATCGCAACACACATATCCGACGGGTGCGCGGCAATGCAGTGCTCACTACCGCCGAGCACAGCGTGCACGTTACGGTTCTGCCCGCCGATGGCGGCACAGCCCGAGCCCGGATTGCGCTTGTTGCAAGCTGAGACACCATCCCGAAAGTACCCACAGCGAACACGCTGCATGATATTGCCCGCGGTAGTCGCCTTGTTGCGCAGTTGCGTGCTGGCGCCTGAACGCACAGCCTGGGAAAGCACCGGGTATTGAACGCGAATGTGTTCGTTGAAGGCGAGTGCAGTATTGGAGACCATGGCGCCGATTCTTACCTTGCCATCGGGCAACTGTTCGATCTGATCAAGCGCCAACTTGTGAATATCGACGACGGCCGCCGGCTGCATCACATCCAATTTCATCAAGTCCAGTAGTGTTGTGCCGCCAGCCAGCAGCACCGCGCCTGGCTGTGCAACGCTCTGCACGGCGCTATCCAGCGAAACGGCGCGAATGTAGTCGAAATTCTGCATCAGACTGACCCCGCCGCTTTCGCACGCGCGTCCTGAATGGCGGCGATGATGTTCTTGTATGCACCGCAGCGGCAGATATTCCCACTCATCGCCTCACGCAGCGAATGGTCATCCGCTGGGATGCGCTTATCTTTCAGGATTGCGACCGCGCTCATCATCTGACCCGACGTGCAATAGCCGCACTGATACGCATCGTGCTCCCAGAATGCCTGCTGCACCGGGTGAAGCCGCCCATTCTGTTGCAGTCCTTCGACCGTCGTGATCTCGTCCCCGTCATGCATCACCGCCAGTGACAGGCAGGAGTTCACCGCTGTTTTGTTGACGTGGACCGTGCAGGCACCACATTGACCGTGGTCACAGCCTTTTTTTGTGCCTGTGAGTTGCAGTTGGTCTCTCAAGACGTCGAGAAGAACGGCGTTTGACGCGACGTTTATCTGTCGCATCTCGCCGTTTACCTTCAGGCGGACGGTGTGACCGACGGATTGCGCCGGATGTTGCGGGCCGACTGGCGGCTCTTTGTTAGCTTCATCTGCCTTCGCCGCAGAAAATAGCCCGGCGTTCGTAGCAGCGACGCCTGACGCACCCATTGATTGCAGAAACCGTCTGCGAGTAACTGGCTTGCGCCCGTCCGAAAAGTCTTGACCCTGAACCTCGCCATCTTGCGACATCCAGTTCTTCTTTTCTGCCATGCAGAGACCTCCACAAGTTTGTTGAAGCGGACCTTCGAGCGACTTTCGGCAACAAGTGTTCTTCTGCCGATTCGCACGTTAGTATTGACACGCGCTATGCCATGTCCGGTGCAACCGGCCGGCTCCCGGCGAACAGAGAGCGATGACGCGGCTGACCGCGTGAGACGCACCGGAGCCCGCTTGCTGCAGAAAACTCGTAGAAGCGGCTCGTTCGTGGGCCACAGTCATTCGCGGCACGGATGATGTGTCAAGCCGACAGGTGCTCATACGGTAATCTAACCACGACATTAGACGGCAACTAGACACCAAAAACTCATTGGGCCTATTACCGTCATTCATCAATCAGGAAGGAACAAACCGGGGCTGTCCACTGTCCCCGCCACACCGTATCCGTTGGAGCAATGGGATCGCCGCGCGAGTGCCTCCAATCCAGGCTGGCCGACGCCGCGCATCGGAGCCGCATTGCACGACGCAAGGCGCAGTGATCGGGACTTATACCTATTGATAACGAGCGCTCATGAGTCCAATCACCTGGAACGGGTTTATCCAGCGTGGCTGCGAGGCTAAACTACGTTTTAACTGTTCAGCGTCAGATCGCTGAATGAATATATAAATGCCCTCCTCCCTGTCGCTGCTCAAAGAGAACAATCGACAGGCGATTCTCGCCGATTGAAATCACGTCCGCGTGTATGCAACGTCTGCCTACGCGTTAACCGATCATTGCCACAGCGTCGTCAACTGACTGTTTATCGGCTGGACGATGACCATTGGTTCGCGAGAACGCGTAGGGCGATTGAAATTGAGGGAATTGAATGTCGACGCTGATTAACCACCCATCCATCCCGAATCGGCAAATATGGGCCGCAGTCGGTTCCATGGCGATGTGCGCCGCAATGTTGATTGCGTCCGAGTTCATGCCGGTCAGTCTTCTGACGCCCATCGCATCGGACCTACGCGCTTCAGTCGGCATGGCGGGCCAGGCAATCTCCATTTCGGGGCTGTTCGCCGTAGTGACAAGCCTCGTTATTCCGTCAGTCACGAGTCGTCTCGACCGACGCAATGTATTGGTCGGCCTGGCAGGACTGATGTTGGTGTCGCTCGTCCTGATCGCTGAAGCCGGCAGCTTCACGACCTTGATGGCTGCCCGCGCACTGCTGGGAATTACGGTAGGCGGATTCTGGTCGCTCGCCACGGCAACTATCATGCGGCTGGTACCCGAAGAGTCGTTGCCCAAGGCGCTGGGAGTCTTATACACGGGCAACGCTGTCGCTACGTCCTTTGCCGCCCCAGTTGGCAGCTATCTGGGCGGCGTCATCGGATGGCGAGGCGTTTTTTGGGCGTTAGTCCCGATCGTCGCGATTAACCTCGTTCTCCTGCTGGTCACGATCCCATCCATGAAGAGCGAACGGTCGCAAGGAAACGGGAACGTGCTGTCTCTACTCGGGCGCCCGCACGTGGCGTCTGCGATGCTTGGCGTAATGCTTACCTTCGGCGGTGCCTTCGCCGTATTCACGTACTTCCGGCCGTTCTTCGAGTCGTACACGCACGCCGATGTCGCAGAACTGTCGATGCTTTTGCTTGGCATGGGTCTAGCCGGTTTCGCGGGGACATATGGCGCGAGCGCAATCATGAGCAAACGTCTCTACCATCTTCTGATGGGTTTGCCTGTCGCACTGGCTGCAGTGACGATTGCCTTGCTTCCATCCGGCCACAATTTCTGGGCGGTAGCGGCCCTGGTGATTGCATGGGGAGCGGTGAATGCTGCGATCCCTGTCGCATGGTCAACCTGGCTTTCGAAAGGAGTCAAGGACAAGCCGGAGAACGGGGGCGGCTTGATGGTTGCATCGATACAGCTATCCATCATGGTGGGTGCAGAGCTAGGCGGCACGCTTCTCGACCACTACTCCATCGGAGCGACTTTTATTGGCGGCGCCACGCTCCTGATTCTCTCCGCGATCGTGGTCGGTAATGGCAGACGTCTTCAGCCTCGCGCAGAGTAAGGCGCAATGATCGAACGCCCCTTGCCTCGATGTCGGTTGGCGGCGTTGCGGCAGCGGGCTGTGCGGCAACAGTTGTTTGTGCGCATCCTCCGCTTCAGAGTTGGGATCGCGCTTCCGGTGACACGCGCGTGGGTATGGCCGGTGGGCTCTCGTGGGATTTCCGTAGACCGCAGGAAATGTGTCACAGCTTTTCCAGGAAATGTGTCAATCGGAGGCGCTTCCCCTATCGAACGAGATAATATTTCGAAGTTTCAGGTAGTTAGCGCATGCGAAGGAATAGTGTCACCGCACAGCCCGGAAAAAGCATCGATCATGGCTGCTGTACGCATGTTCAAGCATGCACATAAAGCCGATCGACGAAATCTGTCGAAAGATGTCAAGGCCATCATCACGAACAACGCTCAACGTATAGCCGCGTGAACGCCCTGCGCTGCTGCAACTGCATCGGCCGAGCCTTGCGTGGCCACCAGCCTTGACCGCCAGACCGCTCGCGACAATACGGACAACGGTACGCCGATTCGAGAAGCTGTAGTCCCACGTGATGCAGCGCTTGACGGCCGCAGCGCCGACACATCGATTCCAGTGCGCAGCGGTGCGCCGGGCAACGCTTTACGCTCTCGATCTGATGTAAGACGCTATGGTAGCCACGCGCCATGCAAAGCCGACAGTAGCGGAGCACCTCGCTATAGCGTTGCCGTTCGGGCCGCTCGAGCAGTGCCGCGCGCAGCGCTTTTGTCGGCAGACCCAGAACGTCGTGCAATCGACCCATGTCGACTCCGCCCAGGTGCGGCGCGAAACCGTCGAAAGGATCGATATCCGGCCGTAGCAACCGGGCCACCACGATGCCGGGCAGCGCATTCGCCTTCTCGAATTTCCATAGGATAGAGATAAGCGACTCGTAGGGATCGAGCCACTCACTACTGAAGTGGTAGCCCAGCGTCGGTGCCAGTTTACTTTCGTCGAGCGTGAGAATCGGAAAGCTCAATGGCTGCAGCAACGCCCCGCTACCCGGCCGAAACGAGCACTCGTCCGGTAGCATGGCGCGATTGGACATAGCCGCTATGGCGCACGGCGTGTTCCCACAAGGCTGATTCCGGACAGTAGCCGGGCTGATCCCTGAGCTCGCTGTCCTTGAGCACAATTTCGACGGCCCGTACAAAGGACTCCATCGGAATTTCGAGCCTTCCGGGCAGGCTGGCCTTGTGATGCGCCGCTTCGAATGTCTGCCACAGTACGTCGGCGTCGGTCGCCAGGCGATAACCGGCGTCGAACGCCTGTGGAATATAGAAGCGCGTAAAGCTCCAAAGGCTGCCCTCAGGATAGGCCGTCTGATCGTACCCATGCAGACAGATTGCCACGTCGCCCGCGTTGCGGATGCCGTAAAACGCCAGCTCTTCAACCATCAGGCGCGCGACGATCTGAGTCTTCCCCGCCAACTGCATGGCGTTCTTTTGTGCGAGCAGTTCCTGCTGACCGACGAGAAAGGTAAACAGTTTGATCTGCTGCCGATCCAGGGCGTCGTGGACATCACGGAGCCACTCGTATTCGTTGTCGTCGAACCGCTGTGCCTCGTCGCAGAAGAGCAACACGGTACTGCTGCCCGCTCGAGCCGCCGCCTCGCGGATCCGCAAGGAAAGGCGCATCCGCTTGGACGGATTGGATCCGCCATTGGGATCGGGATCTCCCACAGCTTCAAGGAGGTTTGCAAAGAAGGGCCCTTCAGCATGCCGAGGCTTGTGCTCGCACTGCGCATGGTAGGTGGTCATTCTCGGGTGGTCGCGTGCCAGCAGCAATCGCACGTACTCGATCGCCCGCGTCTTGCCGATGCGAGATGGACCGTAAATCAGGGCGCCCATGATGCGGTAGCGCAAGCAGCGAACGACCAGTTCATAGAAGGCTTCGATCGCCGGCGTGGCGATCCGATAGTTGCCGGTCGCCAGCGGGTGCAGTGACGGATCGATCGGACGCGGTATCTGAAGCGACATGGCGCACCTCCTGACGTAAACGATCGGGTTAAAAGACCTGGCCGGTACCGATCGACAGTTTTCGCGGACGCGCGCGCGGACGAGGTGCCGGCGCATCATGGGGTTCCGTCGTTGCGGCGATGGGCGCGCCGATTTCTGGTCCAACCACGTTCGGCGGTTGAGGGCAGACAGTCGGACCAGCAGGCACTCGCACAGTCCCGGTTGACGCCAGCAATCGCTTCGCGTGGGCCAACTGAGAAGCCGACTTGCGATTCTTTCTCGCCTCCGCGAGCTTCCGTTTGACGTACGCCTCTATCGGATTCTCTTCGGGCACGCCGCGACGGCCACGTCGCTGGCCGGCATCGCTGAGTATTTGCTGCCGCAGCTTCAGGTTGTGCGGAATCATCCGCCACACACCCTGCACTTCGAGTTCGCCCAGTTCGGTGCCATCCGGTAGAAAGGCGCGCACACTGCGCAGATCGTTTGCGTTCATGTAGATCAGGAGATCCTGGCCAATAAGACGCGTGCTCGCTGCCAGGACGCTGTTGGTGTACCGGGCTTTGTATAGATTGATGTGCGGACGTACGCCCTGGTCCAGATAGGCCCGGACCCGACACCGTCGCGCCGACTGCATAAGGCACAGGGTGCGCCGGTGATATTCGGCCAGCCAGGTCACCATCGTCTGCTTGCCGCGGACAAAGTACTCCATCGCTTCGAGCGGGGTCACGTTGTTCAGACCGCTGTGGGGCGTGCCGTTGTAGCTCGCGATGGCGTACTCGACCAATTCATCGAGTTCGTCGAGCGAGACGTAGAGACGCAGGTTGCCCTTGGGATCAGCGAGTGCCCGGCGCAAATCACGGGGATGCGAACCCGTGTAACCGGGCAGACGTGAGGAGAGCCGGTTCGCGATCGTGCCGAAGAATCGCTCAATGTAGGGCCGATCGTCGGGGCTATATTTCGGACCGGCGTCGGCAAGACAGCCAACGAATTCACAGAGTGCGGTCAATGTCGCGCTGGCCAGGTGAGCCCTGGCATTATCAAGCCGCATCCATTCCCACGTCGCATACGCCAACTCCGGCAGCCGTTGCGACGGAAAGCCGTCCTCGGGTCCATAGGCGAGCCCGGCGATAGTGAAGTTACGAGGCCGATGGGGTTCGAGCGCATTCTCGATCGTTTTGATCACGTCGTAGCGGCTGTATTCGCTCGCCATCACGATCTGATAGCCCAGGACCGCACGCGTGCAGACGTCGATGATGGCGAGCAGCCAGACTCGTTCCATCTCGAACTCGCGCTCGAAGCCTAGCGGATCCTGGACGACCAACTTGAGCCGGACATCGAGCCGGTGCCCGTCAAATTCGACAACCTGATACGGGCGACTTGCCGCTGGCGGCGCTCCATCGTCGTGCCGACGGGGCAAGCCCTTAAGATGCGATGCACCTGCTGAACGGGCTGCAGTGCCAAAGCTGCACAAAAAATCCGCCTTTAAACGTTCCCCGAGCGATCGAATCGCATGTCCCGAGGTATTGAACGGATAATCTGCCGCAGTCAGCCCCACCGCTCGGCATTGGCGCAGGAAATCGTCATGCACCGCCTTCAGACCACGCAGTCGGGTTCGTAACTTGCCGTCCGCTTGCAATTGATCGAGCCGCACTTTGCGATGCTTGACCTGCAACAGCAGCCAGCCCGCCAATACAGGATAGCGTTCCAATAGCTGTGAGAATGCCCCCGCCGCCCCTCCCGGCTCGAACCGCTCCTTCAAGGCACGCACGCGGACGTAGTCTGCGGTGCGCGCGTAGCGAACCAGCGCGCGAAAGCCGAAGGGTCGCCCATCCGGATGTGGCGATATCGCGCGCTCGAGCCAGCGATACAGTTGTCGCCTGTTGATGCCGGTCGCTTTCTCGATCTGTTTGATGGATTCTCCACGCACATACGCCATCACCGCCTGCACGCGTCGCTCGAACATGCGCCGCGTCGCGTCATCGAATTCCACGTGGGCAACGGTAGGCCATGCGGTGACGTCAAGCGCCTCGAACTGCGCGTTAAAGCGGATCATGAGATTGCCTCCGTAGCCGCAAATGAGGTCAGCAGCGACAATGACTGCGTGCGAAGCTCCGGCGCGCATACCTTGCCCTGATGCAACAGGCCGAATAGCGCTGCCCGAACCAACACCGGATCGCCCGCGGAGAACTCGCGCTCGACGTCGGCCAACCGTTTAGGCTTGTCGAGAAATAGCTCAATGGGTCGCGATAAAGACGGCAACACCAGCTTCCGGTTCGCAATGAGGCACGGCAGCATGCACCGCCAGTTGTCGACCCACGCGCGTGCGGCAACCAGCTCGGCCGATGCGACGCGGCGGATAGCCAATGCTTTCCCGTCGAGTTCGCGCGCCGCATCTGTCATCTCGCCGTCGATTGGTGAGTCAGTAAGAAGTACTAATTCCTGTCTATCGACATAGTCGGCCCAAAAGTCGGCAAGACACCGCTGGCCATCCAGTTGCACAAACCCTGGCCTCTCGCAAAACGTCACGACCGCCGGGTTCGCCTCGAGCAATATCCACTGTTCCAGTGCGGGGCGCGTATAAAGCGTCAGCCGTCGTGACAGCTTCGGACTGAAGGCTTCATAGCGATGCGCGCCCCGAGGACGGGCGAGCGCAACCGGCTCCGCAATGCGCAGAGAATCTTCCATAAGATCAACAGCATACGGACGGGCTTGGAAGTCTAGTAGACCGATTGACACATTTCATTCGGACTTACTCCGATTGACGCATTTCCCGACAAAGTTAGTGACGGGAATTGTGTCAATCGTCGGCCGCTATGCCTTGCTGCGTCAGGACTGGGCAGGTGTCAGTTTTCTCGCGGTCTACGGCTATCGAGCAGCGCTCGCTGGCTTCGGGATCGCGTACGTGCCTGTGGCGCGACAGTCTGGATGAGAGGCGCGCGACAAACAGGATGAGAATGTCGCGGCGAGCTTGATGATGCCGTTGTTGATTGACGCTGACAAGCGATTAAAGTTGATTGACGCGCGTTCGTTGATTGACGCTGGGCAATGTCGGATTAGAGTGTGCGTCAGGCGACGCGTGTCATGATTCGTTCTCTGGAGTCGCAGGCATGCCGACATTGTTTGGCGTGGCATAGCGCGCAGGGCGTCCTGGCCCCTGCTGTTTGCGCTGCATGGCGGTGCGCCGCCGGTAGCTTTCGACATTCATCTCGAAGATGGTCGAATGATGGACCAGCCGGTCGACCGCGGCCAGCGTCATGGCGGGGTCGGGGAAGACCTTGTTCCAGTCACCAAACGGCTGGTTGGCGGTTAGAAGAAGGGATCGGCATTCGTATCGGGCGCTGATCAGCTCGAATAACACGGAGGTTTCGGCCTGATCCTTGGTGACGTATGCAAAGTCGTCGAGAATGAGCAGGTCGAAGCGGTTCAGACGGTTGATGGCGGCTTCGAGCGCCAGCTCGCGACGTGCAACCTGGAGCCGCTGCACAAGGTCGGAGGTGCGGGTGAACAGGACCTTCCAGCCTTTGTCCAGCAGGCTCAGTCCGATGGCCGACGACAGGTGCGACTTGCCGCCGCCAGGCGTCCCGACCATGATCAGGTTGGCGCCGTTGCGCAGCCACCCATCGCCGGCACACAGTGCCGAGACCTGTGCTTTGGAGATCATTGGCACTGCATCGAAATCGAAGGTCTCCAGCGTCTTGCCCGGTAGCAGCCGGGCCTCCTTCAGATGGCGTTCAATACGACGTCTATCGCGTTCGGCAATCTCGTGTTCGGCCAGCGCCATGATCAGGCGTGCCGCGGGCCAGCCCTCCTTGTCGGCGCGCTCGGCGAAGGCTGGCCAGATCTGTTTGACAGCGGGTAGCCGCAAATCGTTGAGCAGCAGCGACAGGCGGGTAGCATCGAAATCGTGGCTCATGCTGTCATCTCCTGATCCAGGGTAAGCAGGGCTTCGTAGTCGCGCAACGAAGCCAGTTGTACGTGCACTTGTGGGACAGCTGCCGGATCCGGAGCAAAACGCGAGCGCAGTTCGTCCAGATCGGGTAGTCGACCATCGGCCAGGTTCTGTTCGAGCGCATGGGCCAGCTCGGCCTCGCAGGCGCGCTCGTGAGCCAGGCTCAGCAACTCCACCATGGTCTTGCACGCCGCGCGCGAGGACAGTTGCTCGCACAGGCGATCGAAGGTCAGCCGATAGGCCTCGCGCGGGAACAGCTGGTCGCGGTACACAAGGTTGAGCAGCGCCATCGGCTTGCGGCGCAGCGCGTGAATGACATGCCGGTAGTCAATGACGTGGCCATGCTTGCCGCTGGTGCCTGGGCGGCCACGCCGCAACGTCATCAGGGCCGTGCCGCCCAGGAACAGTTCCAGCCGGTCGTCGTACAGCCGCACCCGCAACCGGTGGCCGATCAGCCGCGACGGAACGGAATAGAAGACCTTGCGCAATACGAAACCGCCGGTGGAGGTGATGTAGACACGCGTTTCCTCGTAATCGCTGGTGCGCGTGTTGGGCAGAAGCTGCAGGAACGGCACTTCCGCCTTGATGCGCTTGCCATTACGCGCGTTGATGCGGCTGACGATCTCGTCGATGAAGCAGCGATAAGCGGCAAGGTCGATGAACTCGACGCTGCCGCGCAGCAGCAGCGCGTCGCGGATCGCACTCTTGAGGTGACCATGAGGACTCTCAATGGCGCCGTTCTCGTGTGCGACTCCACGGTTGTTGCGCGTGGGCTGCATGCCGTAGTGAGCACATAGGGCTTCGTAACGCGTGGTCAGATCGTCGCGCGCATCGCGATCCAGATTGCGAAACGCCGCCGACAGACTGTCGCTGCGATGCTCGAGCGGTGCTGCGCCAAGTGCCCAGAGCGCGTTCTGAAGCCCTTCGGCGAGGGCAACATAACTCTCGCCACCGAGAATGACGTGAGCGTGTTCAAAGCCCGAGCAGGCCAGACGGAAGTGATACAGGCGATGGTCCAGCGCGGCGCCGGCCACGGTGACGCCGAGAGCCTGCATCTCGGTGAAATCGGACAGCCCGAGCCGACCGGGCTGATGTACCTGGCGAAACATGACCTCGCGTTCCTCGCCATGCAGTGCCCGCCAGACGCGGATGCGCCGCTCCAGTGTGCGGCGCACGTCACGTGAGAGCTGCGGATGGCGCCGAAGCATCTCTTCCAATACTGCAACGGGCCGGATGCCTGGAGCGGAGGTCAGTAGTGGAACAATCTCCGCGTCGAAAATCCCGGCCAACGGATCCGCGCGCCGGCGCTCGCGCGGCGCCTTCTTCTGCGATGGCAACCGTGGATCCTCTTCGATGCGGTAGGCGGTGGCGACGCTAAACCCGGCCCGGGCAGCCGCCTCGGGTGGCGCTTCCTTGAGTCTGTGCTTCATGTAGAGCCTCATCTGGTGGTCGTTGACGTGGCGTCCGGGCACGGCGCACCTCCCATGGCATGGAAGGTTTGTTCATACCCGATCTACCGCGACTACCAAAAAAGCTCCCGGTGAAGGTCGCCTCCTGGCGCGGCATGGCGGCAGCGGTTCCGGGCTACGCCCGTTCCCGCTGCCGCCATGCCCGTTCTCTCATCCTGACTGACGCGCTCCTCTCATCTTGATTGACGCGCGGCATACGTGCCCAAGGATCTCGTCGAGCCCTGTCGAGGCTTAGCGTCTGACCAAATGAAATAACGTCGTCCGGACCCAAAGATCCGTTATATGGCACAGCGAACACACGCTGAACGCTTATGAATGTAAAGTTTCGCGCGAAGTGCTGACAGGATTTGCCCGGCGCAATTCTCCACAGCCTTATCCGGAAAGGACATATTTTGGCAAATGCATGTTCTGGCGGCCTGGATATCGGCTTCGCCTCTCTGAGCTATCTGCAGATTGGATTTTTGGGTGTCGTTCAAGGCATCACTGAGTTGCTGCCCATCTCATCGACGGCGCACATGCGCATCGTTCCCGCCATGCTCGGCTGGCCCGATCCGGGGTCGGCCTTTTCCGCGGCAATGCAACTGGCTGCGCTGGCAGCGCTCGTCAGTTACTTCTGGCGCGACGTGCGAGGCGTTGTAGTGGGAAGCGTCACTGCCATCCAGCGGCGTACGTACCAGGATGACTCATTTCGCCTGGCGGTAGCAATCGTGCTAGCGACGGTGCCCATCGGCATGGCTGGCCTCGCCCTGTCGTCCACGCTCAATGCGTGCGGCACGCCGCTGAGAAGTCTGTCAGTGATTGGCGGCGCCTGCATTGCGATGGCCGTTTTGCTAGCCATCGCAGAACTGACCTGCAGTCATCGCCGCACCGTCAACGAGATGCGTTTGCGCGACGCACTCATTGTCGGACTTGCGCAGATAGGCGCCCTGATCCCGGGCGTATCGCGTTCCGGATCGACCCTGACAGCAGCGCTCTTTCTTAACTTCAAGCGTGAGGAGGCCGCGCGCTTCTCTTTTCTGCTTGGGCTACCCGCCATTGCCCTGGCCGGACTGAAAGAGCTTTGGGTACTCTTTCATGCGCACGTTCCCCTCGAAGCGTGGTCGTTACTGCTTTTCGGACTGGTGGTCGCAAGCGCATCGGCATTTGTCGCTATCTGGGGACTCATGAAGCTTCTCGAGAACTTCTCCACATGGCCGTTTATTGTCTATCGCGCGGTGCTTGGTGTATTGCTCCTCTTCGCCGTGCAGTTCAACCTAGCTTAGCTAGCAACGCAGTGGCTGCACATGTGGTCCGGTACCGCAGCGCGGGGGTACCGAAAAAAAGACGAGGCGGCCGGGGTAGACAACATCCCTGCCGTTACGCACCGCCTCGAGAGCACCACTGACGCCCGACTCGATATTCACATTGAGTACAGCGTACGTCGGCCGCCGGAAGCCTGAGTCTGGAGCGAGGCCCCCTCTTGAGCAGGCCTCAAGCCCGCGTGAACACTTCTGGGGAAGTCGATTGGGTTCCCCGTGGTGCCCGGACACAGGCCGCAGTGCTGAAAAGTCGGCGCCACGAGGCGGCAAACACCTGCGCCAGCACGGTCGGCTCAGTCGGCAACACCAGGGCCTGTTCACACTGTCTGAGCTCATCGACGATAAGCGCGAAATTGATGACAGCGCGCAGCATGACGTCCAACTTGCCGAATCGGCAGAAGACACGGCGGAAGACTTTAAGGCGACGAAAACTGGCGTTCAACGTCGTTTCTGCGCTTGTACACTTCGCGGTCGTATTCCCATGGTTCAAGACGGTCGTTTTTTGGTGGCACCCTCATATACCTTGCTCAGCGATCCGTCACATATGGGGTCGCCGTGGCGTTACTTTCACGATTCATCTGCATTGCATTCCAGCCGCCTCCGAGCGCCTTTACCAGTCCCACCGACGACACCATGCGTTGCCCGGCGATAGCCGAGAGCCTTTGCTCCGCCGTGAAAGCGGAGGTTTGCGCGACCAGCACGTTCACGTAGCCGACCGTGCCTGCCTTGTATTGATTGTTCACAATGGCCAGCGCCTGTCGCGCCGACTCCACGGCTTGCTGCTGGACCACGGTCTCCTGCTCGAGAAGGCGCAACGAAGCGAGATTGTCTTCCACGTCCTGGAATGCCGCCAGCACGGTCAGCCGGTACGTGGCGACCGTCTGGTCATAGGCCGCCCGGGCCGCTTCGGTCTGGGCGCGGCGCAAGCCACCATCGAAGAGGTTGGCGGCCAGATCGGGACCCAGCGTCCAGAAACGCGACGGCGCGCGCAACAATTCGGATATCAGCGAACTCTGGAAGCCTCCCGTGGCCGACACAGTCAGTGTCGGGAAAAACGCCGCGATTGCTACGCCGATCTGCTCGTTCGCGGCGGCGGCTCGGCGCTCGGCCGACGCGATATCCGGACGCCGCTCAAGAATGGCGGACGGCATTTCGGCGGGCACGGCGGGCGGCGTCGCGTTGAGCGGCGATGGGGGAATCGAGAATATCGACGCCGGCTGGCCGACCAGCACCGCAATCGCATGTTCGAATTGCGCGCGTGCTACCCCGTTGTCGATGGCAGCCGCCTGCGCCGACTGCAATTGTGTTTGCGCCTGAATTACATCGGACCGCGCGACGAGACCCTGCGCATACCGGTTTTGCGTGAGTTGGAGCGACTGCTGAAAGGCGACGACGGTATTATCGAGCAACGTCTGCGAAGCATCGAAGGCGCGAAGCTGGAAGTAGGTCTGCGCCAGCGTGGCTTGCGCAGACAGCCGCGCGTTGGCGAGATCGGCCGCGGCGGCTTGCTGCCCCGCCTGTTGCCCTGCAATCGTCCGACTCACCCTGCCCCAAAAGTCCGGCTCCCACGATGCGTTTAATGAAAGGCTATAGCTCTTACGGATCGGGCCTGAAGTCGATTGGGCGCGCGATTCGGACGCGTTGAAACCGACTGTCGGAAAATATGCGGCGCGGGCTTCGCCGACCAACGCGCGCGCCTGGCGGTAGGCCGCCGCGAATTGAGCAATGGTCTGATTTGACTGATTGAGCTCGTATTCAAGAGCCGACAGCTGCGCGTCGTCGTAGATGGACCACCACGCACCCCGATCCAACCGATCCGCGGGCTGGGCAACCTTCCACCCGTCGGGCGCTTCCTTGAAAGCGGCGGGCACGTCCGTAGCGGGGCGCGTATAGTCCGGGCCAACGGCGCAGGCGCCCAGCAGCGCGGCGAGAGCGCACAAGATCAAACCCGGAGAGCGCGCTCGAACGCAAGCACGGCAGATCATTCTGGAACACCGCCCGTTGCGAATTCTCATACACTGACCCGCATTGCCTTTTGATCGACGGTTTGGCCACTACTTCTGATAGGAGGCGACCCTAGAATTGTACGCAAAAGCCGCTACGCTCATTTTTCTCAAAAGCCCTTGACGCCTCCCCTCCCCCGGAACAGCCGCGACCTTGTCTTCAGGTAGAGACCGGCGCTGCAGTCGATTCCCAGCGACTAGCGCACTGCGCAACTAATGAAGACGACCGGGAGGTGACCGTGTTAACGCGATCTTGTCTTCTTTGTCCAGCACTTTACGCGGCTGCTCCGCCACGTGACGATGCCATGGCGCGCCATGAGCTTCGATATGCATTTTTGGCAGCGGACTCGTGCCGTTTCCTCCCCGCGCCTGGAGCGCTGCGGAATGAGCACGATGCATGCGACGATAAAGACGAGCAAGAGCAGGGATGCGTAGAAGCGGCTGACACGAAGCCCTCCCTCAGCCACCGGCTTGTCGAGGAAGTCACCGAGGCTGGCGCCGAGCGGACGCGTGAGGATGAAAGCCGCCCAGAACAGGGCCCGTCAGTCGCCCAGCGGTACCCAGCGTTTGGGAAAACAGGATCGTGATCCAGTAGAACCATTCCGCCCTCGCGGTCGTGATGCTCTGGACGGAAACGCCACTCTTTTTCAATGTCTGGATGACGGAGCAACGACTGTTCCGATCTGCACCCTGTTGGTCCTGGCGAAGCATTGATGGTTTCGGCGCGATTGCGCTCCCGGCTCAGCACGCTGAAGGTCGCGTCAGATTCGAGGCGCAAGCCCGCATGAAGGATGCTTTGCATTACCTGCCACCCACCGGTATCGTGTTCGGCATCGCCGGACAGCCGGTTCGGCAATCTGCGGAGCCAATGCGACCCGCGCAAAGAACGAGAGCTAAAAACGTGAGTGAGTCGGACACAGGTTACGTTGATGAGATTGCATACACATTCGGCTATTGCGACGAGCTGAATCCGCTACGGCTGAGACTTCCCTTGCTGCAAGCTGAACTTGCGTTGCCAACTGTACATACCGCTTGCGAGCTCGGCTTTGGCCACGGCGTGAGCGTAAATATTCACGCTGCCGGCTCCCCTACGCGATGGTACGGCACCGACTTCCACCCGCCTCACGCGAACTTCGCCCGACGACTTGCGGACAGTGCCGAATCGCAGGCGCAATTGTTCGGCGAGCCGTTTTGGGAGTTCTGCCAGCGCGACGATATACCGGATTTCGATTTCATCGGCATGCACGGCATCTGGAGCTGGATTTCCGACGAAAATCGTGCGCTAATTGTTGAATTCATACGCCGCAAGCTCAAGGCCGGTGGCGTGCTGTATCTGAGCTACAACACCCAGCCCGGATGGGCCGCGATGCTGCCCGTGCGCGAATTGATGCAGCGGCATTTTCAAATCGGTTCAGTAGCCCAGCCGCACGACAACACGGGCGCCGAAGAGCGCACGCAGGTGCGCATTAAAGCCGCCGTCGATTTTGCGCGGGCCGTATTTGCGACGCAGCCGGGCTATGCACTGGTTAACCCACTGCTTGCCGAGCGCGTCGACGCGTTGTCCGGGGAGAATCCTAATTATCTCGCGCATGAGTATTTCAACCGTGACTGGCATCCCATGTCTTTTTCGCAGGTCGCGTCGTCGCTTGTTGCGGCGGGTTTGACTTATGGGGTATCTGCGGACTATCGCGATCACGTCGATGAGATCAACCTCACCCCGGCGCAGCGCGCTTTGTTAGCGGACATTGCGGACACGAGTCTGCGAGAGACGGCGCGCGACTTCTGCGTGAACCGGTCGTTGCGGCGCGATTACTGGATCAAGGCCCCGCGGACGCTCAATGACGACGAGCGGGACGCGAAACTGCGCGCCCATCGGGTCATCCTGGCGCTGCCGACAGCTTCCGTGGTGCTGAAAGTGCGCGGTGCGCTGGGGGACACGCTGTTACCGGAAACGCTATACGGCCGTATTCTCGACGCGCTGGACAGCTATCGCCCGATGACCCTGTCCGATATCGAGAACAGCGTTCGTGGACGGGGCATCATCCTGGCGGAGATCGTCAAGGCCGTGATGCTACTGGTTGGTATGGGCGTGTTGCTGAATGCCCAAAATGATGCGCAAATCAGTGCCGCCCAGCCGTCGGCGAAGAAGCTGAACGCGGCGATCTGCGAACAGGCGCGCCACCATGACGAAGTCCAGTTTCTGGTGAGTCCGGTTTCGGGTTCCGGGGTTTTGATGCCGCGTGTGGCGCAACTCTTTTTATTGGCAAGACTGCATCACATGCAGCAGCCGGCGCAATGGGCTGAGTTCGCTGAGGCCGTGCTGCGTGCAACTCCCCAGCCCACGAGGGCAACAACAGGGCTGCCGTCGGGCGCAGCGCCTTCCCTGGCGGATCTGACAGCGAAAGCGAACCGCTTTGCCCAGATTCATCTACCTATATTGCAGGCACTTGGGATCGCTTGTAATGAAATCGGCGTAGCGTAGCGGACCTGCCCGCTCCAGACCAATTGCAATAGCGGGTTGAAAGCACCGGCTCATGAAGGACCGCTGCTGCTCACGCGTTGCAGAGGTCGCTGGAAGGACCGTTGTATCGGACCTCGAGCGAGGACTTGTCCTTAAAAACCAGTCGTTTCACGACGCCAAAATCTTGAACGGCATCAACGGCACCCCCGGTTCACAGACACGCCAGGACGCTCGTCGGGCAGAACGAGTCGCATCAGTGGACCGAAATTTCGCGTCGCATCGAAGAAGTTGGGCTCGCGTGCCGGCTCCACTTGCCCCAGCCAATACACGGGGGCAGCGCTGGGGTTTTGGGCGTCGCGCGCCAGCATGCGCAGCGTCTTTTGCCCAAGAAATGAAGAAGGTTCGATGCATGGCACATCGCGCATCTGAGTCTCCCGGTGATGTTGAGATTCATGGCATATCGTTCCGCAACCGCGTCCGTGCGACACGTCAACTCGCGGGCGTTCGGTACGGGCAACTGAATCCCGGTGTACCGTCGGGGAAAGAGTGCCGCGCTGGAAAGGCATCGCGCGGATGATGCCTTCCTTGTCTCCGGTGCTCAGTCGCAGCACCGGAGACAGTTGCATTCGCGCCCTCGCTCCGGTCCCGGCGATTGCTTGCGATTAGCATATCGGAGGCTCGCCATCAATTTTTGGTTCAGCTTTTAAGCAGGAGATAAGGCTCGACTCTTTATGCTCTTAATGCGCGCACAGCAAATCCGTTAATTTTCCGCAATTGAAATGGAGATAGAGCATGCTGCGTCACATCACTATTACTTCCCGTGCGACTCTGGTTGTCACCGCGCTGATGGTTGTCGCCATATCCCAAACGGACGTATCACGCGATAGGGCCGTAAGCGCAATCGCGGAGATGCCTAAGGCGGTAACAGACTGGGCGGTCGAACTCACGTCGGACATGGACATTGCACCGTTGTCCCCCGTGCAGACCACGGTGTTGCTTGAAGGGTTCGATTGGCAACCGCTCGTGGATGTAGCGGACTGCTGCTCGCGCCCCGGCACGCTCGCACCGAAGGTGCCTGCATGAAGTCGATGCGGTCTGCATCGGGTGCTTCGCCGCAAGCAGCAGGTTAACCACTGCCTGGCCACACCCAATTACACGCAGCGAAGGAAGTCAGTGCGCTAGCGCGGCCAGCCGATACCCTGGACGGCGTGGGTCATTGGGGACGATATGAGGCGGTCAGGTCCACTGCGGCGCCGATGTCCCGGCGGAACGGTTTCCTGTTCCGCCGCCGGCATCACCACATAAAAAAGGCGTCGCGAACGGCGCCTCTTTCAAATCAACAACTGTCAGTGCCTAGAAGCGGGTGCGGATACCGGCACCCACCACCACCTGATTCTTCGTTGACGCAATGCCGCCGATAAAGGAGCTTGCGCCTTCAAATGCAGCCAGGCCCGCGCCCCCCTGTGCCGGAGTCAGACCACCGCTCAGGTGGGACCAGTTGGCGACCGCGTACACGTCCGTGCGTTTCGACAGGTTGTAATCCGACAACAGGCTGACCTGGTTCCACTTCGGCGACGCCGAGTTCTGAGCGTTGCTGAACTTGCCATTGGTGTACGTGTACGCCGCGCCCAGCGTCAACGCCGGGGTCAGGCTGTAGTGTGCGTTCAATTCGTAGTTCGTGAAATGAACATTTGCGGAGTTCGCCAGCGACAATGGCGTGGCCCCAGTGGTGAACCCGGTTGCATTGTTGAGCCTGGTGTCCGTAACCACAAAACCAACGTTGGCCGGGCCGAATGAGTAGTTCAAGCCGCCGCCGAAGGTGCGCTGACGCCCTGCTGTGAGCGCCGCATCAGCGCTGCTGCTCGCGGCGCTGCTATCGACAGCACCACCGGTGTTGGTGACTGAACCGTTGGTGACCGAGCCCGCGCCGGCGAGGTTGTTGTTGATTTGCGTGTAACCCAACGCTGCCGTAATCGGGCCGTTGTTGTACATGGCGCCGAAACTGTATGCCCGGTTGTTCGCGAAGCCGCCGGCCTGGTTCGAAAAGCCATACAAGCCGCCGAAGGTCAGGCCGTAGTAATTCGGGCTCTGGTATTTCACCGCGTTGTTGACGCGGAACGTACCGATCATATTGTCGTTATCCATCGCGTGCGCGAAGATATTGCCGCCTGCGCCGTTGAAGTTTTCAAACGACATATGGCTGACGTAGTCGTACATGAATTCGTTCTGACGACCTACGGTCAGAGTGCCGAGGGTGTTGCTCGACAGGCCGACATAGGCGTTGCGGCCGAATTCGCGACCGCCCTGGCCAAGCTTTCCGTTGCCCAGCGTGAAGCCGTTTTCCAGGACGAACACGGCCTTCAGGCCGTCACCCAGATCTTCGGCGCCTTTCAGGCCCCAACGGTTGCTTTGCATAATGCCGCTGCTCAACGCGACATTGCTATGACCGCCGGTGTTGTTGCTATAGCTGATGCCGGCATCCAGCAAACCGTACAGGGTCACGCTGTTTTGCGCATGGGCTGCTGTCGTGCCGAGTGCTGCGAGCGCCGCTGCAAATAATACTTTGTGCTTCATTAGAACTCTCCGTAACTCAATGATGCCTCGCAAACAGAGGCAGATCGGCGAGAGCGGCCGGTCAATGGCATTCGCCGACCGCTAACGCCTGGCCGCCTATCCGCGCACTTGATGGTGTGCGACGGATAGATAGAAACCGGCTGATTACTGCCCCACAAAAATCATTCCGTGCGGGGAACCCATCCCCGTGTAGACCGGCGTCAGTGCTCCCGTCGACGTATTGAGCTGCAAGAGCGCGCCCGAAGCCGCGCTGTACGCCGTGCCGGCAGTAAAGCCCGCGGTTGCATCAATGCGATAGATGAACTGGGTCTTGTTGTCCGACAGCAACATGAACGAATTGCCTGAAGGTGCCCAGCGCGTGTCATCCACAGGCGCAGGGTTGCCGGACAACGTAAGCGGCAGCACGCTCACCGACTGGCTTGCTCCGGGATTTCTAACAAAGACCAACTCGGCGTCAGCCTGACTATCGACAACAAGATTGCCGCCCGGATCGGTCGCCATTGAATCCGGATCTGTCATGTTAAGGATAACTGATGTGTTCGTCGGCATATTGACCGCCATTGCATTGCCCATCAGCACCGGAGTCAGATGATACGTCTTCTTGTCGGAATTCAGCGTAATGGTGTAAGCCGCGGGAACCGAACTCACGCCTTTGGGTGCCGTTGCGCTAGCAGGTCCCAAGGTGGGATGTGATGCGCTGACATACGCGACTCCACCCAGCATCTTCATGTCGTCGAGTCCGCCGCCATGTGCCATGGGAGCGTCGGGAGAGAGCGTTGTCTGGGTGTTGGCCGCGGTGTCGATCACGATCAGCAGCGGGTTCGCGTCTTCATTGGTGCTGACCCACACCGTGTGCGAGTCGAACTCCATGATGCCATCCGGATGGCCCGGAACGTTGAAAGTCTTGAGAACATTTCCGTGCAGATCATATTCGATAACTTCGCTCTGCGGGGACGTCCCGGCGACGCTGGTTCCGTCCGGATTGTTGTGGGCGTCCTGCGCGACGGCGAAGATGGTGCTGCCGTGCTGGACAAGGTCATCCGGCAGAAGCGCGCCGGGCGCCTTGGCAAAAACCGAAATCTTGTAGCCCGTCTGAGCGGCCGTGACCGAAGCGGGAACCGGTGTTGCCGCGGTCGTCGAGGATCCGTTGCCACCGCATGCGGAGAGCGTCGCCACCAGACTGGAAAGAAGGACAAGTTTTTTCTGGATCATATGCATTTCGATGATGAAAGGTTGTGAGCGGGCGCGGCCGGGAAGTCGCGGACAGGCGGCAAGAGCACACTTGCCGCGTACTTTCTGAGTGACGCATCGATTCCGAAAATGGGGATCGGAAGAAACAGCAAAGATCTGAGAAGCACAACTGAGGTTGCGCAGCCGGTGGGGCTGACAGCAATTGCCTGTTAACGGAGGGAGCGAGTATATGTTTGCAGTCCGCGCGCAAATCGCGAAACACTGAATTGCTCGATGGTCAGCGGTGCCGCTTTCTGTCCAGGGCTTTCACAGCGCTGCCCACGTTGCGACTGCGGCCCGAAATAAGGCGGTTTTGTGAAGCCATGTATCGACTGTCGACTACGTGCAACACATCCACAGAGCCGTTGGGGTCGCGTACACACGCGGAAGGCCATACGACCGGCTTCTGTTTGGGCGGCTCAATGACCCTAACGCCGATGGCTCGGGTGCAAATGGCGATATTGAATCGGTTACAGTGTCCGGCTGAGCGAATTGAGAACCGACGATGTGCAAGCTGAAGGGCACGGATGAGTTGTTTGCAGGGCGTCATTTCGACGGCGAAGTGATTGCGTTGTGCGTTCGCTGGTACCTGCGCTACAAGCTCAGCCTGCGCGATCTGGTTGAGATAATGGCGGAGCGAGGCTTGTCGCTGGCGCATACAACGATTCTGCGTGGCTTTGTGGCAGTAAGCGTCGGATATCATGCGTTCTGACAATACGAACGATCGGACGCTTGATGACGACTCTGAATCCAGCCTCGGCACGGGTGCTCAAGCGTTTGCACTATCCGCTCGACGTGATGCTGACATGCGTGCGTTGGTATGTGGCATATCCGCTGAGCCTTCGACACCTGGAAGAGATGATGTCAGAGCGCGGAATCTCGGTCGACCATTCAACTGTGCACCGCTGGGCCATCAAGGTGTTGCCGGTCCTGGAGAAGGCCTTTCGCCGCCACAAGAAAGCCGTCGGTCGGAGCTGGCGCATGGATGAAACGTATATCAAGATCCGAGGCCAGTGGAAATATTTGTACCGCGCGGTCGACAAGGAGGGTAACACGGTGGACTTTCTGCTGCGTGGGCGCGGCGCTACTTCGAAAAGTCAATCGAGCAAAATGGCGAACCCGAGACTAGCTCGGCTTCAAGAATTTTCGTTGCGCCCGGATCCTGTTGAGCGGCATCGAGCTCATGCACATGATCGCCAAGGATCAAATGCAAGACCGTGGCATCGGATGCACTCACGCCCAGCAGTTCTACTCACTGGCAGCATAAGCAATCCTACTTATACTGTCGCTTGTTCACCATCTTCCGTTACCGCGACAGATCCTCCTCATTGAGGTGTGCAACGATTTGCCGGTCAGGCAGATGCTGCGATAGTACGCGCACCCGCTCGACGAACGCGGCCGGGTAACGCATCGTGTCAGCAGCTGGCTTTGGCAGGTCCACGGTGGTGTCAGTACACGCGCTGCCCTGCCAGCCGATGTGCAGCACGGCTTGTCTCGCGGCAGATACTTTCTCGACCGTAATGTCCCGGATGAATAGTCCCAACGTGCGCTTGTTCAATCAGCCCGGCTTTTGATGGACACCGCGTAGCTTGCCCGGCGAGGTCCCGAAGCGTCGCCTGAAGGCCCGCGCGAAGGCGCTTTCGGAGTCGTAACCGACCACCACGGCGACCTCGATGAGCCGTGCATTCGTCGCGGTGAGGCTTTGCCGAGCCAACCCCAGACGCAATTCGGTAAGAAAGGCGAGCGGTGCCATGCCGGCTGCCTTCTGGAAGGTGCGCACCAAGGTGGCCCTCGAGACGTGCGACTCCGCGGCAAGCTCCTCCAACGTCCAGCCATGCGCCGGGTCGTTCAACATTGCATTGACGGCCCGGGCGGAAGCTGGCGTGGCGAGTAGCTTTATCAGATCGCTGGCGGATTCCGCCTGCTCGAAATGAGCGCGGAGCATGATTACGAAGAGCGCGCTCGCCAGGTCGGTCGCGACTGCCGCCGCTCCCGGACGCGCAGCCTCCAGCTCCTCACCGATCATCTGCACCAGCATTCGCAGGTGGCCAAGCAAGTGTTCCGTGCCCAGGCTTAGACGCATCATCTTGGGCAGCGCGCCGATGACGAGGCTGTTGGGAACCTCGAGAAAGTGCAGGCGACCGCAGATCAATTCGGTGTCGCTCTCGTCGTCGGTGTTGGTCTTGACCGTGATTGCGTCGTTGCGTTCGATCCGGATCGGCCCACCCGGGCTCTGGCCACGGCGGTTCGAGTGCACGACGTGGGCATCGCCATGCGGGAGCAGCAGCAGGTTGCCCGCCTCCAGCTGGAAGCACTTCCCACCCTGCAGTTCAAGGCGGCAGCTACCCTTGGTCACAATATGAAACTGAGTTCAGCCCGGAGATTCCGCTTCGTGCACGGTCTTCCATTGCGAGGTGAACCGGCACACCTCCTGAATTTCCGGCCGCACTCGCAGCAGAGGCGCGATGGCACTCAACGAGTCGCGGGCGGGCTGTGAACCACGGTGCGCACCGTCCTGCTCCTTGAGCCGGTCGGCATCCGAATTGCGCGTCGAGAACATAAGCCATTTCCTTTTGATATCCACTATGTGTGTCACCCACCCAACGAGGGATCGACATGCACATGCACGACTGAAACCATTATCGCAAGCAACTCGTCGCTGGCGCCGTCCACGTGCGCACCGTCCTGCTCATTGAGCCGA
This sequence comes from Paraburkholderia kirstenboschensis, assembly GCF_032806925.1. NCBI lineage: Bacteria > Pseudomonadati > Pseudomonadota > Betaproteobacteria > Burkholderiales > Burkholderiaceae > Paraburkholderia > Paraburkholderia kirstenboschensis. The sequence continues at coordinate 115,758 of NZ_CP136511.1, read as the reverse complement.
TCGGCATACGATTTGCGCTTCGAGAACATAAGCCGGAGATCCAGGCCCGTCTCGAAGGCATGCCCAAGGCCATCATCGGCCGCGCCTGGGAAGCCCAGGTGCGGCTGTGCTGGCGATTCCGCCGGCTGACAGCGCGCGGCAAGCCCATCAACATCACGGTTCTGGCTATTGCCCGCGAGCTGGCCGGGTTCATCTGAGACATCGGTAGACTGGCCATGTCGCTCGGGATACCCCGCAGCAAACTGCCTGCGGCCTGTCCCCGAGAAGGCGGCGCAGCCCGACACCCGGGCAACCCGCGATGATATTTCGCAACGGGCATCACCAATTTGGGGCTTTAGATAGCGGCAGGCTCATCGGGCGGAACGAAATGAACGTCCCCCACCCGTCGGTGAGGAAATGCAGGAGGTGGATCGAGAGCGGATTCTGGCCAGCCGGAATCGTGATCGTCCGGCGTCATGCGTTTCTTGCACCGGTCGCAGGTGCAAACCGAGACTTCCTGGATAACCTTGCCCTGATATTCAAGCATCGGGGTCTCTTCCATCAAAAGAAATGATCGCCAGCACGCCTGCAGCGCCGGAAGGTAATCAGACGTCCAGAGGGGCAAACCGCGTGACGGTACACGGGCGATTGTTATTAGCCGCGTGCGGCCATCGGACTGTGTGAAACCACCACGTGCCAGCGGCTACACGCCCAGGATCCTGGCGACCGTCTCATGGAACTCGCCAGTCGCGTTCTCGATCGCCGCGTCGGCCTCGTCGTCGAGGTTGTCGACGTTTTCGTCCAGCACCGCCTGCAGCGTCAGGTACGCGGCAATGATGCGGTCCTGCTGGTCACTGGCCACGCGCGCATACACCGCTTCCCCCAAGGGCTTCCATGAAGTCACCCCGGCTGCCGCCCACCAGGCCGTCCGCCCTGTTTTCCAGGTCGTCCCTGAACCCATTACCTGCCATCCACGGCGATAACGGCGACGGCCCGGCTCAGTACGAGCTAAGTCTGCCTGCGTAGCTTCTCCACCGTGCAAATCCCTGCACTCTTCTAGAGAAGCATCATGTACCGCTACACCAAACTTTCCCTCCTGGCCATCGCCATCGCTGCAACCGGCGCGGTCGCCTACGCCGCCAAGGGCGGCATGGAAAACGACGCACTGGCGATCACCAAGGCCAAAATTCCGCTCAGTCAGGCCGTAACCGTTGCCGAGCAGCACGCCAATGGCAAGGCGTCGCGCGCCGAGTATGAGAACTCGAAACAAGGCTGGGTCTATGACGTGGAAGTCGTCAGTCGTGCCAAGGTCTTCGACGTTCGGGTCGATGCTGACAAGGGCACGGTCATCTCGTCTGCCGAGGACAAGGCGGATCACGATGACGACCACGACAAGCAAGACTGACCTCCCGCCAATGTGGCCGGATCACGCTTGACGCAGTGATCCGGCCCGGAGACCCCATGGAACATCTCAACCAAACACTCTTTCTGTGGCTTAACGCGCCTGAACACCCGAACGCCTTCGTGGTGACGCTGGCCACTTTCTTCGCGGAATGGTTCATCTGGACCATCCCGGCCTTGATCGGCATCGGCTGGTTGCGCGGCAACGAGGGCATTCGGAAAACGATGCTCATTGCATCGGCATCGGGTCTGATGGGGTTGCTCATCAATCAGCTCATCGGTTTGGTATGGACGCATCCACGGCCTTTCATGATCGGTCTGGGCCATACCCTCATTCCCCATGCCGCCGATTCGTCCTTTCCGAGCGACCACCTGACGCTGTGGTGGGCAGTCGCCCTCAGCTTCCTGCTTCAGCCACGACTGCAACGCGCGGGCGTCGCATTGGCCTTGTTGGGCGTACCCATCGCCTGGGCCCGCATCTATCTGGGAGTCCATTTCCCCTTCGACATGTTCGGAGCCATCGCAGTCGCCGCGTTCAGCGCTTGGCTGACATTGCATGTCGCGGGCTGGTATCTGGGATCGATCTACCGACTTGCCAGCGGCATCCATCACCGGATTTTCGGCAGGCTGATCGCGCTGGGATGGGTGCGCGAGTAAGCCTATGGCCGGGCTAAGTCTGTCTGGTCAGACTAACGGCCAGCCCTTTCACATCGGCAGGAGAACACCATGAACAAAATGCCCGCTACCAGCTTCACAGATTGGCTCAACAAAGTCCCCGAAGTCACGCTGTCGTTCTGGATCATCAAGATCATGTCCACCACGGTGGGCGAGACCGGTGCCGATTTCTTGGCGGTCAACGCGGGCTTGGGCCAGGGTGTAACTCGCACCGTCATGGCCGCCTTGCTGGCAGCCGCCTTGGTCACGCAGTTGCGCACCCGCCGCTACACCCCTTGGATTTACTGGATGACGGTGGTGCTGGTCAGCGTGGTCGGCACCCAGATCACCGACCTGTTGACCGATGGCCTGGGCGTCAGCCTGTACATCAGCACCTCGGCGTTCGCCGTGGCGCTCTCCGCGATCTTCTTCGTTTGGTATCGGGTCGAGCGCACCCTGTCCATCCACGACATCGTGACGCGCAGCCGGGAGCTGTTCTATTGGGCGGCCATCCTCTGCACGTTTGCGCTGGGCACCGCTGCCGGCGACTTGGCTACCGAGGCATTGGGCCTGGGCTTTACCTGGGGCGCGGTGGATTTCGGTGGGCTGATCGCCATCACCTATGCAGCTTGGCGCATGGGCGGCAACGCCGTGCTGACCTTCTGGATCGCCTACATCCTGACCCGTCCCTTCGGGGCCGCGCTCGGCGATCTGCTGACGCAGGCCAAGACCTATGGCGGCCTCGGCATGGGTGCCATGTGGACAAGCGCCCTGTTTCTCTCGGTGATCATCATGCTCGTAGCCGTCGCACAGATCGGCATGAACGCAAGCCGCTCTGCCCAACCCGCCGAGTAACCCTCTTTCTAACTCTCAACGAGAAATCATGCCTATGCAGCACTCAATCGCTCGTCCTGTGGCCGCCGTGTCGGCAGTCGTGCTCCTGGCCCTGGCGGCTGGTTGTTCCAAACCGGCCGATCAGATCAACGCGAGCGCAGCACCTAGCACACCGGCCCAGACTGCCTCGGCACCGCAGGGCAAAACTGCGTCCAAACTGGGCGACCTATCGGCCTTCCGCAGCATCGCCGCTGACGTAGCCGCCATCGTTGAGAAGGGTGATCTACCCGCCGCCAAGACCCGCATCAAGGATTTGGAGGTCTCTTGGGATTCGGCCGAGGCCGGATTGAAGCCGCGAGCCGCCGACGACTGGCATGTGCTCGATAAAGCCATCGACAAGGCGTTGGCCGCCCTGCGTGCGGACTCGCCGAACCAGGCTGATTGCAAGGCGGCCATGACCAACTTACTGACAGCCTTCGACACGCTGCAAGGCAAGGCCTGATGAGTGAGTTCCCCATGAAAACATCCACTGAACACGCTCTGACCAAAGTGCCCGAAGTCACGCTGGGCTTCTGGCTCATCAAGATTGCCGCCACTACGCTTGGCGAAACCGGCGGCGATGCCGTCTCGATGTCCATGCACCTAGGCTACCTGGTCGGCACCGGCATCTTCGCGGCGATCTTCCTGGCCGCCGTGATCGCACAGGTCAAGGCGAAAGGCTTCCATCCCTTCCTGTACTGGACCACCATCATCGCCACTACCACGGTCGGCACGACGCTGGCCGATTTTGCAGATCGTTCGCTCGGAATCGGGTACGCTGGCGGTTCGACCTTGCTGCTAGCCTTGCTGCTCGGCTCGCTATTTGTCTGGCATCGCACCCTCGGCTCTGTGTCGGTGAGCACTGTCAGCTCACCCAAGGCGGAAGCCTTCTACTGGCTGACGATCATGTTCTCCCAGACGCTGGGCACGGCGCTGGGTGACTGGACGGCTGATACGGCGGGCTTGGGCTACACGGGCGCGACCGTCGTGTTCAGCGGGTTGCTCGCCTTGGTCGTGGCGGCCTACTACTGGACCGGCGTGTCCCGCACGCTGCTGTTCTGGGCGGCGTTCATTCTGACCCGTCCGCTGGGCGCTGTGGTCGGCGACTTTCTAGACAAGCCGCTGAGCGCGGGTGGTCTGGCGCTGAGCCGCTATTCGGCATCGGCCACGCTGCTCGCTTTCATGCTGACGGCAATCTTGCTGTTCAGGCAGCGGGCGGCCAGGACGACGCATTGAACAACGATTGAAAGGAGGGAGATGCGGGTATTGCTGGTCGAAGACGATCCCATGATCGGTGGAGCCATTCAGGGCGCATTGAAGGATGCGTCCTATGCGGCTGACTGGGTGAAGGATGGGCAAACTGCGCTCACCACAATGGCTTGCCAGCACTACGACCTGGTGCTTCTCGATCTGGGCCTCCCTGGCAAGGATGGGCTGGAGGTGCTGGCCAGCATCCGCGTCAAGGCTAACCCGATTCCCCTGCTCATCATCACGGCGCGCGATGGCCTGGATGATCGTCTGCGCGGCCTGGACGGTGGGGCCGACGATTATGTGCTCAAGCCTTTCGCGATGGCGGAGCTGCTGGCCCGGATGCGCGCAGTCCTGCGGCGCAAAGGCGGAACGGCAGCGCCCGTGCTCAGCAACGGCGTAGTGTTGCTCGATCCGGCCACCAAAGAGGCCAGAGTCCATGGCGGTTCTCCGCTTCAACTGTCCAACCGCGAGTTCTCGCTGCTGCAAGCATTGCTGGTGCGACCCGGGGCCATTCTCTCGCGCAGCGAGCTGGAGGATCGCATCTATGGCTGGGGGGAAGAGGTCGAAAGCAATGCCGTCGAATATCTGATCCACGCGCTGCGACGCAAGCTCGGCAGCGAGGTCATCAAAAACGTCAGGGGGGTCGGATGGATGGTCTCAAAAGGCGCTTGAACGAATCGGTTCAACTCAAGCTGTCCTTCACCCTGTCACTGGCCATCCTCGTGGTGGCCATCGTGGCCGGTGTCTTCTCGTTCCTGTCGGCCTTCAACGAGGCCCACGAACTAAAGGACGATGTTCTGCGCCAAGTGGCGCAGCTCACGGATCGGCAGCGCCTGTCTCCGGCCCCTCCCACCACCGATGCCCGACTCAAGGATGTCGATGAAGAATCGCGCGTAATCGTCCAGCGCTTGGGTGAGGCCAATCCCTCTGCGGCAGGCGTGGATGCTGGTGGAACACTCCCACTCCCGAAAACCTTGGCCGATGGGCTGCATACGCTGGAGGTCGGTGGCGAGACATTCCGCGTGCTGGTCAAGACAACAGCTGCCGGTGAACGCATTGCCGTGGCTCAGGAATCCGGCTTTTGTAATGAAATCGCCCGCGATCGGGCGCTACGTACCGTAATGCCCTTCCTGATCCTCGTGCCGGTGCTGCTGTTAATCGTCGCTGACCTGGTGCGCAAGACGTTCCGGCCCATTGCGGCGCTTTCCAAGGAAATTGACCGGCGTGCCGATCAGGAACTGCACCCCGTCGAAGACCGTCACCTTCCGGTCGAGGTGCGCCCGTTCGCAGTAGCGATCAATCGCCTGCTCACCCGTGTCGGCCAGTCGATGGAGTCCCAGCGCCGCTTTGTGGCGGATGCGGCGCACGAGCTGCGCTCGCCACGGCGTTGTCAAGTTGGCGGCTGTAGGCCAACTATGCGGCATACGCGTAGTTATCCTTATCAGATAACTGTCTCGATTGCGGCAGAGACAGTCCAATCATGCCAATTGCCGAGGCGTTCTTTTAGTATGGCGCGATGATGTGCAGCGTTCATCTGATGTCTTGGAAGCGCGAAGTGCTGACGGATCGGGCCGAAGCATGAAAGAAAAGCCTGCGTGCGACGCGCATCGCGAAAGCCACACATCTGGCGTTCGCGCCTACGGGTTGGCTGGTGGCTATTCTCGGCGCGGTTGTTTACGCGTGCGGCCGCTTTGACGAAAACGTGCTCTACCTGAGCGAGCTCAGGAATATCAGCCTTCGCCGCCGGATAACTGCGCAGTTGGTCGGTAACGATTTTGCGCGGCACCGGGTTTGAACGCAGCACCCGCCGAAAGAAGCGCTTTGCCGCGGCCTTGTCGCGATGCTTTTGCACCAGCACGTCGAGTTCGGCACCATGCTCGTCGACCGCGCGCCACAACAGATACGGCTCACCGCGCAGCGTCACGAACATCTCATCTAAATGCCAGGTGCTGCCTGGCTTCCGCCGCACCGCCTTGGCGCACTGAGCGAATCCAGCGCCAAACTTGTCGCACCAGCAACGGATCGTTTCGTACGTGACCACGACGCCACGCTCGAGCAACAACTCCTCGATGTCACGCAGGCTCAGGCTGAACCGGAAGTACCAGCGAACGGCGCAGCTGATGACGATAGCAGGGAAACGGTGGCCGTGATAAAGCGATTTGGTCTTCTTCATCGCTTCATTCTACCGCCACATCTCCAGCAACCTGACAGTGCCGCCGATATCACTGACCTGCTGCCGTTCAACTTCTGGAAGCCTACGGATTCAGCGCGTGAAATCGCTTGATCCAACAACCGTATTAACACGACTCGCGCCGATTACCGCGACGCGGTAAGCGCAGATCTATCGCCACGCAACTTTACCGGTCCCGTGTGCCAAATTGAGCGCTTACGGTCATCCTGACTGTCATCCAGTCTGGCTTATCAATGCTATATGAACCGGTTACCTCAATCTCATTGATTGTGACCGTAATATCGTTCCAAAACGTGGGCGCATTTTTGCGGTTTCATCATTTTCCTCTTTTCTTATCAGTGAGCGACAGTCAGTCGATACATAGCAAACAGACGCCAGCCTACGAAGCTCGCAGAACCTAGAACAAACGCGGCGAACTGCCATCGGCTATAACGATGTGCCCTTTCGGAGTTACTTTCGAGCGCTGAGAGGACGCCACTAACCGCCGCGCCTAGAAACGCACCTGGAGGTGGTTGATCAGTGTGCGTTCCCTCACGCAGCTTCAAGAGGTTGAAATTGGCGTATAGCGATGTCTGCATCCAGTGCAGATGCTTGCATCCGAAAAGGAAGCTAAGTGCCCATGCGAAGATCGCACCGCGGAAGTTTTCCAGCTAGTTGTCGCCTCGACGTTTTGAATTCAGGCTGCTTTTAATTCCTGGTTACGGGGTCGTCGAATGCCGACGGTCGGCTCAGCACGATCGGGATTCAGATGCACGACATGAACGCGCTGCCAGTCCCGCGTGGCACCTTTCCATCGTAGCGGATGACGTTCGCGCGCAACCTCGTAGAGCGCCTTGCGGCGCTCGAGGATGTCCTGATCAAGATTCGCATGGCGCTGGGCCGGTGTCACGAAACGGATCGCACTGTGGCGGTGTTCGTGGTTGTACCAGCGCACCAGTTCTGCAACCCAGGTGCGGGCTGCGAACAGGGTATCGAACGCCTCTAACGGATAAGCGGGCCGGTACTTCAGCGTTTTGAACAGCGATTCCGAATAGGGGTTGTCGTTGCTCACGGCGGGGCGACTCAACGACGGCATCACGCCCAAGGTCTGCAAGGTGGCAAGCATCGTGGCGCCCTTCATTGGGCCGCCGTTGTCGGAGTGCAAAATTACCTGGTTGGGCTGTATCGCCTCACGCGCGCATAGATCCTTGAGCACCTCGCTGGCCTGAGCGCTACTCTCTTCGGCGTAGACCTGCCAGCCGACGATCTTGCGGCTGAACACGTCCATAAACAGATACAGATAAAAGTACTGCCCGCGGATCGTCGCCGGCAAGTACGTGATGTCCCAACTGTAAAGCTGATTCGGCGCGTCCGCGCGAACCGCTCGTGGTTTGCCGCACGATTTGACCGGCCGTTCACTGCGCCGATGGGCAAGCTGCTTCTCGGCTTTCAGCACCCGATAGAACGTCGACTCCGAGGCGATATAGCGTTGCTGGTCAGCCAGTCGAGGCACGATCTGGCTCGGCGGCAAATGACCAAACTCGCCTAAGTTCGCGACTGCCAGCAGCTCGGTGCGTTCTTCGGCGCTCAGCTTGTGAGATGGCTGGTGGTGTCGTAACGAGCGCCCGTCCACCGCGTCAGGTTCGCCGCCTCGCCAACGCTGAACCGTCCGTGCGCTCAGCCCCAGCATCTCACACGCGGGCGCCTGGCGAGCCCCGGCCAGCGTCGCCTCGCTGATCAGGCCGATCAATGTTTTGCGCTCTTCAAGGCCCGTCATTCGGCCTCGCCCTCGAACAGCGCACGATACTTTTTTTGCAGCACCAACAGCGCCGCCGCCTCCGCTAGCGCTTTCTCCTTGCGGTTCAATTCGCGCTGTAATTGCACGTTGGCTTGCTTCAGATCCCGTACATCCTGGGCGTTCTCACGCCGAGCGCCGGTCCTGCCGACGGCGCAAAAGTCCATCCGCCACTGGGTGAGATGATGAGCGAACAGCCCCCGCTCACGACACCACGCGTTCAGTGCTTCGTCGACCAGGCCGTGGCTCTCATGCAAAGCCAGCAGCCGTTCTTCCGGCGACCAGTCTTCTGGACGTTTTGCATGTCCGGAGTCCGAGCTCCGGTTCGCAGCGGCGCTACCTCTCATCCACTTCCTTAATGTCAGTAAATTCATGTTCAATTCGTCGGCCACCGATCCAACGGTGCGGCTTCCGCGCTGCAGGACTTTCGACAGCGCTTGCTCTTTGAACTCGACAGAATACGTTTGTTTTTCCTTCAACCTGCACCTCTGACTCTTCAATTTAAGAAAATTCAGAGGCGACAACTATTGTGACACCGGGGGCACCGAAAAAAGGGATGAGCCACATCGATAGCTTGTCTCCATCCGCCTTTTGCAGCGCGTATCCTATCGCCGCACCAGCAGCGGCCAAAAGGAAGTAGGTGTACTTGTCCTGTCCGTCGTGATGGCGTTTCCACAGCTCGTCAGAATCAACCTGGCTCATTTCTCTTCCGAGGGTCAGCTAACCGATTTCGATAAATCGAGTTTCAGCAACGTCGTCAGCTGAAACCCCGCGAGGGCCGCATCGAAGTTCGGCATGGTCCACTCGCAAACAAAAAATACCTGCTCCAACTGCGCAACGATGCGGTCGCAACTGTCAATCGACATGTTCATTTCACGCACTTCCTCAACAACGGCCTTCCGGTCGATCTTTGCCGAAAGCTGATGCCGCTGGACACGCGAAGCCGCAAGTTCTTCTACTGCGGTTGCAACGTGCCTTGCGGTCCAATCATCGGCGTCTGGCAAGAGCCGTGCGGCGATTTCTTTACTGGTGTAGAGAGTCGGAACGGTCATGGTCTGCTAATTAGTAGATGCTTACGCAGCAGTGGGCGATGGAGGCTTTTCCGTCGTCGGGGGTGGCGCACCGCCGGGTATGTGCGTCATTCGCGAAGGTCGGTCTCCCGAGATGCCAGTTACGATCGGTCGTCAGTGCGGGAGGCTAGATCGTCATTAACTAGCCACATTCGATCTCCTTCTGGGGCTTCCGGGAAATTCGGTGACTGTAGCGGTCGGAATTCGACGGCAAGGCGATTAGTTGCGTCGAGATCGGACGAGAGATCGGTATTTAGTTTTCGTAGAGTGATCTTCCAGTTCTTCATCGGAAGATCGTTCTTGACAAACCAGAAGCTGAATGGAAAGAACTTGAAAACGTGTCCATACATGATATCGCCTGCCGATCCGGCAAAACCCATGGCGCCGTGCTTTAAGATTATGCGCCACCGATAGGGATACAGCCAGTAGTAGATATCGATGTTCGCAGGGAAAGCCGCATTCGGATCCATAAAATAGGCTCGAAGTGCGGAATCGATTGGGGGAGCCACTCCGTTCGATCGGACGTCGTTGACCGCATTGGCGGCCAACAGATGCCCTACGATCGACCTCACAAATCGATCGGGAAGATAATCAAACAACTGAATCCTGGGGAGAGACAGGCCGCTCGCGGCGTAATTCATGAAGCATGCATGAACCTGCCGAACCACCGATCCCAGGGCAGGGTCGTAGTGAATCCTAAGCCGCGTGCTGTTGCATTCGTTGCATACGGTTCTGAAATGTAGCCCGCTCTGGGACATGGATGGCTTGCTTCGAACCTCGCTTGGACTGGTTAGGCCGTTGCCAAATAGATGCTGTATTACGCTATCACGCACGTTGCCACAATTCTTTGGCGGGACGTGATCCCTGGTGAGCGAACCGAAGTCTCTGCATATGGCACAAAATCCGTCAGGTGGCCCGTAAGTGGCAAACCGCTTCATTATTTCGTTCGAATACTTGGCCATTCAATTCGCCGTCCCTTGGTTCTTTTCCTTCTCACAAACCGGCTGCGGTTCGTCGCACGCGCGCCGTTACTTTCGCTTTTGCCTCTTTCTCGAACAGTTCGTTCTCGGTAATTGCGTCCCCAAGATACATCGCCGTGACCCATCCACCGTGAAAGTCTTCAAACAGAGGCAAAGCATTCTTCACAGCGTTCCGCTGCTCCTGATCGTCCGGTAGTTCAATGACGACCGTCAAGTATTGCTTACCCATGATAGCTTCCAATCGGCATCCGGCCGTCGCGGTGCGCGCAGCGCGCGCCAGTGCTTTTCCCGGTTAATTCGTAGCCGTGCGCCTCAGCCGCGCGAAGCTTTGATTTGCCTCAACAATTGCCTGGAGCCGGGTCTCCCGCACGAGCCTGTCGTATTCATTGACGACGACGACAAGTGCGTCGACTAACTCAGCCGCGAATTTCCATTCGCCGGCAACGCTGCCTTGATTCATATCACTCAGCAGCCGCTTTTCGACATCGTCCAGGAACGACGCATCGAGTCGCCCAAACCCGCCTTCTGTCAAAAATCCCGTCAGCAACAGTATCTCTGCCATACATACCGCCGCGTCCCGATCAACCTTCCCCTGGCGTATCCGCTCAAAAGCGATTCTGACAGGAAGGACCAACTCATCTGCCGTCCCGCGATCCATCGGCAGAAAGAGCGCCTTCTTATGGCGGGATTGCTTCGCGAGCCCCGAGGGTCGTGAGTTTCGATTGCCAGGACGATTCATGAATTGCTTTTCCTATTCCGCGAACACTTCCTGCAAGGTACGCAGGGTGTCCAACATCGTTTTATCGGCAATCGCGCCTTCTTTCTTTACCAGTCGCACCTTGTCTACCGCGCGAATCTGATCCAGCAGGATCATCCCCTGTTTCCGCTTGAACGTCACGGGTATGCGAAACGGCGCAGGGCGTCCCTTGGAAGTCATCGGTGCGACGATGACCGTTCGCAGATGGTCGTGCATTTCGGGCGGCGATACCACCACACAGGGCCGCGTCTTTTGAATCTCGCTACCCAGCGTCGGATCGAGCGCAACGAGCCAGACTTCGCCGCGCACTACCATGCAAGCTCCGCATCGTCGGCGTTGTCAAACTCGCCCATCACCAGCGCGTCGTCACCGCTCTCAGCAAGCGCCTTGCTCGCCTCAGCCCAACCTTCGCGAGCCTTCTGACGAGGGCGACGAAGCACAATCGCGTCGTTTTCAACTTCCATTTCCACTTCGTTGTCCAGTCCCAACTGCGCGAGGACGGGCTTTGGAATCAGCACGCCCTGCGAATTACCCATCCTGCGAATCGTCGTTTTCATAAATTCACCGTAAGTACAATGTTATGCCATTGTGCATGTCACGTCAACACAATGTTATTACGCTGGCCGCTACATGTCACTATCGGCCTACAGGCCATCGTGGATCGCGGCAAGTGCCGCTTTCATGTCGCTCTCGGTGACTTCAAGATACGGAGCCACGTGGTCGAGGTGTGAATGACCAAGCAGCAACTGGACCGTGTCAAGCGAGTGGCCCTGAGCTACCAGACGGCTCGCGAACGTCCTGCGCCCGCTGTGGCTGCTGTGTCCCGCACCGAGACCAGCGGCACGGTACAGACCGGTAACATAGCTTTGAAGGCTGTCGGCCGCGAGGTATTCGACGGTCTCACCACCAAAGTTGACCCGCCGCTTAACGCTCAACTCGAATGCGCCGCCCTTCTGCGTGAGGATTAGGCGGGTGTGGGGCATGAGGCCGCGATACTCCCTGCGGTCCAAGGCAGCGCCCGCACCGCGTTGGTAGCGCCATTCGATATAGCGGTCGAACGCAGCAATGGTGCGCTCGTGCGACAGATAGATACATCGAGGGCGGCCACCCTTCGTGATCGAGCCACGCAAGCTGACTTCTTCGCGCCTCGTCCCCGATCTGGCAAGCACGTCGCGGATTTCGATGCGCGCGATTTCTATGACACGCATACCGCATGCAATCCCGAATAGAAGTATTAGGGTGTCGCGTTCGGGGAATCGGCTTGTCGCCTCAGTGACGCGCAGCAGATGGCGAAATTTGGCGGGAGTAAGGACTTTGGCGCGTTTGGGTTCCATGTTTCCTGTCTCGGAATACGCTCGAAAATCGAGCCGGTTACGAGAGAAAAAAGCGTCGGGCGCTCCTTTCCAGTCTAACGCAGACGAATGCTCACTTCCTCGGAAAGAACGTTGCCCACCGAGATGAACAACACGGATGAATAATTGAAGGAGGTATGCGCGCCCGTCAGACGGCAGTGCCTGGCGAACGGGCAAAAAAACCCGACCGGTAAGGGTCGGTTAAAAGTTCTGCCAATTCCGAGGAGAACCTGAGAGAGGCGGCGTTATGCCAGCAGTTTGCCCTGCCTCTTCAGGCCCGTTTTCGCATGCGAAATAGCCATGCGATCCACGTCATGGCATCTTATAGCCTCGATCGCATGCTTCAATCAGCGCGTTGTGGACTGCGAGCGGCATCGACGCCCGCAATTCCGGCTTCAGGCTCGTGATCCCCTTGTCGACAACGTCGGTCGCCTGGGCGAGCGTGACCCGGTTCAGACACGCCGCGAACACGGGTTGCGTTTGCTGGAAGAACACGCGATCCGCGTCTAGTACACCAGCCACATAGATCTGTCGCTCCGCCGGCGGCATTGACTGGTAGTGATCTGGCGAGACGGTTTGTGCTATTCCGGCCGGCGTCTGCGCGACCGCCGCCGACACCATCACGCTGGTTGTCAGCGCAAACAGAGCTTGTTTCATTTGCATCCTTTGTTCCTCGATTCAATTTGTCACAAGCGATCAGGTCTGCCAAGACCGTGCGCAACGATGCGCCGGTATGCGACCTCTTTCTAACGGCAACTAATCCAGTTTTCTTGACCTTGGAAAGTGGCCACAGGGATCAGGCCGCGTACGGTTGCTCGAGCGTTGCTTCGGCCAGCTGCCGGCGCAGCGTCATCGCTTTCGCCTGTGAACAGCGGAAGAACTTGCGGATCTCGGCGACCGTGCCGCGCGAGCGGCCCGCAGCTACCTCTTCAGCGATGCGCGCGACATCGGCGCTGACGGTCCTGGCCACCAGCATCGTGACCTTCTTGTCGTGCGCCTTTGCGGTCGCGTCATCGCGGTTACCGGTCGCCACCGGAGTGTGACTGGCAGTCACGCCACTCGGACCCGGCAAACCGGCGTCAGTCGGGGCAATCAACTGCTCATGACTCGCGCGAACTGCTGCGTTACCGGGCGCTACTGTCGCGTTACTGTCCGTCCCCACCGGCTGACTGCCGGGCCGGTTTTCCTGCAGTGCAAGTAGCCATCCAAGGCATGCAACACCCTCAAGCAGCGCCCCGAATGCGATACCGACGGCGAGGTCTACCTTGCCCGTCGACATACCGAGCAGCTGGGCAACGCGATCGGTAACCGGGTCTCGAGTCGCTTCATCGCGCCAGATGGCCTCACGATCCCGCGCCGCGCTCAGCCGGTCGGCCGATTGCTCGCGGCGCCGGGCAGGGTTCGAGAAGGACACGAAGATATGTCACACCGGAATCAGGCCACCGGGCAAGGCAGGCGTCACGCATGCCTATTTTCCGGATGGCGTGCTGCGGCATGCTGGAGTACATGGCCGCGCTTTACCTTGGGCAGGACTGAACAGCGTGCAGATCTCTGCGTACGCCACAGCGTACATGCGCCAACCTGACTATGCTCCTGAAACGGTCAGGATCCTCTTTGACGCGTTGCGCAATCCGATCGCGCAACGCAGTATCGCAACAGGGGTTTGGGCGGACCGTCACGACGAGTTCCGCGGCCGCAGACTGACCTGGAAGGTGCTTGCAGATCGCGTTCGGCCAGCCATCCGGCTCGTGGAAGAGGTCGGCGAGGTGCACCGCGATTCGCGGTGGCCGTGCCGCTATACGCACCGGGTACATGTCCATCTCGGCAGTCTGTGGCGCGACATAGCCGCATCAGTACCGGCCTACGTCGACAGTCTTACATTAGCGTAATCTATGGACACGATTAGCAGTTTTTAAGGACTTCAACACCACCTCGGCCTTCTCTCCCTCAGCTCGTGAAACTGCCAAGTTCCTAAGCAAACGCATCGTCCTGATTGACGGCCGCCAACTGGCCCGGCTGATGATTCGGTACAACGTCGGCTGCCGTGTTGAGGAAACCCTCCACCTAAAGAAGGTTGACGAGGAATTTTTCGAGTAGCAGCCGTCGTCAACAGGTCGATGACGCGACATACGCAACGGCCGTCGAGCGTCCGTAGTCAGATCGGAACCAATCTTCGGATGTCTGCGATAGGGCTTGGTTCAACGTCTGCAACTGTGGCCGGTTTGCGACGGCCGCGCCAAGTCGCGTTCGGTAAAACGTTCGTTTTATCGAACGCTCCGGCGTGAACTGCCGGAGCGTTCGTCCGGCCGAATCACGGCGTAGCATGAACACCGCATAGCACCGAGGGCTGCCGTTTTCGGATCGAGCCCCTTGAACTGGAAAGAAAGGTATCCACCTCACCATCCAGCGCCAATGAGAGCGCAACGCCGAACACTGCCTTTAGTGGCAGTCGAACGTCGTCCTCGGCAATCAAGTCCCAAATTCGCGTGGGCGCACCTGCATATTTTGGGTGTCCAATCACCTTAACGTTCAAGCCAACTGACAAACACACCTTAGCCATGGGATCATCTTGCCGGACCTAAAATAAATGGACGTTACTTGGCATGCCTCCCCTCGCCGTCGATCCTGCTGTTACCGCCTTTCGCCGTGTGACCTCTAAACAATGGCACGCGCTTTCAGGTAAGGCCGCGATTAACACCGCACTCGCAATCTTTAAGGAAAATCACCCACCCCAAGCTGACCTTATCGGCGTGGAAGCGGCTGAATACCTGGAGCAATTCATAGCAGCCACGCAAGAGCATATTCAGCGTGCACATTCAGGGTATGGGGGCGTACGCTGGCTATGGTATTTGCGGAGAGCGCCGGATGCCTTCTTTTCCGGAAGTTATGGCACGACCATCGGATACGATAGATTCCTTGCGGAGATCATGTCGTCAGCCTTCGCTAGGGAGGACCGGAGCGAGTTAGCCACCCGAATCACGTTCAAGGTTGACGACGCTGCTATCCGTCATGTCGCCTCGTTCGTCGGTCGGGTAAAACTGCTTTCGCAGCTACATATTCTCTATCGACGCGTAGGCAAAGGTGCAACGCTTGATGCACGTCAGCCGATCCTAGTCGCGAGGACTCCAGCCGACGTTGAAAATGCGATTGCAATATATGATCAGCGGCACGACCGTTCACATGAATTCTTCGGTTCAGGTCTTGGTTTGGCCACTGTCGAGCCAAGTTCCTCGGATTTCGTGGAAGCGGCTGAGCGCTTCGGCCTGACCGCCTTCTTGTCCTTTGGCTGCCACCCGAGCTACTACCCCTCCATCCAATACCCGGACGCTAATGGCGCTCAAATGGAAGTGACGGTGGAGGCGCGTCATATGCTCAAGGCATTAGATTTACGGAATGTTCTCCAGCCTTTTGATGGTGAAGCTGGGTCGCCCGAGTACTTGCGCGATGTCGCACCGCTAATCCAACTACTCGTCATGTTGCCTGCTTTGATGACACAGGCCCCTTGGGCGTTCGGGTCCATCCTACAACAGGGCTACTTCTTCTATGGTGCGAAGCGGCTAGAAGCCCTATTCGACGCCTATCTTCCAGAAGTCGCAGCCATACTCACAAGAGAAACACCGGGGTTCCGATGGTCTACCAAGGCTGCCGAATGGCTGGAGGACGTCAACCAGGTCAACGCGTCCCCGTGGCCCTTAATAGCTGGCAACGTTTGTCGCCGATGCGCGGAGCAGTACCTGCTCGACATTACTGGCTCCTCCCACGCATTTCTGCAAAGACTCGAAATGTCTAGGGCGCCAACGCTGGGCAACGTGCGCGGGGCAGCGTTCGAATTCCAGTGTCAAGAGATTATTGATCGGTCACCTTGGGCACCCCCGCCAGCCATCAGGGAACTTCGCGGGCGACCACTTCGGCGTGCCGGCCAAAGACTCACGGACATCGATGCTTTGGCAGCAAGGGACGGAGTACTATTGATTGTTTCATGCAAGAGCAGGATCTACGACCGTGAATACGACCGGGGTACTTACCGTGTCGTCCAGAATGAGCGATCCAGTATTGACGAAGCAGTGACGCAATGGGATTCGGTTGTAGAAGGACTCAATCGTGAACCTACCGGCGACAACTTCGACTTTTCAGCCTTCAAAGAGATTTTCGGTGTCGTATGCACGCCTTTCCCCGTTTATACCAGCAGCCAACAGAGCTTGAGATTTGTCAGGGAAGGACTGCGAGCGAGTTGCTCCGCGCACGAGTTGCGGGACTGGTTGCAATAGCGGTCAGCAACTACGGCGAATATAACTGACGCGAGTCCGCGCTGCCGCATGAACGGGTAATTGGGTTACCTGCTTTTGAATCGCGGGCTTCTCAGGATCATGGGGAGTCTCTACCGGCGTGGCAGACCTGCTTACAAGACGGCGTAACTGATCAGTTCATCCTGATCCTGGCCATCTCGTCATGTGTTGCCGCAGCGGCAGCGCGGAGGCGCTGCAATGCATCGCGAACAGCGTGCAGCTCGGTTCTTACGCCGATGGCCGAAACAGCGTCGATCATGTCGACACACGCAGCCATGGCACGAGAACATCCTTCATCGATGACCCGACAAGCTTCATAACGCTCAGTCGCAGATTTTGCCTGTGTATTGTCCATAGGCGGTCTCCTTTCGCGCGAGTAAGACCGGTTGATTCTGAGGCTTCGTTATGGGCTAGGAATGCACACGTGTAGCCGCAACGCACCATCAATGGAATCAAGTACTTGCCAAGTTCTGACGACGGTCCGTC
This sequence comes from Paraburkholderia kirstenboschensis, assembly GCF_032806925.1. Taxonomy (NCBI): domain Bacteria; kingdom Pseudomonadati; phylum Pseudomonadota; class Betaproteobacteria; order Burkholderiales; family Burkholderiaceae; genus Paraburkholderia; species Paraburkholderia kirstenboschensis. The sequence goes on along the minus strand of NZ_CP136511.1, from coordinate 98,704 downwards.
AAACTCCGTATCGTCGTTGCAGCACATCCTTATCCAGCAAGGCTTTGCCGTTCAAAACGTGCCGATCAGGTCGGTCCGATCGGCAACTGCCACGACATCCCCATTGTGACCTTTTCGAATACGGGCGCTTCCTGCATCCCTCCTTCGGCACCGATCTCGCCGTCATGAGCGTTCGGTGCGAAGCCGAGTTCGAGCAGACGTTGGCGTTCGGCTTTCGCGTCGTCGACGCAGACTGCGACATGGCGTACCCGTCGCCATGCGTATAGGGTTCGGCGCGGGGGCGTGGATGCGCCGGCAAGATCCGTCTCGTTGTCGCCACCTGCGGATGCTGAAGTCCTTGCAGCCGCCGGCTTTCAACGAAAAGAAGGGGACCGTCATGCCAAACAGAACCCCCCTGCTCCAGCGCGCGGCAGCCGCCGCTGCTTTCTTTGTGCTGATCGCGAGCCATGTGGCCCGCGCCGAAGATAGCGTCGCGCCGGTTCATCCGGTCGCTCGCGATATTGCCCAGGAAGAGCGCAACCGCGCGCTAGTCGTGAACTTCTACGATGCGGTGTTCAACCGGCACGATCTCAGGACTGCTAGCACCGAGAGGTGGCTCCGGGAATTCGGACAGTTCCTTGAGCGGAAAAGCTGGGGCGTGAGTCGGTCATAATGGCCGGCGACAAGGAACCAGAAGATGACGAAACGAAACCGACGGACACACTCACCGGCGTTCAAGGCAAAGGTGGCACTCGCAGCGCTGAAGGGCGACAAGACGCTGGCAGAGCTGGCCCAGCAATTTGATGTCCATCCGAACCAGATCACGGACTGGAAGAAGCAGCTGCAGGAGCGGGTTGCCGATGTGTTCGACGCGGGCACCGCGGCCCCAGCTGCACCGCCAATCGACGTGAAGGTGTTGCACGCGAAGATCGGGCAGTTGACGTTGGAGAATGATTTTCATATGGCCTGTTTTTGCAAGGAGGACGAGCGTATCTCTCGCTACCGCGATCTCGAACGTCAACGTATCCGACCTGATTGGTAACGCGACACATGGGCTGTTTATCGACGATGGATCAAGCTCATATCCGCGGGCTGATTACCGCATTTCATCTTTCCGTCACGGGGCTGCCTCGCTCTTAACCACGGAGATCACGCAGTCGCGTGCTCACAAAAAAATCTCGAGGGTTCCCCACATCGCGCCCAGTGCCGCGTTACCGATCAGGTGGAATATAATGGTTTCGCGATAGCAGTTCCGTATTGAATAAATCGATGAGGATCTACGGAGATGTTCAGACTGGCTGCAGTCGCGTTCCGATGTCCCAGATGAATCCGCATAGTTCACGCGCGATTGCCGCACACGTCTTGTTCTGGTGAAGACCTCGTGCGCGAAGCCGACGAAATCTGTGGCAGAGACGAACCTGTGCTTTCCAGGCGATGTCGATGACATGTCGAGGTTGTCCCTCAAGCCGAGGCTGTAGCGATTCGCCGATTCTCGCGGGCAACCGATAATTCCACGCTGCCTCGACAAGTATCCTTCGGACGTGCGTGTTGCCCGTCTTCGTCAGGCCGCCGCGTTGCTTTGTGTTCCCGCTGGAGTGTTCCGAAGGGACAAGTCCCAGGTAGCTCATGAATTCGCGTGGATGCGGGAAGCGTCGCAAATCGCCAAGTTCAGCGACAATGGTCAGTGCGGAGATGAAATCAATGCTGCGCAGGGTCATCAGGCCTTTGACCATCGGCAGCCAACGCCAGGTTTCGGCGTGGGCACGCAGCGACTGCGTGAGGCGTTCGACGAGTTCGGAGGCGAACCGCACCGCCATCCGGTATTCGGTGAAGACGATGTGCTGGGCGGAATCCTCGAATTTAATCTTTGAAAGAAAGAGCTCGTGTTTCGGCCCCCAGCGACTACCCGTATATGCGTGACCATGGCGAAGCAGGAAGGACTTCAGCCGCTGTCGCACCCTGCGCAAATCGGTCACGGCATCCTCACGGGCACGAACCAGGTCGCGGATGGCTTCGTCCTGTGGCTCGGGAACGGTAACTGGAACAAGTTCTCCGGCCCGATGCAGTCTCGCTAGCAGTAGTGCGTCGCGACGATCCGTCTTGATTCTGTCAGCCGGTCGGCGGGCGACCCTCGATGGAGCAACCACTTCACAGTGATACCCTTGTTCGCGCAGTGCCCGAACTAGCCCATACCCGCAGGGGCCTGCTTCGTGGCAAATGCTGATCTGCGATGGTTCGCCGAGCTTCGAGAGCGCTTTGGATAGCGAAATGACGCTGTAGCGGGTCGTCCCGACGAACTGAGGATCGCTCCGTGAATGCGCCGTGGCGAACGCGATTGCAATCGAGTCCTTGTGTACGTCGAGACCGACGTAAAGCTTGACCTTGTCCATGACTGTCTCCGCCGTTCCGTGAAGGTCGTCCGATTATCGGACGAACGCCTATGTCGCGTTTCCCTGAAGGCCATCATGTCTTAGAAAGCGCGCTCAGCAAGGCGGGACTGCTGGGCGTAAGGCGATGATCGATCGTGATCACGCCCTGCCGGTGACGCAACAGGCCCGGCTGTTAGGCATAAGCCGCTCGAGTGCCGATTACCAGTCGCGTGGGGTCAGCGAAGCGGATCTGAAATTGATGCGCCGAATTGACGAGCTTCACCTCGAGCATCCATTTGCCGGGGCGCGAATGTTGGCACGGCTGCTGCGTCGCGAAGGTACCACGGTCGGGCGCAGGCACGTTGGCACCTTGATGAAGCGCATGGGCGTCGAGGCGTTGTATCGCAAGCCAAACACGAGCCGCAAGCATGCAGCCCACAGGACCTGGCCGTACCTGCTGCGCAACTGAAGATCGATCGGGCCAATCAGGTCTGGGCGCTCGATACGAGCTATATCCCGATGGCGCGAGGCTTCGTCTATCTGAGGGCCGTCGTAGACTGGGCGAGCCGCCGGGTGTTGGCACACCGGGTGGCGATCACGCTGGAGAGCTGCCATGCTGTCGAGGCGCTGGAGGAAGCGTTTGCGAAATACGGCCTGCCTGAAATCGTCAACACGGATCAAGGAAGCCAGTTCACCGCAACCGAATTCACCGACGCGGTTCTCAGCCGGAAGGTTCTCCTGTCGATGGATGGGAAAGGCGCCTCGCGTGACAACGTGTTCGTCGAACGGGTGTGGCGCAGCGTCAAATATGAAGAGGTTGTGTGCTACGAACGCGATGGTTCGAGGTTTGAACAGTTGCGATGCTTTACCAAAGATGAGGGTGGGCCCCTCCGAGTCGGCTTGCAGGAGCAGGCTTCAAACCACCACAAGCTGCGGGAGTTAAGAGCTTCTGTGGTGAGCGTTGCTGGAAAAGGCGGAGCTCGACTCCGTCAGGTGAGGATCAGGAAGACGAACGTGAGTGAACCGCTGATGACGTGTCGAAACGTATTAACTGAAGTCGAAACCGGGATCTTGACTTCTATCCCGCGACAAAGGTTGGGGGCATACCTGCTTACTGCCCAACCGGCTTCCGGCATGAAGGCGGCGTGATCTTGATCCAGGCTTTGGTAAGGAACGTAGGAACCTGTCGTCCCGATGCTAAGGGAGAAGCCCAAGCGGATAGCCTTCGCAAGGGTGAGAGTACCGATGCGGGGCACAGGGGCGGAGGCGTTCGTAGTAGGGTTGAAGGCTCTGTAATGGAGCTGGACCGAAGGAACGCCGTCGTCCGGCCTGACCATGTGGGCAACCCGCAAGGGGAGGACTCGCATGGATAAGGCAAAGCCGTTTGATATTTCCAAACGTGAAGTGTGGGAAGCGTTCAAGCGGGTGAAGGCAAATCGCGGTGCGGCGGGCGTCGATGGAAAATCGATTGCCCGGTTCGAAGAGGACTTGAGTAATAACCTCTATCGACTCTGGAACCGGCTGTCCTCGGGCAGCTACATTCCGCCCCCCGTCCGGCGCGTGGAGATCCCAAAGGCTGATGGCACGACAAGGCCGTTGGGAATTCCGACCGTGTCGGATCGCATCGCGCAGATGGTGGTACGGCGATATCTCGAACCGATTCTGGAGCCAGTGTTCCATGACGACTCGTATGGTTATCGGCCGCGCCGCTCGGCGCATCAGGCGCTCACAGTCGCGCGTCAGCGTTGCTGGCGCTCAGACTGGGTGCTTGATCTTGATATTAAAGGCTTCTTCGATAATATCGACCATCAACTTCTGATGCGAGCGCTACGTCAACATACGGACTGCAAGTGGGTGCTGCTATACGTCGAGAGATGGCTGGTCGCCCCGGTTTGTATGCCCGATGGCGCTCTGGTCTCGCGGGATCGAGGAACACCACAAGGGGCAGTCGTCAGCCCTATATTGGCTAACTTGTTCTTGCACTACGCGTTTGATCAATGGATGTCGCGGAACTATCCCGGCGTTCTATTTGAGCGTTACGCCGACGATGTCATTTGCCACTGCAAGAGCGAGACGCAAGCTAGGCAACTACGAGCAGAGCTCGATGCCCGGCTTGCGGCGTGCAAACTGCAGCTTCATCCGGAGAAGACCAAAATCGTCTACTGCAAGGACGATAACCGACGCGGCAGCTATCCAGTGCAACGCTTCGATTTCCTGGGCTACTGCTTCCGGCCCCGGAGTTCGATGAATCGCTCTGGCGCACTGTTCGTTAGTTTCGCCCCTGCGGTCAGCGACAAAGCGGCCAAATCGATGCGGTTGCGAATGCGGCGGTGGCGGCTGCACAGTCGCAATGACCTTGAACTTGTCGAAGTTGCCCGATGGACGCAGCCCGTACTTCTGGGCTGGGTTCGCTACTACGGGCGGTTTCGGCCTTCCGCTCTTCGCGGGGCCTTGCGCACACTGGATTCATTCATTGTGCGTTGGGCTCAGCGCAAATATAAGAAACTCCGGACGCACAAGCTGCGGGCATGGGATTGGTTGCGGCGTCTCAAAACGCGGCGCCCGACCCTGTTCGCGCATTGGACGCTCGGAGCCACGGCTGGACGATAGGAGCTGTATGAGTCGAGAGGCTCACGTACAGTTCTGGGAGGGCCTGGCGGTGCGACTCCGCCGGGCTACTCAACTATTTGAAAGCGTACGACCCGGTCTATTTGAAAGCGTACGACTCGGTCGGCCACGCACGCCGCTCAATCGGCAATTACCTGAACTGGTACAACCAGAATCGGCCTCATTCGAGGTTGGCCGATCAGACACCGGATGAAGCATACTTCGCCACGCTGCCAGCGATAAAATCGGCAGCTTGATTGCCTCAGCAGTTCCACTTAAAAACTCGCAGATCCTGTCCGGACGAACGACGCCACCTCTCAAAGACCAGTTTATAAGGCACAGCGAGCAGGGGTATTCGTACTTTTTGTGCAATTTCTGACGGTTTGCCCCTTATCGATCAACGATTTGCATACTCTCCGATGGCGCAAGAGCCGCGGAGCCGCCGAGCCTTTGCAAGCGGCTCTGCATGCGACTACCGCCAGATTCCACACGAAAAGTACGATTGCCCAAACCGCCATTCGGCTCACGAATCCGCCCGAAGCCTCGCAAAACGAACGCGGCCACCGCCGCACTCAAATTTTGAGTCGCGAGACCTTGGTTCCCGAGAGCGACACATCTCCCATCAGACCGGCATTGGTCAGCGCGATCGCATTGACTGGTGCGGTTGCCGTTGTCGTATCGATCGCACCGTGCGCACCGACCTTCAAGAGCGCGACTGACCCTTCTCCACCGACCGACCAGCCTTTGGAACGGCGAAAGCTGTTGAGCGCATCATGGGTCATGAACAGGAAGATAACGGCCTTCGATTGAGCCCCTGCCTGCAGGCCAAATGACCCGGATACCGTGCTGTAGTAGCCAACGGATTTCCCGCCTACGCGCAATGCGCCTTCGCCGTACTCGCCACCGGCGACAAAGCCAACCTTGATCACCGATGGGAACACGAGCACACCGTTCGCCTTGTCGACCAATTCCCGGGAACCCCTGACGTTCGCGTACAGCTTCGACAGGGTCCCGTGGACCTTTGCATCGATCGCTCGCCGCTTCGAACCGTTGGACTCGTTGGCAATGGCATCGCTTACCGCCCCCAGGGAGACCGTGAGCGTAAGACCCGCGCCAACTAGTATTGCGCCCGTCCGCACAAACCTCTTCTGTTCATCGCTACCTCCGTCGTTGTTGCATGGGTTACCGGGTCGCGGCCTCGTCTCAGATGACCGGGATGGGATCGGTCAGGCATCGGGACCGAACATTACGAAGCGCCGGTACGCCGCTCCAGTTCCGCTGTTGTGCGCTCCAGCTCCTGCACGATCATCGCCTCATCGGGCAACACCGTCTGGTATTCCGCCGCGAGAATCTTGTTCGGCAGGTTGATCGAAGTCGGGGACTTCGACCAGCCCAAGCGAACGCTCGATATCGAAGCTGGCCACGTTGAAAATTGCCGCGCGATGGATCAACGGCCGCTTCGCCCCGACAGCAAATTCGTCGCGCGCCATAAAAATGGTACGCGTGGCCAGCGTCTTGTACGTAAGCCATAGCACGTCGACCAGCTGTGCGGTAGTTGGCACGGGCACGGGAGGGTCGTGGCTCTGGCCAAACAGGCGCTTTTCTGTCGCGGCAATCGCGGTGTAATGACGCCACGCTGCGGTTTGGGCATCAATGAAGGTTTGAATGAAGTGATTGAACATGCCGGAATCGATATGTGATCCGGGGCGCATGCCCAACGGGGCGCCCCGTTGTACGGTAAGCCGGATGTCAAGCGAGACGCCATGCGTGAGTTGTCGCCGCTCAGCTACGTGGAGAAAGTACGCGCGCCGACATTGATTTTGCAGAGCGAAGCCGACGAGCATTGTCCTGTTTGCTAGGCAGAAGAACTCTTCACCAACATCACGGCGACAACCGACACACCGGCGGAATGGTCACGTGTCCGGGCAATTCCCCTTGCATCGCCGAGTGCAATAACGACGATCCCCGCCACACTGTCGATCATAGCGATCGCCATCCTCTCGTCCGACGATTGAGAGAAGCGCATCGCCGCCAAAGTCCCGCCGGTAGCCTATTCCAGGCACACGAGGTGCTGTGTTGAAATCGCGGCACGCGCCGCATGAGCAGAGCCCGCACTTCTTCCCGGCTTTTGCCGTTATCGGTAATCGTCCAGATGGAAAGGCGATGCAAAAGGTCATGCGCGATGCAGCGGGTTTACCCCGCACGAGCGTTGCGCGGAAAACTTGCACCACTAATGAAAGAAGTACAGGCCGACGATGCCAGCAAGCGATAACCCTGTGTCGTATCGAACCGGTCATCGAACGACCGTGGTCGCGGACGACCTTAAGCGGCTATTAAATAACGTCTCCGTTATCGGCTTCATGGCGTGGTGCGACGTGCGCTCCCGCTATAAGAGAACGGTACTTGGCCCTTTGTGGTTGACACTCGGAACGTTGCTCGGAACCGCTGGCTTAGGCTATATCTGGAGCGAGCTATTTCGGCTCGACCGCTCCACCTTTGTGCCAGCACTGACTTGCGGGCTTATCGTCTGGCAATTCCTCTCAGGATGCATTACCGAAGCACCGACCACGTTCAATCGCCAGGCCGGGATCATCCGCAACATGGATGTGCCGCTGTCCATTCACCCCGTGCAGATGGTCACCAAGCATTTCATTAACCTGTTGCACACTGCGCCGGTTTTTGTCGTGGTGGCGGTACTGCTCGCAGTGCCCGTCGGCTGGAACACGCTGCTGGTCGTGCCGTGCCTGCTTCTCGTCATCCTCAATCTCGCGTGGATCACTTTCCTGCTCAGTATTCTGGGCGCGCGCTTTCGCGACCTCGAGTATCTCATTGCCGCGGTCATGCCACTGCTGATGTTTCTCAGCCCTGTGATGTACCGCCCGAACTATTTGCCGATTAGTGGTCGCCTGCTCTGGCTCAATCCGCTATCTCATCTGATTGAGATCGTGCGTTATCCGTTACTCGGCAGCGCACCGCCGAGCTTCGTCGTGTGGACGAATGTAGTCATGGCCGTGGTTGGCTGGACGCTCGTGCTCGTGCTCTTTCACCGGGTTCACTCCCGCATCGCATTTTGGATCTGACGGCATGACACATCTCACTTTCGATCGGGTTACGGTCTCTTACCCGGTTCACAACAATCGCACCAAATCGCTGCGCAATAACCTCGTGCGCATTAGCACGGGCGGACGGCTCGATGCGGAGTCGGGTCGCATCCAGGTAGTCACGGCTTTGCAGGATGTGACGCTGGACCTGCGCCAGGGCGACGCCGTTGGACTCGTGGGTCACAACGGAGCGGGCAAAAGCACGATGCTTCGCACGATGGCCGGGGTCTACAAGCCGACCAATGGCACCGTCAAGCGTCAAGGCAAGACCGCCACCGTGCTGGAACTCGGCGCGGGTATCGATCCCGAATTGACCGGCTACGAAAACATCACGCGTATGGGTGTGCTGCTTGGCATGAGCATCGCCGAGACGAAGGCGCGCGTCAGCGAAATAGAAAGCTTCACGCAACTAGGTAACTTCCTGCAATTGCCGGTACGGATGTACTCCTCCGGAATGGCGACGCGTCTGATGTTCGCAGTTGCGACTTCCACGCGTCCGGACATTTTGCTCGTCGACGAGGTTTTCGGTGCAGGCGACGCCGAGTTTCAGGAAAAGGCGCGGCAACGCATGGCGCAGCTCATCAGCTCCGTTGGCATCTTTGTGTTTGCCTCGCACGACCACGAACTGATACGCACCTATTGCAACCGTTACTTGCGCCTTGAGCACGGACGGGTGAGCGAAATCGATCGCCGGGACGTGCATTGAAACTGGCATTGGGCGCGCTACGCGCCGGTAGACATTGAGACGAGGCGAACGGTGAAAAGACTGATAGTCGATCTGGACCATACAATCACGCTAGGCGCGCCTTCCGGCTATGCGGACGCGGTTGCCAATAGAGCGCTGATCGACCAGCTGCATCGATACAAGGAAGACGGCTTTGTGATTGTCATTAGCACGAGCCGGTCGATGCGCACGTACGAAGGCAACATCGGCAAGATCAACGCTCATACGTTGCCGGTCGCCATAGAGTGGCTGCGTCGCCACAACGTGCCGTTCGACGAAATTCATGTCGGCAAGCCATGGTGCGGTCATGACGGATTCTATATAGACGATCGTGCTGTACGACCGTCGGAATTCCTCTCCAAGTCGTATGGAGAAATCGTCCAGATGCTCGACGCCGAAAAGGGGAAGTCGCCGTGCTTCTGATCCTTTCCGGCGAATACGTCGAGAGCGAACTCGCATCGGAATTCGGCAAGATTCCGCCATGCTTCCTGCCAGTCGGAAATCGCAGGCTCTATACGTATCAACTCGGCCGGCTCGCGCAGCACTACAAGCGAGTCAACATGACACTGCCCGCGGATTTCGATGTGGACGCGATCGACTTCGCGCATCTTGATGCAGCAGGTGTCGCGATCTTCCGCACCGCGCCGCAGATCATGCTCGGCGCGGCCGCGCTGACTTTTCTCGCCGAGACGCGCCACGAGGGCCGCATCGACATCCTGTTCGGCGACACGCTCGTGACCGAGCCGCTGCCCACGCATTCGGACTGGCTCGCAGTAGGCGAATCGGACGAGAACTATCGCTGGCACCATGAGCGACGCACCGCCGGGTTGCAGGACAAGGTCTGGGTCGGCATGTTCTCGTTTTCCGACGCTGTTGCGTTACGCCGCCTGCTGGCAACCGGCCTCTCGTTTATCGAGGCCATCGAGGCTTATTCGGCATCGGTCAGTCGGCTCGAACTCGTTGACGTAGGCAGTTGGCTGGACTTCGGTCACGTTCACACCTATTTCTCGTCAAAACGACACGTCACGACGCAACGCTTTTTCAATGACATCACCGTGGCCGACGGCATCTTGCAAAAGACCAGCCGCGACTCCAGAAAGATTCTCGCTGAAGCCAACTGGTTCGAGAACGCGCCCGGATGCGTGAGATCTTTTCTGCCCAATCTCATCGAGGTCGGACGCGCCGAACCGGCTTTCTATGCGCTCGAATATCTTCCGCTCGCGGCGCTTAACGAACTCTATGTATTCGGAAATTTGCCGGAGAAGGTGTGGGCAAAGATCTTCCGGGCTTGCAACAATTTTTTCTCGGCGACTGAGCGGCTCAGCATCCCGGAGCATGATCGCGTGAGCCGGCAGGAACTGGACGCGTTATACCGCGGCAAGACGGTATCGCGTCTGGAGAAGTTCGGCGCGGAATCGGGAGTGAGCCTGCATGAGCCCTGGGTTTTCGAAGGCAGGCGCGTGCCCTCGCTGATGGCTATCGCCGACGAAGCAGCGGACGCCGTCCTCCGTTCGCCGAACCACCGAACGTCGTTCGTACATGGTGACTTTTGCCTGAGCAACGTGCTGTTCGATTTCAGGAGCGGCAAGGTCAAGCTGATCGATCCGCGCGGTCTGAATTGCGACGGAGAACAAACGCTATTCGGCGATTTCCGCTATGAGGTCGGCAAACTCGCCCATTCTGTCATCGGCCTCTACGACTTCATTATCGCGGGCCGATTCAATGCGTCGGTGGAGGGAAAAAAGGTGCGCCTGACATTGCCTTCAGGCTCGACAAGCTCCGTGCGGCAAGTGTTTCTGTCCACCCATTTCCGCGGACGCCTGCCAGAAGAATGGGACTGCTATCCGATCATGGTTCTGCTGTTCCTGTCGATGCTTCCGCTACATGCCGACGATGTGGAACGCCAGACCGGCCTGATGGCAAACGCACTGCGCCTCTATACGGAATGGAAAAATGATAGTAATACCTATGGCCGGAAACAGCAGCCGGTTCTACGCGGCGGGATTCAGTCGTCCCAAGTATGAACTGGAGATCGGCGGGCAGTCTCTGTTCTCGCTGACCGTTCGCTCGTTCGAGGCGTATTTCGAGTCCGAGAAGTTTTTGTTTATCGTGCGCGCGGAATTTGCGGCCAAGGGCTTTGTTGAAGAGTCTTGCCGCGCGCTCGGTGTATCGAACTACGAGATTGTCGAACTTGCCACGCCGACGCGCGGCCAGGCGGAAACGGTATTGCTCGGCATGACAGGCGCCACCTATCGCCGCGACGAAGCGCTGCTTGTTTTCAACGTCGATACCATTCGTCCGGGATACACGCTCCCGCCGGAAGCGGCGAACGCCGACGGTTATCTGGAAGTATTCCGCGCGCAGGGCGATCACTGGTCCTTCGTGCGGCCGCTCTCGCCGACGAGCAAGCTGGTGGCGGCCACTGCCGAGAAGCGGCGCATCTCCGACCTGTGCTGCACAGGGCTGTACTATTTTGCGTCGGCAGCGGACTTCGTGTCTGTCTGCACCGCGGCGATTGATAACTTTTCCGAGTTCGAAAAGGAGTGGCGCGAGTTATACATCGCGCCCATGTATAACGCGCTGATCGCAAAGGGCCGGCGCATCACATATCACGAAGTGCCTGCATCCGAAGTACTACTTGCAGGGACCCCGGACGAATTTGAAGCGCTGGTGAGCCAGCAGGTGCAAACGTGACCGTGTACTTTTCGCTGCCGGTGCACGAAGCGCCGCTCGTGGTTGCCGACCAGCTGACCAATTTTTCCCGCTACGCGCCGCAGGCGCGCGTGGTATTGCACGTATCGAGCAACGCTGCAATTGACGTTGCTGCCTTGCATGACATTCTTCGCCGCGCCGGCAACGATAACTACCTGATCAATCCGGTACGGGAGCGGACGGCATGGGGCGGGATTCTGCGCGCGCACCTTGCGAACATTGCATTCATTCGCGCGCTCGGGGACGCATCGCATATCTGCTTTCATGCGTCCAACGACATGCTGATTCGGCCCGGTTGCCTCTCGCATATTACGGCTCAGGATCGTGCGTTCAATGTTAGGCCGATTTTTCCGGAGTCGTACTGGTGGGTCGCGCGCAAAGCTTTCTACGATCCCGCTCTGCGGACAGTGCAAAAACGTCTTGGCGGCTGCGCTTTGTTCGGCTCACAAATAGAAGGTGCCTTTTACGACGCGCCGACGTTGTTCGAGATAGCCGACATCTTGCGACAGGAGGCGCTTGCGACGGCCGACTATCCGCAGGAAGAAGTCGTCTTTGCAACGGTGGCCAAGGCGCTGGGCGCGACCCCCAACGCGATGCCTTACGTGTTTTCCGAGGCGCATGTATTCGACCGCGCGTACTGGCGGTTTCTGCAACAGTTCGAATGGATGTTCGGTAACAACTGGACGCGCGCGCCGGGGCTCAGGTATTGCGTCGAGTACGCGTTCATCAAGACACCGTTTTATCGGCTAAGACCGGATCTGGTCGAGCTTATCGCACGACCTGTTCATGCCACGTCGAAGAATGGGCGCGCTTTTGCCGGGCGCTCCGCTCAGGCGAGACGGCTTGGGGACCTCGAATGGATGGACGACGGCAACAGCATATGGCGAGTGTTTAGCGTGGACACGCTGTACGGCGTTAAGCGAGTGCCGCGCTCGCTCGACAATCCCCTCAGGCGTTTTATTCAGCAGCTCCCCACAGGGACTCTGCGGCCCACTCAAGATCGGGAAGCGTGATCGTGAAAACGAGCGATATCACCGTGGTTTTCCAAGGGGCGGTAAAGCCCTACGTTGGCGCCGACAAAGACTCGCTTCGGGAAAACGTTCGAAAGACGCGTCGCGCGTTGCCGAATGCGGACATTATCCTGTCGACATGGAAAGGGGCAGAGTTGCCGCGAGGCCTTGCGGTTGACGCCATCGTGGAGTCGGACGATCCGGGCGGCTTGCCTGGGATCAAATACGACTCGCCAAAAGGCAATAACGTTAATCGTCAGCTGGTGTCGACGCTGGCGGGGCTCGACGCTGCCAGGACCAAATATGCGGTCAAGTTGCGTACGGATAGCTGGCTCGAGCACGCAGGGTTTATCGACTACGCCAAGGCCGCATCGCGCCTCGGAAGGTCCGATAGCCGTATAGTCGCGAGTTCGTTTTTCACGCTCGACCCCACGATTTTCGAGCGCGTTCCTTTCCATCTGAGCGACTGGTTTCACTTTGGCCGCACCGAACGCCTGCGCGAATACTGGGGCGCACCGATCGTGACCTCAGCCGACGCCAGCTGGTACGACCGCGAACCCCATGCGCCGCATTCGACGTTTTTCGAACGGAATTTCAGAGCGCGGTTCGCTGTCGAGCAGCACGTTTGCATTCACTACGCAAAGCGCTATGGGTACACCACACCCGAATCGCTGAATGACACCAATCCTGATGTGCTCGCGTCGTTTCAACGGTTCATTGTGCAGGAAACGCTCTTACTCGATCCGTGGCAAATCGGCCTGCGCATGCCGAAATACGACTGGGTAGGCGCGTCGCTCTTTCAAAAGATCAACACGCTCATGCACCTCGACTGGATCGCGCTATCGGGTAGCGGCCCATTGGACGATTGCAGCGAGGAGGCGACGCACAGGCTGCTCGCCCGTCGGCGTCAGCTCAAAAAGCTCACGCGCGCCGGGTTTCGCGCCAGTACACCGCTGCACAAAGTGATGTTTACGACGCAAGGCGGCTTCGCATTGCGCCGCGCCGCAGTACTGCTGCTGGGGAGATTTCAGTGAGCTTGCGGGAGGGACACCTCGCTACCGTTAAGGCGCTTGTTAGCAATCTGTTTCGGGTCGTGTCGTGATGAGATCGGAGAACCGTACGGTCTGTGTTGTCGGTGCGGGATTCACGGGAGCGGTGATCGCGCATGAGCTTGCGCGCTCGGGCTATCGCGTCGATGTCGTCGAAGAGCGCGCCCATGTGGCCGGAAATTGCCATACCGCGAGAGACGCTCGTACCGACATCATGGTGCACGTCTACGGTCCTCATATCTTTCATACGGACGACGAAGAAGTCTGGACATACGTAAACCGCTTCGGTCGGTTCGGGCCTTTTGTGAACCGCGTGAAGGCGGTCTGCAAAGGCAAGGTTTATTCGTTGCCGATCAATCTGCATACGATCAACCAGCTGCTCGGCACCAATTTCACGCCGCAAGAGGCGCGCGCCTGGGTGCAGCAGTGCACGACGCAAAGCGACGGGGCTCCGACCTCATTCGAGGAGCAGGCGTTAAACGTAGTCGGCCCGGATATCTACCGCACCTTTCTTTACGGATACACGAGAAAGCAGTGGGGCACCGAACCGGCGCAGCTTCCGGCAAGCATCCTGCGGCGCTTACCGGTCCGCTTCAATTACAACGACAACTACTATCACTCCGCGTATCAAGGTATTCCAGTCGACGGCTATACGAGCCTTGTCGAGAGGATGCTCGACGATGCGAGGATTCATGTGAGCCTCAATAACCGTTTCGACGCGTCGTTACGCGACGAATATCGCCACATCTTTTACAGCGGATCGCTCGACGCATGGTTTGGCTATGCGCTGGGGCGGCTCGGATACCGGACACTTCGCTTCGAGACGGTGCGTGGAACGGGCGATTTACAAGGCAACGCCGTCATCAACTATTGCGACGAGGACGTGCCTTGGACCCGTAGTTACGAACACAAGCACTTCGCGCCGTGGGAGAGCCACGAGGAGTCGATCCTTTACCGCGAGTACAGCGCCGAGTGCGGACCCGGCGACGTCCCTTTCTATCCAATTCGTTTGCTTCGTGAACGGGAATTGCTGGGCCGTTATGTGGCGCGTGCAAACGAAGAACGCGGTGTGAGTTTCGTCGGACGTCTTGGAACGTACCGCTACATCGATATGGACGCTGCAATACGCGAGGCGCTGGACGCAGCACGTCAATTCATTCGACAGGACTCGAGCGGCGAGGCGCCTTCTGCTTTCTACACCGCACCTATCTGATCATGAAAGTCACTGCCGTTGTTGTCACCCGAAACCGTCCCAACCTGCTCGGACGTGTACTTAACGCATTGTTCGCGCAGAGCAGGCCGCCCGATGAGATCATCGTCTTCGACAATGCCAGCGACCAGGCGACGCAGGATATGCTGATGGAAAGGCGAGGGCTTACCGTCTTGCGAAGCGAGTACAACGTGGGCGGTGCCGGCGGTTTTGCGCAGGCGTTGCAAACGGCGGTCGCTCGCGGCGCGGACTGGGTGTGGCTTCTCGATGACGACGCCGTGCCGCTTACGCATGCGCTGCAGCGGCTGCTCGCGGCGCGCCCGCATTTACCGGACGACACGGGCGCTTTGTGCTCTACGGTGGAAGAATTCGACGCTATCGCGTTGCAGCACCGCCGCTATTTCGACCCGTTGTTTGGCCGTGAGCGAACCGTCGCCGCCGCGGCCTACAGTGAGCGGGCGGTGGGGATCGATACCGGCTCGTTCGTCGGCTTTCTCGTCAGCGCACATGCAGTGGGCGTGGCAGGACTGCCGCGCAGCGACTACTTCATCGCCTATGACGACACCGAATACTCGCTACGCCTGAAGGCGAGCGGCTTTACGCTATGGCTGGTTCCTGCAAGCCGGATAAAGCACCTGCGGCAGGCGGAATCGCGCATGCGTCACCATGCGTTCGGCGTACGTCACTATTACAACGTTCGCAACAGGATTGCTGTAGCCACGATGTATAGCCGATGGCGCCTGCTTGCCGCGGTGCGCGCCTCACTCATTGGAGTCGCTCTATGGGCGATTTCGAGCCATCCGTGGCAGTTGCGCAGCATGGCGATGATGTGCCGCGCGGTAGCGGATGGCAATCGCGGCAAGCTGGGTGAACTGGGTGGGTCCTCTAGCACAGTGGCCGCGCCAACGTTGCCAACGTCTGGATACTGAGCCGCTCAACCGCATCGGTCATGTGCAGTATTCCCTGCAAGGGTGCTAGCATGCTGTGGTTTTACCGTTCCGGAACATTAAAGAATCTGCCTGGTGATCGGGATGCCGCGGACGGCATGGGCGCGACCGTGGGCTCCCAAGCCCCGATGGCGACGCATGAGAAGGAACGCAATGCGCAGCTGGATCTCTCGCGCGCGCTGGCGATCGTGCTGGTGGTGATGATCCACCTGAATGACCGCATCTTCGACCCGATCGCCGCGCAGGCAACAGGGACTGAGTGGGCGCTTCACGCCGTTCTCAACGCAATTGGCCGGCTTGCCGTACCGATCTTTTTCATGATCTCCGGCGCGCTGGTCATTCCACGCGCTGACCCGACGCATATTGTCCGGTTTTACAAGAAGAGGATTCCGCAATTCGTCGTGCTGCTGGTGCTCTACTATCTCGGCACGAACTACGTTGCCTACCTGATGCACTACGAGGACGACTTCAACATCTGGAGCCGTCTGCAGGATCTGGCGGTGGGGCGAATGCGCGACGCCTTCCACCTCTGGTTTATTCCCGCGTTAATCGGCGTGTACCTCGCGGCGCCGTTCATCAATGCCATCTCCCGCATGGCTCCGGTTTCAACGTTGCGCGCTTACTGTGTGGTCGGCGTTGTGATGACTATGCTGCCTTTCACGACCGTAGCATTAACGAAAGATCGCATATGGACCGCAGAAAGCGTGGAGTTCTTCGGCAGCTATGTCATTTACTTCGTGCTCGGGCATCTTTTCGTGAACACGGAGATGGCCCGACACTGGCCGACCTGGAAGCTGACGTGCACCGGATTGCTGAGCATGGCCATCGCAATTGGCGTGCAGTGCTACTATTACAGGGAGAACGACCCGCATTTCCATCACGCCATAACCGACTACCGCGGTCTGTTCACGGCAATACCTTCTGCCTGTCTCTTTCTCATGTTGCTGCGCGTGAATGTACGCAGCGAAAGAATGCGCTCAGCGAGCGAGTACTGTAGCAGGCTCAGTTTCGGCGTCTATCTAATACATCTTGCGATATTGCATGTTGTCCTGCGTCTGTTGCAGCAGCAGTGGGCGGCGCACTACGCGCTGTTGCCGCCCGCGCTGATCGTTATCGTGGCCTTGAGCTTCGGGTATGCGCTGGTTCTTTCCAGGATTCCGGTACTGCGCAAACTGGTGGTGTGATGCTTCGCTCGCGACATCGCGGCAGATCAGGGTTCCCAGACTGTTCTGATAATATCTGACCGATCAGTTAGATCGCGGATCACTCAGGAGCCGTTGCGTGCGTCACTACAACAAAGATAATTTCAGGCTGACGGAGAGCGTCGGTTTGCAGTTGGTGAAGGCGCGCAATCTGATGGTCGCCGAAATGGACGCGGCGATCGGGATCTGGATATCTCCAGCCAGCAAATGGGCATCATGCTGGTGCTTGTCAAGGGCTCGCGTCTACCCCGTTCGAGTTGTCGAAAATGCTCGCTATCGACACCAGTCTGATGACGCGCATGCTCGACAAGCTCCAGACCAAAGGCCTTCTGCCGCGTTCGGGCGACCAGAGCGACCGCCGCGTGGCCAAGGTCTCACTTGCGAAAGAAGGCATCGCCGTTGCCGTTGAGGTTCCTCAGGTCGCGCCGAGGTTCTGAACGCACGGCTCACCGACTTCTGAAAATCTCAACTGGTCGAAATACGGTGCTTGCTGCGTAAATTCCGGAGCGACTCAGGCACGGTTCGTCGCGGACTTCGCCGGCTCTCCCTCTACGGTAAAAAACTGTCGCCGGCGATGAGACAATGAGTTTCACGTCGCGTCGTTGCTAGTATCTGACAAGCCAGCTATTGTGACGACGGATAACCGGGAGCGAGCGATGTCGAGCCATCGAAGCGCCAAAGAAAAGGCGCCGACCTTTTCGGGTGCGGCGCTTTTCGTCAGGGCGGTCTCAAACTGAAGTGCAACACGGAGTCTACTGTTTAGAACCGTGAGGTTGGCGCCCTGCGGCGAGCGTGGCGGCGAAGACCTCGAATGGAGAATGGAACGCGTGAGTCGCCCGAGGCCGGCTGTTCAGGCTGTCGGCGATGCCGTCGAGTTCGTCCTGACTCTAGACCGATAGGTCGGTGCCTTTAGGTAAATATTGACGAAGCAATCCGTCGGTGTTTTCGCAGGTCCCGCGCTGCCAGGGGCTGTGCGGGTGGTAAGTAGGCCAGAGGGGTTGCACCTCAAGCCTCTCGCAGAACCGTACGTGAGACTCTCGCCTCATACGGCTCCCGTCAGCCAACCGTTGCCCCAGCGACCCGCCAGTGAACGAACAACCGTGGGTAGACAGCTGCCATCTTGCGTAGCCATTCAGCGCTACGTCGTTTGTGTCGCGACAGTGTCTTGTACTTCCGTCTGGACCAGCGCTCGAGCTTCCGATCGACATATTGGAAGATCGCATACATCGCCGTTCGATAGAACGCCCCATAGTAGTTCCACCACCCTTGTATCGTTGGATTGCATTGCTGCGCAAAGTCTTCAAGCGTGGCTGGAGTCCGACGATGTATCTGCCAACTCCGTACCGTTTGCCTCATCCGTTTCAGCGCATCGTTGCTCGCCGCCGGCAGGAAACTGGTGAATCGCCGGTTGTACCTGCTCATTGCCTGTCGCGGTCTAAACGGTAAGCGGCTCGTGCCGGCCGTTGTAGACGGTGGCTGAGGGAGACATCAAAGTGATGTCCATCATTTCCGATCTGATGGGCACCACTTTGACACAGTCTGCAGAGAAGAAGCCGGGTTCCCGTACGGGACGCCCTAACTACCCCCGGGAGCTTCGTGATCGACTGGCAGCAGCAGCTTGCGAGCCTGGCGTATCAGTCGCAAAGCTGGCCCGGGAGAATGGCATCAACGCGAACATGCTGTTCACCTGGCGGCGGCGATATCTGGCCGATCAGCAAGCTCGATCTGCCGGGCTCATTCCGGTCGTATTGCTAAGCGACTCGCCGACGGAGGTCATGGCATCAGCTCCGGCAGAAGCGCAAGTGCAGAGCGCGAAGCCTGTACCACCTGTCGGCGCGATCGAGATCCGGATCGGTCGTGTGGTAGTTAAAGTGGACGGCCTGGTCGATGCCGATACGCTGCGGATCGTGTTGGGAAGTCTGCGCTCATGATCTCCCTGCCGGCAGGCACGCGCATCTGGATCACCGCAGGCGTTACCGATATGCGATGCGGGTTTCAGGGGTTGGCAGCGAAGGTGCAAACCGCGCTTGAAGAGAATCCACTGGGCGGCAACGTCTACATCTTCCGGGGCCGTCGGGGCGATCTGGTAAAGATTCTCTGGGCCACGGAGGACGGAATCTGGCTTCTTGCGAAGCGGCTTGAACGAGGCCGTTTTATATGGCCCAAGGCCGACGGTGGGAAGGTCCATCTGAGCTCTGCACAACTGTCGATGCTGCTTGAGGGCATCGACTGGCGACAGCCCCGTCGCACCGCCGCATTATCGATGTTGTAAACCGCGCGGCAGACTCGTAAACTACGGCGCATGTCGAGCGGCGCCGATCTCCCTGACGATGTCGAACTCCTGAAGGCCTTGCTGGTCGAGGCCCGTAGTCTGCTTGCCGAACGCGATGTCGAAATTGAGCAGCTCAAGGCACAGATCGACAAGCTCAGGCGCATGCACTTCGGTCGCAAGTCCGAGCAGCTGCAGCGGCAAATAGAGACGCTCGAGACTCAACTTGAGGATCTGGCCGCCGGGCGCGGCGTTGTGGATGTGCAGCGTGCGCAGGCCCGTGGTGCAAATGCGTCTACTTCGAACGCAACGACGGACGAAGCGGCTTCGAAGCAAGCGCTTCCCGTACATCTGCCTCGCGAGGATCATGTACTCGAGCCCGAATCGAATTGCCCGGACTGCGGTCAACCAATGCAGGTGCTCGGCGAGGACGTGTCCGAACAACTCGCCCGGGTCACAGCCGCGTTCAAGGTCATTCGCACGATCCGCCGCAAACTGGTTTGCCCATGCTGCAGCACGATCACCCAGCCGCCGATGCCCGGCCTGCCGATCGGACGGAGCATTGCCCATCCGAGCTTGCTGGCAGACATCCTCGTCTCGAAGTATGCAGACCACCAGCCGTTGTACCGGCAATCGACGATCGCGGCCCGCGACGGCGTGACGCTTGACCGGGCCAGCATGGGCCGCTGGGTCGGCCAGTGCGAGGCGCTGTGCGCACCGCTAACAGAGGCGCTGCGCCGCTATACGGTGTCGGCCGCCAAGCTGCACGCGGATGACACGCCGATCCCGGTGCTCGCACCGGGCAGCAGGAAGACCCGCACCGGCCGGCTGTGGGTCTACGTGCGCGACGATCGCCGCTCCGGCTCGACGCAACCGGCTTCGGTCTGGTTCGCATACTCGCCGAACCGGCAAGGCATCCATCCTCAAACCCATCTCGCCAGCTTCAAAGGGATTCTGCAAGCGGACGCTTACGCAGGCTTCGACGAATTGTTCCGCGATGGCTCGATACGCGAGGCGGCATGTCATGCCCACGCGCGGAGAAAGTTCTACGACATCCACGTGCGCACACCATCTGACACGACACAAAAGGCACTCGAATATATTGGAGGCCTCTATGACATCGAGGCCTCCATTCGCGGCAGGCCGGCCGCCGAACGGCTGCGAATACGGCAGGAGAAAGCTAGACCACTGCTTCAAATCTACGAAGCGTGGCTCAGGGCAAAGCTTGAAACGCTATCGTCGAAGTCCGACACAGCCAAGGCGATCAACTACACGCTGAACCAGTGGAGCGCACTGACGTTGTATTGCGAAGACGGTACGCTCGAGATCGACAACAACATCGCTGAGAACGCGCTGCGTTGTGTAAGCCTGGGCCGGAAAAATTTTTTATTCGCCGGCTCAGACAGCGGCGGCGAACGGGCAGCCGCGATGTACGCCCTGATTGGCACTTGCGCACTGAATGACATCGATCCGCGTGCCTACCTGGACTATGTACTGACCCACATCGCCGATCACAAAATCAACTGCATCGACGAGCTCCTGCCTTGGTGTGTGGCCGACAAGCTGCACACGCGAGCCAGTCCGCCGCATTCCGCCACCTGACCGGCAGCTCCAGTTCACCATCATGCCTCACACGCACGAGCGTGGACAAACGGCCCAGCTGAGCCGCTTACTCTAAACGTAAAACCGAGGAAGGTAAATTGCACGTTCGGATAAGCCAAGCTGCGGTTCACGTCCTTGCAGTACACGATCTTCGACTTCTCCGGATGCATCGTCAAACCACACTGCTCCAGCCGTGATGCGATAGCTCGCATCACTTCTTCCGCCTGCCCGTGACTGCGGCAGTGAACCACTGCGTCATCGGCGTAGCGGGCGAAAGGAAGTTGTTGGTAAGTCCGCGTCATCCAGCTGTCGAACGCATAATGCATGAACAGATTCATCAGGATAGGACTGACTACTCCGCCTTGCGGGGTTCCCCTCTGCCGAGGTAGTCGGGCACCGTCTGCAGTCTCGAATGGCGCAGTAAGCCACCGCTCGATATACAGCAGGATCCAGTCTTCCTTGATGTGGTTTCGCACCGCCTTCATCAACAACGCATGATCGATCTGGTCAAACGCCGCCTTGATGTCAAACTCAACGACCCAGTCGTACTGCCAGCAACGCTTGCGCGTGACGGCAATCGCCTGTTTCGCCGACTTACCCGGCCGGTATCCATACGAATCGGGATGAAACACCGGATCGAGTATCGGCTCGATCATGAGCTTGGCAACAGTTTGAGCGACTCGATCAGACACAGTAGGCACGCCCAGCTTTCTCGTGCCGCCCTTGGCCTTCGGAATTTCCACCTGCTTCACCGGCGGCGGGAAGTACGATCCCGATGACATCCGGTTCCACAGTTTGTACAGATTTCCCGACAGGTTCTGCTCGAACATGGCGATCGTTTCATCGTCCACGCCGGCAGCGCCGCGGTTGGCCTTCACCAACTGGTACGCCTCCCACACCGTTCGCTTCGCAATGCAATACGGTTTTGTTGATGTCATGTCACTCATCCCCGCCATGCAGGTTGGTGACCTTCGTCAACCGGCTAACGCCGCCCCTTCGCTCCGCTCCCATTACAGAAGTTTCAACGCTACTACGGGCGACTCCGCCCCTCGCGCTGGCATCGGTATTCTTCCTTATGGTGTTGGCCATTTGTCATTTCCCTTTGCATCCAGCGAGAGGTTCTCACGTTCCATACCAAAGCCTGCATTGAGCTCATGCCGCCTATACACCGACTGCCGACGGGTCCGTAAACAGGTGCCGTCCCGACTGATCCTGGAGCTTCTGTGCGACTCCAGTTTTGGCAGTACCTTGGGTCTATAACGATGCGTCATCGGACGGTTCGCTTTCGCTCATCTTCTCAATACGTACCTGACGTCCTGAACCGGACGCCTTTTCCACGGTCGCTCACCACCACGTCTTTTGAACGCAGCAGCACCGGGCGGTTTGAAGCCTGCTCCTGCAAGCCGACTTCGGGAGGCCTGCTCCCATCTTTGATACAGCATCACAAGCTCTCACTTGTGTTCGTGACACACCGCAGAAGTAGACGCGTACGCCAGCGGCAGCAGTGAGTTCTTGATGGCGCGACATTTCTTTGCCCTGGTCGTAGGTGAAGGTTTGTCCCAAGGGCGCGGCAATCGAGTTGAGTTTGGCAGAGAAGCCCGCCAACGCTGAAGCGGCGGTGGCATCTTCCATCTTGGCGAGCAGCACTAGGCGGCTGGTCCGTTCGACCAGAACGCCGACCGAAGATTGGTTGCCGGCGCCCTTGATGAAGTCGCCTTCCCAATGACCAGGCAGCAGTCGGTCTTCGATTTCGGGCGGCCGCACATGAATGCTGACCATATCCGGAATCTGTCCGCGCCTGTCTGTGCCGCGTGTGCGCGGCATACGCGTGCTGTGGCCGTGGCGCAGGCAGGCAATGAGCTGACGGCGCAGTTCACCGCGCGGCTGGGCGTAGATGGCCGTGTAGATGGTTTCGTGCGAAACCTGCTGGGTCGGGTCGGTCGGATACATACGCTTGAGTGTGCCCGATATCTGCTGGGGCGACCATTTCCAATCGAGCAGGGTGAGAACGATGCGCCAGCAGACGCTTTGCAGGCAAAGCTTCGCGGCGCGGCGGCCCGCGCTACGGCGGGCGGCGCTGAGCGCTTCAGCCGGCACCGATGCGTAGCCAGCAGGAGAGCTGTTTCGAGTCAGTTCACGGCTCACGGTGGCCGGCGAGCGCCCGAGTATTCGGGCCATGGCCCGAATACTCACATCCTGTAGCCGCAGGCTTGCGATGGCGCGGCGTTCTTCAGGTTGAAGCTGCTGGTACGAAGTTTGGTCGGGCATTGCGACACCTTATACGAGATAGGTGTTGCACTTCGGTTTTGAGGCCGCCGATCCATACGGCGGCCATGTTTTTTTATCGTCAGGGGGCGCCGTGGTGATCTGTTGAAGGCGTTGTACTCGAGCGATGGCGGCCTATGTCTATTTGCAAAGCGTCTTGAGAAAGGGCGTTTTGCACGGCCCCCCGCCGACGCCGGCGTCGTGGCGTTGACCACCGCTCAAATACAAGGTGGATGGTAAGTTATGCAAAACGCCGGCCGCTGTCTACGGCGCTGCCTCTCCGCCTTTTTTTCCCGAGGCAGGTAGTGCAAGCCGCACGCGGCGCGCGCGCCTGCATTTGCGGTAAGCAAGGATGCGCGTAACGGATTGGTCGCCCCGGACTGGCACACGGGACCACCAGAACGGTTCGCACTACGACGCCGGCTCCGTCGTCCGATCAGATATGGTGGGCTGCCCTGGAGTACGTTCACCGTTTTTAGGCGCGCAGGACTGGACCGTGTCGCCCCGCAGCGGTTGCTCGACCCATTTTTCCAGCCAGCCAGTCAGACGCGTCAGCATGTCCTTACGATGCGACGGTCGGCCGGATTCGAAGAAGTGGTGACTTCCGCCCGGGTAAGTGACCAGTTCCGCCGGTGTGTCGGTTGTGGCCATGATGCCGGTGAACAGTTCTTCTGCCTGGCAGACGGGACAACGCTCGTCGGCTTCGCCCTGCAGGATCAATGTCGGCGTGCGCACTTTCTCGACGTAGCTGAGCGGCGACAGCTCACGCATTGCGTCTCGCTCTACGTTCGGCTTGCCGTACATCGAGTAGCAGTCGGAGTAATAGCCGCTGTCGGAGACACCAAAGTGCGTCTCGATGCTGGTGACAGGTGCTGACACGACTGCGGCGCGGAATGCGGTGGTATTGCCGATCGCCCACGCACTGAGGAAGCCGCCATAAGATTTGCCGGTGATGGCGAGCCTTTCGTCGACCAGCCCTTCTTTGCGCAGCGTTTGCACTGCGGCTAGCTGCTGGTCGAGGTCACACTTGCCCCACTTTCTGCGCGCTCGCGAACTGAAATCTCTTCCGTAACTGCTCGAGCCGACCGGGTTCAGAGCAAGTATTGCCCACCCTTGCGACATGAGGATGTACCAGTAGACATGCCAGTTGAAGCTCAGCAACGCATAACTCGCCGGGCCTCCATGTGCGTCAACAAGAAGCGGCCCCGGTGCTTTGCGGCCGGGCGGCGCCAGCCACCAGCCGTCAACCCGTTCCGTTCCGCCGTCTCCGTCCGGGACTTCGAATTGGCGCAGGGTGACTATGGGGACCGTCCGTTCGCGCCACCACGGATTGAAATCCGTAAGCCGCTGCGCGCAGGTGCCGTCGAGGCGCGAAGCCCACACATCGCTCGGCGTGCGACCGTCTTCCGAGGTGTAGAGCAGACGGTTCTCGCCGATCGAGAGCTGGCTAACTTGCCTGTCGCCAGTAACCAGGCGCTCGAGTTGTCCATCCGGCACCGAGACGGCCGCGACTTCCTGCCTGCCGTGACGCGCCAGAACACAATACAAGCGTTTTGAATCATGCGACCAGAACACCGTACTCCCGGAAACTACCTCTATGCTCTCGTCACCAAGTCCGCACGTTTCGCCAGTATGAAGGTCGTGTAACCACAGCCGCATCTGCGCATCGCCGTCATGCTCACTGCCGGTGAATGCGACGAACCGGCTATCGGGAGACCATCGCGGGAAGCCCGCCGATGCTACTGTGCTAGTGATCTGTCGCGCGTTGTTACCGTCGGCGTCGATGACCCAAACGTCGGTTCGGTGTGCGACGCGTCCCTCACGGGTTCGTGTGAACGCGATGCGTTTGCTGTCAGCCGACCATTCAGCGCCGCTTACTTCGAATGATCCCCGCGTCAGGCGGCATGATTCGCCGGTTTGCGCGTCGATGGTGTAGAGATGAATCTCGGTGTCGAGCGTGTAACCGGCGCCGTCGATCTTATAAGGAAGCCGCCATATGAGCCGCGGCGCGTCGGCCGGACGGCCTGCGCCCTCGTCGTTATCGTCCTGCGTGAGGCCGCGCTTCTCGGGATCGGCCGATATCGTGCATAGCGCAAAGAGCTTCCTGCCGTCCGGAGCCCACCCGAATGACATCGCACCGGAGGGCAAGTTAGTCAGGCGTTTCGCCTCTCCGCCATCGGTTCGGATGGTGTAGACCTGACGACCGTCACCCCGGTTAGAAAGAAACGCGAGCGCATTGTCGGTGGGACACCAGCGAGGCGCCGAGTCGGACCCGCCAGATGTGAGTTGATGAGGTGGTCGGCCACCGTCGAGATAAATGAGCCAGATCGAACTCTGATTGCTGTCGGTATCACGCTCGGGCGATGACAACTCACAAGCTGCCAGGTCGCCCTGTGGCCGGCATTGCAAATCGGTGATGTCCCGGTACAGATAGAGATCGTCCGGCTCAAATGCAGTCGACATTTTAGTCGTCTCCAAACGGGGCCTTGCGCTATATGCCAGTCGCCTTGGCAACACGCATTGGCTTATTCGTCCTTAAAGCGACTGCGCAGGGTCACTTCTGTTCGTTCCGGCGCTGTTGTTCTTCCCGGTTTTCTTCATTGCGGTTCTCGTTACGGTTCTCGTTTCTGTTCTCCTGTTTCTGGTTGCGCTCCTGCTCATTTTGCTGGTTGCGCTGGTTCTGCTCGTTGCGCTGGTTTTCCTGATTCGTCATGATCTTTCTCCGGTAGGTTTGGCGCGCCAAGCGACGCGCGATTAGTCGAGCATCTTGCGTGCCGCGATACCGACCGACGATGTGATTCGCTATCCTAACGTGGGAACGCGACCGGTCCCCGTGAGGCCCATAACCCGGATTGCAGCACATACGGCGGTAAGTCGAAGGGGTACGGGCTTCGCCTTATCCGCCGCGTGTTGATGTTTATTCACTTTGCTCTGCCCGCAAAATTGACTGGGCGACGCGTGCCGACGCAGACCTTCAGGCGTCATGGGAGCGAACTGTTAATCGGCGCGTATCCCGAAGCTGGCGCCAATAAAGAAAGGCCCGCCGATAGGGCGCGGGAGTTGCCCTTCTTTTGCCGGACGCCCCGGTATGCTCACTCAGCGCATCGCTCGCCGACGTTGCGACTGGTCAAAATTGCGCCTCTTACGCGCGAATATTGCACGGGAGGTGCTCGCCCCCCAAGCGTTAGACAAACGCCGGTCGAGCCAGCCGCGTTCGACAGTACGGGTGCCGGGTGCTTGCACCAGCGAGCGGCTGGTGTACGTCGCTAACGGCACCGCGCCATGCGCAAATGGACGGTCGATCATCAAGACTGCAGCCCCCGCTAGACGAATCAGGCAGGACACGCAAGCCGATAGGTCCGGCAAACCCGCGGCGACCGGTATCAGCAAAGCGGGCAGTGACAAAATACCCTGAACCATACAAGGGCCGGCAGCGAGCACGGCGCCGGCCCAGGTGGTGTCGGCGCCGGTGCAAAGCAACGACAAGGGCCCGTCAGAGCGCGGCCTAGCGTGACAAACGCCGTGACGTCCGCATCGCCACCGCGCTGCCTGGCTTGCATACAGGGAACAGAAGAGCTCGCTCAAACCGCCGAAGAGGAAACGAGAAGGTCGCCGGTCGCCCCGTCAGGATGAACCAGCCATACTGGACTCGGATTACTGCGGCGTCGCTGTCTGGCGACGACAACGCGCCAAGCCGCATTGTCCCGTGAGAGCCATCGTCCAAGTCAGGGATGCGGCGGTACAGCCAGAAGTCGTCCGGCTCAAATGCTTTTGACATTTTGTTCGTCTCTAGCGGTGCCTTGCCCAACGCCCCACTCGACTACGTAGCACAGGGCGTCGTAAGCATCGCAAATCCGGTCGCTCGCTCATGCGATCGGGGCAAGGCCGTCTTCCGTGCGAACCTCCTGCCCAACTACATAAGCACTTCCTGTAGCCGCCGGTGCGCCTTTCGCGTTCTACTACGTTACCCGTTGTCATCGCCGCTAGGAATACCTCATGCTGCACCTGCAGATTGAAGCGGTACGACGCCGTCGCATCGATATGCGTTGGGTGTCGGGACGAAATCAAAGTGCGATGGTCTCAAGGAGTGGTAAATCATGATGCACGCCAGGGGCGGTGTGTTTCGCCGAGCAACGAAACACAGGTCACGCATTCACCAACTTGTTCCAATGCTAGTGTTTGCGGGCGCTCTAGCCACAGGCGGCTGTCGGTTAATGCAGTCGGAAGCAGATGTCACGCCGAGCGACCAGCAGTTCATGTTGACCGCGGCGAGCGTAGGTACGTCTGAGATTGAGCTTGGGAAGCTGGCCTCCGAACGTGGAGCTTCAGCTGACGTTCGGTCGTTTGGGCAGCGCATGGTGGCCGAACATACTCGCATCAACGCGGAGCTTTCCGAGCTCGCAGACCGGAAGAAAGTTCGCCTTCTGAAGAGCATGGACCCCGCGAGCCGGACACTGTACGACGAGCTCGCGCATATGTCCGGTGCCGCGTTCGACCGGGAATACGCGGTTGCGCAGGTGCACATTCATATGATGGGCAATGGACTATACAAAAGCGAGGCGCAAAGCGGCGAGGACCCTGATGTCAAAGCGTTTGCTGAACGAGGCGTGCCGGTGGGAACGAATCATCTCCAGCATGCCGCCCAACTGTTACATGGACTACGGAAGGCGTCGTCGCAGTAGCGGCGACGTTCGTCCCCCTTAACGTACCACTCGTCATGCGCCTGCATCCGATCATCGTCCAGTCGTAATGAAGGCGGCGTCTAACGATGCCGGGACATGGCGCGCGCGCACCCTTTGAGGCACGGCACATGGGCGTCGACCCGGGATCCTGCGCAGTGCGTGGCCCGAGCAGGACATCTGCACGGACGTCAGATGGACGAGGAGTGTGGGGAGGTGGAATGCGCCGCGGCATGTCGCGCCAAGCCTGACCCGGCGCGTGAGCCCCCGCGCGGCGAAATGGCCTGGCCGCGCAGGACATAAGAGCAAAACGTAGCTGAGACGAACTTATCGGACGCTGGAAACGTCTAGGGGGGGAACCCAGCACGACTGCGGACAAGCCGGAACAGAGACCGGGCGGTAATAATCTCGACGCGGACAGCAGCACGGCGACATCATTTCTTTCTGCTGCGAACAAGGAACATGCTTTCGTCGCAGCCATCATGACAATCATCGCCGCATCCGGCGCTGGCGGTTGCGCTACCGGCACTGCGATTCAGCCACTAACGGCTCACGGGCGGCCCGCTGACTGGAAAGGAACGATCGTATCCTGTGACACGTTGTTCGGATGATGACACCTCGTGGGCTCGATCGTAGGGTCTTGATAGTCCACGCCACGCAATGCGTCCATAGGTACGGCCTATGCTGACTTATGCTGGGGCAACACTGCGTGAACGAGCCA
The DNA here is from genome assembly GCF_032806925.1 of Paraburkholderia kirstenboschensis. NCBI lineage: Bacteria > Pseudomonadati > Pseudomonadota > Betaproteobacteria > Burkholderiales > Burkholderiaceae > Paraburkholderia > Paraburkholderia kirstenboschensis. The sequence goes on along the minus strand of NZ_CP136511.1, from coordinate 70,258 downwards.
GTTTTTTCGCGTGCTCTTGCAACGGCTTTTGGTGCGGCCTCCCTGGCAATGCAAAGATGCGTCATCTTCTATCTGCGGTGCGTATGTGAAAGCCGCGGCTCCATAGTGGAGATTTGCGAGGCGCAGCTTCCTGCCAAAGCGTGGGACCGTTCCCGGTTTTCGCTCCGCGCGCTGTCCATGGACGGCGGGTATGCCGGTGCCAACCAGCTGTTGGCGCGCTTAAAACCCGCATGCGAAAACTGCGGACGCGCACTAGCGCCGGGAAGCCTCGTGGCTGTCAGCGAACTTGGGCGGCTCGCTGTCATCGCACCGGCGCCCGGCGCCCGGCGCCGGCGCGCGGTTGGCCTGGATGCATCGATCGATAGGACCGCTCTGTTTTTGCGCACCCTGGCTCGAGAAGTCGCGCCGTCCGCTTGATGCTTGTCGTCCTGACAAGACGATGACACATACGGCGCTTCCTGAGGACTGCCACGCGTTCAACCCGCGAGACCACTGATCGTGAAGACCAGGGGACGATAAAACGGTGAAGGCGGCCATGATGTTACATTATTCGCACTGCACCATACCCGACGATAGTCCACAGGCGAACGGTGGCGCCGCAACCAAGCGGCGCCGATCTCGGCTAAGTGCTAGCGCTGGCCAATTCGGCCAGGTAATGGTGGCCAGTGTGGCGACTGGAAGCCATTCGCCGTATACTCACGCGGCACATGGAGGACGAGAGACGCACGAAGGAATGACCGGCATTGCTCGCGCGACATCAGAAGAGCCACCGTGCTTGCGATCGCGGCCTTATTTACGTGACCCCGTGACCCGATCGCTACGGCGCTGCGCCGTCCACTTGACGCGCCGACATAGCCTCTTCTGTCGTTAGGCCTGACGAGACCTGCAACACTGCCACGCCGGGAAACGATGCGATCTTGTCACATGCGCACGCGAGGCCGTCAAAAAATCCGGACGATGCCGTCAACACTGCTGCTAAAGCGGACCCGGACCGGTTTGCGTCTCGCGCTGTCAGTGGATGTTGCGCCCAGCCCATGGGCAAACAGCTATCCTCCCCCTGCGTCACACTAGATGTCGCCTCTGAATTTTCTTAATTTGAAGAACACAGAGGTGCAGGTTGAATGCCAAACAGACGTATTGTGTCGAATTCAGGGAGCAGGCGCTGGCAAAGGTCCTGCAACGAGGCAACCGGTCCGTAGGAACGGTTGCCTCGGAACTGAACATGAATGTATTAACCTAGAGGAAGTGGATCCGCGTGTCTAACGCCGCAAACCGCAACCCGGGGCCAGTCAATGCACGGCGCCCGGAAGACTGGTCTTTGGAAGAGCGCCTGCTGGCCTTGCAGCAGAGCCATGGACTGAGCGACGAGGCGCTGAACGCGTGGTGCCGTGAACGGGGCTTGTTTGCCCATCATCTGGACCAGTGGCGCGCCCGGTTCTGCTCGGCCGGCACCGCGAGTAGCGCACGTGCAAACGCCCCAGAGCTGCGCGAGCTGAAACAGGCCAATGCGCAACTGCAGCGTGAACTGAAACGCAAGGAAAAGGCTTTAGCGGAGGCAGCCGCGTTGCTGGTACTTTCAAAAAAGTATCAGGCGCTGTTCGGGGACGAGGGCGAATGAGTTCCCCCGAAGAGCGCGCGACATTGCGCGAGCTGATCGGTGAGGCGACTACAGCCGGGGCTCGTCAGGCACGCGCATGTACCGTGCTGGGGCTAAGCGCGCGCACGTTGCAGCGCTGGCAAGGCGGCGGTCCTGAAGCAGTGGATGGGCGCACCTTACGCCATCATGATGCTGTCCACAAGCTGTCGACCGATGAGCGCGCCGAACTGCTGGCGGTGGCCAACTCTGTCGAATTCGGTCATCTGCCACCGAGCCAGATCGTCCCTCGCCTGGCCGACCAGGGCCGCTATATCGCCTCAGAATCGACGTTCTACCGGGTGCTGCGTGCGTATTCCACGCAAAGAGAACAGCCATTCCACTGCAAAGTGAATCGTGATTCCACGGCAAAGAGAACAAGGATTCCACACCATCGCGAACGAACTGAGCGCAGCGACGCGGGACCTTTGCCTTTTTACTCGGACTGCTGCTTCGCGGTCAATCGGCTACGCGTCTTGCGCAGTGATTCGCCCGCGAGGGTGATGCGATGTGCGTTGTGCACGAGCCGGTCGAGGATCGCGTCGGCGACGGTCGGCTCGCCGATCGCTTCATGCCAGTGATCCACTGGAATCTGGCTGGTGGCCAGCGTGGATCGGTGTCCGTGCCGGTCATCGAGCACCTCCAGCAGGTCGCGCCGCGCGGAATCGGTCAGCGGCGCCATGGCCAGATCGTCGAGAATCACGAGATCCGTCTTGGCCAGTTGTGCAAGCCACCGCGCGTAGCGCCCGCTGCCGTGTGCGATCGCCAGTTCCTCGTTCAGTTTCGGCACGCGCAGATAGCAGGCAGAGAACCCCTGACGGCACGCCTGGATAGCGAAGGCGCAACCCAACCAACTCTTGCCGAGCCCGGTCGGGCCAACCAGGATCAGGTTCTGCCTCTCCCGAAGCCACTCACCGGTCAGCAGTCGGGCGGTAAGCGCGCGATCCAGTCCGCGTGCGGTGCGATAGTCGATGTCTTCAGGCGATGCGTCGGGGACCTTCAGTCTGGCCCGGCGCAGCCGGGCCGCCGTTTGTCGCGAGTCACGTTCACTGGATTCACGCTCGACCAGCAGCCCCAGACGTTCTTCAAAGCCCAGCCGGTCAATGCCGTCCTGGGACTGTTGCTCGGCAAGCGCCGCCGCCATGCCGGGCAGGCGCAGCGCGTGCAGTTTGTCGACAGTGTGTGGCGCGACAGTCTGGATGAGAGGCGCGCGACAAACAGGATGAGAATGTCGCGGCGAGCTTGATGATGCCGTTGTTGATTGACGCTGACAAGCGATTAAAGTTGATTGACGCGCGTTCGTTGATTGACGCTGGGCAATGTCGGATTAGAGTGTGCGTCAGGCGACGCGTGTCATGATTCGTTCTCTGGAGTCGCAGGCATGCCGACATTGTTTGGCGTGGCATAGCGCGCAGGGCGTCCTGGCCCCTGCTGTTTGCGCTGCATGGCGGTGCGCCGCCGGTAGCTTTCGACATTCATCTCGAAGATGGTCGAATGATGGACCAGCCGGTCGACCGCGGCCAGCGTCATGGCGGGGTCGGGGAAGACCTTGTTCCAGTCACCAAACGGCTGGTTGGCGGTTAGAAGAAGGGATCGGCATTCGTATCGGGCGCTGATCAGCTCGAATAACACGGAGGTTTCGGCCTGATCCTTGGTGACGTATGCAAAGTCGTCGAGAATGAGCAGGTCGAAGCGGTTCAGACGGTTGATGGCGGCTTCGAGCGCCAGCTCGCGACGTGCAACCTGGAGCCGCTGCACAAGGTCGGAGGTGCGGGTGAACAGGACCTTCCAGCCTTTGTCCAGCAGGCTCAGTCCGATGGCCGACGACAGGTGCGACTTGCCGCCGCCAGGCGTCCCGACCATGATCAGGTTGGCGCCGTTGCGCAGCCACCCATCGCCGGCACACAGTGCCGAGACCTGTGCTTTGGAGATCATTGGCACTGCATCGAAATCGAAGGTCTCCAGCGTCTTGCCCGGTAGCAGCCGGGCCTCCTTCAGATGGCGTTCAATACGACGTCTATCGCGTTCGGCAATCTCGTGTTCGGCCAGCGCCATGATCAGGCGTGCCGCGGGCCAGCCCTCCTTGTCGGCGCGCTCGGCGAAGGCTGGCCAGATCTGTTTGACAGCGGGTAGCCGCAAATCGTTGAGCAGCAGCGACAGGCGGGTAGCATCGAAATCGTGGCTCATGCTGTCATCTCCTGATCCAGGGTAAGCAGGGCTTCGTAGTCGCGCAACGAAGCCAGTTGTACGTGCACTTGTGGGACAGCTGCCGGATCCGGAGCAAAACGCGAGCGCAGTTCGTCCAGATCGGGTAGTCGACCATCGGCCAGGTTCTGTTCGAGCGCATGGGCCAGCTCGGCCTCGCAGGCGCGCTCGTGAGCCAGGCTCAGCAACTCCACCATGGTCTTGCACGCCGCGCGCGAGGACAGTTGCTCGCACAGGCGATCGAAGGTCAGCCGATAGGCCTCGCGCGGGAACAGCTGGTCGCGGTACACAAGGTTGAGCAGCGCCATCGGCTTGCGGCGCAGCGCGTGAATGACATGCCGGTAGTCAATGACGTGGCCATGCTTGCCGCTGGTGCCTGGGCGGCCACGCCGCAACGTCATCAGGGCCGTGCCGCCCAGGAACAGTTCCAGCCGGTCGTCGTACAGCCGCACCCGCAACCGGTGGCCGATCAGCCGCGACGGAACGGAATAGAAGACCTTGCGCAATACGAAACCGCCGGTGGAGGTGATGTAGACACGCGTTTCCTCGTAATCGCTGGTGCGCGTGTTGGGCAGAAGCTGCAGGAACGGCACTTCCGCCTTGATGCGCTTGCCATTACGCGCGTTGATGCGGCTGACGATCTCGTCGATGAAGCAGCGATAAGCGGCAAGGTCGATGAACTCGACGCTGCCGCGCAGCAGCAGCGCGTCGCGGATCGCACTCTTGAGGTGACCATGAGGACTCTCAATGGCGCCGTTCTCGTGTGCGACTCCACGGTTGTTGCGCGTGGGCTGCATGCCGTAGTGAGCACATAGGGCTTCGTAACGCGTGGTCAGATCGTCGCGCGCATCGCGATCCAGATTGCGAAACGCCGCCGACAGACTGTCGCTGCGATGCTCGAGCGGTGCTGCGCCAAGTGCCCAGAGCGCGTTCTGAAGCCCTTCGGCGAGGGCAACATAACTCTCGCCACCGAGAATGACGTGAGCGTGTTCAAAGCCCGAGCAGGCCAGACGGAAGTGATACAGGCGATGGTCCAGCGCGGCGCCGGCCACGGTGACGCCGAGAGCCTGCATCTCGGTGAAATCGGACAGCCCGAGCCGACCGGGCTGATGTACCTGGCGAAACATGACCTCGCGTTCCTCGCCATGCAGTGCCCGCCAGACGCGGATGCGCCGCTCCAGTGTGCGGCGCACGTCACGTGAGAGCTGCGGATGGCGCCGAAGCATCTCTTCCAATACTGCAACGGGCCGGATGCCTGGAGCGGAGGTCAGTAGTGGAACAATCTCCGCGTCGAAAATCCCGGCCAACGGATCCGCGCGCCGGCGCTCGCGCGGCGCCTTCTTCTGCGATGGCAACCGTGGATCCTCTTCGATGCGGTAGGCGGTGGCGACGCTAAACCCGGCCCGGGCAGCCGCCTCGGGTGGCGCTTCCTTGAGTCTGTGCTTCATGTAGAGCCTCATCTGGTGGTCGTTGACGTGGCGTCCGGGCACGGCGCACCTCCCATGGCATGGAAGGTTTGTTCATACCCGATCTACCGCGACTACCAAAAAAGCTCCCGGTGAAGGTCGCCTCCTGGCGCGGCATGGCGGCAGCGGTTCCGGGCTACGCCCGTTCCCGCTGCCGCCATGCCCGTTCTCTCATCCTGACTGACGCGCTCCTCTCATCTTGATTGACGCGCGGCAGACAGTGGGATGTTGCAGCATAACGACTCCATTTCAATGATAGTAAGACGGCCCACGCACGTTGGCGTGCATGAGCGGCAGGTCAGCCTGGGTGGTAGCCGCTTCGGGCTCCCGGTCCAGGCCGTTCTTCAGCGTCGAGGCAATGAACTTGTAGTTCGGCGCTTTCAGATCGATGGCGCGGCGGCAGGCGGCTTCGAGCCGGTCGCGCCCGTAGTCCTTGCCCATGCGCAGCACGCCCAGGCAGGTTCGATAGGATTGCTGCGGGTGCTTGCGGGCACCCAGCAGGTGCTGGATGACGGCCGCCGTATGCGGACCGATGTCGGCGGCCCAGTTGCGCAGCCGCTGCGGATCCCAGCCTTTCGCGACAGCCAGGTGCTCCGGCGGCATGTGCGCGTCGATCGTGGTGTGGTGGCGAGCTCGGGCGCTTTTGCCGTGGGCGGCAATGCGTTGGCCACGATGGAAGATTTCGACGGTACTGGCCGTGTGACGCATGTCGACCTGCTCGCGCGCGTAGCGGTACGGCACCGAGTAGTAGTGCTGATCGAGCTCAACGTGGTAGTCCGGGCCGACGCGTGCAACCTTCCATTCCGCGTACTGATACGGCCGCTCGGGCAACGGCCTGAGCGCCGGACGATCGATCTCGTCAAACACGCTCCGGCGGGAGCCGGGCAATTTCTTGAAGGGCCGGTTGTTCAGATCGGTCAACAAGGCGGCGACCGCCCGGTTTGCCCCGTCCAGACTGAAGAAGCGCTGGTTGCGCAGGCGGGCGAGGACCCATCTCTGCACCAGGAGAACCGATAACTCTGCTTTCGGCTTGTCTCGCGGTTTTTTACTGCGAGCCGGGATCACAGCCACGGAGTAATGCCTGGCCATTTCCTGGTAGGTTGGATTGATGTCCGGATCGTAGAACCCAGGCTTGTGGACGCCCGACTTCAGATTGTCGGGGACCAGGATCTCGACCAGGCCGTCATAGAACGCGAAGGCGCGCACGTGCGAGCCGATCCAGTCGGGCAACTGCTGGGTCCAGGTGAGTTCCGCGAAGGTAAAGCCGGACACGCCGAGCGCAGCGACGAACAACTCGGCCTCGCGGATTTCACCGGTGTCCGGGTTGATGATGCCCAGCTTCTTGCCCGAGTAGTCGACGAACAGCTTCTGGCCCGGCACGTGCGTTTGCCGCATCGTGACCGGCAGCCGCTGCGCCCATTCCTGGTAAGCCTTGCAAAACCAGCTGTAGCCGCAGCCGTCCGGATGCTGCGCCTTGTATTCCTGCCACAGCAGATCAAGCGTGACGCCTTTCCTGCCGATCTCGCGATGCACCATCGGCCAGTCCGGCATGCCGCGCGTTGGCTCGCGCCGCGCCGGCGGCGGATACAGCCTCGCCTCGAGCGCCGCGTCGTCCGTTAGCAGTTCCGCTGGCAGCGGCCAGCCCAGCCCTGCCAGCCGCGTGCGGCGCAGGTAATGCCACACCGTTGTTGTCGAGGCGCCGACCGCGTCGGCGATCTCCCTCTGGTTGCGGTCGCACTCGAAATGCAGCCGCAGCACTTCCCTGATTTTGCGCATGGTCAACCTGACATTTGCCATTCGGCACTCCCGACAAAACCGTCGATCGTGCCACCGTTGACCCGCGTCGCCGCCACCCCGAAATCCTGTTCGCGATGGCGTGGAAACCCTGTTCTTTTTGCCGTGGAATCGGCATTAACTTTGCCGTGGAATTCGTGTTCTTTTTCCCGTGGAATCCCTGTTCACTTTGCCGTGGAATATTCATGCTGCGTGAAGAAAAACAGCTTGCTCATCGGCGCAGTGAACGACCAGTCCGAGCCCGCAGCAAGCCCCGCGCAGTATGTGCCGACGGGCCCAATCAGTTGTTCAGCTGGGATATTACTCTCGCCACCCTGCAGGGTCTGGGTGTCATGCCGTCATTGAGTCGACCGGGCGTGAGCAACGACAACCCGTTCTCGGAATCGTTGTTCAAAACACTGAAGTATCGGCCGGCCTATCCTCTGCAGGCGTTCGACACTCTATTTGCCGCGCGCGCCTGGGTCACCGGGTTGGTGCGCTGGTATAAGCACGAACATCGTCACAGCGCGATCCGTTTCGTCACGCCTGCCCAACGGCACGCCAATCTCGACCAGCGGATCCTCGATCGCCGCACGACGCTCTACGAGGCGGCAAAGCAGCGCAACCCGCTACGATGTAAAGGCCCCACGCGAAACTGGAAGCGCGTACACGCGGTCCATTTGAATCCCGACCAGACCGACAACTCTGAACTCATCCAACGCCCCCACCGACAGGAGCAAAAAGCCGCCTGAATTTAAATCGTTGAGGCGACATCTAGCTTGAAATTTACCGATCTTTGTGCCTTCGCTTTTCATGACTCCAGAGTGTAGCGTTAGATGGAGGGCACCGCAAAGGACGGCATCTGTTTGCCGCGGGGATCACCCGCGATGAGCCTGCGTTACACGGCGCTGGAATAACAACGGACCAGTGACTATCCTTCGATGCAGCGTGTGCGATCCTGGAGACTGCAATGGCAACAGCAACTGTTGGACGATATGTCGTCGTCACTGAGGAGCGATATGAAGGCGCTAAGTGGCGGTCCGAATGCTTTGTTGGCATCGGCGAGTCCGGCAACGTGGCAGCGCTGTTCCGCGAGAAGGATTGCAGCCCTGCGTTTGACTCGCCGGAGGAAGCTGCCCGGTCGGCGGTTCAACGCGGAGTTGCATTCGCCCGTTCGCTGGGCGACCCCGCCGTTATCGGATTGGTAACCCTCTATTCGTAGGTTCCACGCGGTGCGTGAGCCCCCGGGCAACGCGGTGGACGAAAAGCGAGTCTCACTACAAACTGGCTGCAAAGACAGGTCGATGGTTCGTTCGGGTGCCAGCGTCGTTGTACATCCCAGGGGACCCGTATTGTCCGACGCTTCACTCGTCACCGCGGCGTGCGTCACCAGCGCTTAAACTTGGATGTAACGTGTGCCCCGGCTTCCTGCTGCCGCAGCGTCAGGATCTCGCCGCGCTCATGTCCAGCGTTTGCGCACTCGGCTCACCTTTGTTTCTGATCGGCGCATTGGGCAGCGTAACCGCGGATTCCCACCGACTGGCGCGGCATGCTGTGCATGGATGCGACGGACGCTGGTCTGCGGCGACGGTGACACCGCAATTCCAGCACGAAAAGTATCCGTCCGCACCGATTGCGTCGAGCAGCGAACGCTCCATGTCAGGCCTGACCGTCAATCCCGGACGCTCATCCCTTCGCCGAACGATGCTGATCGATCCTGATGCCTCGAGATAGACCCGGCGAAGCTGCCCCAGGTGGGCAACCTGTGCCGCGCGCAGCTCCGACGCGAGCATTTCCCGTGACATGTCGCACACCTTCAGTTGGTCGAGCAGCATCCGGCCGTCCTTGATCAATATCGTGACATCGCCCTGCTGCAGGACCTCAAAGCGGCGCCAGCGCAAACCCGCCTTGCCCGTTAGCCGTTGCAGGACGACAACGGCGCACAGCACTACCACTGCCGGCAGGACGCCCTGCGAGGACACCTGAATCGGAACACCGATTGCAGCTCCGAGCATGAGGACGACGGCGAGCTCCGTAATGCTGAGTTGCGCCGCTACGCGTTTGCCCATCAGGCGCATCGCAACTAGCAGCAATCCATAGACGATCACTGCGCGAGGCGCGAGTTCAACGAGGAACGCCCATGGCCCGTCGCCGACGAGAAGACGCTGGACGAACTCCATTAGCGCTCCAGTTCGGTGACTGCGTACGTCCAGTCTCGCGAGCCGCAGCGCTCGCACACCCGGCCTTGCGGTTCTGCGGTGTCGATAGTTGTGCCGCATTCAGTGCAGGCGGAACAACCATCGACCCGGCCCTCGGCGCGCAGTTCGTCGTCGATTGCGGGCAGCACGGACAGCCCCGGCCTGGGAGGTCGTGCAGGAATGAAAGAGAAAGAGCCTGACGGCTCCATATAGAGGCGACTGATCTGCCCCAGGTGTTGCCAACCTTTGACCCGCATTGCCTCAAAGACCTTTTCTCGAGGCATCGCGGTCCGGGCGAGTTCAACATGCTCCAGGTGGCCTTCGCTAGCAAGGAGGGTCACATCTGATGAGATCAGCGTCTCGAGACGCCGATGCGTTGATCCAGTTCGTGCAATCAAACGCTGAAGGAGAACGACGACCACCGCAATAACAACAGGCGGTAGCAGCCCACGGTCTGCGGCCTGCAGCGGCACACCGACGGCCGCCGCCAGCGTCACGGCAATGGAAATCTCGAAAAGAGTATATTGGCCGGCCACGCGCCTCCCGAGCAAACGCATAACCACAATGAGCAAGACATATGTGACGCTCGTTCGCAGCAACACCTCGAGCAGAAATGGCCAGGAGGCATTCCCAAAAAGGAATCGATGCCAGTCGGTCAGGCTGAACGGTTGGTCTTTCATGGTTGCAGTGATTGGCCATTTGCATGTCTAGCGCATGGCGTGTGCCTGGCACGAGGTCGGCAGCTTTAGCCTGCGAGAGTGGCGATATGACGGGCGCAAACGAACAGAAGCTCGGCGCGCCGACCGCTGCTTGCCTTGTGACCGATGCGATCTGGCACGTCATCGGGACAGCAGCCGAAACCGGCTTCATCGCCATACTGCCGCTTTGTGGTTTCCTGGCACGCTCGGCTTGGCCGGCAAACCAAAAGTCGTTTAATCAAAAGTCGTTTGCGGGTCCTAGTGCCGAAGCGCGAGCGCCGACGTTCACACCCACCAGGCGACGCTGCTCGCTAGCATGCCGCGCGGCAATCAAGATGAGGACCAGGCGCCAATCAGGACGAGAGAGCAGCGTGGCGGTAGCGGGGGACGGGCTTAGCCCGCACAGTTGCCCCCCGCCCCACCGGAGAAGTTCTTGCCAGTGAGAGCTTTGTCGGTGGTCGCGTAGCCCGGGCGGAGCGGCGGATCTAGCCCAGGCATCCTCGTCCCGTCGTGACTTACCACGACCGGGGAGCCTGCGACTATTCTGGCGCAGTCAAAAACGCGTCGCGTAATGAGGTTCTCCTTGCCAAAGCGACCGATCGGCGCGCTCGCCGGATCGCCGGACCTGGCATGCACAGAAAGTGCTAAGGGAAAACCGTGCGCGCCCGACAACCCTGCCTGCGCACAACCGCGACGTGTTCTTTTTTCCAAGGAGGGTTCCATGATTCGTCTAAAACTCAACGCCGTGCTGATGCTTGCGGCCGTGGGGGCAGGCATGGTGGGCTGTGCGCCGAATGTGCCGATGCAGGGCGCGAGGCCGTCCGAAGCTGCTGCGGTCACGCAGGCGAACCCCTTGCCTTCGCCAGACCGAGAGTTCGTGCAGGCGGCGTCGATGTCAAGTTCGACCGAGATTGACGCGAGCAAGCTCGCGCTTTCCCGTTCTAATGACCCGGACGTTGATGGGTTCGCCAGGCAGATGATCGCCGATCACACGAAGCTTACGTTGCAACTGAAATCGGCGACCGCAGGCTCACCCGTGCAGGCGCCAAAGGACAATTCGGACGTTTCGGTGATGAATCTGCTGTCGCCGCTGTCGGGAAAGCAGTTCGACGAGCAATACATCAAGCTGGTGGGCGTCGAGGGTCATAGAAAGGCGGTGGACGCGTTCTCGGCTGAGGCGAACGGCGGCCAGAACAGCTCGTTACGCGCGCTCGCCCAGCAAGGACTGCCCATCATCGAGCATCACTACGAGATGGCCAGGCAGCTCGCGGCGCGCAAGGGCATCGCTCCATGAAGCGCCATGTCAACGATGATCCCCAACGGCCCAGCGCGTTACGGGCGCAATGCCCGCCGTCGTGGCGGCATACACGATGCTAGCCTCTGTTGCGAACCGGTTGCCACGACAATCCGTTCGTAGACGCAGAAAAATGTCATGACGGCGAGTTTGGCTGCACACCGGTAGCGCAGCATGCCAGTGTCAAGCACGCCTTGCGGAACATTAGTAGGCGCCGCGCCGGGAAGGGCAGCAAGACAGGCCACTGGCGACATAGCCGACGGCGGTTTCAGCGGCGACAAAGTTTTGCGTCAGGAGAAGGCTAAATTGCATCGCAACCGCACTGTCGGCGACCCTTGGACTGGAACCGTCGAACTATTGCTGGGAGTCTCCCGCCCGTCCATCGTCTCGCGGTGCATTGCGAGACCTGTCCCTTGGGCGGGGTGCATGACCAGTGCCCAACGCAAGGAGTCTGCACAAACCCTCACAACCGCAATTCGTGCGATAGACCGCCTGACCGACTGTACGGTTGCGATCGCCTGGAGCGATGCGACGCGCGGAGCATACGGCGATCAGGTGTGGCGCCGCATGCGTGCGCGATGTCGAGGAATGTGCGCGATTAGCGGCGCCGCGATTGCGCACGGGGACGCCATCTATAGCCCGCGTCCTTCTCGCTTGCCATGTGCGAACGCCGATGCCATGGTGCTCGCCTCGGTGATCGATGCCGTCGCGCTCAAGGTGGACTAACTTTGGCCTCCTGATGCGCGCATCAGCTAGCCGGCATACCGGTTTCCCGTCCTATCGCCACAAGCTCCTTTTTTCAGCCGGTCTGTATGCTGGGCGCCTCGCGCGCGCCTGCATACGCTAGGACAGCGGTCCGTCAATGTTTGCCCGCACGGAGTCGATTAGGCAAAATTACGACTGTTGCATGTATCATTTGCAATGCCGCCTTTCCGGGCGCCGCAATGCCGCTGACTCAAGTATCCATGTCGGCGGGAGTCGCCGGATGACCATCGGGGAGCGAGGCGCTCTGTATTGGCGCGTGCTGAGCGAAGGGTGAGGGTCGCGCCAGTCGCACCGCGCTAACGCAGTCACCGCGCACAACGCGGCGCCCAAAGCGGCAAGGTGACCTCGCGAAGCCGGGGGAACTATCACGGTCGTAAAGCGCGAGCTCCGTTCAGACGCACCATCGCCGCGATTCCGCTGAGCGAACGCGCCATGTGGCTTAACGCATTCATGGCGCGACGCTGTAAGCCCTGGGCGGTGATCGCGGCCTAGGTGAACACTCATCGCCGGCCAGCGATGTCATCGCCAGGCGAGCGTGGCGTGGCTAGGCGGGCGGGCAGGCAGGCGTGAGCGGTGAGCTGCGGGCCAGGCAGAGCTACCGGTCGCGTCTCACGATCTGATCTTCGTTCCTGGAATCGTTCCTTGTCGCCGGCAACACCCTGGGGCCGTACTCCGGCGCCTTCAGGCCCGCCAGGTGCATCATCCTTGCTCGTCAACTCGACGATGCCTTCTTCTTCCTTGATCACCGACGGAAGGAGAACGTCCCGCACCGCACTGGCCGACCGTGAGGCGGGAGCTTGCCCGCAAAGGCGTGACGCTCGACCTGCTCTGGAACGAGTACAAGGCCGAGCACCCCGACGGTTACGCGTACACCTGGTTTTGCGAACGATACAGCGAATGGGCGAATGCGCTTCCGCTAACCTTGCGGCAAACACACGCTCCGGGCGAGAAGTTGTTCGTCGACTACTCAGGCGACAAGGTTGCGATCATCAATGCGGATACGGGCGAAATCCGGGAGGCTGAGTTGTTCGTGGCCGTGCTGGGAGCCTCGAACTATACGTATGCGGAAGCGACCTGGACTCAGCAGAGTTCTGACTGGATTGGCTCTCACATTCGAACATTCGAATTTATGGGCGGTTGTCCTGAGATCGTCACGCCCGACAACCTTAAATCGGGTGTGCACAAGCCGAGCTTTTACGATCCCATTATCAATCGAACATACGGAGAAATGGCCTCGCATTATTCTCTGGCTGTCATCCCGGCCCGAAGTAAAAAGGGTTCTGGTGCGAATTCGTGGTGAGCTAAAGTAGAGGCTTTAGCGGCGGTGATGCAGGATGGCGAAGAAGCTCCGGGATCTGGACGAGCTGTTCAAAGGTCGGCACGTTGAACGCGAACTCATCATTCTCTGTGTGCGCTGGTATTGCCGCTACAAGCTCTCGTATCGGGACCTCGCCGAAATGATGGTGGAACGCGGACTGCACGTCGCACATACGACCATCATGCGCTGGGTCCAACGCTACGTGCCGGAATTCGAGAAGCGTTGGGCCCGTTATGCGCGCAAAAGCGGCCGCTCGTGGCGCGTCGACGAGACGTACGTGAAGGTGCGCGGGCGGTGGGTCTACCTGTATCGCGCCGTTGATCGCGATGGCAATACGGTTGACTTCAGGCTCAGTCCGAAACGTGACGTGGCGGCGGCTAAAGCCTTCCTGCGCAAGGCGCTCAGAACCCAGGGCCGGGCTCCCACCAGCATCACGCTCGATGGCTACGCGGCGTCACATCGGGCAGTGCGCGAACTGCCCGGCGAAAATCCGGCGTGGCGCAACACGAAGCGCCGCTCGTCGAAGTATTTGAACAATCTGATCGAGCAGGATCATCGCGGCGTCAAGTCGCGGATTGGCCCCATGTTGGGGTTCAAGAACTTCGACTGCGCGGCGATCACGCTGGCCGGCGTCGAACTCCTGCATCGCATTCGCAAGAACCAGTTTGCCATCGGTCGCCTGCGCATCAAAGACCAAACTCCGTCTGCAATCTGGAGTGCCGTGCTCGCGGCATGACGCGACGGGGTGGCACACACTTCGCTCGCCCCCGATCCAAATTTTTGCACCACAACCACCTATCATGCTGGGCGCGCTTTCGGTGCGGCAGCACGACGAACACGATAGCCGTTGAACAGCTTCAGTTCCTCATACAGCCAACGCCTACTCCACCGCTTCCAGCCGAAGCCGCGTCGATTCCGGGAGCGCCCCATGTGGCGCCTGATCTTCTTTTCTACCCAGTCTTTGATGAAACTGAAGCACTCGCTGGAATGTCCAACAGCGAAGTAATTCACCCAGCCGCGTAACACCGGATTGATCAGTTCTACCACCCGATCTACCGGCTGCGACTGGTATCGCCGAAACACCTCTTTGAGCTTGCGCAATATCGCCGTGCGCTTCTTCAGCTTTGGCGTATAGTGCGCCCGCCACACCTGCCTCTGTACGCTGCGGAGTCGACGGAAGTCGAATCCCAGAAAGCCGAAGCTCTCTGAGCGGTCCAGATTAACGGTACGGCTCTTCTCTTCATTGACCTCAACCTGCAGTTTGGCAAACTCTTCCCGAAGTCGCGTGGTCACCGCCCTCAGCAGCCACGCATGGCGCGGATGGGCATCGATCAGCACCACCAGATCGTCAGCGAATCGGGCATACTCGACGTAGGTGTACTTCCCGTTGCGCGTGGCTTCTTTCGCCCGCTCCAGCATACGGTCTACCTCATTGAGATAGATGTTACTGAGCAACGGTGAAATCACCCCGCCTTGCGGAACGCCTTGTTTGCCCGACGCCGTCAGCATCAGCTTCAGCAGATGCATTACGTCGTCGTCCTTGATCCGACGCGCCACTTTTCCAAGCAGTAGATGATGCCGAACTGTGTCAAAGTAGGCGCGCAAATCAAGGTCTATGACGCGGGTCTTGCACTGAACAATCGCCGTCGCCACCCGATGCACCGCTTCATGCGCGGTACGCTTGGGACGATACCCGTACGAGCCCGGTTGGAAGTCTGCCTCGAAGATCGGCTCCAATATGAGCTTGAGCGCGCCTTGAACCACCCGGTCACGGATAGCCGGAATCGAAAGGACACGGACCTTGCCCCCGTCCTTCGGTATCTCCTGCCGCCGCGCCCGTAACGGCACGTAGGTCCGCCCGATCAGTTCGCCCTGTATCTGCTCAAGAAACGCCTCCACGCCCTGCGCCTCGATGGCCTCGAACGTCACCCCGTCGATACCCGGAGCGCCGTTGTTCTTTCTGGCCAGCGCATACGCCTCGCGCAGTGCGTCCATCTTGCAGACATGGACGTACAACCCCCAGAAACGCCAGGACGGTTCAGCCTTCGCCTTGACGTATATTCCCCGCCTCAGGTCCTGCAAACTGCTGGACGCCTTTGTCATCTCGTCCTTGCCTCCCGTGTTGTCGAGGAAACTACAAACAGCAGGGTCCCTTCGCTCCACCGGCGTTACCCGGCTTCACCGCTACTACGGACCCATCCGCCACCCTCTCGCCTTCGGCCCACTTCCCGGGTTAGCCGGTTATAGGGCCTACCTTGCTCCGGCGATTTCGCGCCGGGGCGAGGAGGGCTTCTCCAGTTGCTTGGCATGTCCTTGTCATCGTGCCGTCGCTTCCACCCCGCCGAAGTGGAATAGCCGTATCGGTCAGATTTCGGCTACCCATGCTGCCTTCACCCTCACGGTTGCGGGCTCGGCCCTCGGAGCTTTTCATTTTCGAGGCCACATCCACGTTCACTTTTGTTACGGCCCGATGACTCGCGCATTCCCCTAGGAAATGCCTGTCGATAGGCTTCAGAGTCTTGGTTTCCCGCCACCCTGCTATCCAAGCTACGGGGCTTCTGACTTCTACCCCGGCAGGTCTATCCCCTGCTGAACACGCCAGCCTTCGCTGGACGCACAACCGGACATGCAGATCTCCCGCATCCGGCTCTCGGACAAGACATCACGCCTTCGTACACGGCAAGTCACTACCAAGGCCCCCGAAGACGTACGAGACCGAAGTACCCGTAGAGGTGCGAGGGTGGATAATTCCCGCCCCTGCGACGCCTGACCTTGTGCTTGGTACGTAACCACCGGCGCAACCGCGTGCAGGTGTAGCTATCGAGCGCCCGATATGCGCGGCTGACCGTGCCTACCTTGAAGTAGTTCGCCCAACCGCGTAGCGTGCGATTCAAATTCCCCACCAGCTCCGTGGTGTCCATCCACGTCATAGAAGCGGCGGTCAGTGCATGAACCTTCTCAACCATGCGCCGGATACTCTTCTTCGACGGACGCATGCCCATACGGGCTTGGCCAGTCGTCGCGGAGTACATCCGCCCAAACGTGTAACCCAGGAAGTCGAATTCGCCGTCCGGCACCTTGCAGATTTGTGTCTTCTCCTCGTTGACCGTCAGCTTCAGTTTGCCCATGATCTCGCGTAGCCGCGACAACGCTTCTTCAGCTTTGCCTCGCTTGCACAGGATCACAAGATCGTCCGCGTAGGTCACGATTCGACTGCCAAGACGTCGCTCAAGCCCGAGCTTCTTCCACGCCAGCACAAACCGGCGCATGTAAATATTCGCCAGTAGTGGTGAGATGGGTGAACCTTGGGGAATGCCGCGTCTGCTGTCCCTGGCCTCCGTCGTACGTTTCTTCCGGCCTCGGTTATCGGTTTCTTCAACGGAGCATTCCAGCCACATCCTGATCAGATGCAGCACGCGCCGATCAACGATGCGTCGCGCGAGCGACAACATCAGATCAGCGTGGGGAATACTTCCGAAGTAGTCCGCAAGGTCGGCGTCAACAACGTCCGTTTGCCCTCGGTGCAGCCGCTCCTCCACCTCGATCACCGCTTGCTGGGCATTTCGCCCCGGGCGGTAAGCGTACTGCTCTGGCGGAAGGTCCGCTTCGAAGATCGGTTCGAGCACCAGCATCGCTGTTGTCATGCACACCCGGTCTCGCAAGGTCGAGATGCCCAGTGGCCTGAGCTTGCCATTGGCCTTCGGGATAAACACTCTTCTGATAGGGTCCGGCCGGTAACTCTCCTGCCTGAGCGCAAGCGCCAGTTCGCCGAGCCACTTCTGCACCCCATACGCTTCGACCTGCGCGAAGTCTTGCCGATCGACACCCGGCGCGCCCTTGTTCGAGCGGCACTGGGCGTACGCATGCGCCAGCACATCCTCGCGATAGATCTTGTCGTACAACGCGTAGAAACGATACCCGGCTTCTGCCTTCGCTTTCGCGTGTAACGCCATCTGCAGCTTCTGAACACGAATCGGAGTTGATAGCAACTGTCTTGAAGATCAAGGGTTTTTTAGATCAGGCTCATGAAGCGACACATTCCATGGCTTACCGACCTTGACCATTGCATTGAGGATGGTCAGCAGCTTACGCATGCAGGCAACCAGCGCGACTTTCTTGGGCTTTCCAACGGCTACGAGGCGATTGTAAAAGCTCTTGATGACCGGGTTGAATCGGGTCGCAACCAGCGCCGCCATGTATAGAACTCGTCGTACACTGCCGCGGCCTCCGAAGATCGTGCGTTTGCCCCGCATCGTGCCTGAATCACGATTGACTGGTGCGACACCAATCAGTGCGCTTATCTCCCGACGCGACAACTGACCCAGCTCCGGTACTTCAGCGATCAAAGTAGCGACAGTTGCACTGCCCACCCCCTTGGCGCTGCTCAGCAGCGCAGACAGATCGGAGAAGTGCGTCCGGACGTGTCCCGACATGTCGTCATCGACACACCTAAGTTCGTCCGTCAATGTTTCGATGATCGTCTCGACGCTCCTGCGAGTCTGGGCATGTGCCAGAGCAAGCCGGTTGCGTTCAGCGCCAAGCATTGTAATCAACTGTCTGCGGCGCGAGACCAGAGCGGCGAGCGCTTGCTGCTCGGCCGTCGGCAACGGCTTGACGAATTTCTCACGTTCGGGATGACGCTCAATGACCTCGCCGAGCTGAGCGAGGATGCGCGCATCAATGCGGTCTGTCTTTGCCAGTTGCCCCATCGCGCGCGCGAAGTCCCGCGCCTGCCGGGGATTGATAACTGCAACGGCATACCCTGCAGCCTGCAACATACATGCTGCGGCCATTTCAAGGCCGCCGGTAGCTTCCAGCACGATCAGCGCGACCTGATGCTGCGTCAATTTTGCGAGCAGGATCTCGAGGCCCTTTACGTCATTCGCGATGCTCAACGTGGGTACCTTCTGGCCGATCGCCACATCCAATGTGGCCTTTGCCACATCGATGCCAATCGTGACCGGATTGTGATTCGGATCTGGCAAGCTCGTCACTACCCCTCCTTGTACATGCGAATTAGGTTCAGACAACTGTTCGGGCTTCTGATGAGCGGCTAGGCTCGTGCGCCTTCTGCTATCAAACGGGCTTCATACCCCAGGTTGAATCGGGCTACACGGGCTTTGCCAAACCGACATAAACACAAGACTGCGGATTTGTGGACGACACGCCTACGGCGCACCGCGCAGCTTACGGTGGACAGCGCTGCGCGTTGCCCACCGCGCCCCGCTTCGCCCACAAGTTCCACGGCCTCCTACCATGAATAAAAAACAGCGCCTTTCAGACCCGACTTCAAGATACAAGGTTGCCCAATCTCCACGTCCTCGCTACGTATTGCGTCTGTCTTGAACTGAGGCCCCTTTCCTCCACCAGCATTACACCGGCTTCAACGGTAGTACGGGCCTCTCCGTCACCCCAAGGCGCCCGGCCTGTCCCTCGCGGGCGTCCGGTTGGTCATCCCTGACCACGCCAGGGGGCTTCCCGTGTTGCGTGCGCTTCCCTTGTGTGCATGCTGTCGCCACTACCCCGGCGCGGCGACTGGGCGTCCTGCCTGCTCGTTCACCCAGCCGTATCAGCCTTCCCCGATATGGCAGTCAGGTCGGCCCGCGCATCGTCGTTTTCGAGGCTTGCTCGGCGTTCACACGTGTTACGGCCTGCACACTCGCGCTGTCACCGTATTTCGTGACACGCTTCACCGAAGGCTTCAACCGCTTCGTTACCTCCACGATTGCTCCGGTTGCTTCCGGCTGGAGCGGTTGCCGGGCGGGGCTTACACCCGCTGGGAAAGCGCCGCCTTTGCACGGCGCACGCCATGAAGCGACATTCGCCGGCACCGGCGCTCGGACATTGGGACGTCGGTTCCACGCAGGAAGCGGCCATTCGGTTCTCTGTACAGCTTGTGCCCGGGTGGCCTCTTGCGCTCCGGGCTGAACGCGCACGCCAAACCGCGCGTGCGCGTTCGCATTGCTAAAAACAGCTAGCGGAGTGCCAAGCGGCTCTTCCCGGCATCGAGCGCTAACGCGGCCCGTGACGTTGCTTTGCGCCGCCGCCAGCGCCGTGTTCCTTGCCGGCCTTCGTATGATTCGCCGCGTGCTGTCCGCTGCCCGGCTTGCCGCTGGGCGTCGTTGCGGGCTTGCCAGAGTTTGCTCCGGCCTTGGCGTCCTGCTCGGTGCGATTATCGGGGGGCGCGGTTTTCATGATTGATCCTCCATTCGCGCATGGCGCGGTAACGATCCAGTGACGTGCGAGCCGCACACGTCGCCTGTACAAAAAGAACAAGCGCCGCGTCGGGGGCTGCGCTTCGGTAAGTCACTTCGACGAAGACACGGCGAGCGTTTGCGCCAGCTCGGCTGCACGTTGCAAATGTTCCTTGCCAGTTGGCACACCTCGCGCCGCGAATGCCTTGACGTCCGGGTCCTCGCCCTCCGCGGCCTCGCTGGCGTAGAGAGAGTTACCCATCCGATGAATGTGCAGTTGCGAGATCACATATTCGCGATCGAATTGCATCCCGGACAAATGCGACAGCTCTGAGTAGAGCGTGTGATTCGCGGGGTCCATCGCTTTCACAAGTCGGACGTGCTTCGAGTCCGCGAGTTGAGTGAGTTCGGCGTTGATCCGCGTATGTTCGGCGACCATGTGCTCGCCGAACGAGCGGACTTCCGGCGAACTGCCTCGGGTCGCTGCCAATTGACTCAGGTCGATTTCGGCGGTTCCGACGCTCGCCGCCGTCAGCATGAACTGCTGATCCGTCGGCGCGACTTCGGCGCCAGACTGCATCAGGTGACATCCCGCTGCGGGGAGCGCGGTCGCACAACACAGCGCGACAAAGACGAAGAGCCGGCTTCGCGGCGCGTGGCGCGAGTTGCTGTGCGCCGGGGTTGAAGTGCAGCTAGCGCTGTCTATGCGATTCATTTCTGGCATCTCCCGGATGCAACCGCCTGCGATGCCTGGGCGGCGGTCGTTGCTCGTCGAAGGCGATGGCTGGCTTCCCTCGCCCGCTCGATACGCGGCGCCTGGCTGCAAGTCCACCTGCACGATTTGCCGAGCATGGTGTATGCCTGACGCGTACGGCGATCCCGTTGAGACGCGCCGCGCACGCAGCCCCGTTGAGCTTGGGCGTATTCCGTCTTGTACCAGATGTTGACCTCGCGCTGCGCCACCTCGAGACGGATTGCGGCACTGCCGGCGCTCAGCTGCCGTTCCGTGATTTGCTGCACGCCGCTCGTGGCGCAATCGGCGAGCGAGGCACCAACGGCGCAAGCAGCTCATACCGCGCCGGATCCATTCATTTTTTCAGCTGTAGCGCTAAGTCAAGGCGTCGCCGACAGCGGTCCCTTGGAACCGCGACGCCTCTGCGCGGCATGGCTATTGCGCGGGGAAGAACACGCACATAGAAGCGCGGTTCCCTCTTATCAGGAGCACATTCATGACCGAACCTGCTGAACACCTACTTGACTGGCTGCGCGACGCTCATGCAATGGAGCAGCAGGCGGAGCAGATGCTTCGCGCGCAGTCTGGAAGGCTCGAACACTATCCGGAACTGAAGGCACGTATTGATCAGCACCTGGAAGAAACGCTCGGCCAGCAAAAAATCGTCGCGGAATGCATTGAGCGTCTCGGCGGCTCGACGTCCGTCATAAAGGATCTGACCGGCAAGATCATGGCGTTTGGTCAAGCCGTAGGCGGCATGACGCAGACCGACGAAGTGGTGAAGGGCGCGAACATGAGCTATGTCTTCGAGAATCTGGAGATCGCATCCTACACGGCGCTCATCGCCGCCGCCGACCGTTGCGGTGATATGGCGACCAAGGCCGCGTGCGAACGTATCCTGCCACAGGAGCACGCGATGGCGCAGTGGCTGCTGGAACATATCCCGATGATCACCGCGCAGTATCTGGAGCGCTCTGCCGCAGGCATGCAGGCAAAGAAATAACAATCATGCGTGGCGCCCAATGGCAGGTGCGGTGATCCCGTTTCGAACCCGCGTGATTCGCACAGACGCGAGGCTTGATGACGACGCGCCGTCATCGCCGCAACAGGCCGGCGCGAAACTGCGCTGAGGCTCGCAGCAGCGACCGTAGTTCAACGCGCCCGCCATCCCGGCGGTCCGCGGGACGACGCAACTTGCGAGGCCTCCGGCGTCCGCCAGGGAGTTGTTCGGCTGACCACCAAAGTCCGGGCCATGCGGGGAACGCCAGACATGCGTACGCTGGATGCGCTCCGCTTTGCGCAGGGGTACCGACGGGTGCAAACCGCCTGGTCAAGAAGTACTGCGAGCGTCTAATTGAATCCTTTTACGTGGGAGCTAGTCATACCAACCGTCTCGCCAAATTGAACAGTCTCGGCGCGTCGAAATCCCGTTGACTGGATCACCGGTGTACTCGTTATTGCAGATGCGCCTATGTCAGCGGTCCTAATCGTCGACCCTCGTTGACAGTTACATACCAGATAAAAGCGCTGCGGGCGCCATCGGTCCAGGACGACCGATGCCGACAGCGCTTTTGATGGTCGGTCTCCGACGGGACGGCTCGGACTAACGACAGATTGTCGCCCGTCCGTTGCAGGTACGCTGGCGATTCTCCCGCGGGCTAGTGATGCGTTGGCACGATTCAAGCTTCATCCTCCACGCCAGGCTGTTCGTTGTAGGAGGAGGACGCAGTGACAAAGAGATCAGCCAGATCCCCGCGCTGCCCAGCGCCTAGCCAGAGGCAGCCCGTGCTCGCGGAGATCCAGAGACAGAAAATGGCGCGCTCGCCACACGCGTATGAACGGGGCACTGCCGCCCACTTTTATGCATGGGTGGAAAGCCGCTCCGCAGGGACGCTGCCGGACGGGCCGCCTGTATGGATCTGCGGTGACTGCCACGTCGGCAACCTGGGACCAGTCGCGGATGCCGACGGCGAGGTTGCCGTCCATGTCCGCGACCTCGATCAGACCGTGATCGGCAACCCGGTGCACGACCTGCTCCGTCTGGGCTTGTCATTGGCGACTGCCGCGCGCAGTTCCGATTTGCCAGGGGTAATCACCAGCCACATAGCGGGCGCATTGCTCGACGGGTACGAACAGGCGTTCGACGACTCGCGCAGTGACGAGACAAGTCGCACACATCGGCCGAAAGTCGTGAGGATCGCCATGGAAGAAGCGCTGCACCGCTCGCGGCGTCAGCTCGCACGGCAGAACATCGACCATGTCAAACCCTTTATCCCGCTCGGTAAGCGCTTCTGGCCATTGTCAGACAACGAGAAGCTGGCCATCCTGGCATTGCTGGAGTCCGAAAGTCCAACGCTCATTCGCACCGTGCTGAGTAAGAAGCTGAACGCAGAACCTGCGATACGTGTCCTCGACAGTGCGTACTGGGTGAAGGGGTGTAGTTCTCTCGGCCGGCGCCGCTTTGCGGTGCTGCTTGACGTCGGCGGCGCCTGTTCTGCTGGCGGCCCGCCATGCCTTATCGACATCAAGGAAGCGGTTGAGGCCATGGCGCCGATAGCTACCAGGCATCATATGCCTCGTGACAATGAAAGACGGGTGGTTGAAGGTGCGCGGCACTTAACGCCCTCACTCGGCGACCGCATGATGCCGGCGCGGCTTGACGGCTGCGCCGTGGTCGTGCGCGAGCTAATGCCTCAGGATCTGAAGTTCGCGGCAGAACGGCTTTCCGAGTTAGACGCCGTCCGATCAGCACATTTTCTCGCCATTGTTATCGGTCAGGCGCACGCGCGACAGATGGATGCAGGCACTCGCAAAGCGTGGCTCGCGCAACTGCGAATGCGCCGGCAAAAATCTTCCGATGCGCCATCGTGGCTGTGGCAGAGCATCGTGGAATTGCTGGTGAAGCACGAAGCAGAATATCTCGAACATTGCCGGCGCTATGCCCTTAAGAGACCGTTGTCGTAAGCGGGAAACCAGGAGCAACAACGCGCTTGCCAGTTGCCGACGTTCTCGTTGCAACGGACTCTCGAACTTTTCCCGAATCACCAGCATGCCCGGAAAAAAATGGCCTGCCGAAGGCAGGCCGCACGCCTTGAGGGGCGCTAACCGGTGCGAGGGAGCCGCCGCGCACCGTTCCCATCGCGCTGATTCAAGCTCAGCCCGAGTAAGATCTTCGGGTGGCGACCCACTTCATCGGCCATCCGCAGTTTGCTCCCAGAGCTGACACTGCGCCTGACGAAGGCGCCGATAGTCTGCTCGTTTGCGACAGGTCGCTCCAACCTCCACCTCGAGAACGGCTAATCCGTCCGTCGATCTGATGAGTGCTTCCGCCTGGACGATCCCAGAGGGGGTAAGCGAAACCAGTGTCAGCCGCACCACGACGGGCTCACTCAAGACGTCCTTACCGTTTCGCATCGTCGCGGCCCTCAGCAGACCGCGACACATAGGCGGCGACAGTATCCGGAAGGCGCTCCAGCAGCCACCGCCCCATCTCGACTTCCCGAGGAAGGATCTGCTCACAGATCCTCCTGGTTTCATCGTCGCCCGCGGCGTGCGCCGCAGCGATCAGCGCAGTATACGCGGCGACTTCAGTGTGTTCGAACACAAATCCCCTCATCGCGCCTTTCACAACCTCATCGCTCATGGTCATTCCGCCGACCGCGTGACCGAAGGCAACTATCTCGCCCGTCATGCCCTTGATCAGCGATGGGCCGGTGCCAAGGCGCGTCAGGCAATGCTCAAGCAATGCCTGCTGCTCCAACGTTTCTTGCAGATGCTGCTCAATACGTGCGTGGACATCGGGGCAGTTTTCCAGACGCGACGCCTGAGCCTCGAGCATTGTCTCGGCCTGCTTTTCCAGCGCATACGCGTCGCGCAACCAGTCCATGAGATGTGCCTTGGGGTTTGCCATGGGGACCTCTCACAACCGCATCGCGCGGCCTGCGCGCTCTGGCTCCGGCCAGCGCTTCCGAAAAGCGCGCAACGGCCGTTCCTGCCTACCTACGGCAGCCCGGTAGGCAAGCGTATGAGAATGCTTATCGCAAATATGGCTGTGCGCGAAGCGTCGCGGTATTCGGAAAAGGCGCCCGTCGGCCTGGCGGAGTGCCACGGGGTCAACCACTGATTACACTTTCCCTGTAAAACGTACGTTACCGCGTGCGTCGCCTTCCGTGACGCACTCATGCACTGCGCCAAGACCCATGTACCGGCCAGGTTGTAATCATCGCTCATACGGCACTGGGCGAAACCGAGGTGCGCCGCCACCAGGTTATGGGCGACGAATTCGACGGCTATGCGCAGAAAGGGTGGCCGCCGGCCCAATTACTCGTGCTGGTCCGGATCCTTGCAGCCTGAGCTGGCGCAATGCAGCAATTGAGATATCAGGCTGGTGCGTAGAATTGACGGAAAAATGCAGCGTGTGTTCACGCGGTCCAGTCTACTGCGGCGGCCGGCGCTATAAGCTTATTGGAGATAGCAATGGGCCTTTCCGACTTTATCGAAGCTGACCTTCGCGGCCCGATCGAGGACTGGGCCGACTGTGCGCTTGCGTTCACCCAGGAGGATAGTCAGCTCACGCGGCGCAAGCTGCGCAATTCGGCGGCGGACATCCTGATGTCGGTTGCGGCGGATATGCGTGAGGCGCAAATCCCGGCGCAGCAACAGACCAAATCGCGCGGCGAGAAGGATACTGAACACTCGGCTTTCAGCGATGTCGCGCATCGGCATGCTGACGATCGCCTGTCCCACGGTTTCAACATCAACGATGTGGTTTCCGAATTCCGTGCGCTGCGCGCTACAGTGTTGCGTCGCTGGCAAAAGACGTCACCGAGCGGGGCCACTGCGTTCCAGGAGATGATCCGTTTCAAGGAGGCGATCGATCAGGTGCTGGCCGAATCGGTACGGCACTATGCATGGCGCACCGAGCGTATCCGTGACCTGTTTGCAGGGGTGCTGGCCCACGACCTGCGCTCTCCGCTGGGCGCGATTCTGAACTCGGGTGAGGTGCTGCTGCATGACGACAATCTGTCTCCGGCCGGCGTGAAGGCGGTGGCCTTCGTCCAGCGGGGCGCGATGCGGATGAAGCAGATGATCGACGATCTGCTCATTTTTACACGCACGCGCCTAGGTGACGCACTGCCAGTCAGCTTCACACCGCAGGACATGGGGCGAGTCTGCAACGATGCGATCGACGAAGTGCGCGCTTCATTTCCCAACGCGCAGATTGAACTGCGCCTTAAGGGCGAACTCCGAGGCAGATGGGACGGCAGCCGGCTCGGGCAACTGGTGGTCAATCTGGTGACGAATGCGGTTCGCTACGGATCCGAAACTGTTGTCGTCGAAGCCGGCGCTTTCGATGGACAGATCACGCTCGCGGTGTCCAACGAGGGCGACCCCATCCCGGAGCAGGCCCTATCCACGCTGTTCGACCCGCTGACACGCGCGCGCATGCCCAACCGAAGCGGGACCGCTGCAGGTGGGCCTGGGCCTGTACATCTGCCGCTCCATTGCCCGCGCGCATCAGGGAACAATCGGCGTTACCTCGTCCCGAAGCGGAACCTGCTTCACCGTGTGCCTGCCGTGTTCGCCAGCATGATGCCGACCCCCGTACGATGTTGTCGATGCCGCAGAGGAGGAGAGCTTCTTTTAAAACGCTCGTTCGTTCAGTCCTTATTAGCGCGGCCACGTCAATAAAGTGACGCTCGTACCTCCGCTGTGGCACAAATGCTTCCTCGCGGACTAACGTCAAAGTTTCTCCGGGCGCTGCGACGTTCTAAATGAACGCGGCACCGGGCGACTTGCCGGCGCCAGCTTGCGATGCCAGTTCGGCCGCGCGAACTCGAACACGCGAGTAAAGCTTGCCAAGTGGCCCGGTTGGAGTGACGGGTCCGCGCGTTTCCTGGGAAAATGCATTAAAAGCGGCCGCTCGTTTCTAACGCCCATGCAGCTGGAGGCGCAGATTCGCAACGCCCGGCGCCGTATTGGGAGCACAGTTGGAGCAATCCGGGGACGCTGTCTGCTGGGACAGTCGTGAACCAGCTCCTCATCGGACGCTGGACGCCTTCGTCGGACAATGCGTCGTAGGGGTAAGCGGCATCTCTCAAATTCACTGCCAGCCTTTCCATTGCGCATCTCAAAAGAGCGGACCGCTCGCTCGAGGGGTGCAATCGGCACAAGACCTTCATAACCCGATTGCGCTCTCTCGCTAAACGCGCCGAAAGCAGGAGCATCTGCTGGAAAACGAAGAACAGCGGCGCGCGGGAGTCCTCGGGGAGCCGGGTAAGAAGCGGGAGAAGGGGCCTAGGCCCGGTCATGTTCGCCGCGCCGACCATCACGCAGGCAAGGCGTGCCCACTCACGCTTCGAAAGACCGAGCACCGCGCCCTCCGCGCTTCCCGACGCCAGTTCAACGACCTCTGTGAAGCCCTTCGCTCCCTTGGCCCGATTCGCTTTGACGCACATCACCATAAGGTTGCCGGGCGCATAGGCGCCATCATTGTTGATCCTATCGACCGACCAGTCACTTTCGGCCAAGGCAGCATGTGTCATGGCGATCAATGTGATAGGACACATCGCGCAGTCGATCCTTTTTAGGTAGGCAGGAGTGACTTCCTGGTCGAGAATGCGGCGGCGCCGAAATGCGTTCAGACGAAGTTGCAACCATTTCGACACGAAGCGACCGGGAACATGCTGCGGAACTCGAAAATGCTCACGTCCCGCACGGTATCCAGCAAGTACACTTCGCTCGCTGGACGCGCGGTCCAATCCACGGCCGAATCGAGCGAAATCCCAACCGATGTCAAATCCGGTTTCCGCAACGTTGACAGCTTGCATCGCGCTGCCCCCCGCGACTAGTCCGCCCCGGAACAAACGCATGCGTTCTCGCGGGCCCCCGTGATGATGACATTTTTTTCTGTCGATAGCTGGTCTTAGACCTGAGCAGTAACCGTGCCCCGCCCTCGCGGAACCTCAAAGTTCGTGTCCAACTCTTGGGGGTCAGTCCAAATCCGGTGCGGTTCAGTCCAGCTTTCCCGTTGCCGGTCGTATCAGCGTTCGCCTCTGCCTGTTACTGGCTACACCAACGTCTTACCCGCTTTTGGCCCGCCCCACCCCGCCTCGTCTCGCCTCGTTCGTCAATTAGAAGCAGGAAGAAAGAATATCCTGAACGAGCGCGATTGCGACCTATGCCTGCGCCGGCGTGACCGGGAGCTTTTCAGCTGTCCCCGACGTCTCGTCGGCGGCGGCACCGCTATCGCTCGGTATGGCATCCGACCCTGCGCTCATGCGTTCAATCGCATCGGCGATTTCAGCGGGGATCGCATAGTGCACCATGTGGCCCGCCCCGGGCGCTATGAGGAGCGTGCTTTGAGCGATCGCCCGATGCAGTCGGACCGAGTTTGCTTGGGGGGCAATGATCTTGTCATCCGCCCCCGCAAAGATGCTTACCGGCATCTTGAGGTCCGAATAACGGGCACTTAACTGTGCGGCAGCCGGGATCATGAACGCGGCATCCTCGGCCTCCGCCCTGATCTGCACTGGACGGAGCACCATCTCACGAGCGACAGATTTGAAAAAGCCATATGGAATGGGCGCCGGGGCGAACATTGCTTGCACCGTGCGCTTGAACAGGAGGCGGCCGCTCACCGGCGAAACCGTGTACCGCATGACGTCACCGAGGATGGGAAGCGCTGCCGGCGCAGCTAGCGCTACATCAGCGCGGGCGGTCGCATAGTAATAACCGGAAATCAGCACGAGGCCGCGCAGGTCTGCGGCGTCGCCGACCGCCATGTTCAGTGCGACCATAGTGCCCCAGGAATGTCCGAGTACGACCGGTTGCTTTACGCCGAGCTGCGTGAGCGCCTGCTGTATCACTGCGGCTTGGGCCTGCGCGGTCCACAGCCGGTCGCGTGGCCGCCCGCTGAATCCGAAGCCGGGGCGGTCAAACGCGATCACGCGGTGCCGCTGGGCTAGCCGGTCGATCAACCCGCTGGCGATAAAGTCTTGCAGCAGCACAGCGTTTCCATGCAGAAGCACAACGGCGGGCCCTTCGCCCTTTTCGATGTAATGAAGCGGCACACCGTCGACTTTGACAAAACGGCCGGCTGGCGGATTCGCGTTCGGCTTTGCGGGCACGATGTCGAACCCACAGTGCGCCGACGGCGGCGGTTGCAACAGCCGCGAGAGTTCCAATGGTTTTGCGGGGTACGGGAATTTTTTTGAAAGAGCGGCCCATGACTTCTCCAGTAGTGGCCACCGGCGGAAGCCGATCCGCTTCAGGAGAGGATCAGCCCGCTGCCGCAGCCTGTAAGTGCTCGATGACCTGGTCCCCGAGGATTAGCACTTCCAGGATCGGGTCCCTGCCTTCCGCGCAACGACTATGCCGCGACCTGGCATCAGGGCAGCCGAAGCATCGAATCGACCATGCCGGTTGACGGGCGGCCGGATAACCGGGCTCAAGCTGATGGGCCGTCCGCGCAGCGTTACCTCGACGCGCGGCACATGCGCCAGATGCGTTTGTCCGTGCCGTTGATGAAATGACGTATCCGCGGTAATCGGCTTCCAGAGACGGCTCGTTTGTGTATTGCGGGTCTTCCATATCGCTCTCCAGCAGAGCCGCCGGGCGGACCGCTCGTTGATATGAAGCAAGCTCCGTACCGCTCTCGCGTCGTCTGAAGGCAGCACGTACAGTACCGTATCCGGACTAAAGAACGGGTTACTGCGCATTGTGAAGGCAATTCACATAACAGCAGTGCAGGAGCTCGCTGTCACTTACGGTTTCGTGCCGTCCTCCACAATGTCGCTGGCGCTCTCAAGGCTACCTGATTAAAGCGGCCCGCCCTGAATCTGAAGGGGTTTCAGAACGCCGAAATAACAGAGGGCAAGGCGCGCACAATCTGTTTTGCGCGGGCGGATCGCAGATTTCTCGCTGTGGCGTGAACGGGTTGCTGCGGAAGACGCGCATTGGACCGTGCGCTTCCGGGGCTTGCCCGGTATGCCCCCGCCTTACGGTTCGGGGTTCCTGGTGTCGGCCAGCACGACAGCGGCCCCGGCACGCTCGGCTGCCTGGCGCGCCTCGCTGCCAGTGCTGTAAGGTCCTATCTGCGCTACGCCATCGAATGGGTAAAGCAGCTTGCTGTCTCTCAATCTGACGACCTTAAGGGTACCAACGTACTCCCCGGCCGGAGTGCGCTGATAGCCGGGATAAATGCGGTAGCCGGAGCCAGGATCGGCGATGCCGTTCGTGGTCCCGGCGGCAACCGGAAATTGAAGACGTGGCCTTACCATGGTATGTCGTCTCCTTAGATGCGACTGCTTGCGTCCGCCAGGCCAGCACCAGTCTGTTGCGTTGCTGAACTGTCTGCGTGGCATCGTGAATGCAAATTGATGTGATGGCGTAGGCTCTCGGAATAACCCGTGGAACCAGTAGCAAACCCGTAACAGGACACCCGGCAGACCTTCTTCACTTCACGGTTTGTAGCGGCGTTGCGAAACCCTGCGACGCAGCGACGGTTTCTTTTCTGGCCAGCAGGCGCTTCGTAAGGTCGACAGGCGCCCCCTCCTCCGGGCCATGGGGGCGGCTCTATACAGAGCTGAGTTCACATGGAACGTTCTGATGCGTGCGCCCACCTACCAGTTTATCCGGAGGAGCACAGGAACGGGCGTTGCGCGCAACGTAGCGGCACCGGTACCAGCCGGAGCGCGCGGGCCGCACGTCATTGCGGTCGTGGAAGGTCGCACATGGCAAACCCCGGTGAACATCTCGTGGACTGGCTGCGCGACGCGTATGCGATGGAAAAGCAGGCCGAAGCAATGCTTAGGGCGCAGGCGTCCCGTCTGGAGGACTACTCCGACGTACGCATGCGCATTGAGCAGCATCTGCAGGAAAGCCTTGGTCAGCAGGCCTTACTCGGGGCCTGCCTGACGCGCCTTGGCACCAGTCCGTCGCTGATCAAGGGCATGGCAGGCGAGATGGTGGCCTTCGGTCAGGCTGTCAGCGGGATGACCATGACCGACGAGGTGGTAAAAGGCGCGATGAGTGAATACATGTTCGAACACACGGAGATCGCCGCCTACACTGCGTTGATCGCTGCGGCGCAAGCTGTGGGTGACCTCGAAACCAGGAAGATCTGTGAGCAGATCCTGCTTCAGGAAATCGAGATGGGGCGATGGCTGCTGGAGCACCTTCCCGATATTGTCAGCGCCTACATGTCCCGACCAGCAGACGCCCGCGACGATGCAAAACGGTAACGACATCGCAAATGAGCCGGTCGTGGTCCGGCTGACGCTGGTTTCGCTTACCCGCGCCGGAAGCCTCGAAGCGGAAGCAATGATCGGCTCGACGGGAGATGTAGTGGTGCTCAAGGTGGAGCATCTCGGGGACCTGTCCCAGTGCAGCACGCTGTCGGCACCTTCGTCAGGCGCAGTTTCACGTCTGGCTTACCGCCTCGCAGAGATCGGGGCAATTGTCGAAGTCAGGGTGCAGCGGTGCGGAGCCAATCTGCCCGGCGAACCCGGACGCAAAACAGGCGATGCGTAGCGCAGAACCCCGGGGAATGGGAGGGACGGCCGCAGCAGGTTTGTTTCTGTGCCGAAGGGTCTGAGACGGCACAGTGTCCGTCTGACCGGTGTACACGCAGATGAGTCGGTTGTCATTGGAGAGATATTCCTGCTGGCCTGAATTTTATCGTGATCTGGAACGGTGCGTCGGCGGCTCCCACCCACCGGTTAACGCGCCTCATGGCGGGCCGTTTTTTTGCGCTGGTGCGAGGCGCTCCAACAAAAGTTTGTGCTTCGGTACGCGATAAGGGGGCCCGGACACACGTTGTCACGCGTCCGCGTTATGCTTTCTTCGCTTTGACGTTGCCTGGTTTTCGGCGAATTCAATCAGCTCCAGGTCCGTCGAGTTCTCTTCCTCGAGCGTCTTACTGAGCAGAACCACCCAACGGCGAAGCGCAGCTGCTTCCCGATTGCGCAAAGGCTGCCGTATGCGGCGATTTCATAGTGCTCGACCTTCTGCGCTGCCGCAACGACGCCCGCGTCCAGTACGGGTCCCTTTTCAATCTCGTCGATCAGTTACTGTCCTTCCTCGATCAGCCCTTCCATCGCAACGCACTTCATTCTTTTCAGGCGGATGCCGCGGGACTCCACCCAGCTGGCCGATCCGTTCTACCTGTCCCTGGGTTTCTTCAAGGTGAGTCTTGAGTGCTTCGCTGAGTGTCGGATCCGACGCGGCGCGGGCAGGTTTGGCCAGCGCTTTCATCAGCTGTTTCTCCGCGCTGTAGATGTCGGAAAACACGTGAATGGGAAAATCGTCGACGGTTTTTAGTCGTGCATTTATCCTGGCGAATACGGCAGGCGCACGGTAAAGCGGGTTCCGCTTTCGGACGAGGTCACACCTATTGTTCCCTGATGCGCGCACGCAATGCAGCGACAGATGTACAGGCCCAGGCCCATGCCCGCGGCCCTCCCGCTCCGGTTGGGTGTGCGCGCGCGCGTCAGCGGATCGAACAGCGTGGCCAAGGCATGCTCCGGGATCGGGTTGCCCTCGTTGGAGACGACAAGTGTCATCTGTCCGTCCTGAGCACCCGCTTCCACGACAACACGCCCCGAACCGTAGCGAATCGCGTTCGTCAGCAGGTTGACCACCAGTTGCCCGAGCCGGCTGCCGTCCCACCTGCCCCTGAGTTCGCCTGCCAGGCGCAGTTCGATCTGCGCATCGGGAAATGAAGCGCGCACTTCGTCTATCGCGTCGTTGCAGATGCGCCCCATGTCTTGCGGTGAGAAGCTGACTGGCAGTGCGTCACCAAGGCGCGTGCGTGTGAAAATAAGCAGGTCGTCGATCATCTGCTTCATCCGTATCGCGCCTCGCTGGACGAAGGCCACCGCCTTCACGCCGGCGGGCGACAGATTATCGTCATGCAGCAGCACTTCCCCGGAGTTCAGGATCGCGCCCAGCGGAGAGCGCAGGTCGTGGGCCAGCACGCCGGCAAACAGGTCGCGGATACGCTCGGTCCGCCAGGCGTAATGCCGTACCGATTCAGCGAGCACCTGGTCGATCGCCTCATTGAACCGGATCATCTCCTGGAACGCTGCGGCGCCGCCGGGTGACGTTTCCTGCCAGCGGCGCAGCACTGTGGCGCGCAGCGCACGGAATTCCGCAACCACATCGTTGATGCTGAAGCCGTGGGACAGGCGATCATCCGCTGCTCATGCGCGACATGGTTGAAAGTGGAGTGTGGAGCATCTTTGTCGCCGCGCGACCTGGTTTCCTGCTGCGCCGGGCTTTGCGCCTTACGCATGTTCGCCGCGACCGCCATCAGGATATCCGCCGCCGAATTGCGCAACTGGCTCTCCCTTAGCTGACTGCCGTCCTGGCTGAGCACGCGCGCATAGTCCGTCCAGTCGTCGATCAGGCCGCGAAGCTCAGCTTCGATGAAGTCGGCAAGGCCCATCGCTATCTCCAACAGATAAGTTGAGTGCTGCTGTCGTGAACGTGCATGGCAAAGCCGCCCGGGAGATGAAGGTGGAACACCGACCGGCGCCCCGCCCGGCGCGGTAGACCGGGTCTCGTGAACAATCCGCATTGCCGTCGCGATTGTACGCGCGAACCCGATACCTCAATTCCGGCACTGCGCAAGTCCAGGTTGCGGATCCGAACCAGCGCGAGCAGCAGGACCGGCGGCTGGCCTTTCTGCGCATAGCCGTCGAATTCGTCGCCGGTGACCTGGTGGCGGCGCACCTCGCTTTCGTCCAGCGCCGTATGGCCGCATGAATGAAAACCTTCCGTGCGCGACATGGAGCATGGGACGTACCAGCATGAGCGGTGCCGACGGTGCACAATGCGCAGCGGCAGGGAATCGCGCGCTCTGAGCCGGGCGATTGAGGAGAGTTTGTCCAGGATCCGAGGACGGGCCAAACGCAAGGGCCTGCCAGAATCGCGCCAGTGCGCCCGTCAGGTCAGCGTCCGTCTACACAAGGGTGACCGGCACCCGCCCGGGCCACCGCTGCGCCGGCCTGGCTCCTGCTGGACCGGGCGCCAGTGATCCGGGATGTGCTTGTCGCTCAGATGCCAGACCCGGGCAACGCGCAGGGAATCACGGGATAGTCTCGCCCGAACCGTCAGTAACGCGTCGTCGCGGGGCATCGTTGGTCATGACCTTGGCCGCTTCCCGGTCGGCATGTCCGTGAGCACAGCTCACTCGGGCATTGACCACCAGCCCACGGTGGTTGCCGGTCAGCGTATGGCCCACGTGACGCCAATCGCTGGCAGCTCGGGCGTTGCTGACGCGAACGCCTCAGCGACGACATTCGGTGTGATCGAACTCAGGATCGGGAATGCGCGCTCGCCCCCTCATCCGGCCCAACCTTGTGCGAAACGTTTGGACAGTTTGCGTTCTCCGTGCCGCGTCGATGTGTGCATCAAAAATCTACGTGGCGGACCCGACTCAGTGTCATTCGAGCGGACACCGGTCTGTCTTCGGCAAATTCCGGTACGGTCGAGCGTCTTGTGTGTGAAAGCGAAGCGACGTCTATCAGTATGACTGTTTCAGCGCGGCGATGACTAGCGACGCAGCCGTTGACGTCCGACGGGGACTCGCCTAGTAAAAGTGATATCCAACATAGGTTCGAACCAGCTCTCAAACATCCCGACCAGCCGTCCGGCGCGTACGTGCTCCTCCGTGAGATCCTTCGGCAAATAGGCAGCCTGAATCTTCCCACAGCGGCATCGAGCATTTGATACGTCGAGCTAAATACGAGTTGCCCGTCGACGCCAACTTGCACCCCCTGATTGCCTTTGCGCAGAGATCAGGACATCAAGGATTCTCGAGTGGGAAGGCGAAAATGGGCGGGCTGAGACACGCCGAACGGAGCCGCGCCCCGAGTGGAATTCCGCTCTCGTGCGCCGTTGCAAAGGCAAACAGGGCGTTCAGATTTTCCCCAATCATTTATGCCCCTAATGCATAAGTGCATGACTCGTCAGACAACACGACCGGACGTAGTCATATTGCCGCGCAGTCCCGGATCGCAAGCTCGGGCGAATTGGTCCAGGCGCCGGCGCAAAGCGTTCTGCAAGGTGCTCACCGAGACGTGCTGTCGCCGACGGATCGACCGCGCCGGACAGGGACGAAGCGCAAACGCCGCAGCGCACGCATCTTCTCCAGCAATACACGGGGCGTTACCTGACGACGTCTGGGTATCCGGTCATCGCTCTGCAGGGGTTAACCAACTAGCGTCCGTGAGCGTGTGCCGTTGGAATCGCTTGCCTGGACCACGTTCATTCACGCTTCCGCAAATGAACGTCGAGCGGCCCGTTCGCGGATCAGCCGCTCGTATATCTCGACGTAAGCGCGCGCCATGCGCTTCGCGGTGAAGCGGCGCTCGAAGCTGTCGCGACACGCACGTCGGTCGATCTCTGAAAGACGCGCGATGGCATCGACGGCTTCGTCTTCGTCGCGCACGATGAAGCCGTTCACGCCATGCTCGACGATCTCCGGTACCGAGCCGCGCGAGAATGCGATGACGGGCGTGCCACACGCGAGCGCTTCGATCATCACGATGCCGAACGGCTCTGGCCAGTTGATGGGAAAGAGCAGCGCGCGGGCGCTGCCGAGTAGACGCTGCTTGCCGGCGTCGTCGAGTTCACCTTCAAAATCGGCGAAAGGCGCTTCAATGAGCGGCGCCACTTCCCGCTCGAAGTAAGACCGGTCGGCTTCATCGATCTTCGCAGCGATTTTCAGTGGCACTTTGGCACGCCGCGCAATTCGAATGGCGGCGTCCGGCCCCTTCGTCGGCGCGATTCTCCCGAGGAACGCCACATGGCCACCCGCATGCTCATGAAAGGGAAACAGCGTGGCGGGCATGCCATGCGGCACGTTGCCGGCCCAGGCGGCCCACGGCAGCGGCGCGCGCTGCGCATCCGAGACCGAGACAAGCGGCACGTCGCCAAAACGACGGTAAAGCGGTTCCAGACCCGGAATGTCGAGACGCCAGTGCAGCGTCGTGACATGCGCGGCAGTCAGCCGGCGCGTGTACGGAAAGCCCATGTAGTCAGTATGAAAGTGCACGATGTCGAAGCGTTCAGATGCCCGCACGACGTCTTCGAGCATCGCGAAGTGAAACGCCTGAGGATCGGCGGTGTCCTCAACGAGCCGCACCGCGCAAGCCGCGCCCGGCACCAGGTTGGCGCGTGTATGGGAATCCGCGCTGGCGAACAGCGTAACCTCGTGGCCCATCGAGACCAGCTCCTCGGTTAGCCAGGACACGACGCGCTCGATGCCGCCATAGCGGCGCGGTGGAACGCTTTCATAAAGCGTCGAAATTTGAGCAATGCGCATGTTGTCACGGGTCATAGCGAGTCACGAGGCTACTGCATTCGGCATGCCCGCGCTGATTTTTACGCGGGCTGCATGCGGCGAACGCGCTGCGCAGCGGGCGCGGCATGCGCCATGCTGCCTCGGGTTAAGCAGTGCGGCGAACGCGTGTGAGGCGTTGCGGTTCGAGAGGCGGACATGTCGACTGATGCAACCCTGACGATTCTGATGTACTTCGTCTTGCCGTTATGGCTCGCTGCGGGTTTCGCGGACTGGTTGTGCCATCGCGCGACCAATATCGAAGCGACGACCGGCGCAAAGGAATCCGTCATCCATCTGCTGATGTTCGCCGAGGTGGGACTGCCGCTCCTCGCCGCGATCTTTCTGGAGATCAACGCGGGTATCATCCTGTTGATGTTCGCCGCGTTTTTTCTGCACGAAGCCACCGCGCTCTGGGATGTCACCTACGCGGCAGGCGGACGCAAGGTGACGCCGCTTGAACAGCACATTCACAGCTTCCTCGAACTCGTGCCGCTCATGGCCATACTGCTTGTGGTTTCCCGACACTGGTCGCAGTTTCTCGCACTGTTGAGCTTCGGCGCAGAACCGGCGCGGTTCGACGTAACGGCGAAAAGTGAGTCGCTGCCCGTTGCCTATATCGCCACGCTGTTCGCGTTGATTCTGGTTTTCGAACTGCTGCCTTACGTTGAAGAGCTGTGGCGCGGATTACACGCGCGCCGACGTGGTCTTGCATCGGCGAAGGCGAGCGGCCGCAGCTCGTCTTGAAGTTCAGTTTCGTTCGAACCGTCGAACTGTGCGATCAATCCAGTTCGCGCGCTTGGCAACCGGATACGACCGAGTGCACTCAATGCGCCCGTCTGCAGATTGATCCGCACAGGGTTCCGCGCAACATCACGAAGACTTGTCTTCGCATGCCGAAGCGATGCAGCACGCCAGCAACGCTGGGGATGCAATCGCCCCTTGCAGGATGCAATCTGGCCGAACCGATCATTTTTCAGCGCCGTCTGTGCTAGAAGTCCACACGGCGACGCCTTTTGCGTTCATCTAATTTTTCTCCACCGCCAGCTGCGATAAGGGACTTGGCCCCGACTGCCGGGGATGCTGGGCAAAAAAAAGGCCCACTGTCGGCGGGCCGCACTCCTCGAGGCGCGCAAGCCGGTGCGCGGGAGCCGCCGACGCACCGGCCCCAAAATCGCGTTGGGTTCACCTGCTCGGGCCAGATGACATCCCCGGTGGCGCCTGCGCTAACCATCGCCTGTCTCATGACCCGGCGGGCCAGCTAGACCCTTGAGCCGCTGCACCCTGACCTCGACGATTGCGCCAATCCCGGCGAGACGGTAAGCCAGACGCGAAACCACGCGTGACGACGTCGCGGACAGCGTGCTGAAATGCGACAGCTCGCGAGGGCATTCTACGTCGAGAACCGATACACCTCTCGTCTGCCCAATCACCGCTTCGGCCTCAACAATCCCCGACCGGTTAAGCGAGACCAGCGCAAGCCGAATCACGACCGGCTCGTCGGCGATGTCACTATCGTTTCCCATCGTCGCGGCCATCCGCCGACCGCGACAGGTAGGCGGTGACGATGTGGGGGAGGTTCTCGATCCGCCATTGACCCATCTCAATTTCCTGCGGCAAGATCCGTTCACAGCAACGCACCGTTTCTTCATCGCCGACCGCCTGCGCGGCGGCAATCTGCGCCGTGTACGATGCCACTTCGGTCTGCTCGAAGACGTATCCGCTCATTGCGCCCTTGACGACTTCATCAGTCATCCTCATACCTCCGACGGCTTGCCCAAACGCCGCAATGCGACCGGTCAGATCTCTCATCGCAGAGGGACTGCTACCGAAGCGATCCAGGCAGCCTTGGAGCAGGAGCTGCCGTCCTGGTGTTTCCTGAAGGTGCATCGTCGATGCGCTGACGTAGTTCAGGATAGCTCTCAAGTCGGGAAGACTGCGTCTTAAGCATGCTTTTCCGCCTGTTTTTCCATCGCATACGCGTCGCGCAGCCAGTCCACGAGATGTTCGCTGGGGTTTGCCATTCTGAGCTCTCCACCGCATTGAACGTGCAGCAGGCGCGCCCTGGCCCGACACCAGTGCTGCAATGGCGCGCGCAAACGTTGTACCAGTCCCCATGTGCCGGTACTGCCCAAAGTGCCTGCATGAGCAGTACTGTCTAATTGAGGTGAAGTGCCCAAGCGGGGCGATCACACCATTCGGTCGTTAAAAAAGAACCTGATTGGCTCGGGCCGATCGTCGAGCCAGCGGCAACGGCAGATCAAAAGGTCGTTATACCTGGCGCAGTCGTCAGACCTACGTTAGTTCGTTAGTTCGTTAGTTCGTTAGTTCGACTGACAGCTGAGGCTTGACACCTGCCTTAGGCGCATGGACGAATAGTGAATCACAACACCGCTCAGCGTCCGACTTCGTTCGGCGTGGCATGACCCGTCATTCGCATTTGCCAGCAGTCGTGACGTTCAGGCGATGGCTTGCCCTGGAAAGCGGACCGTTGGGAGTGGATGTGATCACTGTGGTCGCGGGTGCCCGCATTGCGGGGTACGGGGCTTGCTCGCCTCGCAGGTATGCCGGTCGGCTGCACGACCAGTCACGGAGGCGTAGCTATGGAAGATTCAACACCTACGGACCTGGGCTTTCAGGAAACCGAATATCGCGGATACGCCATTTCATCAACGGCACAAAGAAGTCCGTCCGGCCAATGGGTTCCCTGCGTGGCCGTGACTCTGCGAGGAAGATCGATCAGCCTGAACCGCGAGCGGCCCGATCTGGCGCAGCCGACCAGGGAAGAGGCCATGCGCGAGGCGCTTGCGTGGGCCAGGCGCCTGATCGACCAGCGAGAGATACCCGTGTCCGAGATCGGTGACGCGCTGTTGAATGACCGTCGTTGAGCAGGTGGCCAACCGGTTCGCTTTATTTCGTACTTGCATGGTCAACGTCGCGATCGGGTCCCCTTCGTGACTTTCTCGGGCGGGGAGAAGTCGACCGCTCATAACGATGACTATATTGGGTGAAACATGGACCGCCTGCCGCTTTCGATTCTGAGGCCGACGCAGATCACAGTGGGGCTGGATTATGTCGAGGCAAAGGCGCTGATCACAGCACGTCATGCCGGGTCCAGGCTTGAGCCCTTCATGAGGGACCACGCGATCCATGTTGTCCTCGGGCCCGGCAAAGAACCGTACATCGTCGACCATCATCATTGGGCGCGTGCGTGGCATGACCTGGGATATCGCGATGCGCCTGTTACCGTTGTCGCAGATCTGCAGTGCCTGAGACACCGAAAGTTCAGGGCCAAAATGAAAGAAAATGGCTGGGTGCACCCGTTCGACCGAAAGGGAAGGCGTTGTGGAATCAGCGAACTCCCCTCGACCATCGCCGGCATGTCCGACGATCCGTATCATAGCCTTGCGGCATTTGCCCGCAGGGCGGGCGCCTATAGA
This sequence comes from Paraburkholderia kirstenboschensis, assembly GCF_032806925.1. Taxonomy (NCBI): domain Bacteria; kingdom Pseudomonadati; phylum Pseudomonadota; class Betaproteobacteria; order Burkholderiales; family Burkholderiaceae; genus Paraburkholderia; species Paraburkholderia kirstenboschensis. The sequence continues at coordinate 31,195 of NZ_CP136511.1, read as the reverse complement.
AAGCCCCACAGTGCTTACGGCAGTTTTGTGTGGTCTGACTTCCTCGGGGCATGCGTACCGATTGCGGGTGCAGGACCTGGAGCGTTTTCCCTGGCTTTGTTACAGTCCATCGAGATCGCACGAAGCCGCGCTGCCCGCAAATTGCCAGGATATATCGGAAACGGATGCGGCTGATGCGGGCGGTACGCCGGACGAAGGATTGCCAGCGGTGGGCGCCCACCTCCCGCCGACCGGCCCGGTACCAACAGATTGGCTGCTGCCATTGCGTTAGCCAATGCCTTGATCGGGCATTGTAGCTGCCGACTCGATCGCCAATCGCCTGACCGCCTCGACGGCAGCTTCCAAAGGGGCGAGTTCGGCGCAAAACGCCGACGCGTCCGCGCTGTTTGTTGCCTCAGCGAGCGACAGCTGCTCCTGCACCAGCAGCAGCTTTTCTTCCAGGCGTCGAACCGCAGACCATAGTGCGTTCTCTGCGCCTGAGCGTTGCTCCGCCTCCAGCGACATGGCAGAAAATGCGTGGCCGGTATGGCAACGATACCTCAGTGGATACCCCGCGCCGATACGCCAGACAACCCCGCCGCAGTCTGGACAGGTCAGGCTCGTTCGTTGACCGAGTCGTTCCAGGTCGTCGGGAGAGGACTGACCGGTCTCGGCGATTTTCAGCTCCAGCGCTGCGCGCCCCCTTTCGTCCATGTCAAAGCCTTTGGGTAAGCGGTCTGTCAACGCTCTGACGATCGACGGCCCTATGTCCTCGATCGCAGCCACGACGTCCGGTGAAACAGCCTTAAGAGCGGCTTTTGGCATGTCGGGAGCAACACAGGTCGACGGATCCTGGATGATCGCATAGCCGCCGCAGGCATGGATTGCCTTCAGTCCCGCTGCGCCGTCATCCAGGTTCCCGGTGAGGACGACGCCGATGGCGCGGTCGCCATAGTTGACCGCGGCTGAACGGAAGAGCGGATCAGCGGCGGGACGCGTGAAGTTCTCCTTTGGCGCCGTCGACAGAATGATCCGGTCGTCGGCAAGCAGCATGTGCCGGTCAGGCGGGGCAACGTATACGGTCCCAGCGCTTATTGGTTCACCGTCCGAGGCGTGCCTGACCGGTAGACGGCTCGCTGCTGCAAGGAGCCTGGGAAGCTCGCTCGGCCACGCGCCGACGTGCATGACGATGAACATGCTCGCGGGAAAACCGGCAGGCAACGTTCGGACGATCGTTTTCAGTGCCTCAAGCCCGCCCAGTGACGCCGCCACGACAATGACGCGTCGTGCGTTGATCCTTTGGTCCATATATGGTCCTCCGCAGGAATAGCAGCAAGCGCCGAGCCTGTGCCGTTCGGCTGGCCGCGCGGCGTGTTGCGGCCTGCAGGGATCTCTGCGTATGGCTTTGGCGCGAACCTGAACCGCTTGACGAGAAGAAACGTCCGAGCCCTTGCTGCCGCATATCGGCGTAAACTAACTGATCCTATCTTCGCTGTGTCCGTCAAATGGAAAAATCAGATCATGCTGCGGGCGACCAGCCCGCAGCGCTTCGCGACGCTTCTGCACTCGACTTTCCGATTGTCGGGATCGGTGCATCGGCCGGCGGCATCCAGGCCTTGATCCGGTTTTTTGAGAACATGCCGCGCGACCCGGGCATGGCATTCGTGATTGTCCTTCATCTTTCGCCTTCGCACGAAAGCCAGGCCGACAACGTGCTGCAGCGCGTCACCCGGATGCCGGTCATGCAGGTGACCGAGGCCACGCCCATCGAGAAAAACCACGTTTATCTGATTTCTCCGGCGACTGCACTGTCGATGACCGATGGCTATCTGTCTGTGACGCCAGCCGCACGGGGACGCGGCGGGCCCGTCGCGATCGACCTGTTTTTTCGCAGCCTCGCTGAAGCACACGGTGAGCGTGCGATCAGCGTCGTTCTGTCAGGGTCGGGCAGCGACGGCACAGTCGGCATCGGTCGCATCAAGGAATGCGGCGGGATCACGCTGGCGCAGTCACCGGAGGATGCCGAGTACGCAGAGATGCCGGCCAACGCCATGGCAACCGGGCAGGTCGACATTGTGCTGCCCGTTGTCGACATGCCGCAAAAGCTGATCGAGTTAAGTGAGAACGCCCGTTCGATAAGTCTTCCGTCCGTCGACGTCGAGCCAGCGAGGACGTCAGGGGACGAGGCAGAACACGAAGCCGTTTCGGCAGAGCACGCGCTTCAACGAATCCTGAAGGCGTTGCGCGTCCGCACCGGCCACGACTTCCAGCACTACAAGCGCGCAACCGTATTGAGACGGATCGAGCGCCGTTTGCAGGTCAACAGCCTGCCTGACCTGCCTGCCTATCAGCGCTTTGTCGAAACGCATCCAGACGAAACAGGCGCGCTGCTTCGCGACATGCTGATCGGCGTGACGAACTTCTTTCGCGACCGTGAGGCGTTCGAAGCCGTTGAGCGCGAAGTCGTGCCGGCCATCATCGCGAACAAGGCGGAGGCTGATTCCGTTCGCGTGTGGGTCGCCGGATGCTCAACGGGTGAAGAGGCCTACTCGCTCGCCATGCTGTTCAGCGAGCGCACGGCGGAGGGCGCCGAGTTACCGAAGCTGCAGATCTTCGCAACGGACCTCGACCAGCAGGCGATAGAAGTCGCGCGCACTGGCAGCTACCCGGAGTCGGTTCTGACGGACATCCCGCCTTCACGCCTGCGGCGTTTCTTTACGCTCGGGCGCGGCCGATATGTGATCAACAAGGCGCTGCGCGAAGGCGTTCTGTTCGCGCCTCACAACGTGCTGCGCGATCCGCCTTTCTCGCATCTCCATCTGGTCTCGTGCCGCAACCTGCTGATCTATCTCGACCGGAGCGTGCAGCGTCAGGTGCTCGAAACGTTCCATTTTGCGCTTGAGCCGGGTGGCCTGCTGTTCCTGGGCAGCTCCGAGTCGGCGGACATCGCGGACGACCTTTTCAGCACTGTCGACAAGAAGAACCGGATATATCGGGCGAGGATACTGCCCACGAAGGTCCCGTCAATTTCGTCGCCCGCTGTGACCGGCAATCAGGCCGCCGCGCCGCGCCTGCTCGCGCCGGCGCCCATGCGCGACTCGGCAGGCCTGACTTTCACGAGCCTTCATCAGCAGGCCATCGAACGGTACGCACCGCCGAGCGTGCTGGTCGATCGCAACGCCGAGATCCTGCACATGTCCGACGACGTCGGGCGATTCCTGCGATACGTCGGTGGTGAGCCCTCGCACAATCTGCTCACGCTCATAAATCCCGATCTCGGCCTCGAGCTACGCACCGCGCTCTTTCAGGCGCTGCAAAACGGCAGGAGCGTCGACGCAGAGCGCGTGCGGTTCTCGCACGGCGCCACTCATTCCTATGTGAACATGACGGTTCGTCCGTTCAACGACGCAACCAACCCGGCTGATTTCTACACGATTTTTTTTGATGAAGTCGATGAGACGACTCGCCCGGACGAAGGAGTGCAGAATAACCCGGACCACAATCCGCTCGTCGCACATCTCGAGGGCGAATTGCACCGCACCAAGGAACTGCTGCAACTGAGTATTGAGCAATCCAATGCGTCGAACGAGGAGCTGAAGGCTTCGAACGAGGAACTGCAGGCCATCAACGAAGAGATGCGCTCTGCGACGGAGGAACTCGAAACCAGCAAGGAAGAGCTCCAGTCGGTCAACGAGGAGCTCATCACCGTCAATAGCGCACTTCAGGCCAAGGTCGAGGAAACGGCAAAGGCTAACGACGATTTGCAAAATCTCATTGCCTCGACGGGCATCGCCACGATTTTTGTCGACAGCGAGATGCGCATCAAGCGATTTACGGCAGCCGCTGTCGGATTGTTTAACCTGATCGAAACGGACATCGGTCGTTCGCTGTTCGACCTGACGCATCGCCTCGTCTATCCGGAGCTGGCCGCCGACGCGAGCGCTACTTTTCAAAGTCTGCAGATCACTCAGCGCGAGGTCAGCACGACGAGCGGCGAATGGTATCTGGTCCGGCTGCTGCCTTACCGTACCGCCGAAGACCGCATCGATGGCGCGGTGCTGACGCTGATTGACATCACGGAGCGGCGCCTGGCCCAGCAGGAGGTTCGCCAGGGAGAGGAACGCCTCAAGCTCGCCGCACTCGCTACCAACGACTATGCGATTATCGTACAGGATATGGACGGCAGGATCGTGAGCTGGAACAAGGGTGGACAGCGCGTGTTTGGTTATGACGAACAGGAGGTGCTCGGCAAGCCCGTCGATCTGATCTTCACGCCGGAGGATCGCGCGCAAAATGTGCCCCTGCGGGAACGGGAGACCGCTAAGGCGATTGGTCGTGCGGAGGATGAACGGTGGCATCAACGCAAAGATGGCCGGCGGATCTACTGCAGCGGCGTCATGACGACAATCGCCAGCGAAGGCTTCAGCGGATTGGCCAAGATCGTCCGTGACATGACCGACAGGAAGAGCGTGGAGAGTCAACAGCAGATGCAACTTGAACTGGAGCGAGCGACGCGTGCCCAGGCCGAATCCATCAATCGCCAGAAGGACGAGTTCTTTGCCGTACTGTCACATGAACTCAAGAATCCGCTAAACCTCATCCATGTGAAGGCCGAGCTGCTCAGTCGTGCGCCCGATGCAAGGAATATACCTCTGGTCCGGGATGCGGCGGAGGCCATCCAGCGCTCGGTGATCAGCCAGGCAAAGATCATCGACGATCTTCTCGACCTGTCCAGGGTGCGCACGGGAAAGCTCGCCCTGAACTTCGCCGACGTCGATCTGGCGGCCGCGATTCGCTCCGTCACGGAAGCTTGCGCTACGGATGCGGAAAATAGCGGCATCGCGTTGAGTACATCAGGGACCGACACCGCACTTGTCATTCAGGCTGATTCCGTGCGGGTCGAACAAATGCTATGGAATCTTCTTCGCAACGCGCTGAAATTCACCCCCCGCAGGGGCAGTGTCAGGGTTGCTCTATTCGAAGATGATCGCTTTGCCTGCATTGAAGTGAAAGACTCGGGCAAGGGCATTGCGCCGGAGTTCCTGCCCAAGGTCTTTGACATGTTCAGTCAGGCGGACGGGAGCGTCAAGCGGGACAGCGGCGGACTCGGAATTGGCCTGTCGCTTACGAAGCAACTGGCGGAAATGCATGGCGGGAGGATTGAAGGGGATTCGGCCGGGATCGGTCGGGGAGCCTGTTTCCGGTTATGGTTACCAAAGCATTCTCCTTTTGCCATGCGCTCAAAGTCGGCGGGTGTCGCCGACGCCAGCATCCTCAAGGGGCTAAGGGTCCTGCTGGTCGACGACTCGATCGAGGGCCTTCAGGCGTTCAGTGCGCTGCTTGAAATCGAGGGCGCCCATGTCACCGTCGAGTCCAGTGCGCAAAAGGCACTTGCTGTGGCCGGGGATCGCCAGTTCGATCTGATTCTGTCGGACATCGCCATGCCTGGCATGAGCGGGTATGACCTGATCGAGGCACTGCGCAAGCGGCCGAATATGGCCAAAGTTCCTGCCATAGCGTTGACGGGGTTCGGGCGAGATCAGGATGCTGCGCGGGCGTTGCGTGCCGGGTTCGATGCGCATCTGGGCAAACCGGTAACCTTGAGTGCGCTACTGCGTGTCATCGGAGCGACCATGCAGCAGCCATAGCAGCTGGGTACCACGACAGGGCGTTGTCTGGAGTCGATTGCACGTACGCTGACCTGGCGTGCGGCACACCGGATGACCGTTGATTAGTACAAAAGGGCCATCTGGGCCGCCGGAGGGGAACGGCAGCACGGCGCAGCTACGGTCCTCTGCGTGACGCGCGGTTTCGGAGTCCATGCGTGCGGCGGCGTCGGGCGGAGTCCGGGCCAATTAATGGCGTTCGACCAACGTTTATGACTGTCCGCCTACATATGGGTGAGAGCCTTTAACGTCTTGTTGGCCTTGGGTCAGGTGAGCGCAGAGCTGATCGCCGTACGGCCCAGCCAGTGAGTGAAAGTCCTATGGCGCAGCAACGGATCCCCGGTCACGATGTGGGGACCACCACCTGACGGGCGCTTCACGACTTCAATGGTCCACCTCACTCAATTTGTCGCGGTGCTCGATGATGACGAATCTGTTCGGCGTGCCCTCAAGCGTTTGCTGCACTCCGTCGGGGTACAGGTAGAGACTTTTTCCAGTGGCGAAGCATTTCTGGACACGCTGTCGCCGGCGACTTCGTCCGTGCCTGTCTGCGTGATTGCGGATTTCCAGATGCCAGGGATTGACGGGCTGGAACTGCAGCGCCGGATGGTGCGGACTGGCGTGCCGATCATCTTCATTACCGGTAACGACGATCCCGCCATCCGCCAGAAGGCCCTCGCGCAAGGTGCCGCAGCCTATCTGACAAAACCGTTGGACGGCGCCGTGCTGATTAGGGCTGTGCAAATTGCTTTAGCGCTCCGCTAACTGACAAGGCGGGTTACCCCAATAGCCGCTGAATGTGCCTTCAAAAGTCAAACCGACCCTCTCCGAACAAGATGGGCAACAGGAAAAATGCTTTGCGTGGCCTGGCTCTGAACATTGCATGCGCGGCCGCTCTGCTGGGTTCGTCCGGCTTGGCCGCAGCCGATCAGTTCGGTGTGCAAGTGGCGGGTGGGTTGGGCGAGCACCATGTCAAGAAGCTGGATCTGGGTCTGGTGTGGGATCCGGATCTGACCTGGTGGCAGATCGGCGACTGGCATTTCGCGCTGATCGGAGAGGCCCACGTGGCTTGGTGGCATACGAACAAAGGCAACGTGCACGAGAACATCGGTGAGATTGGTGTGACGCCTATCATTCGCTTCATCAGAGGATCGGGAGCGATCCGGCCGTTCATCGAGGCGGGCGCTGGCGTACGCTTGTTGTCGAGCCCGAGGTTTTCGTCGACCTTCACGCTTTCCACCGCGTTCCAGTTCGCCGACATGGCGGGCTTGGGCCTGCAATTCGGCGACCATCGGCAGTATCAGGCGGGCTACCGCTTCCAGCATGTTTCGAATGGCGGTATCAAGGAGCCCAATCCTGGCATCAATTTCCACCAGCTATATCTGCAATATAACTTCTGAGCGTGGCCGCATACGACTCCCCGGTACAAGGGGTAGGCGGCAAAGCGCCTATGGCTCGCCCAGGTCGTATGGCTTCCGTAGGTGAGATTTTCAGCTGCAACGTTCAACTGCGATAACAGGCGAACCCGGGTGGCGGACAAGGGACGCCAGGCCGCGCCACGTCACGTAGAGGCACCTTTCCTTCTCCTCATGCAGCCACTTTCCGGCAGGAGACCATGCCCGGCAGGCGTATGCCAGTGTCACCGGCGATCGCAGCGACTGGCCTGCGAGGACAACACGATTGCGCCCGCGTAGTTGATTCCCTCGTCCGCCGGCTCGACAATGGAAAAGGTCATTGCCGGGTAAGCCAGGCGCTGGTAAGAGCCAGTTTCGAGCAACTCGCCGCACCGTCGCCGATAAAGCAGCCGGGCACAGAGGTATAGGTGGGGCCCCGCATCGGGCGGGGGCTCTGGCGATATCAGGCCGCCAAACACCGTTTGCCGGTCGACTTCAAATCGGGTCCACAGCTCGCTGCAACGAGGCAAAGCCAGGCCGGGCTGCAAAGCGGTCGTTACGGCGTAGCCCCAGCCCGGCTTCGGGAGGGCATGGGGGCTTCCAACGTATGCGCGCTTGATTTCAAAGGCGCTGCTCACAACCCGGACCATTTCCTGGCACTGATTCAGGATCACTAACGTTACCTTCCCCGGCCTGCCAGACACAGCTTGAGCCTTTTTGAGCAAGACAGCACAATGCCGGTCAGTCGAATTCAATATCGTCTGTTACCCCTGTTTGCACTTTGCGTCCGGCCGACGTTCCGGACTGAACGGGGGCAACGCCCCTTCCTTGTGTCCGAATAGCGGGCCAACGTCAAAAATGGTAAAAGCCTGCCTGACGAAGGCGCTGAGCGAAATGCCAACCACCCGTTTGCGTGTCACTGAGATGATGGGTTGATGCCTGAACGACAGGACCGTCACCGCGGCGCCTCGAGACGTGTGCGGGCGGAGCAAGCCAGGTACCGGGTCACCGTCGCCGGGATACGCCTGAACAGCCACCCCGCCATTTCCACTTCCTGCGCAAGAACCTGCTCGCAGATTCTTTTGGTTTCAAGGTCGCCACCGGCCTCGGCAGCATGCATTAGCGCTGTGTATGAAGCGATTTCCATATGTTCGAAGGCATACATCGTCATGGCGCCTTTCACCATCTCATCCCTCATCGTCATGCCGATGAGCGCTTGAGCGAAGGCTGCCATTTCGCCTCCCATGCCCTTGATCAGCGACGGACGGCTATCGAGGCGGGCAAGACATCCCTCAAGCATGGCCTGCTGACCGAGCGTTTCCTGCAGATGCTGTTCAATTCGCATGCGCATCTGAGGGTCGTCGTATCCAAGGCGGGCGGCTTGCGCCGCAAGCATCGCCTCGGAATGCTTTTCCATTGCATATGCATTGCGCAGCCAGTGAATGAGATGTGCCCGCGATGTAGACATTTCTAGCTCTGCGACCGATGTTCTATCGGGCAATCGCCAAGACTTGCCGAGCGCCTGGCCGCGCGGCAACGCAGGTTCGCCTGACCGCATCGACAAAAAGTGACCCGGTCAGCGATCTGCCCACCCGCCGAGCGCGAATTACCGGCTGCCGGCACTTGGCTTGCGCAATCTCTGGGGCGGGACGCGGCGGTCTTCCTGTCTTTGCTCCTGCCCACCGCTCGCTCCCACTGAATGATTTCATGTTTCAGCACACATTGCGGCTAGCAGCCCAACACTTCAGTCCGTGCTCGACATACCTGGTGGGGACCGCACTGCGCCTAGCCGACGTCGCGGTAGTAGACATAACCGCTTTGGCTCAGCCGGTCTTTTCCGTACGGTTCCTCTGTCGTCTCGCTCTCGATGGGAAGCTTGTCCCATAGCAATGCCCTCCCCTGCATCTGCTCGCGGTCCACTTCGGGATGCTTCGACTTGTATTGATTCAGAAATTGCTCGAAAGGCGATACATAGAGTCCCGCACTCGTCGCGGAAGGTACGTTGCGTGATCGGTTGAACAACTTCATTCTTCCTGCCCTCCTCGTGCTCGACCTCTGTGCTTCGGCATACAGCTAGCCGCATGCCACGGGTCGCCCCGTGACGGGCCGGCCGCACCTGACAACGTGGCTTTGCCCGGGCATCGGCGTTGCGGAAAAATAGCTCACGGTTGCAGGTCACGGAGCCTGTTAGACGGCGCCGCCCCGGCCCTGCAGATACACATTCGACCGGAGCCAGCTATGAGCAAAGGAAGACATGCCAACAGCCCGTCAGGGCCTGGAAAGCCAACTGCCGTGGAAACGTCGGTGATCAAGGAAGAAGAAGGCATCGTCGAGTTGACGAGCAAGGATGATGCACCTGGCGGGCCTGAAGGTGCCGGAGTACGGCCGCCGGATGTTGCCGGCGACGAGGACGATTCCACGAACGAAGATTAGATCGTGAGACGCGACTGGTAGCTCTGCCTGGCCCGCGGCTCACCGCTCGCGCCTGCCTGCCTGCCCGCCTGGCCACGCCCGACTGGCGATGACATCGCTGGCCGGCTGAACGGAGCTCGCGCTTTACGATCGTGATAGTTCCCCCGGCTTCGCGACGTCACCTTGCTGCTTCGGGCGCCGCGTTATGCGCGGCCACTCCGGTAGCGCGGTGCGACTGGCGCGACACTCACCCTTCGCGCAGAACGCGCCAATACAGAGCGCCTCGCTCCCCGATGGTCATCCGGCGACTCCCGCCGACATGGATACTTGAGTCAGCGGCATTGCGGCGCGCGGAAAGGCGGCATTGCAAATGGTACATGCAACAGTCGTAATTTTGCCTAATCGACTCCGTGCGGGCAAACATTGACGGACCGCTGCCCTAGCGTATGCAGGCGCGCGCGAGGCGCCCAGCATACAGACCGGCTGAAAAAGGGAGCTTGTGGGGATAGGACGCGAAACCGGTATGCCGGCTAGCTGATGCGCGCGTCAGGAGGCCAAAGTTAGTCCACCTTGAGCGCGACGGCATCGATCACCGAGGCGAGCACCATGGCATCGGCGTTCGCACATGGCAAGCGAGAAGGACGCGGGCTATAGATGGTGTCCCCGTGCGCAATCGCGGCGCCGCTGATCGCGCACATTCCTCGACATCGCGCACGCATGCGGCGCCACACCTGATCGCCGTATGCTCCGCGCGTCGCATCGCTCCAGGCGATCGCAACCGTACAGTCGGTCAGGCGGTCTATCGCACGAATTGCGGTTGTGAGGGTTTGTGCAGACTCCTTGCGTTGGGCACTGGTCATGCACCCCGCCCAAGGGACAGGTCTCGCAATGCACCGCGAGACGATGGACGGGCGGGAGACTCCCAGCAATAGTTCGACGGTTCCAGTCCAAGGGTCGCCGACAGTGCGGTTGCGATGCAATTTAGCCTTCTCCTGACGCAAAACTTTGTCGCCGCTGAAACCGCCGTCGGCTATGTCGCCAGTGGCCTGTCTTGCTGCCCTTCCCGGCGCGGCGCCTACCAATGTTCCGCAAGGCGTGCTTGACACTGGCATGCTGCGCTACCGGTGTGCAGCTAAACTCGCCGTCATGACATTTTTCTGCGTCTACGAACGGATTGTCGTGGCAACCGGTTCGCAACAGAGGCTAGCATCGTGTATGCCGCCACGACGGCGCGCATTGCGCCCGTAACGCGCTGGGCCGTTGGGGATCGTTGACATGGCGCTTCATGGAGCGATGCCCTTGCGCGCCGCGAGCTGCCTGGCCATCTCGTAGTGATGCTCGATGATGGGCAGTCCTTGCTGGGCGAGCGCGCGTAACGAGCTGTTCTGGCCGCCGTTCGCCTCAGCCGAGAACGCGTCCACCGCCTTTCTATGACCCTCGACGCCCACCAGCTTGATGTATTGCTCGTCGAACTGCTTTCCCGACAGCGGCGACAGCAGATTCATCACCGAAACGTCCGAATTGTCCTTTGGCGCCTGCACGGGTGAGCCTGCGGTCGCCGATTTCAGTTGCAACGTAAGCTTCGTGTGATCGGCGATCATCTGCCTGGCGAACCCATTAACGTCCGGGTCATTAGAACGGGAAAGCGCGAGCTTGCTCGCGTCAATCTCGGTCGAACTTGACATCGACGCCGCCTGCACGAACTCTCGGTCTGGCGAAGGCAAGGGGTTGGCCTGCGTGACCGCAGCAGCTTCGGACGGCCTCGCGCCCTGCATCGGCACATTCGGCGCACAGCCCACCATGCCTGCCGCCACGGCCGCAAGCATCAGCACGGCGTTGAGTTTTAGACGAATCATGGAACCCTCCTTGGAAAAAAGAACACGTCGCGGTTGTGCGCAGGCGGGGTTGTCGGGCGCGCACGATTCTGCCCTAGCATCTTCTGTGCATGCCGGGTCCGGCGATCCGGCGAGCGCGCCGACCGGTCGCTTTGGCAAGGAAAACCTCATTACGCGACGCGTTTTGACTGCGCCAGAACGATCGCAGGGCCGCTCTCGCTTCTGATTGGCGCCCTGTTCTCATCTTGATTGCCGCGCGGCACGGTAGCGAGCAGCGTCGCCTGGGAGTGTAACGTCGGCGCTCGCACTTCGGCCCCAGGACCTGCAAACGACTTTTGGTGAAACGATTTTTGATTTGCCGGCCAAGCCGAGCGTGCCAGGAAACCGCAAAGTGGCAGTATGGCGATGAAGCCGGTTTCGGCTGCTGTCCCGATGGCATCCCAGATCGCATCGGTCAAAAGGCCAACCAGCGGTCGGCGCGCCGAGATTCTGTCGTTTGCGCCCGTCATATCGCCACTCTCGCAGGCTAAAGCTACCGACCTCGTGCCAGGCACAGGCCATGCGCCAAGCCGGTGCAAATAGCCAATCACTGCAACGATGAAAGACCGACCGTTCAGCCTGACCGACTGGCATCGATTCCTTTTTGGGAATGCCTCCTGGCCATTTCTGCTCGAGGTGTTGCTGCGAACGAGCGTCACGTATGTCTTGCTCATTGTGGTTATGCGTTTGCTCGGGAGGCGCGTGGCCGGTCAATATACTCTTTTCGAGATTTCCATTGCCGTGACGCTTGCAGCGGCCGTCGGTGTGCCGCTGCAAGCCGCAGACCGTGGGCTGCTACCGCCTGTTGTTATCGCGGTGGTCGTCATTGTCCTTCAGCGTTTGATTGCACGGACTGGATCGACGCATCGGCGTCTTGAGACCTTGATCTAATCAGATGTGACGCTCCTTGCTAGCGAAGGTCACCTGGAGCAGGCCGAACTCGCCCGGACCGCGATGCCTCGAGAGAAGGTCTTTGAGGCAATGCGGGTCGAAGGTTGGCAACACCTCGGGCAGATCAGTCGCCTCTATACGGAGCCGTCAGGCTCTTTCTCTTTCATTCCTGCACGGCCTTCCAGGCCCGGGCTGTCCGTGCTGCCCGCAATCGACGACGAGCTGCGCGCCGAGGGCCGGGTCGATGGTTGTTCCGCCTGCACTGAATGCGGCACAACTATCGACACCGCAGAACCGCAAGGCCGGGTGTGCGAGCGCTGCGGCTCGCGGGACTGGACGTACGCAGTCACCGAACTGGAGCGCTAATGGAGTCCATCCAGCGTCTTCTCGTTGGCGACGGGCCATGGGCGTTCCTCGTTGAACTCGCTCCTCGCGCAGTGATCGTCTATGGATTGCTGCTAGCTGCGATGCGCCTGATGGGCAAACGGGTAGCCGCGCAACTCAGCATTACGGAGCTCGCCGTCGTCCTCATGCTCGGAGCTGCAATCGGTGTTCCGATTCAGGTATCCTCGCAGGGCGTCCTGCCGGCAGTGGTAGTGCTGCGCGCCGTTGTCGTCCTGCAACGGCTAACGGGCAAGGCGGGCTTGCGCTGCCGCCGCTTTGAGGTGCTGCAGCAGGGCGACGTCACCATACTGATCAAGGACGGCCGGATGCTGCTCGACCAACTGAAGGTGTGCGACATGTCCCGGGAAATGCTCGCGTCCGAGTTGCGCGCGGCGCAGGTTGCCCACCTGGGGCAGCTTCGCCGGGTCTATCTCGAGGCATCAGGATCGATCAGCATCGTTCAGCGACGGGATGAGCGTCCGGGATTGACCGTCAGGCCTGACTGGAGCCTTCGCTGCTCGACGCAATAGGTGCCGACGGGTACTTTTCGTGCTGGAATTGCGGTGTCACCGTCGCCGCAGACCAGCGTCCGTCACATTCATGCACCGCATGCCGCGCCAGCCGGTGGGAATCCGCGGTTACGCTGCCCAATGCGCCGATTAGAAACAAGGGTCATCCCAGTGCGGAAACGCGGGACATGAGCGCGGCGAGATCCTGACGCTGCGGCAGCCAGAAGCCGGGGCCCAGGTTACATCCAGTTTAAGCACTGGTGACGCACGCCGCAGTGACGAGTGAAGCGTCGGACAATACGAACCATCGACCTGTCTGTGCAGCCGGTTTGTAGTGGAGACTGGCCTTTCGTCCACCGCGTTGCCCAGGGCTCACGCACCGCGTGGCACCTACGAATAAAAGGTTAGCAATCCGACAACCGCGGGGTCGCCCAGCGAACGGGCGAATGCAACTCCACGTTGAAGCGCCGACCGGGCAGCTTCATCCGGCGAGTCAAACGGAGGGCTGCAATCCTTCTCGCGGAACAGCGCTGCCACGTTGCCGGAGTCGCCGGTGCCAACAAAGCATTCGGACCGCCACTTAGCGCCTTCATATCGCTCCTCGGTGACGACGACATATCGTCCAACAGTTGCTGTTGCCATTGCAGTCTCCAGAATCGCACATGCTGCATCGAAGGATAGTCACTGGTCCCTTGTTATTCCAGCGCCGTGTAACGCAGGCTCTCGCGGACGATCGCTGCGGCAAACAGAGCCCGTCCTTTCCGGTGCCCTGTTACCTAACGCTACACGCTCGGTCCTGAAAAGCGAAGGCACAGGGATAGCTGTCTGCCCGTGGGCGGCGCCACATCCACTTACAGCGCGAGACGCAAACCGGTAGCGGTCCGCTTTAGCGACAGTATTGACGGCATCGTCCCGATTCTTTGGCGGCCTCGCTTGCGCATGAGGCAAAATCGCATCGTTTCTGGCGTCGCAGTGTTGCAGGTCTCGTCAGGCCTAGCGACAGAAGATGCCATGTCGGCGCGTCAAGTGACGGCGCAGCGCCGCAGCGATCGGGTACCGGGGTCACGCACATAGGGCCGAGATCGCAAGCACTGTGGGCCCTTTGATGTTGCGCGAGCAATGCCGGTCGTCCTTGGTGCGTCTCTCGTCTCTCATGTGCCGCGCGAGTACACGGCGAATCGCTTCCAGTCGCCACACTGGCCACCATTACCTGGCTGAATTGGCCAGCGCCAGCACCTAGCCTGAGATGCGGTTCTGTTGGTTGCGGCGCCACCGTTCGTCTGCGGACTATCGTCGGGTATGGAGCAACGCGGACGATGTAAATCATGGCAGCCTTCACCGTTTTAGCGTCCCCTGGTCTTCCCGATCAGTGGTCTGGCGGGATGAACGCGTGGCGGTCCGGGACGACGCATCAAGCGGACGACGGGACTTCTCCAGCCAGGCTGCGCAAAAGCAAAGCCGTCCTATCGATCGATGCGTCCAGCGCGAACCGCGCGCCGGCCGCCGGTGCGATGACAGCGAGCCGCCCAAGTTCGCTGACAGCCACGAGGCTTCCCGGCGCTAGTGCGCGTCCGCAGTTTTCGCATGCGGGTTTTAAGCGCGCAAACAACTGGTTGGCACCGGCATACCCGCCGTCCATGGACAACGCGCGGAGCGAAAACCGGGAATGGTCCAAAGCTTTCGCAGGAAGCTGCGCCTCGCAAAGCTCCACTATGGAGCCGCGGCTTCCGCATACGCACCGCAGATAAAAGATGACGCATCTTTGCATTGCCAGGGAGACCGCACCAAAAGCCGTTGCAAGAGCACGCAAAAAGGCTAGCTCGTTCACGCAGTGTTGCGCCAGCATAAGTCAGCATAGGCCGTACCTATGGACGCATTGCGGGGCGTGGGCTATCGAGGGCCTACGATCGAGTCCACGAGGTGTCATGGGCCGAACAACGTGGCACAGGATTCGATCGGTCCTTTCCAGTCAGCGGGCCGCCCGTGAGCCGTTAGTGGCTGCATCGCAGTGCCGGTAGCGCAACCGCCAGCGCCGGATGCGGCGATGATTGTCATGATGGCTGCGACGAAAGTAGGTCGCTTGTTCGCAGCAAGAAAGATATGATGTCGCCCTGCTGTCCGCGTCGAGATTGTTACCGCCGGTCTCTGTTCCGGCTTGCCCGCAGTCGTGCTGGATTCGCACAGAGACGTTTCCAGCGTCCGATAAGTTCGTCTCAGCTACGTTTCCCTCTTATGTCCTGTGGCCAGGCCATTTTGCCGCGCGGCGGCTCACGCGCCGGGTCGGGCTTGGCGCGACATGCCGCGGCACATTCGACCTCCCAGCACCGCTCGTCCATCTCGCGTCCCTGCAGATGTCCTGCTCGGGCCACGCACCGCGCAGGATCGCGGGTCGACGCCCACGTGCCGTGCCTCAAAGGGTGCGCGCGCGCGATGTCCCGGCATCGTTAGACACCGCCTTCATTGAGACTGGACGATGTCGGAGGCAGGCGCATGACGAGTGGTACGTTAAGGGAGACCAACGTCGCCGCTACTGCGACGACCCCCGCCGTAATCCATGTAACATTTGGGTGGCATGCTGGAGATGATTCGTTCCCACCCGCACGCCTCGTTCAGCAAACGCTTTGACGTCAGGGTCCTCGCCGCTTTGCGCCTCACTTTTGTATAGCCCATTGCCCATCGTGTGAATGTGCACTTGCGCAACCACGTATTAAATGTCAAAAGCATTTGAGCCGGACGACTTCTGGTTATACCGCACATCCCCGACCTGCAGGATGGCTCTCACGGGACAGTGCGGCTTGGTGCGTTGTCGTCGCCAGACAGCCACGGCGACAGCAGTCCCAGTCCAGTATGGCTGGTTCATCCTGACGGGGCGACCGGCGATCTTCTCGTTTCCTCTTCGGCGGTTTGAGCGAGCTCCTCTGTTCCCTGTATGCAAGCCAGGCAGCGCGGTGACGATGCGGAGGTCACGGCGTTTGTCACGCGAGGCCGCGCTCTGACGGGCCCTTATCGTTGCTTTGCAGCGGCGCCGACACCACCTGCGCCGGCGCCGTGGTCGCTGCCGGCCCTTGTATGGTTCAGGGCATGTTGTCCGCTGCCCGTTTTGCTGATACCGTCGCCGCGGTTTGCCGGACCTTATCGGCTTGCGTGTCCTGCCTGGTTCGTCTAGCGGGAGCTGCAGTCTTGATGATCGACCGTCCATTTGCGCATGGCGCGGTAGCCGTTAGCGACGTACCCCAGGCGCCCGCCGGTGCAAGCACCCGGCACCCGTACTGTCGAACGCGGCTGGCCCGACCGGCGTTTGTCTACCGCCCAGGGGCGAGTACCTCCCGTGCAATATTCACGCGTAAGAGGCGCAATTTTGCGCCGGTCGCAACGTCGCCGGGCGATGCGCTGAGTGAGCATGGCACACGTCGCCCAGTCAATTTTGCGGGCAGAGCAATGTGGATAAACATCAATACGCGGCGGATAAGGCGAAGCCCGTACCCCTTCGACTTAGCGTCGTATGTGCTGCAATCCGGGCTATGGGACTCGCGCGGACCGGTCGCGTTCCGCGTTAGGAGAGCGAATCACATCGCCGGTCGTATCGCGGCACGCAAGATGCTCGATCAATCGCGCGTCACTTGGCGCACAAAACCTACCGGAGAAAGATCATGGCGAATCAGGAAAACCAGCTCAACGAGTAGAACCAGCCCACGAGCGTTGACCCGTCTGCCAGGCAGGAGAACTGTTTACCGGCATCATGGCGACAACCGACACACCGGCGGAACTGGTCACTTACCGGGGCGGTAGTCATCACTTCTTCAAACCGGGCCGACCGTCGCATCGCAAGGACATGCTGACGCGTCTGACTGGCTGGCAGGAGAAACGGGTGGAGCAACCGTTGCGCTGCGACACGTCCAGTCCTGCAGGACTAAAAACGGTGAACGTACTCCCGGGGCAGCCCACAGTATCTGATCGGACGACGGAGCCGGCATCGTAGTGCGAACCGTTCTGGTCGTCCAGCAGTGCCGGTCCGGGACGACCAATCCGTTACGCGCATCCTTGCTTACCCGCCAAACGCAGGCGCGCGCGCCACGTGGCGCTTGCACTACCTGCGCCGGGCAAAAAAGGCGGAGAGGTAGCACCGTCGACAGCGGCCCGCCTTTCGCATGAGTTACCATCCACCCTGTATCTGCTGCACCGTGCCGACCGGCACAGCGCCTTCATTTCGACCCGCGCCGGCCGCAGGAACGCACGATGCTCAGCCCAAAGCCGTCACTGCCACAGCGAGCAAGATCGCCGCGCTTTTCTATAACACGCTGCGCAATGACATCAACTACGTCGACCTAGGCGCGGACTACTATGAACAGCGTTACCAGCAGCGCGTTTTGAACATGGTGACGCGCCGCGCCGAATCAGCGGGAGACAATCCTACAGGCCAAAGCGGTTTGAGGTCGGAAAGTTTCTCAGAAAAAGTATCAGGCGCTGTTCGGGGACGAGGACGAATGACTTCCCCTGAAGAGCGCGCGACATTGCAGGAGCTGATCGGTAAGGCGACGACGGCCGGGGCTTGTCAGGCACTCGCATGTGCCATGGTGGGATAAAGCGCGCGCACCGTGCAGCGCTGGCAAGGCGGCGGTCCCGAAGCGGTAGATGGGCGCATCCTTATCCCATCATGATCCTGCCCACAAGCTGTCGGCCGACGA
This sequence comes from Paraburkholderia kirstenboschensis, assembly GCF_032806925.1. Lineage (NCBI taxonomy): Bacteria > Pseudomonadati > Pseudomonadota > Betaproteobacteria > Burkholderiales > Burkholderiaceae > Paraburkholderia > Paraburkholderia kirstenboschensis. The sequence continues at coordinate 13,401 of NZ_CP136511.1, read as the reverse complement.
GCGCGCTGACCTATTGGCCGTGGCCAACTCTGTCGAATTCGGTCATCTGCCACCGAGCCAGACCGTGCCTCGCCTGGCTGGCCAAGGCCGCAACATCGCCTCCGAATCGACGTTTTATCGGGTGCTGCGCGAAGCCAAACAGCTCACTCATCGGCGCAGTGAACGACCGGCCCGCGCCCGCAGCAAGCCCCGCGCGGTATGTGCCGACGGGCCCATCAGTTGTTCAGTTGGAATATTACTTACCTGCCGACGACAGTTCGCGGGCAGTAATCGGGGTGATAGCCCGCTTGTTCCAACGCTGCCAGTTCACTTATGTTGCGCTCACGTGTGGCAGGTGCCTTGTTTCTGATCTCGGTGAGAACACGGCACTGGGTGGCGCTAAGCTGCGTCTGCGTGCCAGTTTGCATGCCGCCCGTTGTACAGTCAGCGAGCAGAAGCGCCAACGTCGGAAGCATCGGCCGGACCTTGTTTGCGTCCTTCATTTCGCGTTTCCTTTTCAATGAAGCAACGCTTACTGCGCATGGGTATTCTCGACGCCGTCTTTCGGTTTCACGGATCGCCAGAGACGGTTCACGTCAGCGCACGCTGGACCGACTGTTTCACTGCGGCGACTGTGCGCGGCTCGTCCCAGATTTCGCGGATTCGCTTGTGGATTCCCTACTCATAAAAAAACTCCTTGTCGTGTCCATGCGTAAAGGCTGTGCTCCGTCCGGCGAGCGCGTGCGGTCAGCGTCGTTTTGCGTGCCGGGCGGCTACCCGGCTTGGTGTCCCGACCGGCGGTCGGCGCGATGTCTTCGAGACGCAGCCGTCGGGCCGCTCGTCCAAGCCGTCACTTGGGATGTTCTCTGTGTGCCCGGGCACCGGTTGTTGCTCGACATGCTCCTCGCTCTTCGGACAGGGTCTGACATGCTGCGCTCCGCGGATTGCTGCTTCGTCGTAGTGCAGTAGCATCCGGCGCGGCCACGCCAGCGCCTTATCGCTATTGCGCGCGCGGCCGGCGCCGGCACAAATTTTCCAGTACGAACGGCGCGACCAGGCCAGCGCCGAATGCGACGTAGACCGCTGCGATCTGCGGTACCCGCAAGTGAAATTCGAAACCCGGCGTGAAGCGCTTCGGCACCACCACGTAGTCGCTGAAGGCGGCGGCGAGCGTCATTGCGCCAGCCAGCGCGATGCGTTGCCGGTGCTCTGAACGCGAGTCGCGGCAGGGCTTGGTGGAGTCCTGAATGGCGGAAAGCATGAACGCATTCCCGGCGGCCCATCCGATCGACAGCAGATGATGTATCGCAAGCCCCGTCATTAAGTGCCTTGCGCGGGGCCGCGCCGTCTGGTTCACTTCTTGCGGCCAGACCCAATGACTCACGGCGCTGACGGGCGCGGCCGGGCGCTTGCCGGCGACGCGCGCCAGGGCGCCGAGCGCCAGTGTCGAGAGCACGCCTGCAAATATGCCAGGCAGCACAATGTCTTCTAACGGTCTAACGTCCCGACCCATGGTGATTTTCCTTGCAGGTGCTACCGGCATGATTGGCGCGCGAGTCGCCGCTGCGCTCACCGCGGTCGGCCACTCGGTGGTGTGTGGCGTGCGTGACCCGGTCGCCGCCGCGCCTCGACTGCGAAACTGCCGGCTCGTTACGATCGACTTCTCCAACCTCGGTGATATAGCAAGCCTGGTGCCGCTGATGGACGGCGTCGACGTCGTGATTAATGCCGTGGGCATTTTTAGCGATGCAAGCGGCAAGGAGTTCGGACAATTGCATACTGCTGCGCCGGTCGTGCTGTTCAAGGCGGCCGTCGCAGCGGGTGTGCGGCGCATCGTGCAGATATCCGCGCTCGGCGCCGATGCAAACGCGCAGAGCTTATACCACCGCAGCAAGCTGGCAGCCGACGAGGCGCTGCTGGCGTTGCCGGTGTCGTCGTTGATCGTCCAGCCGTCGCTCGTGTTTGCGCCGGAGGGGCGCAGCACGCGCTTCTTCGCGGCATGGGCAACCTTGCCTGTGGTGCCGCTGCCCGGCGCCGGCGCTCAACGCATTCAGCCGGTCCATATCGACGATGTTGTTGAGCTCATCGTGGCTGGAGCGCTTGCGACCCCTTCGCAGGAAGTATCGTCCGATCGTCCGTCGCGAAGGGTCGCCGCCGTCGGCAAGGAGCCGCTGACGCTGAAGGAGTATCTTGCTGTTCTACGGCGCGTCGCAGGGGATTCGCCGGGCTGGTTCTTGCCGGTGCCGATGGCGCTCGTCAGGCTCGCAACTCGGGTTGGTGAGCTTCTGCCGGGCTCATTGATGAGCGCCGATGCGCTCGCGATGCTGGAGCGCGGCAACGTCGCACCGACTGAGCGCTTCCAGTGGCTGGTCGGCCACGAGCCGCGCGCTCTTTCGGAGGTGTCCGCCGACCGCGAGCGTTTTGGCGTGCCGGTGCGCCTCATGTGGCTGCTGCCGTTGCTGCGGCTATCCATCGCGGCGGTGTGGATCTGGACCGGGGTCGTGTCGGCGGGTTTGTATCCGCGCGCATCCAGCCTGGAACTTCTCGCGCGGGTCGGCGCGCCGGGGGCGCTCGCGCCCTTGCTGCTCTACGGCGCGGCGTTTCTCGACCTCGCTTTCGGTGCGTTTTCACTCGCGTGGCCGAGCAACCTCGGACCGCGCGCGCGCTTGTGGACGCTGCAGATCGTGCTGATCGTGCTTTATACGGCGCTAATCAGCTGGCGCTTGCCGGAGTTCTGGCTGCATCCATATGGGCCGCTGTCAAAGAATCTGCCCATGATCGCGCTGCTGATGTTGCTGATTCAGCTTGACGGCCGATCCGGCTCTACCGGCAACGCCTGACTTAGCCATGACCTACCTCGTTATCAAATGGCTGCACGTACTGTCGTCGACGATCCTGTTCGGCACGGGCATTGGCTCCGCCTTCTACATGCTGCTCACCAGTCTCGGCCGCGATGCGAAGACGGTGGCGTGCGTCTCCCGGCTTGTCGTGCTCGCCGATTGGCTCTTCACGACGCCCACCGCGATCCTGCAGCCCGCCACCGGTCTCTATCTCGCACATCTTGCCAATATGCAGCTAGGCAGCCGATGGCTCGCGTGGTCGATCGGCTTGTACCTGCTGGCCATCTCCTGCTGGATTCCGGTCGTATTTCTGCAGATACGCCTCGCGGCGTCGGCCCGCGTCAGCGCCAACAGCGGCCGCCCGTTGACCGCCGCCTACTGGCGCTTGCTGTCCATATGGGCCGCGCTCGGCGCGGTGGCGTTCTTCGCGTTCCTCGCCATCTTCTGGCTGATGGTGACGAAGCAGGCTTGACGCGCTCACGCTGCCGCTGACACAGCGGCACGACCGTGCCATCGTAGGCCACATTAAATGTGTCACCGACAGAGCCGCGCAATATCGGACCGATCCTGCGTTGCAGTGACAGTTTTGCTTGCAGTCCGAACGAAATAAAAGCGTCAATTCGCATAAGTCCGCATTAAATTTGTCACTTCGCGTCCTAGAATTCGAAGCCCGTCCGTAAGCTCTTGATCTTATGGAAAATTCTCTGCACATCGCAGAGCCGGTCGCCGTTGCTCGCTCGCGTGGCGCACACCGGTTCGAAGGCTTCAGTCCGAAGCTGGCGCGACGGCTGACGTTCTACCGACGCGACCTCCTTGAGCAGTGGATCCTGTTCGAAGCAGACCCTGCGGTGGTCACCTTCTGCGAGCGGCCTGGTTATGTGAGTGTCAGCGCGAAGCAGCGTCTTGCCGACTTTTGGGTTTGTTACGTTGGTCGACAAGAGTTAGTCATCCTTGATGACGCGTTTTATGATGACCCCGCAACCAGATCCCATCGTCAACTCGATGGAGCCGCATTGCCCATCCGGAAAGTTTCGTTGGCTGACCTCGCGGCTGTGCGGGTTTGGATCAACAACTGGCAGCGCATGCTGCCTTGCATTGTGGCGAACTGGAGCCTTGTTTCATCATCCTTGCCGCGAGCGATCGAGTGCTTTCTGGCCCAGCCCCGCAAGTTGCTCGAGATCGAGCGTGAGTTCTCGAGTGGGGATCCGGTTCTGGTCCGCACGGCCGTATTCGGCATGTTGCATGCCGGACGGCTCAGTGCGCCGGATCTGCACATGCAGGCGCTATCACTGCTCACTTCGTTTATCGCCGCGGAGACGAAGACATGAACCGCCGCAGGCCAGAGTTTCAAGCAATCGACCTCGCGACATGGCCGACGGTTGCCTATACCGAATTCGATCATGAGACACGCCGCACCTTTGAAGCGCGGATGCAGGTGCTTGTTCGCTACGCTCGCGGCGAATCGCTCAAACAGATCGAACAGTGTACCGGTGTCGATCGACGCCAGTTGTATCGTTGGCTTGAACGGGCCCTCTCGCTGCATCCTGACGGACGGCCGTTTGGATTCCGCGCACTGGTTAGCTACCTACGGGTCACCGAGTATGTTCGTCTAAGCCCTGTTCGGGTACATGGTGAGCGCGGCAGCTGCGGTGCCGCAGGCGCGCTATCGCAGCTTTTCGAGCGCTACCCTACCCTCGCTGCCTGGCTGCTGCTGCAGGTCAAACAGCATCGCGTGTTGCTCGAACAGATCAACACTGATGGGCGATTACGGACGCGCTTGCGAGGGCTGCAGCCACTGCATGACGAATTCCTCCGCCATTGTCGCGCAGTCGGTCTCACGGCAGCCGACTACCCTTTCAATACGGCGGGGCGCGCGATCCGTTCGCTATCGCAGAGGCTGAAAGAGGAAATGCTGCGCAGCTTCGGCGCTGCCGCACGTTCGGCGGGTGCTTCGCACCTGAAGGGCTTGCCACACAGGGGTGACGACGTGGGGAGTCCCGCGGCAACGCGTCCGTATCAGGTGGTGGAGTTTGACGGTCACCGGCTCGATATCCGCCTCAAAGTGGTCGTGCGCGACCCGCTGGGCTTTGAACACGAATTTGAAATGGAGCGAGTGTGGCTGCTGGTGATTATCGATGTGTGCACTCGCGTTGTGCTTGCCTACCACCTCGTCCTGGCGCGCGAGTACAGCCGCTATGACGTGATCAAGACCATCGAGAAAGCTCTGGAGCCGCATCGCGCCCGTCCCTTCACCATAGAGGGGCTCAGCTACGGACCGCAGGACGGCTTCGCATCGCAGAGGTTGCCGGAACTGGAGTACGTCACCTGGGAATGGATGAAGCTTGACAACGCAAAAGCGAATCTCGCGGACGACACCTTGACTGCGTTATGTGAATTCGTCGGTTGTCTCGTCGACGCGGGACCGATGTACAGCCCGGATGAGCGGCCGTACATCGAGCGCTTCTTCGGTACGATCGCCAGCCGGTTGTCTTCGCGCCTGCCGGGCTATACGGGTTCTCATCCGCGCGATCTGCGCCGCGCCCTCGCCGATCCGAAAGGCAACCTGCGTCTGTATGTGTCGCTCGATGAACTGGAAGAGCTTGTCGAGTATGCGATCGCGGGTTACAACGGCACGCCGCACAGCGGCTTGAATAACGCCACGCCGCTTGATGCGATGGAGTATTTTATCCGCGGCAAGCAGATCATGGTCACATGGCTCGCAGAACATCATCGACGCACTCTCTGCCTGATGCAGTCGGCACGCCGCTGTCCCGTGCGAGCGTACCTTGACCAGGGCGTGCGTCCGCACATCAATGTGCATGGTGTGCGCTATACGAGCGACGTGCTGGCAGCCAGCACCCGTCTGATCGGCACACAACTGTTGATCTACATGAACGCCGACGACCTGCGTTGTGTGCGGGCGTTCCTGCCCGACGGAACCGAACTGGGCGTGCTCGATGCACAAGGGGCATGGCGTGTGGTGCCGCACAACCTCAAACTGCGTCAGGAAATCCGCAAGCTCAAGGGTCAGCGCCATGGCAGCGCGATGGTCGGCGCCAATCCGATTGAGGCTTACGTTCAGACGAAGCTCGAGCAGGCCAGGAAGACGCGCAAGGCAGCCACGGAACTCGCGCACGCAGTCAGGTTGCTGGCGTCAGCGCCGACAGTGCGCACCCCCGTGGGTCCGGCGCGGCCAGTGGAAACCGGGATGGCGGCATCGACGGCGACCCAGGCAGCGCCAGCATCACCAATGGTGACCGCCGTCGAGCTTGCGGCTCGCGCGCCAGTCCGACCGAGGAAACTTTCCATCGGTACTGGTCAGGTCTTTTAACCCCGTCGTTTGCATGGGAGGCACCATGTCGCTTCAGATACCGCGTCCTATCGATCCGTTGCTGCATCCGCTGGCCACCGGCAATTATCGGATTGCCACCCCAGCAATCGAGGCGTTCTATGATCTCGTGGCCCGATGTCTGCACTACCGGATCATGGGTGCGCTGATCTACGGACCATCGCGGATCGGCAAGACCCGCGCGATCGAATACGTGCGACTGCTGCTCGCGCACAACTATTCCCGGATAACCAGCTATCACGCGCAGTGCGAACATAAACCGCGCCACGCCGAGGGACCGTTCTTTGCCAACCTGCTTGAGGCGGTCGGGGATCCTGATCCGAACGCCGGCTCCAACCCGTCCAAGCGGCTGCGCCTGTCGTTGAGAATTCGCGAGGCGGTCGCCCGTTCTGGCGGTGGCACGGTATTGCTCTTTTGCGACGAGGCGCAGCGCTACAACGAGAATGAGTACGAGTGGCTGCGTGACGTACACGACGCGCTCGACCGGCAACAGATCAAGCTGTTTACTTTCCTCGTCGGTCAGGAGGAGTTGCTCGCCCAGAAAACCAGTCTGCAGATTGCTCACAAGACCCAGATCGTTGCGCGTCTGATGGTCGAAGAGCTCTCTTTCTCTGGCATCCGCAACGCACAGGATGTCGCCACCTGCATGAACGGCTACGATCAGACCGCCTATCCTGAGGGCACTCCATGGAGCTTCACGCGCTTTTATGTCCCACAGGCATTCGACGCCGGCTATCGGCTATTAGACGACGCGGGCCTGTTATGGCAGGCGTTCGAAGCTGCACACCACAAAGCGAGTCTGTCGGGTAAGCTCGAAATCCCGATGGAATCGTTCGTGCGCGCCATCGAGATTGTGCTTAAGGAAAGCGAGCTAAAGGACGCGCCGGATTATTGTCCCGAGGCTGCGTTGTGGACCTACGCAGTGCACCACTGCGGCTACGTTCAGTCCCGCCATGCCACCGGACGCACGCTTGCCACGGCGTGATGCCGCGGCGATCAAGGCGCCACGCTTTCCGATTCTGCCATTTGACGAGTGGCGAATCTCGCTCGCGCGAGGCAGTGCCCTCAGCCCCGGATTGTTGATGCCGGGCGAATCCCTTGTCTCGATTCTCTGGAAGTTCGCCTGCGCCAACGCGCTCCCCGGGCACGCCCTGCTCCATCTGATCAGTCCCGAAGTGGATCGGCATGAAGGCGTGGCGCCGGTGCGGGACGCCGTCGATCTGACGCGGTTGTGCCGCGTGCTACGCCTGCCCTCGAGCGTGTTGAGCACATCGTTGCCTGGTGCCGCGCCGCATGATCGGTATCGCGGGGTCTTCCGGTATTGCCGACAGTGCGCAGCGCACGGCTACCACAGCGTGTTGTTCCAGCGTGAGGACGAAAATCTCTGTCCGGCGCATCAACAATCGCTCCAGACGCGTTGTCCGCATTGCAACGGCGAGACGCCTTACATAATAAACGCCAGCGTGATCGGAGCGCCGTTTCGATGTGGCTGGTGCCATTCGCACTACAGCTACGGGCAGCTTTCGCTGCTCTCGACAACTTCTGCGATGCGCCGGCAGGACCGCATCGCTATCCGTCGCCGATTGCGCCTGCGCACGGGCAACGACGTCGACGCTGTGCATCCCGCACGGATGGAAATGTCCGGTGGTGACACCTGCGCAAAGTCTAGCCGGTGACACAATTAATTCGTTTTTGGCAAGCTATTGAATTTAAGGTGATTTAGTTAGCCGTCTGGCCGACGGGCCGTGAAGTGACAGATTTACTCGCGAAGTAGTGACAAATTTATTGCGGTCTACGCATCGGTCGACGAATTTGACGCAGCGCTGCCGTCACGTCCAGGCGGAGTGCCTTCCATTTGCGAGCCCCGCGCATCCGGCGGGGAGTCTTCGGGCCTCTGCACCTGTTATTCTTTTCCCTCCCGACTGCAACATGGTCGCACGTCGTCGGCCAAAAGCCTGACATCAAGCGAGACGGGATTTTCAATGTTCGGTTTTCTACGCAGTTACTTTTCCAACGACCTGGCGATCGATCTTGGCACCTCAAACACGCTGATCTACATGCGCGGCAAGGGCATTGTGCTTGACGAACCTTCGGTCGTGTCGATCCGTCAGGAAGGTGGCCCGAGCGGCAAAAAGACCATTCTGGCAGTTGGCAAGGAAGCTAAGGAAATGCTTGGCAAGGTGCCGGGAAACATTGAAGCCATCCGCCCGATGAAGGACGGCGTGATCGCCGACTTCAACATCACCCAGCAGATGATCAAGCAATTCATCCGGATGGTGCACGCACCGCGCATATTTGCGCCGTCGCCGCGCATCATTATCTGCGTGCCGTGCGGGTCCACCCAAGTCGAACGACGTGCAATCAAGGAAGCTGCGCACAGTGCGGGCGCATCGCACGTCTACCTGATCGAAGAGCCGATGGCCGCCGCAACCGGCGCCGGCCTGCCCGTGTCTGAAGCGACCGGCTCGATGGTTGTCGATATCGGTGGCGGCACCACTGAAGTGGGCGTCATTTCGCTTGGCGGCATCGTGTATAAAGGTTCTCTGCGCGTCGGCGGCGACAAGTTCGACGAAGCCATTGTCAACTATATCCGCCGCAACTATGGGATGTTGATCGGCGAACAGACCGCCGAAGCCATCAAGAAGGAAATCGGCTCTGCTTTCCCGGGCTCAGAAGTCAAGGAAATGGAAGTGAAGGGCCGCAATATGTCGGAAGGGATACCACGCAGCTTCACGGTCTCCAGCAATGAGATCCTCGAAGCGCTTACCGACCCACTGAACCAGATCGTATCGGCGGTCAGGATCGCACTCGAGCAAACGCCACCAGAACTCGGCGCAGATATCGCTGGGCGCGGCATCATGCTCGCGGGCGGCGGAGCATTGCTACGCGACCTCGATCGGCTGCTCGCCGAGGAGACCGGTCTGCCGGTGTTCGTTGCCGAAGACCCGCTGACCTGCGTCGTGCGCGGCTCGGGCATGGCACTCGAAAGCATGGACAAATTCGGTAGCGTCTTTGCATACGAATGAGCGAAACGGACTATCGATATTGGCCGAGCGGGTCGCCGGTCGTTATTGCTATATCGTAGGGTCGGCTCTACCGCTCGCGAGCGATCTCGTTCACTGGCCGCGTGCTGCCCCCTGTAATGGGTACACGCAGCGCAAACTCGCGAGCGTGCAATCGGCAGCACGCGACCCTTCGCGGTCGATCAGGCTTTTGCGCGCGGACGGCTCAAACATGTGCCATACCCGCGATTAGGCAATATTTGCACTGCCCTTTCCCGCTCTTCCCACCAACGCTACCGCCGATTTGGTGTTACCCCGCGTGATGTATCGCAACCCTTCAGCCAGTCAAGTGCTTGATCGGAGTTCCGATAATCAGCAACCCGAAGAGCGCCTCTAGTTGTCGCTCCAACTGATCCGGTTTGGCTTGCGCCAATGCGGCCATCTCGACGACCTGCCGCATGACCTGGAAGCCGGCAATGACGGCCAGAAACATCGCGGCTAGCTGCGAGGTTTCTTCGCCGGGCAGCAGCTCCGATAACGGTCGGGCAAAGTGCGCTTCAAACTTCCTGCGCAGAATGGCTGTGGCCTGCCCATTGTTGGCCGATCGCAGCATGATGAGAAACCCGTCCATCGACGTGATGTCCGGTGCGGTCTTCGCCACAAGCGCGGCAGCGACATCGCGGCATAGCGTTGATACGTCAGGCGCGTTCGTCATCACTTCCCGCGTGAGGATGCCCGGAGCCGAAAGAACCAGGTCGACTACCTCCTCGGAAAGAACCAGGTCGACTACCTCCTCGAACAGCTGTTCCTTGGACCCGAAATAACGATTCACGAGCATCGCGGTGACTCCCGCGTTCTCAGCGATCTCGCGTACGCAACATCGTAGCCCGGCTGCGTAAATGCCTGTCGCGCGGATGCGAGGATCGCCTCGCGGGTAGCCGCGCCTTTTTTACCCAGCGTGTTGCCAAGTTGCTGGCTGCGGAGGGCGCAACGGTGGTTGTGCATGGCCGCAGCAGTGGTCGTGCCGAGGCGGTCGCGGCAGCGATCACAGTGGCAGGCGGCCATGCCGAAGTCGCGCGGGGCGATCTGGCAACCGATGCGGGCGCCAATGCCGTGGTTGCCAAGGCGACCGAAGGTGGAACCATCGACATACTGGTCAATAACGCTGGCTATTATCACCATCTGAACCGAGCACTGCCTTACCCGACAAGTGGATGGAGACCTATGAGGTCAACGTCCTGTCCGCCGTGCGCATGATCCAGCGGCTGGTGCCAGCCATGCGCGAGCGCGGGTGGGGCCGCGTGATTCAGATCGGCGGCGGGCTCGCCGGTCAGCCGGTCTCGATGCAGCCTGACTACAACGCGTCGCTTGCCGCCAGGCACAACCTGGCTGTTTCGCTGGCGTGCGACCTCAAGGACTCCGGCGTGACCTCGAATATTGTGGCACCCGGCGCGATTCTCGTGCCGGCCGTCAGGGAACTGCTCGAGACCATCGCTTCGCAGCACGGATGGGGTCAGACGTGGGAGGAGATCGAGCGCGGCTCGTTCGCGATATGGTGCCCAACGACGTCGGCCGCCTCGGCCGTCCTGAAGAGATCGCGGCGGCGGTTGCTTATCTCGCAAGCCCATACGCCGACTACGTGAGCGGCGCCACGATCCGTGTCGATGGTGGCACGATCCGCTCTGCGTTCTGATCGGGCATGCAGAGAGTGCGAACATGGCTGGCAATCCGAGAACTCCTGCGAGGCGAAGGGACGCTAACGGGCGGAAATCCGTCGTTTGAATGTCCGAGGCAGCAACCAGGTGTATGACGGCAATTGGCCGATAGGGTGAGGCCGCCAACGGCCGCTTTTTCGCACTCCACTTGGCAAAACCTGGATCTGGCTGACTGACCGCTTCGGAGAACGTGTTGTGACCGGAGTGGGTCCTCAAGCGTCTTACGCGACCACGCCCGTCAAGCTTCTACACCGCGGGGTGCAATGATCGGGGGGGGGATGCGTCACCGGGCACCGAACGACTGTATCCGCCAATCTCGAATATCCCGTGGCCATCGTTCACAACTGCAGCAACGCTGCCGCGCGAGTTTGCCTACCCTTATTCCGGTGTATCGACCTGACGGCGGAGGTCAAATGAGACGAGGGCCAAGGTTCCGGGCATGCGACTCTTCGCAAAGTACCGGTCTGGATGCGCGCGAGATCGATCTCGCAACCTGGCCCGGAATCGACAGAGCCGCGCTCTCCCCTGAACGTGAAGCGTTGTACGGGCGACGTGAGCGCGCTATCCGCCTGTATCTCGACGGCGCTACCGACGCGCAGCTTAAGGCAGCATGCGAGATGAGCCGCGTGCAGACCTACCGATTGCTCACCGAGCGCTGCCTCGCAGCCCATCCCGACGGAGACGTTCACGGCTGGCGCGGCCTCCTACCGTATGCGCGTGTCAAGTCTTACGACAGAAAGGCACCGATCAAGCCTGATGGATGGGGCGGCGGAGCAGCGGGTGCACTGCAATGGGTTTTTCAGTCTCCAGCGGGGAGAGGGTTCGAAAGCTGTCTGCGCGAGCACATCCTGCGCAAACGCGGCGACCTCGAGTCTTCGCTTCGGCCGCGCATGACAGTGTTCCGATGGTTTCTCGCTGAATTGCGCGAGCGCGGCTTCGAGCGCCGGGGCGAATGGCCATTCAACGTCGAGAAGCGTGGTTATGTGACGCTCTCCCGTTTCATCGATCGCGTGCTTGCCGAGAATCCTGCCCGAGCACGTCAACTTGCCGGCGACGACGCAGCGCGCAAGGCACGGGGCGGCGACGGAACGCGTCGGCCGCTTCTTGCTCCATTCGAGCGCGTCGAGTGTGACGCGCACAAACTTGACAGTCGAATGGTGGTGCTGGTGCCCTCCCCGCACGGCGGAACCGAGCCGCGCATGATTCACCGTCTGTGGGTCGTTGTGCTTATCGACGTAGTGTCGCGTGCTGTGCTCGGCTACCACCTGAGTTTGCGCCGCGAATGCGCGGCGGAAGATGTACTGCGAGCCGTCCGCTGCGCCCTCCAGCCATGGGCGCCACGCGAACTTCAGTTCGGCAATGCCGCCTATCTTCCAGGCGCTGGCCTGCCCGCTCACCGCTTTCCTCAACTGGTCGGCGCATGCTGGAACGAATTCAGCGTCGATGGCGCGCTCGCCAATATCTGCAAACGCGTCGAAGGTGTCCTGCGCGACGTGGTGGGCGCAAAGCTCGTCACGCCCCAGAACCCTGCGAGCTTTAGCCGCCGACGCAGCAAGGACGACCGGCCGTTTATCGAATCATTTTTTGCACGTCTGGCAGCCGACGGTTTCCATCGACTCTCAACCACAACCGGGAGTTCGCCAGTGGCCCGGCGCGGGACCGATCCCGACGCAGCGGCGCTCGCCACCCAGTTTCAACTCGAGTACGCGCAAGAGTTGCTCGACACACTCGTTGCAAACTACAACGCGACGCCACACTCCGGACTTGGATATCGGAGTCCGCTCGAGCAGCTCGAGCGACTGCTCGCACAAGGAAAATGGAAACCACGGCAAGCCGACCCTGACGCTGTTCGGCGCATCGTCGGCGTACGCAAGCTGTGCACGCTGCTCGGCGGTGTGAACAGTGGTCGCCGTCCCCATTTCAACTTCGCCAACGGCCGCTACTCAGCGGAATGGCTTTGCCTGCGCACCGATCTGCTGGGTGGAAACTTCTGGGTCCATCTCGACGACGAGGACGACGCGCGCTACGCGACCGTGTCAACACAGCAAGGGCATTTTCTCGGCGTCGTGCGCGCCGCGCCCCCATGGCACCGAACGCCGCATTCGCTTTATGTGCGCCAGGCGAACCGCTCACTCGAGAAGCGCCGGCTGCTCCATCTGGCCACAAACGGCGACGCCGTCGAGGCGTTGATCCGTTATGCCGAGGCTGCACCGTCGGGAAAGCTGCCGGCCCATCCTGCGTATCTGGAAGCAAGGCGCATCCTGCAAAAGCATGCAGAGCAGGTGGCCGGCCAGTCAATGGTGAGCCTTTCCAGGATGGACAACAAGTCCGCAGAGCATCCCGCGACGCCCGCAAAACCGGATCGTGGAATCAAGACGGCGTTACCACCGACACGGCAAGCCCAGCAATGGTAACGGCGCCCGCAACTGCAGAGCCGCTAGTCGCCGCCCACGTGTCACGGGATCATTCTGTTGTGACGCGCGACTATTCGTTGTTCACGGTCGCAATCAATGACA